>SVOW01000005.1 GCA_015066175.1 Oscillospiraceae bacterium
GTAATCGGTTTGACTGAATTACAACAATATTTCCCGAACCTATTGAAAAACGAAAATCAGAATGGTATAATCACAACCGTTGGTAAGTGTGGTAAAAAGTCATCCCTTGATGCTATACTGCACAGGCAGCTATCAAAGAAATGTAATTCTCCGCGAATTCGTTTCGTAGCATAATGAATTAATGAATCCCCTTGGAGCAATCCAAGGGGATTTGTTGTATTGGTTGTTGAAAATATTGGTTTGAAGTGATATAATAAATTTTAAGAGGTGGTTTTTATGGGACTATTTGATTTGTTTAAAACCAATAATAAAGCTAAAACTAACATAAGTGAAAACAAGACGCAAAATAATGTTAACGAAAATCAGGTGATTTTTGAAAACAGAGCAATAAGTGCAGACCCGCCTTATGTCATCTTAAAATTGGATGGTGCATATTATATTCAGTTGTTTGATTTGATGTGTCGTCGTTTTTTTGACATTACAAATTGTATGAGCGAAAATTATGCAATTGCATTATTCAGACTTCGTGAAAATGAGCTTTCCTGGATTCAGAATGATACCGGAAAATTAGACCAGCTTGCTAAACGCTTGTTTGACCAAATTCCAAGGGATCGTTTTGTAAAAGCTTCTTTGATTACTCCTGACGGACAGATGTTGCCGCTTTCCGTTACTCCTCATTGTGACAGCATTGATCAACCAGTGATGGAGGCAATGCTTCAACTAAATATTGTAGAAGATATTTTGTCTGATGCCCAGAAAGAAAAATACATTTTTTCTTCGATAAGATCCGGTGTTTCGTTAACAAAAGACGATGTAAAAGACTTGTCTTTGAGAGAGTTGTTGTCTGTTGTTTTTGTGACGAGGGCTTGTTCTGTAGACGGTTATCCGGAATATATTCAAGAAGTCAAGCGTGCAAACAGTGGATTCGTACTATGCATGGTAGCAGATTGGCTGAAGCATAATCCGTTTTATATTATTACAGATTACAAAGACAATCCTATAAAAATGCAAGATCATGGTATTCCTTTCACATGCGTATACTCCAGCAGAGAACTGGCAGAAGAGACAATAAACGGCGTTCCGATGCTAAAAACGGTTGTAGTAGACTCCAATAAACCTGATTTTTGGAAAAAGTTGATGTCAAAGGGATTCGTACAAATCTGTGCGGATAACAGCCCGGTTACATTAACTGTTGAAGGGTGTCTGATCTACTCTATGGCAGCTACTCCGGAGTGATTAGGAGATACCAGACAAGCGCTTTCACCTTTATTTTTCATATTTTAGGCAGCTATTAAAGAAATGTAATTTTCTACGAATTCGTTTTATGGCATAATAAATTGATGAATCCCCCTGGAGCAATCCAAGGGGATTTTTGTGTCTATTGTAAATGATGTTTGTTTTTGTTATAATACAAATTAAGAGGTGGTTTTATGGACTTGATAAATAATCAAGATGTGTATGATAATTTTGTGGCTTTGTTTACGATTGAAATTGACCGTGAACAGATGACCTCACAAGTGGTTGGTATATGGAAACCATCAAATAGTCCCGTCGTTCTTTTTGACGAAGTTTGGAATAAAGACTTTTCTTCGAGATATTATTTGGTAAAATCTTTAACGTATGAGGAGACGCGGATATTGGCAAAAAAATCTGCAGGAAAGCCGAGTAATATATCTCATATGTTCGCAGAGATAGATGAACACAATTGGGAAGAATTGTTCAAAAATGCATTAAAATCAGTCGATGAAAAATATGCAAATTTAACCACAAATTGGTGGTATCGTTTGTTGACTAGTCAAGATTGCAGAGATAACTAAAAATTTCTCCACTTTGCTGACTGCCCCCACAGACAACAAGCAAAGAAATGTAATTCTCCACGAATTCGTTTCGTAGCATAAAAATTTCAATCCCCATCGAGAAATCGATGGGGAGTTTTTGCCTTCCACTTGAGGGGAAGGTGGATTTGCCGTAAGGCAAAGACGGATGAGGTGGGGAATTTATATTTTTATTAAAATAACGGTTGCTTATGCAACCTACACCTCATCATCGTCTTACGACGGAGCTTCTCCTCAAGGAAAAGCCTTATTCAAGCATCAGTGGGGATTTTTATGTCTACGAAAAGTAGGTTGCAGTGATGTTGTTAAGGTATTATAATTATTGCATAAAGAGGTGATTTATATGGATATTTATATAACAGGACCAACAATCAGAGCTCTTCGCGAGAAAAAAGGCGTTACGCAAACACAGTTGGCAGATATACTCGGTGTCAGCAGCAAAACTGTTTCAAAATGGGAAACAGCAAAAGGATTGCCTGATATATCCTTAATTGAGCCCTTAGCAAAGGCTCTGGGAGTTTCAGTAATGGAATTGATGTCAGGTGATACCATTATAAATAAAAATGTTTCTTCAAATATTCTGCATTCACAGTTTTATGTGTGCCCTTTGTGTGGAAATATTATACGAACTACTGGGAATACTCTTGTAAGTTGTTGTGGCCTCACACTTCCTCCTCTTGAAGCAGAAGAAACAGATGAGAATCATAGAATAACAATAGAAAATGTTGAGAATGAGCATTTTATAAGCATAAACCACGATATGACAAAAGAGCATTACATTTCTTTTATTGCATATTTAACGACCGACAGAGTGCAGTTTGTGAAGTTTTATCCCGAAGGAAATGCCGACACACGAATGCAGTTACGAGGAAAGGGAGATTTATATATTTATTGTAATAAGCATGGTTTGATGAAAAAGAAAGTGTAATATTCAGTTCATCTTTTTGTTAAATCCCTTCCGATTTTTCGGTGGGGATTTTTGTTGCAGTTTAGGGCTTGTAATGGTATAATTTAAATGTAAATGAAAAGTGTGTGGTGGTTTTATGAAAAAATTGTTTGAAAAGCATGAAACATTATTCTGTATGTTGCTGATAATCATATACCTTGTGGTTAATTCTGTGTGTGTTCAGAATTTCGGTTATACAAGTTGTGTCAGTTTTATTGCCAATACGATATTATCTGCGTTTTTGATAGTTTTAATGGTAGTGTTAAAAAGAACATCATATTACGGACTTAAAAAGATTGAAAACGCAAAACAATATTTATACTTTATACCATTGTTAGTTATTATAACAGTTAATTTGTGGAATGGGTTTAATATTAACAATTCATCAAGTGAGATAGTTTTTCACAGTTTAACTATGATTAATATCGGCTTTATAGAGGAGATTATTTTCAGGGGATTCTTGTTTAAAATGATGGCAAAGACAAATGTTAAAAGTGCCATAATTGTAAGTGCTGTTACTTTCGGAGCAGGTCACATTGTTAACCTGATAAATGGTGCAGAGCTGATTCCTACTCTGATTCAGATATGTTATGCAACTTCAATAGGCTATCTGTTTGTTATTCTGTTTCATAAAAGCAAATCCCTTGTGCCGTGCATTATAACACATTCGCTGGTAAATTCTTTGTCTGTGTTTAATGTTGAAAACACTATGTCGATGTACATAGCACCTGTATTTCTTGTGGTGATTCCTGTTGCTTACGCAATTTATATAAACAAAAAGGTCAGAGAATAATCAAAAATTTTTGAGGCAGTATAACAGTTGTTTATTTCGCTTATTCGTTAAGTGGTATGATATAAAAAATCACCCTGATGAAATGTCAGGGTGAACTTTTTTATTTTAATATGAATACTATATTCGGATTTTTTTGTCTCATCTTTTCTGCAAAATGCACAAGCACATCAGGGTTTTTAATGTTTTGGAAAATTCTTATTTTTTTCTTTTGAGTGGTATCGCAAAACAGTTGAACACATGTTATCTGCTTTTTATCGTTTGTGATATATTCAGTATAAATCTGTGTAATCTGATGATGAGGGATAATGTCTACCACATCTTTTAAGAAAAGATAATAATCGGAAATGATAATTTCTTTCTGATTGTAATAAATATTTGAAGATGTATCAGAAAAAGAACGATAAATGTTGTTGATTAAATTATTACGTTTGAGTTTTGAAAGCAAAGAAAATGTTTTTATTGTGTTTTTCAGAGTTATAAAAACAAGTATAGGTCCTACACAAAGAAGTAAAATTTCAAGCAGATAGATTTTTGTCAGGCCAATATCAAAAGACAGCCTGAATATTAACCACAGTGCAGAAATAACTGTAGCAACTATTCCGAATATGCACAAGGAGAATGAACCTGAAAGAAAATACTTCCTTAATTCTTTACTTTCCATAAAACAACCTCTTTTCAGAAAGATATTGCCGTAAGTATATCATTAAAACGATTTTATGTCAATAAATGTTGAAAACGTAAGGAGAGACTGACCGAAAACATACGCATAAATTATAATTTGACAAGCAAATTATAATTTAGTGCAAAATGCAGAATGCAAAATGCAGAGTTTCGGGTCTGCGACGCTATTATGTTTGGGTGTGGGCTTTGCCCACCCGCAATTTTGCACTCTGCACTATGCACTTTGCATTCAAATTATAATTTATCGTATATTTACGGCTGTATCGTAGGGGATGGGTCTCCCGTCCCGTCATAAATCTGCTGAAAATTTCGCGGGCGCCGAAACGACGCCCCTACGATGTTGCCATTAGTTTTTTATGTTTTTTACAGACCCTTTTCTTCAGGCATTTGTGATTATGTAACGGTAAAAATCAACTGCAGGGGCAAGGCAGGATAAATCCACATTTTCATCTATTCCGTGCACACTTTCCAACTGCTCGTCAGTAATGCTGAAAGGAGCAAAACGCAAACAGTTTTCGCTTAATCTCCACATAAAACGGCTGTCACTTGCAGCGGTCATAATATACGGAGTGGTTTTCACATCTTTGAAAACATTTGACACAGCCTTGTCGATAAGCTTGTATGCATCGCTTTCGTGGCTAGAGATAGGGGAGTCAACACCCGGGTCAAGCACAACAGTTTCAATGTCGAATTTTTCTGCAAGTTTCCTGATTGCTTCAATGCTTGATTTGCCGCCCTGATGGTGTGAATAACGCATATTTGCAATTACCCATGCTTCCTGTGGTAAAACATTGGTGCCTTCCGAGCCTGATGCCATTGTGAATGCAACTGTAGTGCGGAGCATTGCACCTGCTGCACCTGAAACCATAGGCATAACATTTATAAGCAAGGGCTTGAATATTTTTGAATTTTTAAGCACAAATTTTAAAGGCCCATTCATGGACCCTGCAAGGCTATCGAAAGTGGCGTGAATGATAGGCGCCATTTTAGTTTCAAAAAGATTTTTCTTTTCAACTGCAGCCATAAATTTGCCAAGGCGTACAAGCGGTGAATTTTTAGGCGGAATTGAAGCGTGACCGCCCTTTGAACGTGCTATGAATTTTAAATCGGCGCAGCCTTTTTCACCTAAACCGATTACTGCAAATTTACCTTTTGCACCTGCAATAGGCTCTTCAAGAATATAACCGCCTTCGTCAAGAATCAGATGGAAACGAAGTCCGCGTTTTTCAAGTTCACGTGATATTGTGTCTGCACCTTCTCCTGCACATTCTTCAGTGCAAGCAGACAAAAAGTAAATATCTCGCTCAGGAATAAATCCATCTTTGGCTAATTCTTCGGCAGCCTGCATCATTGCCCATAAACCGCCTTTGGTGTCAAGAGTGCCACGTCCCCAGAGTTTTCCCTCTGCAATTTCACCGCCAAAAGGCAAATGAGTCCAATTGCCTGTCGCTTCAACAACATCATGGTGATTCATCAGCATAACAGGCTCTTTGTTAGTTTTGCCTTTCCAACGCATTAAAAAACTGCCGTCAAAATTTTCAAATGTACAAACTTCAAAAAGTTCAGGGAACATTTCGCGGAGTGCGTTGTGAAAATCATAAAACTTTGTTTTGTCGGTCTGATTAAATGTTGAAACAGTTTCAATCTGAATAAGACGCGAAAGACTTTTTGCATATTCATCAGTGCGGATATCAGTCATTACAATTCCTCTTTTAAATGATTATTATAATATTTAAACTAAATATCAGAGTTTATCTTTCGGGATAAATCTTACTTTGAAAATGGTTTTCAGATAGCCTAATCCCATTTTAAAAAAACCTGAAAAATTAAAGTTGCTTTCTCTGCCGTTTTCTCTTTTGTATATTGTGGGAATTTCAATGTATTCCACGCCGAGACGTAAAGGTTTGAGAGTAAATTCAGCGATACTTGCGTTTGTTTTTTTGTATAATTCAAGGGGGTATATCTGAAAAATTGAAAAAATATCAGTTGCTTTTACCCCAAACATAATTGCTGCAAATTTGTTAATTGTACGGCTGCCGATAGCTTGTATGAAAGAAGCGTTTTCCACAACAGAATCTTTATGCCATTTTGAACCGCAAACAACAGCGTGGGGTTTTTCTTTTGCAATAGGCACAAGGTCTTCGATTGTCCGCGGGTCCATTTCGCCGTCAGAAACAAGGACAAGAAAATGGGAACTTTTCACAAGATGGGGAATTTCCATAAATGCTGATTGGTAATTATCGGTTTTCTGGATTACGATTTCTATTTTCTTGCAGTCTGATTCTTCGATAAGTTTTTTTGAAACTTCCGCACTTGGACAATTTTTAGATTTCAGAAACAACACAATTCGCGATATATCATCATATGCACCTGATGCCAACACACCGTTAACTGTGTCTGTCAGTGTCTGTGTTTCGTTGGATGCAGGAATTATAACTGTGAGAGATTCAAACATCCCTGTTAACCTCCTGAATAAAACTTGAATAAAACAAGGAAATTATATCATTGTTATCAGGTTAAGTCAAGTTGACAACATTTAAATTAAGTGATATCATCATAATAGATTTTTTATCAGCCGAGGGAGGGACAGTGATGAAAAATATTTACTTTGTTCAGGCAGATATTACTGCTGATATAAAAGGTAAAAGTGCGTATCTGCCATATACTGCAGGTGTTCTTGTGGCGTCGGCTTTCAGGAGCGAAACTGTAAGAAAAAATTGTTGTTTCAAAGAATTTATTTTTTATCGTGAAAACATAGATAATGTTGTTTCACGAATGGATAGTCCTTCTTTTGTCGGATTTTCCTGCTATAGTTGGAACACTGAATACAACAAGGCTCTTGCAAAGAAAGTAAAGGAAAAATTCCCCGATTGTATGATGGTTTTCGGCGGACACGAAGTTGGCGACAGCTTTGATTTGCTTGAAGAAAACAGTTTTATAGATGTTCTGTGCCATGGCGAGGGCGAAGAAACTATCAGAAATTTGTTGGAAGCATATGTTCTTGACAAACCTTTTGACGATGTTGCAAATATCTCATTCAGAAAGAAGTCAGGAGAATATTCAAGAACTGCATCGGTTGCGCAGGAAACATTGGATTATCCGTCACCTTATCTTGACGGATGGTTTGACGATATTATCGAAAAACACCCTGATACTACATTTAATGCCACTATAGAATCAAGCCGTGGCTGTGCATATCGTTGCGCATATTGCGATTGGGCAGATGCAAAATCAAAAATCAGATTTGCACCTTTTGACAGGCTTGTGAAAGAAATAAAATGGTTAAGTGACCACAAAATTGCCTTTGTGTGGGGAGCAGATGCTAATTTCGGATTAAATGACCGGGACCTTGAACTTGTTGATGAACTTATTAAAATAAAAAATGAAACGGGTTATCCCGAAAGAGTTCGTTGGAATTATGCTAAAAACAAGTCTGAAAATGTGTTTGCTATTGTAAAAAAACTGAAGGACTGCAATCTGGACAGAATCGGTGCGACTTTGTCTTTCCAGAGTCTGTCGCCTGTGGTGCTTGAAAATATCGGAAGAAAAAATCTGTCCCTTGATTTTTATAAAGAACTACTGGCATCTTACCACAAGGAAAATATGAGATGCTATTCGGAATTTATACTTGGCATGCCGGGTGAAACTTACGAAAGCTTTACTTCAGGAATGGCGACACTTTTTGAAATCGGACAGCATTTTGTTTTTGATGTTTATTCGTGCATAGTTTTGCCTAATGCAAGAATGAACGAAAAAAGTTATATAGAAAAACACGGCATAAAAACAGTACGAAAAGAGATGCTCAGAGACCACGCAAGCGTAAGCTCTTTTGATATACCTGAATATAACAATATTATTGTTGAAACAAACACAATGAGCAGGGAAATGTGGATAAAATCAACTATGTTTTGCTGGTTGGCCAAAACACTTCACGGAAGCGGTTTTTTAAGAGCTTTTGCCATATATCTTTATTATGAAATGGGCATAAGATACGATGTGTTTTACGATAAAGCCCTTGATTTCTTTGAAAATAACAAAGATTTATTTGTTTCGGAGCTTTACCATGAAATAAAGAATAAAACTGAAAATATTTCTCTCGGCAAGAAAAACAAGGCTCTTGTATTCAAACCGAGCGGTGATATCAACTGGACAGAAAGCGAATATATGTCGTTGAGAATTCTGGAAAAACTTGATTTGTTCTTTGAAGAAACGGAAATTTTTCTGAAACAATTCAATATCCCTGAAGATATTTATAATGACCTTTTATCTTATCAGAAAGCCATAATCAGAAGACCAAATGATAAAGAGCACAAAATTTCTTTGAAATATAATCTTCACGATTATTTCCAAAAGATTTATGTCAACGAATATCAACCATTGGAGAAAAAGGAAATCACACTCAGGCTTGTTGATTCTGCAGTTTATGATAATTGGCAGGATTTCGGCAGGTTTGTTGTGTGGTATGGCAAAATGGGTTGGTCTTCATATAAAGATGACATAACTGAAACAGATTAAAATTCTGAAAAACAATTTTCTACGTTTTATTCTGCGTCACAAATAATTTAAAAAGCCCCATCAAATGGAGATTTCTTGACTGTAAAATCGGAAGAGGTTATACTACTACAAAAGGGAGGTAATAATTATGTTTTGTTCTAAGTGTGGCACCCAAATAAATGATGATGCTTGTTTTTGCTACAAATGCGGAACTGCAGTAGTTCAGAATGCAAATAAACAATCTTATGCTTATGAGCAGCCAAATACATATCAGCAATCCAATGTTTATCAGCAGCCTGCTGCATCTCAGCCGACTGCTTTATATAACAATGTTCAGGAAAAGTTTGGTGTTAATATAGTTTATCCTGACGGACACAACGAAATAGGAGATATTTGCATTACTGCAACAGAAATAATATTTTACAAAAAAAGCAAGGCTGTAAGAGTAGCTTTTGGTTTTCTCGGAAGTGCTCTTGAAAACGGTGAAGAAAAATTGCGAATTAATGTTTCCGATATTATCAGCGGAGGTAAAACAAGAATAGGAATAAATCCGTATGTTTATCAGATAACACTCCGCAACGGCGGAACTTATAAACTGTGTGTAAATAATCCCTCAAAACTTCCATATCTTGAGCAAAGATTCGGATGATTTTCGCCCCATCAATTTGATGGGGACTTTTTGTTGCATTTTCTTGTCTGTTTTGGTATAATTATTGCCTGTAAATTAAACTACAGGTAATACAATTTTTAATTTATAAAAAACATTTTGGAAATCAGATAAACTACGGAGGTATTATGGCTTTTTTATTGGTCGTTATTTATGTTGCTTTTATAGGTCTTGGAGTGCCTGATTCACTTATCGGCTCTGCATGGCCAGCTATTCACGGAGAGCTTAATATTCCCGTTGAGATGGTCAGTGTTCTCACTTTTATTATTTCAGGCTGCACTGTGTTATCAAGTATGTTCAGTGCAGGAATCCTCAACAAACTCGGCACTGCTAAAGTCACTGCTTTCAGCACAGCAATGACTGCAGCTGCATTGATGGGCTTTTCTTTCGCTCCGTCATTCTGGGTTATGATACCGCTGGCTGTTATTCTCGGCCTCGGTGCAGGTGCAATTGACTCAGGTCTTAATAACTACGTTGCTCTGCACTTTAAAGCAAGTCATATGAATTTTCTTCATTGCTTTTATGGCGTTGGGGTGAGCCTCAGCCCTTATCTTATGTCGCAGGCATTAGGTAATACAGGCTGGCGAAGCGGGTATCGTTATGCTTTCTTTGTGCAGTTGGCAATTACTGTGTTGCTTGTTATTTCTCTTCCTCTGTGGAAAAAAACTTCTTCTACAGAGCAGAATGGTGAAGAAGAAAACGTAAATCTCACTTTTATGCAGATGGCAAAAAGGTCGGAAGTCCGCCTTGTGTGGGTTATTATGCTTGCAACAAATGCCATTGAATATGCCTGCGGAGTGTGGGGAAGTACATATCTTGTAACTGAAAAAGGTTTTCAGACAAAAGACGGTGCACTTGCACTTACCGTATATTATGTGGGAATGTCTGTGGGACGTTTTGTTTCAGGTTTGCTGTCGGAAAAAATCAGCACGTGGAAACGCATCGGCATTGGCTCTGCAATTCTTGCGCCTGCAATTATAATTATGCTTCTGCCCTTGCCGGGGGTTGTTTCTGTGGTAGGTTTGTTTCTCATCGGATTAGGCAACGGCTCAATTTATCCCAATATGATACACCTTACACCACACAATTTCGGCAAAGAAGTGTCGCAGTCAATTATGGGTTCGCAGATAGCCTTTGCTTACATTGGCGTTATGCTTGCACCTCCAATGGTCAGCCTTATAAGCGGTTTATTCGGTATAAAAGTTTATCCTATTCTGCTTGCTGTGATTTATGTGATAATGATTGCGGCGCTGGTGTGCTTTGTAAATAAATTAAAAAAGCAGAATAAATACAATGCAGATATCTGATTTTTAGGGATGACTGAAAAATGGAAAACAATGAAAATTTTGATATAAAAAATTTCATATCACCTGATGTTTCATGTGCACCTGTATATGTATGGGTGTGGAATGACGTCTGCACTCAGGGAATTATAGATGCTCAGCTTAAGGAAATGCAAAAGCTGGGCATAAGGGCTTTTTATATTCTTGCAGAGCCGAAAAATTTCCGACCTGACAGTATGTCCACAAACTTTGAGCCCGATTATCTCTCTGAAGAATATTTTCAGTTGTGTGCGTATGCTGTGGAAAAAGGTAAAGATCTTGGCATGCAGTGCTGGATTTACGATGAGGGCGGATGGCCTTCAGGCAGTGCTTGCGGAAAAGTTATCGAAGACCACCCTGAATATTCAAGGCAGGTGCTGAAAACTTACGACCGTTCTTTTTCAGCAGGTGAAGTTTATAAAAAGACAAAAGCTTATGTTTTGGCGTGCTTTTTGAATAACAAAGAAATAATCGAAGAAGGTTATGTGTTTAAGGAAAATGCTGTTGTAAACGAATATGTTGCAGAAAAAGAAAATTCTGCTTATCCAGATTTATTAAACAAAAATTCAACAGAATATTTTATAAAAATCACTCATGAAAAATATGCGTCAGTGTTAAAAAATGCACTTGGCAAAAATGTTACGGCTGTTTTTACAGACGAGCCGAAAGTATCGCCTGATTCATTCAATAAAGATTTGGCAGACGCGTATGAAAATTTATATGGCGATTCTGTTATACCTTATCTGCCGCTGATTGCAGGTAAAGTTGCACCAACAGAAGAAAATATTCACATATTATATGGTTGGTATGATTTGTGCAGTAAAATGTTCTGCAATAATTTTCTGCTTCCCTGCAAAAAATGGGCAAATGAAAACAATATCGCATTCACAGGTCATATGGATATGGACCACAGCCCTATGGGTTGCATCAGAGGTGGCGGAAATTTCAATCTTATGCGCTCACTGCGATGTATGGATATTCCCGGAGTTGATGTGATAAAAAGGCAGATTTACCCTGAAGATAAAATAAAAGAAAAAGATGATTTCAACGGTTATAACGGATTTTTTCCAAGATATGCTTCTTCTGCTGCAGCACAAAACGGTACAAAGATTGCTATGAGCGAAATTTTAGGCGTAACAGGAGCTGCAGTTTCGTACGATATTATGAGATATATTGTGGGATATCAGGCGGTACGTTCAATTAATATATTCAACTTGTTTAATTTTCCCCTGGGACGTAAAGGGCAACTGCTTGCGCAGGAGCTTCCTGTTTTCACAGAAAATCAGCCGTATTACAAGTTTCTTTCTGGCTTTAACCGTTATGTTGAACGATTGTCTTATATATCTTCGTTGGGAGAAAGAGTTTACAAAACAGCACTTTATTATCCTGTTCACGATTTCCACGGTGGTCTGAAAGCTGAGTCTGTGGCAGGGGAATTTGATTTTCTCGGCAGACAGCTTGAAGATATGATGGTAGATTTTGATATTGTTGACGATGATGTTATAGAAACCTCGCAAGGAATTGACAATGGCTGTCTGAAAATTGGCAGAGCATCATACAAGCATATTGTTATACCCGAAAATGCTTTTGTGCCTGAAAAAATTCAGAACATTCTCAATCGCTTTATAAAGGGTGGCGGAAAGGTTACACATAACCTTTCTGATGTTACACCTGTAATCCGGGTTGACGGCAAAGGTTTGCGTGCAATGCACAGAAAAACCGAAAATGCAGATTTGTTTGTTTTATTCCGCGAAAATGGCGAAGACGGAGATTATCGCGTGCATATTGATTCAGAAAGCGGTTATCTACTTGATTTGGAAAAAGGCAATTTGCAGCGTTTTGAAACTGAAAACAATATTCTTAATCTTTCTCTTGCTGTAGGCGAAACGGCAGTAATTCTGATTACGGACGAAAAATTTACAGCAGAAAATAAAAAAGATTTCAGAAACATATTCCGCCTTTCAGATGAATTTCTTTTTTACAAGAAAAAAGAAATTTGTTTTGATGAAAACGGATTTGAAACAATAAATCATTCTGACAAACCTGTTTTGATAAATTCAGGCGATTGGAAAAAAGTAGCGGGTGATTCCTATTCTGGAAGCGGTGTTTACGAAACAACATTTACTCTTCCTGCAGATAAAGTCGGCAAACAAGGCATAATTGACCTGGGAGAAGTGCATTTTGCAGCAGAGCTTTATCTGAATGGTAAAAATCTCGGTGAAAAAATTATGTCTCACTACAGATTTGAAATTCCCGAAGGTCTGCTTGCTGAAAACAACAATCTGAAAATAGTTGTAACAAATACATCAGCAAATCAATATGTCTGCACAGATTATTTTGATAAATGGGATATAAAAGAATTATCGCCCTATTTTGAAACAGAGCTCAACTATGCAAAAGATTTTGTTTCAGGCGGATTATACGGACCGATTTTGCTGTATACTGAATGAATTTTATAAGGAGTGTCAGTTATGAAAACAATTTTAATTCTTGTTGACGGTATGCGTCCCGATTCATTGACAAACATTGAAAATGCTCAGGAAATTATTAAAAAATCAACATACACAATGTCTGCGCAGACAGTTTTTCCATCTGTGACACTGCCTTGCCATATTTCGCTTTTTCACAGCGTAACACCTGCTCGGCACGGCACTACCACAAACACTTATATGCCTCAGGTAAGACCGATTGACGGGCTTTGTGAGGTGCTGAAAAAGGCAGACAAAAAGTGTGCGCTTTTCTATAACTGGGAAGAAATCCGCGATGTATCAAGGCCAAATTCACTTGCTCACGCTTGTTTTTATGCAGGCAGAAGAATCGGTTATCTTGAAGCGGGTGAAAAGCTTACAGATGAGCTTATCAGTTATGCAAAAGAGTATGAACCTGATTTTACTTTCCTTTATTTTGGCTATACAGATTGGGCAGGGCATAAATACGGTTGGATGAGTGAAGAATATATGTCTGCAATGCAGAACAGTTGGGATAATATTAAAAAAATCATGGCTGAATTAGGCGATGAATACACTTTCATCATCACTGCTGACCACGGCGGTCACGACAGAACACACGGAAGCGATATGCCTGAAGATATGCTAATTCCTGTTATTATCTGCGGTGAAAAATTCCCCGAAGGTAAAATTATAGAAGATGTCAACATTATGGATATTGCGCCCACAATTGCAAAACTTCTCGGCACAGAGCCTGACGAAGAGTGGGAAGGCAAATCACTTGTTTAACAAAAAATCTCCGGTTTTCTTAAACCGGAGATTTTAACTTTTACATTTCAAATGTTCCGCTGTATCTTACGGGCAGATAAAGGCTTTCTTCTTTGCCGCCGTTTTTAAGATAAAGTTCGTACATTTCTTTTTTATATTCGTCTGTGTAATCGTAACCCCACATACGTTTTATTTTGCCGAAATCTTCAAAAGTTTCGTCAGGCAAAGTTGTCACAGCGCCTTTTTTGTAGGGTAGGGGCACAACAATTGTTCCGTTTGAAGAAACGTAATATTCGTCTGCCATATCTATTGCAACTTTGTTTGCAGGCACTTTCGGCATTGCTTCGTCAAACTTAATCTGTGTTATGGGGAAAAGCGCAAGCTTTCCTTTCAAAAGCTCGTAACAATCTGAAAGAAGACCTCTGTGACCGTGGTGAGAAACCTGCACAACATCGCATTCAAGGTTTTCACCGAAACGCTCAACTAAAACCTTGCTTTCTTTTCCTGACGCATCTCCGGGAATAAACACACGGCAATTGTTTACAGTCATCATCACAACAAGTGAAGAATCGTTATATTCTGTCACTTCTTCGGGGTAAACGTCTTCGTGAGTGCAAAGCACGTTAAAGCACAAATCACGCACATAAAATTTTTGTCCGCTGTGGAGTTTGACTTTTCTGATATCTTCGCATCTTTCAAGAAGCGAAAAGAATTTTTCCGCAAGACCTTTTTCTTCAACGCCCCATTCACTTGATGCATAGTCATTTGAAATAAGGTTTGAATAAATGGCTTCAATTTCAACATCGTAACGGTTATATCTCAAAAAATCAAAAAGCTTTGATATGTGGTCGGAATGTGCGTGAGTTACGAGCCAACCGCTGACAATAACTTTCTGCCCTGCAGGAGTCCTTTCACGCATGAAATTATAGATTCTGTCGTTATCGTTAAACTGCAGATAATGACCGCTGTCAACAACAAAGAAGCTGCCGTCTGAGCATTGCGTTATAAGGCACATTCCGCAGTCGATATATGTATGGTCGTTTTCAAACATATAAAAACAAGGGTCTGTGATTTTGGAGATTTCCTTTTTTTCAAAATCAGGGAAACGTGCATCGTCCGCAACAGTCACACGCAAAGTGCTGTCGCAGGAAGTGAAATATGCACTGATTTCCTTTTCACCTTTCAATGCTGTGTAATGGTTGTCAGCAAAAATGTTTTTGTTTAAAACAACATAACCGCAGTTTGTGAGCTTTTCAATATATGCTTTATAGTCATCAAGGTTTACGTTTCTGTAAAGGTACATTCGGCAGTTTTCTCTGCAATCGTAAACTTTTTCGTCAGTGTTTTCACGAAATCTGTAACTCATATTTATCCTCCTATGAAAAAAGGCTGTATCACTCTGATACAGCCTTTCTGTTTTTTAAACTGCACCGCAGCACTTTTTATACTTTTTGCCGCTTCCGCAAGGGCAGGGGTCGTTAGGGCCTACTTTTTTTCCTTTGTTTCTTACAGGCTCTTTTTTAACTGTGCCGTCAGAAGATGAACTTGTTTCAGAAGTTACTTTAACTGTCTGTTCACGTTTGGTTTCTTCTTCTGTTCTTACTCTTACTGTAAGCATCTGACGCACTGTATCTTCGCGGATTGAAATACGCATTTCTTCAAACATATCAAAGCTTTCGTTTCTGTAAGCGATGATAGGCTGCTGCTGACCGTAAGCACGAAGGCCGATACCACGTTTGAGTTCTTCCATAGCATCGATGTGGTCCATCCATTTTGTGTCAACGTTACGCAGAAGCACCATTCTTTCAAGAGCACGCATAAGCTCGTCGCCCATTTCTTTTTCGCGTGATTCATACAAATCTTTTGCTCTTTCAAGGAGAGTTTCTTTGATATCTTCTGTTGAAAGTTCGTTGATATCTTCAAAGTCATCTTCATTTGTGAGCCAGCCCTTAAATTTATCTTTAAGGCCGGGAATGTTCCAGTCTGCTTTTTCGTTTGCAGCAGGGCAATAGAAGTCAGCAGATTCTGTGATACATTCTTCAAGCATACCCATAATTGAAGGCTTAAGTTCTTCGCCGTCGAGAACTTTATTTCTCTGTTCGTAAATAAGTTCTCTCTGACGGTTCATAACATCGTCGTATTCAAGCACGTGTTTACGTGAAGCAAAGTGCTGACCTTCAACACGTTTCTGTGCGTTTTCGATTGATTTTGAAATCATCTTGTTTTCGATGGGCATATCCTCAGGAGTTTTGAGCATATCCATCATATTTGAAAGTCTTTCACCGCCGAAAAGACGCATAAGGTCATCTTCAAGTGAAAGGTAGAAACGGCTTGCACCCGGGTCACCCTGACGTCCTGAACGTCCGCGGAGCTGGTTGTCAATACGTCTTGAATCGTGGCGTTCTGTGCCGATAATAAACAGACCGCCTGCTTCTCTTACTTTTTCTGCTTCAGGTTCAATTTCAGCTTTATATTTTTTATAAAGTCTTGTATATTCTTCACGTGCATTCAGAATTTCTTCGTTATCAGTTTCTGCAAAACCTGTTGCTTCAGCAATAAGCTCTTCATCATACTGCATTTTGCGCATTTCTGCTTTTGCAAGGTATTCTGCGTTACCGCCAAGCATAATGTCAGTACCACGGCCTGCCATGTTAGTTGCAATTGTAACCGCACCGTATTTACCTGCCTGAGCAACGATTTCAGCTTCCTTATCGTGGTATTTAGCATTGAGCACTTCGTGCTTGATGCCTCTCTTTTTAAGGAGTGCTGAAAGAATTTCTGATTTTTCAATTGAAATTGTACCTACAAGAACAGGCTGACCTTTCTGGTTACATTCAATAATCTGTTCAATAACAGCAAGGTATTTGCCTTTTTCTGTTTTGTAAACAGAGTCGTCAAGGTCCTGACGCTGAATAGGTTTGTTTGTAGGTGTTTCGATAACGTCAAGGCTGTAAATTTCCTGGAATTCAGCACTTTCAGTTTTTGCAGTACCTGTCATACCTGAAAGTTTTGCATAAAGGCGGAAGTAGTTCTGGAAAGTGATTGTTGCAAGAGTTTTGCTTTCGTGTTCAACTTTCACGCCTTCTTTTGCTTCAATAGCCTGATGAAGACCTTCGTTATATCTACGGCCGAGCATAATACGGCCTGTGAATTCGTCAACAATAAGCACTTCGCCGTCTTTAACAACGTAGTCAACGTCTTTTGTCATAACGCCGATAGCCTTGATTGCCTGGTTGATATGGTGCTGGATTGTCATGTTTTCAGCATCCATAAGGTTGTCAAGCTGGAAGAATGCTTCAGCCTTTGCAACACCTGATTTTGTAAGAGTTGCTGTTCTTGCTTTTTCGTCAACAACAAAATCGCCGTCTGCTGCAACATCTTCTGCATTTGACTTTGAGTCAATTTCTTTAACCTTTGCCATTTTAAGGCTCTTTGCAAAACGGTCTGCGTGCTTGTAAAGTTCAGTTGAAGTATCGCCACGTCCTGAAATAATAAGGGGAGTTCTTGCTTCGTCGATAAGGATTGAGTCAACTTCGTCCACAATAGCAAAGTTGTGTTCACGCTGAACTTTTTTCTCTTTATACTGCACCATATTGTCACGAAGATAGTCAAAGCCCATTTCGTTGTTTGTGCCGTAAGTGATGTCTGCATTGTAAGCAGCACGGCGTTCTTCGTTTGTAAGACCGTGTATGATAAGGCCTACTGAAAGGCCCATGAATCTGTAAAGCTTGCCCATCCATTCAGAGTCACGCTTTGCAAGGTAATCGTTGACAGTAACAATGTGAACACCTTTGCCTGAAAGTGCGTTAAGGTATGCAGGCAATGTAGCAACAAGAGTTTTACCTTCACCTGTTTTCATTTCCGCAATACGTCCCTGATGGAGGATAATGCCGCCCACAATCTGCACGGGGAAATGGCGCATGCCAAGCACACGGTCTGATGCTTCTCTGCAGGCAGCAAATGCTTCGGGGAGAATATCGTCGAGAGTTTCACCTTTTTCAAGTCTTTCTTTGAATTCAGGAGTTTTTGCCTGAAGTTCTTTATCAGAAAGTTTTTTGTATTCTTCTTCAAGAGCTAAAACCTTTTTCTTGATAGGTTCAATTCTCTTTACTTCTTTTTTTGAATAATCGCCAAAAATGGCTGATAATAAAGACATTAATTTTCTTCCTTTCCATACGGAATTACATTTTAACTCGTATATTGTATCACATATATATTTATTTTTCAATGTTAACTTTAAAATTTACAAAAATGCAATTATTTATTTGATTATTGTGCTTATTTGTGATATGCTTTTATGGAGGTGACAGAAGTGACAGAAAAATTATATTACATTGACCAATATTTAAAAGAATGTGACGCTGTTGTTGTATCCTGCGAAAAAGCAGAAGACGGCAGATTCAACATTATCCTTGATAAAACCGTGTTTTTTCCTGAAGGTGGCGGACAAGATGCAGATTCAGGCACATTGAACGGCAAAGAGATTGAATATGTTTTTGAACAAGGCGACGATGTGTGCCACGTTTGTAAAGAACCTTTTGAAATCGGCGAAAAAGTTCACGGGATTATCGATTTTGATAAAAGATTTCTTATAATGCAGAAGCATTCAGGTGAACATATTTTCTGCGGAGTTGCACATTCACTTTACGGAGTAGAAAACGTAGGTTTCCACGTAGGGCACGAAGCAGTAACCGTTGACCTTGACAAGGTTATCACGCCTGAACAGATTAAAAAAGCAGAAGAAATCACCAACGAAATTATCTGGCAGAACAGAAAAATTACTTCTTCTTTCCCCACTCACGAAGAAGCGGAAAATATTGAATTCAGAAGCAAAAAGGAAATAACGGGTCAGATAAGACTTGTGACTATTGAAGGCTGCGATGTGTGCGCTTGCTGCGGCACTCACGTTAATTACACAGGCGAAATCGGTGCTTTGAAAATCACTTCAATTTCAAAGAAAAGAGCAGGCTCATCAATCACAATGCAGATAGGTAAAGCGGCTTTTGAAGATTATTCTGCAAAACACGATGAATTGGCAAAACTCTCAAATATGCTTGCTCTGAAACCCCTTGAAATTGCAGATGGCGTGCAGAAACTGAAAGACGAAATTGCAAACCTGAAATATGAGCTTGCAAAATTCAAGCTTGATGCATTCGCTGAAAAAATCAAAGACTTATCAGGCAGCCTTGAAGTTGTTTTTGAAAAAGATTTAATGCCTGATGAAGTGAGAAAAATGTGCGACCTGCTTGCAGACAAAGTAACTTTTGCTGCAGTATTAAGCGGCACGGACGAAACAGGTTACAAATACACAATCGCTTCACGTACAGAAGACGTAAGGCAGATTGCAAAAGATTTCAATTCAGCATTAAACGGCAGAGGCGGCGGAAAACCTGAAATGGTTCAGGGTAACGTAAGTTCAGACCGTGAAAAAATAGAAAACTTTTTAAGGAGTGCTTTACAATGAAAACATTTATTATTCTCGGCGATTCAATAACAGATTGCAGCAGAAACAGAGATGACATAGATTCGATGGGTATGGGTTACCCCGCTGTTACCGCAGCCATTATCGGCACACAGTGTCCGCAGAAATTTAAGTTTATAAACGAAGGCATCAGCGGAGACAGGATTGTTGATGTTTATGCACGAATCAAACGTGATATTACAAACCAGAAACCTGATTATCTTTCCATTCTCATCGGCATCAACGATGTGTGGCACGAAATTCACGATAAAAATGGTGTTGCAGCTCCTAAATTTGAAAAGATTTATTCTATGCTTATTGAAGAAATCAAGGAAGAATTGCCTGAAATCAAAATTTTCATTCTTGAACCTTTTGTAACTCCCGGCACTGCAACTGATGATTATATGGATTATTTTATGCCGGAAACAAAGCTTCGCGCTGAAGCAGCAAAAAGAATTGCGGAAAAATTTGACCTTACGTTTATTCCTTTGCAGGAAAAATTTGATGAAGCAATGGAAAAAGCACCTGCATCTTACTGGACACGTGACGGTGTTCATCCCACAGCAGAAGGCCACGGAATTATTGCAAACGAGCTTGTAAAAGCAGTTTTATAAACGTTCATATAACAAAAACCTCCACCTTGAGTGAAACACTTCAGGATGGAGGTTTTGTAATTTTATGTTTCAATTCCTGCGAACTGATTGTTATAAAGTCTGTAATAACAGCCTTTCTTTTCAAGCAGTTCTTCGTGATTTCCACTTTCTGCAATTGTGCCGTTGTCAATTACAATAATTTTATCCGCATCGCGGATGGTAGAAAGTCTGTGTGCAATAATCAGGCTTGTTCTGTTTTGCATAAGCTTGAGCATTGCCGATTGAATTCTCATTTCAGTTCTTGTATCAACCGAAGATGTGGCTTCATCAAGAATAAGAATTTTCGGGTCAGCAAGCACAGCCCTTGCAATAGAAAGCAGCTGTCTTTGTCCCTGACTTAAATTGCTGCCGCCTTCAGAAAGCTTTGTGTCATAAGATTCTTTAAGGCGTGTGATAAACCTTTCTGCATTTGCAGTTTTGGCAGCAGTGATAATTTCTTCTTCCGTAGCGTCAAGTTTACCGTAGAGAATATTCTGCCTGATGCTTTCGCTGAAAAGAACAGTGTCCTGAAGTACAATTGCAATAGTTTTTCTCAGTTCATCTTTAGGTATATCGAAAATACTTTTGCCGTCAATTGTAATTTCGCCTTTTGTGATATCGTAAAAACGAGTGAGCAGGTTTACAATTGTTGTTTTGCCTGAGCCTGTAGCACCCACTATGGCAATTTTCTGCCCTTGCTTTACATCAAGAGTGAAATTGTTGAGCACCTGCTTTTCTTCGCTATATCCGAAGCATACATTTTTAAAGCTTATATCACCGCGTACATTTTCTGCTTTGAATTGGTCTTTGCCATCGTCTTTTTCAGGCTCTGAGTCCATAACTGCAAAAATTCTTTCTGCGCCTGCAATTGAATTCTGGATAAGTGCATATTGGTTTGCAATTTCATTTATAGGACGTGAGAGCTGTTTTGAATAAAGAAGAAACGCCTGAATCACACCTACGGTGATTATGCCGTTTTCAGAAAGAATACCACCGATATTGCTTCCTTTGAAAGCAAAATATGCACCTGAAAGTGCAACAAGTATAAAACTCAGGTTTGAAATAATGTTCATCAACGGTCCCATTGAGCCGCTTAAAATCTGCGCTTTTATTGCAACTTTTCTGAAACGTGAAGAAATGTCATTGAATTCGTCTTTTGATTTCTGCTCTTTTGAGAAAGCAACAACAGTTTTGTATCCTGTTACCATTTCTTCCACGTGTCCGTTCATTTCGCCCAAAACTTCCTGTTGTTGTTTATAAAACTTACGCATATATTTTGACATATTAGTGCTCACAATTATTGTCAGCACAACTGTTAATACACTGATAAGAGTCATAAGAGGGGAGTAAAGGAGCATTATCACAATAGAGCCCAGCACGCTTAAAACTGCCGAAATAAGTGCCGCAACAGATGCAGAAACTGTGTTTGAAATGTTTTCAACGTCGTTTGTCATTCGGCTCATGATATCGCCGTGATTGTGCGTATCAGTGTATCTTATCGGCAATCTAACAAGCCTGTGGAATAAATCAAAACGAAGTTTTCTCACCGTTGCGGTTGAAAGTTTTGCAGCGAAAAGTCCCTGAAAATATGTAAATAATGCAGCAATTGCGTATGTGATAATAAGCACGATAAGCGTTGAAAGGAAAGATGCTTTGTCAACTGTAAGTTTTCCGTCAGTCAGCGTAATCAGGTCAATTGCCTTTTGCTGAAGCGCAGGTGCAACAAGGTTTAAAACTGTAATTACAAGCATCACAAATGTCAGCGAAATGAAAAGGTATTTACTTCTGCCGATGTAAGAAACAAGCTTTTTCAACGTGCCTTTTGTGTTTTTTGCTTTTTCAACATTCATCACAGGCCCCGGACCTCTGCCGGGTCTGCCTACAGGACCGCCGATTTTTTCTTCTCTTTTAGGAGGTGCGTTTTTGATTTCAGGCATTTACAACATCTCCTTTCTTTGTCTGAGATTCGTAAATATCGCGGTAAACTTCGCTTGTTTCAAGCAGCTCATCGTGAGTGCCTATAGCAACCAGATTTCCGTCATCAATAACAGCAATTCTGTCGCAGTTTTTAATGCTTGCAATTCTTTGTGCGATAGTAATAACTGTTGTGCCTTTCATGCTTTCAAAAAGTTTTCTGCGAAGACGTGCTTCGGTTGAAAGATCAAGGGCAGATGTGCTGTCGTCAAAAATCAGCACGTCAGGTTTTTTCAGAATTGAACGCGCAATTGACATTCTCTGCTTCTGCCCGCCTGAAAGTGAAGCGCCTTTTTCTGCAACGTAGCCTTCAAATTTATCAGGCATATTATCTATAAATTCAAAAGCTTCTGCAATTTCTGCAGCCTTTTTCATTTCGTCTTCACTTGCTTCTTCGTTGCCCCAACGTAAATTAGAGCTTACTGTGCCTGAAAAAAGCTCTGTTTTCTGCATAACAATGCTGATTTTATCACGCAAACTATTCAGGTCAATTTCGCGGATGTCTTTTCCGTCAATTTTAAGTGTGCCTGAAGATACATCGTAAAAACGTGCAATAAGGTTGATAAGTGAGGTTTTACCTGAGCCTGTAGAGCCTAAAATTGCAATATTTTCACCTTTTTTGATTTTAAGATTAAGGTTGTTGATAACTGTTTTGCCTTCAAATCCGGGATAGTAGAAATCAACATTTTCAAATTCAATTTCGCCGATAGAATCAATTTTGTCTTTGCCTGAAATAATTTCAGGTTCAGTTTCAAGGATTTCATTGATTCTTTCAGCAGATGCCTTTGCTCTTGTGATTGACTGAAACATCATGCTTACCATTGTGATTGAATGGAGAATCTGTGTGATGTATGTAATTGCAGCCATAATGCTGCCGATTTTCATATCAGATGCCTGAGCCTGAATTTTTTCACCGCCGATAAAAATAATCGCAACAACGGAAATGTTAAGCACAATTGTAAGAATCGGACCGAGTATTGCCATTGTTTTCTGAACTTTAAGTGCTGTCTGAGTCAGGTCATCGTTTGCTTTTGAAAAACGTTTTGTTTCAAAATCTTCACGCACATAAGCCTTTACAACTCTTGCACCTGAAACATTTTCCTGCACAACGCTGTTTACTTTATCAAGCTTTTTCTGCAATGTTTTGAAAAGGGGAGAAGCTTTTCCGACGATAATAAACATCGCAATAAGTTCAATGGGCAGGGCAATCACAAGCACAATTCCGAAATCGATATTGAGCCTGAGCATCATAATAATACCGCCTGCGAACATCATAAATGAACGCACAAAAATTCTCAGCACCAGGTCAACAAACTGCTGAATAAGGTTTATATCGGTTGTCATTCTTGTAACAAGAGAGCCTGTTGTGAATTTATCTGTCTGCTGAAAAGATAAATCCATAACTTTGGAAAATGCGTCATTTCTTAAATCACGGCTGAATGAATGTGATGTAGCACCTGAAAAAGCAGATGAGCCCACACCGCAAATGCCGCCGATAACTGCACAGCCGAGCATCATAAGTCCTGTTCTTAAAATCAACTCAAAATTGTGTCCCAATACACCTTCGTCAACAATTTTTGACATAAGCGTGGGCAGAATCAGGTCGATAAGCACTTCGCCAATCATTGTCAGCGGAGTCATAACGGCAAAAAACCAATATGGCTTCAAATATTTTACAAGTTTCATCTGTTTGCCTCCATATCGTCGAGAAGATTTTCAGTTATTCTTTTCAGGTAATCTTTCATAATTTTCAACTCTTCTTCAGAAAAATCCTTAAACATAACTTCTTCCGTTTCTTTGCACTTTGAAATGAAAAACTTTTCGCATTCTCTGCCTTTTTCAGTCAGATAAATGTAGCTTTTACGCATATCTTTTTCGTCAGAAACTCTTGTGATTAATTTTTCATTTTCCATTTTCTGCAGTTGCACGCTGATAGACGGAGCTTTCATATGAGTAAGCTTTGTCAGTTCATTCTGTGTCAGACCATCGCTGTGAGAAAGATGAAAAACAATTCTTCTGAAACCCTGAGGGAAGCCTGCTCTTTCCGTTTCACGTCTGACTCTGCCGTCAAAAAGACGTGAAACATCGTTTATGAGCATACCATCTGTAAGCTTTTCAAAATCAGGTTTGCAGTTGTTGATATGATGTGGTTTATCACGCATAAAAACACCTTCCGTTTTCAATTATAATTTGACAAGCAAATTATAATTGAGGTAATAAGTAAGAAGTAAGAGTGAAGAAGTGTGGGTGGACTTCGTCCACACCTGACTATATAATGTTAAATTATAATTTATATGTATATTCGATTTTACATTGTAGGGGTCGATGCCTACATCGACCCGTCAGATTTTATATGAATTTATTCGGGCGGATGTGGGCATCCGCCCCTACGATGCTGATTTAAATACCGCGGTAAATTATAATTTAACAAATATTTAGTTACCTAACTAATTATATTCAGAACACGATATTTTGTCAATAAAAAACTGCCCGAAAATACGGACAGTTTCGTTTGATTTATTATTGAATTTTATTGTGCCTTGAAGTAGAACTTTATGCTTTCGCCGTCACGGCTCTGCTTGTTTGTAAGGTTGATGCCTGCATTCATAAGGAATGCACCTGAATAAACTTTGCCTGTTTCTTCGCACACATATTTCTTGTCTTTGTCAAGACCTCTGAGTTTGAGAATGAATGTGGGCATATCGCGGTCATAACGCATTGTAACTGCAGTTGCAAGCACTTCAGTTTTATCAGGTGATACAAATGACCATGCACATCTGAAATGGTTGAAGTAGGGGTCAATAAGTCTGTAAAGGTCGCCGTAGTGGATGAGGTCGTAATATTTGTGATATTCTTTAACCTGTTCTTTTACAAGTGCCTTTTCATCGTCTGTCAGCTTGTTGGGGTCAAGCTCATATCCGAATGTACCCCAGAGAGCCACATCGCCCTTTGTTTCATAACCTGTTCTGTCGCATGCCGAAACGTGTGCACCCATTGTTGAAGCAGGGTAGCAGATTGATGTGCCGAACTGAATTGTAAGTCTTTCAATGGGGTCTGTCTGGTCGCTTGCCCATATCTGGGGTGAATAGTAAAGCATACCGGGGTCAAATCTTCCGCCGCCGCCTGAGCAGTTTTCAAAGAGAATATCAGGGAATGCCTTTGTGAATCTGTCCATAAGGTCGTATGTACCTAAAATGAAACGATGGAAGAATTCCTGCTTTTTGTCTGCAGGAAGAATTGCAGAGCCTGCGTCGGAAATGTTGCGGTTGAAGTCCCATTTAACATAGTCAATTTTATGCTTTGAAAGAACTTCGTACATCTGATTGAAAATATTATCTCTTACATCTTCGCGGGAAACGTCAAGCACAAGCTGACGTCTGCCTATCATCGGCTCTCTGCCTTCAACGTGAACGCACCAGTCAGGATGTGCACGGTAAAGGTCTGAATCGGGAGAAATCATTTCAGGCTCATACCAGATGCCGAATTTAAGTCCGAGAGCGTTAACTCTTGAAATAAGGGGGTCAAGTCCGCCGGGGAGTTTTTCTTCATTTACAAACCAGTCACCCAATGAACAGTTGTCGGCATTTCTTACGCCAAACCAACCGTCGTCCATAACAAGCATGTCCATACCTGCTTCTTTTGCTCTTTCAGCGAAAGAAACAAGCTTGTCTGTGTCGAAATCAAAATATGCCGCTTCCCAGCTGTTGATGAGAAGGGGACGTTTTTCGTGTTTATATTTACCGCGGACCAGGTTGTTGTTATAAAGTCTGTGGTAAATACGGCTCATTTCGCCAAGACCTTTATCAGTGTAAACCATAACACACTCAGGAGTTGTGAAGCTTTCGCCTGCTTCAAGGTGCCATGAGAAATCTTCAGGGTTAATACCCATAATGAAACGTGTGTTTGAGTTGAAATCACATTCTGCAACTGCAGAGAAGTTACCGCTGTAAACAAGGTTGAAGCCCATTGCTTCGCCCTGCTCTTCGCCTGCACCATGCTTCAAGAATGCAACAAAGGGATTGTGGCAATGGCTTGAAGCACCGCGTTTGCTGTGAATTCCCTGAAGTCCGTGAGCAAGGGCTCTCTGCTCGCGGCTTCTTTCTTTTGCGTGTCTGCCGTAGAAAGTAATCATATCATAATCCATTTCAGGCATATTCACGCAAAGGCTGAAAGCACGTTTGATGTCCATTGCTTTATCAGAAGCGTTTGTGATAATTGCACTTCTTGTCATTGCACCCATTTTTTCAAAAACGGTGTAACGCAGTGTAACTTCTGCACCTGTTACTTTGTCTTCAGCGTAAATGTCGAGTGTGTCAGCTTCGTCATCGTTATTTGCATAAACATAAGGCAGGGGAGAAAGTGAGGGTTTGCCCTTGTAAATTTTATGTCCTTTGTAACGGATATCGGTTGTTGTGTCGCCGTTTGCGTTTCTGATAGAAAGTGCAGAAACGCGGAAGTCAGCAGCACCGTTTGTGCCGTATTCCATAGGTGCACAGTCAGGAGTAAATCCGTTTTCGCCGATAACGGGGTTTGCAAGGCTGAAAGATGCGTTTGCGTTTCTGTCGATTAAATCACCAACACAAGTTTCAGGAATGGGTGCACCGTAATAATAGTTTAAAATATAGTTTTCTTCATAAATGCCGATAAGGTATGTTGATTCACAAGTGTCAAGTTTAAAAACTTTGTTTTCAGAATCAAAAATTATCATATTGAACACCTCCGGAAGAAATTTTATCACATATTTCTTTCTCTTTCAACTCTTTTACCATTGTAAATAATATATTTTTTTGTTATACTGTTTCAAAAGGCGGTGGAAAGATGTTTAACTTTTTTGTGGACAGTAATTCCCGTGAGGGGAATTGTTATTATATCGGCGGTGCAGATTTCAACCACATAAAAAATGTTGTAAGAATGCACACGGGAGATGAAATTTTAGTAAGCGAAAACGGTGCGAGCCATTTGTGCGAAATAAAAAGCCTTGAGGGCGAAACCTGCGTTGCCGAAGTTATAAAAGAAAACTATCAGAATACAGATTTACCCGTTGAAATTCATCTTTTTCAGGCACTTCCCAAGGGCGACAAAATGGAGTTTATTATCCAGAAAACAGTTGAACTCGGTGTCTGCAAAATTTACCCCGTTGAGATGAAAAGGTGCGTCGTAAAGCTTGATGATAAGAAAAAGAAATCAAAGGTTGCACGCTGGCAGGCAATTTCCGAAAGTGCCGCAAAGCAGAGCAAGCGCTGCACAATTCCTGAAATTGAAAATGTTCTGTCGTATAAGCAGGCAATGGAAAAAGCAAAAGAAATGGATTTGTTTTTAGTGCCTTTTGAAAGCAAAAGGGGAATGCTTGATACGAAAGAAGCACTCGCAGAAATTAAATCAGGTATGAAAATCGGCATAATTATCGGCCCTGAAGGCGGCTTTGAAGACAAGGAAGTTGAAGATGCAATTTCTGTTGGCGGAAAGACGGTTTCTTTAGGTTCAAGAATTTTAAGAACGGAAACTGCAGCAATGACAGCTGTTGGAATGGTAATGCTTCACGTGGAGATGAATGTGGAATAATGAAAAATTTACCTGAAAAATTTAAAGAGCGTATGAAAACGCTTCTTAAAGATGAATATGATGATTTTGTAAATGCAGTAAACGGTGAAGCAGTGAAAGGCTTCCGCGTAAATACTGATAAAATATCTCTTGAAGATTTTGAAAAAATCAATATTTTCGGCAATGAGAAAATTCCTTATGTAAAAAACGGATTTTATCTCGACTTCGAAAAAGCGGGCAATCATCCTTACCACCACGCAGGGATGATTTATATTCAGGAGCCGGGAGCAATGGCTCCTGCAGAATGTGTTGAAATTGAAGAAGACTGGTGTGTGCTTGATATGTGCGCATCTCCCGGTGGGAAAAGCACACAGATTAAAAATAAATTAGGCGAAAACGGTCTGCTTGTTTCTAACGAAATTATTCCGTCAAGATGCAAAATTTTAACCGGCAATATTGAAAGACTTGGTCTTAAAAACTGCGTTACAACTTGTATGGACACATTCCGCCTTGCAAAAACTTTCCCTGAAAAATTTGACCTTATTATGGTCGATGCACCTTGCTCAGGTGAGGGAATGTTCAGAAAAGATGATGTTGCCATAGAAGAATGGTCTGAAGAAAACGTAAAAATGTGTGCTGAAAGGCAGGCTGAAATTCTTGAAAATGCAGTGAAATGCCTGAAAGACGGCGGTTTTATTGTGTATGCAACCTGCACTTTTTCTCTTGAAGAAAACGAAATGACAGTTTGTGGTTTTCTTGAGAATCACCCTGAATTTGAACTTCTGCCTGTAAATGAAAATGTGAAAAATCACACTTCAGACGGTGTTTTCTATGATGGATGCACTTGCGAAAATATTCATTTTGCACGCAGATTCTATCCTCACAAATCAAAGGGTGAAGGTCAGTTTATGGCACTTCTTCACAATAAAAATGTGCCGTATGAAAATAAAAAAATCCCGCCCGTAAAGCAGGAAAAAATCGATAAATCAGTATTTGATTTTCTCGACAGCACACTTGTTTCTTACGAAAAAGAAAAAGTGCAGATGTACAATGGAAATCCCGTTTATTTCACACCTGATTTTGAAGTGAAAAAAGGCACAGCATTTATGTGTGGTGTGACAATAGGGGAAATTGCAAAAAATTACATTAAGCCCCACCACCAATTTTTTATGGCAATGGGTGATAATTTCAAACGGAAAATTGAACTTACTGCAGATTCAACGGAAATTCAGAAATTTCTTCGTGGTGAAGAATTTGAAACTACCTGCGAAAACGGCTGGGCTGTTGTTATGGTTGACGGCTGTGCGGTCGGCGGAGTTAAAGTAAGTTCAGGAAAAGCCAAAAACCATTATCCGAAAGGGTTAAGAAAAACAGGCTAAGTTTTAAACTTAGCCTGTTTTTTTATGGCAATTTATATCCTGCTGCGAGGTAGATTTTATACCAATCTTCTTTCGTCATTGTGATTTCAGATGCTTTTGCAATGTCAGTTATTCTCTGAATATTTGTGCTTCCCACAATAGGTTGCATTTTGTCAGGCAGACGCAAAAGCCATGCGATTGCAATTCCGCTGTCGGTTGTGTTATATTTTTCAGCCATTTCGTTAATTGTTTTTCCAAGCTCTGCGTTTTCACCATTTTCAAGGAAATATCCTGAAATGAAACCTCTCTGCAAAGGTGACCAGGGCTGAATTGTAATGGAGTTCAGTCTGCAGTAATCACGCAGATATCCGTCTTTGTTGATTCCGTCGCGATTGTCAAGGTTTACGTTTGCGCCTGAAGACAGCATTGTGGCGTTTGTAATGCTAAGTTGCATCTGATTGATTTTAAGGTCCTGCTTTACTGCAGTTTTAAGAAGTTCAATCTGCATTGCACTGTGGTTTGAAACACCGAAAGCAGAAACTTTACCTTCACTTTCGAGTTTATCAAAAGCTTCGGCAACTTCTTCAGGCTCCATAAGCAAATCAGGTCTGTGGAGGAGTAAAACATCGATTTTTTCAACGCCTAATCTTTTAAGTGAATTTTCAACTGAAGAAACAATATGCTCCTTTGAAAAATCATACATACCTTTGCGGATACTGCACTTTGTCTGGATAATGATTTTATCACGCAGAGATTTGTTTCTCCTGAGTGCACCACCGAAAACCTCTTCACACTTGCCACCACCATAAATATCAGCGTGGTCAAAGTAGTTGTAGCCAAGGTCAATAGATGTGCCCAGATATCTGTCAGCTTCGCTGTCCGTAAAATCTGCAATTCTCATACAGCCTAATGCAACCTGAGAAACTTCTGTGTCAGCAGAAAAAGTTTTGATATATTTCATAGTATTCTCCTTGTGTATTATAAATTGTATTTTCGTATAAAATATGAGGGTGTACAGCTCCATGCATGACAAAGGCTGTTTGAAAGCCTGTCATTATAAGGTGAAAAGTCAGGGTCACCCGGCACATATGCTTCCCAGAAAGTGTCAGCGCCAAGCTCAATCATACCGCCCCAGAAATTTTTCAGGTATTCTGTTGCTTCTTTTTTCATACCAAGCTTCATCATTGCTTCTACAACATAGTGCTGCATATATGGTGTAACAGGTTTTTTTGCATCTTTGCTTTCAAGTGCACAAAGCAGAAGTTCTTTTGCTTCTTCGCCATCAATCACACCGCCGAGAATCATCCATACCTGCGAATGTATATTAAACTGATATTCATCAAGATAGTTTATAAATGCATTTTTATTCTCATCAAACAGATGTGTTTTTGATGACAAACGCACATTTTTGAGTAACTCTGAATATTTTTTACAATCGCAGTCTCCGAGTTTTTCCAAAAGATCTGCAAAGCGTTCAAGTGTATAAAGGTAAACGCCTTGCAGGGCAGTCAGTGCTTTCAGACCGGGGCACCAGTCAATAAAAGAAAACCAACCTTTCTGCGGTGTTACAATTAAATTTTTATCAAGAATTTTTTCAAAGCAGTCAAGCTGTGATTTGCATATTGCAAGCAGGTCGTCAACAGTATCTTTGTCAGCAGTATGCTCGTAATAATCGCAGAGCGTTACAACAAACAACAGCGCATAATCAGCAATATGTGCACGTCCTGAAAAATAATACGGTGTTTCGTAAATATATGACGGAAGAAAACCTAATTCATCAGTTTCGCCTGCAGCAAAAAGGTAAAGGCATCTTCTGACAATTTTATTATTATTGAAAGTATAGTAATTTGTCAGAGCCTCAAGTCGCAGGTCACCCGTCCACAGTCGTCGGTCACGTTTAGGTCCGTCTTCAAGGAAGACTTGCATGCATTCTTTCAGCGTATCAGTTGCAACTTCGTCAATTTTCCCGAGCATTTCGTCATTTGTTTCTGCTTTTTCAAGTTGTGTTACATCAGCACTTGTTGAAGCTATAAAGCAAAAATCAGAAAGCACAATCGGTTTTCGTGCGAAATCAACTGTAATTTTAATATATCGGCAGCTGTATCTTCTTGGCATTTTTATTTCGCCGGGCAAGTCGATGTTGATAATTTCTTCCTGAAGCCATGTTTTTGAAAGACCGGGCTCGTAAGTAGAAAATTCTCTGTTTATTTCATATAAATCTTCTGCGAATTTAATTATTAATCGGACAGGAGCGTCAATAAAGTCGTCGTAGTTGTCAAGCCTGAAAGAGAAATGTCCCACTGCGTGTTCTTTAAGGTCGAGAATAATGCTGTTTCCGCTTTCAGCAAAGAATTGTTCTGAGTCAGGCACAATTTTCCTGAAAAATAATTGAGGTCTGTTTTCTTCTGCTTTTTCCAAAAAATAATTTTTATCTTTCATAATCTGCACCACCGATGTTCAGAGTTGTTTTTTATATTATTATACCACAGTATAAAAAAAGAGCAAGACAAACGTCTTGCTTAAACGAAAAGTGAAGAGTTAATAGTGAAAAAGTAAAATCGACAAGTCTCACGCGAAACTTGTCGATTCTGGCAGGGGATAAAGGATTCGAACCTCTACATACAGAGTCAGAGTCTGCTGTGCTACCATTACACAAATCCCCTACGAACAAATGGTATTATACAACACATGTATTGCTTTGTCAATACTTTTTTTAAAAAATCTCAAAAAATTTTTAAAACGTTGAATGATGAAGTTTTTTGTAATATAATAAAAATAATAACAAACCGAAAGGCGGTTATGAAAATGAAAATTGTTCAGCAGACAGATGTTTTAGCCGACAGATTCGGCATTGAAAAAGCCCTTGACCTGATTGCAGATGCAGGCTTTGACGGATATGACTATTCTGCATTCCATATGAAAGACGATTCATCTCCCATGAATGGTGAAAATTATATGGACCTTGCAAAGAAAATCAAGGCAAAAGCAGATGAAAGGGGACTGAAATGTTATCAATCCCATGCACCCTTTCCCTCAAGCCGTAATGATAACCCTGTTTATAACGAAGATATAAAAAATAAAATTATCCGTTCAATGGAAATTGCAGCATATCTCGGCGCTGAAATAATTGTTGTTCATCCTATGCAGCATCTTCCGTATTTCTTCAATAAAGAAAAACTTTATGAAGACAATATGGCTTTTTATAAAAGTCTTATTCCTTACGCTGAAAAATTCGGCATAAAAATCGCAACCGAAAATATGTTCCAGCACGATGACAACAGAGATGTGTGCCTCGATAGTGTCTGTGCTGACGGCAGAGAATTCAATCGGTATATCGACGATTTAGATAGCGAATATATCACAGGTTGCCTTGATTTAGGTCATTGCGGACTTTGCGGCAGGCAGGCGCAAGAAATGCTTTATGTTATGGGAGCAGAGAGAGTTTCCTGCCTTCATATTCACGATAACGATTACATCCGCGACAGACATACTCTGCCCTGCACAATGAGTATGGATTGGGATGAAATCTGCAAAGCTCTTGCCAGAATCGGCTATAAAGGTCATTTCACGTTTGAAGCTGATTATTTCCTTAAACGCTACGATGATGAATTTATCCCCACCGCACTTAAATTTATGTACGATACAGCAAAATACCTTGTTGCTAAAATTGAGAAATACGCCGATTAATTGTTGTAAAATATTAACCCTGCAGCTCGTTGTGAGTTGCAGGGTTTGGTTTTAAAGATTTGATAAGTCATAAGGTGTTCTTTGGTAAACAAAGTAGTTAAGCCAGTTTGTAAACAGCAGATTTGCTGTTGAACGCCATTGTACAGTGGGGATTCTGTTAGGGTCATCGTTGGGGAAATAATTGTAAGGAATTTTAATATCAAGCCCCTGTGAAACATCTCTGAAATATTCTTTTGCAAGAGTATCGCAATCGTATTCCGAATGGCCTGTTGCAAAGAAATTTCTGCAATCCATATCTGCAATCAGATGAACGCCAGCCATTTCAGAATAAGAAAGTATCTGCAATTCTTTAACAAGGGCAATGTCGCTTCTTCTGATTTCTGTGTGACGTGAGTGGGGCACATAGAAAACGTCGTCAAACCCTCTCATAATGGGATGATATTTGTCAAGAGAAACGTGAGGGAAAATTCCGAACATCTTTTCTTTAAGCGGATATTTAGGCACACCATAGTGGTAATAAAGTCCTGCCTGAGCACCCCAGCAGATGTGGAAAGTAGAATAAACGTTTGTTTTTGTCCATTCAAAAATCTGGCATAATTCTTCCCAGTAGTCAACTTCTTCAAATTCCATTTTTTCAACAGGTGCACCGGTGATAATCATACCGTCGTATCTGTTGTTTTTTATTTCATCAAAAGTTTTGTAAAACTTGAGCATATGCTGTTCAGAGGTGTTTTTTGACTTGTGCGTTGCCATCTGCAGAAGTTCAACATCAATCTGCAACGAGCTGTTACTTAAAAGACGCAATAATTGTGTTTCAGTAACAATTTTTGTGGGCATAAGGTTAAGAATGATAATCTTAAGCGGTCTTATGTCCTGCTTGCTTGCTCTGCCTTCGGTCATAACGAAAATGTTTTCAAGCTCAAGGCTGTGACGTGCAGGCAACTGGTTGTCAATCTTAATCGGCATAATTTCACCTCCTGAAATCAATTTCTATTTATTATATATTGATTTTGCATTTTTGTCAATTTTATTTGTGATTTTAACTTTTTTTACAAAACAAAATTCTCCGCCAAATATAATGGACTAAAAACTTTGTTAAAAAGTATTAAAAATACTTTAATCTTTGTTATTTTCTTGACTATTTTACGCAGATAAATTATAATATAACTGTAAATATAAAATGTGTATTTGCGTCCGAAAATAAAATGGGGGTATGTTAAAATGCTAAAGAAAAGCGCAAAAAGATTTTTAAGCGTGCTTCTCGTTGCAGTCATTGCATTGTCATGCTTTGCAATGAATTTTTCAGCAGCGGAAGAAAATGTTGCAAGCATCGGCGATGTTTATTACAACAGCGTTGAAGATGCACTCAATGCCGCAGTAAGCGGTGACACAGTTATTGTTCAGAAAGACACAACAATTACACAAAACGTTACAGTTAAGTCAGGCGTTACTTTGCTTGTGCCTCACAAAGACGGTTATACAGGTTACGATCCTTCAAGCGGTAATCCTGATGTAAACTCAAATGCTACAGGGTATGTAACAGACGTTCTTTACAGAACACTTACTGTTAACGAAGGCGTTACAATTGAAGTTAACGGTACAGTTATGGTAACGGCTCTTATTGGTCTGAAAAAGAGTGGTCACTATCGTCACGAAGTTAACGGCAACTATGCTCAGATGGTTCTTAACGGAAAAATGAATGTCAATAACGGCGGTATAGTTGTTTCTAACGGTTACATAAAAGGCTCAGGTGCAATTGAAGCATTTTCAGGTGCTGAAGTGAGAGACCTTTTTGTTATTGAACATTTCCGTGGCGGTACACATTCATCTTATATGAGAACCCAGGGCGTATGGATTGCCAACGAATATGATGTACGCAACATTACAGTTAAGGTTACTATTCATTACGGTGCTGAATTTACTGTTCAGAATGTTGCATATTTCAACAGCAGTTTCAGCTATAATGTAGTTACATTCATCGGTTCATCAGATGGTATTTTTATCCTTAAAGAAGGCGGTAAACTTGTAAGAACAATTGAATACCGTGACAGAATCGGCAAAGAAGCAGAAGTTTATAAACTTTATGGCGGCGGATATTTAGGTTCTATTTCAATTAAATTTTACATAAGTGTCCTTCCTGTTACAGTTAACTCATCAAGCTTTGTTCTTTCAATGGACGGTGATAACGAACTTCATCTTTATGACGGCGACTATAATACATACTATAACTCAAAAGCAATCAGTATGAAATTCCTTCCCGGCTGTGAAGTTACAATTCATGACGGCGCAAAATTCTCAGTTGACAGATACAAAACAACTACCCGTGACAGATATTCACAAATCGTAGCTTACAGAGAACTTACTGATTCACAGTTTACAGTAAACTACCGCTATCCTCAGGGAAGACCTTCAGCAAAATGCTTTGTCGAAAATGGCGGTGAACTTTATGTTGACGGTGAAATAGGCGGTGAAATTTATCTTGATTCAGGTGCAGTCGTAACTAAGGGCGATAATGCAGTATTCTCAGTAACAACAAAAGAATCTGCAAAACTCAGTACGAGAGATACAGAAACTTATGTGAATGATGCAGAATTTATTGCTCCTGAAGGATATCACACAAGATGGGAAGGAAACCAGCTTGTTATTGAAAAACATACCTACAGTACAGATGTTACTGTTGATAAAGCACCCACTTGCACAGCATCAGGCACAGGTAAATATCTCTGCACTCTTGAAGGTTGCGGTGCTTACACATCAACTACAATCCCCGCAACAGGTCATAGTTATAAAGCAACAGTTACTGCTCCCACCTGCACAGAAAAAGGTTTCACAACCCACACTTGCGCAAACTGTGGCGACAGTTATGTAAACTCATATGTAAACGCAAAAGGTCATACTTATGGCGATTGGGTAGTTACAGATGCTACCTGCACAGCAGAAGGCTCAAAAACAAAAACCTGCACAGTTTGTTCAGCTACAGTTACGGAAAAAATTTCTGCAAAAGGTCACACAGCAGGCAGAACAGAAACTGTAAATGCAACTTGTACTGCAGACGGTAAAACAACAGTTTATTGCTCAGTTTGTGGCGGTATCATTTCAGAAACAGTTATCGAATCAGCAGGTCACGATTATAAAAAAGCAGTGACAGCACCTGATTGCGAAAACAAAGGCTTCACAACATATACCTGCTCTGCTTGCGGTGACAGTTACATCGCAGATTATGTAGATACACTCGGTCACACAGAAGAAACAACAGTTGTCGATGCAGATTGCGAAAATGCAGGTTTGAAAACAACAGTATGTACAGTTTGTAATAAAGTGCTTTCTGAAGAAACAATTCCTGCACTCGGTCACACAGAAGAAACAACAACTGTTGATGCAGATTGCGAAAATGCAGGTTTGAAAACAACAGTATGTACAGTTTGTAATAAAGTGCTTTCAGAGGAAATAATTCCTGCACTCGGTCACACAGAAGAAACAACAAAGGTTGACGCAGATTGTGAAAACGCAGGTTCAATCAAAACAGTATGTACAGTTTGTAATAAAGTGATTTCAGAAGAAACAATTCCTGCACTTGGTCACACAGAAGTAATTGATGAAGCAGTAGCACCTGGTTGTGAAAACACAGGTTTAACAGAAGGTAAACATTGTTCAGTATGTGATAAGGTGCTTACAGCACAGGAAGAAATTCCTGCACTTGGTCACACAGAAGAAACAACAAAGGTTGACGCAGATTGTGAAAACGCAGGTTCAATCAAAACAGTATGTACAGTTTGTGATAAAGTGCTTTCTGAAGAAACAATTCCTGCACTTGGTCACACAGAAGAAACAACAACAGTTGACGCAGATTGCGAAAACGTAGGTTCAATCAAAACAGTATGTACAGTTTGTAATAAAGTGATTTCAGAGGAAACAATTCCTGCACTTGGTCACACAGAAGTAATTGATGAAGCAGTAGCACCTGATTGTGAAAACACAGGTTTAACAGAAGGTAAACATTGTTCAGTATGTGATAAGGTGCTTACAGCACAGGAAGAAATTTCGGCACTTGGTCACACAGAAGAAACAACAACAGTTGACGCAGATTGTGAAAACGCAGGTTCAATCAAAACAGTATGTACAGTTTGTGATAAAGTGATTTCAGAAGAAACAATTCCTGCACTTGGTCACAGTTGGAGCCAGTGGACAGAAGTCAACGGCAAGCAGGAAAGAGTATGTTCAGGCTGTGGTTTAACTGAACAGAGAGAAATTCCCACTGCAGTAACACTTCTTAAAACTATCCGCGGTACAGCTTCTTTCAAAACTTTCAAAGGTGAAAAATGTATCGCAATCACAGTTGAAGAAGGTAAAACTGCAACGGGTGTTTACACTGAATTGACAGACGGCGGTTCAGTTGAAATCACAGATATTTACGGAAATGTTCAGGCTCTTTCAGACAGATACGTTGCTTATCAGGCACAGAATATGTCAAACCCCGTAGCCACAATGACATTGACTTATGCAGACGGAACAGTTGAAACTTATCCCGTAGTGTTTGAGCTTTACGATATGGAAAGCGAAATCAGCTTCAACCCTGCAGAAAAAATCAAACCTATCAGAGGCACAGTTTCACTTGCAACTGATGAAAAAGGCGATTATGTTCTTGTTAATATGAACGAAGGTCAGTCATCAGTGGGTATCTACAAAGCATCTCTTGACGGTTCAACAGTTACTTTCATAGATGCAGACGGCAAATTCATAGAGCAGGAAAAACTCCACATCTTCTATGGCTCACAGAATGAGTTCAACCCTGAAGGAAGAATTTCAGTAACGGAAGCAGACGGCACAACAAAAGTTTACAGAATCGTTTATAAACTTTACGAAACTGACCCCTATGTAAATGCCGCAAAAGGTTTGAGACCTATCCGCGGTGCAGTTCTTCTTGATGCAGACGGCACAATCAGAATTAAAATGACAAGCGGTCAGACATCAGTAGGCCTTTACAAAACAACTGCAAACGGCACAACATTCCAGATTGTTGATGCTAACGGCAAACTTACAAACAACCTCAGTTCATTGATGTTCTACAAGACAAACAATGTTGCAAACGTTACAGCAACAATTATTTTCACAATGCCTGACGGAACTCAGAAAGAGCAGAAAATCATCTTTGATTTAGGCCTTGAAGATAACCCCGATCCTCTTGTATATATTGAAGCATTAAGAGGTTCATTAAGCTATCAGAACGACGGCACAGAAGATTATATTGAACTCAAAGCAAACGCACTTTCAACAGGTGTGGGTATTTATAAAGACAGTCTTGTGAATTTCACAATCACAGATATCGATGGTGTGGTTTCAGAAAATGACAGCCGTTACTACTTCTATAAATCACAGAATCCTGATGGTGCAACAGCAAATATCAACGTTCTTCAGTCAGACGGTTCATATAAAACATACAAACTTGTAATAGTATTCTGATGAATAAAAATCACCCCTCGGAGTTCGCCTCTGAGGGGATTTTTGTGTGTTGCGGATACAGTAAAAAACGGGTGATATTCTTTATCACCCGTTTTAATATTGACTTATTTGATTATTGCATATTCAAGGCCGTATTTTCTTGCCAATCTTTCGATTGTGCCATCGGCAACTTTTTCGTCATAGAATTTGTTGAATTCTGCTGTAAGGTCAGAGCCTTTGCGGAAGCCTACTGCCCACTGTTCTTCGCCGTCTTCAAGTTCTATTGCAACAGTTATGTTGTTGTATTCAGTGCCGTCGCCTATTAAAGAACCGACGATTATTGAATCGATGATTGCAGCATCAGCAAAGCCTTTCTTTATGCTTGAGAGTGCTTCTTCTGTATCTGCAACAAGTGTATAATTCAACCCGTAAGTTTCTGCTATATCTGCGGCTGCTGAATTTCTTTCAACAGCAAATGTCAGGTTGTTGCAGTCTTCAATTGATGCATAACTGTCAACCATGCTTTTGCTCATAACAACTACAAGATTACTTGAAATATATGCGTCAGAACAATCTATGCCGTTCTGTCCTGTTTCCATACCGTTCCATATGCAGTCAATAGCTCGATCATCAAGCAGTTTGCGTTTTTCGTTCCAGTTGATTTCTTTGAATTCAACTTCCACACCCAGATATTCGGCAAATTCTTTTGCTAAATCAGAGTCGAAACCGATCCATTTATCACCGTCGCGGTAATTCATGGGCATAAGTTCTGTTACGCCTACTACTATTTTTCCTGCTTCTTTTATCTGCTGAACTTCATTATCGCGAGAAAGTTTTTCAGTTGCAGTTGTAGTTTCGTCTGCGCCGAAGCCGGGAATAATATCGGGGCGTTTTTTTATAAGGTAGAACGCACCGGCAGCAATTGCGAGAACGAGTATCACAGCAACTATTGCAACACCTTTTTTCTTTTTGCGGGGTTTACCTGCAGGTTTTGCTGCTTTGTTTCCGCAATAGGGGCATTTCGTTGCGTTGTCGGGAATTGGCTTTTTACATTTAGAACAGTTAATCATTTTATCTTAACTCCTTTTTTATAATGTACCGTTTAAAAATTCATCCCTGAACCAGATGCTGTTAATTTCAAAAGACTTTCCGTTCAGATATTCCAGAATGCCTGCGTCAGTTGAAAAATCAAAAGTAAGCTTATATGAACAGAGACATTGCTTTTTATAGCCTTTTTCTTTGTTGAGCTTGTTAGTGCCGTATTTTCCGTCGCCTAAAAGGGGATGTCCGATTGATGCGAAATGAGAACGAATCTGATGTGTTCTGCCTGTAAGAAGTTCAACTTCAACAAGGCTCAGTTTCCCTTTGGTTTCAAGCACTTCGTATTTTGTTCTGATTTCTTTTTTGTTTTCTCCGCCTTGTTTTGAAACGGTAACTTTGTTTTTTGCTTCATCTTTTTCAAGGTATCCGTGAAGGATGTCTTTTTTCTTTTTAGGGCAGCCGTGAATAATCAGACAGTAGTATTTATGCAATTCTCTGTCCTTCATTTTCTGGTTAAGAATACGCAATGCTTCAGCGTTTTTTGCGGCAATTACAATTCCGCTTGTGTTTCTGTCAATTCTGTTAACAAGGGAGGGGGTAAAAGAATTTTCTTCGTCAGGATGAAATTCGCCTTTTTCATAAAGGTAACGCTTGATTCTTGTTATAAGAGTGTCGTTGTATTCTCTGTCGTCAGGGTGGCAGAGAAGCCCCACTGTTTTGTTAAGAAGCATTATGTTTTCGTCTTCGTAAACAATGTCAAGCTTTTTTGATGCCGAAAGAAAATCATAACGCGTTTCGCTTTTTTCAAAAAACTCGTCATTTATGTACATATCCACAATGTCACCTGTGTTAAGTCGTGTGGATATTTCTGCACGTTTTGAATTGACTTTTATTCTTTTTGTGCGGATATATTTATATAATAAATTTTTCGGCAGATTGGGCACGGTTTTTGTGATAAACTTGTCCAATCGCTGGTTGGCGTCGTTAACTTTTATTTCAAAACTTCTCATTAAAACATCCTTTTTACAAGTGAGTCAATACATTTTTCAAATTTCACGCTGTACCAATGGTTTTCCTTGTCTTCTGCAGTTGCAAGGATACATTCCACAACAAAATCTGTTGCAATTTCTATTGATTTTTCAACAGAAAAACCTTTCACCAATGCAGACGAGCAAACAGATGCAAACACATCTCCCGTGCCGTGGAAAGTGTCGTGAATACGCTCTCTGTAATATTCGATAAAACTGTCTTTTGCTTTTTCGTATGCAATCACACCAAGCTTGTCCATACGACGTACGCCTGTGATAATCACCGTCTGAGCACCTGAAGAAGCAAGCTTTTTTGCCATTTCTTTTATTTCATCGTCAGTGAAATCGTCTCTGTATTTTATTTTAAGCAGATAGCAGGCTTCTGTGATATTCGGTGCAATCACATCTGCTTTTGTGATGAGAGAAGCCATTTTTTCAGCGAAACCTTCATCAAAACCTGCGTATAATCTGCCGTGGTCGCCCATAACAGGGTCTATAAAAACAATTGTATCCCTTTTTTTGAAATTGTCAATAAAATCTGACACGATATTTAATTGTTCGGCAGAGCCCAGATAACCTGTATAAATTCCGTCAAAATGTATGTTGAGCTTTTTCCAATGCTCGGCAATGGGAGAAATTTCTTTCGTCAGGTCATGAATTGTGAAGCCTTCAAACCCGCCGGTATGAGTTGATAAAACTGCAGTAGGAATAGGGCAGGCTTCAACTCCGCAAGCGGAAATTACAGGCAGAGCCACAGTAAGTGAGCATTTGCCGAAGCATGAAATATCCTGAATTGTTACTATTCTTTTCAATTTAAAAACCTTCTTATATTATGTCGAGATTAAATCCATTGCTTTTTGCATAATCAATCACAGGCGATTTTTTAGGGCAACTGATTTTTTTCAGTGATGAGCAGCTTTCGCAGATGTCTTCGCCTATTTCTGTTTTAGCAGAGTTAAAAGTCAGATAAGTAAGCCCTGAACATCTTACAAAAGCACCTTTGCCAACGCTTTTCACAGTATCAGGAAGTGTTATTTCTTCTATTTTATGGCAGCCTGAAAAAGCGTAATCGCCGATAAATTCAATTTTTGAGTTGAAATTTATTTTGGTGAAATCAAGGCAACTGTCAAAAGCGGCAGTAGCAATAATGGTCACATTTTCACCGAGAGTGATTTCGTTAAGCGATGAATTCATAAATGCGTATTCGCCGATTCTTTCAACGCTTGCGGGTAATGACACATAACGCACGAAGAAATTTTCGCTGAAAGCAGAAACCTCAACAATGCCGTCAGGCACAGTTACTGATTCGTCAGTGCCGTTATAGTGGATAAGTACGTTTTGTCCTGCAATAACAAATTTGTCTTTCTGGCTTGCAAGCCATGGAGTGTTGTTGAAAGCACCTCCGCCGATTGATTGAGCGTTTTTGGGAATAACGATATTTTTAAGCGAAGTGCAACCGCTGAATGCGTGTCCGCCAATAACAACTGTATCCAGCGGAATACGTATACTTTTGAGAGATGTGTTTTCGCTGAATGCGGCATTGCCGATAAGGTAAAGGTTTTCGGATAATACAACATTTTCAAGGCTGGTGCAACCGTAAAAAGCATTGTCGCGTATTTCTATTACAGTGTCAGAAACTGTAACGGCTGTCAGTGTATCCATGCCTGAAAAAGCGTCTTTTTCAATGGCTTTGACTTCTTTGCCTTCAATCATTTCAGGCACATAAAGTGTAGAAAGCGATGCAATCGCACCTGTGATGATTATATAATCTTCATAAATATCATATTTAAGTGTTGTTTTTTCATCCATTCCGCTTGAAAGGTAAACAGATTCGGGCAGTGGCGAAGAAAGATAAGGGTTTTCTGTTTTTTTGCATGAAAACAGGCAAAACATCATTATCAACACCATCAGAATGGCGAAAACTTTTTTTAACATCTTTTATACCACCTTGCACAATCTTAACTGAAAAACGAATCAAAAACCCTGCCTCTTTTTCTCTGCCTGACTTCACAGCAGGGCTGTGGCGTGAAGTTCACAAGAATTGTGTCTTCACCTATAACACATATGTCTTTCCAGCAGATTTTGATATCTGCTGTTCTTCCGAAAAGTCCGAAACATTTTGGTTGGCCGTAAATAACAATAGAAACTATGCAACCGTTGCAGGTGTCAATTTCAACATCGTTTACGCAACCCAGACGCGTTCCGTCGGAATTGTTTATCACTTCTTTATATCTTAAATCAGTTACGCAGCAGTTCAATAAGAACACCTCCGTAACCATTCTATGAAATTATTCTTTATTATAACACAAAAATGATTGTGGTGCAATACATAAGAATCTATTGCAAAAAACGCAAATGTTTGATATAATAAATGCTAATATATAATAGGAGGGGGTTTTGGTTTGAAACTGAAAAACAAATTATTCGGTTTGCTTAAAAATTTAAAAACCTATTGGAATGTTCCCATGGAAGGTCGTCACATGACTTTCAAGGAAATTGCATCATATTCAGGTGGCGGTATCGGTGCGTATATGATTATCACAATCGGTTCTGCATGTATTCTCAGTATGGGTAATACTCTTATTTCCAGTACACTCGGCGTCGACCCTAACGATATGTACATAATGTATGTTGTTGCAGTTATTGTTAACGTTTTTCTTACAGGTATCAGAGCGAATATTATCGATAACACCCGTAACAAAGCGGGAAAATACAGACCTTACATAGTTTCTATGGCAATACCTACTGCGATTATCTCTGTCGCTATGGTATGGTTCCCTTACAAATCTTTAGATACTATTTTCCCTGCCGGTGAACTTTTTGGCGAGAGCTACTCTTATATCGCAAAATGCGGTCTTATAATGCTCTTTAACCTGTTGCTTCATTTCTTCTATTATTTCTTCTACGATGGCTACGAAAACCTTATCCATGTTCTGTCTCCCAATACGCAGGAACGTGCAGACGTAGCATCAGTAAAGAGTGTAGTTTATTCTCTTGCTCCTACAATCGTAAATCTTCTTACTCCTATTATTGCGCAGAACGTATTCCATACAAATACAACAGATATCCGTGTTTACAGGCTCATTTACCCCATTCTTGCGGTAGGTGGTATCCTGCTTTGTATGGTAGTTTATAAAAACACTGAAGAAAAAATCGTTCAGGCAAGAACTCACGTTCAAAAAATCAGGTTTATGGACGCTTTGAGAGAGGTTGCAAAGAACAAATATTTCTGGATTATCTCTCTTGCGGGCTGGATCGGCTTCCTTGAATCTGCGTTCCTCAACATCATGAACTGGCTTTATAACTATGGCGGTGCTTGCTCGGGTAATGCTTACGGTATCATTACAACTGTTTACGGCAACGCATCTTTGTGGGGTATGCTTCTTGCTCCTTTCTGTATCAGAAAATGGGGTAAAAAAGCAGTTCTCGTTGTAACAAACATGTTCAATGTTGTGTTTATCCTTATTATGCTTCCCATAACAAGCGAGCTTAACGGAGCTACAATATGGCTCGTTCTTTGTTGTATGTACCTCAATGCTTTCATGGGTTCATTTGCTCACATTCTCAACCCTGCAATTCAGGCAGATATCAGAGACTATCAGCAGTATAAAACAGGTGAAAGAATCGACGGTATGTTCTCTGCTGTAGGCACAATCGGCACAGTTATCACACTTGCTACTTCTGCTGTGCTTCCTGCAATTTACGAGCGTGGCGGCATTACAAAAGAAAATGCAAAAATAGTCACTTCAGACCCCGAAATTTTAAACAGAGTTTTAGGTGACGGCAAAACAGTAGGAACTGTTCTCCAAGAACAGCTTGCAAACGGTCAGAATAACTACGAAAATGCTTATTCTGCTCTTTATGACCCTGATATTCTTATGTCGCTTCTTCACGTGCTCATCATCTTCTCTGTTTTCGGTGCTATTATGAATATTGTGCCTTATTTCTGGTACGATTTCAACGAGAAAAAGCAGAAATCAGTCATCCGCGTTCTTAAAGTGCGTGCCATGTTTGAAGATTACGGCAATGGTATTCTTAAAAATGAAGACCTTGTTGAAACCGTTGAACTTATTGAAAATGCAAGACTGATGGCAGAAGAATCTCCGAAATCAGCCAGCAGGTCTTCTTACAGAAATGTTTCAGATAAAGCCGGAAAGAAAGATGCGAAAAAGGCATATCGCGAAGCTCTTAAATTCAACGAGGAAATCGAAATTTCAAAATTTGTCTGTGCAGAACTTGATAAATTTTCAAATCCTGCTTACAATAAGTTGATTGAAGAGTGGAAAGATGTTTATTCAAAAGGCATTAAAGCTCTTACTAAAATGGACTATGACGCAATCTGCCTTGAACTCAGAGAAGCAAAGGCAATGCCCAAATCAAATGCTGACGAAAAAGAAATCCGTTCACAAGCAATTGATTTTGCAAGAAACAAAAAATACGCTTACAAAGCAATTCAGAAATTCTATCCTGATGGTAAAAACTTCTACAAGCCGAATTACAGCGTAATCGAATCAATGTATGAACAAGAAGATAAAATTGATTTGAAAATAAAGGATTGTTATCAGAAACTTTCAGATGCAAAGAAAAACAAGAAAAAGGCTGATACAGAAAAATATAAAGCAAAGATTAACAATCTCAAAGCTGAAAAGAAGAATATCAAAGCAAAAGCAAAGGCTGAATCAGACCGCCTGAGCAATTTCAGTGTTGCTGCAAAACCATATCTGGTTGCAGAAAAGAATGTTGTTCAGATGAAAAACTATTCAGACCTTGGCGAAATTATGAAGATGTACGAAATTACAAAAGCAAAGATGGTACAGGCTTAAAATAAAAAACAGTGGCTGATACAGATGTCAGCCACTGTTTTTGTTTATTTGGTTATAAATCACAACATGTAAAAACCTGATTTCAGAAGCACATATTCTTTGCCGAGCACTCTGAAATATTTGTAGACACCTTCGTCAAACATTCTGTAGTCTTTGATGGAATATGTCTGCAGGTCAATTTTTCTTATTTTTTTTGATTTACCGCAGCAAACAAATAATGAGTTGCCTACTTTTGAAACGCCCACAGGGTCGTCAAAGGTTGTGGATTCGTTGCCGCCGATTCTTATATAAACCTTTTTTGCACTTGGGGAAAAACGCACAATAGCATTTTTTTCAGGCACAACGCACCACACGCAATCGTCATCTGCAGCCAGACCTTTTACGGGGGATTCACGGTAGCAAAGCTCTTCGTCCCAGATAAGAGAGCCGTCGTTATCTATAAAATACATTTTGGATTCAGGGAAAAGTGCCACGGTTTCGCCTGTAGTGGGCAGGGTTGCACAGTCGCAGAAAATAAAATTGCCCACAATCTGTGATATTTTTTCAAAATTTTCACCGAATTTTGTATGCAGATAACCTGAACGTCTTACAGCTTCAACTTTCTGAGTCTGTGCATTGAAGCAATAAAACGCAGCACGTATATTTCCGTTTTCATCTGTTTCTTTTTTTGCGTAAACAAAACCGTAAGTAAACGGCACTATATCTATAATGCTGTCGTCAACAATTTTTTTCAAGAAAATCACCTTTATATGTCAAGTCTCCCCACCAGGCCGGAAACGACTGATAGTAACCTGCTCTTTTGCAGGTGGGCACCGCCCGCTGACTTTGAGCTCCCAACGTCTGCCACAGGGCAGGAGGTCTGCTTTCCCATACAGCGGAGATAGGTTCCCTTTTAATACGTGTTGGGTTAATATAAGTCGAGATTATCGCACGAGGCAGGGAGTAACTATTTATTTTCAGTTTTCGAAATCGTAATACTCAGAAAGTCTTTCTTCAAAGATGTTTCCGATTTCATTGAATAATTTCTGGTCCTCAATAGGGCAGAGATAAGTTTCGCCGTTTTCTTCCTGAACCTGAAGAATGATAAGCTCGCCATCGTCTTCGATAACGTCTTCTGCAGTTTCATAAACAGGAGTAAGGGCAACAAATTTGCCGTCATCAGTTTCTATTCTGTCAAGTTCATCAAAAAAATGCTCATTGCCGTCTTCGTCTATAATGCTGACAACGTCAGGCATTGAAAAATCTTTTTCTTCAAAATTATTATCCATAGTATAATTACCTCACTGAATTTCTATTAATATTTTACATCGAAAACGCCAATTAGTCAATAGTAAACTTGTTTTGTTTATATTAATATCTGCAAAAACGTTGATTTTAGGCGGTTTTTCACACTTTTGATAAAAATATATAAAAGTTTTCAACTTTTTTTAAAAAAACTATTGACAAGTCACAAAACGCCTGCTATAATAAGGGTGAAGATAAGACAACGAACAAACGAATCAAAAAGATTCGAAGTTGTTTTACATACCAGATTAACGCAAAGGAGGCGTTTCCAATGAACAGTACAGAACCGAAATCACTTAAGGCAAACGCCTTTTCAGGTGTTTGCCTCTAAGGAAAAAACAAGCAGGCAAAAACTTAATATGATAACAACATAAATTGATTATATGATTCCGGATTTGAAAAACCGTAAATTTCCCGTAGTGGTAAACGACGTTAACTGAAAAACGACGGACACAGGGTCTGATAATCAGAAAAGTACAAAAGCGGAGAATAACAAAGATGGAATTACCGGCAGAGTTATTTGCCAATCAAATAAGAAATAGGTGGGTCCGATGAAATAGTACCTTATTCGCTTAATAAAAGCGAAGCAAAAACCTTTGCGGAACACCGCAAAAGAAAATTGAATAACATTTAAATTTTAACGAAAAAGGTGGTTCCGATGTACAAATAATCAAGTACACCAGGTAAACTATAAAATATGAAAAAGGTGGTTCCGATGTACAAATAGTACACCAGACATAAAAACTATAATTCTAAAGAAAAGGTGAGTCCAACAATCACTTAAATAGTTTTCAGTTAACCTAAAAACAGAAAAAGGTGGTTCCGATGTACAAGTAAAACAAGTACACCAGACATAAAACTATAATTCTAAAGAAAAAGGTGAGTCCAACAATCACTTAAATAGTTTTCAGTTAACCTAAAAACAGAAAAAGGTGGTTCCGATGTACAAGTAAATCAGTACACCAGACATAAACTATAATTCTTAAAGAAAAAGGTGAGTCCAACAATTACTTAAGTAGTTTTTCAGACTTTACTAAAATAAAGAAAAAGGTGGTTCCGATGTACAGTTAATCAGTACACCAAAACCAAAATAATAAGAAATAGGTGAGTCCAAAGAGATAGTTATTGACGGACTGAAAGTAATGTCCGAATGATAGAATTTTACAAAAATCTTTAAAGAAAAGGTGAGTCCCAAATACACTTTAATTCTGGATGCGTAAAGTTCATCCGATAAATTTCACTACATTACTTATTACTTATGAAATAGGTGAGTCCCAAAAACAAGTAAATTTACTGCGAAAGCAGACTGAAGTGCCGGAACGTTCCTCCGGCACTTATTATTTTAGCTTGCTTTCAATGCGGGCTGACAGAAATAAAAAAAGGGGCTGTAAAAAACGAATTATGATTTATCATGATGTTTTATTTCATACCCTACAATATTAAAATTAATTTGATGATAAATTATTATTTATATAAAGAAAACCTAAAAAATGCATCAGAAGTTTAATTTTAAAACTTCTGATGCATTAATTTTATTCAAACGCCTGATTTTATTGGCTTTTCAAAGAATGTGTTTTTTTACAGCCCCTTTTGCTGTTTTATTTTATTTCTTATATTTATTAAGGTCAAAGCATTCGCCGCAACCGTAGTTTTCGTAAACGTAGTCAATGTCTTTATCGCCACGTCCTGAAAGACAAGCGAGAATTGAACCGCTTTTCTTTTCTTTTGCGTATTTGATTGCATAAGCAACTGCGTGTGAACTTTCAATAGCAGGGATAATGCCTTCATAACGTGAAAGAAGGAAGAATGCTTCCATTGCTTCTTCGTCAGTAACTGCATCGTAGTGAACTCTGCCCGCATCTTTAAGATAAGCGTGTTCAGGGCCAACACCGGGGTAGTCAAGACCGCTTGCAATTGAATAAACAGGGAGGGGCTCGCCGTTTTCATCCTGAAGAAGATAACTTTCAAAGCCGTGAAGCTTACCTTTTGTGCCGAATTTCATTGTTGCTGCATGGTCGCCTACATTGCTGCCTTTTCCGAGAGGTTCAACACCGTAAATATCAACGGGGTCTGCAAGGAAAGGTGTGAACATACCAAGTGAGTTTGAACCGCCACCTACACAAGCACAAACAGCATCGGGCATATTGCCTGTCATTTCTTTAAACTGTTCTCTTGCTTCAATGCCGATAACTGACTGGAAATCTCTTACCATCATGGGGAAAGGATGAGGTCCGAGGCATGAGCCGATGCAGTAAATAGCATCGTGATATTCCTTTTTGTATGCATCGAAAGCAGCGTCAACTGCTTCTTTAAGTGTTTTAAGACCGTGAGTTACAGGCACAACGTTTGCACCCAGCATTTTCATTCTGATAACGTTGGGGTGCTGTTTCGCAATGTCAACTTCGCCCATGTAGATGTCACATTCAAGTCCGAAATAAGCTGCTGCAGTTGCAAGAGCAACACCATGCTGGCCTGCACCTGTTTCTGCAATAACTTTTTTCTTGCCCATATATTTTGCAAGAAGACCTTCGCCCATGCAGTGGTTAAGTTTGTGTGCGCCTGTGTGGTTCAAATCTTCACGCTTAAGGTAAATCTGGCAGTTGCCGAAAAGTGAAGACAATCTTTCGCAATGATAAACGGGAGTAGGTCTGCCCTGAAATTCTTTTCTGATTCTGCGAAGCTCGTTTATAAACTGTGCTGAATGGCAGATAGCCTGATAAGAACTTGTGATTTCTTTGAAAGCAGGCACGAGTTCGGGGTCTAAAAATGCACCGCCGTATTCGCCGAAGTAACCGTTTTCATCGGGCATTTCTTTTAAGTAATTATCAAAATCTCTATATTTGTTCATAATAAAATCTCCTTAAATAAAAGTGTTGAATCAAAGTGTTATATTTTGTTTTTTAAAAACAGTTTCGCCATCGTTTTGACATAATGAACATAAATATCACCTTATAAAAAATAAAAAATCCTGCCCCAACAGGGACAAGATAAAACCTTGCTATGCCACCCATATTGTGCTTACGTGTACAATCATACACTCCTGATATAACGGTCAGTTCCCGTCAGCGCCTACTTTATGTTGAAAATTTCGGGCTGCCCTCAAAAGTCCATTCACCGCCGAATCATTATGGTTTTGCACCAGACAACCACTCTCTTCGAAATCCGCGACGGATACTACTCTTTCTCAAAGGTTTCATCTTTTCTATGATTTTAACACAACGATTTGATAAAGTCAACATTTATGATTGAAAAATTCCTTACATTTTAGTATAATGACTTCTGAAAGAAGGTGTAAATATGAAGATTCTGGCATTTGGTGAAATACTTTTTGATGTTGATGTGAAGAATAACGTGAGAAAATTAGGCGGAGCACCTATGAATTTCTGTTCTCATCTGTCAAAACTTGGTGCAGAAGGTTTCATTTTAAGCTCAGTAGGCAGAGATTCAGCAGGGGGCGAAGCTCTTGATTTTGCCGATAATTTCAACGTAAATAAAAAATATATTCTGCCAAACGAATTATCAACAGGCGTGTGCAATGTAACATATAACGGCAGTGAGCCTGACTATAATCTGAGCATAAAAGGTGCTTATGACAATATATGCGTAACAGACGAAATGCTTGAAGAAATGAAAGAAGAAAATTTCGATGTTTTCTATTTCGGCACTCTTGCACAGAGAAGTGATGTGTCGAAAAATTCTTTACTTAAAGTGCTTGAAAACGTGAATTTCAGAAAAGTTTTCTGCGACCTTAATTTAAGGCAGACTTATTATTCAGACGAGGTGCTTTCTTTCAGTCTTGAAAAATCAGATATTCTTAAAATTAATCGTGATGAATTTGCGTTTTTAAAAGAAAAGGGTTATTGCGAAAGTATAAAAAATCTTTGCGAAAAATATAATATTGAAAAAATACTTCTCACTCTCGATAAAGACGGAGCACAGTTGTATGATTTTTCTGAAGATAAAACGTATTTTTCTATGGGTGTTGAAACAGAAGAAGTTTCATCTGTAGGGGCAGGTGACAGTATGTGTGCTTGTTTTCTCTACAATTATCTCAATGATAAACCATTACAGCTTTGCCTTGACAGAGCAAATATAATGGGAGCATTTGTTGTATCCCGTGAAGAAGCAATACCTGAATATACTGATGAATTAATTGAAAAAGTAAAATAAAAAAACACGGTTCAGATGAACCGTGTTTTTTGTTTCAGATTAGATGAGGAACAATGCACCAAGACCTAAAAGTGAGAAGAATGAAAGGATAGAAAGCAGGAATGAAATAATGTTTGTTGCAATAATAAATCCTGCGCCTACTTTGATGGGCATTGTGTTTTCAGCTTCGTTGATGTGCTGCCATTTAAAGTGGATAGAATCGCCGTCGAGATAGAAACCGTCTGTCTGGATTTTATCTCTGTCGCTAGCCTGTTTAAAACCACAATCCAACAATCCCTGGGCAACAAGGTTTGCCATTTCTTTATCTTTGAATGTGATTTTTGAGTGTACACGCAATTCGTCTGCAGGCTCTTCAACACGAAGATGTCCGTCTTTGAAACCGGTGCACCACCAATAAGTGTCATAAGGTCTTGTGAATTCTCTTACATATTCGCCGTTGAGCTGCTGATGATAAAGTGTCATCTGCATTTTGAGCCAGTCTTCTTCAGCAGGGCAGTTGTAGAAAGTGAAGAAGTTGTCTTCTTTATCTGTTTGAGGTTTTGTGTAGATGCCGATTTCGCTTCCGTAGAAAATAAGCCCGTATTGACCTTTCCACATCTGAAGCATCCAGTCTTTGCCTTCGTATTCAAAGAAAACACGCACATAGTCATATTCAAGAAGGATATAAGGTGCAGCAATGTCGTAAAGCTTGCCGTAGCCAAAGTTATACTGCCATGCTTCTTTATCGTTTGTGTAATAATAGTCGTCTTCGTAGCTGTACTGATAGCTGAGCACCTGTTGGTTTACAAGAAGGTCTTTGATAAGGTTTGATGAAGTAACAACTTTCACAGCATATGTTGCGTAATAAGTTTCGCCATCAATTACACATGAAGCAGTGATGTTTGCTTTACCTGCTTTAACACCTTTTACTTTACCTTTTTTATCAACTGTTGCAATCTTTTCATCTGAAGAAGTCCAAGTGATTTCAGGTAACACGTCTGTGCCTGTAACAACAGCAACAAGCTGTATTTTTCTGTTAACAGTAACAGTAAGGCTGTCACTTGAAATTGTAAGTGAAGGCTGTGCACCTTTTTTTGCTCTTGTGTCAGGTACTGCGGATGTGTCGTTTTTCAGTGAATCAACCAACTGCAACGCAGCTGCTTTCTGACCTGTAAACTGTTCTGATACAGCTGTTGTAGCAGCAAATATCGTTGTGCTTACAATGAAGAGAGCGAAGAAAAAAGATATAAATCTGACTGAGAATTTTTTCAACTTTAAAACATCTCCTTCCGATAAATGAACTACGGATATTCTACCAAAAATTATATTAAAAATCAAGAAAAAAATGTCATTTCAGCATTAATACCTCAAAACAGCATCTTTTTGTATAAAAAAGCAACACTTTTCATAACTTATTTATATGAAAGGGGTTTTGTTAATGAGAAAATTATGTAAATTTGTTGCTGTTTTGTTTACTTTTGTATTTGCATTTTCTGTTATGGTTTATGCAGAAACAGAAGAAACCTGTCCCGTTGAAATCAAAGCAAAATCTGCAATACTTATGGATTGTGCATCAGGTAAAGTTCTGATGAAAATGAATGAACATGAAAAACTGCCTCCTGCATCTGTAACAAAAATAATGCCTATGCTGCTTGTGGTTGAAAAAATTGCCTCAGGTGAAATTTCAGTCAGTGATAAAGTGAAAACATCTGCTCACGCAGCCGGAAAGGGTGGATCGCAGATATGGTTAAAAGAAAATGAAGAAATGACAGTTGATGAACTTCTGAAGGCTGTTGCAGTTGCTAGTGCAAACGACGCGTGCTGTGCGTTAGGTGAGTATATTGCAGGCAGTGAAAAAGCCTTTATACAGCTTATGAATAACCGTGCAAAAGAGCTGGGAATGAATGACACAACTTTTGTAAATTGCAGCGGTCTTGACGATACAGACACAAACTACACTTCAGCTTATGATATTGCAGTTATGTCACGCGAATTGATGAAATACGAGGATATAATCGAAAAATATACAACAATCTGGATGGATAGTCTGCGTGATGGTAACACTGAACTTGTCAACACAAATAAATTAGTCAGATTTTATCCGGGCACAACAGGTCTTAAGACGGGCACAACACAGAAAGCGGGATGTTGCCTGAGTGCAACAGCAAAACGTGACGGACTTCACCTTGTAGCAGTTGTAATGGGCAGTGAAAATTCAACTGACCGTTTTGAAACTGCAAAAGCAATGCTGAATTGGGGCTTTTCTAATTATGAAAGCATAAAACCCGTTATAGATAAAAAGCTGATAACAGACGTGCTTGTTGAAAACGGAGAAACAGATTTGATTTCTCCAGCTATTCCAGAAACAGAAAACGTGCTTATTAAAAAGGGCAGAGCCAAAGACATTAAGCAGACAATAAACCTTGCGGTGCGTGTGAATGCACCTGTTGAAAAAGGGCAGACCTTAGGCACAGTGGAATTTTCGCTTGACGGAGAAAAACTTGCAGAGTATAATCTTTTATCATCGGTTAATATTGAAGAACTGAAACTGCCTCTTGCTTTTAAAAGGCTCCTTACAAAACTAATTTAATAAAAATTTGTGAAAAATCTCAAAAATCTCTTGCAAAACGAGAGCATTTATTGTACAATTAAAATGTAAAAACTAAGGAGAGACTCAGATGAACTTAAACTTTAACAGCAAATACGCCGAAAGTTTTATCGAGAAAGAAGAACTTCAGGCAATACGTGGCGAAATTGCTGCCGCACACGAAGCTTTACATTCAAAAACAGGCAAAGGCAACGACTTCCTCGGTTGGGTTGATTTACCTGTTGATTATGACAAAGCTGAATTTGAAGAAATCAAAAAAGCAGCAGAAAAAATTAAAAAAGATTCCGATGTTTTAGTTGTAATCGGCATCGGCGGTTCATATTTAGGTGCAAGAGCTGCTATTGAATATTGCAAGAGTGCAAACTACAATCTTCTGGCAAAAGACACACCGCAGATTGTTTTCTCAGGCAACTCAATCAGCCCCACTTCACTTAACGAAATTATCGCACTTTGCGACGGTAAAGATTTTTCAGTTAACGTGATTTCAAAATCAGGCACAACTACTGAACCCGCAATTGCTTTCCGCGTGTTCAAGAAAATGCTTGAAGATAAATACGGCAAAGAAGAAGCTAAAGGCAGAATCTACGTTACTACAGATAAAGCCAAAGGCACTCTCAAAGGTCTTGCAGACAGAGAAGGTTACAAAACTTTTGTTATCCCTGACGATGTAGGCGGCAGATATTCAGTGCTTACTGCAGTTGGTCTTCTTCCCATTGCTGCAGCAGGAATTGACATCGACCTTATTATGAAAGGTGCACAGGATGCAAGAGAAGCATTTATGTCACTTGATATTGATGAAAATGCCTGCTACAGATATGCCGCAATCAGAAACCTTCTTTACAGAAAAGATAAAAAGGTTGAAATGTTTGTAAGTTATGAACCTTCATTCGCAATGATGAACGAATGGCTCAAACAGCTTTACGGCGAAAGCGAAGGCAAAGAAAACAAAGGTATTTTCCCTGCATCTGTAATTTTCTCAACTGACCTTCATTCAATGGGGCAGTATATTCAGGAAGGCGAAAGAATGCTGATGGAAACAGTCATCACATTCGATAAGCCTCAGCAGGAATATATCATCGGCACAGACCCTGAAAACCTTGACGGACTTAACTTCCTTGCAGGTAAGGGAATGTCGTTTGTAAACAGAAAAGCATTTGAAGGCACACTTCTTGCTCACACAGACGGCAACGTGCCCAACAATATCATTTCACTTGATGAAATGAATGAATATTCACTCGGCGAACTTATTTATTTCTTTGAAAAAGCTTGTGCAATCAGCGGTTATGTTTTAGGCGTTAATCCCTTTGACCAGCCCGGTGTTGAAAGCTATAAGAAAAATATGTTTGCACTTCTCGGTAAACCGGGATATGAAGAAATGAAAAAAGAGCTTGAAGAAAGGCTCGGAAAATAAGTAAATAAGGATTCCTCAGGGAATCTTTACATAAAGTTTAAAGGAGTTGTTTTTTATGGTAACATTGATAATCGGACACAAAGGATCAGGCAAAACAAAGAAATTGATTCAGGCTGTCAACGATGCTATCGAAAGTTCAAACGGAAATGTAGTATGCATTGAACAGGGCACACAGTTAAGAACAGAAGTTAACTATCGTGCACGCCTTGTTTCTGCTAATGAATATTCAATAAAAGGCTTTGATTCTTTCTACGGATTCCTTAGCGGTATCTGTGCAGGTGACCACGATATCACAGATATCCTCATTGATGCAACACTTCGCATCGGTTCACGCGACTACGCAGAACTTGCAATTTTCCTTAAGAAAGTTGAAGAACTTGCAGCACTTACAAACAAAAAGTTTGTTTTCACAGTATCAGCTGATAAGGAAGAACTTCCTGCAGAAATTTTTGATTACTGCAAAGAAGCATAAGCTGAAGAAAAATTAAACAAAATGCCCACTGAAACTCACTTTCGGTGGGCTTTTTTGGAGAATTGGTAAATTTTTTTCATATTGCCTGAAATATTCAAAATATGCTTGACAAAATCAGGCTTGGAGTATATAATATTTAAGCGTGTAACTGAGGTGAATTATGTTTATTGAGCTTGAGCCTGTTTTTAATAACATAGGCGAACAAAAATTATTCAATTTTAACATCGACCTTTCAGGTGAAGAAGTAGACGGAGTTTTTCCATTCAAAACACCCGTAGTGGTAGCGGGCGTCGTTAAAAACTCGTCAGGCATCGTTACTCTGGAAACTGATGTGAATTTCCGCTATGAAGGTTTTTGTGACCGTTGTGCGGAAGAAATTGCAAAAGATTTCTGTTTTAAATTTGACCATACTCTGGTTTTATCGCTCAATAACGAGGAAAATGATGACTTGATGCTCATTGAGGACCTTCATTTTGAACTGGACCCTCTTGTGATTGAGGATATTTTTCTTTCGCTACCAACGAAAATTCTCTGCAGTGAAGATTGCGCCGGACTTTGCCTTAAATGTGGCAAAAACTTAAACCACGGCGTTTGTGATTGTAAAAAAGAAGTTGACCCTCGTTTGGCAATTCTTCAGCAATTACTGGAAGATAATTAATTAATAATTTATTGAATTTTTATAAGGAGGAACTTAAAAATGGCAGTACCGAAGAGAAGAGTTTCAAAAGCAAGAAGAGATAAAAGACGTTCAAACGTATGGAAGATGAAAGCACCTGAACTCATCAAGTGCCCCTCATGCGGTGAATACACAAGACCTCACAGAGTTTGCACAGCTTGTGGCAAATACAAGGGCGTAGAAGTTGTTAAAGTTGAGGACTAATCCTCTTATAACAAACAATGGGTAGAGGAAAAAACTCTACCCATTTTTATTTTTTTGTGGTATAATGTTTAAAAGCATAAGGAGGTGTCGTTATGTCAGCGGAAATTATTGATGTTCAAAAAAAATCGCCATGTTCAAAAAAACGCATAAAAAAAGGCTGGGTGCTTCAGAAAATCAATTTCCACGATATAAACGATATCCTTGATTATAATTTTTATGCAAGTGAATGCGAGGTTTTGCTTGAACTTCAGAAACCAAACGGCAAAACAGTATGCAAAAAAATCAAAAAAGAAGAAAACGAAGATTTAGGTCTTCTTTTCAATACTTACTTAATGGATAAACAGAAAACATGCAAAAACAAATGCATTTTTTGCTTTATCGACCAGTTACCTGAAGGAATGAGAGAATCTCTTTATTTCAAAGATGACGACTCAAGAATGTCTTTCCTTTTCGGCAACTATATCACTCTTACTAATCTCACAGACAGAGATGTTGAGCGTATGATTGAAATGCACATTAATCCTGTCAACATTTCAGTCCATACAATGAACCCTGAACTGCGTGTGAAAATGATGAAAAATCCTCACGCAGGTGAAGTGCTGAAATATATTGATGTTCTGGCAAATCATGGCACTCATCTTAATACACAGCTTGTTTTGTGCCCGGGAATAAATGACGGTGAAGAACTGAAATTCAGCATTGAAAAATTAGCAAAATTATATCCGTCAGTGCAGTCGATTGCTGCAGTGCCTGTAGGAATCACAAAGTTCAGAGAAAATCTTCCTGATTTGCAGCAATACACACCTGAAACAGCAAGAGAAGTTGTGGATGTAATTGAAGGTTATCAGAAAGAATTTCTCGAAAAATTCGGCACAAGGCTTGTGTATGCTTCTGATGAATTTTACCTCAAAGCAGGTCTTACGTTGCCTGAAAACGATGAATACGAAGACTATCCACAGATTGAAAACGGTGTGGGAATGTGGACAGACCTTGAATATACATTCAGTCAGGCTCTTGAAGAAACCGGCCCGATCACCACAAAAACAAAAAAGATAATTGCAACAGGTGCTGCCGCTTATCCGCTGATGGAAAAACTTTCACGCAGATTTAACGAAAAAACAGGCGCAGATATTTCTGTTGTTAAAATAGAAAACAACTTTTTCGGTAATTCAATCACAGTAAGTGGTCTGATTACCGGAAAAGATTTGACAGAACAATTAAAAGATAAATACGATTTTGACGAGCTTCTTATTTCTTCCACTATGTTGCGCAGTGAAGGCGATATGTTCCTTGACAGTATGACGGTAGAAGAGGCAGAAAAAATCCTTGATTGCAGAATTGTGCCTGTGAATTCAGACGGATATGAGCTTGTTGAAAAAATGAAAGGAGAATGAAAATGTCAAGACCGATTGTTGCCATCGTAGGCAGACCTAACGTTGGTAAATCAACGCTTTTCAATAAACTTATAGGTCAGCGTCTTTCAATCGTAGATGACACTCCCGGCGTTACAAGAGACAGAATTTACGGCGATTGCGAATGGCAGAGACATAACTTTCTTTTGATAGATACAGGCGGTATTGAGCCTGCTTCAGATGATATAATTCTTGTGCAGATGCGTCGTCAGGCACAGCTTGCTATTGACAGCGCAGACGTAATTATTTTTGTAACTGACGTAAAAACAGGTGTTGTTGCAACTGACGAAGAAGTTGCTGCGATGCTCAGAAAATCAGGCAAACCTATTGTGCTTTGCGTAAACAAATGCGACGGTATCGGCGATATGCCTGCTGAATTTTATGAATTCTACAACCTTGCACTTGATGAACCTATTGCAGTTTCATCTGTGCATGGCCACGGCACAGGCGATTTGCTTGAAGAAGTGTGCAAATATTTCCCTGATGAAGAAGAAAAGGAAGATGATGAATTCAGCAGTGAATATATTAAAGTTGCAGTTATCGGCAAGCCAAATGTGGGCAAATCTTCTCTTATCAATGCTATTTCAGGCGAAGAAAGAGCAATTGTTTCCAACATTGCAGGCACAACACGTGACGCAACAGACACAATAATTGAAAATGAACATGGTAAGTTTGTTTTTATTGACACTGCAGGTTTAAGAAGAAAAAGCCGCGTTGACGATGCTATTGAAAAATACAGCGTTATCCGCGCTAAAATGGCTGTTGAAAGAGCAACTGTGTGCGTAATTATGATTGACGCAACAGAAGGCTTTACAGAGCAGGACTCAAAGGTTGCAGGTATTGCTCACGAAATGGGTAAGGCTTGCATTATTGCAGTAAACAAATGGGACGCAGTGGAAAAAGACGGCAAAACAATGGACGTTCAGAGAAAGAAATTAATGAACGATTTTTCCTTTATGCCCTATGCACCCATTATTTTCATTTCTGCAAAAACAGGTCAGCGTCTTGACAGACTTTATGAACTTATCAAGTTTGTTGACGAACAGAATGCAATGAGAATTTCAACAGGTAAATTAAACGATGTTCTCGCAGCAGCAACTGCACGTGTTCAACCACCAACTGATAAGGGCAGAAGACTTAAAATTTACTATATGACTCAGGCATCAACAAGGCCGCCAACGTTTGTATGCTTCGTTAACCGTAAGGATTTGTTCCATTACAGTTATCAGCGATATCTTGACAATCAGATAAGAGAAATTTTCGGCCTTGAAGGCACACCCACAAATTACGTTATAAGAGAACGTGACAAAAACGACACCTGATATAATAATGAATGGGGGTAATCCTTGTGAAATTGAGAAACTCCAAGGCAACTGACGTCAGAGAAAAACTTACACTTGTTGAATATGCGGCTTTTTCTATTGATAGGGTAGGGCAGAATCTGAAATCTGCTCTTACAAGCACAGTCGGAGGGCTTTTTGTTTCAACATATCTCGGCTTAAGCAAAGAAGCGTTTCTTACTTATAGTACAATCGTACTCGTTTTAAGCTTTTGGGATATTTTCAATGACGTGCTTGTAGGCAACATTATTGACCGCCGAAGAAAAAGCGACAAGCGATGGGGCAGATTCAAGCCTATTCTGTTATGGCTTCTGATTCCTATGGCCTTCCTTTCAATAGCAGGCGCAGTGCCTCTTAAAGATTTCTTCCCGCAGATGGGCGATACCTTCAAGGTTGTTTACCTTGTAATTCTTTACCTTGTGAACGATATGGTTTCTACATTCTATAATGCGGCACTTACTGCTCTTAACGCAAGGCAGACAGCAGATAATACAGAGCGTGGTTATCTTTCAGGTATCGGCGGAATCATCGGCTCTGTAATCGGCGGCAGCGGCACATACGTATTGGCTATTGTTGCGGCAGTTATTCCCAGCATAAACGAAGCAGAAAGATATTTCTACGGAATGCTTTTCTTCAGCATAATTGCAGTTCCTGCAACGCTCTTCAATATTGCAGTTACAAAAGAAAGAATTGTAGAGCCTGAAAAAATTGAAGTGCCGCCTTTAAGGTCGGTTTATTCTCAGGTGCTCAAAAATAAACCTCTTGTACTTATTACTATCTCTGATGTTCTTGGCGCAGGTATGAGTATAGGATATGGTTTCCTGATTTATGTTTTCAGGGCTTGTTTTTCTGATGTTACTCTGCAGATTTCCGTTTTTGGATTTAATATCGGAGATAAGCTTCAGGGTTTTGAAGCGATTATGGCGGCTTGCTCTGCGGCAACAATTGTTCCTACATTTGCTTCTTTGCTTTTAGCACCTATTGTAAGAAAATGGATTGCAGATAAACCGCTTTATATACTTATGAAATTCTGGACATTCTTCTGCTATACAGGAATGTTTATAACAACTTTCCCCATTACAAATTTTACTCCCACACAGCTTTTCTGGAGAATAACCTTCTGGTACGCTTTACATGGCCTTACAACAGGTTTCTATTCGGTTATTCCCAATATGCTTCAGCTTACAGCATATGACTACGGCGAATACAAATTCGGCCAGCGTAATGAGGCAACTGTAAGTGCTGTTAAATCTACTCTTTCAAAAATTGTTGGTTCATTAGGCAACTATGCTTCCACATGGTGCCTTGCACTTATAGGTTATGTAGAAACAGGCGCACAGGTTGCAAACATTACTACAGATACAAAGCAGTGGCTTGTGACTCTCTTTGCAGTATTCCCTGCAGTTTCTTCACTGCTTGCGATTGTGCCTATGTTGTTCTATAAACTTGGCGGTAAAGAGCAGAAAAAGATGGTTGAAGAGCTTAATATCCGCCGTCAGGAAACTCTTGACGATATGAATAAAGAAGAAGTTGAGGTTAAATAATGGAAAAGGTTTTAAGTTTCTTCCTTGCGGTGTTGACTTTTCTTTTTCCTTGTATCGGAAGTGCTCCTGAAAAGGATGATTATTTTGAAGACGACCCTCAGTATGTTGTTTTTATGGTTACAAATGTTCACTACAAAGACCTTGAACCATATGTAAAACAAATGGTTGAACTTCACGGTGAGATTGATCCGGATTCAAAACGAATGTATGCTTTTGGTGTTGTAGGTCCGATGTGCCTTACTCAATCAATTGAAGAAATGAATGAGGAAGTCAATCACGTTTTCGCCCTTGCGGAAAAATATAATGTGCCTGTTTTCTTCCAAATGGATGACTGCACAAACTATTCAACGTATTTTGGTGACGGTGCAACTACAGATGACGAAGGTAATAAATTTTACAACGACCCTGAAATGTGCGAATGGGTTGCATTTCCTGACGAAAATGAAAGTTGGGGCGGGGAGAAATACGGAATGTTACCTCGTTGGCATTGTGACTGGAGTGGTGTTCCTTTTGCAACAGCAGGAGGTTTTCCTTGTTTCAACTCTGAAAAATATCTTGAGTGGTATTCAAATCAGGTTGAAAAAGGTTTTATAAAGCCTTTACTTGAAAATTATGCAAGACTTAAAGAAGCGGGCAAAGGTTATCTCTTTGCAGGAGTAAATACAGGATGGGAAACACAGATTCCTGATTACACAGGCTCTGATTACGCTTCAATGGAAGATTTTGAAAGAGCACAATACGGTATGCACGCTCTTTATAATTTAGGCTACACAGAAGACAGCCTTAAAAAAGAAGCACGCAAACGCTTTATGAGTGTGCGTGACCTGACAAAAGAGCTTCTATATGGTGTGCTTGCAGATTATATTGAATTCACCTGCAAAATGTTTTTTGATGCAGGAATTGAAAGACATAAGATTTTTTCTCATATTGTGTCCCTTTCATCTTATACAGAAGAATACAGCACAACAAGACCTCCTGTGTGGGTTTGTATAAACGATTACTGTACTCCCGGCTGGACAATGAGTCCCAAAACCTGCCCTTATGACCTGGATACACTTTATCTTAATCTTGCACAAAACGGCAGAAACGAATATGCTAATGCAGAAGGGTATGCTCATTATGAAAATGAAGAAATCTGCAGAGAATATTTCAAAGAAAGCCTTTTAGGTAACGCAAAAATTATAACTGTTTATGGTTACGACCAGGAAACAGGTCCTTACGGTTATGTGAAAAGTGAAGATTTCTATTTTGTGAAAGTTACAAAAGAATGGCTTAACTATCAATTAGGTGAGGAATACAGTTGGACTGAACGTCCTGAATTATCAGAAGAATACGGTGGTCCAAAATGGTTTGCAGAGTTAAAAATTAAAATAAAAAAGTTGTTTAAATAATGATTATAGAACAGTGGCGGTGGAAACATTGTCACTGTTGTTTTTATGTCAAAATATAATAATTTATTTTAATAATTTTTTAAATTTGTTAATAATTTTTATTGACTATTGAAAAAGATGGTGATAAAATATTCCTGAAAATTTTAAGGTGGTGTATCAAATGAAATTTTACAAATCAATTATTTCTGTTTTGCTTGTGGTTGTGCTGGCTTTTTCAGGTTTTGCAATAACTTCTTTGGCTGAGGAACAGACTCCTGAAACAGACGCTCCTGTTGTTGATGTTCCTGCAGAAGACAATTCAATTACAGTTAAAATGATGAACTACAATGTTGCAGGTATGCCCAATTTCAGCGGCAAAGATGTGCCTGAATGTCAGAGATTTATCGGTAATTACATTGTTGAAAACGGTTTCGACATTGTTGCAACTCAGGAAGATTTCGGCTATAACAGAATTCTTTATGAAAGCATGACAGGATATGAATATCGTACATGCCACACAGGCTCAATCCCCGGCGGCGACGGACTTAATATCTATACAAAATCAATGCCGATTTATAATGAAAAACGTGAACAGTGGCATCGTGCCTATGGCTCAATTTCTGAAGGTGACCTGCTTACTCCTAAAGGTCTTCAGTATGCAGCTATCGATATCGGCGATGGCATAATCATCGATTTCTATAATATTCACGCTGATGCATTTGATACAAAGGGCTCTCAGGAAGCGCGTTACAACAACTATATGCAGCTTGCAACTCTTATTGAGCAGAATTACAAGAAAAATAACCGTCCCGTTATTGTTACAGGTGACTTCAACCATTATCTCCATGCAACAGAAGTTAACTCAGATCAGTACAAAATTTTCCATAAATTCTGTGGCCTTAAAGATGCCTGGGTGGAAATTCATAACAACGGCAATTACGAAGATTTTTCTGAGTGGTTGGCAAAAGGTATAAGCCCTTGGGGTAATTGGGATTCAGTTGAAAAATTCCTCTATAAAGATGGTGGTGGAGTTTCTGTTGAAATTCTTTCTCAGGAATTCAAGTGGATTACAGACGAAAACGGCACAAATATGTCTGACCACGCAGCAGCAGAAGTTGAATTCAAATTTACAAAAACAGAAAATTTTGTCGAAAACACTCAGGAGCTTGAAGTGAAAAAACTTACTAACCCTTTAACGATTGTTCTTAATACAATCAGGTGGGTATTTAAGGATTTAGTTCACATTCTTTCACATTTTGAAGAGCTTCTTGCATTCCTCGGTTAATCTGAAAAATATAAGTTGTTGGTTGAAAAATCAGCAACTTTATTTTTGTTTACTTATAATAAAAATCTGTGTGTAAAGTGCATTGACGATAAATATGTTTTGTGATAGAATATCGTCAGTTGATTTTTAAGAGGTGTATTTTAAATGAAAAAGAAATTAAAGGTTGCAAACATCGGTATGAAATTCGGTATGTGCCACGTTGAAGGTGCACTGAATTGCGAAGATGCGGAAATTGCAATAATCTGCGACAGTAACGAAGAAAACCTGCGTTTTGCAGGCGAAAGATATAATATCCCTGAAGAAAAATGGACAACAGACTATATGGATATCGTGAATAACGAAGATATCGATGTGGTTACAGTTGCAATTCCTGACCAGCAGCACAAGCAGGTTTCGTGCGATTTGCTCAGAGCAGGCAAGCATGTTCTTTGCGAAAAACCCCTTGCTTTAACAAGAGAAGATATTGAAGAAATTGTAAAAGTTGCTGATGAATCAGGTGCAAAATTTATGGTTGGTCAGATTTGCAGATTCACACCTGCTTTTGAAAAAGCAAAAGAAATTATCGAAGCAGGCACTCTCGGCGAATTGTACTTTGTTGAATCAGAATATGCACACGACTATATGCTTATTCAGGAGCCCTGGAGATGTGACCCCAAACGTCATGGCGTAATCGGCGGAGGCTGCCATGCCGTTGACCTGTTAAGATGGCTTGCAGGCGACCCTCAGGAAGTTTTCGCTTACGGCACCCACAAGCTTCTGCCTCACGTTACATATGACGATGCAACAATTGCAGTTATGAAATTTGACGAAAATCTTGCAGGTAAAGTTTTTGTTTCAACAGGCTGTAAACGTGACTACACAATGAGAACCGTCATCTACGGTACAAAAGGCACTCTCATCTGCGACAACACTTCTCCCACAATGACACTCTTTACTGTTGATGAAAATCAGGTTACAAAAGACCCTGAAACACTTCCCATCGAAGTGAATAACCACAACGCTGTTAAAGAATTTGCTGTGTTTGCAGATGCTATACTCAACAACAAACCTGTTCTTACTGACGCAAGAGAAGGTGCAAAGACTGTTGAAGTGTGCCTTTCAATTGTTAAATCTGCAACCACAGGCAAGCCCGTAAAACCTGATTATAATTTTTAATGTTGATACAGAAGTGATAAAATGAAATTTATCGGCAGTGATTACGATGGTACATTAAACCACGGCGGAATTGATGAAACAAAAAAGCAGGCAATTGAAAAATGGCGTAAAGCGGGCAATGTTTTTGCCGTTATAAGCGGCAGATGTGTGGCAGAAATTCTGGAAATTTACAACGAAAAGCAGTTTGGTTGCGACTATCTTATTGCAGCAAACGGGGCAGTTATTCTGAAACCTGACGGTGAAATAATAACGGAAACACGCTGTAAATCAGACCTTGCAAAACCGCTTCTTGAAAAACTGTTTGAGCTTGGCTGCGAATTTGCTCACGTACAGTCAGATATTCATTTCAGAGTGTATGCAGATGCAGATATTGCAAAAGAAAACAAAGGTTTTACTCTTGAAAATATGCCTGAAATAGATTATTTTAATCAGATAAGCACAATGCTTGAAACGCCTGAAGAATCTGCAGAAGTCACATCAGCAGTTGCTGAAAAATTCAGTGAGTTTTTAAATCCGTTACAAAACGGAAGATGTATCGATATTGTAAGATGCGATATGAATAAGGCTAAGGGCTTGTACCTCCTTGCTGAAATTGTAAACGGCAGAAAAGAAGATATAATTGCAGTAGGCGATAATATAAACGACCGCGATATGATAAGCGAATTCAGGTCTTATGCTATGGCAAACGGTGTGGAATCAATAAAGAAACTTGCCGATTACATAACAGACTCAATCACAGAGCTTATTGAAAAAGAAATGGAATAAAGGAAACCTCTGAATTTAAACCGCTGATTGATTTTTCTCAGTCAGCGGTTGTTTTTATTTATCGGAATACTACTGCTTTTTGTTGATTTTTCAAGGTGTAAAATTTTTATTGCAAGAGTGTAGCATATATGATATACTTCACTTGAGGTGAGAAAAATGAAAAACATTTTAGATGTAGATAAAAATTTCAGAATCAATCCTACAATCCGGAAAGATGATATTGAATTTTTTGACATCAGAAATTCTCCCTTTAAAATTTACGGCGTTTTTCATGAAAACGGAAAATTCAGGCGTTTGCCTGAAAAAGTTGCCACAGAAACAAGTGCTGATGTTGAATTTCTTCATAAACATACGGCAGGCGGCAGAGTGCGTTTTGCAACTGACAGCGACTATGTGGCAATTTATGCTGTGATGTCAGAGGTGGGTAAAATGTCTCATTTTGCCCTTACAGGCTCTGCAGGCTTTGATTTGTATATCCGCGAAAACGGAAAAGAAAGATATTTCAAAACTTTTATGCCTCCTTTTGATATTGAAGACGGATACGAAAGCGTTGTTGATTTCGGCAACAGCAATATGAAAGAAATCACAATAAATTTCCCTTTGTACAGCAATGTGGTAAATTTGTTTGTCGGCATCAGGAAAAATGCCTGCCTTAAAGAGCATTCTTTATATAAAACAGAAAAACCTGTTGTTTTTTACGGCTCATCAATAACACAAGGCGGATGTGCATCACGTCCGGGTCTTTCGTATGAAAGCATATTGTCAAGAAAACTCGATGTGAATCATATAAATCTGGGCTTTTCAGGTTGTGCAAGGGGTGAAGACAGAATTGCTGAATATATCAGCGGACTTGATATGTCGGCTTTCGTTTATGATTATGACCACAATGCACCTACTGCAGAGCATCTCAGAAACACTCACGAAAAGATGTTTGCAAAAATCCGTGAGAAAAACCCTGATTTGCCTGTAATTATGATGTCAAGACCTAAGTTTATTTTAACTGAAGAAGAAAAAGAGCGTCTTGAAATTGTAAAATCAACCTACCTTTCAGCAAAGGAAAAAGGCGATAAAAATGTTTATTTTATCGACGGACCTGCTTTGATGAGCGAAGTTGAAAACGAAGGCACAGTTGATGATTGTCATCCCAATGATTCAGGCTTTATGTCAATGGCAAAAGCAATAGAAAAAGTTCTTGAAAAGTTACTTTGATAAGGTGGTTTTTATATGTCTTATGCTGAAAAACCGGAAATGATTCTCTTTGATGTTGGCGGCACTTTGTTTGACGATACAAAGTGCATTCCCATAGACGGACTCAGAGAATTGCGTCTTCGTGCAGATAACCCCGAAGTGACAACAGATGAAATTCTTGCAGAATTGTGGGATAGTTATATGGAAGAAATCGGCTCAGATATCAGGTCTGCTTCAGGGGTGAAACTTGATATGCCTTTGTCGTCTGTAATCAAATATATCACAATGAATGCAGGGCTTCATTTTTCATTTGATATGTATAATCAGGAAGAAATCTTTGATCGTTTCAATTCAGAAAGGAAAGTTATCGACGGTGTTGTTTCTCTGCTGAAAACTCTTGATTCATTATCAATCCGCACAGCAGTCATAAGCAACAATGCAATGAGTGGCGAAAGCCTTTCGCTTGCAGTGAACAGATGGATCCCTGAAAATAAATTTGAGTTTTTTCTCACAAGTGCGGATTTGCTTCTGACCAAACCTGACAAATCCCTTTTTGTTGCTGCAGCAAATTACGCAGATGTTGACGCAAAAGATTGCTGGTATTGTGGAGACGGAAGAATACCTGATGTTGACGGCGCGAAAAATTCAGGAATGACGCCTGTGCTGATTGATGAAAATTCAAGCCAATCTTTTGAGTGGCGTGCAGATGGAGGCAGGGGAGAATACCTTGCAATAAACCATTGGTGTGAACTTGAAAAATATTTACTTTCTTTGTAAAAAGGAGATATACTTATGGCAGCAAAAATTTTAAGCTTTTTCATTGCAATTTTAATGTTCTTTTCACCTGAACTTCCCCATCTTCTTGACCTGCCTGCAATTGCAAGAGGTCAGGATTTACAGCTTGAAGAAAGGTTTGAACTTGTGTGGGAAGATGAATTCCTCGGCGACAGCCTTGACACAACAAAATGGAACGATAACCAGTCTGTTGACACCCTTCATTGGGGACCAATCCGCAAAGGTGGCTATTGGCACAAAGATATGATAGATGTGCGTGATGGTAACCTTGTTATTTCAACCGAGTATAAGTCAGAGCCGCTTGAAGGCAATACTTTCGGCTCTCCTGATGAATACGGCGTAGGTTATTACACAGGAATGATTGCAACTCAGGGCAAGGCAGATTTCCTTTACGGTTATTACGAATGTCGTGCAATTCTTCCTAAATCAACAGGTATGTGGGCTGCTTTCTGGATGATGAACGGCGGCGTTTATAATCAGGATGGTTCAGGTCAGGACGGCACAGAAGTTGATATCTTTGAATCTATGTATTACAAAGATGAATGGTGGGGCGCAGGTGACTGCGTTGTAAGCGGTATTCATTTTGACGGCTATGACGGAATGCATCAGGGCGATTCAATCGGCAGATTCTTTGCAAATAATCCTTATGAAGAATTCAATACTTATGGCGTTGAATGGACACCTGAAGAATATATTTTCTACATTAACGGCAAAGAAACAGGCAGACTTACTAAAGGCGGAGTAAGCCAGAATCCTGAATATCTTATTCTTTCCTGCGAAATTGCAGGTCAGGATGGCGTTGCTTACGCAGACCGTCACGGCACAGGTCCCATAAGCCTTAAAGAAGGCGAAACTGCAGAGTTTATTGTAGACTATGTAAAAGTTTATAAACACAAAGGAGATATAAAATAATGGATCGCACGGTGAAAAATATACCCAACTTTGTTGACCCTCAGGTGATTTTTAACAGTATCTATAATTATCTGATAGGCGAGGGCTGCAAGTATGTTGACTATCAGGGCGAAAAGGTTTTTAAAAAAGGTAAAGGCTTTTTTTCAGGACCTACTTTTATCAAAGTGTCAGCAACTGGCAATATGTTTCAGATAGAGGGATGGATGAAATATGCCCTTCTTCCCGGTGTGTATGTGGGCGAAATAAACCTTGAAGGCTTTGCAGGCTCAGCGGTGCGTGGCCCTGTTCTCAACAGAATGAATACTGTTGAACAGATTATAATAAACGCAAATCTGCAGGCACAGCAGCAGGGGCAGTACACACAGCAGTCTTATGCGCAACAACCTTATACACAAATGCCCAACAATGGTTATTACAGATAGTTTTCTGATAAGAAATTGTTTTGCTTTGAATTTAACAAAGGAAAGTTTATATAATCTTATTACGACAGCCGTTTTTTACGGCTGTCGTTTTTTGTATAAAAATTAAATATAATTAAGAATAATGGTTTCTCCTTGAAACACACAATATTATGTGCTAAAATTTAATAAACTATTAACAAAATGTTAAGGAGGAATATAAATGAAGTTTTTTAAAAAATCAACAGCCCTGCTTCTTGCATTTCTTATGCTTGCAGGTATGTTAACAGGTTTTGCAGCAGATGAAGAACTGCCTCTGAAAGAAAAACAGTATGAAGACTACGGCACATACGTTTTGCTCGGCGACAGTGTAGCCAGCGGTTATAATGATGTTGAATATGTTTTCAGTGAATTTACAAGAGTTGAAAATTCATATGCTGATTTTGTGGCAGATGATCTGGGAATTGAACTTATTCCCCTTGCTTGTCCGGGATTCAGAACACTTGAATTACGCCATCTTCTTGAAGATAATTTCCCTGTTGAAGACGGTTATCTTTTCCATGGCTCACACACTCCAAATGAAGAAATTGAAGCACTCGCACCTTATTTCCGTCAGTCAATTTCAGAAGCGGGTCTTATCACTCTCGGTATCGGCGGAAACGATTTCGGTGCATATCTTGGCTGGGTTATCGCTGATGTAATGGAAGAAGACGGGCTTTTCACAGATTTTGTAACTAAAGCAAGAGCACTCCTTGCAGAAGAAGGTGTTGAAAGCGATGCCCTTGATGATTTCCTCGATTTAGCAGATACAATGGGCGTCCTTCCCAACGTTATTTCAATTCTGCCTGAAGCTCTCGACTATGGTATCAGCTCTCTTTTCAACAACTGGGACCCGATGATTGAAGATATCTACAGGCTTAATCCTGATGTTACTCTCCTTGTAATCGGTATGTTTGACACAGGCGTTAAAACAGAAGAAGATGTAGCAAAAAACGAAAAGGCACTTATCAAACTTAATATTGCACAGGCTATCGTTGATTTTGCAAACGGACCTATGAAGAAAGGTGCGGAAAAATACGGCTACACATTTGTTGATGTAACAGGCACAATCTGCGATGAAACACATCCCACAGCTGAAGGTCACAGATTTATTGCAGATAAAATTCTTGAAGCACTTCCTGATGTGAATTTCCCATATACTGACGTTGAATACGGCTCAACATATTATCAGGCAGTAGCATATATGTATGAAAATGATATTATGAAGGGCACAACAGCAACTCTTTTCAGCCCCAAAGGAGCATTTACAAAAAAACATCTTGCAGAGGCTCTCTATGCAAAAGCAGGCAGACCTGAAGTTGATGCAGACAGCATTACCATCAACGATGTTGCAGATGAAGATGTTGCAAAACCTGCAATTGTATGGGCAATAAAAGAGGGGATAATGTCGCTTGATGTGCAGGGCAATTTCGGACCTAATGAACAGTATACTAAAAACGGACTTGCTGTTGCACTTTTCAGTGCTGCAATTGCGGAAGATTCAGGCTTCTTGTCAGTAATCAGAGCGCTTTTCTTCCTTTTTGGTAACATTTCCTTAGCTCCCACACAGTCGGTTACAAGAGGTAAGGCAGCGATGACGCTTCTTGATTATTTCAGAATATAGTTGTAAAATTTATTCAGGCTCCCTTTGCGTAAGGGAGCCATTTTTTATTTGCGATTGTATGTAAATTAATTGCTGAAATATATATCTTTTTGTTGCAAAAATGTTTCGGGTATGTTACAATGAAGCGTGAATATCTTTCTAATTAACAAAATAATGGAGGCTTTATGGCGTATTACATAGGGCAGGCAATCGGGATTCTGGTTGCAATAGGTGCAATCGTTAATCTGCAACTTAAGAAAAAACAGCATATGTATCTGCTTTCAATTGTGGTGAATTTTCTTTCAGCACTGAATATTTTTCTTCTGGGTCAGGCAGGCTCAGGTGTTGTTATCTGTCTTGTTGCAAATGTGCAGATTTTATTTGCAATTTATCACGACAAAAAAGGCACAGATGCTTCTCTTGCTGAAAAAATTATATTCTTTGTTCTTTACGTTGCAGGCGGAGCGTTAAGCTATAAAACTCCTATTGATGTTCTTTCAATTGTGGCAGCCGTTTTTTATATGTTTGCAATGTTTCAAAAAAAAGAGCAGAATATCAGACTGTTTCTGCTTGCAAATATGTCTTCGTGGACAATATATTATATCGTGATAAAGTCAACTGCGATATTTGCACAGATTGCCGGAATTATTTCTTCTATGATTGCGATATGCAGATACAGAAAAGCTGATAAAAAAGATAGAGACGATTTCAAGGAGGAGAATGTATGATTTGTAAAAATTGTGGCTCATCAATTTCCGATACAGCAGAAGTTTGCGGAAATTGCGGTGCAGTGCAGAATAATGTTGAAAAAACAACTGCATATGAAGGCGGAGAAGTTGCTGCAACAATAGTTTATCCTTCTTTGGCTAAACCTCCCAAACAGAAAAAATCATATAAGAAAATAGTCAGAATTATTGTTTCTCTTGTTGTTGTGCTTGGTATTATTGCTTCTTCCTTGGCACTGATTTTCCCCAATATTACCCTGATTACTTCAGTGGGCAAGTTTAAAGAATTTGCAGAAACAGGCGATGGTACAATTTTGTACGAAGAGTTGATGCCTCCTTTCTTTATGGAATTTTTGGAAGATTTGATTAAAGAAAGTGACCAGGATTTTGATGATGAATATGAAGCAATGCTGGATTCTATGGAAGAATCATGGGAAGAAACACGTGATGAATTAGAAGAAGAACTCGGCACAGGCATTGAGTATTCTTACAGAGTGACGGATATTGATATTGGCGATGAAGAAGATATCAATGATTGCATCGAAAGATATGAAGATATGGATATGAAGAAATATATAAGAGGTGTTGAAATTACTGATTATGTAATTCTTAACCTTGACGTGACAATAACAGGCAGTGAACACGAAAAAAACAGCAATTTGGTAATGCCTATGATGAAAATTGATGGTAAATGGTACATAGAGGATTTTGCAGGAATGTAAAAAGTGTTCTGCGATATTATACAAAGCTTGGAGAAGGATTTTATGAATTGTAGAAAATGTGGCATAGATATTCCTGACGGAATGGAATTGTGCGAAAATTGTCTTGCTGAACAAAATGCAGTGCCTGAAAAGAAAAGCAAAAAGGCAGAAAAAAAGCAGGCTAAAATTGAAAAGAAAAATATGAAAAAAGCCAAAAAGAAAAACCGTGCATTAAGGGCGATAATAGGAATTTTTATTGCTCTTGTGCTTGCTTTGGCAGGCTGCTGTGCAGCACTTATTGTGCCTAATTACGATTGGCTCACAATGGTTTATGATTGGTATCAGGCTGTGGAAGTGTGCGATGCTGATGCACTTATTGCGATGAATGCAGATTTTATGAATGCTGCAATCCGCGATAAATACACAATTCCTGAAGATAAGCTCAACGATGTGTTTACTAAATATATAGATGACATTCTTGAAGAGCGAGAGGATGAATATGGCGAAAATGTTGATTTCTCATTTGTGATAACTGATGTTGACAGATATTCAGATTATGAAATTGAAAAATTAATGGAAACTTATGCTGAGGATAAACTGACTGAGCCTTATATCGAAGGTGTCGAAATTACGGAATGGATTGGCGTTGACCTTGATTTAAGATTGTCAGGTGATGAAAAAACCGATTTTGTTAATGCAACAGTCAACATATATAAGGTAAACGGCGAATGGCGTTTTATTATTAGCATCTGATTTTAAAATTAACCAGGAATTCCGGGGGGAAAGAGATGGCTGTAAAAGAACTGAATTCTGTTGCTAATCAGAAAGACGGATCACCAAAGGCTGTAAATAAAAAGAAAAAAGTGAAAATGAAAAAAGTGATTCCGCTTATTCTTGTGCTTGTGGTAGTGCTTGCTGCGGGAACAATGTTTGTTTCGGTTATTGCAAACAGTTATAAGGCAACTCTTAACAAATATTTCGATTCTATTGAAGATGTAAACGGCAGAAAATTTTCAACAATAATCCATCAATTCAGGAAGTCTTCCATGGAGGAATATTACGATTGCACGGAAGATGAACTGATTGATGAACACGAAGCAGTTTTGCAGGAAAAACGTGATGATCTGGGTTGCGGAGATGACGTTAAGATAGAATACGAAATTTCAAGCGAAAAAAGAGCTGAAAAAGAAGAAGTAAAAAAAATCGAAACGGATCTCAACAAAAATCTCAGTTATATCGGAGCTGAGCCTGTTAAAATCACTGCAGCGCTTGAATTGACTCTTCACGTAACAATTGATGGAGAGGAAGATTACAAGGAAATTCATAATGTTAATGTTAAACTTATAAAAGAAAACGGCAAATGGAAAATTTATGATTGCGATATTTAACAATTCATGTTAAATATTATACCCGATATTGTTAAAAGGGAATAGTTAAATGAAAACCGCTTTTTAAAAGCGGTTTTTCTTTGTTGAAGTATGTTATTATAATTTAGCGTGCAATTAATTTTAACATTGTAGGGTTTGGCGCTTGTCGACAAACCGCCCATTTGTGCGTATATTTGCTCAACGTCGGAAACCTCCGTTCCCTACGATATGAAAATTTACCATACAGCTAAATTATAATTTAGCGCGGTATTAAAATCAGCATCGTAGGGGCGGATGCCCACATCCGCCCGAATAAATTCACATAAAATCTGACGGGTCGATGTAGGCATCGACCCCTACGGAATAATATTAAAATATACAGATAAATTATAATTTATCCGGCAATTGCATCAAAAACACCTTATCGCAAGATAAGGTGTTTTTGATTATAAAATATTATTTTTTCTCTTTAGGTGCTTTGATTTTTGTAAGTTTTTTGTTGATGGCGAGGAGGTCTTCTTTGGTGAAGTTAAGGTTTACCATTCCGCTTACAAGCGTAATCAGACGAAGCACTGTAAATCCGCCCATCATACTCATCATTTCAGGACCGATTTCAAAGCCCATTGCTTCCATTTTTTTGCCTTTTTTCTTGTCCTTTTTGTCTTTGGATTTATCCATACCGCCAAGAATCTGACGTGCCATTTTAAGGAAAAGGAATTTACCTCTCCATGTTGAAATAACTTCGCTCATCTTTGAATTCAGTGAAAGGTATCCGTCGCGAGTTTCAATGTCAAACCAGTTGAGAATTGCACCTTTTTCAACGAGCCTGTATTCTTCGTTGAATGTGTCAACCTTGCGGATTACGCTTTCATCTTTACATTCGCCTGCAACTGCAGTGAGCTTTGTTTCGCCTTTGTTTTCAACTTCAAAGCGGAAGAAATGGTCTTCTGCAGTTTTCTTGCCGAGAGAAACTCCGTTTGCAAAAAGTTCAACCTCAGGCTGATTTGAATAAACAGTAACCTTTGTTACGTCTTCAACGCGGTCGATGTATCTCTTTGATGTGATGTGAACGAAGGGTTCATCAGAAAGCCATGCTTTGTAAGCATAGAAAGAGTCTTTCTTATACTTTCTGTCAAATGTGACAAGACCTTTGTGATTCTGTCCGTTTTCACCGCCCTCGCAACGTGCGTCTGCACCGAAGTCAAACATGTTCCACACGTGAGTTGCCCAGAGATATTTTCTTGTGAAGAATTGTTTGATAAGTTCTTCGTGATAATATGCCTGATACTCTTCAGTATAGTCGCCCTGAGTGGGAGTTGATGTGTGCCAGTTGAGTGCTTCGCAACCATATTCAGAACAGCCGATAGGAATGTTGGGATGCATTGCGTGAAATTTATCAAACCAGGGGCCGTTCATTGATGTTTCGCCACCGTACCAGCCGAAGTAATGGTTGTAAGAAACAACATCGGGAATCTGCAGATATGGGTCTGTCATTTTGCACATTGAAACAGCAGCAAGTGTTGTGAGCCTTGTTTTGTCCATTTCATGGCAAAGGTCGTTAAGAATATTGTGGTTTTCAAGCAAGTCATTGTCGCTGCCGCCGATGCCGATTTCGTTTGAAAGTCCCCATACAACAATTGAAGGATGGTTATAGTTTTGTGAAACAAGTTCTTTCATCTGGGAAATTGTATTTTCACGTGCTGTGGGCATATGCTTTGAAATATATGGGATTTCAGCCCAGATAACAAGACCTTTCTTGTCGCACAAATCGTAGAAATATTGGTCGTGCTGATAGTGTGCAAGACGTATTGTAGTTGCACCCACTTCGCAGATAAGTTCAATATCTTCTTCGTGATGCTTAGGGAGAAGTGCGTTACCGATGCCCCATCTGTCCTGATGGCGTGAAACACCGCGAAGGGGATATTCTTCACCGTTGAGAATGAAACCGTTATCGGGGTCAATTTTAAATGTACGGCAACCGAATGAAGATGAAAGGTTATCAATAACTTTGCCGTTTTCAATAAGTTCAGCCTTCATCGTGTAAAGATAAGGGTCTTTTCTGCCGTGCCAAAGGTGAACATCATTAATGTCAAGGTTTACTTTTGTGTCGGCTGATTCAAGTTTTGCGATTTCTTCGCCGTCAGCAGAAAGAATTGTGTATACAATCACCTGATTGTCTTTTTTATCTGTAAGGAAAGCTTCAACTTCTACTTTTGCGTCTTTGCCGCCTATTTCAGGAGTGATTTTAATGCCGGGTGCTCCGTAATAATCAAGGTCAAAGTGTGATTTACTCACGCAGATCAAATTAACATCTCTGTAAAGACCGCCATAGAAAGTGAAGTCTGCCATCTGAGGATAAACAGTGTCATTAGGTGCATTGTTTACTGCAACTGCAAGAATATTTGTATCTTTGAGTTTTTCAGTAAGGTTTACTCTCCAGGTTGAGTAACCGCCGTGATGAGTTGCAAGTTTTTCGCCGTTGAGATAAACGTCTGCAGATGAGTTTGCACCCCTGAATTCGATATAATACATATCGCTTTCAGGTAAATCTGCTTTGTTGATTTCTTTTGCATAGTAAGCAGTGCCGCGGAAATAATCGTTTCCTCCGTCCTGACCGTCAACAGCATTCCAGGAATGGGGGAGATTGATGCTTTCCCAGTTTTCAGGCAGTTTTGACGGGATTTCAACTTCATCTTTTGTGAAAACCCAGTTTTTGTTGATGTTGATAATGTTTCTCATGTGTTTTACCTCGTGTATAATGTGTAATTTATTAACTGAAAATTAATCTTCGTCTTCAACCGAATGTCTTGCTTTTAATTCAGCGTTCATCTTTTCAAGAGTTTTCTTGTCAAGGTTATAAATAAATGCAAGACCTACAAACATAAGCACTGCACTGAACAGGTAAAGACCTGCAACGAGCCAGCACATATTCGCTGCTGTCTGTGCGCTCTGACCTTCTGTACCGTTTTTTGAAACATAACCGAGAAGTCCCATAATAACAAGCACGATTGAAGGACCAACGCCCTGTGCAAGTTTGCGGAAGAATGAATGGAGTGAATAAACTGTACCTTCTTCACGTTTGCCTGTTTTCCATTCGTTATAATCAATAGCGTCAGCCATAAGTGCCCATGATACGCAGGTGTAAATGCCCATACCGATGCCGAAGATTGAAAGTGCGGCAACGTAGATAACAAGTGCAATTGTTTTGTTGCTGAGAAGGGGGAATACAAGCATAAGCAGACCGCCGAACACTGAGATAAGAGCGCCTGCTGATGCAGCTTCTTTTTTGCCGTATTTAGCAACAATTTTCTTGATGAAAGGCATAAACAGAAGCATGGGAGCAAAGCCGATAACAGAAACAAGGCCTGAAAGGCTTGCTTTGCCGAAATAAATTGCAAACATAATTGATGTTGCTGTTGTTGCAGACTGCATACCGAGGAACATTGCCATTGCAGCAATTGTAGCACCGAGAGCAGCACGGTTTTTCATAAAGTTTACAAAAGCCTTGAAAATGTTGAATTTTTCTCCTTCATTTACTTTGACGGAGTTGTCAGAAACACGGATTGTGATTTTCTTTATCATAAACATAAATGCGATAAAGCCCAGCACTCCCATAATAAGTGCCGCATAGAAAACGCGGTTGCCGAGAAGTGTTTCAACCTGCACACCTGTTTCTGGGTTGATAACAGGGTTACCTTTTTCGTCAACTTCCTTGTGCCAGATAAGCATTGGAAGAATAACCATAGGAACGATGTTGCCGAACATTGAGCCGATTGAACGCCATGTTGAAAGCTCTGCTCTTTCACCGCTGTCTTCAGTAACAAGTGACAGCATTGAGCCGTAAGGTACGTTTGCTATAGTATAACAAGCATCCCAGATAATATAACCACCGATGAAAATAAGAGTTTTGATTGCAAGGCTTGCATTTGGCACAGGAATAAAAACAAGAGAGCCTGCAATAAGCAATCCTATTGCGCCAACAAGAATATACGTTTTGAATTTGCCCATTTTGTATTTTCGTTTGTCTGCGTCGATGATAGAGCCAATGATGGGGTCGTTGATTGCGTCCCATATCTGCACAATGAGCAGAAGTGCGGAAAGATATCCTGTTTCAAGCATCATAAATGCAAGCCAGAATGTCTGCACAGTGCCTTTGAGGGAGAAACTCATATTGCAGCCAAAGTCGCCTGCGGCATATGCAATTTTGTCCATCATACCGAATTTGCGTTGACCGTTTTCGTCTAGCTTAATTGTCTTTTTAGCCATAATCTTCCTCTTTTCTTTGTCATTTTTAGTAAATATACACCAACAATATTATAAAATATTTAAGAATGTTTATCAAGTCTTTTTAAGAAAGAAAATGTGAAAAATTCTTGAAATTACAGAAGACTCAATTGCAAATATAAAAAAGATGTGTTGCTATAAATTCACAATAAGGAATGGCGTGAAAATTATGCTGAAAGTTAATTTTTCTTATCTTATTGCGGTAATTCAGATTTATGCAGATTTTGAAATATAAAAGTGAGCTGCCTCATACAAACGGGGCAGCTCATAATTTTTATTCAGTTACTTCATAAAGAATAAGTTCAGATGACATTGCAGAAGGTATATCAATGATAATTCCTTTTTGTTTCAACTCTCTGCCTGAAATGATAAAGAAAGATCTGTCGTTATCAAGGTAAACTTTATATTGCTTCGATTGGTCTGCACCCTTTGCACAGACATTGATTTTCCCATTTGATTTTCCAAGAGTAAAAATTCCTATTGCACCGCGTGAAGAATCATCTGAACTGATTTCAATAACAGCCGTTTCATCTCTTTTTACATCAGGTGTGTGGTGATAAATTTTTGATGCGGGAAGAATGGGGCGGATAAAATCTTTGTAAAGCTTTACGCTGTGCTGAACAAATTCCATCTGTTCTTCGTTGATGACAGCGTCAGGCGGAGCAATGACATTCAGAGACATATGACCCAGCATACAATTTCTCATCTGCAAATCAAATGTGCCGAAAGAATGGCAGCCCATTCCTGCAAAAAGTCTGTCAACTCTTTCAGGGGGAAGTACCATTGTCATACCATTTGTAATTTGTATTGACCATGGGGCACACTGACAGTCAGAAACCCAGGTGTGGTTAAAGTTTTTCATCATACCCAGGTCTGTCCTTCCGCCACCGCCTGCACAGTTTTCAAAAATAACATCAGGAAAACGCTTTTTAAGGTTTTCATACATTTTGTAAACTGCGTTGATATGGCGGATTGAAACACATTCAGGCTTGCCTGCTTCGTTTTCTCTTATACCGAAATATTCAGTGTAGTCCACATTGTGGTCAACGCGGAGTAAATCAAGTTTATATTCAGTGATAATGCGTGCAAGTTCACTTTCTGCCCATTCGGCAACTTCAGGAATCGACATATCGAGATATTTTCCGCTTGTTTCACCGAAAGGATTGGTTGTAAACCATTCAGGGTGAGTGTTGTGCAGGTTGCAGTATTTTCCTGCTGATTCGATATCAACCCACATTGCAAATTTCAGGCCGTATTTATGGCAGTAATCGCGAAGTGCAAGTATTGAGTCGGGATATCTTTCCTTATCGGGATAATTTATGCCGTTGAAATTGCTCCATTCGCCTTCTTTTCCGGGAGGGCAGACCCAACCTGCATCAATGATGAAAATTTCACCGCCCATCTGAGCAAACTGACGGATATATGATTCTGATGTTTTAACTGTCATATCATGCTCTGCTCCCATACCACAACCGATAAGCAAAGCAGACGGGTCAGCCTCTTTCATATTGAACACAGATTTTCTGATGTGAGCATTCATTTCGTTTACGGCAACGTCAATATCTCCCAGAATGTGACCTATATGAATTTCAGGAGAGATAAATTTTTCCTTTGGTTTTAAAACGAGCATAGGCTTGTGTGAAACAATTTCCGCTTTGAAAGAAAGGCGTGTTGTGTCGCGGTCTTTCTGTGCGTTATAATCAACTGTAAAACGGCAACCGCCTGAAAAACCAATCTGCATAAACCAGATTTTGCCTGTTAAATTGTTTCTGATAAAAAGCACAGGATGGCGGAAACGGTCACGGTTGAAGCGGCAATCAATTGATGTAACTTCAGGAAGAAGATTTCTCCAGACAAATTCGCCTTCACGGCCCCAGCTGTCGTTGCTGAAATAACCTAAAGAATAAAAGTTTTCAACATCTTTTGTCTCAGTGAATCTTTCGAATTCAAGCATTTCAATAGGCCCTGAAAGAAGGGAAAGTCTGCTTAAATTCATATATTCATCAGAAAGATTTTCTATTTCAAGAAAACGTGTGAACATTGAAGTTGAATCAAGCAATGTGTGCACTCTGATTACAACAGGCTTGAATCTGCTTTTCAGTGTAAGAACGGATTTTACGTTTTCACCGTCTTCTTCTTTCTGAAAATCAACAAATTCAAGTCCGTAATCAAGGCTCTGACCGTCAATTTCAATGTTAAAAGCAAATGGCTCTGCAAAGCGATGTTTGTCAATTCTTGTTGAACATTTTTCAAGCAGATTCAAGGGATAACCTGCACCATTCCAACCGCAGGAAATAAGTCCGCCACCCAAAAGCATTTCTTCATAAACTGTTTTTGACGTCCTGTAGCAGAAAGCGGGATTTTCACCGCTCTGATAAAAAATATCTGCAAATTTTTTCTTCATCAGGTATCACTCCTAAAAGGTGTTTGCTTAAATTAAGGTTATCACAGGTATAAATAAAAGTCAACAGAACATTTTTGTATTTACAACTTAATTCTGTTGTGGTAATATAGATATATAATCACAAGAAAAGAGGTGAGCAATACGAAAAAGATTGTTTCATTCGTGTTGTGTGTGGTTGTTATTATGAGTTTCGCTTTGCCCTGTTTTGCACAGGAAAAAGAGCATAAACCTTTGATTGTTGACACAATATACGAAACCGCAGATGTTGTTATTGCCGACATTGTAGCAACTGAAGCGCCGTATAATGCAGACAATTCAGGCAAAGCAGATTCAACTGCCGCAATTCAGAAAGCCATTGACGATTGTGCAGCAAATGGTGGCGGCACTGTTTTTCTCCCTGCAGGGAAATACAGGCTTACGGGAAATATTTATATCCGTCAGTTTGTGACACTCCGTGGTGATTATCAGGACCCTGATGTTGGTAAAGAATACGGCACGATAATAATTGCCGATGTTGAAAGCAAGGATGTGATGACACCCGGTCTTATCACAGTCGGTGCAAGTGCAGGTGCAGTGGGTCTTACAGTGTGGTATCCAAATCAGGATATCAATAATGTAAAACCATATCCTTTCACTTTTTATGTTAAGGGTAATGAAGATTATATGCTTCACACAATCAAGGATTGCACTCTCATCAATTCTTACAGAGGTATTGGCGCAAGTGCAGAATGTGAAAACGGTATTTACGAATGTCACGAAATGCTCACTATTGAAAACGTGAAAGGCACTTGTCTGTTTGAAGGTCTTAATTCCTACAACTCTGCCGATGTTGACACAATAAAAACGCTTTATATTGACAATAAATATTGGGCGCAGGCAGGGGAAGAATTTAACGCTCCTGATGAAAAAGCTATTGATGAATACACACGCAAAAACGGTTGCGGCTTTGTTATAGGCGACCTTGAATGGCCGCAATTTGCTGATGTAAAAATATCTGATATGCAGTATGGTATGATTTTCAGGAAACCTATGCGTTATTCTTATAGCGGAATTTTTACTGATTTGTACATAACAGATTGCGACTACGGCATATACGCACCTGAAGATATTATTGTACACCGCGGTTTATCATGGGGCACAGGCATTGTAAACGGTGTTATTGAGGGCGAAAAATATGCAATCTATCATCCCGGCAACACAGCGATGCTATTGACGAATGTTCAGATTGAGGGCAAAACAAAAGGGTCAAATATAAGAAGTTATAAAACAGACACTTCTTCTTTTGCTCCTGAATATAATCGCACATATAACAAAGTGGAAAGTTTTCTGTATGTAGTTGATGCAGATAAATCAGGCAAGACAGATGCATCTTCTGCAGTTCAGGAAAAACTTGATGAAGCGGCTGTAACAGGCGGTATTGTTTATCTGCCTGCAGGTCTTTACAGATTTGACGGTCCGATAAAAATCCCTGCAGGAGTTGAACTGCGCGGTTCATCTTCCGTTGCAACAAGATGTCAGCGTGATAACAGTGCAGGCACGCTTATAATTTCTTACTACGGCTATGATAAATCAAGTGAACCCCTTGTTACACTTGATGGTGATAATGCAGGGCTCAACGGCATAAGAATTGACTATGCACTCAACGGTCCTGTTGATAACAGCGGTAAATATGCTGAAACTTCGCCTGTTGTTTACAGTAGTGCAGATGATATTTACATAACAAATTGTTATATTACACTTGCAAGCTGCGGAATAAAGCTTGAAAATGTTGAAAACGCATTCATCAAAAAAATTGTAGGCTGCTGCTACGAATCAATGTTTGATTTTGAAAATTGCAGCAATGTTTTTGTTGAAGGTTGTCTGCAGAATGCAAACACATTGCCGAGAAACGGCTTTGCAAAGTTTGATATTCCCGAACTCAGCAACCGTATCACAGAAGATAAACTTTTTGATTATGTGTTTATTCCTATCACAAGAATTCACACTGATTTCATAAAGCTTGTTTCCTGCAAAGAAGTAACTGTTTTCAACACGTTTATCTACGGCGGAAAAACTTTCCTTAATTCAGTAGACAGCGATGTGCTTCTTATAAACGTAGGTCTTGACGGCTCATCAAAGACAGAATACGGCTACATTCTTTCGGGAGGGGAAGTCAATCTCATCAACTCGATGCGTTCAACATCAGACGGTAAGTCAGGCTACAATTTCTATACAATAGAGAACAACACAAAGTTCAGGTCATATAACAGTCAGGTTGTTGATTTGCTTTACAGAGAACATCTTGTCCTTGAAAACATCAGCAAGGAAGATTTGTTACCGGGAGAAAAAATTTATTACAGTTTTTCTTTCTTCTATAAGGTGCAGAGATATCTTGGCAACCTTTATGTAAAAACAAAACAGGGATAATATATCAAAAAATTATAAAGGAGAATTATTATGAAAAAATTGTTGGCAGTTTTATTGGCTCTTCTTATGGTAGTTCCTTTTTTCTCAATGCAGACTTTTGCGTTGGATATTGAAATCTGGGGCGAAGAAGACGAATGGTTAGGAGATTTCGTAGAATTCGAAAAAGACGGCATTATTTATTGGGGCGTTGAAGAGGACGAAGTTTATGTTTTTGGATATTCAGCGGAAGTTGAAGAAGGCGAAACAGAAGAACTTGTGATTCCTTCAAAGGTTAAAGACGGCAGAACAAAGTACACCGTAACAGGTATTATGGAAGATGCTTTTGCTGAATCACATTATTCAAAAATTACTTTGCCTGATTCAATAGAATACATCGGCTCGTACGCATTCTGGGGTTCAGCAATGCTTGAAGAAGTTGTAATTCCCGATACTTGTGAATTTGAAGGCTTCGGTCTTGATGTTTTTACAGGTGCACCTGCTGAAAGCAAATTTTTTGAAAAAGATGTAAATGTAATCGGTAAAAATGTGCTCTACTCTTATATAGGCAATAAAAAATCGTTTGAAATTCCCGAAAACGTTACAATCCTTGCTCCTGCATGTTTTATGTTTTCAGGAATTGAAAAAGTAACTTTCAATGAAAGTATTACAGAAATTCCCGATTTTGCATTCTGCGGTTGCAGCAATCTTAAAGAATTTGCAGTGCCCGACACAGTTTCTTATATCGGTGAAGCAGCTTTCAAAGATTGCATAAACCTTAAAAAAGTAACTCTCGGCAAAGAAGTGTCTTATCTTGGACTTGGTTGCTTTGCAAATACAAAAATTGAAACACTTCATCTGGGTAAATTTGTTGAGTATGCAGATGGCGCATTTATGAATTGCCCCAATCTTAAAGAAGTAACAGTTGATAAAAACAACGAAGTTTTCTACACAGACAAAAACGCACTTTATTCTGTTTTTGAATGGTATGATGACTATGAAGAAATTGAATACAGAGAAGATTCTCTTGTTTACTATTTCGGCAAAAACACTGCTGAAAGCTTTACTGTAAGCAAAAATGTAAACTACATCAGTGATTATGCATTCTATAACTGTAAGACACTCAAACACATTAATATGCCTGACGTATTCTTCATTGGTGCTAAAGCTTTTGCAAACAGCTCGCTTGAAAGCTTTGACCTTAAAACAGAATACAGCGATTGTTTTGTTGGTCAGGCTGCATTCAACAACTGTAAAAACTTAAAAAAAGCAGACCTTACACACGCTGACACAATTGATTATGCTGCTTTTGAAAACTGCACAAGCCTTAAAGATGTCACATTCAATGAATATGTTTCACTTATAGATGGCCTTGCTTTCAGCAATACTGCACTTGAATCAGTTGAAATTTACGGCGACGAAAGCTACATCGGCGAAGATGTTTTTAAAGGATGTAAAAACCTTAAAACAGTAGTTTTCGGTGATGGCGTATGGTGGATTGATTCAAACGTTATCCGTGATTGCGAAAAAATTGAAACAGTTTACCTTTCAAAAACTATTGAAGAATTCGGCGAAAATGCATTCCAGAATTGTGAACACGTAAAATTCCAGTTAATCAAAGGCTCTGATGCATATGATTACATCAAAGACCTTGACTATGATTTTGAAGTTGTAGGCAGACTTTCTTTCTTTGAAATGATATCAAAATTCTTCAGAAATCTTATAGAAACTATTTTCGGTTGGTTCTATTGGTAAAATTTATAAAACAAAAAACTCGTAAGGCAAAGCCTTACGAGTTTTTTATGTAGATTGTATTTAAATCAGTCTGTGATGATTTCGCCCTGGAGACCGGGAGTTGCAAATGCAGCGTTTGATTCGTCTGTATCAATGTGCATTGCAAGAGCGTAAGAGGGGCTTACTCTGCAGATAACGTCGCCGAAAATAAGTGTTCTGCCTTCTGATTCGATTTTAACAGAAACAACCTGTTTGTCTTCGAGGCCATAGTTTGCAGCGTCTTCGGGAGTGCAGTGGATGTGACGTTTTGCAACGATTGCACCTTCGCCGAGTTCAACTTCGCCTTTAGGACCAACAAGTTTGCAAGCACCTGAAGCAGCTGTGTCGCCTGATTCACGGCAGGGAGCAACAACGCCGATTGAACGTGCGTCAGAAGCTGAAAGTTCAACCTGTGTAGCAGGACGTGTAGGACCAAGGATTGAAACAGCAGGGAATGAGCCTTTGGGGCCGATAACCTGAACTCTTTCTTCACAAGCAAACTGACCGGGCTGAGAAAGGTCTTTTTTCTTTGTGAGTTCATATCCTTCGCCGAAAAGTGTTGCAAGGTCTTCAGCGCTTACGTGTACGTGACGAGCAGATGTTTCAACTAAAACTAACTTTTTCATTTGAATATTCCTCCAAAAAATTATTACTCACATATTATACTACTACCAAAAAATTTTTTCAAGAATATTGATGAAAAATATAATAATCTGTGATATAATTCAAAATAGAACGAAATATGTTAGAAAATATGTGTATTTGATTATATTTTATCGTTGCACTGGCTGTATCGTAGGGGATGGGTTTCCCGTCCCGTCATAAATATGTTGAAAATCTACGGGCATCGAACGACGTCCCTACGATATTAAAATTAAACACACATATAATTACAATTTATCGGAAGGACGGATGTTTATGTATACAAATTGGGAAGAATTAAAACAGGAATGCATGCTTTGCAATAAATGTGAGCTCGGCAAAACAAGAACAAACCTTGTTTTCGGCAAAGGAAATGAAAACGCAGAAGTTATGTTTATAGGCGAAGGACCCGGCGAAAATGAAGATTTGCAAGGTGAGCCTTTTGTAGGAAGAAGCGGCAAACTTCTTGATTCAATGCTTGCATGCATCGACCTTGACAGAAACAAAAATATTTATATTGCCAATATGGTCAAATGCAGACCGCCCAAAAACCGCGATCCGTTGCCTGCAGAGCAGGATATCTGCATAAATTGGTTAAGAGAACAGGTAAGATTAATGCGACCGAAAATTATTGTTTGTCTCGGCAGAATCTCCGCACAGAGACTTATTTCTCCTGATTTCAAGGTAACACAGCAGCATGGCCAGTTCATTGATAAAAAAGGAACGCTGTTTATGGGCACATTTCACCCTGCTGCACTTCTTCGTAATCCGAACAATAAACCTGCCGCTTTCGATGATTTTATGGCATTGCGTGATAAAATAAACGAAATCTGCGAAAGGACATATTGATTCTGCTTTGTTCTTTGCAGTATGAAATTTACAGAAAGGTAATTTTATGAAAGATTTTTTTAAAAATATACAACGCAACACTATTCTCACTTTTGCAGGATTTGTGCTGCTTGGCATTTTATTGATAATTTTTCCTGATATAATTGCAAATGTTGCAGGATATATCATAGGTGCAGTTTTAATCGGCTTTGGTGTAACGAAAATTATTTCTTATTTCAGACCTGACGGAGTAAGAACAGGTGTTTTCGGTATGGTTATCGGCATAATTTCTTCATTGGTCGGAATTTACATTATAAGCAGACCTGATGTTGTCGCAAATTTTTTTGTCAGCGTTTTTGGTGTGATAATTCTTATTAACGGAGCTGTGAAAACCCGCAATGCTATGAATCTGAAACGTGCAGGAATCAGTAATTGGTGGAGTGCTTTGATTCCGGGCGTGATAAGTTTGCTTCTCGGCATTATTTTTGTGATAAGTCCTGATATTGCACACGATATTATGATGCGCCTGCTTGGCGGTGTGCTTATTTTTGAAGGGATTTCTGATTTGTGGACAATTTTAGCCTTTTCAGCACAACGTAAAAAGAATGAAAAACGCAAAAATGAAATTGAAGGCGAATATACGATTATTGATTCGGAGGATGTTGACTGATGAAAAAAGATTATCTTGAGGTCGGCGAAGTTGTGGGCACTCACGGTGTGCGTGGCGAAATGCGCGTTAATCCCTGGTGTGATGCACCGTCTTTTCTTAAAAAATTCAAAAAACTTTATCTTGATGAAAAGGGCACAAAAAGCCTTGATATAAAGTCAGCAAGAGAGCACGGAAACGTGGCACTTATCACAGTTGACGGCGTTGACACAGTTGAAAAAGCGCAGGCAATGCGTGGCAAAGTGCTTTATATAAAACGTGACGATGCCAAATTGCAGAAAGGCAACTATTTTATTGCAGAATTATTTGACTGCACTGTTTATGATGCAGACGATGAAAGTATAATTTACGGCGTTATCACTGATGTCAGCGAAACAGGTGCAAACGATGTGTGGCACATCACAAAAGATGATAAAGAATACCTTATCCCTGCAATAAAAGACGTTGTTATCAGCGTTGATGTGGAAGAAGGAGTAGTTAAAATACGTCCGCTGAAAGGAATTTTTGACGATGAGAATTGACATAATGACTCTTTTTCCTGAAATGTGCGAAAGTGTTTTATCTTCAAGCATTCTGGGCAGAGCGAGAGAAAACGGATATGTTGAAATAAACTGCCATAATATCCGCGATTACACTCTTGATAAGCATAACCGTGTTGATGATTCGCCTTATGGTGGCGGAATGGGTATGATTATGCAGACACAGCCTATTAACGATTGTTTTAATCATATCTGTGAAGAAACAGGGGAGAAGCCTTATCTGATTTATATGTCACCGCAGGGTAATGTGCTTACTCAGGAGAAAGTGAAAGAACTTTCAAAAATGAAAAATATCACACTTCTATGCGGTCACTATGAAGGCGTTGACGAAAGAATTATTGAAGAAATTGTTGATGAAGAAATTTCAATCGGCGACTATGTGCTCACAGGCGGAGAATTGCCGGCCCTTGTGCTTGCTGACAGCGTTTCAAGAATGATTCCCGGCGTGCTTTCAGATAACGAATGTTTTGAAGATGAAAGCCATTATTCAGGACTTCTTGAATATCCTCAATATACAAGACCTTTTGAATGGCACGGCAAGGTTGTTCCCGACATTCTTCTTTCAGGTCATCACGCAAACATAGAGAAATGGCGTCACGAGCAGGCGCTTGAAAGAACGCTGAGGAAACGCCCTGATATGATAGAAAAAGCAGATTTATCAGATAAAGATAAAAAATATATTGCCAAACTGAAAGAGGCGAAAGAATAATGTTTTTCCATGAAAAAACCTATGATATAGACGAACTTGTCCGTTATAACACTCACATTCACACTCATTTTTCAGGTTGTGCGAAGCCTGAAATGCAGGTGAAAGATATTGTAAAAACTGCAGAAGAAGCGGGACTCAAACTTATTGCTCTTACAGACCATGATACTGCTGACAAGCCGAATATCGTTGCAGATTTCCGCAAACAGATTTTATCAGAGCTTGAAGAATCAAAGGTAAAAGTTTTAGTTGGTGCAGAGCTTTCCTGCTGCGGAATCGGAAAGTTTGTAAACGATATTTCCTGCGATGAGCAGATGGATTACAAACTTTATACAATGAACCATTTTCATGTTCGTTGCTGGGACCAGCCTGAAGACAAAACACCTCGTGGATTTGCAGTGCAGATGCTTAAAATGGCAGAAAGCGTAGTGAATCTGCGTCAGGCAGATTGTTTTGCACATCCTTTCCATGCAGGTTATATACATAATTTTGATGACCCTCACGAAGTAACAAGAGCATATAAAGATAACGAGCTTGGCGACATAATGGAAAAGGCGAACAATAAACAGATTGCGTGGGAATTGAATACAGGGGCAGTTATGTCAGACCCTGAATTTTACCACAGATATTTTCAGATAGGCAAAGAAATCGGCTGCGTTTTCAACATCGGCACCGATGCCCATCGTCTTTGTGCTGTCGATTCAACACAGTTTGCAGAAAAACTCAAAGAAATTTTATATTGACCGATTTTGTATAATTTATAATTTACCTTTAATATTTTCAAAAGTGTCACAAAAACACCGCCGTGTCATTCTCGAACGTTAGTGAAGAATCACGGCGGTGTAGTGTTTGGAAATATTTTCTTATTTTGTTTAGGTGTTAAAAGCAAAATAAATAATTTATAATTTCATTGTTATTAAGGTAATAGGGGAAATCATAGTGGTCATACTGATAATTTCCTTCAATTTGTACGAAGGAATGTAAATTGCTTTTTGCAAACAAAGATTGTTTTTTAGTTCCTTCGCCCCAAATGATTTCTATGATTTCACCATCTGAGGTTTTCATCGTTTTCAGATTATTGTTTTCATCATATTCAAAAATAATTTCGTCTTTACTTTCTGTTATAAGTTTTGTTATTTTACCGTTATTGTAGTAAATAGTCTCACAATAAGAATCAGGTGTACCTTCAAGATAATTTATTACAACCGAATTGCTGTTGTATGTGATTTTGGCTTCACCATCATATTCACCTTCATCGAAAGTTTCAATTCCATATAATTTGTTGTTTGTATCATATATGAAGTTGGCAGAAAAACCGATGTATCCTTCTGTGTCAACATCTTTGAAACTACTTATATTATCATTTTCATAATTAAACTGATAAATTGAATTTCCTTTTATAATTGACGCCAGTTTATTGTCTGAATATGTAAAAGATATATTGCCGCTCATAGAAGGTCCGCGAGCATTGGAGTTTGTGTATTCAAGTAGTTGGCCATTATTATTGAACTCGAAAGTTTTTGCCTTGGCAGTAACAGAATTTTCAGACCACACAAAATTTATCGTTTCAGATGTTCCGTCTGTAGTGTTTTTATAGATACATTTTATGGGTATAAAATTATTGGTGCTTGAAGTTTGATCATCGTTGTTATCTGATGAGCTTTCATTTTTACTTGTTGTTTTTTCTTTTTCGGTTTCTTTTTCTGTGGTAATTTTGTCATTTTCTGTGACTTTATCAACTTCTTTTACAGTTAATTCGATTTCAATAAAATCACCATTATCATCCTTCGCAAGAACTTTTTCGTTATACTGATGAACTTCACTATATTTGCCGGAGAAATCTGATTCAATTGAAATTTCTCCTTTTACGGTGTAGATGAATGATTTGCCTTCGTTTGTGTTGCTTGTGTAAATTTCTATGGAAATGAAAATTGCTTTATTTTCTTTGATTATACCGTTTGTTTTACCACTGACGTTTTCTTTAACAAGTTGAGCTTCTTTTTCGCTTACAAAATAAATATCTGCATTGTAGAATTCGGGATGTTCGGTTTCATCTTGGTTGTCACCTGTTTGACCCACAATTGCGTATGCTTCATATGTGCCATTTTTGTCATAGTCATCACAAATCATTTCAACAATTGGTTTTGTTGTTGCTGCTTCAAGTATTTCGGTGAGTTTTTCTTCCGTATTTTTGGTGCTTTGTTTTTCTTTCCATCTGAAGAAGAAAATTCCGCCTGCAATAAGAGCAATAATAAGCACAACAGCAATTACTGCAATAACAACTTTTTTTGATGCTTTCTCAGTTCCTTGTGAGTTTTCAATCATTTCCTTCATCTCCTTTAAAGTGTTTCTCGATGCATTTAAGTACACGTGAAATATTCAATTTGCACGATACCTTTATTTTATCACTTAAATATTTTTATGCAATAGCAAATTGTAAATTTTATACACGTCAGTAATGCCTGAAAATTTTTGAAATTTTAGTAAAAAAGTACTTGACATAGCAGGATAGGTGTTGTATAATATTGAGGCTGTAAAGTTCAACGGCTTTACAGGGACTTTAAAAGGAGGTTCAAGTCTATGGCAAAGAACCTGCAGGTGGCAGTACTGCTTGATTATTATGGCGATTTGCTCACAGAAAAACAGCGTGATTTCATTTCGCTTTATTATGATGAAGACTTGTCACTTTCTGAAATTGCCGAAAATGAAGGCATTACCCGTCAGGGTGTGCGCGATTCAATCAAACGTGCCGAAACACTTCTTTTTGAAATGGAAGAAAAATTAGGCTTTGCAAAACGTTTTGAAGAAATCAATGATAAGCTTGCTCTTATCAGTGAAAGTGCTGCTGAAATCAGCAAGATTAATATGCAGACACTTCTCTCAAAGGAAATCAGCGAGCTTACAGTTAAAATAAGAACAGCAGTTAACGAAATTTCCCAATAAAGGAGAAACGACATGGCTTTTGAAGGACTTGCCGATAAGCTTGAAGAAGCGTTTAAAAAGTTAAAAAGTAAAGGAAGTCTTACCGAATCCGATGTTAAGGAAGCGATGCGTGAAGTCCGCCTTGCTTTGCTTGAAGCTGACGTAAGCTATAAGGTTGCAAAAGATTTCACAAAAACCGTAACTGAGCGTGCAATCGGTGCTCAGGTTATGGAAAGCCTTACTCCCGGCCAGATGGTTATCAAAATCGTTAATGAGGAGCTTACAGCGCTTATGGGTGGCACAAAATCACGCCTTGCTGTTGCAAACCATCCTCCAACGGTTGTTATGATGTGTGGTCTTCAGGGTTCAGGTAAAACAACTCACAGTGCAAAAATCGCAATGATGCTTAAAAATCAGGGTCACAGACCTTTGCTCGTTGCGTGCGATATTTACAGACCTGCTGCTATTAAGCAGTTGCAGGTTGTTGGTGAGCAGGCAGGTGTTCCCGTTTTTGAAATGGGCACAGAAAATCCTGTTAAAATTGCAGAAAATGCAATCAAACTCGCTAAAGATCAGGGTTATGACTATGTTTTCCTTGATACTGCAGGCCGTCTTCATATTGATGAAGAACTTATGCAGGAACTCAAGAGCGTCAAGAGTGCCGTTCATCCCCATGAAATTCTTCTTGTGGTTGACGCAATGACAGGTCAGGACGCAGTTAATGTTGCAACATCTTTCAACGAGGCTCTCGGAATTGATGGCCTTGTGCTTACAAAACTTGATGGTGACACACGTGGCGGTGCTGCACTTTCAGCAAGAGCAGTTACAGGCAAACCTATCAAGTTTGTGGGTGTTGGTGAAAAACTGGGTGACCTTGACGTTTTCCATCCCGACAGAATGGCATCACGTATTCTCGGCATGGGTGACGTACTCTCTCTTATCGAAAAAGCAGAGCAGGCGATTGACGAAAAGAAAGCTGAAGAGCTTGAAGCGAAACTTCGTGAGAATAAATTTGACCTTAACGACCTTATCGAACAGATTGAGTCAGTAAGAAAAATGGGTTCAATCAAAGATACGCTCAAGATGATTCCCGGTATCGGCAAAAAACTTGATGATGTTGACATTGATGAAAGAAAGTTTGACAGGCTCCGTGCTCTTGTGGAATCAATGACTCCCCAGGAAAGAGAAAAGCCCGACATCATCAATCCCTCAAGAAAAAAACGTATTGCTGCAGGTAGCGGACAGACCGTTGAAGATGTTAACAAACTTCTCCAGCAGTTCAAACAGATGCAGAAAATGTTCAAACAGCTTGGCGGTAAATCAGGCTCAAAGAAAAAGAGAAGAAAGTTTAATATGTCCCAGATTCAGAATATGAACGGGTTCAATGTTTAATTAAGTTTATAAAAAATAAAAATAAATTTTTGGAGGAAACAAAAATGGCAGTAAAAATCAGATTGCGTCGTATGGGCGCTAAAAAAGCACCTTTCTATCGTGTAGTAGTTGCGGATTCAAGATATCCCCGTGACGGCAGATTCATCGAAGAAATCGGTTATTTCAACCCCATGACAGAACCTGCAGAAGTTAAAATCGATGCAGACAAAGCAAAAAAATGGATTTCAAATGGTGCACAGCCCACAGATACTGTAAAATCACTTCTCAAGAAAGAAAACATTATCTGAGTCCGATAGGGTAAACCTGATAATTCCGCATATTCAGGAAATAATCTGAATATAACGGAAAGAAAGGACGGAGAATTACGATGGAAGAATTGTTAGTATCAATTGTTAAAGGCCTCGTTGAAAAGCCTGATGAAGTGAGTGTCACATCATCAACAACCGAAGAAGAAGGTCTTACTGTTTTCCATGTTAACGTTTCTGCTGAAGATATGGGCAGAGTTATTGGCAAACAGGGCAGAATTGCAAAAGCAATCCGCACAGTTATGCGTGCAGCTGCTATACGCAATGATGTTAAGGTAAAAGTTGAAATTGACTAATTTATAGAGAAAGCCGGTATTGATTTACCGGCTTTTTTCTATGTTATAGGGGATCTCTGAAATTTATCATTGTGTTAAAATCAACATCGTAGGTGCGATTTGCGAATCGCCCGCAATTTTGCAGAAAAACCAACTGTGGGCACTGCAGATTATAAAATTAATATCAGTGATAGTTGAAAAAAGCTTCCGATGTTTCGTCGGAAGCTTTTTGAAATCAGCAGATTAAATAAAGAAATGTTTACACAAGAAATACATAAATCGCTACGGCAAGCAACAGAAGTATTATGCCCACAGCAAGGCAGACAATTTCTCCGATTGTGGGTTTTCGTTCAGGCACAAATCGCTCAGGTTTGTTTTCGTTGATGTAAATTTTATATTTTTCACCCTTGACTGCAGATTTGAAAAACCTGAAAGTAACGCCCAATCTGGTTTCTCTGTAATAATCTTTTCCGTTATAACGATAACTGAAAGTTATGATTGGGTTTCTGCTATTGCTGTAACCTGTCAGACGGCGTTCTTTTCCCATACAATAAGCGTCAATCTGTTTCTTGCAACTGAAAATTTTACACAGATTAATCAGCGAATATGTGGCAGAAAATAAGCCTGTTAAAGATAAAAGAGCAATTGCGATTATATGTCCCATAATTTTACACCCTTTTTCTTTATTGTATCACGGAAAAAGCCTGGAATCAATAAAAATTTTAGTTTTGATTCTCTATAATCAGTTTTCTCCTGAAAGGAAATTTTACAAGTTTATCGCCGTCAAGGTTGCATTTATGCATATCAATTGCAGAGATGCAACTGTTTTCATAAGTTGTGTAATAATAGATGCCTTTGTCAAGGTTAATGCAGGAAGTATAGTCAGTATACATACTTTTGTTTTCTGTTGTTTTGTTACAACCTTTTACCTGATTCACAGAGCCGAGAATGTGAAAAAATTGTCTTACGCTTTCGTTTTCATCTTTTACAGTTTCTGCATTTGTTTTTGTGAAAGCTGCTCTTACAAACCTTGCTGTTGAAGAATTTTCACCGGGCAGACCTTTTGCACCGATGCCGAGGCTGTGGAGATTAAGTTTAACGTCACCAAACAAATTTTCAGGCACTTTGTTTGTAAGATTTGCATATTCACCGAGGTTAATCAGGTGATAATCAAATGTTGGGTCGTTTGTCATAACGCCAAAAGGATTGTCAAAAATTCTGATGCCATCTTTCGTTGATTCCGCAGTAATTGCTTTTTCTTTGTCTGCAATTATCCAGTGCAGGGGAGATAAGGGCATATTTTCGCTGAAATTTTCATTCCACAGATTGATGTTTTTGATGAGTTTTTTTGCATCATCAAGATTTTTGCATTGAGAAAGAATCCAAGGAATAAACTCAAAAGGCGGAATGTTGTCTTTGGTTTCTGCTTTGTCATAATACACAGCGTTTTTCGGAAAATTAAGCCCCGCCATAGCCAGACCACATTCGTTTGCAGCTTCAAAATAAAGGGGATAATTCTCTTTCACAACTGCAGCACCGATTATGGCATATCGGTTTCTGATTTTTCCCTTGTCACGAAAAGTAAAACTGAAATTACGCGGTGTTACCACAATTTCCTGACCATAGGAGAAATACACGTCAAGTGTCCTGCCGAAATAAGAATTTTCAGCTTTATACGTAATTGCTGTACACATAATTATCACCTGATTTATTATGATAAATTTTTTGCAATAAATTCCTTTATAACTGCACTTTTAAGTCTTGCAATTAATTTATTATTATAGTATAATATATTAGTTAAAATGGGCGAGAGGTTGGAATTTATGAAAACAGAAATAGAAAAACAGAATAAATTTTTATCTCTGGCAAAGAGTTTGCTTGAATTCAGGTTCGGCGATAGTGCACCAAAAGCTTATGTTCACACATTCGGTTGTCAGGGAAATGTGTCTGACGGCGAGAGAATGAAAGGCTTACTTTCCGATATGGGATATGTGTTTGTTGATGATGAAAAAGAAGCAGATTTAATTCTTCTCAACACATGTGCAATCCGCGAACACGCAGAAGACAGGGTTTACGGAAACATCGGCAGACTCAAGGTTCTCAAAAAGCAGAATCCTGACCTGATTATCTGCATTTGCGGCTGTATGGTTCAGCAGAAACACGTTGAAGAAAAAATCCGCAAAAGTTACCCTTATGTTACTGTTGTTTTCGGCACTCACGTTATGCATAAACTTCCCGAATTTGTCTACAGAGCATTGACTACAGGCAAAAGAGTTTACGATACAGACAATACTAACCTTGAAATTGCAGAAGGCAATAACGTGTGGCGTGACGGTAAAATCCGCGCTTGGCTTCCGATTATGTACGGTTGCAATAATTTCTGTTCATACTGTGTTGTGCCTTATGTAAGGGGCAGGGAAAGAAGCCGTAAAAGCGAAGAAATTTTAAAAGAAGCCAGACACCTTGTGTCACTTGGCTTTAAAGATATTACTTTGCTTGGTCAGAATGTGAATTCCTACGGCAAAGGCCTTGACGAAGATATAAACTTCGCAAAACTCTTAAGAATGATAAACGATATTGAAGGCGATTTTACAATCCGTTTTATGACATCTCATCCCAAAGATTGCACAAAAGAGCTTCTCGATACAATGGCAGAGTGTGAAAAGGTTGCAAAGCACCTTCATCTTCCTGTTCAGTCAGGCAATGACAGAGTTTTAAAAGAAATGAACAGGCATTATGACAGAGCAAAATATCGTTCACTCATTGAATATGCACGCGAAGTTATGCCCGATTTGTCAATCACAAGTGATATTATCGTGGGCTTCCCGGGTGAAACATATGAAGAATTCTGCGATACACTGAGCCTTATTGAAAAAGTCAAGTATACTTCACTTTATACATTTATTTATTCTGCAAGAAAAAATACAAAAGCTGCTGAAATGCCTGACCCCATAACACGTGAGGAAAAAGGTAAGTGGTTTGATGAACTTTTAAAACTTCAGGAAAAAATTGCAGCAGAAAGAACTGCAAAAATGAAAGGTAAAGTTTATAAAGTTCTTGCAGAAGAAAAAAGCAAAACAGACGGCTGGATTTCAGGCAGAACATCAGGGAATGTTATTATTGAATTCCCCGCAGATGAAAGTGTTATCGGCTCATTCTGTGAAGTCAGAGTAAACGAACCTCTTAACTGGATTGTTAAGGGCGAACTCATTAAAACAGTATAAAAAATTATTTAAAATAAAAGGAGCAAAAACAATGGAACTCGAAAAACTCGCAAGACAGCTTGGTGCTGCAATTCAGGAAGACGCACGCTATAAAGCATTTATGGCAGCAAGAGATAAGAATGAAGCAGACGAAGAACTCAACGAAATGATGCAGCAGATTCAGCTCGTTCATATGTCTTACAACCACGAAGCATCAAAAGGTGCAGAAGCTGACGAAGCAAAACTTCAGGAATATGAAAAACAGTTCAACGAAGTTTACACAAAAGTTATGGCTAACGAAAATATGAAAAACTTTGAAATCGCAAAGGCTGATTTTGACCAGCTTATGAAATATCTTACAGGTATCATCAGCATGTGTGCATACGGTGAAGACCCTGAAACTTGTGACCCCAACGCTCACCAGTGTTCAGGTAACTGCTCATCATGCGGTTCAGATTGCCACTGATTAGTTGATTTTTCGTATCCGATCGTTTTTTCGGTCGGATGCGGTTAAAAAGAAAGGAGGAAGAACAATGGCAGAATTAACGCCTATGATGAAACAATATTTTGAAATTAAAAAAGATTATCCTGATACGCTTTTGTTTTTCCGACTGGGCGATTTCTACGAAATGTTTTTTGAAGATGCAAAAATTGCATCGAAAGAACTTGAACTTGTGCTTACAGGACGCGATTGCGGTCAGGAAGAACGTGCACCTATGTGCGGTGTTCCTTTCCACAGCGTTGAAAATTATCTTGCAAGGCTTGTGGCAAAAGGCTATAAAGTTGCTATCTGTGAACAGATGGAAGACCCTGCACTTGCAAAAGGCATTGTAAAAAGAGATGTGTCAAGGGTGCTTACTCCCGGTACTGTTATTGAAAGCACAATGCTTGACGAAAGCAAAAATAACTATCTTGCTTGTGTTGTCTGCAACAAAAATTCTGCAGGTCTTGTCTTTGCAGATATTTCAACAGGTGAGATTCACATAACTCATATTGAAGACAAAAATCTTCTTACTCCCATTGTGAATGAACTGTGCAAATTTTCTCCCAGTGAAGTTATTCTCAATGGCGAAGCATCAGCAATTTCAGGTATTTCAAAATACATAAAATCCACTCTTTCAGCAACTGTTGAATTGCTTGATGAAGAATATTTTAACCTTGAAAACTGCGTTGATGTTATCAGTCAGCGTTTAAATAAAAATGTGACAGATTTTGAATTTTCTGAAGAAAAAGAAGCAGTGTCTGCTTTTGGTGCTTGTATCAGATATTTAAGCGAGCTTCAGAAAAGTGACATTAAAAATATCACAAATATTGATTACTATAAAGGCGAAAGCTTTATGTTTCTCAACGCATCTTCAAGAAACAATCTTGAACTTACGGAAACAATGCGAAGCCGTGATAAAAAAGGGACTTTGCTTTGGGTAATTGATAAAACAAAATGTTCAATGGGCAGAAGAATGATAAGAAGATGGCTTGAAAATCCTCTTACTTCTCTTGCGTCAATTGTAAGAAGAAACAGGGCAGTTGAAGAACTTTTTGACAACACTGTTCTTTGTGCTGAAATCAGGGAAGCACTTGACGGAATCTATGATTTTGAAAGAATTATGACACGTGTGGTTTACGGCACAGCAAATGCAAAAGAGCTCCGTTCTCTCGGCCTTGCTTGTACAAAACTTCCTGAAATCAAAGAGCTTCTGTCAAACTGCAAAAGCGAAAAATTAAAAAGCATCTATGAAAACCTTGATGTGCTTGAAGATATCTGTTCATTGACACTGGGTGCCATTGTTGATGAACCGCCCCTTACAGTGCGCGAAGGCGGAATGATAAGAGAGGGCTATAACGAAGAACTTGATGCTCTGCGTTTAATTGAACGTGACAGCGTTACTTTCATCAACGATATTGCCTTACGTGAGCAGGAAAAAACCGGCATCAAAAAATTAAAAATCGGCTATAACCGAGTGTTTGGTTATTATATTGAAGTTTCAAATTCATTCAAAGAACTTGTGCCTGAAGACTATATCAGAAAGCAGACACTTTCAAACTGCGAAAGATTTATCACTCAGGAATTAAAAGAACTTGAAACAAAAATTTTAGGTGCAAAAGAAAAAATCGTACGCATTGAGTATGAATTGTTTACTCAGGTGCGTGAAGCCGTTGCACGCGAATATCTGCGTGTGCAGAAAACTGCAGAGAATATTGCAAAGCTTGATACTCTTTGCTCTCTGGCTCACGTTGCAGTAAGCAGAAATTATTGTTGCCCTGAAATTTCAGATGATGGCGTTATTCAGATTGAAGACGGAAGACACCCCGTTGTTGAAGTTATGCTGGGCTCACAACCCTTTGTACCCAACGACACTCTGCTTGATTCAGGTAGTAACAGATGCAATATCATCACAGGCCCCAATATGGCAGGTAAATCAACATATATGCGTCAGGTAGCGCTTATTACTCTGCTTGCACAGATAGGCTCATTTGTGCCTGCAAGGAGAGCGAAAATTTCTATCTGCGACAGCATTTTCACTCGTGTAGGTGCATCTGACGACCTTGCAGCAGGTCAGTCAACATTTATGGTTGAAATGAACGAAGTTGCACAAATTCTCAAGCAGTCAACGCAGAGAAGCCTTATTATCTTTGACGAAATCGGCAGAGGTACTTCAACTTTCGATGGTATGAGTATTGCACGTGCAGTGCTTGAATTTACTGCAGACAAAAAACGTCTTGGTGCCAAAACACTTTTTGCAACTCACTATCACGAGTTGACCGAGCTTGAAAATAATACTGACGGAATCATAAACTACAACATTGCAGTAAAAAAACGTGGGGATGATATCACTTTCCTTCGCCGTATTGTAAGAGGTAAGGCAGACGGAAGTTACGGTATTGAAGTTGCCAAACTTGCAGGTGTACCCACAAGCGTTGTTAAACGTGCAAGGGAAATTCTCGAAGAACTTGAACTTCTTGACGGCAAACCGCTTAAAACAATGTGCGACAAAGAGCTTGCTCCTATGGAGGAAGAATATATAACTCAGGTTTCATTTGCAAATAATTCGTCAAATGAAATTATTGAAGAATTGAAAACTATCGATGTCAACACATTAACACCAATTGAAGCTCTTTCAAAACTTTATGAGCTGGTTGGTAAATCAAAAGAAATATATTGATTTAAAAGGAGGTGGCGGAAGTGCCGAGAATCAATGTTTTACCAAAACATATAGCAGACCTTATTGCAGCAGGTGAAGTTGTGGAGCGTCCGTCATCTGTTGTTAAAGAAGCAGTAGAAAACTCAATCGACGCAGGTGCAACAATTATCACCGTTGAAATTCAGCACGGCGGAATCACTTATATCAGAATTACTGATAATGGTTGCGGCATTCTTCGCGATGATATCAGAAATGCATTCGTAAGCCACGCAACAAGCAAAATTGCAACAGCAGATGACCTGAATGCAATTGCAACTCTCGGTTTCCGCGGTGAAGCACTTGCTTCTGTAAGTGCAGTTGCAAAGGTGGAAGTGCTTACAAAATCACGTGACGAAGATATGGGCACTCATTACAGAATTGAGGGAGGAGAAGAAATTCTTCTTGACGATGCAGGTTGCCCCGACGGCACAACTTTAATTGTGCGTGATTTGTTTTTCAACACTCCTGCACGTATGAAATTCCTGAAAAAAGACGTAAGCGAAGCCAATGCTGTGGCAGGCGTTATTGACAGAGTTGCTTTATCACATCCTGAAATCAGCTTCAGATTTATCCGTGACGGAAAAGAAACACTTTTAACACCCGGCGACGGTAAACTTACTTCTGCAATTTACGCTGTTTTCGGCAAAGAATTTGCAAACAGCCTTATAGAAATAGATTATTCATTAAACGGAATTTCCGCAAAAGGCTACATTTCAAAGCCTGTTTATTCAAGGGCTAACAGAAATATGCAGATGTTTTTCCTTAATTCACGTCTTGTGAAAACACAGACAGGCTCTGCAGCACTTACGGAAAGTTATAAAAATTCAATTATGGCAGGTAAATTTCCTGCTTGCGTAATTAACCTTACAGTACCTAATGAAACAGTGGATGTAAACGTGCATCCGTCAAAATTAGAGGTGCGTTTTGCCAATGAAAAAGCAGTTTATGATTGCATTTATTACGGCGTGAAAAACGCATTGAACAAAGAAAAAGAACGTCCTCAGGTTGAACTTGAAAAAATTCTTTCAAACCCTAAATTTGCAAAACCGCAGATGTTTATGCCTGAAAAGGCTGAACAAATCAGTTTCAGCCCTGCAAAACAGGAAATTAAATTTCAGTCCGCAAAAACTGAAACCAAACCTGAAATTCAGAAAAATGAAACTAAGTTTCAGGTTAAAGAAATTGATTCAGCCGAAATTTTCACCAATGCACATTTTGCACAGCCTGAAGTTGTTTATGAAACAAAAAATAATAAACCTGATGCTGAGCCGTCTTTCTCAAAGCCGAAGGTTACTCTTTATACACCACCTGAAACAGTAAAAGAAGAAATTCTGCCTGTTGAAGAAGATGTTGCAGAAGAAATTTTTGTTGAAGAAATTCCGCAGGTAATTGAGAAAGAAATCAAGCCTGTGCCTGATTTTAAAATAATAGGCGAAGCATTCAAAACATATATTTTTGCAGAGTGTGAAGGCAAGCTTATGATAATTGATAAGCACGCTGCTCACGAAAGAATGATTTATAACCAGCTAAAAAATTCAACTGACGGCATTTATATGCAGTCGCTTATGGTGCCCGTTACAGTCACTCTTTCAAAAGAAGAATATGATGTTATTATCAATAACCTTGATACACTTGAAAAAGCAGGGTTTTCTGTTGAAGCATTCGGCACGTCAAGTGTTATTGTAAGGGAATGTCCTTCAGTTATTGAAGCAGCAGATGTTGAAAATCTTCTTGTGGAAACGGCAACGTATCTTTTGCAGAATAAAAATGAACTTATCGGCGAAAAACTTGATTGGATTTTCCATTCATCAGCCTGCAGAGCAGCAATCAAAGCAGGGGATAAAACTGACAGATATGAACTTGAAGTTTTCACTGCAAAATTGCTTGCAGATGAATCCGTAAGATATTGTCCTCACGGCAGACCTGTTCTTGCAGAGCTTACAAGAAGAGAACTCGAAAAATTCTTCGGAAGAATACAGTGAGATAAATTATGGAAAAAATTAAAATTGTCACCGTTGTAGGACCTACCGCATCAGGTAAAACTTCTTTAGCAGTGAAGCTTGCACAGTTGTTTGACGGTGAAGTGATTTCAGCAGATTCCATGCAGGTTTACAAGGGCATGGATATTGCAACAGCAAAGCCTGACGAAAAAGAAATGTGTGGAATTCCTCACCATTTAATCAGCATAATTTCACCTGATGAAGAATTCAGCGTTTCCCGTTTCAAAGAGATGGCGGAAAATGCCGCAAAAGACATTTCTTCAAGAGGCAAACTGCCGATTTTAGCAGGCGGCACAGGTCTTTATGTTGACACACTTCTTAACAACACAACTTTTCTTGACAACACAAAAAATGACGAAATCAGAGCCCTTCTTCAGTCCAGAATTGAAAAAGAGGGTAATGAAAGTTTATATAAAGAACTTCTTGAAAAAGACCCTGAAGCGGCTGAAAAAATTCATCCGAATAATTCGCTTAAAATCATACGCGCTCTTGAAATTTTCTATTCAAGCGGTTCAACCCTTACCGAACAAAATGTTCATTCTCACGAGAACGAAAGCATTTTTGAAAGCCTTATAATCGGTCTTAACGCCCTTGACCGCGATGTTTTATACAACAGAATCAACATGCGTGTTGATATTATGATTGAAAACGGACTTGTGGAAGAAACAAGAAAGTTTTTCGAAACAGAAACAGCGTCTACTGCTTGTCAGGCAATAGGGTACAAAGAACTCAAGCCCTATATTGACGGAAATCTGAGCCTTGAAGAAGCAGCAGAAAATTTAAAGCAGTCAACACGAAGATATGCCAAAAGGCAGCTTACATGGTTCAGGAGAAACGAAAAAATCAGATGGTTCAATATTGATGAGTTTTCACCTGAAGAACTTGTGAAAGAAGCCGAGCTTGCAGTAAAAGAATTTTTAAAGTAAAGGAGATGAGATTTGCATGAAGACCACAAAAGAAGTTAATGCTTCCATAAACAGAATTATAAAAGTCACAGGTAAAATTCTGCTTTATTCAGTGGCTGTTTTTATGATTGTGTATCTTGTTTATATTGCTCTTGATGCAAACTACAGCTCCGTTAAAACAGAAGCGGCAATCATGAAAACTGTTGAAAAAAGTATCAGCACAAAGGTTTTCATAGTCCGTGATGAAAATTATATTTCTTCTGATGTTTCAGGTACTGTTGTGCCCCTTGTGGAAGATGGTCAGCGAGTTGGTGAAGGTCAGGATATTGCTGCAGTTTTCTCAAATGATGAAGATGCAGGAAAATATGTTGAACTTCAGAAAATCAATGAAGAACTCGACCGTTTTAAAAATATCGAAGCATCAGACAAACTGAATATCAGAGATATTTCTACATACGACAGAGCAACAAACGATGAGTTTATGAATCTTGTGGAAACCATTGCAAACGGTAATTATTCAGAAATTGATAATTATACATATGCAGTGCGTGACAGAGAAACGAGCAGACAGATTTCTTTAGGCTATGATGTTGATACCTCTGCGGTTATTTCTTCGCTGAATACAGAAGCTTCAGGGCTTTCAGTGCCCGAACCGTCATACCTTGCAGCAGATAACACAGGCTACTATATCAATAATTCAGACGGATACGAAAATGTTATAGATTATTCTGTTGTTACAGAACTCACTGCAGACCAGATTGAAACCGCATTGGATTCTGACCCTGACGAAAGTAAAATTTCAAATATGGGCAAACTTGTCAATAATTTCAACTGGTATATCGTTGCATCGGTTTCAAGAAACGATATCGATTCAGCAAAAGTAGGCGATAGCGTAAAAGTGCGTTTTCTTGATTCTGCCGCAGAAGATGTAAACGCCACTATAGCAGCGATTAATTCTGATGCAGAAGGACGTGTGGCACTTGTAATCAGATGTAATATTATCAGTGCCGATACTTCACAGCTGAGAATTGAAAATGCCGAGATAATTCTTGAAACAATTTCCGGCTACAGAATACCGAAAGAAGCGTTGAAAACACTTGACGGTATAAACGGTGTTTATATAAAAAGAGGTAATCTTGTCAATTTCAGACGAGTTACAACATTGTACACAGGTGAAGATTATGTTGTGGTAAGAACATATGAAGCAGAAACTGCAAGCTATGCAAATCAGATGGATGAAATTGCTGAAGAAGAACGAACCTATACTGCTCAGCTTTCTTCAAGAAACAGGGAAGAGCCGGGCTGGATAATAGAAAAGGAAGATATTTATTCACGTACCAAGTTGCTTCAGAAATCCTACATTAAGTTGTATGACGAAGTTATAGTTGAAGGAAAGGATTTGTATGACAATAAAATCGTATAATGAACAGAGATTTTCAGATATTTCAGAAAACGTAAAACTGATAAAAGAAAATATTGCTTCTGCTGCAGAAAAAAGCGGAAGAAAAGCCGAAGATATCAGCCTTATGGCAGTTACTAAAACGGTTGATTCCCTTTTTATAAATCATGCAATTGATAACTGCGGCATAAATCTTATTGGTGAAAATCGCGTTCAGGAATTTTTGTCAAAAAAAGATGAACTTCATCTTGAAAATACCGAAGCTCACCTTATAGGTCATCTGCAGACAAACAAAGTAAAACAGATTGTTCCTTACGTTTCTATGATTGAATCTGTCGACAGCGTGCGTCTTGCAAAAGAAATCAGCAAAGAATGTGCCAAAATCAATAAAACAATGGACGTTCTTGTTGAAGTAAATGTTGGAATGGAAAACAGCAAATTTGGTATTGACAGTGTTCTTCTGGGAGAATTTATAGCAGAAATCAGCGAAATTCCCAATATTAAGGTCAAAGGATTGATGGCGATACCGCCGATTTGTGAAACTTCTGATGAAGTTAAGCAATTTTTTTCAAATATGTATAAGATGTTTCTTGACATTAGAGCAAAAAAATTAGATAATATAGATATGCATACGTTATCAATGGGAATGTCCGGCGATTACGTAGAGGCAATCGAAGAAGGTGCAACTGAAGTAAGAGTAGGTTCGTCACTTTTTGGAAAAAGGATATATTAAAATTAAAGATATATTAAAACAAAAGGTATATTAAATTCAAGGAGGATATAGAAAATGGGCTTATTTGACAAAATGAAAGATCTTGTATTAGGAGCAGAAGATGAGGATAGTTTCGAAGGTATCATGGATGAAAACTATGAAGAAACACCTGCACCGCAGAAACCGAAATATGATCCTATTGAAAGTTTTGACAGCTACGAAGCAAAGAGAGCAGAAAAAAGCAAGGTTGTAGATTTCAACTCTGCTTCATCATACACAAGAACAGCAGCTGCACCTGCAAAATCAGGCGACCGCCCCCACGTTGTTGTGGCTAAACTTGAAAGATTTGAAGATGTTGGCGAAATTGCAAAAAACATCAACGAAAAAAGAATGGTTATCATTAACCTTGAAAACGCAGATAATGCAACAACACAGAGAATCATTGACTTTATTTACGGTGTAACAATCGCAAACAGCAGTGAACTTAAAAGAGTTGCTTTCAGAACATATATCATCAAACCCTCAGGCTATGATTATACAGGCGGAGACGGTTTTGACAGCAACAATATGGATGGCATTGTGTTTGGTAACTGAATTTTAATACAGAGAAAGAATGAGGTGTGAGCAATGGCTATGTTGACTCCCAACAGAATCAGGGGATATCAGTTTCAGCAGGCTGGCAGAGGAACATACAGATCTGACGAAGTAGACGATTTTCTTAACCAGGTTGTAGAATCTTACGAACAGGTTTTTAAAGAGAACGGTGAGCTTGTAAAAAAACTGAGTATTCTTGCCACTAAACTCGACGAATACAGAAAAGAAGAAACAAGTGTACGCAGAGCTCTTGCAAATGCTCAGAACTTGATTGACAGATTAGTTGAAGATGCAAAAAACGAAGCTGAAAAAATAGTTACTGAAGCAGAAGAAAGAGCAAAAAACGTCGATGCTATCACTAACTCCAAAATCAAAGTTATGGTTGACGAAGTTGAAGGCAAAATGCGTGTCGCTTACGATAAAGCAACTGCACAGGCAAAGCAGACAAAAGACAATGCCCGCGCAGAAGCAGAAACAATCCTTGTTGAAGCACGTGATAAAGCAGAAAAAATGGTTGCTGACGCAAAGAAGGAAGCTGCAGGAATTATCAGCGGTGCAACAAGCAAGGCTTTACTTGATGCAGAAGAACTCAAGGCTCAGATTGAAAATGAAAAGGCAATTCTTGACAAACTTAAAGAAACATCAAATCAGTTCAGAACAGAGTTGATTGTTCTTTATGAACGCCAGATAAAAAATGTTGAACAGATGCCTGATTATTGTCTTAACAAAGAGCTTGAACAGTCAGTTAAACAGATTGTTGATGAAAAAAACGAGCTTGTTGAAGAGCCTGAAGAAACAGTAGCTGCAGAAGAAAACTTCGACGCTGATGAACTTATCAATGAATATTCAGCAATGAATGTTGTTAAAGAAGAAGCTGTTGAAGAAGATGAAGAAACAGCAGAAACTTTTGTTTTCGATGAAGAAGATTTCGCAGAAGAATCAGCAGAAGAAACTGACGAAATTCCTTCATTTGAAGAAACTCCTGCTTTTGAAGAATTTGAAGCAATAGCAGAAGAATTGGTTTCAGAAGCACCCGTTGTAGAAGAAGCTCCCGTTGCAGAAGAAGCACCTGTTGCAGAAGAAATTCCCTTTGCAGAAGAAACTCCTGCTTTTGAAGAGCCTGAAGCAACACCTGCAGAAGATGATACAGAAGGCTTTTTTGATTTTGACTTTGACGTAAAAGAAGAAAAAGTTGAATATGAAGATGTTTTCTCTGATTCAGGCAACAGCGAAGGCTTTAGATTCACAGCAGAAGATTTTGACGATATCAACCGTGCTGAAGCAGGGCTTCAGGAAAACGATTTTAACTACTTCTCAGAAGAAGCAGTAGATGAAAATGCCGTTTATTTAGGCAGAACTGAACCTCAGAGAAAGCTTGACATTGCTTTTTCAGACGAGGATGCAGTAGAAATTGAAAAAGACGAAAATATGTTTCTCAGCCAGGATAACGCAGAAGTGAAAACTGAGCAAGGTTTCAGATTGTTTGATAATATCGATTTTTCAGAAAATGAATCTTTTGATATGGCACGAAACGAAGGCGAAGCCGTAGCAAATGATGCATTTGTTCCATCAGATAACGAAGATAACGAAGGCTTCAGTTTCCTCAGAAACATTTTCGGCAGAAATAAAGATTAATACCGGGGGAGCATACAGATGATACAGCTTGTGTCAATTGTTTTGATAGCAGTTCTTGTAGCTGCTGACCAGTTGATAAAAATGGTTGTTGAAGATCGTCTGATGCCCGTAGGAAGCGCAGATTTTATACCGGGAGTAATTGAGTTCAGTTATACTGAAAACACAGGTGCTGCTTTCAGTATCCTTGAAAACCATACAGAATTACTTTCAGTTTTCACTTTGTTGATTATACTTGCAGGCTTAGCTTACCTGCTTTCAGGAAAACTGAAAAATAAAATGCTCATTGCAAGTGCCATTATGGTGATTGCAGGCGGCACAGGTAACCTTATAGACCGCATATTCAGAGGCAGAGAATTGTTTCACGGCTATGTGATTGACTATATCAGACTTTTATTTGTAGATTTTGCTATTTTCAATTTTGCCGATTGCCTTGTTTGTATAGGGGCAGCAATGATAATTGTTTATCTGATTGCCGATATATTCAAAGATTCATCGGACAAGAAGAAGGGTCTGAAAAATGGTTGATGCGTTTATTTTCAACGTAAATGAAGAAGAAACAGGTCAGAGAATCGATAAACTCGTTTCAGTAAAATGTGAAACTCTGACCCGTTCATATGTTCAGAAACTTATTGAGAACGGAGACATTCTCGTCAATTCAAAGCCTGTGGGCAAAAACGCTAAAGTTAATTGCGGCGATGTTGTGGTTGTAAGATCAACAGAGCCTGTAAAGCCTGATATTGTTGCAGAGGATATTCCTCTTGATATAAGATATGAGGATGATTGTCTGCTTGTGGTCAACAAACCTAAAGGAATGGTTGTTCACCCTGCAGCAGGCAATTTTGACGGCACTCTTGTTAATGCTCTTATGCACCATTGCGGTGACAGTCTTTCAGGCATTAATGGCGTTGCACGTCCCGGCATTGTTCACAGAATTGATAAAAATACAAGCGGCTTGCTTATTGTTGCGAAGAATGACCTTGCTCATCTCAATCTCGCAGAGCAGATAAAAGCACATTCTTTCGACAGAGAGTATCAGGCTGTGGTTTATGGGCATCTTAAAGAAAAAGAAGGTATAATCAATGCGCCCATCGGGCGGAATCCAAACAATCGTTTGCAGATGTGCGTGACGGACAAAAATTCAAAAAACGCCGTAACGCATTATGAAGTAATTGAAGAATACAAAGATTTTACGCATGTTAAACTGATCCTTGAAACAGGCAGAACACATCAGATCAGAGTGCATATGAAATATATAGGTCACCCTGTTGCGGGAGATGATGTTTACGGTCCGTCAAAAGTGATTAAAGAACTTTCGGGCCAGTGTCTTCACGCAGCTGTTATAGGCTTTAAACATCCGGCAAATGGGGAAAAAATAAAAATAACAAGTGAGTTGCCTGAATATTTTACTCGATTTTTAGGCAAACTTTCTAAAAACTGACGGAGGTGGCTAACTTTGGAGTCAGCAATAAAAAAACAACTTAAAATCAAAGCATGTAAGGTCAGAATGGGAATCGTTGAAGGTGTATTCAACGCAAAATCAGGTCATCCCGGTGGTTCACTTTCAATCGCCGATATCTTGACTTATCTCTATTTCAACGAGATGAGAATTGACCCTAAAAATCCCGATGATGAAAACCGCGACCGTTTTGTTCTTTCAAAAGGTCACACAGCACCTGCTTTATATGCTTGCCTTGCACACAGAGGATTTTTCCCTGTTGAAGAACTTAAAACATTGAGAAAAACAGGTTCAATGCTTCAGGGTCATCCCAGTATGAGAAAGACTCCCGGTGTTGATATGAGCACAGGCTCTCTCGGTCAGGGCATTTCAACCGCTGCAGGTATGGCACTCGGTGCTAAAATTTCAGGCAAAGATTTCAGAGTTTACACAGTCCTTGGTGACGGTGAAATTCAGGAAGGTCAGGTCTGGGAAGCAGCAATGTACGCAAGTGCAAAAGGTCTTGATAACCTTGTTGCTGTTATTGACAACAACAATCTTCAGATTGACGGCACAGTTGCACAGGTTAACTCTCCTTATCCGATTCCTGAAAAATTCAAGGCTTTTGGCTGGAATGTAATTGAAATCTGCGCACATTCATTCGATGAAATTGAAGCAGCATTTGCATCAGCAAAGGAATTCAAAGGCAAACCTACAGCGATTATTGCAAAGTCAATCAAAGGCAAGGGTGTAAGCTTTATGCAAGACCAGTGTGGCTGGCACGGCAAAGCTCCCAATGCTGATGAATACGAGCTTGCAATGAAAGAACTGAATGCAAAGCTTATTGAATTGGAGGCGTAAGAATATGGCAGATGTAATTAAAAAGGCTACAAGAGAAGCATATGGTGCTTCTTTGGCTGAACTTGGTGCAGTTAATGAAAAAGTTATTGTTCTTGATGCCGACCTTGCAGAAGCAACAAAAACAGGTATGTTCAAAAAAGCATTTCCTGAAAGATTTTTCGATACAGGTATTGCAGAAAGCAATATGATGGGTATTGCAGGCGGTCTTGCAACAACGGGTTATACAGTTTTTGCAAGTTCATTTGCAATGTTTGCAGCGGGCAGAGCTTTCGAGCAGGTGAGAAACACAATCGGCTATCCCGGACTCAATGTTAAAATTGGTGCAACTCACGCAGGTATTTCTGTTGGTGAAGACGGTGCAAGCCATCAGTGCTGTGAAGATATTGCTCTTATGAGAACAATTCCCGGTATGACAATTGTTAACCCCGCTGACGATGTTGAAGCAAGAGCAGCAGTTTTTGCAGCTGCAGAAAACTATGGTCCTTTCTATCTCCGCTTCGGCAGACTTGCAACTCCCAGAATTTATGATGAAAATTATAAATTTGAACTGGGCAAAGGCGTTCAGCTTAAAGAAGGTACTGATGTTACAATCATCGCAACAGGTCTTATGGTTAATGAAGCACTTATTGCTGCTGAAAACCTCGAAAAAGAAGGCATCAGCGCAGCAGTTGTGAATATCCACACTATCAAACCTATTGACAAAGATATTATCATCAAAGCAGCAAAAGAAACAGGCTGTATCGTTACAAGTGAAGAACACAGTGTTATCGGCGGTCTTGGCTCAGCAGTAAGCGAAGTTGTTACTGAAACTTGCCCTGTGCCTGTTGTGAAACATGGTGTTTATGATGAATTTGGTCAGTCAGGTCCTGCAGTAGAACTTCTTAAAGTTTACGGCCTTGATGCAGAACACATTGCAGAAAAAGCAAAAGAAGCAATTGCCCTTAAAAAATAAATATAACTGCCAATTTTCGGCATAAAATGTAACTTGAATTCCTTATCATTTAATGGTAAGGAATTTTTGTTTTATCAGGGAGGTAAAAAGATGAATCTTGATTTTTCAGATGGTGTGTTAACAGTTTTTCTCGATGGTGAAATAGACCATCACACAGCACCATCAATACGAGAAACAATTGACGAAAAAATATTGCAGGACAAGCCACGGGTTTTAAAACTTGATTACGGGTCAGTTACTTTTATGGATAGTTCAGGAATTGGTCTGATTATGGGCAGATATAAACTGATCAATTCCTGTTCAGGTGAAATTGAGGTAGTGAATATTCCGAAAAATATGGAAAAGGTTGTAAAACTTTCAGGCATTGAAAAACTCGGGAAAGTTACTGTAAAGGAGGATTAAAATGAAACCAATCAATACAATGAAAACAGAAATAGAAAGTCGCTCAGTAAATGAAAGCTTTGCACGTGTGTGCGTTGCAGCCTTTGTGTCACAGCTTGACCCCACCGTGGAAGAATTGAGCGATATAAAAACAGCCGTCAGCGAAGCTGTCACCAACTCAATTGTCCATGGCTACAAGGAAGGAAAGGGAAAAATTTACATAACAGCTTCAGTTTTTGAAAACGCAATTGTAAAAATAAAAATCCGCGATAAAGGCTGCGGAATAGAAAATATCAAAGAAGCAATGCAACCGCTTTTTACAACAATGGGCGGCGAAAGAGCAGGCCTCGGCTTTGCTGTAATGGAAAGTTTTATGGATAAAGTGAAAGTGATTTCACATGTGGGAAAAGGCACAACAGTAACTCTTGAAAAGAAAATTAACGGAAGATTTCTAGCAGATGATAAGTGAAAAGTCAAGAAGCAGTATGATTGAAGACAATATCGGTCTTGTTCATTCCTGCGCCAATAGATTCAGAGGCAGAGGGGTAGAATATGACGATTTGTTTCAGGCAGGCTGCGTTGGTCTTATAAAAGCTGCTGACGGCTTTGAAGAAGAAAGAGGATTCAGCTTTTCGACCTATGCCGTGCCGGTGATTCTTGGCGAAATCAAGCGTATTTTCCGTGATGGCGGAACAGTAAAGGTTTCGCGTGCAATGAAAGAGAAAATAAGAGAAGTGCTGAAAATTAAAGAAAAAATGACAGAACAATCAGGCGTTGAGCCCACAGTAAGCCAGTTGGCAGAAAAAATGAATATGAGCCTTGCCGAAACAGCTCAATTGCTTACTGCTTCAATGCCGATAGTGTCGCTTACGGGAGATGATGAAAACTCAGGCAGGGAATTTGACATTCCCGTTGAAGCGCCTGAAGAAAAAATTTCAGAAAAACTTGCTCTCAGGCAGACTCTTGATTCCCTTGAAGAAGAGGAACGCAAAATAATAGAATTGCGGTATTATAAAGGATTTACCCAATCAAAAACCGCAGAAATTCTCAATTTATCGCAAGTGCAGATTTCACGCAAAGAAAAGAAAATACTTCTTAAAATGCGTAAAAAACTGATTTACTGAATTTTGGTGGTTGAAAATAAGTATTATCTGTGTTACAATTCAAGAAAGACTCATAAATGATTTTTTGAGGTTGCTTTTATGAACAGTAAGAAAACTATGATAAGAAGAATACATCTTGAAAAACTTGAAAACACACGCGACCTGGGCGGATTTATTGCAGAAAACGGCAGAAAAATAAAACCCTTCCGCCTTATCAGAAGCGGAGAGTTGGCAAAGGCAACAAGTCAGGACATCTACACTCTTACTGAAAAATATAACCTGAAAACAATTGTTGATTTGCGTACCGATATTGAAATTGAAAGAAAACCTGACCCTGAAATTGATGGTGTGAATTACATTAATCTGCCTGTTGTTGACGAGGCAACTGTTGGGATAACAAGGGAAAAAACTGCAGCTGCATCTGCGGTTAAACTGATAAAAACAATGGATATTTCTGCCACAGAATATATGCAGAATATGTACAGAGCACTTGTTGTAAACGAAACTTCAATTAATGTGCTGAAAAATTTTTTTGAATTGCTTCTGGCTAGCGAAGATGGTGCTGTGCTTTTCCACTGCAGTGCAGGTAAAGACAGAGTAGGTGCATTGACAGCAATTCTTCTTTCGATTCTCGGCGTCAGCAGAGATGTAATTATTAAAGATTATCTCGCAACGCAGAAATTCGGCGAAAAGTTCAACAGAAAATACAAGCTCGCAGCAATTCTCATTTCAAAAAATAAAAGGGTGTCTGAATATGCAAATGTTTTTCTCAGCACAAATAAAGAATTTCTTATGGCTTTTTTTGATGAAATCGAAGAAAAATACGGTACAGTTTTAAACTATGCCGAAAAATGCCTCGATCTTGACGCGGAAAAACAGAATAAACTCAAGGCAATGTATCTTGAATAAGAGGGGATAATATGAAAAAATCAATTTGTCTTTTAATGGCATTTATAATGTGTTTTTCTCTTGCATCGTGCTCATCAAAAGAAGAAGAGCCGACCACAACAGACCAGTATCTGCATGTTGCGCCTATTTTAGGTGTAAAAATAGAAACTGAAGATAATGCAGGCTTTTACGCATTAACTAAAAACGGTGCATATACATGGCTTGAAACAAAAGAAACAGGCGAAGAAAAAGTATGGTCACATACAGGTGCTTTCTGCCTTGATATGGAAGACACACTTTGTAAATTCACCCGAGAGCAGACAGGCGGAAAAGTTACGCTTCAATTCACAGGAAATGTGGCTGATTATAAAATTTATCAGGCACCTTGCGAAGAAATCGAAAGCGATAAAAAGCAGATAATCGACGAGAAATACCTGATAGGCTCTAATTCTCCTACAATTGTTTTCCCTGAAAGCGGAAAATACTATTACGTAGTAGATGTAACTTATTTCGAGGGTCAGGTGCCCTATGGCTTTATGCTTGCAGAATAAAAATAAATCCCATTTTGTCGTAAAGGCAGAATGGGATTTTTCGTTTGTTATCTTGATTTCAGAGACTTTTCAAATGATTATTTTTTTACAGCCCCTTAATCTTTTATATCGCATAGAAATTGCTTTCCCATGCAGGGATGTATCTGTGCTGTCTGAAATAAAATTTATAATCATCTCTTATTTCATTTATTGCAATGGGAATTGAAAACATATCTTCGTTTCTGTGATATGCGCAGATGTATAACTTCGGTTTATGCATTCTGATTGTGTTTTCTGCACCCTTGATTGCATCAATTTCGCTTCCCTCAATATCCATTTTGAGAAGTGAAATTTTTTCTTTTATAAGTGTGTCAATTTTCACAGCCTGAATTTCTTCGCCCTCGTCAGAAATTTTTGATTGTCTGCCTGCTGATTTTTTGAATTTAAGCACAGTGTCTTCTTTGTATGCCGCCACGTTGAAGCTTTCAACAAAATCATATTTTTCAGTGTTGCGTACAAGCTTTGTAAAGTTTTTCTTATCAGGCTCAAGAGCGAAAATTTTCTTCACTCCGCCACCTGAAGCGAAAACAAATTCTTCCACAGTGTCACCGTTATATGCGCCTAAATCTGCAATAACCTCGTCTTCGCTTATTTTCAGAATATTCTCATACACTTCATTCTTTTCGCTGAAAGAGGGGATGAGGTATTCTAATTTTCCGCTGATTTTGAAGTTTAAAAGATTGATGTATGTTTCTCTTGATTTGTCATCTGCAAGGAGCGAAAAAGCCTTGTCGAATCTGTCTTCGTTTTCTTTTACAAACTCTCTTGTGAAAAGTCCGTCGCCTGCAACAGGCACAGTCAGCGAATAAAAAGGATGCTTTCTGCTCATTTCGTAAACGCGGTTAATTGTGGCGTCATCTTTGACTGCAAAAGTCATCAGTGAAACAAAATCACCGTAGATTTCTACTGCCTCTGAATATTTAAGCACCTTTTTGCCGTGAAAATGGTGACCTCTTACAAATTCATCGCTAGCATATACATCTTTGTATTCAATGCCGAATTGATTCAATCTTTCGATTATCATATCAGCACCGTTTCCCATTCCGTAAAGCAGAATCGGTCTGCTTTCGCTTTTCAGCTTCTGCCAGACCGTTTCTTCGTAAATATTCTCAAGCATATTAATATTTGTCCATGCTGTCAACGCTGAGCACAAACACTGTTGCACCGCCCACGCTTACTTCTTTTGCTGTGTCAAGCTCGCTCATATGAGTGCCGAATGTTGCAGTTGAAGCAGCAGTGTGGGTACGGGTCTGTGAATATTTTGAAATAATTGCTTTTGCTCTTTCAACATCCGTGTCTTCAGAGCCGATAAGCAATGTTGTGTTGCCTACCATAAGAAAACCGCCTGTTGTTGAAAGTTTTGTAACTGTGAATTTTTCTTTTGTAAGTGCTGAAGAAACAACAGCACTGTCATCATTGTTTACAATAGCAAGAATAAGTTTCATAATTTTTCTCCTTAAATCAAATGTCGGGAAGCATCATCTTAATGCTTCGTTTGTCAAGTTTGTAAAGGTCAGTGATTTCATATCTGTTATCACTGCCGTCTTTAATAAGGATACGCCCGTCGTAAAGTGTTTTGATTGCTGTAAGGCTGTTTCTCAGTTCAAATGTGTATCTGCCTTTGTCTGTGTCAACTGTCCACATCCAGATGCTGAACTTTTCATAACGTTTAACAAAACGAGTGATTTTGGGAATCATATAATATTCATCAAGTGCACTCTGCAATGCTGCTTTGCTTTCAGGCAGAAGGTTGTCGATGTTTCTGATAATTGCGCGTTCATTACCTTCGCTGTCAAGCAACGATATGTATTTGTTAAGACCGCTTATAGGGAAAAGTCTGTGTGGTTCAAGTTCATAAAGCTTTTCATCAGAGCCGTAAAACTCTGCATCTATGAAAATCTTATCGTTTACAGTAAGTTTAACTTCAGGACCTTCGATATATTTTAACATATTTCACACACTCCTTTCAACCTTATTCAAAGTTTTCAGATTCTTTTTGTTCTCTCACTTTCTGAGACATTGACTGAATCTGAATAAGCTTATAATACTTGCCTTTAAGTGCCATAAGTTCTTCGTGAGAACCGTTTTCAATGATTCTGCCCTTATCAACAACGAGAATTCTGTTTGCTTTTCTCAGAGTTGAAAGTCTGTGGGCAATCATAAGTGTTGTTCTGCCACGGATAAGTCTTTCGATAGCCTGCTGGATAAGTTCTTCTGTTTCAGAGTCAACGGCAGCAGTTGCTTCGTCGAAAATAAGAATACTGGGGTTTTTCATAACAGCTCTTGCAATAGAAAGACGCTGTTTTTCACCGCCTGAAAGACCGATACCTCTTTCCCCAAGATATGTATCGTATGAATCGGGAAGACGTGAAATAAATCCATGTGCGTTTGCAACGTCTGCAGCATAAATAACCTGTTCAACGTGTGCGTTAGGTGTGCCGTAAGCAATGTTGTTGAAAACAGTATCTTTGAACATAAGAGGTTCCTGCTGAACATAACCAATCTGGTCGCGGTAATATTTCATATCAATATCTTTGATGTTAACGTCGTCAACAAGAATTTCACCTTCGTAATCATCATAGAAACGCATAAGCAGGTTAATAAGTGTTGATTTACCTGAACCTGTTGTGCCCACGATACCTACGATGTCGCCCGGGTTAAGAGTGAAGCTTACGTTGTCAACAACTTTCTTTGAACGGTCAAAAGCGAAGTTAACATTTCTGAACTCAATTTTACCGTCCATTCGCGGGAGTTCATCGCCCTTTGCAAAGTCATGTTCAGGCTCTGCGTCGATAATGTCAAAAATCTTTTCTGCAGAAGCGAGTGCACTCTGATAAGAGTCGCTGATATTTGCAAAGAAACCAACAGGACCATAGAACATGCTTGTATATGAAATGAAAGAAACAAGCATACCGATTGTGATTGAATTGTTGCCCGGGTCAATTATCCATCTTCCGCCAACATACCATATGATAACAGAACCGCAGGTGATAAGGAATGTCATCACATTGGGGAATATCGAAGAAACCATGCTTGCGCGTTTGTCTTCTTTGAGCCAGTCATCGCAATAAGCTTTGAATTTTCCGATTATTGTGTCTTCGTTAGTGAAAGATTTGATAACTCTTACGCCGGGGATAGTGTCTGCAAGCAGAGTTGAAATATGGGAACTTCTTATCCATAAACGGCGGTACATAGGACCGATTTTCTTGCCGAAAATTCTGCCGCCTATAACAACAAGGGGAACGGGCAGGAGAGAAAGCAGTGTAAGTTTCCAGTTCATAATGAGCATAATCACTGCAATACCTACAAGAAGAAATCCCTGCGTAATACCTTCCTGAGAAATACGCATAATGAAGTTCTGAAGAACAACTGAGTCGGAGTTAACTCTGTTGATAACCGAACCGGTCGAAGTTTTGTCATAGTAGCTCAAGGGGAGATACTGTGCCTTAGCGTAAATATCCTTTTTCAGGTCGATGATGATTTTGTCGCCTGCAATTCTCAGGAAGTAAGAACGGATAAATCCGAGAAAATACTGAACAACGTAAACACCAAGCAAAGCCAGTATGATTACAATAAGACCTTTTGCATCGTTATTGGGGAGTATTTCATCAACCATTGTCTGCGTAACTTTCGGCGGAACAAGAGAAAGTGCAGTAACAATTACCGATAAAACAATGCAAAAAATAAGTTTACCTTTTTCAGGCATAAGATATTTCATAAGCTTTGAAATAATCTTACCTTTGCCCTTGCAGTTATAGCAGTCTGCATCAGGTGAAGCAAGCTTTCTTCCGCATTTAGGGCAGAATGAACGTTGTTTATCGTAAGTGGATTTTACAATGAGAAGCTGCTCTTCCACTTCAAGCCCCTTGATGACGTTGTTGATGAAAACTGCAGCGGCATCTGCAATGTCAGCAATCACATAAGTGAAACGTAAAGCGATTTCAATTTTGTTTTTACCGCTTTCATCAGTTTCCTTAAGTCTGATTCTTATAATTGCGTTGCCGTACATTCTTTTGACGATAACTTTTTCAATTTCATCAAAGCTGTAAAGTCTGCAACCATTTTCATGCTTTGAGTCAACTGCGAGCACGCTTGTTTCAGTCACAAAAAATGCTGATTCATCGTACTTGCCGTCAAGGTTAAGGTCTCCGACAACCGCAAACAGAATTTTCATATTTTCTAAATTTTTGTCTGCTATTTCCTGAATTTTTTCAGGAACTGGTTTGTTGGAAAAGGTTTTGATTTCTGACATAAAAAAACCCCCTTCTGACAAGGACTATATCGGAAATATAGTCTTTTCGCAAAAAGTATAGCACTGTGAAATGAAATGTCAACACTTTTTTAAAATTTTTTGTAATAAATTCGTAAGAAATACGTAAATATTATGAAAAATAATTAAAAAGCAAAATATCAACCTATTTTGCTTGACACAGACCTGAAAATTTCATATAATTATAGAGAACTAATGGGTAGTTCTGTTAGTTAAAAAATTTTCGGAAGGAGTAATGAAGATGAACTTTACAGACATCATTGAAGGCATCAAAACAGGTTGGGAAATTCTTAACAAAATCGTAAACTTTGACGTGCTCTGGGATTACTTAAAGAAGGGCTTCGAAGCTCTCATTGCTTTGTTTTAATTTCTGAAACTTTTCATAGCAACCCTGTCCTGTTCAGGGCGGGGTATTGTTGTGAAAACAACTTTTTCCTATTTTGGCAGATATTGCCATCCACATACAAATCAATACTTAATGGAGAAAATTTTAAGAGGTGATTGAAAACATGAAAATGAAAAAGTCATTGTGCATTGCTATCTGTTTTGCAGTAGTTATCTCAGCTTGTGCTATAGGTTTCTCTGTATTTGCAGGAGCAGACAATCTCGAAGTTGTTTCCGGTCCTACCAAGATGTATTATCTCGATAAAAAAGATGCAATCGATGTAACCGGCACAAAACTCAGTGTTAAAATTGATGGTGTGAAACAGGAGCTTTTACTTGATAAGAATATTGAAAAAAGCGGTTCTCTTGCTGAAGCCAACACAACAACCACAACTGAGGCCACAACCATTCCCGAAACAACAACTGCAAATGCAGAATCAACAACCGCACCTACAACAGCTGCACCTGAAATAGCAGATGTAAATAAGGTTAAGGTCTATTATGATGAACTCAAAAACGGTCAGAACGAAATTATCTTCAAATATGAAGATAAAACAGCATCAACTTATGTTTACCTTGATGCAGACCCCGTTAAAAGTATTGTGGTTACAAAAGTTCCCGATAAAGTAGATTATAACTATGGTTATGACACTCTCAGCGATTTCAATTTCGCAGGTCTTGAAATTGATGTAACTTACAAAAATTTCGGTGATGGCGAAAAAACTATGCATTACGCATACAATGATAACAATTCATTGAAATTTATGGGTTATCTTTTCTCAATCAAGGCTGCTAATGAAAGACCGATTGAAGGCAGAAACTTTATTACAGTAACATATCTCGGCAAAGAATCATCATTTGGTATCAACCTTAATATGGTTCTTATAGGCGATGCTAACGGAGACGGCGCTGTTAACGCAGCAGACCTTGTAAGACTTGCAAGAATTGCAAACAAACAGGTTACAGACTACGATATTCTTGAATGTAATATCGATGATAAAGATGGAAAAGGCATCGTAAACAATCAGGACGTGCTTGCACTTCGTGATATGCTCACAAAGGCTGACACAACAGGCGAATATGAATGGATATTTGATGCAAAACTCCTTTCATACAGAGTATCTCCTGATGGTTATTTCTACACAGACGATGACCCCTGGCAGAGAAACTTCGGCTTCAATGCTCTTTATGACTATGCAACTCCCTATACATTCATGTATTACGATACATTCCGTGTATTCTTTGAATACGGTACTTATAAAGAAGGCGAGCTTGACGGCGTGCCTGCAGGTACTCCTAAGCAGTGGATGATTCAGCCCTGGAAAGGTCAGTACGGTATGGTGCTTTACGGTTCAGAGCTTGGTGTTTACACTAAACCTGACACACGTGAAACTCCTCACTATGACTGTGCTAACAATGCTGACCGTCTGCCAATGTCAATGACAGTTTATAAAGACGAAAAAGAAGCATTCTCAATGCCTTATAAAGAACATTGGTGGATTACAGGCTTTAAACCCGGTGCGCTTACAAACTATACTGATATGACTAAGCCCCACAGCCAGCTTACAATTAAGTTTGCAATCGACTTCCCCACAAGTGACATGGCAAATCTCTTTGCTGCAGGTCTTGCAGAAAGAGGCTTCACAAAAGCAGGCTTTATTGATACAGTAAGCTTCAGAAAAGTTGACGTTTATACAATTAATGGTAACAGAGTCGAATTCCTTTGGAGAAACGTTGTAGGTACTCCCGGACAGACAAATGTGCCTAACGTAGACTAAGGAGGTGCTTGAATTATGAAAATTACTAAAAAAATTCTTTCCGTACTTCTTGCACTTGCTCTTATGATTGCTCCTGCTACTGCAGGCATTTCAGCATACGCAGCTGCAAACGAAATGACATTTACTGTAAGCAGTGTCAAAAAAGCAAAAGCAGGCGATGTAGTTACAGTTAAAGTTACACTTGAAAATGCAAAACCTGTTTGCGTTATCAACCCCACAGTTGTATATGATTCAGAACAACTTGAGTTTTTGGAAGCAGGTAATGGTGATGTTTTCCAGTCAAATGCTTTCCATATCGGCGATTCATATGAAGGCAAAGTAAAAATCCTTTATTACAATTCAAACCTTAAAGATACTTCAAAAAACGGCACAGTATGTACACTTAAGTTCAAAGTTCTCAACGGTGCTGAAGGTTATGCAGATATTTCTCTTGAATTCCCTGAAAACAGTGTTGTTAACTCAAAAGAAGAAGGCATTAAGGTTGTAAGCAACAAGGGCTCTGTTCAGACAGTATCTCCTGTTATTTACGCAGGCGAAGTTAAAGAGGAAAACGCAATTGACGGCAAATATTACCAGAGAGTTCCGCTCTTTGCAAGCTATAGAAATCAGAGCGTTCAGCTTATTCCTCATATCGCAGGTGACACAGTAAAGAGTGTTGAATGGTCAGTTGATACAAACAGACTTCTTATCAGCGAAGATGGTGTTGTAACACCTAACAGACCCTGGTATTGCAGAGCAAATATTACAGCAAAAATCACATCAAAATCAGGTGAAGTTTACGAGAAGACAGTGCTTGTTGAATTCTACAAGTTTACATTCACACAGCGTCTGCCTGTATTCTGATTTGATTGAAAGGTGAATTGAAATGAAAAATAAATTTATCAGTGTTGCAGTGGCATTTGCTATTGTGGTTACAATGTTTGCAGCAATGTCTGTTTCAGTATCAGCAGCCGATATGTCTTACACAATTACAGGGAAAAACGAAACACCTGAAACGATTGAAATCGAAATTGGTGTAAAAGATAATAAAGGTTATACAGGTCTTGGCTTTGACCTTTCTTATGATGACACAGTTCTTACTCCCGTAAGTGTTAAGGTTGTAGGTGCTGCAGATGAAGCAAAAATGACATATATCGATACTCCTAAAGGCGACAGCTACGGTGTTTCTGTTTATGGCAGCAACGAAGTAAAGAGTGACGGTTCAGTATGCGTTATTACATTCCAGAAAAAATCAACAGTTAAAGATGGTACAACTGCACAGTTCACAGTTACATCAAATGACGATGATTGTTTCTCAAAAGATGGCAGCGAAGTTAAGGTTTCATCAAGCAATGCTACAGTGAGCCTTTTTTCTTCAGAACCAACAACGGCAAGACCCGATACTACAAATGCTCCTACAACAGCAAGACCTTCCTCAACTCAGAATCAGAGTTCTTCAGGTTCATCAAATAATGGTTCATCAAATAACGGCTCATCAAACAGCGGTTCATCAAATAACGGTTCATCAAACGGTGTTATTCCTACAACTCAGGCAAATGACGAAACAACAACTGTAGAAGAATCAACAACAGAAGAATCAACAACAAGAGTTCGTGTAACAAGACCTCAGGACGAAGATGAAACTGAATATGAATCATATTCATACGAAGAGGACGCAGATGAAGAAGATGATGATACAAATAAAGAAGATGATTCAAAGAAAACACAGAGAATAATTGCTATTGCAGTTATCGCTGTATGTATCATCGCAGTAATCATCCTTCTTCTTACAAGAAAAAAATAATTAAACACTAACTGAAAACCTCGCAATGCAAATATGCACTGCGAGGTTCCTTTTTATAAATTATTTTATTATTCTTCGCCGTAAGCGTTTTCGTAAATTTTAACTTCCTGATGAATGTTAGATGAACGATAAATACCATCCATAATTTTAGAAGTAAGCACAGCCTTGTCAATGTATGACTGGTTGGGTACTCTTGTTTTGCATGATTCAACGAATGAATCAATTTCGTTTCTGTAATGGTCTCTCATTCTGAATTTAGGTTTTTCTTCAACGAGAGCACCGTCTCTTACTGTGAAGAAAGTGTAATATCCGCAGTAGTTTAGTCTGATGCCGCCTTTATCACCCATGAAGTCAATGTAGGTTTCGTTAATGCCGATATTCTGTGCCCATGCACCGTTGAAAGTGATTGTAGGACCATTTTCTGTTCTGATAATGCCTGTAACAGAGTCGTCAACATCGTATGTGCCGTTTTCAACGTCAGATGTTTCTTCAGCCCACATGCCTTCGTAAACGTAATTTTTCATATCTTTACCAAGTTTGCAGAAAGCTTCACCGCTTGCAGTAACAGGTCTGGGGTCGCCGCAACAGTAAAGAATAAGGTCCAGATAATGTACACCCCAGTCGATAAGTGCACCGCCGCCTGAAGAAGCGTTTGTTGTGAAATCACCGCCCAGTCCTGGGATTGAACGATGTGCTCTGAAAGATGCATAAACGTGGAAAACTTCACCAAGTTCACCGTTGTCAATCATCTTCTTAACGCGGTTAACTGAATCGTTGTAACGGTTAACTGTACCGATTGAAAGCATTTTGCCTGTTTCTTTTGCAACTTCCTGCATCGCCAATGCTTCTTTAAGTGTTCTTGCTGCAGGTTTTTCGCAAAGCACATCTTTGCCTGCTTTCATAAAATCAATTGAAATCATTGCGTGATGGTCGTTATGTGTGCATACGGAAACTGCATCGATATCATCGTTGTTTACAATTTCTTTGTAATCGTAAACTGCTTTACCGCAACCGTATTTTTCAACTGCTGCATCAGCTCTTTCAGGAATGATATCGCAGAAATACTTGATTTCCACATTTTCGTTTGCCATATAGCTGGGGATGTGTGCGCAGTTTGCAATGTTACCGCAACCGATAACTGCTACTCTTAATTTTGACATACTTATTACCTCCGTCATTAAGAATTATTGACAAAAATAATGATATCAGTTATAATCAGTTTTGTAAACAGTTTAATTTGATTTAATCTGTTTTTTATTGAAATCATTCAAAAAGAGGTAGATTATTATGTACAATTTTCCTATTGGTGTAATTGTTGACAGCTTCAGACTTCCCATGCCGGAAGCTGTAAAAAAAGCAAAAGAAGTAGGTGCACAGGGTATTCAGGTTTATGCGTCACATGGCGATATGGCTCCTGAAAATATGACTCCTGCAAAAATTGCTGAATTCAAAAAGTTAGTAAGTGATAATGGCCTTGTTATTTCTGCTCTTTGCGGTGACCTTGGCGGTGGCGGATTTGTCCACCCCGATAAAAATGCCGAAAAGGTTGAAAAATCAAAGAGAATTCTTGACCTTGCAAAAGAATTAGGCACAGATATCGTAACAACTCATATCGGTGTTGTACCTATTGACCCTGAAAACGAAAGATATAAAATTATGCAGGCTGCTTGCTTTGAACTCAGCTCATATGCTGACACAATTCAGTCACATTTCGCAGTTGAAACAGGTCCTGAAAAATCAATTATTCTTAAAAAATTTCTTGATTCACTCGGCTCAAGAGGTGTAGGCGTTAACCTTGACCCTGCAAACCTTATTATGGTTTCAGGCGATGCTCCTGTTGAAGCAGTTTATAATCTTAAGGATTATATTGTACATACACATGCAAAGGACGGTTATATGCGTTTCTATGAAAATCCCGAAATCGTTTACGGTATGCCCGGAGCACGTGAAATGGCAGAAGGTGAGCACGCAATAGAAGGCGATTCATACGAAGAAGTACCGCTCGGAGCAGGTTCAGTTCCGTTCCCGTACTATCTTAAAGCACTTGAAGATATTGGTTATAAAGGTTTCCTTACAATCGAAAGAGAAGTAGGCGCTGACCCCGCAAAGGATATCGGTCTTGCTGTTAAATATCTTCAGAGTATTATTAACGAGGGTTAATTTATGAAATTTTCAGTATCATCATACAGTTTTCAGAAACTTCTGAATTCAGGAGAGTATACCCATTTTTCACTTATAGAGAAAGTTAAAGAAATGGGCTTTGATGCTATCGAATACACTGACCTGATAGTCCCCGAAAACAAAACAGAGCTTGAATTTGCAAAAGACCTTAAAGCAGAAGCTGAAAGAGTCGGAATCGAAATTTCAAGCTATACTGTTGGCGCTGATATGTTAAACGGTTGTGACGGTGACCTTGAAAAAGAAATTGAACGCATCAAATGCAAGGTCGATGTGGCGGAAGCACTGGGCGTTAAGTTTATGCGTCACGATGCAGGTTGGGGATACAAAGATGAAAGAAAGTCTTATATGGGTTTTGAAGAGGCTCTTCCTGTGTTTGTAAAAGGTTGCAAAGCTGTTACTGAGTATGCAAAAACAAAAGGCATTGTAACAATGATTGAAAATCACGGCTTTTTCTGTCAGGATTCTGATCGTGTTGAAAAAGTTGTATGCGGTGTTGCAGACCCTAATTTCGGTGTGCTTTTCGATTGCGGTAACTTCCTTTGTGCAGATGAAAACCCTGTTATTGCAGCAGGCAAACTTGCAAACTATGTAAAATATGTTCACGCCAAAGATTTTTTTATCCGTAGCGGAATGGGTTATGATCCGGGTTGCGGTTTCTTCCGCACAAGAAGCGGTAATTACCTGAGAGGCACGATTGTAGGGCAGGGTGATGCACCTGTTAAACAGTGCATTGAAGTAATTAAGAATGCAGGCTACGACGGCTATTTCAGCGTTGAGTTTGAAGGCATTGAAGAAAATATTCAGGCTATTGAACAAGGCCTTAAAAATCTTAAACTTTTTGCAGAATAAGAAAAATTATTTTAAATGCTCCTGAAAAGCGATTCGGGAGCATTTTTTTATTTGCTTCTTTCCCCTTGACTTTACGTGATTTGTGATGTTATAATTACTGTGTGTGAATAATTTGTTAATTTTTAGAAAGGGAGAGAATTATAATGAGCAAGAAGATAATTTCTATTGTACTCGCAATGATTATGCTTGTTGGCTGCTTTGCTTTACCCACTCAGGCAAGAGATGCAGGTATAGGCACCGGTGCCGAAAGCTTTAATCCCGTAAAATTCTACGTAGATAAAGAAACTCTTATCGGTGCAAATATCAACACAAAGGTTAATGTTGAGATAGTTGATAAAAATTATCAGATAAGGCTGAATTCAGTTGAAGCATACATTCCTTATTATACTGAAGGCGGCATATCTTACCTTGATGTGGCATACACCAAAGGAATGATAGTTTCAGGTGCGGAAGCACTTACAGTTACAGGCACTTTAACAGCAAATGTAAACTCTGTTGTGCGTTATACTTTCAATTACGATATTCTTGATAAAAAGAATAATACAGTGTGGAAAAACCTTACAGGATACACATACGCATTTGTAAGCAGCAACGAATCAAAAACAGGTGCAGTAGGCTCTTACCATGCTTATCCGGGAAATCTGAGCGATGGTTGTTATTTTGAAGTGCTTGAAACACTCAACACAACTTACGTCCAGCAGGCAGAACTTCAGTTGCTTTATAAAGTAAGAACGCAGTCAGCATGGAATTATCGCGATCCCAGAACACGTGGTGTTGGCGTAATTTCAGGCAATCAACCTTCAACGCTTACTATGATGCCGGATAATAATGGTACAAATATAGAAGGAACAATGAACTGGCCCAAGTGCGGTGCAGTTTATCGTTCAGACAGTGCTGATTGGTTAAGAATGACAGAGCCTGAATCAGGTTACTATAATTTCACAGTCAGCTTCAATACATGGAATGACGAATGGGAAGACCAGTCAAATATCACTGAAACAACTGAAATGTATTATATCAGAAGTTCTGATAAAGTTGATGCATATAACACTGCAAACAAATATATCAAATCAAACACGGCTTTTGCAGATGGTTATTATGTGCAGAAGGGCAGATATACTGAAGACAGCTGGAATGCTTTCGTGAATGCTCTTGATGTAGCTTATCAGGTTGCTTTGTCTGTTCCCAATGCAAACTATGGTTACAAACTTGCTTGCGTAAATGCACAGTCAGCAAATGAAGCGCTTGATGCAGCTTTTGCGAACCTTAAAGAAGCAGAACATGATTTCTATGCACACAAAGACCCTGCTGTTACCCCTGCAACATGCACAGAAGAAGGTTCAGAACTTTTAACATGTATCTGCGGCGAAACAAAAATAAATATTCTACCTGCAACAGGTCATACACGTGGTGCGTGGAATGTGGTTAAACAGGCAACATGCAATGAAGAAGGTAAAGAGGAAATCCGTTGTACTGTTTGTAATGAAATAGTTGAAGAAAAGGTAACTCCGAAAATTGCACATATTTTTGAAACAACAGTAACAGAGCCTGATTGCACGAACCAGGGCTATACAACTTATGTATGCACAGTATGCGGCTACACATATACAAGCGATTATGTTGCACCAAACGGTCACGATTATAATTATGTAAAAATAGATCCCACCTGCACAGAACAGGGCTATACATTGTGCGCTTGTAAGAATTGTGATTACAGAACTACAAATAACTATACATCTGCAACGGGACATACTTATGATGCAGTTGTAACAGAACCTGCTTGTACTGAGCAGGGCTACACAACATACACATGTACAGTTTGTAGTGACAGTTATGTTGCGGATTACACCACTCCTGCAGGTCACACATCTGCAGAAGCAGTTGAAGAAAACAGAATTGAAGCAGATTGCGAAAATGCAGGCTCATACGATATGGTAGTTTACTGCTCAGTATGTAATGAAGAATTATCACGTGAAACATTTGCGATTGATGCTCTCGGTCATAGTGAAGGTGATGCTGTTGAAGAAAACAGAGTTGAGCCTACAATGACTGAAAAAGGTTCATATGATAAAGTGGTTTATTGCACAGTATGTAACGAAGAGTTAAGCCGTGAAACAATTGTTATTCCTATGACAGGTGGTTATTTCAGAGAAGCGGAAGGCTCAACCACTGTCATTAATAAAGACCTCGGCTTTATTTACGGGCTTGATATCGGTCTTGCAGATATTGAAGAATATGTTGAATATGCAACGAATGTTTCTTATGAACTTTCAAGCGGCGTCGGCACAGGCTCTGCTGTTACAACATACCTTAACGGCGAAGAATGGGAAACATATATCATTATAATTTTTGGCGACCTTAACAGTGACGGCGTTATTGATATTTACGATGCATCAATCCTTGCAGCAATCGTAAACGGTGATATGGAAGTTGAAGAAGATTCAGCAATTGCTTTTGCATCAGACCTTAATGGTGACACTGCAATTGATATTTACGACCTTGCAATTCTTAACGCTGTTGTAAACGGCGAAACAGAAATAAGTCAGGTTCCGATAATGTAAATTATGTAAGAACGAAACTCTTTAAATTGATTAAAAATCTTCTGCGCAATTAAAACGCAGGAGATTTTTTGTTTGTTGTACTTGATTTATAAAACCAAAAGTGATATCATTACATTGTATGGTTATATTAGAAACTATAGGGAGGAAAATGAAATGTTCAAAAAAGTGATTTCTGTATTTCTTGCTTTGACAATTGTCTTTGGATGTTTCTCCATGGCAATGACCGTTACAGCACGTCAGGTTGGCGTCGGTGGCGGTGCTGAAAGCTTCAATCCTGTTAAGTTTTCTCAGGATGTTGCAAGTGTCGGCAAGACAGATAATGTCAATGTTAACTTTGTAGCGAAAATCACTGATAAAAACTATAAGGTTAAAATCAAATCTATCAGTGTTAACTTGCCTTTCCTTGAAGAAGGCGATGAATCAAACCTGACTGTTACTTATGCATCAGGTGATGTTGTTACAGACGAAACAAAATATTCCGTAACAGGTTATATCACCGCATCAACAAACTCTGTTGCACGTTATACTGTTACATACGATATCCTTGATAAAAACGATAAAACAGTCTGGAAAAACCTTACAGGCTATGCTTATGGTCAGTTTTCAGGTTCAAATGAAAGAACAGGTGCTATAGGTACATATCCTGATAACCCCGGTCAGGTTCATTCAGGTGCTTACTTCACATCTATCGATAAACTTAACTCATGTTATGTTCAGGTTGGTTCTGCAGCACTTCTTTACACTCTGAAAACACAGCACTTGTTCTTTACTTTCGATAAGAGAACAACAGAAACAAGTGTTATTTCAGGTAATGCACCTTCAACACTCCGTACTTATCCCGTTAACTGGCCCTCAGTTATGTGGTGGCGTCAGGAAGCTGAAGGTACATGGCTTATGTGGTCAACTCCTGAATCAGGTTACTACAACTTTACTCTTGATATGAACGTCAATAACGCATCCTGGGATGAAGAAACAAATACAATTGTTTCAACAGAAATGTACTACCTTGACCAGTGGGACAGAATGAATGCAGAAGATATTACTGATAAAATTCTTGGCATTGATGGTATGCTCTTACAGGGCTATTATGTTCAGAAAGGCAGATACACAGAAGATTCATGGAATAACCTTATGAGTGCAATGGATATGGCACATCAGGTTATGCTTACAACACCCGGACCGAACTACGGCTTTAAAATCGCCTGTCAGAACGGTACATATGCTGATGATAATCTTATCAGAGCTTTCAATAACCTTCAGGAAGCACCTTGTGACTGGGAAACATACAAAGACCCGATTGTAGGTGAAGGTGGTGCATGTGGTGCAGGCGGTTCAATTATTTACACTTGTATCTGCGGTAAAACAAAAACAGAATCAACAAGCACAGACAGCTGTACACCCTCAAGTGAATGGACGGAAATTACACCTGCAACCTGTACAAATCCCGGTATGGAAGCACAGCTTTGTATTTATTGTTCAAGTGTTGTAAACACACGTGAGATTGAGCCTTTAGGCCATGAATATACAACTCAAGTTGTTCCTGCTGGCTGTTATACACAGGGTTATACAATTTACACTTGTATCAGAGGTGACCACGAGTATCAGGATGATTTCACTCCTGTAAGAGGTCACGTTCACGGTTATTATGAATATAAATATCCCACAGCGATATTCGGTGGTTATAAAATTTCCCACTGTGCTGATTGTGATATAGTTATTTCAACTGAAGATATGGCAAAACCTGAAGGCACAATTGTTTTCAGTTTGCAGTCAAATGATAATACCTTCTTCACAACTGCTATGGATTTGAGTACAATGAAAACAACATTCTTCGTTCCGAAAAAGGCAGTCATTGATACAAGCGGTGTTAAAACAGACCTTTTAGTAGACGAAATTCCTGCTCTCAGTATTGAAAACTACAAAGGTCAGGTGCTGACTTATCAGGGCGGTGCAACCGCAGAATCAGGCAAAGAATTCAACTTTGAAGATTATTTTAATGGTTTCTCAAATGCTGAATTAGCAGGCCGTGTTATAACTTATAACGAGAAAAACGAAGAAACAGTGTTAGGCTTCAATTATAACATTACAACAAAATCAGATGAAAACGAGCTTTATGTAATCAGTGCAACACCTACTGACGAAGAAGCTATCGGTGCTACAATGACAGAGTTGCTTTCTCATTTCTCTTCTGAAAAAATCAGAGCAAATGACAAACTTCCGGAAGATGAGGATATGAGAAACCTCATTACAAACCAGATTAAACTTCCCGGTTCAGCATATATTCAGACAGGTACAACAAAACTTACTCTTGAAGACCCCGAAGAAGTATATACATTCAGCAAGGTTATGGACAGACCCACTTTTGTTTATGAAGATGCTGAAGCAACAGACGCACAGGTTGAAATCTTCCTTCCTGTGGGAACAAGTTTCTTAATCGGTAACCATAGGGTAATACTTCAGGATTTCGTAACACTCAAGCTTTCAGGCTGCGGTGAAAATGAAACTGTTGAAAGTCTTGTTGCTGACCTTGAAGCATGCACAACAGGTGATGAAATAATTGAAACTGTAACAATTTTCCTTGCAGAACTTCTTAACTCTGCAAACCGTCAGGAAAACCTTGCACTTGATATCGTTATCAATCCTGCAGGCTACAGTGTTTCAGGTACAGTTGAAAGCTTTGCTCCCTATGAAGGTGCAGACGGCACTGAAATGTCCTCTGTCGTATTGTTACAGGATGGCGAAATTGTTGATTGGGTAGACGTTATGGGCGAAGGCGTTCAAGAATTCAGATTCGACAGCGTTAAAAGCGGTACATATACTGTTGAAGTTATAAAATTCAACCATGTAGTGCGCACATATGAACTTGTTGTTGAAGGCGATGAAATAACAGGTCTTGAATATAAGATTCACCTTTACGGCGATATTGACGGTAACGGTAAACTGAACGTTATGGACTATTCAAAAGTTCTTCGTCATGTTAAAAAGACTCAGGCTCTCGAAGGCTATGAACTTCTTTGTGCAGATGTAGACGGAAACGAAAAAGTTAACGTTATGGACTACACTGCAATTCTCAGACACGTTAAGAAAATAGAATCTCTCTGGTAATTAAATCAAAAGGTACATTCTTAACTGAATGTACCTTTTTCAATAGGTGATGATATGAAAATATTGAATTTCGGTTCATTGAATACAGACCATGTTTATAAGGTTAAAAATTTTGTAACGCCGGGTGAAACAATAAAATCAACTCAGTATATCAAAAAAGTCGGCGGAAAAGGTCTTAACCAATCTATTGCTATAAAAAGGGCAGGACACGACGTTTTTCATGCAGGTGCAGTGGGTGAAGACGGACAGATGCTTGTTGATTTTCTCAAAAAAGATAATGTCAACACAGATAACGTGAAACTTTCTGAAATTCCCACAGGTCATGCAATAATTCAGGTTGATGAAAAAGGTGAAAACTGCATTCTTCTTTATGGCGGTGCAAATCAGAATATCAGTGAAAGTTTTGCAGACGAAGTTTTGCAAGATTTTTCTCAGGGAGATTATATTGTTTTGCAGAACGAAACAAACATTGTGCCGTGTGTTATAGAAAAGGCTTATGAAAAGGGTATGAAAATTATTTTCAACCCATCTCCCATAACTGAAACTATTTTGAATTTTCCATTGGGAAAAGTCAGTTTGTTTATTCTCAACGAAGTTGAAGGTGAGGCACTGACAGGTGAAAGCAATGAAGATAAAATAATTTTAAGTCTTCTTGAAAAATATCCTTCAGCAGAATTTGTGCTGACACTCGGAAGTAAGGGGGCTATATACTTCAATAAAACACAAAAAATTGCAGTTGAAGCCGAAAAAGTTGAAGTGGTGGACACTACTGCTGCAGGCGATACGTTCACAGGCTATTTTATTGCGAATATTGCAATGGGCAAAAGTGTAAATGAAGCTCTTTCTATTGCAACAAAAGCTGCTGCCAAAGCTGTTACAACATTAGGTGCTGCAGAATCAATTCCCTATATGTAAATAAGAAAGCATCAGTTGACTAAAAAACAACCGATGCCTTTTTTATCTGAAAATTAAAAACAAAACACCATAAATAAGTGGCTGATGAATCATATAAATATAAAGGGTGTTTCTGCCGATAAATTCAAGTGGTCTGCAGGAAACAAAAGAAAGGTGTTTCAATAAATCTTTTCTTTTGAAAATTTTATATAAAAAGTAACCGCAGAAAAACAAGAAAATCCATGGAATAAACGGTACATAATCACCTGAGAAAAAACCATAATGGGGAAATCCGAAAAATGCCGTTAATTCATTCTGATATAAAGAATCAGGGATTTTGCATAATTCGGTGCCGAAAATAGATATTTTTCTGAACATAATATCTTTGGTCAATATAAAGTTTATGAAAGAAAAAATCAGCCCTGCATACGGATGAATCTTTTTCAGATTTTTATCAACAGGAATAGTTATCAGCATTGCTGTGCCGAGGAAACAGAGTACGCCGAAAATAATGAAATTTTCGGGCATAAAAATATAAGTCACAATGGTTATGATAGCTGCGCAGATAATCACCGTAATCGCCCTTTTAAGGCGTTTTTTGCCAAGATTAAAGCAGAATCCTGAAAGTAAAACAAAAGTCCACAGAATGCTTTGCTGCCATATTTCGCCGGCATCGCTTTTAAACCACTGCAAGTCAATTCCGAAAATGTAAACAAGATCCCACACAGCATGGAAAATAATCATACTGATAAGTGCAAATGCACGTAAAATATCTAAAGAAGTATATCTGTTTCTCATAATTTATTTACCGTTATACGATGTCAGGTTGAAGTCTTTTATGTCTATTGTGCAATCGTAATTACCATGAATTTCAAAACCGATGTTAGTGCCGCCGATATAGAAATCTTCTTTTTTTACTTCTCTTGAGAATGTGTTTGATTTGTTTGCTTCTTTCATAGCTTTATCAATGTGGGGTGTAAGGTCAACTTCAACGTGCACCCATTCGTCAGAAACATAAGGTTTGCCGTTTCTGTAAAGAGATTTTCTGTCAGAGCCGTAGGTATCTTTTGAAGAAAGGCAGTAAATCATCTGTCCGCTTGCCTTATCCAATGCCCATACTTCATCTGTAGGGCCTCTGTCATCAAAAAGGCTCACACCAAACCAGATAAACTCGTTTTTTTCAGTGCCTTTCAGATAAAAATAAGCAAGGAATTGTGTTGCGTTCACTCCGTCTTCATTTGTTGTGTCAACAAAATCTTTAAGTCTTATATCAAGGCTTAAAATAATTCTGTCTGCTGAACAGTTGTAAAAAGCTTTGTCACTATCACTTAAAGACTGATAATCACATAGAGGTGATTGTTCAAGAAGCAGGTGAGGCCAGTTTTCATAAGTTGCTGCCTCGCCGTTATATACATTGCTTGCGTTAAGTCGCATAGAAATTGATTTATCTTCAGGGTTATATGTCACGGTTTTAGTTGTTCCGTCAGTGATAGTGTATTTATCGCTTTCAATTCTGCTTTCCCACAGACAATTTCCACTGCTCCATTGTGCAATCATCCATTGTGGTTTTTCACCGTTTTCATTATAGACAAAATCGCCCAGTGCAATTCCCACACCGTTTTCTGTATGCTGCGACATTACAGTAAATCCGTTTTCAAAGCCTGCATCATTAAAAAGCTTTTTTGATTCATAATTTTTAAGGGGAATGCCGAAAAAAGATGTAATTGTCAGAATAATCATAAAAATAAAAGATGTAATCCGGCTTATCATATAAAAACCTCCCTGAGAAATCCTATATTCAGATTATAACAAAAAGGCAGCCTTATAACAAGACTGCCTTAATATATTTTTTGCAATTATTTTTTACTTAAGATATCTTTGATATCTTTGAGGAGTTTTTCCTGATTGAGTGTGCTTTCTTCAAGCTGTGCCTGACGTGCTTTAACTGCTTCAAGTTCAGCGTCAGCTTTTGCTTTTTCTTCAGCAGCTTTCTTTTCTTCTTCTGCAATTTTAGCAGCATCGAGTTTGTTCTTAACTTTCATAATTACGCGAAGAACAAGGAAAATGCAGAATGCTGTGATAATGAAATCAATAATTGTCTGAATCCATGCGCCCCACATAAATGCAACTTCAGGAGTAACAACTTCGCCGGTTTTAGGGTCAAGAACAGCTTCTTCCATAACGGTTTTCCAGTTTGCAAGGTCGCCTGAGTTCATAAACAAACCAACGAAGGGGTTGATGATGTTTTCAACAAGACCTGTTACGATTTTGCCGAAAGAACCACCGATTACAACGCCGACAGCCATATCAATGATATTGCCTTTTGTGATAAACTCTTTGAACTCTTTAAAAAAGTTTTTCATTTTCTACCATCCTTTTACAATTTTTTTATCATTGTAACATAATATTACAATAATTTCAATCTACTTGAGGAAAAAATTTGAAGTCAGATGAAAAAACAGCAGTAAAACTGCTGTTTTTTTGTTATTCAATAATACCTTCTGCAAGTTTTGTTTTAAGTTCATCAGTCAGCACGCTGTCTGGTATAAACAGATTCATACAGATGTGATTGCTTGTATCAGTTGTCATTTTAATAAAATATCCGGGAGTTGTTGCAAGATAAATCGGATATGCATTTTCGCGTATATAATTTATTTCGCTTTCTGTCAGATTATATACAATGTGTGACCCGGGCAGAGTAACATCAACAGACTTTTCGTAACAATATGATTCAACATATGCGTCATCATATGATATTCCGTTAAACAGCATATTGAAGTTTCTCCACTTTGAAATCGAAAGTTTTATAAAAGAGGAGTTATTGTGCGTTGCTTCAACAGTCGTTATTGAAACTGTTTTATCAATCTCAAAGTATTTATAAATGCCGACTGATTTTGCCCACTGAATTGTGTTTACCATTTCCTGCGAAATGTGTATGCTCATCTCACCATCAAGGTGCATAAGTTTGTAGGGGAGTGTTGCGTAAGAAAGTTCAGAAGCCAATCCGTCGATTATAGGCTCACCATTTGCATCGTTGTAATTGTTGATTATTTCATAATCGTTTCTGATTGTGAGAAGACCAAGACTTTTTTCTTTTGGTTGATAAAGAGTCAGTATCGGTAATTGTTCAACATCTTTTCTGTAAGCTTCAAGCAAATCGTTTATCTGCTGTGCTGTCAGTTCAATGTTATGTGCAGACGTAAAGTCGTTTGAAAAAACAGTTAAATATTTCCCAAAAGAGTAATCGTCTTCCTCAACATCAGGTGCGTTAATTTTTTGTATAATGTTATCAAGATTTGATACAATACTGTTTTTAATGTTTTCTTCAACGCCATTGCAGGAAAGCATTTTTTCTATAATCTGCGGTGTGATGTTACGATAAGTTCTTAAAACAGTTTTACCGTTTGTGAGAGTGTATTCAAGTGTGATTACAGAACCGATTTTTGTTTGAGTATAGTCTGATGAGATTTTTGCATTATCTGCTTTTATAAGGTCTTTGTGAAGTTCACGTATATCGTCAATGTCTTCCTTTGTATCAATGAGATAAAAATTTTCGCCTGAAAAATTATTCAGATATATAGGGATAGAAAACTGTGAATCTACATCGCACAATTCGTTGCCGTAATAGCCGTAATAGTCATCTGCAAACGCACTTATTCTGACGTATTTTACTTTTTCAAGGTCAGGGATTTTATTTGTATATCCGAAAAATCCTGTTGAAAAAATTGTTGCAAAAAGAATTACTATTGCACTGTAAACGGGGAAGAATCTCGCCTCTTCTTTCAATCTTATTTTTGAAAGTTTTGAAAGAATAAGGTTTACGATCAGGCAGACAAGGAGAGAAACCACAAGCGAAATAAGTATAAAAAGCCATGTAAGACCTTTGGTGAAATCTCTGCATCTTGTTACACCAAGTGACGAAAAGGCTGCAATCATTGTAGCAAAGAAAATTCTGTAAAGTGGTTTGCTTGTGGCAAAAAAGCCAATGTTTTCAGCCTTTTTGTTGTTAAACAGATACGTTGCAAGAAATGCAAGTCCGATAAGAATAACGGTCCACACAATAACGGGGATAAAATCAGGGCTTTGCCATGTTTCAAGAGATGTGAAAAACCACATTTCATCATTACTTCCTGTATAAAGACAATAGCTGAGTTTGCCAACTTCCGTTGCACTATGTGCGAGTGAGTTAAGGAATGATGTTTTTCCGAGAAATGTTGAAATAAAGCTGTCAATAAAAATTTCATCGTATAAAGATCTATGAGCAAATCCGCCTCCTGTGAGCAAACCTTCGCTGAACATGCAGATGCAGAAAGTGAATATAGCGGAAATTGAATTGAGGAAAAATGCAAAGAAAGCGCCTTCGAAAAACATTCCCGAAAGTATCATTGCAATGGCAGATAATGTATATGCGATCAATGATACATTGCATAGTGCAGAAACTGAAAAAACAGCTGCACACAGCAATTCTTTTGAAATTCCGAAAACAAGGGAATTGATAATAAAAGAAGTTGCCAGCGGAACAACAGTCATAAAAATTACCGCTGTTGCACCTGAAAGATAAGTTGAGGTAAAAAGTTTTGTTCTTGATAATCCGAGAGAGTAGTAAACATTGGCAGTCTTTTTGCCTGTTAAATCTCTGAAAGTCATAATTGCACAAAGAATCGCAGCAATAATAACTGTCATGTACATCAGAATTGTTGTGTCAGGAAAGGTTTCTTCAACAGGGCCAATGTAGCCGAAGAGAATATATCGTATATTTTCAATATTCATGAAAGCAGAGTCGTGGATATACTCATATCTGTCAGGATTTGAAAGGGTGATCATTTCAGAAACAGGAGAAATAACCGTTATAGCAAACATAATTATTGTTCCGATAAGCGGGAAAAATAACGAACTTTTTAATCTGCTTTTATACATCGAATTAAATTTTTTGTCAGAAAATTTTAGTAATGTCATAACTCAGAGCCTCCATTTCATTAAGGAATATTTCTTCAAGTGTCAGCGGATATTTTTCGAGAAGCAGGGGAGCCATATCAGCAAGTTTTTCTTCAACTTCGTCATAATCTCCTGCAATCACCATAGTGATGATTTTTCCGTCACGTTTGAAGTTTTTTATATCAAATCCGGGGAAATCTTCTTTGTCGCGTTTGTCATTGAAAATAACTCTGAATTTGCAAACACTTGCGCTCATATCGTCAACAGAAGTGTTGATAACAAGTTTTTTGCCGTTAATAAGACCTACATGGTCACACATATTTTCAAGTTCATGAAGATTGTGTGAAGAAATAATAACAATTGCATTTGTTTCGCGTGTGTATTCAATAATCAGGTCACGCATCAATGTTCTTTTCGCAGGGTCAAGTCCGTCAAAAGATTCGTCAAGCAAAAGCACCTCAGGTCTTGTTGATAAGGCAAGCACCATTTCTGCCTGTCTTTGCATACCTTTTGAAAATCCGTTGAGTCTTTTTGTTGTGTCAAGGCCGAAAATTTCTGACAGTTTTTTATAAGTATCAAAATTGAAGTTTTTATAAAAGCCGGCATAAAACTGTGCCATTTTATCCATAGTGGAATTTGCAACAAAATATATTTCGTCAGCAACATAAAAAATCTTTTCTTTGATGTTGCCGTTGTCTGCAATTATTTCACCATTAAGTTTAACTGTACCGTCAGTTGCTCTGTATACGTCGGCAATTGTTTTTAGCAAGGTGGTTTTGCCGGCTCCGTTATATCCAACAAGACCGTAAATCGAACCTTTTTGTACAGTGAAAGTCATATTTTCAAGTGCTGTAAAATCGCCGAATTTTTTAGTAATATTATTAATTTCAATCATAGATTACTTTTCCTCCTTAAAGATTTTTTCTATTAATTCAAGTACATCTTCTTTTTTTATTCCTTTAGGAATAGCTGAAACAATAGCGTGGTTTATTTCGTCCAGTGCTTTTTCTTTTATACGGGTGTTTTTGAAAGCATTTTCGCTTACAAAACTACCCTTGCCAGGCACTGAATAAATTACTCCCATTTCTTCTAATTCCTGTATCGCGCGTTTTACAGTATTCACATTTACTTTTGTTTCAGAAGAAAGTGCACGTATCGACGGCAATTGTTCATCAGTTTTAAGTATACCAAGTTGTATGAGAGTCATAAGTTGGTTTTTAATCTGCTCATAAACAGGTAAACGGCTTTTATAATCAATGTTTATCAATTTATACACCCCGATTATTACTGTGCTAACTGTGATAGTATTGCTATTACAGTTAGATTATACACTATTACAATAATTTGTCAATAGATATAATAAAAAAGTTCCCGAAAAATTTTTCGAGAACTTTTTGTAAGTGTTATTTATTTTTCAAGTGCGATATCAAAGCTGAATGAAAGTTCATCATCACACACTACACGATATTTGGGAAGAGTGTAAGGTCCGCAAGAACCTGAGCCAGTGCCTGAAAGGAATCCGTCAAGGTTAAGGTGAGCAGTTTCGCTTCTTACGAGTTCTTCCTGATGAGTTGCATCTTCAAGAGCCTGAACAGTGTAGTCATGGATATTGAAGCTGAAATTACCCTGACAGTTTGCAAAAATAAGACCTGCATTGTCGTTATCTTTAACTTCAAGGAATCTGACTTCAGTGTGGCAGCCGTTTTCCTGGGGGAATATGTAAGGCTCGTGTGTGTCTTCAACCTTTGCTTCGTAAATGCCGAGAGTTGCCTGTGCTTTGAAATCAGAAAGGTTTTCTTTTTCGCCGAGACCAAAGTATCTGATGTTTTCCATAGCCTTGGGCATTTCAAAGCTTAAGCCAAAACGGGGAAGTTCAGGGTCAATCTCTGCATTAACTTTTTTAAGTGATGCAGAAACATTGATTTTGCCTGATGAGAATACTGTGTAAACAAGCGTTGAAGTAAAGAGTTTTGTTTCTTCACTTGAAATTTCGTAGTTAACCGTAACAACCGCTTTGTTGCATTTGCTTTCAATGTCGAATGAAACAAATTTTGCATCAGCCTTTGAAAGCTCACCCTTTGTCCAGTAGTCTTCCTTTCTCCATTTTTCGTTGTCGTGGTATGCACGTTTAACGTTAGGAAGGAAACCTTTCACACCGCGTGCAGGTGACTGGTTTATAAATTCTTTATCGTCTGCCACAAGATTTGTCATTTCACCCGTAGCCTTTGCAAAAACAACCTTGCCGTTTTCAGTTGTAATTTCAACTGTATTGCTATTGTCTGCAATTTCAATTTCTTTCTTTGAGCAGGGAACAAGTTTTAATTCTTTGTATGTTTCATAGAGAGCACACTGCTGTTTTGAAACCTGTTCACCGTCTTTAGTGCAGATGAAATTGATGTGATATTCTTCGGTTTTAAGGAATTTTGTCTTAATGGGAAGAATAACTCTCTTTTCAGCGTTGGGAGCAATGTCAACAATTAAATCTTCGCTTTCAACAACTTTACCGTTTTCAAGAATTTCCCACTTGAAAGCGTATTCTTTTGCGTTTGTGAAGTAGTTTGTATTTTTAAAGAAGAATTCGTTTGTTTCATAGTGACGCACGCGTATAGGTCTGTATGCTTCTTTCATTTCCCAGGCACCTGTGTGAGGTGTTCTGTCAGGGTAAATAAGTCCGTCAACACAGAAGTTTGAGTCGTGGATTCTTTCGCCGTGGTCACCGCCGTAAGTGTATTTCAGGTTTTTGTTGTATGTTGATGCTGCGTGATCGCACCATTCCCAGATACAACCGCCCATATATTTGTCGTTAGAATAGAATGCATCCCAGTATTCTTCAAGTGAGCCGGGGCCAACACCCATTGCGTGAGCATATTCGCAAAGGAAATAAGGCTTATCTTCGTTGATAATATGTTTCTTTACATATTTGGGAGTAAGGTCTTCACCGTAGAAAGACGGAATACCTTCGTACATATTTGATGCAATATCATAAGCCTTTCTGTCAGTTGCGTTACAACTTTCGTAATGAATGGGAATTTCAGGGCTGATTGCCTTTGCAACGCCGAATGCTGCATCGTGGCAGATGCCGTGGCCTGTTTCGTTGCCCAAAGACCACATTGCAATACAGGGGTTATTTCTGTCACGCATTACAAGTCTCTTTACCCTGTCGCAGAAACGGGGAAGCCACTGAAGATCTGATGCAATAAGGTTCATATAGTCGAGGAAATCACCGCATCCGTGAGCTTCAATATCAGCTTCGTCACAGACATAAAGTCCGTAAACTGAACAAGCAATAATGAAGAACGGGTCAGGCGGATAGTGTGATGTTCTGACAGCGTTAACATTAAGGCTCTTCATAAGCTTAATGTCTTTAAGTATATCTTCGTGGCTCATTACATAGCCTTTATCAGGGGTAGAATCGTGATGGTTTACACCTTTCATTTTAATAGGCTGCGAATTGAATTTATAAACATCTTTTTCAATTTCAATTGTCTTGAATCCGATAAGAGTTCTTATAAACTGTAAATCCTTGCCGTCTTTTGAAAGTGTTGCCACTGCAGTATAAAGTTTCGGTTTTTCTGCGTTCCATTCTTCAACTTCCAATGAGGGGAAGAATGCGTAATATGTATTTTCGTCTTCACCGATAATAGTTTCGTCGCTTGTTTTGAGCGTAGCGGTTGCTTTTAATTCTTCACCGTCAAAAATTTCAATTCTAAGGTCGTTATCGTCAGCGTTTTCAATCTGAGTCATAACAGTGAGTGAATATTCATTTTCTCCGATTTTTTTTGGAGTATAGCAGATGTCAAAGATATAGTTTTCTTCATTTTCAGTAAGAAGAACGTCTCTGAAAATGCCGTTTTCTCTGAACATATCCTGACATTCAAGGTATGTAGCGTTTGACCATTTGTAAACAACAGCCACAAGCTCGTTTTCGCCTTTTTCAATGAAAGGAGTAACGTCGAATTCTGCAGAATTGTGAGCACCTTCGCTGTAGCCCACAAATTTACCGTTGATGTATAAATCAAGGCTTGAAATAACGCCGAGGAAAGTTAAAATATATTTTTTGCCTGTGTTTTCAATGTTGAATTTCTTGCGATAAACACCGCATGAAGAATCAGGAACAGAGGGATAGATTGAATTGTCAACATTGTTGAAGGGGAAACGTGTGTTCAGATAGCAGGGGGGTTCATATCCGTTTCTCTGCCATGTTGAAGGCACAGTAACCTTGTCAAATTCCGCTTTGTCAGTGTCAAAATTTTCTTCAAGGTCATTGCAGTCTGCATAATATCTGAAATCCCATTCGCCACTTAAAACAGTAACTGCATCGCTTGAATATCTTTCTATAATAAAATCTGTTGACATAAGCTTGTCCATAGTTTTGAAAGGAACAAAATAAGCTCTTGCAGGGAGTTTGCCGATTTCAACTACAGAAAAATCCTTATAATTCTTTTTGTTCATTGAGTAAATCATTTTTGAACCTCCGTTCATTATTTATCTTTTGTAATCTTTTTTATAACAGTACCGATTGTGGCAGCGGCAGCAGTAACTGCGGCAACACCGGCGCCGATTTTTTTTGCTCTGTTTTTTTCTTCTTCAGTAATAGCCTGATTGAGTTTCGGTGCACTTTTGCTTTTTAAGCAGAAATCTCTGAAATAAAAATCTTTTGTATTAAAATCAGGAAGATTGTTTTCTTCAATAGTAATAAGCTTCACGCCTGTTTTTATTCCGTCGCTGTAGCCGTTGAAACCTGCGCCTTTGCATTGTGCAAGCAGCACGCCGTCAAGCTCACCTTCAAAATCATTTTTATGGTCGTGGCCGAAGAAAGCACCTTTCACGCCGTGAGTTTTCCAGCTTGCAAACTGACCGTTGTTGAAATCAGGAGGGCAGGGTGCTTCAAGCAGAGAGCCTTTCACACCACTTCTGAGCACATAATGTTTTTCGCTGAACATGCTGTGACCTCTGATTGCATTGATATTATCAGTTTTGCTTGCTTCTTTAAGGAGTTCATAAATTTCAGTAACAGGCATATGTTGGAAAACCAAAGCAGGTAAGTATTCACCGCCGTTTTTTTCGCGGAATGAATCGGTCACTTTTTCAAACCATTCAATCTGGTCATCTTTCACCCAATCATATGCTGAAATAACCTGATTGTTGCTTCTTGATGCGCCTGAATCTATGAAGAAAAGAAGTGCTTTTGTTTTGTTTGATTTGCCTTTTAAAGCTATGTAATAATTACCGTAACCGCTTACATTCTTGTCATCGTTGCGTATAAGGCAATCATCGTACCTGGCATACATATCGAAAACCTTTTCAATGTCACATTCACGGTCATCATGTTCATGGTTGCCCATAACAACAGCAAAAGGAATTCCTTGCTCACGCACTACGCGTGTAATATCTTCAATAGTTTTTCTCACGTTTTCTTCTGCAGGGCCAAACGCGTTGTCACCATCATACACAACAAGGTCAGGGGACAGTGCCTTTACAGATGCTTCCACAAGAAGCAAAGCGTCGTAAGTTTTCTTTTCTGTTTCTTTATCACCGTTTGCCTGCTTTTCATGCAAATCAGTAATAACAAGAATTTTGAATTTGCCGTTCTCGTTAAATCTGAGTGTGCGTTTTTTCATTCAAAATCACTTGTCCTTTCGCTTTTTGTCAATAATTTTTTTAGTGATAATACCTGCAGCAATTGCACCACCTGCAACAAGAGCCACGTTTCTTGCAATAGTAAGGTTTACGCTTACTCTGTCTGACATCCATGACGTGATAGGTCCCAATGAAGTGGGATAAAGACCTAAGTCTTTAAAGCGAATCATTTCCGAATTGAAAAGGTGAGGCTCTTTTTCGTCGATTGTAAGAAGTCTCACACCGCAGCGGCAACCGTCTGTGTAAGCAAAAAGACCTGAAAGTTTGTTTTGTGCAAGATAGATGCCGTCAACATAGCCTTCAAAATCGTTCATATGGTCATGGCCGAAGAAAGCACCTACAATGTTTCCTGCTTTTTTCCAGCTTGCAAACTGGCCGTTGTTGATGCAGGGAGAACAAGGTCCTTCGCCAAGATAACCTTTTATACCTTCTCTTAAAACATAATATTTGTCGCTGCGTACACCGTTTCCTTTAACGGCAACAGGCAATTCCCAGGGCTTTGCATAACGAAGCAAATTGTAAACTTCAGGCACGGGAATGTGCTGGAAAAGCATTGATTTAAGAGGCTTTCCATCATTTGCTTCTTTCATTTTTGCAGATTCTTTTTCAAACCATTCAATCTGGTCATCGTGAACGCAATCATATTTAGAAATTGTTCTGTCAGGATAAAGATTGTTTGAATCAATAAACCAGAGATTATGTTTCGGTGTATCGTCTTCTGAAGAAAGAATATTCAGATAATAGTTGATACTGTTTTCTATTTCAGGAGTTGCGTTGAAAGCCACACAGTTTTCGTATTCCTGAAAAATGCTGAGCATTTCTTTTATCGGAATGATGCTTTCGTGGTCGTGGTCATGGTTTCCGTTTACGTAAGCAAGCGGAATGTTTCTGTCTCTGATGGGCTTGGTGTAACGTAAAAAACCTTTTCTGAATTCTTCCACTGAAGGTGCACTTAAAATATCACCCATAAGCACAACCAGGTCAGGCTGAGTTTCGTCAAGTGCAGCTTTAAGGAGAGCCTGTGTATCAAAATCTTTTCTGATGAGCAGGTCTGTTGTGAGATTTGCTTTAACGTGCGGGTCACCGCAAATCATAATTTTGAATTTGCCGTTTTTTGAAAATCTTAAAGGTGTATTCATAAGAAAACCTCCTTAGTCAAGTTTTTCTTTAAGTATATTGATAATCATTTTTGCCGCTTTATAAATATCTCCGCAGCCGAGTGTGATAATCAGGTCGCCGCTTTCTGCGTTGGCAGAAACATAATCGGCAATTTCTTCAAAGGTATTAAACCAGACGCTGTCAGGAATTTTTTCTGCAAGCTGTGAAGTGTAAATGCCGTAAGTGTTGATTTCTCGTGAGCCCATAATTTCGCTCATAACACATTTGTCCGGTATTTTAAGCACTCTTACAAAGTCGTCAAAATGATTTTTTGTTCTTGAATAAGTAAACGGCTGGAAAATTGCCCAGACTTTTTTGTAACCCATTTTCATTGCAGAATCCAGTGTTACTTCAAGCTCTGTGGGATGATGAGCATAGTCGTCAGCAATTGTAATACCTGCATATTTGCCTAAAATTTCAAATCGTCTGCCTGCACCGCGGAAAGATTCAATTCCGAAAATACATTCATCAATTGTAACGCCGCTGTGAAGCGCAGCAACTATTGCAGAAAGAGCGTTGATAACGTTGTGTCTTCCGGGGATTGAAAGCTTAACATGGCCAAGAATAGTGCCGCTTTTGCACACATCAAAGCTGTAAAAAGCAGTGCCGTTTGCAGTAACGTTGTCAGCATAATAGGTATTTGTGTTTTTAAAGCCGAAAGAAATCATTTCTTTATCTTCGATATCTTCAATGGCTTTTAAAGTGTTGGTGTCGTCGCCGTTATAAATAATCGCATTTGTTGCCTTATGTGAAAATTTATTGAAAGATCTTATAATATTTTCAAGTGTGCCGAAGTAATCAAGATGGTCTTCATCAACATTGAGAATAACAGCGGTATCAGGGTAAAGGTCAAGGAAAGTGTCTTTGAATTCACAGGCTTCACAAACCATATATTCGCTGTTGCCTGCAAGACCATAGCTGTCAGTAAGGGGTAATTTACCGCCGATAACTGCAGAAGGGTCTTTTTTAGATGCAACAAGTATCTGTGTAAGCATAGATGTAACGGTTGTTTTGCCGTGAGTGCCGCAAACGCAGATGCAGTTGTTGTACATATTTGTGATTGCACCTAAAAGCTCTGAACGTTTGAAAGTTGGAATGTCAGAGTTTTTTGCTGCAATTAATTCAGGGTTATCTTCCATAATCGCTGCAGAATACACAATCATTTCTGCGCCTTCAATATTCTCTGCTTTCTGGCCAAGAGTAACCTTGATGCCAAGCCTTCTGATTCTGTCGAGAATATCGCTTTCGTTGTTGTCAGAGCCTGAAAGAATATATCCCTCGTTGTGGAGAATTTCAGCAAGGGGGCACATTCCTGAGCCGCCGATTCCTATAAAGTGAATTCTCTTGATTTGTTTTAAAAGTATTTCGATGTCCGGCATAAAAGCACACCTTTCATAATATTACTGTATTTTAATTATTATATTACATTTTAAATAAAAAATAAACACCTTTATACAAAATAAATGACAAAATATAGAAAAAGTAACACTCACCACGGGTTGGTGTCAGACATATTATAACAATAGAGTGGTGAATTTTATGAAACTATTGATAATACAAGCAGACAACAGACAGATTTATATGAAAGAGTATCTTGAAAAGCAAGGTTTCGAGTGCACTTTTTTTAATGTGAATCTGTTGTCAGGTGATAATGAACGGCAATTTGATGCGGTGATTTTTGCATTGCCTACAATTAAAAATTCAAGAATCAATTGCGAATACGAAATTAATATAAACAATGTTTTGCCCCTGATAAAAAAAGGCGGTTGTGTATTTTATGCAATGGCAGATGAAAATTTTAAATCTGCTGTCAGAGAAGCAGAACTTGAAATATATGATTTTTATAAAAGGGAAGAACTGACTATTCTCAACGCTTATGCTACTGCGCAGGCTGTGCTTGAACTGGTGCTCATAAACAGTAATGTTATGATTGATGATATCAATTTTCTGATTACAGGTTACGGAAAAACAGGTGAGGCGATAGCTGATTTTCTGTTTCGCAACCATGGCAATGTAACTGTTGCTGCAAGAAAAATCAGAGACAGAGCCAAAATAACATCACGTGGTATGAAAGCCGTTGATTTTGATGAAATCAGAAATTGTGCCCCGAATTTTGACATAGTGATAAATACTGTGCCTGAAAATGTAATAGGCAGAAATCTGCTTGAAGCATTTTCACAAAATTGTCTTTTTCTTGAAATTGCATCAAAGCCTTATGGCATTGATATTCAGTCAGCACAAAAACAAAATAAGCAAGTTATTATCGCATCTTCTCTGCCGGGAAAATATGTCGCGCGTTCTGCAGGAAAATTCATTGCGCAAACAATTATAAATTTAATTGAGGAGGAAAGCATAAATGGCTGAAATTAAAGCGGGTTTTGCAATATGCGGGTCCTTCTGTACTTTTTCAAAAATTATACCCCAATTGAAAAATCTCGCAGATAGGGGAGTTGAAGTTTTTCCGATAATGAGCGAAGTTGCATATTCAACCGACACACGTTTTGGGAAATGCGAAGATTTCCGAAAAGAAATAGAAACAATCTGTAATAAAAAAATCATATCAACAATAAAAGCCGCAGAGCCCATAGGTCCGAAAAAGATGTTTGATATTCTTATAATTGCCCCTTGCACAGGCAACACCCTTGCAAAGCTTGCAAACGGAATAGCTGACACTTCAGTAACGCTTGCAACAAAAGCACATCTGAGAAATTCACGTCCTGTACTCATAGGCGTTTCCACAAACGATGCTTTAGGCACTGCAGCAAAAAATATAGGAGTTCTTTTAAACAGCAAAAACATATATTTTGTTCCTATGAATCAGGATGATTACAAAGAAAAACCAAATTCAATAGTTGCGGATTTTACGAAGATTTATGATGCAATGAATTCTGCTCTTCAGGGCAGGCAACTTCAGCCGCTGCTAATATAAAAGAAAACCGAGAGAGATTTTAAATCCCTCTCGGTTTATTAGGTTATATTATGCTGTTTTTATATTACCAATAGTAAGTGTAATAACCAACTTCGCCGTATCCGCCGTCAGATCTGCCGTTGTATGCGAAATCTGTAACATCTTCGTCGAGCTGTTTCGGATTTTTGCCTTTTGCAAGGTAGAGAGTACCTTCACCATTGTCGTTTACATCAGTGATGTAGTAAATCTTACCTGCTTCTGTAATATTCCAGTCAGCAACGTCGTCAGCAATTTTGTCAATCTTCTTGCCTTTTGTAGTGCTGAGAGTGTAAGTGCCGTCTTTTTCAGATACGTCTGACTCAACATAGAGAGTTTTTGTATCTGCGTAATAGTAATAATTGCTTACGTCGTCAACAATCTTTTCGCCGTTGATGAAGAGTGTGTTGTCGTCTTTTTCATAAGCAACTTTGCTGCTACCCATAAGTGTGAAAGATGAACTTTCAACTTCTGTATCAACAGTTTTTGCTTCTTTTAAGCTGCTGCCTGAAATTGATGTTTTGTAAAGAGTATATGTTGCGTTGCTTTCAGAACTATAATCCTCTTCTTCTTCTTCTGAATCTTCTTCTGCTTTGTCAAGAACTGCGTAGTAGATAGTTTTGTTATCTTCTGCAAGTTTGATGTTTGCAATATCTTCTGCATTGATAGCAATTACTTTGTCTTCTTTTGCGATAGCATATGTATATTCAGCATCTTCGTCTGAATAATCAAGTTCTGAATAAACGATAATGGGTTTATCGCTGCTGTAATCATAGTAAGTACTGTAATTTTCAGCAACAACTACGCTTGCTTTACCGTCATAGTAGTAAAGAGATACAGAGTAATCATCTTCATCGTCAGATTCTTTTGCATAGTATATAGCACCTGATTTATAAACCATACCAACAGGTGATGCATCTGAATCAACTTTTACTGATTCTCCGCCTTCTTTATACATGTAAAGGTCAACTGAATCGCTGTAATCGTCATACTCTTCATCTTCACTGTCTTCATCTTCTTCAGATTCTGAAGATTTTGCATAGTAGAGATACTTAAGATTTTCGTTTGCAGACATTTCTGCAACATCAGATGCAATTTTTTCTGCATCTTTGCCGACTTTGAGATAGTAAAGATCTCCTTCGTCGTTTGTAAAGTAGATTTTCTTAAGGTCAAGTGAAATGATATAGTTTACTACATCTTTGGCAATTTTTTCACTCTGCTTGAGGTCATGGAGATAGAGATTGCCTTCAGATCTGTAGATAACTTTTTTGCCGCTGTCATTAATGTAGAAACCTGAAACGTCATTTGCAAGTTTTACAGGGTCTTTCTTTTCGTTTTTAAGGCTACGATAGAAGAGCTTACCGTCTTCATCGATGTAGAAGATTGTGTCGCCGTCTTCTGTGATTTTGGGAGAAGCTGAACGATCTTCAAGGTCATCAGTAACCTGGATGGGGTCACCTGAGAAATCTGAGAAGTAGAGTTCGCCATCTTTGTAGTAAAGAACGAAATCATCTTTACCGCCACCTGCGATTGAAACAATTCCGATGATGATAGCGAGCACAAGAATAACTGCTACACCGGCAATAAGGAATTTCTTGGGGATCTTGTTGAAAATTTCTTTGATAGAGTCAACGGGTGATTTCTGTGCAGCAGCTGCATTGTTAGCGTCTGCTGTTGCATAGGGTTCTGCGTAATAGTTGTCTGACTGTTCTGCATAATAATTTGTCTGTTCAGCATATGCAGGAGCCTGTACAGGTGCCTGAGCAATGCCTGAACCGCAAAAACGGCAGAATTTTGTCTGGTCAGGAAGTTCCTGGCCACAATTAGGACATTTGATCATAAATTCATCCTCCTGATTTTTCTTTTTGTGAAATAAAAACTTCAGGCAAGGAACAACCTGAAAATTTTTCTCAAATAGATTATACAACTAATATTTTGAATAGTCAATGAATTTTTTGGGAAAAACACAATATTTTGATTATTTTTTTATAATTATACAATTTTTTGCCGAATAATATTGCAAATTCTTTATTACATCTTCATCGATTTTTTCCCCGCCTGCAATCACAGATACAGCGGGCGGACATCCGACGCTTGACAAAGCAAGCACTTTTCCGCAACATTTTTCCACAGAAAGCACCTGATTACAGCTCATCGCTGCTTCACGTATAGACATAACTTTTTCCGGATGGGGAATTTCCGGCGGAATTTCATTGATTTTATCCCTTTTTGCAATTTTCAGCAATGTTTTTTCAATCTGATTTATTTCTTCATCATTCAGGGCAGGGGTGAACATCATTACAACAAAGTCCTTGTCGCAGAATTCATATTCAATTCCTGAAGAAGAAAGTTTTTCTGCAAAATCGTTGCCGTAATAGCCGTAACTTTTTGCATCGATTGTAATTTTAAGCGGTTCTTTTTCAGTTAATATATATCCGTTTGATTTGAGATTTATTTTTAGATTCTCAATCTTTTTTGCAAAACTCTTAAGATCATCTCTGAATTTTTCTGCAAGATATCTGTTTGCAATATCAAGAGATTGCAAAATCAGATATGAAGGGCTTGTTGAGCCGAAAAGAGCCAACGCATTTTTTGCGTTTTCAGCAAAAAGAGATGGTGCGATTCTGTTTATGTGCAGGTAAGCACCGCCTGTCAGTACAGGAAGAGTTTTGTGTGCTGAATCACAGCACATATCAGCACCTGCATCAATAGGGTGTAACGATTCAGGCAGAAATCTTAGATAAGCACCGTGCGCATTGTCAACAATCAGCAGAACACCGTTTTCTTTACATATATGTGAAATAGCTTTTATATCAATGGTGTTTCCTAAATAGTCAGGGGAAGTGACATAAACTGCTGTAGGTTTTCTGTCAGCTTTCATAAAACTTTCTCTCAGTTTTTCGGGAGTAATGTTGCATGAAAGGTAAGTCTGACCCTTTTCAGGGTAAAGCCATTCAACATCAAAATCAAGCAAAACAGCCGCACTCAGAAAACTTTTATGTGCATTTCTTCCTGCGAAAATGAGAGGTTTTTCGTTTTTTTCTTTTGCGTACAAACAAATGAGATAAAGCATTGCTCTTATGCAAAGTGAAGAACCCTCTGTAGAATAGAGGGTTTTGCATCCGAAAAGTTCACCTGCGTTTTTTTCGCTTTCATTTATTATGCCGTCAGCTTCATATAAACTGTCAGCACCGTTAATTTCGGTGATATCAAATTTTTCGAAACCCAGCAGATTTTTACCTTTATGGCCGGGCATATGAAGTCGCAGAGCGTTTTTCTCTGCATATTGACAAACAAAATCATAAATTGGTGTTTTCATCATTAATCACCTGAAAAAGCTCTGTTAACAGCCACGGCAATAGCGCATTCCATTCTCTTTCTGAAAAGTTCACAGCCGTATTTGTAAATGCCTTTTATTGAGCCTGTTGCATGGTATGCGTTTGCAGCACAACCGCCTGAACAATAAAGCTTTGCCCAGCAATCGTGGCAGTCAGGTCTTGCATAAACATTGCATGAAAGGAATTCTTCCTGAATAGCAGTGTTGTCAACGCCGTTCCATATATCACCAAGCTTGAATTTTTCATCACCTACAAACTGATGGCAGGGATATAAATCACCCCAGGGAGTAACAGCCATATATTCTGTGCCCGAACCGCAGCCGGAAATTCTCTTATAAATGCAGGGTCCGCCTGTAAGGTCAATCATATAGTGATAAAAAGTGAAGGGTTTGCCTTCCTTATCTTTTTCAAGCATAAGCTCAGCCAGTTTTTCGTATTGTTCTTTCACGATGGGCATATCTTCTTCAGTAAGTTCAGAAGGGTCGCCTTTTGCACAAACAACAGGCTCCATGCTCAATTCAGTAAAACCGAGGTCGAGCATCTGCTTGATATCATTGAGAAAATCAGGGTTTGCGTGAGTGAAAGTGCCACGCATATAATAATCTTTTCCGCCACGTGCTTCAACAAGCTTCTGGAATTTGGGCACAATCTTTTCCCAACTTCCGTTGCCTGCATAGTCAACACGGTAACGGTCGTGTATTTCTTTTCTTCCGTCAAGGCTTAAAACAACGTTGCTCATCTCTTTGTTGGCAAATTCAATCACGTCATCGTCAATAAGCATTCCGTTTGTGGTAAGTGTAAAACGGAAGTTTTTGTTATGTTCTTTTTCAATACTTCTTGCATATTCAACCATCTGTTTCACAACGTCAAAGTTCATCAGCGGTTCACCGCCGAAGAAGTCAACTTCAAGGTTTCTTCTTGAACCTGAATTTGCAACAAGGAAATCAAGAGCCTGCTTGCCTGTTTCAAAGCTCATCAGAGCTCTGTCGCCGTGGTATTTACCCTGGCTTGCAAAGCAGTATTCGCAGTTTAAGTTGCAAGTGTGTGCAATATGGATGCAAAGAGCCTTGATAACGCCTGATGTTTTAGCTTTCAGGTCACCGGCTTTGCTTTCAAAAGTATCGGGAGTGAAAAGTTTATTGTTGTTTTTAAGGCTTTCAACCTGACAGAAACATTCTTCAATATCTTTAACATCAACATCTGAATATTTATCTTTCAAAGAAGAAATGATATCTTCTTTTTTGTTGTTTTCAAACATTGCAATTATGTCATAGGCAATTTCATCTACAACGTGTACAGAGCCTGAGCAGATATCAAGCACGATATTGTATCCTGCCATTTTGAATTGATGTATCATAAGAATCTCCTTTATATGAAAAAACGCCGCCGAAAAGGCGGCATTTAGTCGTTTGAATTATTTGCTCTCTTTAGTGCTTTCACACTGCTGGTTAGCGATACCGCAGCTTGTTTTGCAAGCAGACTGGCAAGATGTCTGGCATTCACCACAACCGCCGTTCTTTGCGCTGTCGCAGAGATTACGTGTTTCAAGAGTTTTGATGTGTTCCATGATAGTTACCTCCACAAAATTGATGTGATAATTATATCACTATTTTTTTATCAAGTCAATACTTTTTAAAGTTACAGTAACGATTTGATTGTCTTGTGGATGAAGAATACAAATATGACGGAAAAATTTTGAATATTTTAATAATTTTTAACAATTTTTATTTACAAATGCTGTTTTTTATGGTAAATAATAATAGTAGACTTTTATTTTACCAAAAGGAGTTGTCTGAAATGAAAAAGAAATTCAGGTCTGTAATCGCAATGCTTCTTGTGTTCACAATGCTTTTTTCAGTGAGCGCATCAGCAACATTCGGAGTATCTGAAAAGCATAATGGTGCTATCAGAACCGCAACTGATATTGTTGGCGGTATTGTTGATGGTGCTATTGCATTTTTAGGTGTTCTTACTCCTACACCCGATTGGCCTACAATTGATGAATATTTTGCAGGCGAAAGTGAAAACTTCTATGAAGGCACAACAAACTTCATTGACGAGCCTGCGGAAGGTGCAAAATGGTCTCTCGGCTTCGGTAACGAAAGCCTTGTTCCCGAAAACCTCAGATCAGGCGAAAAGAAATATTATACAGGCGGATATTTCACACAGAAGGTAAGCGGTGTTCTTGACGGCGATGACCAGAGAGCAAATGCAATTGCTCTTAATGACGGCTCAGGCAGAGGCACAACTATCTTTGCAGCAATCGATGGTATCGGTGTAGGTAACACTGACGTGCGTGCTATCAGAGCTGCTGTTGAAGCAAAGCTTGAAGCAAAGGGTATCAAGAGCGATATCAATGCTATCAATATCAATGCAACACATTGCCATACAGTATGCGATACACAGGGCATAGGTATTGACCTTATCCTTAAAATTTTCCGTAGCTTCCTTACATGGCTTCCTTTCATTGATGCTCAGAGATCTATTGACCTTGAATTCCTTGATGTTATGATTGACAAAGCATCAGATGCAATTGTTGAAGCATATGAAAATATGGAAACAGGTAAACTTTACTATTTTGAATCAGTAGGTATCGGTAAAGATGAAGGAAAAGGCACATATCTTGATGACGAATATTCATATCTCCACAACAAGAGATACGACACAGAAGGTTATCAGCACACATGGGCTTGCTTCAAATTTGTTCCCGACAACGCTGCTTCAAAAGCAACTATCTTTGCAAACATCGGTGCACATCCCACAACAATTGAAAGAGATACAACTCTTGTTTCATCTGACTTCCCCAACTACATGGAGAAAAAGATTAACGAATCAGGCATGAACTTTATGTTTGTTCAGGGTGCACAGTCTCCCATTTCAGTGAATAAAGGCGGAGTTCAGACACAGTCAGTTCTTGATGAAGTTGCAGAAGAAGTTGCAGCAAAACCTGAAGCTGTAGGCTATGAAACACCTATGATTCTTGGTTATGAATATGCAAGACTTATTCTTGAAGCTCAGGATAAAGCGGTAGAAGTTGAACCAATTCTCAATGTTAAAATGACAGAATATGCTGTGAAACTTGACAGAGGTCTTCTCAGCTACGGTGCAATAGAAGGCTTTATCGGCACAACAACAGTAAAAGATGAGGCAAGTTCAATAGGTTATTCAATCATCACAGAAGCAGGTTATATCGAAATCGGTAAGGATATCGTTCTTCTTACAGCACCCGGTGAACTTATTCCCCAGCTTGTTTACGGCAATGTTGTTTCAGCAGAGGATTCATATCTCGGCACTGAATGGACACTTCCCGTAACTTCAAGCCTTGTTCCCGAAGGAAAAACAGTTCTTGTAATGGGTCTTTGCAACGATGCTATCGGTTACATCGTTCCTGATAACGACTACGCACACTTTATTGCTGACTCACTCTGGGATATGGACGGCGCAGAAGATGTTTTCGGACCGTATCACAGACACTATGAAGAACTGCTCGCAACAGGCGGCACAGCAGCATCTTCAACAATCACAGCACTTAACGATCTTGTAAAAGAGTTTAACTAATTTAAAAACGAACGGAGATATTTTTGTGAAATATTTTCTCGGCATTGACGGCGGCGGTACTAAAACTACCGCTGCCGTATCAGATGAAAACGGTAATATCCTTCTTAAAAAAACAGGCAAAACAATCAACTTTTATTCAGTTGGTATGGAAAAAGCAAGGGAGAATCTTCTTGCTGTAATAGATGAAATTTATAAAGAAATAGGTCAGGTTACATTCGATGGTGTTTTTGTTGGATGTTCTGCACTTGACAGAGAAGCAGATGAAGAAACTCTTGAAAATCTCTGTGGCGGAATAAAAGCAAAAAAAATCAGAATGGACAGTGACCTTTTTGTTGCTTTAAAGTCAGTTGAAAACGCGGTGTGTCCTTGTGTTGCAATCTGCGGCACAGGCTCAATGGCAATAGGCGAAGACGAAAATGGTGAAATTAAATTCAAAGGCGGATGGGGGCATATTCTCGGTGATGAAGGCTCAGGATATGTTATAAGCCTTAATGCACTCAAATGCTGTGCAACTTTCTGTGATACAGGAGAAGAAAGCGTTCTTCTTGAAAAAGCAAAAGAATATTTTAACGTGTCAGATTTCAGGCAGGCTATTGATATTATCTATTCACCTGAAACAACGAAAGATGTTATTGCAGGTTTTGTTCTGAAAGTAAGAGAAGCAGCACACGAGGGAGATTATATTGCAGAGAGCATAATTGTAAATGAATCGCATAATTTCGCAAGAACTGTTTTATGTCTTCTTGCAGAAATAAAAAAATCTTCAGTGCTTGCTCTTTATGGCGGAATTTTCCAGCACGACCAACTTTTCAGGGAAACTTTTATTGAAGATATTAACGAAGTCTTTCCTGAACTGACAATTCAACTTCTTGACGTACCGCCTGAAGAAGGGGCATTAAAAATAGCGAGGGGATTAAATTGAAAACTTATCTGAAATATATCGAAAATTTTAAAAATGTAGTTGAAAAAATTGAAACAAAAGAAGCACCGAATATCGAAAAAGCGGCTTCACTTTTCAGTGACACATTGATGTCGGGCAAAAAGATTTTTCTTTTCGGCACAGGCCATTCACATATGCTTTCTGAAGAACTTTTCTACAGAGCAGGAGGTCTTGTGAATATTCAGCCTGTTCTTGTTGAACCGTTGATGCTTCACATTTCTGCATCACAGAGCACTCTTGAAGAACGTGTTGAAGGTTATGCTGAAAGAATTTTTGCAGATTACGGAATGCGCGAAGGCGATACAATTATTATCATTTCTAATTCAGGCAGAAACGGTGTTGTTGTTGATATGGCACTTCTCTGCAAAGAAAAAGGACTTAATGTTATCTGCCTTACAAACCTTGAACACACTTATGCAGGTCAGTCACGTCACAAGAGCGGGAAAAGACTTTGCGAAATTGCAGATATTGTTCTTGATAATTGCGGTTGTGTAGGCGATGCGTGCGTGGAAGTTGAAGGCGTTGAAGGCAAAATCTGCCCAACTTCCACATCAGCAGGTGCTTTGATTCTTAATGCGATTGTTGCAGAAGCAGTTGATATTTGTGCAAAGAAAGGCTTTATTGTTGAGCACTTCGCAAGTTCAAATGTTGACGGCGGAGATGAAATCAACAACAGACTTATAGAAAAATACAAAAAGGAGATTAAACACCTTTGATTTACCCTGTTCCTCAGAAAAATAATCTCAACGGTAATATTATAGAAATTAATAGTGTAAAACTTTCAGGTGACTATACTGAAAAAGCAGAAAAGATTCTGTCTTCATATGATATTGACGTTTCTGACAATGGCTTCAGTGTTGAAATTAAATTTGTCAACAGCAGAAAAACTACATATATTGAAGAAATCTGTAAACTTTGTAACGAAAAATATTTTATTACCGCAGATGAAAATAAAGTTCTGATTGAAGCTGCTACCACACGCGGTGCTTTCAGAGCATTAAACACTCTTGCAAAGTTAATAAAGAAAAACGAACTTAAAACAGGTGTGCTTGAAGATTATCCGCTTTTTGCAAAAAGGGGATATATTGAAGGGTTTTACGGCGATACATGGGAGCAGAGCAAGCGTCTTTCTGTTATGAGCCTTATGGCAAAATACGGAATGAACACTTTTTACTACGCACCTAAAGATGACGATTATCACCGCGAAAAATGGCGTGAGCCTTATCCCGAAAAAGAGCTTGGTGAACTTAAAAATCTTTTTGATTATGCCTGCGAAAATGAACTTGATTTCTGCTGGTCAATCGGCCCCGGTCTTACATACAAATATACATCAGAAGAAGATTTTGATTTGCTTATAAACAAAATCAGAAATGTTTATTCAATAGGTGTAAGAAATTTCGGACTTTTGCTTGATGATATCCCTGCTGATTTTCAGTATGAAGAAGACTCAAAAGCATTTGACAGCACAGTTGATGCACATATTTACCTTGTAAATAAAACTTATAATGCACTTAAAGATTTTGATTCATCAATCAATCTTACCGTTTGCCCAACACAGTATTTCGGCGATGAAAACGGATATTATATTTCAAAATTCGGTTCATCAATTCCCGCAGATGTAAGCCTTTTTTGGACAGGCGCTGAAATCTGCTCACGTGTGCAGACTGTAAGAGAAGCAGATGAATTTATGCGTTCAACCTGCCACAAACCTCTTTATTGGGATAATTTCCCCGTAAACGATGCGGAAATGTTTCAGGAAATGCATATCGGTCCTTTAATCGGCAGAGACAAGGATTTATATAAGCATTGCGAAGGTATTATTTCAAACGTAATGGAATATGCTGAATGTTCAAAAATTCCTTTGATGACAATTGCAGATTACCTGTGGAATCCGCTTTCTTATAATCCTGAAAATTCTCTTGACAATGCTCACGACGAAATGCTTGGAAATAATAAAGATTTGTTCTTCTATATTGCAGAGCATCTTGAAGTTTCCTGCCTTAACAGACATGCGTCTGCTTTTATGAGCGAAACTTTTGAGAAAATCAATTTCCACAAGGCTATAGGCGAAAAAGAAAAGTCACTTGAAATTTTCCGCAATTATATTGCAAAGTGCAGAGAATGCTTAAATCTTATCAGCGACACTTCTGTACCTCTTTTTGAGGAAATGGCAAAATGGGCAAAGAAATTTTCAATGTGTTGCGACTTGATGGATGCAATATATGCTATGCAGGAAAATCCTGATGAAGAAAAGAAAGCATATCTTGCAGATTTGCTGCAGAAATACAACTCCGATGCAGTTGTGCTCACAGGCTTCTGCCTGCGTGAAAATGCTGAAAAAACACTTAAATAATATTGACCCATCGGGCTGAAAAATCCGATGGGTTATACTTTTTCAAAAAATCTGATTTTAATGAAAAAATTTTACTGTTACATTTGTTTTATATATGAAGGGAGGTAAAAGCAGATGAATTCATTTGGTACCGATGAATACATAACAGAAGTTGTAAAAGCATATAGCAATTCTTTGCTCAAAACAGCTTTTGCGATTTTAAAATCTGTTGATGATGCAGAAGACGTTGTGCAGGAAGTTTTTATTAAACTTATCAGTAAAAAACCGATTTTCAAAAGTAGTGAGCATGAAAAAGCATGGCTTTTGAGAGTGACAATAAATACTTCACGTAATCTGCTTAAATCATCATCACGTAAAAACCTTCCTCTCGAAGAAAATATACCTTTTTCATATGCTGAAAATATGGAATTATTATCTGTTGTGATGTCGCTTCCGGAACGATACAGAACAGTTATCCATCTTCACTATTATGAAGGGTATTCAATTAAAGAAATTGCCTCCATAGTCCGGAAGCCTTCTGCAACAGTAGGAACACAACTTGCAAGAGGCAGAAAAATACTAAAAGAAATGCTGAAAGGAGATTACTCTGTATGAATTTTAAAGATAAATACAAAGATGAAATCAACAAAATCTGTTTCGACTCAGATTTTGAAACCGAAACGGCAGCATTAATGGGAATGGCGGCAAACCAAAAAGGAGAAAACAATATGTCCGGTAAAAAAACTTTTAAAATTATTCTTGTTGCTACTATAGTTGTCGCGATTCTTTCAACTTCTGTTTTTGCTTTTTCATATTTTCTTTCTGCCAGAGATGTTGCTGAGCATTTTGGTAACAGTGATGCTGTTGATTCTTTCGCCAAAAAAGAAAAAGGAGAAATATTCTCTGTTACAGATAAAGGCTATACCGTATCATTCCTTGGTCAGAGTGAAGGCAAAGATTTTGTTGATGTCAATGGAATTGATGCAAATTGCAGTTATTTTGTAATTTCAGTTGCAAAAGAAGATGGCACACCTCTTTCAATCAATGACGGAAATCCTTTGGGACTTTCTGTTGTTGTAGAGGGTTATCCTGCTTGGAAAGTAAATTCATGGTCTTTAGGCACATCAGCACAAGGTTTTGAAGAAAATGGTGTTCTTTACTATCTTTATGAATGTGTAAGCCTTGAAATTTTCGCAGAAAAAAATGTCTATCTTGCTGTGTATGAAGGCTTTGCTCCCACAACTGAAATAATAACAATGAGCGAAGATGGTACGTTTGATTTTGCAGATGATTACGATGGCTTCAAAGCAATGTTCAGACTTCCTCTTGATAAAGAGAAAGCCAACCCCGAAAAAGCAGAAGAAATAATTTCATCTGTTATTAATGCAGGCTGATTACTGAAAATCAAAACTCCTCTGAATCTTTTGCGATTCAGAGGAGAATTTTTTTATTCAATTTCATTCAGCATCTGTTCTATACTCTTGAAATGAACAGGCGTAATGCCTATTTCAGGCAGATGCTCAAGATTTTTTGTGTTATCATCAATCATATAAACCTTGTCGAATTTTTTATCAAAAGAATTTACGCAATGTTTATATATTGCGGGATTCGGTTTTGACATTTTCAGGTTACAGGAAATAAAAGTTTTGTCAAAAAGTCTTTCAAGATTATATTCTTTCATCAGTTTTTCAACAAATCCTAAGGGCGCATTTGAAAGCAGTATAACTGTATATTCTGTTTTCAGTTTTTCGATTACGGGAATTATTGCTTCGTTTAATACAATCAGTTCATTCCATTCTTTTATTATGCGCTCTTTGTCCATGTTGATTTCTTCTGCAATTTTTTCAAAGAGTTCGTCTGTAGTAACTTCGCCTAAATCAGCAGGAACGAAAAATTTATCTTTAAGAATTGCCGCTTCTTCGTCAGAAAAATATCTCTCGAAAAATATCGGCGCAATCTCTCCGAAAATTACTCCGAAGCAGTCAAAAATTATAAGTTCATTTTTCATAAATCAATCACCGGAAAAAGTATAACACACCTTTATTTTTATTTCAACTGACATTGTAAATTTTGTAATGATGTGATATAATTTCTGTATATAACTATCAGAAGGGTTGATTGCTGTGCAGGATATTCAGACACCGATAAAAATTTATAACAGAGAAGTGAAAAACCGTCTTGTTTTTCAGCCGATGGAAGGCTGTGACGGCACTTGCGACGGTGCTGTAGATGAGCTTACAAAAAGAAGATATCTGCGTTTTGCACAGTCAGGTGCAGGCATAATCTGGTTTGAAGCAACAGCAGTATGTAATGAGGGCAGGGCAAATCCCCGTCAGCTTTTTCTCAACGAAAAAACAAAAGAAAGTTTCAGGAATCTTCTTGAAGAAGTGAGAAAAGTTTCTCTTGAAAAACATGGCTTTTCTCCGCTTATAATTGTTCAGCTTACTCATAGCGGAAGATTCAGCAAACCCAACGGCACTCCTGAGCCGATTGTGGCATACAGAAATGAGCATTGGGAAATAGGCAAAGAAAATCAGCCTTACACAGTTGCAAATGATGAATATTTAAGTTCAATTCCTCAGAAATACGCTTCTGCTGCACGCCTTGCGGAAGAAGTAGGTTTTGACGGCATTGACATCAAGTGTTGTCACGGATATCTTTTCAATGAATTGTTGAGTGCTTTCAATCGCGAAGGCATTTATGGCGGAAGTCTTGAGAACAGAACAAAGCTTTATTTTGATTGTATCGACAGCGTGAAGAATAGTATCAGTGATAAAACTTTTGTAACTACGAGATTCAATGCATGTGACTGTTTCCCTTATCCTTACGGTTACGGTGTGAATGAGAAAAACGAAATTGACCTTACAGAAACAAAATGGATTATCAATGAGCTTGCCGAAAAGGGAATTGAGTTTATTGATATCACTCTCGGAAATCCTTATCTTATTCCTCACGTTAACAGACCCTGCATCAATGCGCCTGAAGACGGAAAAATCGGTCTTAAAAGAATACATGATGTTACAAAAGAGTTGAATGAAAGTTTCCCTGAAATAAGATTTGTTATGTCGGGCTTAAGTTTTGAAGGGGAAAATGCAATAAATTATGCAAATGAAATTATAAAAGACGGTGTTGCTGATTTTGCAGGCTTCGGCAGAATGACATTTGCTTATCCTGATTTTTATAACGATTATCTTGAAAAAGGTTCTCTTGATAAAAGCAAGGTATGCCTTAAATGCAGCAAATGTTCAGAACTTATGCGTAATGCATCTGTGGCAGGCTGTCCTGTAAGGGATTCCGAAATATATATGCCGTATTATCAAAAACACGTTCTTAAGAGGTGAAAAACATGGTAGCAGTTGTAACAGGTTCAAGCAGAGGAATAGGGCTCGGTATTGCAGAAGAACTTCTGAAAAAAGGTTTTGATGTAATTCTGACTTCACGAAATGAAACTGACCGTGTGAAAGAATTAAAAGAAGAATACACTTCAAAAGTAAACTTTGTTTCAGTTGATATTTCAAAACAGGAAGACGTAGAAAAACTTGTGTCGTTTGCAGAAAAAACTTACGGCAAAATTGATTTGCTTGTAAACAACGCAGGCGTTGCACCAAAAGAGAGAAAAGATATTCTTGAAATTTCACCTGAAGATTTTGATTATCTTCTTGATATAAACCTTAAAGGCACATTTTTTGTTACACAGAAATTTGTTCCTTTGCTTACTAAAAACGAAAAATCACGCATTGTAAACATTTCTTCAATGTCTGCATACACAGCATCCGTAAACAGGGGAGAATACTGCATTTCAAAAGCAGGTATTTCGATGATTACAAAGCTTTTTGCAGCACGTCTTGCAGAATACGGAGTAAGTGTGCTCGAAATAAGACCGGGTATAATCGAAACTGATATGACAGCAAAGGTAAAAGAAAAATACGAAAAATTAATAAGCGAAGGCATAACTCCGATAAAAAGGATGGGTCAGCCTGAAGATATCGGCAAATGCGTTGCCTCAATAGCAGAGGGCAACTTTGATTTCTGCACCGGCACAGTAATTGATTGTGACGGCGGATTTAATGTGAGAATTTTATGAGAAAGATATATGATGCCGTTATAATCGGCAGCGGTGCTGCGGCATACAGTGCTGCCGATTGGCTTTTTAAAGAAAACATTACAGATATTGCCGTAATCACAGAAAACAGATTGTGGGGCACTTCGCGCAATACAGGAAGTGACAAACAGACCTATTATAAGATTTCTATGGATGGATTTTCTCAGGATAGTCCTTATAAAATGGCTGAAGATTTGTTTTCAGGCGGGTCAACAGATGGTGTGAAAGCACTTGTGCAATCTGCAAACAGTGCAAGATGCTTTATGCGTCTTTATGAATACGGAGTTAATTTTCCGCGGGATAATTTCGGCGGATTTCCCGGATATAAAACAGACCATGATAACACATGCCGTGCAACTTCCGTAGGTCCACTTACATCAAAAATTATGACAGAAAAGCTTGAAGAAAAAGTGCTTTTCTCAAACAAAACACCTTTGCTTGATAACAGGCAGGTTGTAAAAATTATTACCGAAAACAACAAAGCTTGCGGTGTTGTGGTGCTTAACAAAGAAACAGACGCCTTTGAAATAATCGAAGCAGAAAATGTAATTGCCGCAACAGGTGCTCCTGCATGTATATATGAACATTCTGTTTACCCTGAATCACAACACGGAATGACAGGTGTTCTGCTTGATGCAGGCGTGAATCTCTGCAATTTTTCACAATGGCAATACGGAATGTCGTCAACTGATTTCCGCTGGAATGTATCAGGCAGTTTTATGCAGGTTATTCCGCGTTTTGTAAGCATTGATGAAGCTGGAAATGAATATGAATTTCTTGCAGAAAATTTGGGTGATAAAGCAAACGACTTTGTTTTCTTAAAAGGTTATCAGTGGCCTTTCAGTTTTGACAGAATGAACGCATCTTCTCAGGTTGATATTGCAGTGAATGAAGAGATAAAACAAGGCAGAAACGTTTATCTTGATTACACAAAAAATCCTGAAAATTATTGCTTCGAAAATCTTTTTGAAGAAGCAAAGGAATATCTTACAAAAACTGATTCTGTTGCTCCAACACCCATTGAACGCCTCGAAAAACTCAATCCCAAAGCCATTGATGTTTATTTAAGGCAGGGTATTGATTTGCACAAAGATAAACTGAAAATTGCCGTCTGCGCCCAGCATAACAACGGCGGAGTTTATACAGATATGTATTATGAATCTTACGTCGTTGAAAATCTGTATGTTATAGGTGAAGCGGCAGGCTCATTCGGTCTTGTCAGACCGGGTGGCTCAGCACTGAATGACACGCAGGTCGGCGGTCTTATGTGTGCAAAGCATATAAAGAATAAAAAATCCGAAAAAACTCCCTGCGTAAAAGCAGAAAAAATTGCAGATTGTTTCAGAAAAATATCTGATGATTTTCAGGTTGACGAAACTGTTGACTATAGTTTTGTGAAAAAACAGATGAGCAATTTTGCAGCTTTTTCCAGAGATAAGGAAGAATGTGAAAAACTTCTTTCAGCGATAAGAAAAATTCTTGAAAATTATCCCACAAAACATAAAGATATATCGTCTTATTTCTACGATAAAGATATGCTGCTGAGTGCAGAAGCTCTGCTTGTAGCGATAATTGAAGAAATGCCCGTAACAGGCAGCAGAGGCGGAGCTTTTTTCAAAGAAAACGGAAAAGTGAAAGCTGAAAATATTGAAATGAGAAAAGATTTAACCATCAGCGATAATACTGGTATTTATTTTCAGCGGGTAAATCAGATTCCCGTTTTTGATGAGCCTTTTGAAAAATATTTGAAATTACAGAGTGAGTGAAATGAATAATTTAAAAATAGGTTTAGCAAGTGTGACTTTCAGGAAAAAGAGCGTGCAGGAAGTTGTAAAAATCGCCAAGGAAAATAACGTTGAGTTTATTGAATGGGGAGGCGACGTGCACGTAAAAAATTCAAGTGAAGCAGAAACAGCAAAAAAACTTTGTGATGAAGCGGGTGTTAAAATCAGTTCTTACGGCAGTTATTACAGAGTTGGCAGCAATAAACACGAGGAATGGAAAGAAATCTGCCTTATTGCTCATAAACTTTCTGCCCCATCAATCCGTGTGTGGTTAGGTGTTGAAAACAGCGAAGACACAACTGAAGAAGAATATCTCGACCTTCTTGAAGACGCAAAGTTTATGTGCGATGTTGCAGCAGAATATAATCTTCTTATCTGCCCTGAATGCCATGATAACACTTTCAATAACAACACATATGCTTTTCTGAAATTTGCAGAAGACCTGCAAAGAGAAAATTTCAGAACCTATTTTCAGTCGCGTTATACAAAGTTTGAATATGACCTTGACAGAATAGACAAAACCTTTGAATTTATCGAGAATGTGCACGTTTCTTACCGCGATTTGTTCAGAGAACAGTTGTTCGCAAAAAAAGACAGAAAATATATCGATAAATTAATCAATAAATTAATCAGCAAAAATTTTGACGGCATTGTGATGATTGAATTTACAAAAGCCGATAGCGAAAAACACTTTAGCAACGATGTCCGTAAATTAAGAGAAATCTGAAAGAACAACGCCATAAGGAGGTTTTATTATGAACTATATTCAGGCAGTAAAACAGTATAAAAAAACACCCACAGAAGAAAAACTTCTTGAACTTTCAGAAGAACTTGTCAAAGAAATGACTCTCAAAGAAAAAATCAAAATGCTTCGTGGTCGTGCAATGGGGATAACAGTGAAAAATTTCCTTAAAAATGGCAGATTCTACAATGCTGAGCCTTATCCTGCAGGCGGATGCGATAGGCTCTACATTCCGCCCGTACTTTTTACAGACGGCCCCCGCGGAATTGTTCTCAGAAAAAGCACCTGTTTCCCTGTATCAATGCTCAGAGGTGCAACTTTTGATGATGAGCTTGAATATCGTGTAGGTGAAGTGTTTGCACGTGAAGCTTCTGCAGGCGGAGCCAATTATTTTGCAGGTATCTGCATAAATCTTCTGCGTAATCCTATGTGGGGAAGAGCGCAGGAAACATACGGAGAAGACCCGTTTCTGCTTGGTAAAATGGGCGTTGCATTGACAAAATCAATGCAGGACAGAGGTATTATTGCCTGTCCTAAACATTATGCGCTCAACAGCATTGAAGATTTGCGTTTCAGCGTTGATGCAAAAGCAGACGAAAGAACATTGCACGAGGTTTACCTTCCTCATTTCAAAAAATGCATCGATGCAGGTGCAATGTCAATAATGGGTGCTTATAACAAAGTCAACGGCACTTATTGTTGCGAAAATAAAGAACTTCTCACGGATATTTTAAGGAATAAATGGCACTTTGACGGATTTACGATTTCAGACTTTTTCTTTGGCATTTACGATGCATCAAGAAGCCTGAAAGCAGGCCTTGATATTGAAATGCCTTACACTTTCCGTTATTCATTACTTGGACACAAACTTAAAAAAGGCGAAATTTCAGAAAAAGATTTAGATGTTGCTGTCGGCAGAATTATCAGGGCAATGATGCGTGTTTTGCCCAAATATAAAAAAGAGCCTGAAAACGTTATTCTTTCAAAAGAACATACTTCTCTTGCACGTGAAGTTGCAGGCAAAGGCACAGTGCTTCTTAAAAATAACAACAGCGTGTTGCCAATTAAAGAAAACGCCAAAATTGCAGTTGTGGGCAGATATGCAAACAAGAGAAACACAGGTGACCACGGCAGCAGTAATGTTTTCAGTCCTTACACAGTCACAGCCTATGAAGGAATGAAAAACAGATTCGGAGAAGAAAATGTTTCTGTTTATAATGGCTGCGATACTGAAAAAGCAAGTCAGGCTGCAGCAGGTTGCGAGTATATTGTTGTCTGCGTTGGTAGTGACTGGCTTCAGGAAGGCGAATTCCTTGTAAATATGGGTAACGTCAAGCAAAAACCGAAAGGCTCAGGCGGTGACAGAGTTGACCTGAGAATTCCCGAAGAAGACGTAAAACTTATAACTGAACTTTCAAAACTCAACAAAAAATTAATCGTCAACATTATGGGCGGAAGTGCCTATGTTATCAAAGAATGGATTGACCTTGCAGACAGCGTTGTAATGTCTTTCTACAGCGGAATCGAGGGCGGAAATGCACTTGCTGATGTTTTAAGCGGTGACGTAAATCCCGGCGGTAAACTGCCTTTCACTATTGCAGAAAAAGATGATGATTATCCGACTTTCCTCCATATCGGCAGTGAAAATAAAGAAATCGATTACGGTTATTACCACGGTTATACTCTCTTCGATAAAGAAAATATCAAGCCTCATTTTGCATTTGGTTACGGTCTTTCTTACACTGATTTTGAAATCAGTAACGCAGAATGTAGATTAAACGAAAATGAAATCTCCGTCACTGCAGAAATTGAAAATATCGGTCAATCAGATGGTGACGAAGTGCTTCAGGTTTATGTTTCAAGCAAAAATCAAGAAACAGACCGCCCTGTTAAACTTCTTAAAGGCTTTAAACGTGTAAGTGTAAACAAAGGCGAAAAAGTCACTGCAGAAGTTAAAGTTGAAACTGAAGATATCAGATTCTACAATCCTGAAAACGGCGAGTGGATTTTCGATAAAGAATACGAAATTTTTGTCGGCAACAGCAGTGATAATATTACAAGTGCAGGTAAAATAACTTTTTGATGGTGGATAAATTATGAAAACAAGTCCATATTCTCCTGATGATTTTATGGTGTCGCTTTATGAGAAGAATTATAAAGACCCATATGAAAACGTGAAAACAAAAGAAGATGTCATCAGAGTTAATAATGAAATAAAGCAAAAGGCAAAAGAAATTTTCAACCTTGACAAAATTGAAAAAGTATCTTCTTACAAACTTGAAAAAGCAGGGGAGAGTGTAGATTTCGGCACATACACTCTTAATAAATACAGTGTTGAAATCTGCCCTCAGTTGAAAATGCTTGTGTATATTTCCGTGCCGAAGAAAATCACTAAACCTGCACCTGCAGTAGTGGCACTGTGCGGTCATGGTTATGGTGTAAGGCAGATACTTTCAATCAATAAAAAAGGCAAGAAAAAACGCATAAGATATTTTGATAATTATCAGAAAAACTTTGCACATGAACTTGCAAGGCGTGGTTGCATAGTTGCGTCACCTGAACTTTTCGGCTTTGGCGAAGCAAGGCTTAAGAAAGACCTTATAAAACCTTTCTACATAAGTTCATGTGATGAACTTTCTCATCATCTTCTGCCTTACGGATTGACCGTTGCATCAATGCGTGTTTATCAGGCGATTGTGTGTGCTGATATCTTGTTGCAGAATGAAAATGCAGATAAGGAAAAACTTTCCTGTATGGGTATTTCAGGCGGTGGACTTACTGCGTTATACGCATCTGTACTTGATGAGCGTTTCAGAAAAACAGTTGTCAGCGGTTATGTAAACACATTCAGAGACAGTATTCTGTCTTTGTGGCACTGTCCTGATAATTATATTCCCGATATTCTGTCAGTAGGTGAAATTTATGATTTTGCTTCAAGCCTTTCACCGCGTAAGCTGCTGATAGAGTCAGGCAAAAGGGATAAACTTTTTCCCTTTGAAGCAAGCAGTAAAACACATAAGAAATTAAAGAAAATCTATTCACTTGCAGATGCAGAAGAAAATCTGATTATTGATGTTTTTGACGGCAAGCATTCTGTAAGCGGTAAACTTTCATTTGATTTTCTTTCTGAATAATTTATAATTATTTATTGAATAAGATAGTAAGGTGTTAAATATGGCAGTTTTTAAATGCAAAATGTGCGGAGCATATTTTGAAGCAGACGATGATAATCGTGTTGCTGTCTGCGAATATTGCTACGCAAATATTGCATCAATTCTTACAAGAGCCTTTTCTTTTCTTGAAAACGGAGATTTTGAAAACGCAAATGCGTGTTTTAATAAAGTGCTTGACTTAAACCCTGAAAAAGCAGAAGCATATCTTGGCAAACTTATGGTTGAACTTCAGGTGAGAAAAAAGGAAGACCTGAAAAATCAGCAGGAAACTTTTGCTGAACTTGACAATTATAAAAAAGCATATGAATATGGTGACGACAACCTGAAAAAAGAACTGGAAACGTGCATCGGACATTTTGTATCTGAAAAAATGAATAAGATTAATAATAATTCAATTAAACGTATGAGTAATGTTCAGGATACATCTGCCAATGTCAACACTTTCAAAGGTTCAGAAATCACACAAGAAAAAACTTATGAATACGCCGAAGTGAAAAATAATCATACTGCTTCTTATGAGGATAAACTCGAAGTGTTACCAGAAGAATATAAGGAAGAATTCGGAGAATCTCACACCGACCATGTGAATATGGCAAAGAAAGATAAGAAAAAGAAAATTAAAATTTTAGCAATCTCAGGGTCTTTCGTTGCTGTTGCAACAGCAATTGCAATACTGCTGACTACGGTTATTATTCCAAGCGTTATTATTCCAAACAACAAATATAATGAAGCCGTGGGATTGATGGAAGCAGGCAAGTACGTTGAAGCAATTTCTGTTTTTACTGCACTTGGAGAACATAAAGACAGTGCTGATAAAATTAACGAATGTAACTATAAGATAAATGAATATAACTATAACAATGCTGTGGAATTGATGGAAGCAGGCAAGTACGCTGAAGCAATTTCTGTTTTCACTGCACTTGGAGAATATAAAGACAGTGCTGATAGAATCAAAGAATGTAATTATAAGATAAACGAATATAACTATAACAATGCTGTGGAATTTCTCAATAAAGGAAATAAAACAGAAGCTACAATATTATTCGGGAGAGCAGGAAATTATAAAGATGCAGAAGAAAAAAGCTTTGCACTCTGGGATGAAATCGCTGTCAGAGAAACACTTTCAGCAGGATATCGTCACACAGTAGGTCTGAAAAAAGACGGCACTGTGGTTGCTGTAGGTTATAATTATGATGGTCAATACGATGTATCTGAATGGGAAGATATTGTTACAATTTCAGCAGGAAATTTTCACACAGTAGGACTTAAAAAAGACGGCACTGTGGTTGCTGTAGGTAGCAACAATTATGGTCAATGTGATGTATCTGAATGGGAAGATGTTGATGCAATTTCAGCAGGAGATTATCACACAGTAGGACTTAAAAAAGACGGCACAGTTGTGGCTGTAGGCGATAATGACGAAGGTCAATGCGATGTTGAAGATTGGGAAGATATAGTTGCAATTTCAGCAGGTGAAGAACACACAGTGGGTCTTAAAAAAGACGGCACTGTGGTTGCTGTAGGTTTTAATGGTGCAGGTCGATGTGATGTATCTGAATGGGAAGATATTGTTGCAATTTCAGCAGGAGCTTTGCAAACAGTAGGTCTTAAAAAAGACGGCACTGTGGTTGCTGTAGGTAGTAACGCTGATGGTCAATGCGATGTATCTGAATGGGAAGATATTGTTGCAATTTCAGCGGGTAACGAACACACAGTTGGATTAAAAAGTGACGGCAGTGTGGTTGCTGTTGGTTGGAACTTTACTGATCAATGCGATGTATCTGAATGGGAAGATATTGTCGCAATTTCAGCAGGAACTTGGCATACAGTAGGTCTGAAAAAAGACGGCACAGTGGTTGTTGTGGGTAGGAACGACGATGGCCAATGCGACGTTGACGGTTGGACAAATATAAAAATACCCAATTCTAAGTGATTTATTTTCATTGTATACATAAAAATCAAATTATTAACAATCTGTTAACTTATTCAACAACATCATATGTTAAAATTTATTTATCAACTATAAAATAGGGAGTAATGACACGTGGCAGACAAATATCTGATTATCAACGCTGATGACTTTGGAATGTGCGGTGCAGCAAACGAAGCTGTTATAGACCTTTTCAAAGCAGGCAGACTTAAATCTTCAACAATTATGATGCCTTGCAAATTTGCAAAAGAGGCTGTTCAGTTTTCAATAGACAACCCTCAGTATGCAATCGGCGTTCATCTTACAACAACAAGTGAATGGGGTAGCTATAACTGGGGCCCCATCACAGACCTTCCGTCACTTAAAAATGAAAAAGGTTTTATGTGGCCTGAATGTGAAGATTTCGCAAAACATGCTGACCTTGAAGAAGCTCGTCAGGAAATTCTCGCTCAGGTTAAACTTGCTGAAAGTATGGGCATGAAACCTTCACACCTTGATAACCATATGGGTTCACTTTATGGTATCGAAGGCGGTAACTTTAAACTTCTTCCCATGACAATGAAGCTTTGCGGTGAGCTTGGTTATGCATTCAGAATGTGTAAGAAACCTCTCAAGTCAGAATGTCCTGAGGGCACACCTTATTTTGTTTATGCTATTGCTTGCAAAATCTGTGAACATCTCGGCAAGAAAAACAACGTTATTATGCCCGATTATCTCATCTTCCCCAAATGGAACGATGAAATGAGAACAAGCTATGAAAGATACCGCGAAATGTTCCTTGAAGACCTTTGCAAAATCCCTGCAGGCTTCAGCGAAACCTACGTTCATCCCTCTGTGGAATGCGATGAAATCAAAGGTATCACAGCAAGATGGCGTGACAGAGTGTGGGAATATCAGATTATGAAAGACCCCAAAACAGAACAGCACCTTAACGCTCATGGAATAGAGCTTATCTCTTACCGTGATATGATTGAAATGAAAAAATAATATATATTTACTCAAAGCCGATGCAAAATATATGCGTCGGCTTTTTACTTTTTTACGGAATATTACATTTTATGGTTCGATAATTACAGATGTATTGATTGGCTGGTATGTTTTTATTAAGATTGATTTGCAAACAAAAATAAAAACAAACGGAGGAAACAAATGTGGAAAACAGAAATCTTTATGAAACAGGAGAAATAATTGAAAACGCACCGAGTCAATCTTTAGGTTATGAATGTGCGACAACAACTAAAACGAAAAAATTTTAACGCAAAAAAATTGTATTGATATCAATTGCAATCTTTACAGTTGTCGCGGTTGTAGCATCTGCCATAATAATACCTAAAATACTGAATAAGCAGATACAGGAAGAAAATCCCTTTAAAAATGTTGTTTCAATTTCTACCGGGGGGAGTATAGCAGGTCTCAGAAAAGATGGTACAGTTGTTGTAGTCGGTAATGAAGAAATGAAATCTTACGTTGAAAATTGGACAGATATAACAGCGATTTCTGTTGGGTCTTATCATATAGTTGGCCTTAGAAAAGATGGTACAGTTGTATCAACACCGGCTTTAACAGAGCAAGACTGTTATCGTAGTGGTCAGGATGCTGTTTCAGATTGGACAGATATTGTTGAGATTTCTGCAACTGATTTTACAATTGTAGGACTTAAAAAAGACGGAACGGTACTTGTATATGAATGGGATGAGATGGACGAAAGTAAAGAATATTGTTATAGTTAAAGAAAAAACAGCAGGGGTACCTGCTGTTTTTTTGTGCTGTGATTTTATTGCAATGAATTTTGAACACGGACACACGAATATAGTGATGAAAACTCTGATTATCTTAAATGTTAAAAAGTAAATTTATAATAAACCTACGGAATGCTTATTTGAATAATCTGATAATTTGTAATTTTCAGCTATCACTGATGTTGGTTTTATAATGATTTGCAAGCACGATGCCCATATCTGGTTTTTCAAATTATAATTTATATGTATGTTTAAATGTTACATCGTAGGGAACGGCGGTTTCCGACGTTGAGCAAAAACAAATGTGAATTGACGTTTGTCGGCAAGCGCCAAACCCTACAATGTTAAAATTAATCGTACGACAAAATTAATTTACTGTTTTATAATAAATCAGAAATTGCAAATTTATCTTCATTTTTTACAAACTCTTGCAGAAAATTTCTAAAGGTGTATAATGTTCACATAGAAAAACAAAGGAGAAATGCTTAATGATTATCTGTCCTGCTTGCAAAAAAGAGTTGTCAGACGGCACCAAATTCTGCAAATTCTGTGGAACACAAATTATGCAGACCGATGTGCAACAACCGTCTATGTCAAACCCAATAAATGAATATACAAAAAAATCTAAAAAATCTTCAAAGAAAGTTACAATTGCAATAATTGCTGTTTTATTAGTTATTGCTGTTGTGCTTAGTGTGATTTTTATACCTAAATTCATTAACGATGAAAAAGAGAATGAAGACAAACAAACTGCAGAAGAAAAGCTTACCGCTATTCTTGAAGAAAGCACTTCAAAACCTATAATTGATTTTGTATGTGAAGACTATGATTTAAACGGTACATACGAAGCATATGCCGTTGTGGGTGAAACTGACGAAGAAGACGCAGAACACCCTGAATTTTATGATGCTGATATCTACTTTGTAAATGAGAAGAAAGCACAGCCCGTTAAAGAAAATGTAAGCGGTAAGACAAATGGTATCATTGAACTTGAAGACATCAAATATATTTCAATTGAAGTTTATGACGATGGTACGGATGAAGGAAAATCATTCATTTACACCGTAGATGGTGATGAATCAGAAGAACACAAAGATTCCGGCAAATATTCAGATGTTCATCAGGAAAACGGAAAAATTGTAGCTGAAGATGAAAATGGTGAAAAAATAGAGATTGATTTAAATGATTCCGGAGAAAATACTGAAGAAATGTCTGAAGAACCGACAAATAATAATGAAAAGCACGATGAAGAAACCTCACAGATAGCAAATAATATTAAGAACGCAAGTGCAGGTGATATTGTAGAATTTGGTTCATATCCGCAAACAAAAGTAACGGATTCAAGTCTGATAACTACTCTTGATAGTCAATCAAAGGTATGGAAATCATATGGATATTACACCGGTTCAGGTGATAGAGCTGACGACGAAATGCAATCAGGTGATTATATGAAATATGCAGATATTACATATGACGGAAATAAGTATCGTGCTGTAACATTCAGCCAATACAGACCATCTTATACAGGTGCTGCGAGTTCGCAAGACAATTCATATCAGAGTGAAAATGGTTATGTAATTAATACAACATATTATTTTAAATATGAGCCGTTAAAATGGAGAGTTCTTGATCCCGATGATGGTTTGATAATGTGCGAAAATATAATAGATAGCCAGGCATATAATAACACGGCATATTTTAACGGGAGCGAATATTATCAGGATTCAACCTGCACAACATATGCAAATGATTACGCAACAAGTTCTATAAGAAGTTGGCTGAATGAAGATTTTTATAATACGGCATTTGTATCATCTGAAAAAAATGCGATACAGCATACAGTGTTGGATAACGAATGTCCTTGGACTTCAGAATATAGCAGTACGACAACGCAAGATAAAATTTTCCTGCTTTCGTATTATGAAGCCATAAACAGTGCATATGGATTTTCAGAAATTGCAGGTGATTATGACACTGCTCGTCAGGCAAGTGGCACAGATTATGCAGCGTGTCAAGGTTTGTGGATATCGAAATACACCGATAGTTCTTATGGCTATTCATGGTGGTGGTTGCGTTCAGCTTACGAGGCGTCTGATATTGCGTGTGGCGTTTACGGTAGTGGTTTTGCTGATGTTGACAATGGAGTATGTATCACCAGCGATGGAGTTCGTCCTGCGTTGAAAATCAATATGTAATTGTGAATTTTTTATGCAGAGTTTTTTGAATAAATAAAAACTATAACAAAAATCAACCCGTGGATTTCCACGGGTTTGACTTTTGTTTCATATTAAATTAAAACATTTTATACGCTTCTTTTAATGCAGGGTAAAGTGTGCGGTAGATTGAATAGAAGTGCATATATTTTTCGTGGTGGGATTTATTGTATTCATAAATTTCACCGCTTTTTACTGTCTTTTCACATGCTTCTTCCACTGAAGAATAAACGCCTGCCGCACATCCGCCGAGTAAGGCTGCACCTAAAACTGCACCTTCACTTGTCTGCATTGTTTTGATATTCACACCGTAAACATCAGAGAACATTTCTCTCCAGAATGTGCTTTTTGCACCACCGCCGCAAAGTGCCATATCTCCGACTTCAATTGAGTTTTCTTTTAAAACCTCAAGACAATCGTAAAGTGAATAAGCAACACCTTCCATAACTGCTCTTGCCATATGGAGTTTGGTGTGAATTGCAGAAAGTCCGAAGAAAACACCGCGTGCAGAAGTGTCAAGTATAGGACTTCTTTCCCCCATAAGGTAGGGGAGATAAATAAGATTATCGCATCCGATGGGAATTTCTGATGAAAGTTTGTCAAGTTCTTTGTAAGCATATTCACTTGCTATCTGTGAACGGAACCAGTTAAGTGACAAGCCGGCAGCTTGCGTCACACCCATAACATGCCAGCAACCGGGAACTGCACAACAGAAGGTGTGGATTCTTCCTTGCTTGTCAATCTGAGGTGTATCAGTATGTGCAAATACAACTCCGCTTGTGCCGATTGTTGTAAAGGCTTTACCTTTACAGCAAACTCCCATACCTATTGCAGCACAAGCATTGTCGCCACCGCCACCTCCGATAACAATTCCTGCTTTCAGACCTAATTCTTCAGCAATATCTTCTTTAAGATAACCTGTGATTTCAGGGCTTTCGTAAACTTTCGGCAGAAGAGATAAATCAATGCCCAGTTTTTCACACACTTCTTCGCTCCAATTTCTGTTGGGAATGTCAAGAAGCTGTGTGCCTGATGCATCAGAAACTTCTGTTGCAAATTCGCCGCAAAGCAGATATCTGATATAATCCTTAGGTAGAAGAATTTTTCTGCATTTTGAGTAGTTTTCAGGCTCGTTTTCCTGTACCCAGAGGATTTTACCTGCAGTAAAACCTTCGAGAGCAGGGTTGGCAGTGATTTCAATAAGTCTTTCTCTTGTGAGAATTTCTTCGATTTTTCTGCACTGCTCAGTTGTTCTGCCGTCGCACCAGAGAATTGCATTTCTGATAACTTCGTTGGTTTCATCGAGCATTACCAGTCCGTGCATCTGCCCTGAAAGACCGATGCTGACAATGTCTTCTTTATTTACGTTGCTTTTAAAAACAACATTTTTTATTGTGCTTTTAACTGCGTTCCACCAATCGTGAGGGTCTTGCTCTGCCCATCCGTTCTGTGGCTGAATAAGGGGATATTCTTTAGTTTCATCAGCAATCACATTTCCGTTTTCATCAAACAAAACGGTTTTTGTACCTGTTGTGCCAACGTCAATACCTAATAAATATCTCATTTTATTTCAATCCTTTCACAAGCATATCCGAGAAGCTTGTCGCTGACAGAATCAGGCTGATGTCCGCCTACATAAATTGCAATGTTTCCGTCAGGGTCAACACGTTTGCCGTCATCAAGCACAGCCTTAATCCAATATCTGTCAATTTCCATTTCAACGGTTTTAGTTTCGCCTTTTTCAAGTTCAACCGGCTTGATTGCACAAAGCTGTGAATGGGGAGTAACAGTTCTTGAATCTTTGTATTCTGCGTATACCTGAACTTTGTCTTTGCCCTTTCTGTCGCCTGTGTTTGTAACATCAACGCTTAATTTGATTGTATTTTCATCAGCAGAAATAACTTTTGCGTTACTGTAAGCAAATGTTGTGTATGAAAGACCGAAGCCGAAGGGGAAGAGAGCTTCACCGTCAATATATCTGTATGTTCTGCCTTTCATATTATAATCGGTGAAATCCGGGATATTATAGTCACCTTTGTAAATTGTAACAGGAAGTTTACCACAAGGTGAAATTTCACCTGCAATAAGTTCTGCAGTTGCAAGGCCGCCCATTGAGCCTGGGTACCACGCGTGGATAATTGCTTTTGCGTGTTTTGTGACTTTTTCACCAAGGTCAACAGAGCTACCGCAGAGAAGCACAACGATAACGTTTTCACAAACATCGCATACAGCCTCAGCAAGTTTCTGCTGTGTTTTGGGCAGATAAAGTGTTTTCTTGTCACCACAGGCAGTGTAGTCATTGTCAAAGCCCGTGTCTTCGCCTTCAATCGACTGGTCAAGACCGAGCGCAAGAATTGTAATATCTGCTTCCTGTGCAGTACCTACACCGTCACTGATCATATTTGCAAAACCGCCCCAGTCATTAAGATTCTCAAGGCAATAGTTGCAGCCTTTCTCGACTGTGATACGTGCATTTTCAAATTTTCTGCGGATGCCGTCAGCAATAGTAATGTATTCGGAAGCATAACCATTGTAGTTTCCTTCAAGAGCAGTAACCGACATTGAGTTTGGGCCGACAATTGCAATTTTCTTTTCGATGTTTTTGTCAAGTGGAAGGAAGTTGTTTTCGTTTTTGAGAAGCACAAGGCATTCTTCAGCCGTTTTAATGTTAAGCTCTTTATGTTCTTTACAGTCGAGTTTATCGTAGCTGATATCTGAATAAGGTCTTACTTCTTCAAATTCACCGAGAAGATGACGGATTGTGTAAAGTCTTTCACAAGCTTTTGTAATATCTTCTTCGTCAATTAAATCCTGCTCGTAAGCGTCCACAAGGCTTGAGAATGTGTCACCGCAGTTAAGCTCACAACCTCTTTTAAGTGCAAGAGCAGCGGCTTCAGCAGCGTTTTCAGCACATTTATGGAATTTCCAGATGTCGCCCAATGCACCGCAATCAGAAACGAAGTAACCGTCAAAGCCCCAATCATTACGGAGAACTTTTTCCATAAGATATGAGTGGGCACAGCAGGGTTCACCGTTTGTACGGTTGTAAGCACCCATAACGCCTGCAACGCCACCTTCTTTTACTGTCTTTTCAAAAGCAGGGAGATATGTTTCCCAAAGGTCGTGCATTGAAATTTGTGCATCGAAACCGTGTCTGTCTTTTTCAGGGCCTGAATGTCCCGCGTAGTGTTTGGAGCAAGCAGTTGCTTTCATAAATTCTCCGTCGCCTTGAATACCTTTAATAAAGGCTTTACCGAGAACAGAAGTAAGGAACGGGTCTTCACCAAATGTTTCCTGACCGCGACCCCATCTTGGGTCACGTACGATATTAATATTGGGAGCCCAGAAAGTGATGCCTTTGAAAATATCAAAGTCGCCGTAAGCAACGTGCTTATTATATTTGATTCGACCTTCTGTTGAAATTACGTCTGCAACTTCATTTACAAGTTCAGGGTTGAATGTGGCAGCCATAGCAATTGCGTGGGGGAAAACAGTTGCTGTGCCGGCACGTGCAACACCATGTGAGCCTTCGTTCCACCAGTTATAAGCATTGATTCCCAATCTTTCAATAGCAGGGGAATTGAAAAGAAGCTGTGACATTTTTTCTTGGGCTGTCATCTGTGCCACAAGAGCTTTTGCTCTTTCTTTTGCAATAGTTTTATTCATCATCTGATTATTCCTCCATCAGAACATAATGCTGTTGAGAATGTTTTCAAGATATTCCTGTCGTCCGCTGGGAACACATTCAAATTCACCGAGACCTTTTGCGTGTTCTTCAAGTTCTTCTATAGTAACAGTTTTGTCAGTGATTTTCTTACCAATGCCTGTTTCATAACTTGCATATCTCTGCTTTAAAAATTCATCAATTCTGCCGTCTTCAAGCACTTTTGCAGCAATGCGAAGACCGAGAGCAAATGAATCCATACCTGCAATGTAAGAATAAACGATATCTTCAGGTGTGTTTGAACCACGGCGTGTTTTTGCATCAAAGTTAAGACCGCCGTTTGTAAATCCGCCTGCACGGATAACTTCGAGCATACACATTGCAGTTTCGTAAACATTTGTGGGGAACTGGTCTGTATCCCAACCGAGCTGTAAATCGCCCTGATTAGCATCAATTGAACCGAAGACACCGTTGATTCTCGCAACTGCAAGCTCGTGCTGGAAAGTATGACCTGCAAGTGTTGCATGGTTAGCTTCAATGTTAAGTCTGAAATCTTCCATAAGGTCATATTTTTGAAGAAAACCGATAACTGTTGCAGCGTCAAAGTCATACTGATGTTTTGTTGGTTCCTTCGGCTTGGGTTCAATATAGAAATCGCCTTTGAAACCGATTGAACGTGCGTACTGTGATGTGAGCTTAAGAAGGAAACCTAAGTTATCAAGTTCTTTGCCCATATCGGTGTTGAGAAGGGTTTCATATCCTTCTCGTCCGCCCCAGTAAACATAGCCGTTACCACCCAGTTTAACAGTAATCTCCATAGCTTTTTTTATCTGAGCAGCAGCATAAGCAAAGGCATCTGCTTCGGGAGAAGTGCCTGCACCATGCATATATCTTGGATGATTAAAGCAGTTTGCAGTACCCCAGAGAAGCTTCTTGTTGTTTTCTTTCATAAGTTTTTCAAGAAGTTCAGCAATTTCATCAAGGTTTTTGTTGCTTTCTTCAAGGGTTTTGCCTTCAGGAGCAATGTCTCTGTCATGGAAACAGAAATAGTCAATTGAAAGCTTATTCATAAGTTCAAAAGCAGCATAAGCTTTGTTTTTGTAAATTTCCATTGGTGTCTGACCGCCGAAATCTTTGTTCATTGTACCGCGGCCGAACATATCCGTACCTTCAGCGCACATTGTGTGCCAATAAGAGAGAGCAAATTTCAGATGTTCTCTCATAGGTTTGCCGAGGATAACTTCATCAGGGTTATAGTGGCGGAAAGCAAGCATATTTCTGCTGTCTTTGCCTTCATATTTTATTACGGGGATTGTAGGAAAAAATTCCATAAAAATGCCTCCTTATTTATATTATAAAATTAGTATAGCACAAAGAACTTGACTCTTCTCGACAAATACTGTATTATAGTAGACAAAATTAGTTGTTATAAAGTGTATTTTTATTAAAATTACAATAAATCACGTCAAAATTTGCTGTAAGGTGATAATATGTTTTATGAAATGCGGCATCCTGTTGATGCGGACTATTATTCTGTAGAAAAGGGTGAAAATTTTTCCTTTCCGTCACACATACATTATCATTTTGAAATAATAATGCTGACAGACGGTGAAATGACAGTTTCGGTAGGCAATAAAGAATATTTGCTGACTCCCGGCAAAGCAGTGCTTATTTTCCCTAATCAGATTCACTCTCTTTCAACGGAAACATCAAGTTCTCATGTGCTTTGCGTTTTTACGCCGAAACTTGTAAACTTCTTTTTTAAATCAAAACACAAAACTTTGCCTGAAAACAACATTTTTTCTCTGCCAGCATATTGCGAAGAAATGTTTTTATCATTGAAAGATGATGACAATATCAGCAAAGTGAAGGGGGTTTTATATAGTCTGTGTGGTATGTTTGATGAGCAAGCAATTTACACAAACTCACAACGTGATGAAGAAAGTCAGCTCCTGCGTAAAATTTTTGCATTTATCGACAGCAATTTTCAGGATGATTGTTCTCTTGAAAAACTGGCAATGGAAATGTCTTACAGTTATGCTTATGTTTCAAAGTATTTTAAGCAGACAGTAGGTATGTCATATAATAGTTATGTCAACTATTATCGTATAAGTGAAATATGCTATCGTCTTGATAACACAGAAGACAGTATTCTTAAAATCAGTGAGGAATGCGGTTTTAAAAGTCTGCGTTCAATGAACAGAAATTTCAAAAATCAGTTGGGTCTTACTCCTGCAGAATACAGAAAAAGAAGTATGACTTTTCCTCAGGCTGAAACATAATAAAGAAAAACACCAACCATGTCTGTCAAGACACAGTTGGTGTTTAGTTTTGCTAATTATTCGCCGTCGGCATAGTAGATATCCGGACTGTCTGTAATTGTGTTTTCTACAATTATTTCACCATCTACTATTGCAAAGATGTTCCAATATCTTCCTTCGCCAAGGTTTGTGGGCACATGGAATTCAGCAAGGAGTACACCGCCTTGCTCAATAGTGACTTTTGCTTCTGATTCAGCAAGACTTCCGCTGCTTGAATATCGGTGAACATAATAGTAGTAAGGCTGATCAGAAACGGTATTAAGTGTTATATGTTCAGGACCATAACTTGAAGTATCGTCAACATCAAGCAGGCATACAGGAATATCATCCTCATAAGCTGATTTATCGCTATAATATACATGGAAACCGGTTCCGACAGAAGTTTCGCCTTCAGTATGTGAGTCGAGGTCGCTTGGAGAATCACCCCATGTCAATGTGATAAGATAACTGTTGCCTACAACTTCAGGGGAAATTACACCATTCTGGTTTTCGGTTTCTCCGACCTGCACAACGATATTAAAGCTGGAATTTGTAAAACTGTTCTTCGAAGCTACAACAGAGTAGTTGCCTAAAGGTAATTCAATTGAATAGTAACCATCATCATCTGTGGTTGTTGTAGCAACAGGTGCTTGATTTGAGTTGGTGTTGTTCCAGTGTTCATAGAATTTCAATGTAACATCGGGAGCACCTATACCTGTAAGTGCATTGCTTACTGTGCCGCTTGCAATACCTGTGTCTGATTCATCGCCTTCAATAAGAAGGAATGTTTCCATATATTTAACGGAATCCTTTTCTACGTTAGCGTAGGCTTTGAATTCAATATATCCGTCAGCTGATATTACAACTTCACAAACGCCTACAGGCACCTGCATTTCGTAGTTACCTGTGGAATCAGCTGTTTCTTTTTTCAAAAGGTTACCATTTGAATAGACACTTACAGTTGCACCGGGAATTTCTGTTCTTCGGTCAGATGCTTTACATACTTTGCCTGAAAGGGTACCGGAAGGTTGTTCGTCTGAGAAGCTGTAGTTTTCTGCTTCTGTGCCACCAAAAATTTCAGGAGTAGCACCATGTCCGCCATAACGGCTGTCGCTGTCGTTTGCACCATATTTTGCTTTTGCATTTGCAAGTGCAACGCTCAGTGTGTTGTAAGTGCCTGTTTCAGGATTAATCTGTGTTAAGTTGTTAACAGTTTCATAAAGTATAACTGTGTTGTAAGTGCGAAGAATGTCAGCACTGTTGGCAACAACAGCCGCACCTTTTCTTGTGAAAGCATCGGCAAGGTGGCTTGTTTTACCGCTGCTGCATGCTGCAAGATAAACAAAGGTGTTGTCCATGTCACCGCAATATTCATCTATGTATTTTGATGAGATAATTGCTTTGCTACAGTTGTTAATAAGCAAACCATTGATAATTCTGTCAGTTACACAGTCGTTATAATATGATTTGTCGTTAAAGAATGAATCCCACGAAAAATTTTCACCTGTTACAAGGCAGGATTTAACAATCGGACCATAATAGCCATGACCATGCCATAAAATAACCTGATTGCTTGAGAATGAACGGATTCTTTCAAGTGTAACCTGTTCATTGTCATAGTTTTCTGAATCAGAGAAAGAATAGTTAGAAAAATTGCTGTCTATTCTGTCAGCAGAAACATCAAGCATTTCAAGAATAAAGTTTGTGTCAGAGGGGAGCTGATAACCTGTAAAATCAGAGCCGAAACTTTCGCCGCCCATTTCGTCAAACTGAGGCTGCGCAGTAATTACTGTCATGGAAACATCGCTGCCAACAGCGTCAAAACCTTCTTCTTTGGGTGCATAAATTGTACTCAGCCCGGATGTGAATTTAACATAAATGCTGTTGCCTTCAATCTGATAGTCAAAAACAATGCCGTCTTCCTGTTGCTCTTTGACAACTTTTTCAATGTCAGCAATCAACACTTTGTATTTATCTGCAGGAACATATCCGTCGTTACTTACATACTTTTCTTCAACATCAATGATTTCGTTTGAGAAATTTGTGTAATTGGTCTGAGCTTTTTCTGCTTCCTTTGCTGAAAGGACAGGGAAGATGTTTATAATAGCAGGAGCACTTGTGCTTTCGCCTGTTTTGCATATAAACTCTGCCTGAGTAAATTCTGATGCACTGAATTTTTTATTAACAGTACCTGTATAAATTCCGTCACCGGCTTTTGTGTCAGCACCTTTGCCGTTATCCCTCATCACGCCTGCAGATCTGTCTTTATAAAAAATTTCAAGCATATCAACTTTGGCACTTGTGGTTGCCGTAAAGGTGATTTTATTTTTCACACCGGAAGAAATATATTTATCTTCAGTTGTAAATGTTAAAATTTCAACTTCAGCCTTGCCAAAATATTTTGGTAAAATCAATATTCCTGAAACTACAAGACCTGCAATGAGAATAAAGCAGATAGCAGAAATTATAATTGCTTTCTTTACTTTCTTTTTATCTTTCTTAGGCTTTTCTTTTGTTGGTTTAATGTTTTTTACCGGTTTCTGAAGGTTTTCTGCCGGTTTTTGAATTGGCTGAGGTTTTTTTGGATTAATTTGCACGGGAGCTACATTGGGTTTCTGTGGTGTTTTCATCGGTGCGCCACATTTGGTGCAGAATTTCACTCCATCAGCAACTTGTGTTCCACATTTGACACAAAACATAAGCAGTGCCTCCTTGTGAGGTTTAAGTAATTTTATTGTACAATTATATCATAATGGTTCTATTTTTGCAATAAAACGTATTAAAATCTTTAGAATAAAGAAAAAATGAAAATTTATTAAAAATTATGTTGGTGGAAAAGCGTAAATAATGTTTGACAGTTTGTAGTTTAAGTTGTATAATGTACTCAAGATTAACTGAAATAGTATTGTGCAAAACATACTTTTGCAGAGTAATCGACAAAAACAAGGAGGAAATACATATGAAGAAAAAAATCTTAGCAGTTGCTTTGAGTGTAATAATGCTTTTCAGTGTTATTCCGTTCACAGCAATGGCAGCAGACGAAGCATCTGCAGGCACAGACTTCGTGTTTGATTTTGAATTCGACAAAACAGAAGTCAAAGCAGGCGAAGTAATCGATGTAACACTTAATGTTACAGGTGCAGAAGGTGCACAGACAGTTGGTTGGCAGTTCGAACTCGTTCTTCCCGAAGGACTCGAATATGTAGACAACTCAGCAGTAATGAATGCAGAAACAAAAGCATTATACAATGCAGGCGAATTCTCATTCGAAAACAGCACAAAAGTTATGGTATGCGTTGAAGCAAATGGTGAAGCACTTAGGAACACAACCGGCACAAACGAAATCATGACATTCCAGTTGAAAGTAGCAGACGATGCAGCAGCAGGTGATGAACTCACATTCGAACTCCTCGACTTCCTTGTAATGAACAGCGAAGCAGGCGAACTCGATATGGACAAAGTTGAATTGAATATCGACACAGCTACAGTAGTAGTTGATCCTGATTTCACATTTGATTTCACAGCAAGCAAAACAAATGTAGTAGCAGGTGAAGAAGTAGAAATCACAGTATCAGTTACAGCAGTGGAAGATGCAGAAACAGTAGGCTGGCAGTTCGAACTTGTTCTTCCTGAAGGACTTGAATATGTAGACAACTCAGCAGTAATGAATGCAGAAACAAAAGCATTATACAATGCAGGTGAATTCTCATTCGAAAACAGCACAAAAGTTATGGTATGCGTTGAAGCAAACGGCGAAGCACTTGCAAATATTGCAGGCACAAACGAAATCATGACATTCAAACTTAAAGTAGCAGACGATGCAGTAGCAGGTGACGAATATACATTCGAACTTCTCGATTTCCTTGTAATGGACGGCGATGCAAAAGAACTTGATATGTCACTTGTAAAACTTAACATCGATACACTTACAATCGTTGACCACGTATGTAGTGCAGACAAACTTACATATGTTGAAGCAACAGACGCAGATTGTGTAAACGAAGGTAACGTAGCATATTATGTATGCGAATGCGGACTTAAATATGGTGATGCAGACGCAAAACAGCCTGCAGGCGACACAATCGTTCCCGCTCTTGGCCATACAGAAGGCGAAGCAGTTAAAGAAAATGAAGTAGCAGCAGATTGTGAAAATGCAGGTTCATACGAAGAAGTAGTATACTGTGAAGTATGTGGCGAAGAACTTTCAAGAACAGAAGTTCCGGTTGAAGCACTCGGTCACGAATATGAAGCAGTAGTAACAGAACCCA
>SVOW01000006.1 GCA_015066175.1 Oscillospiraceae bacterium
ACGGAACAGTTTACGAATACGCAGTAATCTTTGATCTTGGTCTTTGATTCTTACACAAGGAACTTAAACTTAATATTTAATTCCTGAAAAAAGGGCGGTTGTCTTATGACAATCGCCCTGATTTTTTTTGTTTGTAAATTTTTTGTGATTTACTATTGACTCTTACCTTAACTTCAGGTTTATACTATCTTCATAAGGTGCCTTATATTTATGTAAAGGAGAAATATTTTATGAAAATCGGAGAATTTGCGAAAATGTGCGGAACAAAAATTTCTGTTCTACGTCATTATGACAAGGAAAAACTACTTGTACCACAGTATACAGATAAGTTTTCAGGATACAGGTATTATACATCTGAACAAATTCTTGTTTTTCATCGTATTAATGCGTTGAAAAAATCAGGTTTCTCCTTGCAGGAAATTAAAGAAATGATTGCAGATGGAAAAAACAGTGAGGAAATAGCAGAAATGTTTATCGCTAAAGAAAATGAGTTTCTTTCTGCGCTTGAAAATCTGAAGGAGGCAAAACTTATAATGACAAAGTTAAATATTGAATTTAAGGATGGTCAGGCTGTAATTGCTGCAGGTAACGGCGTTGATTCAAAAGATTTGTGCACACTTGCCGAAGCTGAAATTAAGGCGGCTGATTATCAAAGAATTTCACAATATAAAATAAATGAAAATGAAATTATCTGTGATGTTGTGAAACTCGATAAAGATGTTGATCCGCCTGAAAAAATACTACCATTTGAAAATGATGAAACGGTTATCGGGAAATGGGAGATAATTGGTATTTACGCGGTTAAAGCTGATTTTTATGATAATCTTTACTGCTTTAAAAATTTTTACGGAGATGAGCAGAAATATCTGTATTTTCTGCCTGATGGTGAAAAATATTGGTCTTTCAGTTGGACAAAAGGGTATCTTAATTCTCCTGTCAATAACGAGTATGAAACTGAAAAAATTGGTGATGATTTATACATGTTTGTCAGTCTTAAAGAGTATGAGTATACACGTGGCGGAAAACCGACCTGCCTTGTGCTGAAAAAGATTGATAATGAAAGATATTCTGCCCAAGAACTTGCAAAAAAAGATGATATTGATAAACCTTTTGTGAGTGATGCCAAAATCATCGGCAAATGGAGAGCCCATTCGTTTCTTGGTAATAAAACTGAATTTCCTCAGGATGAGGAACCTATCGCTGATTTGTATTTTAAAGAAATAGAGTTTTTCAGTGATGGTAATTGCAGATGCGTTTATGAAGATGATGTATTTGAAGGAGAGAATATGGTTGTATGGACAAAAAACTATCTTCTACGCAAATGGAATTGGTCAGCCTGTGAATATGAAATCAGAAATGTTGATGATAAAGAGTATATGATTATTGAGTGGAAAAGCGGAGACTATCGTTATGGCGGATATGATACAAACTATTACGTTTTTGTAAGAAAATAAGTTTCAGAAGAGACTGTATCCTTGGCTGTGGATACAGTCTCTGATATTTTTATAAAATTTAATATTTTTCTGTATTGTATATAAAACGCGTGTGATGTATACTGTTATGTAATAAGTGAGGTGATATGTATGAAAAAGAAAACGCGAAGAAAACGTAGGAAAAATGGTGCATTCAGAGCACTTGTATTTGTATTTGTTTTGTTTTGTGTGTGGATTTTTTCAACATTTACTCTTACTACCCGTAGGACTGAAATAAAAAATGAAAAAATCAAAAATGAAATTACTATTGTTCATATCACTGATTTGCATGGCTCTGATTTTGGCCTTAATAATTCATCTCTTATAAAACGAATTGAAAAGGAAACCCCTGATTTAATTGTAGCGACAGGGGATATGTATACAAGAAATGATGAAAACGGAATGAAAGTTGCGGAGAAGCTTCTTATAAACCTTGCCGAAAAATATACAGTATATTATGTTAACGGTGAACATGATAATGATGAAACTTTTATCGCTCATCTGCACGACGGTGGTGTGAAAGTGCTTAATTATCTTTATGAGGATATACAAATAGGCGAAACTGAAATAAGACTTCACGGTATAAATAATGTATATTTTTCTCCTACATTTGATCTGAATAACGAATTTACTTATGATGAGAGCAAATACAATATATTGCTTGCACATATCTGCAACAAAGAGGCTTTTGCATCTTTCGGTATGGATTTGTGCATTTGTGGCGACACACATGGTGGGCAGATACGCCTGCCCTTAATAGGCGGACTTTACGGCACAACAGGATGGTTGCCTGAAATCAGAGATAAAAATACATTTATAAAAGGTACATATACCTATGAAAATACCGATTTCATAGTTTCAAGCGGATTGGGGAATTATCCTTTGCCTATAAGATTTATGAACAGACCTGAAGTGGCAGTTATCAAATTGACACCTTAATAAAATATAAAATCGGGGTAAAACACCTCGATTTTGTGCTTTTTGGGCTAAAAATCCGTTTGTTCACAAAAAGTTTACAATTTAAAACGGCTAAAAATGGCATATTTTGTTTGTTTCAGATTGGTTGTTATGTAGAAAATATTGGTTATTTTATGTTAAAATGCACAAAATAATCAATATTAGAACGCAGGTTTGTACAATATGTAGTAAAAGTGCCGAAACCCTAGTAGAATAGCCATTTTCGAGCAAAAAAAGTTTAAAAAAAATGCAAAAACACTTGAAATTCTGAAGAGAATGTGGTAGTATATATGAGTACGTGACCTGGGTTAACTATGCCCTTGTGCCCTTTTGTACGCAAAGTGTGCAAGAAAAGTTGGCTCAGTAACACGAACTTGATATGCGATGATGCGGGAGGTGGCCGTTCCAGAAACGGGAAATTTCCGCGGAGTATGTCCGATTTAAAACCGGGCGAAAGAAATATCTCGGCAACCGGCTACAGGCGTTCCCTGCGCCTGCGGTACAGGCTGCAACGAGGGGCTTTTATGCAATCCCGGAACATATTGATGTTTCGGTTTTTAAAATGGGTGAACGTGAAACACCCGGAACAGTATTGATTTTAAAAGCCACATGCCCGCCAAATTTTTTAAGGAGGCAATCAGAATGGCAGTTAAGGGAAAAATCAGAATCAGACTCAAAGGTTACGATCACAACCTTGTCGACAAAGCAGCAGAAAAGATTGTTGAAACTGCAAAGCGTACAAATGCACAGGTTTCAGGTCCCGTTCCGCTCCCGACAGAAAAAGAAATCGTAACAATTCTCCGTGCTGTGCACAAATACAAGGACAGCCGTGAGCAGTTTGAGCAGAGAACTCACAAAAGGCTTATCGACATCATCAGACCTTCAAACAAAACTGTTGAAGCTCTGACAGGTCTTGAGCTTCCTGCCGGCGTAGAAATCGAGATTAAGCTTTAATCTCAGGCCGAAACTACACCGGAAGGTCATGTTGGGGGAGAGCCTCAACCAATAACCTAAAATAGGAGGAAAGAAAATGAAAAAAGGTCTTATCGGCAAGAAAATCGGCATGACTCAGATTTTCGACGACAAGGGTAACGTAGTTCCCGTAACAGTTGTTGAAGCTGGTCCCTGCCCCGTCGTCCAGATCAAAACAGTCGAAACAGACGGCTATGCAGCTGCACAGATCGGCTATGGCGACGTAAAACCGCAGCGTGTAAACAAACCTCAGGCAGCTCGCTTTAAGAAAGCTGACGTAGCTCCCAAAAAGGTGCTCAGAGAATTCAAATTCGACGACATCGCAGCTATCAACGTTGGTGACATTCTCAAAGCTGACGCGTTCGCAGCAGGCGACATCGTAGATGTAGTCGGCACAAGCAAAGGTAAAGGTACTGCAGGTGCTATCAAAAGATGGAACTTCTCAAGACTTAAAGAGTCACACGGTACCGGCCCTGTTGCAAGACATGCAGGTTCACTTGGCGCTTGTTCAGACCCTTCAAGAGTTTATAAGGGAAAGAAACTCGCTGGTCACCTCGGTCATGAACGTGTAACAATCCAGAATCTCGAAGTTGTCAAGGTTGACGCAGAGAACAATCTTATCGCTATTAAGGGCGCAATTCCGGGCCCCAAAGGCGGCATCGTTGTTATTAAAGACAGCGTAAAGAAAGCGTAAGGAGGGAATAAACAATGCCTAACGTATCAGTATTTGATATGAACGGAAAGAAGGTTTCTGATATCGCTCTTGCAGAAAGCATTTTCGGTATTGAACCCAACGTTTCCGCAATGCATCTCGTAGTAGTCAATTATTTGGCTAACCAGCGTCAGGGCACACAGTCAACCCTCACGCGTTCAGAAGTCAGCGGCGGCGGCAAAAAGCCCTGGCGCCAGAAAGGTACAGGTCGTGCAAGACAGGGTTCAACAAGAGCTCCTCAGTGGTACCACGGTGGTATTGCTCACGGTCCCAAACCGAGAGAATATGGCTTCGATATCAACAAGAAAGTTAAGAGACTTGCTATGAAGTCTGCTCTTTCTTCAAAAGCAGCATCTGAAGAAATCGTTGTTCTTGATAGCCTTGAACTCAAGGAAATCAAAACAAAGGAAGTTGCTAAAGTTCTTTCAAACCTCGAAACAGGTAAAAAAGTTCTTGTAGTTCTTCCTGAGAAAAACGACGTTATCTACAGAAGTGCACGTAACATCGCAGGTGTTAAAACAACTCTTGTTAACACACTTAATGTTTACGACATCCTCAACTGCGATACAATCGTTGTTCTTAAGGATGCAGTTGCAAAAATCGAGGAGGTATATGCATGAGTAAATTAGCACAGGACATCATCCTCCGTCCGATCATCACAGAAGAAAGCATGATGGGTGTTTCAGATAAGAAATACACATTCAAGGTTGCTAAAGACGCTAACAAGATTGAAATTGCAAAAGCAGTTGAAACTCTTTTTAACGTTAAAGTTTCTAAAGTAAACACAATGAACGTAAGAGGTCATCTCAGAAGACAGGGCATGAACCAGGGCTACACAGCTTCTTGGAAAAAAGCTATCGTTACACTTACTGAAGATTCAAAAACAATCGATTTCTTCGATGGAATGATGTAATTAACTAAAACACAATTTTCTAAAATCCGGCGGTAAGGTATGGAGGTCGACATCCTCCGCGAAGCCGCTAATAGGAGAGTGAACAAAATGTCAATCAAGATGTATAAACCGACTACAAACGCAAGACGTAACATGTCGGTTACAGATTATTCCGGGTTGTCAAAAGTCGCTCCTGAAAGAAGTCTTCTTGAACCCCTCAAGAACAAATCAGGTCGTAACAGCTACGGAAGAATAACTGTTCGTCATCGTGGTTGCGGTAACCGTAGAAAATACCGTGTTATCGACTTCAAAAGAGATAACTTCGATGTAAAAGGTACAGTTAAAACAATCGAGTACGATCCCAACAGATCTGCTCACATCGCACTCGTAGAATTCGAAGATGGCGATAAGAGATATATCCTTGCTCCCGATGGACTCAAGATCGGATACGCTATCATGGCTGGTCCTAATGCTGACATCAAGCCCGGTAACGCACTTCCCCTTGAAAACATCCCGACAGGTACATTTATCCACAATGTTGAACTTAACCCCGGTCGCGGCGGTCAGCTTGCAAGAGCAGCTGGTAACGCAGCTCAGCTTATGGCTAAAGAAGGCGCATATGCACTTCTCAGACTTCCTTCAGGCGAGCTTCGTAACGTTCCTGCTAAATGTATGGCAACTATCGGCCAGGTAGGCAACACAGACCATGAAAACGTTAAGATTGGTAAAGCCGGTCGTAAACGTCACATGGGTTGGAGACCCACAGTTCGCGGTTCTGTTATGAACCCCAACGACCATCCCCACGGTGGTGGTGAAGGTAAGTCTCCCATCGGACGTCCCGGTCCTTGCACACCTTGGGGCAAACCTGCTCTTGGTTACAAGACTCGTGCTAAGAAAAAGCAGTCCGATAAACTTATCGTAAGACGTCGTAACGGCAAGTAAGTTGATGAAAGGAGCTATCAATAATGGGTAGAAGCGTTAAAAAAGGACCTTTCGTGCAACCGAAACTGCTCGAGAGAGTTGAGGAAATGAACAAGAAGGGCGAAAAAATCGTCCTCAAAACTTGGAGCCGTAGCTCAACAATTTTCCCCGACTTTGTTGGCCACACATTTGCTGTTCATGACGGACGTAAACACGTTCCCGTATATGTAACAGAAGATATGGTAGGACATAAGTTAGGTGAGTTCGCTCCCACAAGAACCTTCAAAGGTCATGCAGGTTCAAAAACAACTAAGAAATAATCAGTCGAAAGGAGTGTGTAAATCATGCAAGCTACTGCGAAAGCAACCTATGTACGTATTGCACCCCGTAAAGTGCAGATCGTTTTAGACCTTATCCGCAATCAGCCGGCAGACAAAGCAATGGCAATTCTTAAACACACGCCCAAGGCTGCGTGTGAACCGCTGATGAAATTACTCAAATCAGCAATGGCCAATGCGGAAAATAACCACAACATGGATGCATCCAGACTTTATGTAGCAGAATGCTACGTTTGTCAGGGTCCCATCCTCAAGCGTATAAGACCGAGAGCTCAGGGTCGTGCATTCAGAATCAACAAAAAGACCTCGCACATCACTCTGACACTCAAGGAAAAAGAATAAGCGAGGAGGAGGTAAAATTATGGGCCAGAAAATTCATCCCACCGGTTTAAGAATCGGTGTAATCAAAGATTGGGATTCTCGTTGGTACGCAAACCATAAGGATTTCGGCGATACTCTCGTATCAGACTACGAACTTCGTGAGTATCTTCTCGAAACACTTGCTCCCGCAGGTGTTCCCAAAGTTGAAATTGAACGTGACGCAAAACGCGTACGTATCAATATCAGCTGTGCAAAACCCGGTCTTGTAATCGGCCGTGGCGGCGCAGAAATCGAAAAGCTTAAAGAAGTATGCAAGAAAAAGCTTGCTACTGATAAAGATGTTTCAATCAACATCATCGAAGTTAAGCAGCCCGATCTCAATGCTCAGCTTGTTGCTGAAAACATTGCAGCACAGCTCGAAAGAAGAATTTCTTTCCGTCGTGCTCTCAAACAGGCAATCGGTCGTGCAATGAAACTCGGTGCAAAAGGTATCAAAACACAGGTTTCAGGACGTCTTGGCGGTGCAGAAATCGCTCGTTCAGAAACTTACAAAGAGGGTACAATCCCTCTCCAGACACTCAGAGCTGACATCGACTATGGTTTTGCAGAAGCAAAAACAACTTACGGTCGTATCGGCGTAAAGGTTTGGCTTTACAGAGGTGAGGTTCTTCACGAAAGCAAAGACACAAATCGTCGTGAACGCCGCAGACCTCGCAGGGAAGGAGGAGCTAAATAATGTTATTGCCTAAGCGTGTTAAACATCGTAGAGTGCACAGAGGCCGTCTTACAGGTAAAGCACTTCGCGGTAACAAAGTATCTCATGGCGATTTCGGTCTTCAGGCTCTCGAACCCGCATGGATTACTTCAAACCAGATCGAAGCAGCCCGTATCGCTATGACACGTTATATCAAGCGTGGTGGCCAGGTTTGGATTAAGATTTTCCCCGACAAACCCATCACAGAAAAACCTGCTGAAACTCGAATGGGTTCAGGTAAAGGTTCACCTGAATATTGGGTAGCAGTCGTAAAACCCGGCAGAGTAATGTTTGAAATTGCCGGTGTTAGTGAGGAAGTTGCTCGTGAGGCTATGCGTCTTGCAGCTAACAAACTTCCCATCAAATGTAAGTTTGTAACTAAGGAAGAACAGGGTGGTGAGCAATAATGAAAGCCAGTGAAATCAGAAAACTCTCTGCTAAAGAGCTGGATGCTAAGCTTCTTGAACTCAAAGACGAACTGTTCAAACTGCGCTTCCAGCAGGCCATCAACCAGCTCGATAACCCCATGCGCATCAATGCCGTAAAAAAAGATATTGCAAGAATCAAAACAGTTCAGCGTGATATCGAACTTCACGGCAAAAATGCATAAGGAAAGGGAGGTCAGTTGCAGTGAGCGAAAGAAACCTCAGAAAAACTCAGGTTGGTATTGTTACCAGCGATAAGATGGAAAAGACAGTTGTCGTAACCGTCAAGGACAAAGTAAGGCATCCGCTTTACAAGAAAATCATCAATCGCACAGTTAAGCTTAAAGCACATGATGAGAAAAATGAATGTGGTATAGGCGACCGTGTACTTGTAATGGAAACACGTCCGATGTCAAAAGATAAGAGATGGCGTGTTGTCGAAATAATCGAGAAAGCTAAATAATTTAGCAGGATAAGAAGGAGGCAAACACTGTGATACAGCAACAGAGTTACCTCAAGGTTGCCGACAACACCGGTGCGAAAGAGCTTATGTGCATTCGCGTACTCGGCGGTTCAGGCAGGAGGTATGCCAATATCGGTGACGTCGTAGTTGCTTCAGTTAAGAAAGCAGCTCCCGGCGGTGTCGTTAAAAAAGGCGAAGTTGTAAAAGCTGTAGTAGTTCGTACAGCTAGCGGCGTTCGTCGTGAAGACGGAACATACATCCGTTTCGACGAAAATGCAGCCGTTATAATCAGAGAAGATAAAAATCCCAAAGGCACACGTATCTTTGGACCGGTAGCAAGAGAACTTCGTGAAAAAGACTTCACAAAGATTCTTTCACTTGCTCCCGAAGTGCTTTAATAGGGAGGAGAACAACATGAGTAAACTTCACGTTAAAACAGGCGACGAAGTCGTTGTAATCAACGGCAAATATCGCGGTAAAAGAGGTAAGGTGCTTGAGGTATCTCCCAAAGAGGGCAAGGTTATCGTTGAAGGCATCAATATCGTAACAAAGCACGTTAAACCCCGCAAGGCTGGCGAACAGGGCGGTCTTGTTAAGGCTGAAAGTGCTCTTTATGCTGACAAAGTTCAGCTTGTATGCCCCAAATGTGGTCAGGCTACAAGAACAGGCAGCAAAATCAACGCAAAAGGCGAAAAAGTTCGCGTTTGCAAGAAGAAAGACTGCTTGGCAGAAATTAAATAAGAGGGAGGAAACATGACATGGCAGCAAGATTAAAAGAGTTTTATGTAAACGAAGTTGCACCTGCAATGATGAAAAAATTCGAATACAAAAGTGTTATGCAAATCCCGAAGCTTGATAAAATCGTAATCAACGTTGGTTGCGGCGAAGCAAGAGAAAACCCCAAAGTTATCGATGCTATCGTTTCAGATATCAAGCAGATTACAGGTCAGACACCCATCCGTTGTAAAGCAAAGAAATCAGTTGCTAACTTCAAACTTCGTGAGGGTATGACAATCGGTGTTAAAGTAACACTTCGTGGAGACAGAATGTATGAATTCCTTGACAGATTCTTCAATCTCGCTCTCCCCCGCGTAAGAGACTTCAGAGGTATTAATCCTAATTCATTTGATGGCCGTGGTAACTACTCAATGGGTATCAAAGAACAGCTTATTTTCCCTGAAATCGATTACGATAAAATCGACAAAGTTCGCGGTATGGACATTTGCTTTGTAACTACCGCAAATACAGACGAAGAAGCCCGTGAATTGCTTACACTTATGGGCGCTCCGTTCACAAAGTAAGGAGGAATCACTGTGGCCAAGAAAGCAATGAAAGAGAAACAGCAGAGAGCTGCTAAATTCTCAACAAGACAGTACAACAGATGTAAAATCTGCGGTAGACCACATGCCTACCTTCGTAAGTACGGAGTATGCCGTATCTGCTTCAGAGAACTTGCTCATGAGGGCAAAATTCCTGGAGTTAAGAAGGCAAGCTGGTAAGAGCAGTTGTTAAAAGGAGGTTGACGGTATGCAAATTACTGATTCTATCGCCGATATGCTTACTAGAATCCGCAACGCTAACTCAGCGAAGCATGACTCGGTGAAAGTTCCCGCATCCAACATGAAAAAGGCAATTGCTCAGATTCTTGTTGATGAGGGTTATATCAAAAGTTTTTCAGTTGAAGAAGACGGTAAACAGGGCATGATCGAAATCGTACTCAAATACGGTCCGAATAAGAGCCAGGTTATTACCGGTTTACGCAGAGTATCAAAACCCGGTCTGCGTATTTACTCAAGTTGCGAAGATATGCCTAAGGTTATGAAAGGCCTTGGTATCGCAATTGTTTCAACATCAATGGGTATTATGACAGACAAGGACGCACGCAAGGCAAATGTCGGCGGTGAAGTTCTTGCATTCATCTGGTAAGGAGGTGCTGTTAGAATGTCACGTATAGGCAAGATGCCGATTGATATTCCGGCAGGTGTTGATGTAACAATCGACGGCAGCACTGTAACCGTAAAAGGTCCCAAAGGGGAACTCACCAGAACAGTGCACAAGAATATCACAGTTGAAAAGGACGGCGCTGTTATCACAGTAACTCGTCCTAACGATGAGAACCTTAATAAGTCTCTTCACGGACTTACACGTACACTCATCGCTAACATGGTTGAAGGCGTAAGCAAGGGCTATACAAAAGAGCTCGAAGTTAACGGCGTTGGTTACCGTGCTGCAAAGAACGGCAACGAACTCGTTCTTACAGTTGGTTACTCTCACCCTGTTACATTCAAAGAGAGCGACGATATCAAAATCGAAGTTCCCGGTCCGAACAAGATCATTATTTCAGGATCTGACAAACAGAAAGTCGGCCAGTTTGCAGCAGAAGTTCGCGAAGTACGTCCCCCCGAACCGTACAAAGGCAAGGGTATCAAGTATGTTGACGAATACATCCGCCGCAAAGAAGGTAAGGCTGCTAAGGGCGGTAAATAATCTAATATCAAGGAGTGAAAAATTATGGTTAACAGACCTGACAGCAATAAGGCAAGAAGTCAGCGCCATAAGAGAGTCCGTGGTAAAATCAACGGAACTGCAGAGCGTCCTCGCCTTAATGTATTCCGCTCCCTTCAGAATATCTACGCTCAGTTAATCGATGACGTGAACGGTGTAACACTCGTTAGCGCATCATCTGTTGAGAAAGATTTTGAAGAATACGGCGGAAATAAATCCGCAGCCCGCAAGGTTGGCGAAATCCTCGCAAAGAGAGCCATCGAGAAAGATATTACAGATGTAGTATTTGACCGTGGCGGCTATATATATCACGGCCGTGTACAAGAGCTGGCCGAAGGCGCCCGTGAAGGCGGCCTCAAGTTCTAATGAAGGAGGAATAACTTTGGCTAATATTGAAACACAGGCAAACGAGCTTCAGGAAAGAGTTGTTACTATCAACCGTGTTTCTAAAACTGTTAAGGGTGGTAGAATTTTCAAATTCGCAGCTCTTGTAGTAGTTGGTGATGGTAACGGCACCGTAGGCTTCGGTCTCGGTAAATCCGGTGAAGTACCGGATGCTATCCGTAAAGGTATCGAAGATGCCAAAAAGAATCTTATTAAAGTTTCTCTTAAAGGAACAACAATTCCTCACGAAGTAATCGGTAAATTCGGCGCAGGCGTAGTTCTTATGAAACCCGCTGCACCTGGTACCGGTGTTATCGCTGGCGGTCCTGTTCGTGCTGTTGTTGAAACAGTAGGTATCAAGGATATCCGTTCAAAGGCTCTTCGTTCAAATAATCCGTGCAATGTTGTTAGAGCAACAATTGACGGTCTTTCCAAGCTTCGCAATGCAGAAGAAGTTGCAGCGATCCGTGGAAAATCAACAAAAGAAATTTTAGGTTAAGGAGGGTGGATTAAATGGCAAACGTTCAGGTAAAGCTCGTTAAAAGCTTAATCGGAAGCAAGAAAGACCAGATAGCCACCGCTCATGCACTTGGTCTTCGCAAAATCGGAGATGTAGCTGTACAGCCTGCAAATCCGCAGACACAAGGAAAAATAAACAAAATTAACCACCTCATCGAGGTAACCGAAGCGTAAGCAAGGAGGTGCGACAAATGAAACTGCACGAACTTTCTCCGGTACCCGGTTCAACAAAAGAACGTAAACGTATCGGTAGAGGTCCCGCATCAGGTCAGGGTAAAACTGCTGGTAAAGGACATAAAGGTCAGAAGGCACGTGCCGGCAGAGGTATGCAGATCGGCTTTGAAGGCGGTCAGATGCCTTTGCAGAGAAGAATTCCTAAGAGAGGCTTCAACAACATTTTCCGTAAGGAATTTGCTATTGTTAATCTTGCAAGTCTCGAAAAGGCATTCAACGATGGCGACACAGTAACAATTGAGGCACTTGTAGCAAGTGGTCTCGTAAAGAAAACACTTGATGGTGTTAAAGTACTTGGTAACGGTGAACTTTCAAAGAAACTCACTGTTCAGGTAAACGCTTATTCTGAAACTGCTAAATCAAAGATTGAAGCAGCAGGCGGAAAGGCAGAGGTGGTATGACATGATCAAAACCTTTGTTAACGCTTGGAAAATTCCCGAGCTTCGCAAAAAGATCCTTTTTACCGCTCTCATTGTTCTTATTTTCAGAATTGGTTCAGTTATTCCGGTACCCTTTGTTGATATTGGCAAAGAAGGTATCCTGGGTGGCGACTATGCAGGTACATTTCTTCAGTACCTCAATATGATGACAGGTGAAGCATTCAGCTATGGTACACTTTTCGCAATGTCCATCACACCTTACATCAACAGTTCAATCATTATGCAGCTCTTAACAGTTGCAATTCCCGCTCTTGAAAGACTCTCTAAAGAAGGCGAAGAAGGCAGAAAGAAAATTGCTACTATCACACGTTATGTAACAGTTGTTCTTGCTCTTATGCAGAGTACTGCTTACTACTTCTTCCTGAAAAATGGTAATTACCTTTCACTTTCAGCGACAGGTGCTGAATACACAGGTTTCTGGGCAGTCTTACAGGCAGTAACAATTATTCTCTGCTTCACCGCTGGTGCTGCACTTATCATGTGGCTTGGTGAACAGATTAACGACAAGGGTATCGGTAACGGTATTTCAATGATTCTTTTCGCTGGTATCGTTTCTCGTATTCCTACAATGCTTGCTAACCTCTTCAGCCCCGAAATGGGCGTTGGTTACTGGGCATACGGCGGTGTTTACCGCGTACTTGCTCCCATAGTTGTAGTTATCATGCTTCTCATGATTGCTTACATCGTATGGATGGACAATGCAGAAAGACGTATTCCCGTTCAGTATGCAAAAAGAGTTGTAGGCCGTAAGATGTACGGCGGACAGAGCACACATATTCCGATTAAGGTTAATATGTCAGGTGTTATGCCCATTATCTTCGCTTCATCAATTCTTTCACTTCCGCCCACTATTCAGTTGTTTGTTACTAATCCCTCAGAAGGCTGGAAAAAATTCTTTGAAGTATTCCAGGCCGACCACTGGGCATATGGTATTATGTATTTCTTCCTGATTATCTTCTTTGCATATTTCTATGCAACAATTCAGTATAATCCGATTGAAATGGCAAACAACATCAGAAAGAATAGCGGCGCAATCCCCGGTATTCGTCCCGGCAAGCCCACATCAGACTATATCGGAAAAATCCTTTCAAGAATCACTCTTCTTGGAGCATTGCTTATCAGCGTAGTAGCAATCTTCCCGATTATCTACTCACAGGTTTGCGGACTTTTCCTCGAACATGGTATGAACATTTCACTTGGCGGTACATCAATCATCATCCTTGTTGGTGTTGCTCTCGAAACTGTTAAACAGCTCGAAAGCCAGATGATGATGCGTCATTACAAGGGCTTCCTTGATTAATCAGAAAAGGAGATAAGATAATGAAACTTATTCTTCTTGGAGCACCGGGTGCAGGTAAGGGAACTCAGGCAGAAGTTATCTGCGATAAGCTTTCTATACCTGCAATCTCAACCGGTAACATTATCCGTGAAGCTCTTAAGAACGGCACGGAAATGGGACTTAAAGCAAAATCATTCATTGATGCAGGTCAGCTCGTTCCTGATGAAGTCGTAATCGGCATCATCAAAGACAGACTCGCAGCTGACGATTGCAATAACGGATTTATCCTTGACGGCTTCCCTCGTACAATTCCTCAGGCAGAAGCTCTCGATGCAATGGGCATTGTTATCGACAAAGTTATTGATATCGAAGTTCCTGATGAGAAAATTGTTAAGAGAATGTCAGGCAGACGTGTTTGTAAGGATTGTGGTGCTTCATATCACTTGGAGTACAAAAAACCTGAAAAAGACGGTATCTGCAATCTCTGCGGTGGTGAACTCGTTCAGAGAAAGGATGACCATCCGGATACGGTTCTTGACAGACTCAATGTTTACCATGATCAGACAGAACCGCTTAAAACTTACTACGGAAACAAAGGTATCCTTTGCGTAGTTGAGGGTCAGGAAGAGGTTAAAGATACAACCGTTCTTACCCTTAAAGCTTTGGAGGATTAAGCATGATAGTGCTCAAAACCAGTCGAGAGCTTGCGCTGATGCGCGAAGCTTGCAGAATATCGGCAGGAGCATTAAAGGCAGCAGGAGAGGCAGTTCAGCCGGGAGTCACTACCGCTGAAATCGATAAGATCGCATACGATTATATAAAGAAGCAGGGTGCTAATCCCAACTTCTTGCATCTGTATGATTTTCCTGCTACCGCATGCATTTCCATAAACGATGAGGTTATTCACGGAATTCCGAGCAAAAAACGAGTAATCAAAGAAGGCGACATCGTCAGCATTGACCTTGGCGCAGAGCTTGAAGGATATAACGGCGATAACGCTGCCACTTTCGCGGCAGGCAAAATTAGTCCTGAAGCGCAGCGGCTGTGCGATGTGACAAAAGATAGCCTTTATGAAGGCATCAAGATGGCACTCGCAGGCGGCAGACTCGGCGATATCGGATGGGCAATTCAGAATTACTGTGAATCGCGCGGATATGGTGTTGTAAGGTCTTTCACAGGCCACGGCATCGGAAGAAAAGTCCATGAAGACCCCAGCGTACCGAATTATGGCACACCGGGAAGAGGTGTGCGTCTGTTGCCGGGCATGACTATTGCCATTGAACCCATGATTAATCAGGGTGTACCGGGCGTAAAAACAATGTCAGACGGCTGGACGGTTAAAACGGCTGACGGAAAACTCTCAGCACATTTCGAACACACAATTGCGATAACTCAGGACGGACCTGTAATTCTTACAGCTCTTTAAAAGAGGAGGCGCTTGAGTGCAGATAGAAGTGGGCAGGGTTGTCAGGTCGAAAGCCGGACACGATTCGAACAATATTTTTGCGGTTGTCGGGATTGATGAAAATTATGTTTTCATCAGCGACGGGAAAGAGCGTAAGGTTCAGAAACCGAAACGTAAAAACCCAAAGCATATTGAAGTTACTTCTCATATGCTTTTACCCGAAGAAATGGCAGCCAATGGAAGGTTAAAGAAAGCACTTGGCAGAATCAAAGCCGAGGCAGACAAATCATCAGGAGGTAATGGTAATGTCCAAACAGGATATGATAGAGGTTGAAGGAACCGTTATCGAAGCTCTTCCGAACGCAACATTCAATGTTGAGTTGGAAAACGGAGTTAAGATCTTAGCTCATATTTCAGGAAAACTCAGAATGAACTATATTCGTATTCTTCCTGGAGATAAAGTGACGGTAGAAATGTCGCCGTACGACCTTACACGTGGCCGTATCACATGGCGATCCAAATAAGAAATAAGTATAGAAAATACTATACAATGCAAGTATTTTAGGAGGTATTCAATTATGAAAGTCAGACCTTCTGTAAAGAAAATTTGCGAGAAGTGCAAGATTATTAAACGCAAGGGAAAAATCATGGTTATCTGTGAAAATCCCAAGCACAAGCAGCGTCAGGGTTAATCCGACGCAAACCACTTAATGGAGGTGCAACTGACAAATGGCACGTATTTCAGGTGTTGACTTACCGAGAGAAAAAAGAGTTGAAATCGCTCTTACTTACATCTTTGGTATTGGTCGCAAAACTGCAAGTGACATTATAGCAGCAACAGGTATCAATCCTGACACAAGAGTTAAGGATTTGACTGAAGAAGATGTTTCAAAACTTCGTGAGTATATCGACCACAACGTTAAAGTTGAAGGTGACCTCAGAAGAGAAACAGCATTTGATATTAAAAGGCTTATCGAAATCGGTTGCTATCGTGGCGTACGTCATCGTAAAGGTCTCCCCGTAAGAGGCCAGCGTTCAAAGACAAACGCACGTACACGTAAGGGTCCGAAGAAGACAATAGCTAACAAGAAGAAATAATTGAAGGAGGAATAAGTAATGGCAAAAGTAGTTAAAAAAGCTGGTGCAACACGCCGTCGCCGTGAGCGCAAGAATATTGAGCGTGGAGCAGCACACATTCAATCCACCTTCAACAACACTATCGTAACAATTACCGATACACAGGGTAACGCTGTGTCATGGGCAAGTGCAGGCGAAATGGGCTTCAGAGGCTCAAGAAAATCAACTCCCTTCGCAGCTCAGACAGCAGCAGAAACAGCAGCGAAAGTTGCTATTGACCACGGTATGAAAACAGTTGAGGTTTACGTTAAAGGCCCCGGCCAGGGACGTGAAGCTGCAATCAGAGCATTGCAGACAGCAGGCCTTGATGTTACAATGATCAAGGATGTAACTCCTATTCCCCATAACGGCTGCCGTCCTCCCAAGAGAAGACGCGTATAACCTAATTTTTGGAGGTGTAATATTATGGCAAGATATACCGGTCCGGTATGTAAATTGTGCCGTCGTGAAGGCAAAAAGCTCTTCCTTAAAGGCGATAGATGCTATACAGAAAGATGCGCTTTCGAACGTCGTTCATATGCTCCCGGTCAGCATGGCCAGAGCCGTAAGAAGATTTCTGAATACGGTCTCCAGCTTCGTGCAAAACAGCAGGCAAGACGTTACTACGGCGTAAATGAAGTTCAGTTCCATAAATATTTCCTGATGGCTGAAAAACGTCAGGGTGTTACAGGTGAAAACCTTCTGAGAATTTGCGAAAGCAGACTTGATAACGTAATTTATCTTCTCGGCTGGGCAAACTCAAGAGCAGAAGCAAGACAGCTTGTAATTCATGGACATTATGAAGTAAACTCAAAGAAAGTTGATATTCCGTCATATCTTCTCAAAGTAGGAGATACGGTTTCTATTAAGAGTAAGAGTAAGGACAGCGACAAATTCAAGGCAGTTCTTGAAGCAAACGCATCACGTCCCGTTCCACAGTGGCTCGATCTCAATAAAGAAGCTGCAACAGCAAAAGTTGCTGCACTTCCTGAACGTGATCAGATCGGTGCTCCCGTTGAAGAACATCTTATCGTTGAGTTCTACTCTAAATAATCCGCAGGATAGTCGGATATGGGGTTTGGCGGCAGTGGACCTTAACTTTGTCGCATAAGCTAAAAGAGTAACCTATCATAAACGAAGGAGGTTTTCACATGATTGGAATAGAGAAACCGAAAATAGAAACACTCGCACATGAGGCCGATGGCACATACGGTAAGTTTGTACTCGAACCCCTTGAAAGAGGTTATGGTCTTACACTTGGTAATTCTATGAGAAGAGTTCTTCTCTCATCTCTTCCGGGTTATGCAATCACATCCGTAAAAATAGATAACGTTCTCCATGAGTTCTCGACAATTGAGGGCGTTAAAGAAGACGTAACAGAAATCGTTCTTAATTTGAAGGAAGTAATCCTCAAATTCCACGGTGACGGTCCTAAAGTAATGTACATCGAGGCAGACGGTGAAGGCGAAATCACTGCAGGTGACATCAAAACTGACAGTGAAGTTGAAATCATCAACCCCGATCATCACATTGCATCTCTGGACAAAAATGCTCATGTGTATATGGAGTTGACCTGTGACAAGGGACGCGGATACGTTTCTGCAGAGCGCAATAAGAAAATTATGCAGCCTGCAATCGGCGTAATCGCTATTGACTCAATCTATACTCCCGTAATCAAGGTTAACTATACAGTTGAGAACACACGTGTTGGTCAGATTACTGACTACGACAAGTTGACACTTGAAGTGTGGACAAACGGCACTATTACAGCAAAAGAAGCCGTTTCTCTCGCAGCCAAGATCCTCAACGAGCACCTCAACCTCTTTGGTGACCTCTCAGATGAGGCATACGATACAGAGGTTATGGTCGAGAAAGATGACAACGGTAAAGAAAAAATCTTGGAGATGACCATTGAGGAACTTGACCTGTCCGTACGCTCATTCAACTGCTTGAAGAGAGCGGGTATCAATACTGTTGAGGACTTGATTAACAAGTCTGAGGATGACATGATGAAGGTTAGAAACCTTGGTAGAAAATCTCTTGATGAGGTTGTTGCTAAGTTGTCCTCTCTTGGTTTCGAGCTCCGCGCTGAAGAAGAATAAGGAGTGATTTTAAATGCCAGGTACCAGAAAACTCGGCAGAGCAAGCGACCATCGTAAAGCTATGCTCAGAGCAATGGTAACATATCTTATTGAGAACGGCAAAATTGAAACCACCGTTACAAGAGCAAAAGAGGTTCGTTCAATGGCTGAGAAAATGATCACAGTCGCAAAAGACGGTTCTCTTGCATCAAAACGTCAGGTATTAGCATATCTCACAAAAGAAGATGTTGCTAAGAAATTGTTTGATGAAGTTGCTCCTAAATATAAGGAAGTAAACGGCGGCTATTGCCGTATTATCAAGACAGGCCCTCGCCGCGGTGACGCAGCAGAAATGTGCATCATCGAACTCATCTGAGTTGTCTGAAGATACGTTAACAAACTAAAATAACCCTCATCGCCAATAGGTGATGAGGGGATTATTTTTTTCTTTGATTTAATAATATCCGTAGGGTCGACCATTGTGGTCGACGGTTGATTTTGTGAGATGCAAAGGTATCCCCAACGGTGATAACTTTAAAATGACAGACAAATTATAACTTTCAACGGAAAATTCCCTCTGTCATTTCCTTACGAAAATGACATCTCCCCTTACGTTTTTAAGGGGAGACTGTAGCCGTAATATGCATATAAATTATAATTTACCGCAGTATTAAAATCAGCATCGTAGGGGCGTCGTTTCGGCGCCCGCGAAAAATTCATCAGATTCATAACGGGACGGGCAACCCGTCCCCTACGATACAGCCGCAAATATACGGATAAATTATAATTTATCGCTGACTTTTCCAAACGTGTCACTAAAAACACCGTCGTGTCATTCTTGAACGTTAGTGAAGAATCTCGGTGGTGTTAAGCTTTATGTGTTGCCATTTTGAGATCCTTCGCTGACGCTCCAGGATGACAGCAAAATGGCAAGGTTAGCCACAGATGAATTATAATTTATTTGTTTAAAACTATCTGCTGGTATTGTGCATATTGCTTATTGAAAACAACATCAGTGACAGATAAAAAAACGGCTGTCTGTTAAGACAGCCGTTTTGTACTTTACAAACTTATTTTGAGAGTTTTTCAAGAAGCATTTTTGAGCAATCGATCTGGTTGGGGATGTTGCCGTTTTCGTCTTTAACTCTCCAGATGTCGGGTGTGATTTCGTCAGCAACATAAATTTTGCCGTTTTCATCATAACCAACTTCGATTTTGAAGTCGATAAGCTGAAGGTTAAGACCTGCAAGTTCTTCTCTGAGAACTGCGCCAACTTTTTCAACTACATCGAGAGCTTCGTCATACTGACCTTCTTTAAGAATACCTTTCATAAGGCAGATTCTTTCTGTAACAAGGGGGTCACCCTGTGCGTCGCTCTTGAGAGTAACTTCTTTATAGCAGGGGTCAAATGCAATGCCTTCTTCGATATCGAAACGACGGCAGAAGCTACCTGCTGTATAGTAACGAAGAACAAACTCAAGGGGAGGAACTGTAAGGTTGCGAACCTTCATAAGGCCTTCCTCAACGTTAGCATCGATAAAGTGTGTGGGAATGCCGTTTTTCTCCATAAGTTCGAAGAAATATTTTGAAATAGCAAGGCCGATTTTACCTTTACCTTCAACGCTGCCGCCTACTGTGTTTGAGCCGGGGTCGAAAACGCCGTTTTCACCTGTTGCTGAATCTTTGAAGAAAAGATGAACAATACCTGTTTCTTCGTCAAGAAGAACGTTTTTAGTTTTGCCTTCGTACAATTTTTTCATTTTAAAAGACTCCTTCCGTTACCAAAAGGTAACGCTTTAAAATTTACGATAATATTATAGCACACAAATATTTTATCTGTAAATAAATTTTTTGCAAATTTTTTAATTTTTACATCTCGTTGTTACCATGGCTTTTTATAGCTTTTGTTTTTGTATAAAATAACAAGTTTTATCAGTTATAATGCAACTGATAAAGGAGCTGATTCACCTGATGAATGAAACAGCTCATTTTCTTTATATTTCTGACTTTTCAGCTATTTATATCATCCGAAAAATGACATACCGAAAAGCATTCCTAGAAGATTAATCATGTAGAGATAGAATGAAGCAGTGCCGAACATTCCTCTGAAAAATTCCACTATTTTTTCTTTGAAAGTCATATCTTCACGCACATAGGAGAATAAGTCTTCGCTGTCGGAAGAAAGAACAGTTCCGTCAGGAGCCACAAGTTCTGCAATAACGGTAAATTCTCCGTGAGTAACAGAAGTTATCTGAGCGTATGTGGGAACACCTGAAGGAGAATATTTTGTGTTTTCCAATGTGCAACTGTTACCCACTGTTCTCCACACAATTTCTGCATCTGAATGTTCACCGGGATAGTATCTGACATGGAATTCTCTTGTATCTCCCTTTTCAAGCTGACTACTGTATGTTATCTCATCGGTGTGAACAACAATTTCACAATAGATTTCAGGTTCTTCACCATTATAATACATATCATCGGTTGCGTTGTCGCTTATGCCCCATCCATATGTGGGGTTTCGATGCTTAATATTAATAACCTCGGTGTAATCTTCGTTAATACTGAAGCCTGTTACGCCCCTTCTTTCAACTTTTCCCCACTCTGACCTTGTTCCTGCATAGCTACATGCTAAAGTGATGCGGTCAGGATGTTCTGCTGCGAATGAACCAAAATAATAATATTCAAGACTTTTCGGAAGATTTACTCTGTGATACATTCTCGGGTAGAGAGCGAAAGCATCATAGCCGATACCTGTAACACCTTCTTCAACGGTTATAACCCTGATATCATCAGAATAATCAAACCAGGGCGGAATAAGTGGAGAGGATTTTTCAATACATGCTTCTGTTATGTAATAGAACGGAGTTTCGCCTTCACCGCTGATAACAAGCTCGCCATCGTCATAAAGAGTCCATGTAAGATTATCGCCTTGCGCTCCGCAGAAGCCTGAATCAACAACATTTCGTTCTGCTTCTTCAGCAGAAGCATTTATCAATGGGCAAACGCCCAGAACCATAATAACGGCAAGAATAATTGATAATAACTTTTTCAATTTCATAAGTTTACCTCCTTTTTATGTCTGCTTTCTGTTTTGTAACGTAATTATATAAACTTTTTCCATTAACTGTCAACAGATAAAATTATTTTTAATTCTTTCTAACTTTTCGTGTCAGAAAGTTTATAAATTTATTATGTTTTTCAGATATGGTGTTTTCAAAACAAAAACAGGCAGACGTATGATGAAAAATTCAATAATATTCATTATATGAATATTATATTCAAACAAATTATTATTGTCAAGACTATTTTATGTACAATTTGAATATAAGGAGTGATTTGATGAAAAATATCAAGCTGATAAGAGTAACAAAAGATTACACACAGTTGAAAGTTCAGATGGATACGGGAATAAGCCAGAGCACACTTTCAAAATACGAATGCGGAGAATTGCTTCCTACTACTGAAAACCTTCTGGTTTTAGCAGATTATTATAAAACAAGCCTTGACTTTCTTATGGATTTAACAAGCGAAAAAACACCATATCCGCCGAAAAGTGATGAATAAAAGCCGTACGAAAACATTTTCGTACGGCTTTTTGCAACTTTACGGCATATAGGGATTTTCTTCGTATTCGTAGTCTTCAGGCATAACCATAGGCTTAAAATAGTTGATTGTGTAATCAATTCCCCACTGACCTTTTTTGCCTCTCCAATAATGTGAATGAGGTTCAATTGAAAGCATTCCGTCATAGTCCATGGTGTAGAGAATATCCATAACTGCGGGCCACTGAATCATATCAAGTCCTGCAGGAGCATCGTCATAATGTTCACCGTTTATGGTTACTCTGCCTTTGAGATGGAAGTGATAGAATCTGTTACCCCAATCGAGCATTTCCTGGAAATAATCGCCGTTTCTTGAAAGGCAATGTGAAATATCATATTTGATACCAAGTTCAGGCAGTGCAGACATAACAACATTCCATGCTTTAGGTTCTATAACAAAGTTTTCCCAATCGCAGTTATATGTAGCGATTTTTACATTCTTATCTTTTGCAAATTCAATAAGCTCACCAAGATATTTAATTGCAATATTGCAGTTTTCATAGAAACTTTTGCTGTCTGTATAGTTCACACCGCAATTATAAACGGGGCAACCGATAATTGAAGCTGCTGTGATAACTTTTTTATCAGCTTCAAGTGCTTCAGGGATAATCTCACCGTTTTCGTCAATTCTTGTCATACCCCATCTGCCCATTGAGCCTACAACAACATTATATTTTTCGCTGTAGCCTTTGATTGCATCTGCTTTTGAAAGAAATTCGTCAGCATCGTAGTTGTGGTTAACGCAGAATTCGATTGCTTCAAGACCTTTGTCGTGAACATACTTGAAGTTACCTTCTTCCCAACCGTTTATAATACCGAGTTTCATATAATCACCTCATATGTTGTTTTTTAAATTGTATCATTGTATATAAAAGTTTGTCAATATTTTTATCATTAATATTCAATGATTTTATCGAGAGACTCAATTCCTTTTTCGTATGTTGAACTGACTTCCCTTAACATATCATTATAAAAAGAAACGGCCGTTTTTCTTCTTTCTTCTGCAATTTCTTTTCCGCGGAGCGTATAGAAGCGGGAATAGATTTTTTCAAGCTTATATTTATATTCCTGAAAGAATGATGGAGTTTTATCGTCTGTGCCGTCAGAAACTCTGCCGTCAGGCAAAACGGAATATAAAGGCTCGGTCATTGCACCCTGATACACAAGAGTTCTTGCAATTCCTAATGTACCTGCAGCATCGATTTTATCCGCATCAAACAAGATTTTTGCTTCCGTACTTTCGGGGGTGTTATTTTTTCTGAAACGGTGCGATGAAATACAATGCCTTACTTTTTCAGCAAAGATAGCATCAAAACCGCTTTCAGTCAGATATTTATAAGCTTTTTCAGCACCTACTTCTGCGTGACAGAGTGACGGATTTTTGTTCTGGTCTTCACGTGCGATATCGTGAAGTAAACACGCGGAAATCAGAACATCGTAGTCAACGTTTTCTTCTTTGTTTGCTATATCGAGAGCCGAATAAAGCACTCTGTAAATATGTTCTTTGTCGTGTGCAGAATCTTTCATACACTCCAGCATATAATTTTCAAGTTTTTTGAATGTTTCTTTAGTCATAGCTGTGCCTCATATATATAATCTGTAAATTCTCTGTTTTTTCATATTTTCTCTGTATGCAAAATAGGTTTCCGGTGGTTTTACAATTTCTATTAATTCAGCATTCAACTTTTCTATAGTTTTATAAGACGGGATATTGTCTTCATCGCAGGTGATAATTATTTCACTCATGTCGTGTGCTTTTGCAACCTGTAATACCAATTTGCACGCCTTGAACGCAAAATTATTTCCCCTGAAATTTTCTTCAATTTCATAGCCTATGTTGCCGTTATAATATGAATCAAAATTGCTGCCGATTCGCATACTTATTCTGCCTGCAAATCTGTTGTTATAAAAAATATCGTAATAATAAAAGGGTAAAAGTTTTTCATCACCGAAATATTTTCCTGATATTTTAAGTTCAATTTCACCATCTGTAAGATAATCAAAATTATCTGAAAATCTGAAATTGTCCATTTGCTTATCCTTTTCTTGCAACGATTGTTACAACATTTGTTGACAAATCTGCAATACAGTTTTCTCGCGGAATATCATAACGTTGTGAAACGATAGTTTGCTTTAGAATTTCCCAATTTTCAAAAACTTTTTTCAACATTTCGGAAAGGTCAGACGTTGGGAGATTTACTTCAAACTGTGCTTCAAGATTTTCTCCGGTGTTTTTATTCTTTTCAATAATTTCTGAATTGATTATCATGCAAACTATGCCGTTTTTCTTTGTACCGTTTTCAATTTCTTTCAGCTTGCTTTCAAATGCTTTTTCGGAATTAATGTGTTCCAAAGCAGAAACGGCAATTACAAAATCATATTTGTTCTGTTCAATTTTGAACTCGTCAATAGATGAAATTATTCCGTTAACAGAGTTTTCAACATTATATCTTGTGCTGTTTTTGTTTAACTCGTCAATTGCGAAATCAAGAATATCAACGCAATCAATTCTGCAGGGGATATTGCTGAATTTCTGTGCAATTGGAATACAGTTTCTGCCAACACCGCAGCCTAAATCAAGAACATCAAGGCTCTGATAGTTTTCAAACAACGGTAATATGTCCATAATGGTTTTCACAGGCTTTGCAAGCCAACTTCCGCTTTCAAACAGTTTTGCCGTTGAATATATTTCAATGTGAGAAGCTTTTTCGGCATCTCGTATCTTATCAATGTTTTTAGTCATTTTATCACCTGAAAAAAGGGCAAATGTTTTATCATTTGCCCTCGTTGAAAATTATTTTTTGATTTCTTTGAGTCTCTTCATTACATCGTTGATGCCTGTACCGAAGTAATCATGGAGAGTTTTGTATTCTTCAAAGAGTTTATCGTAAATTGCAGAAGCTTCTTCGTTAGGATAGTAAACTGTATCTTTAACTTTACCCATAACTTCTGAAGCTTTGTAAGCGTCGTCGTAACCGCCTTTTTCGCTTCCTGCTGCAACTGCACCGAAGATAGCACTGCCGAGAGCACCACCCTGTTCGCTGCCTGCAATTTTGATGGGCATTTTGATAACGTCTGCATAAATCTGCATTGTCATGGGGTCTTTCTGTGAAATACCGCCTGCTGCAAAGAATTCGTTTACGTCAACTCCGAATTTGCGGAAGTCTTCGATAATCATTCTTGTGCCGTATGCAGTAGCTTCGATTAAAGCTCTGTAAATATCTTCAGGTTTTGTTTGTAAAGTCATACCAAGAATCATACCTGTAAGGTCAACGTCAACAAGAATTGAACGGTTACCGTTCCACCAGTCAAGGGCAACAAGACCGTGTTCACCGGGACGTTGTTTTTCTGCTTTTGCACGAAGGAATTTATGTATGTTCATTCCTTCTTTTTCAGCTTCATCATAATATGATTTGGGAAGACAGTTTTCAATAAACCATTGGAAGTGGTCACCAACGCAAGCCTGACCTGCTTCATAGCCATAGAATCCGGGCATAATACCGTCAGCAACAACACCGCAGATACCTTCAACCTGAACTTCTTCTTCGCCCAGGAGCATGTGGCATGTTGATGTACCCATAATAGCAAGCATCTGACCAGCTTTTGTAATACCTACTGCAGGAACGAAAACGTGTGCGTCAATAATACCTGCTGCAACTGCTGTGCCTTCACAAAGACCGATTTTGTCAGCCATTTCTTTTGAAAGACCTGCAGCGTAAGTGCCTGAGGGAGTAATAGGAAGGTTTTTGTTGATTTTATCTTCAATTACGTTTTCAAGTCTGGGGTCAAGTGCTTTGAAGAAATCTTTTGAGGGGAAAGATGTTGTTTTGTTCCACATTTCTTTGTAGCCTGCTGTGCAGGAGTTTCTCACGTCTTTGCCTGTGAGCATTCTTACAACCCAGTCAACTGCTTCTACGAAACTGTCCATCTCATCATAAAGTTCAGGCTTTTCTTCAAGAATCTGCCAGAGTTTCGGAATTGCCCATTCAGAAGAAATTTTACCGCCGTAGTTTTTAAGCCACTGTTCATTTCTTTCTTCTGCAATTTCGTTGATTTTGTTTGCATGTTTCTGTGCAGCGTGATGTTTCCACAATTTTACATATGCGTGAGGCTCATCTTTGTATTCATCAAGGAAGCAGAGGGGAGTGCCGTCTTCTGTTACAGGGAGAATTGTGCAAGCAGTAAAGTCGATGCCGATACCGATAACATCTTCTTTGTTTACACCTGATTTTTTCATAACATCAGGAATTGTGTTGTAAATTACATCGAGATAGTCCTGTGGATGCTGTAAGGCCCAGTCGTTGCCCAATTTTTTGCCTGAAGGCAGGTATTCATCCATTACTGCGTGGGGATACTCGAAAACTGAACTTGCAAGTTCTTCACCTGTCTGTGCGTTAACAATAAGCGCTCTGCCTGAAAGTGTGCCGTAGTCGAGGCCGATCGTATATTTTGCCATATTTTTTCACTCCTATAAAAATTTTTATACTGTCAGAGATGTTATAATCTCTGAATAAAGTTTGATTGGGTCTTCAAGGAAGTTTTTCTTTACTGTTTCAACCTGAATTTCGTCAGCAACATAAATTGTAAGTTTCATAAGCTGAGTTTTTTCATCGCCGAAGAAAAATGTAACGTTAAAACCGTTTTCAACTTTTTCAACGTCTATCTTGTTTTCACGTTTTCTTCGTGCAAGAGTCTGAAGACGGATTGCAGTGTTTACTGCTTTTTCTTTAACGCTTCGCGGGAGAAAATCCATTTCAAGATTTTCTACAGAATCAATGCCTTTTTCTGTAACTGTCAGCATTTCATCAGTGTCTTCAAGGTTCATTCTTACGTTATCATCTCTTATCAATTCATCAAGCGCCTGAATAAGTTCAAAGTAATTTGCAAGACCTTCTCCCTGAATAATATCGCTCAGTTGCAATTTTGAAAGGGGAGCATCAAGGCTCTTCAATAGATAACAGATGAGAAGCTTGATTTCTGTTTTGTTTGTAAGTCCGCCGGGCTCAACGCCGAGATTCCATGCATCCATTTCCATAATATAAACCTCCTTATGTTGAACTGTCTTCGCTGTAGCCTTTGACCTGTTCACGTGTTTTAAAGATATAACCGTTATTCTGCAGAATATCCATATCCTTAAGTGCCATTCCCGTGCCCTTTGCAACGCAGTTAAGGGGATCATCGGCAATATGAGTTATAATTCCTGTGCGTTGCTCAATCATTTCGTCAATTCCGAGAATAAGAGCACCGCCACCGGTGATATAAATTCCGTTTTTCATAATATCAGAAACCAGGTCAGGAGCAGCACGCTCCATTACACTGTAAATTCCCGAAATTATATTTTCCAGCCCCTCTCTCATAGCGAGAAAAACTTCAGCAGAAGAAATTTCAAAATGAGTAGGAAGACCGGTTATATAATCTTTTCCGTTTGCAAGAATGGTTATTTCGTCTTGCCTGAATCTTGCGCAGGAAATTTTTTTCTTTATGTTTTCGGCAGTTTTCACGCCGATAATGATGTTTCTTTCTCTTTTAAGGTAATTCTTTATCGCTCTGTCAAATTCGTTTCCTGCCCCTTTTACGGAGTCAGAAACAGCGATGCTGCCTGTGGTGATTACTGCGATGTCAGTTGTTCCGCCGCCGATATCAATAACCATTGTGCCTGAAGGTGTGTGCATACTTATTCCGGCACCTACTGCAGCAGCAAGAGGCTCTTCAATAAGACACGCTCTGCCTGCACCTGAAAGTGTGGCAATATCAAGAAGTGTTCTTTTTTCAAGGTCAGTAACGCCTGATGGCATACACACAACAATATTCGGTTTGAAAAATTTGTACCCTGCTATTTTATGCAGATACCATTTAAGCATATGCTGTGTTGCAGTGAAGTCAGAAACAACGCCGTCTTCAAGAGGTCGCACCACCGTTATACAATCGGGTGTTTTGCCATACATTTCATAAGCACGTGTGCCTACTGCAAGGATGTCACCTGTATCGCTGTCATACGCTATTGCAGAGGGCTCAGAAATTACAATTCCTTTTCCTTCAACGTAAATTATAGTTGAGGTGGTACCTAAATCTATTCCGATGTTTGTGCCGAGCATTATTCAGACCTCCTTTTTTAATATTTTGAATTTGTAAATAAAAAGTTTAAAGTTTATTAAGTGTGCAGGTGACGCATATTACTCTTTTTGCACCTGCTTTTTTAAGGACTTTTGCACATTCTCCAAGTGTGCTTCCTGTTGTGAAAACGTCGTCACAGATTAAAATTGTTTTATCTTTAACGTCAAATTTTTTGTTGACCGCAAAAGCACCGCTGAGGTTTGTTTTTCTCTGTTGGTAGTTAAGACCTACCTGAGGAGGAGTATTTTTAATTTTCGTAAGAAGCTCAGGAGTGGCTTTCATATTGAATGCTTTTGCAATCTTTCTGATTAAAATCTCACATTGATTGTAGCCTCTTTTACGTTTTCTCTGTTTGGTCATAGGCACACAGATTAAATAATCAGGATTTTCATCTGAAAAATCACGGGCAATAACCTCAATCATTTCTTTGGCGAGAAATTCAGATGCTCTTTTGAAATTATGAAATTTTAAATTATGAATGCATTTCTTTACGGGCTCTTCGTAATAAAAAGGTGCAGTAAAAGCATCAAAGTGCCTGCCGGTGTAAACAAATGATTTCAGATTGTCTTCAGGAATGCGTGTTTCTTCAACATCGCAATCACTGCAGATATCCTCAAACAGGGGCATAACTTTTGCACAAAGCCTGCATCTGTTTGTATAAATAATACGTGCCGGAAGCGGGGTGGTAATTCTGAATTCAGGATTTTTAATCATTCTGTAAGCATCGCCTTTAACGCAGAATATCGTTTTGACTTTTTGTTGTTTGCAATCATAGCCTGCATTTCTGCGGATTTCCCCACTATTATCATATGCTTTTTTGCTCTTGTAACAGCAGTGTAAAGCAGATTTCTGTATACTAATTGCGGAGGAAGACCGATAAGGGGCATAATAACTGCGTCAAATTCATTTCCCTGACTTTTGTGAACAGTAATTGCATATGCAAGTTCAAGTTCAGAAAAGCTTTCTGTAGGGTATTCAGTGATTTTGTCTTCAAAATTTACCCTCATTGTGCCTGTATGCAGGTCAATTTTTTCAAGTATTCCGATATCACCGTTGAAAATACCTGTGCCTGCTTCGCCGTCTTTTGTCCACATTATATCGTAGTTATTTTTCACCTGCATCACCTTATCTCCCTCGCGGAAAATACGGCCCTGAAAAGAAATTTCTTTTTTATTCTGTGATGGTGGATTGATGTTTGCCTGAATAAGACGGTTTATGTTTATAGTGCCTGTTTCGCCTTTCCTTGATGGGCACAGAATCTGTATATCATCAAGAGATGAATAGCCGTATGCTTTAGGAAGACGTGTTACCATAAGGTCGCTTACTGTCTGTGCAGCCGAAGACGGAACGCTGCGCTCCATAAAGAAAAAGTCGTTATTCTTATCGTTTGTGTCAACATTATCGCCTCTGACGATTTTGTGAGCATTGCTGACTATCAGGCTTTCCATAGCTTGTCTGAAAACTTCTGTAAGTTCAATTGTAGGGAGAAGCTCTGAACTTATCAGGTCGTGAAGTACATTTCCTGAGCCTACTGGCGGCAACTGATTTGAGTCGCCTACCATAACAAGCCTGCATCCGAGAGGGAGTGCATCAAGAAGGCTTGCAAAGAGACACACATCTACCATAGAAAGCTCATCAACAATGAGTGCTTGTATTGTAAGGGGATTTCTGATGTTTTTGCCGAAAGTCTGGTTTTCTTCTGAATCGAATTCAACTTCCAGCAGTCTGTGAATTGTTTTAGCTTCTCTGCCGGTAACTTCAGACATTCTTTTTGCAGCTCTGCCTGTAGGTGCACATAAAGCAGTTTTCAACCCTTGCGTTTCAAACAATTCAATAATACCGTTTATTGTTGTTGTTTTACCTGTGCCGGGACCGCCGGTGAGAATGAGAATACCTTTTTCAACGGCAGTTACAATTGCTTCAAGCTGTTTTTCTTCGTAAGAAATGTTGTGGTCCTGCTGAATTTTCTGAATATCCTGCATGAGAGTTTTATGCCCTGCAGGCGGAAACTGAACAAGGAGCTTTATTCTGTCACAGATTTTTCTTTCTGCTGCGTAAATGTGGGGGAGAAACAAAAATTCTGTACCGTTTATATCCTGCTCAACAAGCTGTTTGTTCTGAATTAAAATATCAATCTGTTCATCTGCATATTCAGGCACAATTTCAAGAAACATTGTTGCAGATGTTATAACTGCATGACGGGGTACGCAGGTGTGCCCGTTGGAGAGATTGTGTTTTACTATATAAACTATTCCTGCTCTTACGCGGAAATCAATATTGGGGCTTAAAACAAGGTTGTTTGCAATAGCATCAGCACGTTCAAAACCAATGCCGATTCTTTCGTCGCAAAGGAGATAGGGGTTATCTTCTACAACCTCGATTGTTTTGTTGCCGAAAACCTTGAAAGTGCGCAGACATTCAGATGGCGACATTCCGTAATGTTCAAGGCGTATCATAATTTCTCTGATTGCAAACTGTTCTCTGAAAGTGCGTGAAATCTGATCGGCCTTGCTTTTTGAAATACCTTTTATCTGAGATAATCTTTCAGGGTCGTTTTCAAGCACGTCAAAAGTGTTTTCACCGAAAGCATCGATAATTTTTGCTGCAGTGGAAGGTCCTATTCCTTTGACTGCACCTGAAGAAAGATATTTGAGCAAGTCTGCAGTGCTTTTGGGCATAGCTCTTTCGCAGAGTTTGATTTTAAATTGTCTGCCGAAAGAAGAATGAAAATCAAAATGTCCTACAAGTCGCAGTGTTTCGCCTGCGTCAATGTGAGGTAATACGCCTACAGCAGTTACGAAATCTGTGTCGCAATCAAGTTCAAGCACAGTAAAGCCGTTTTCGTCATTGCGGAAAGTAACGGCTTCCACAACACCTTTAATCTCAACTTCGTTCTGCTCAGGCATAGCTTCGATTTCCTTTCTCAATAATATATCATTTTATTTTACAATATTGCGAGATAAAATGCAATATGAAAACAATAAAAAAGACCACACCAGCATTGCTGATGTGGTAAAAAATTATTTGTTGTATTTTTTGTAGCCGGGGTGATTACCCGTAAGCTTATATCTGTTTACGCGAAGGTCCATAAGAGTGTCAATGTTTTCTTTTGAAACTTCTTTTGCACCGCCGAGAAGACGAGCATTAAGGCTGATTTTTGCCCAGAGTTCAAGTGTTTCCATTCTGTAGTAAGCTGTAAGAAGGTCAACACCCATTGTGAGAGCACCGTGGTTTTCAAGAAGGATTGCATCGTGCTCAGAAAGGAAAGGTTCGATTCCGTCGGGCACTTCGTTTGTTGAAGGTGTGCCGTAAGGAGCGACAGGCACTGAACCGAGTGAAAGGATTGATTCAGGCATAATGTAGTCGTCCATGTGGATATGTGCTACAGCAAAAGCAGTAGAAACGGGGGGATGTGCGTGAACAACTGCACCTAATTCAGGTCTTTTCTCATAGCAACGGAAGTGCATTTTGATTTCTGAAGAAGGTTTGTATCCTTCAGGTCCTTCGAGAACGTTACCGTCTTTGTCAACCTTGATGAGAATATCAGGTGTTATGAAACTTTTACTTGTGCCTGAGGGGGTAACAAGGAAATTACCATCGTCAAGTTTAACGGTGATATTGCCGTCGTTTGCAGCAACCCAGCCAAGCTGCCACATTCTGTGACATACGTCGCAAATCTGTTCTTTGATAAGCTGTTCATTCATTAAAAACATCTCCATATATTCGATAGCTCGAAAAAATTTTGAACTATATAATACTACTTTTTGCAAAATTTGTCAATATTTTTCGGCATTTTTACTTGATTTATTTTACATTTAAATATATACTTTATAGGTAAAAAATATATCTGAGGTAAGAAATGAGTAAGAAGTTAACTTATAAAAGCACTGCTGTTTCATGTTACATAGGTTTTGCAGTGCAGGCAATAATAAATAATTTTCCATCGCTTCTGTTTGTTATATTCAGAACATATCTTGGAATTACAATTTCACAGCTTGCCACACTTGTTTCCACTTTGTTTTTAACACAGCTTGCAGTTGATATTTTCAGCATTAAATGGGTTGACAAAATGGGATACAGGCTCACTGCAGTAATATCTCATGTTTTTTCAACAATAGGTCTTGTGCTTCTTGGCATTTTGCCAAGAGTGATGACTCATTCGTATGTTGCGCTTATAATATGTTCAATTATATATGCAATAGGCGCAGGTTTTCAGGAAACTGTGTTAAGTCCGATTGTGGAATCTATTTCAGACGAGCTTGACAGTGGTGCAATGAGTATTCTTCATTCTTTTTACTGCCTTGGTCAGTGCCTGACCGTTGTTGTGACAACTGTTTTTATTAAAATTTTCGGAGAGCAATACTGGTATGTTCTTGCATGGCTTCTCGCACTTGTTCCTGCATATAACACATATCGTTTTGCAAGAGTGCCAATGAGAAGAACTCTTTCAGAAGAAGAAAAAACCCCGTTGAAAGAATTATTTTCATCGAGGATTTTTATAGTTGCCATGATTGTTATGGTAGGTGGCGGAGCATCTGAACTTTCAATGGTTCAATGGTCTTCCATGTTTGCTGAAAAAGGTCTTGGCGTAAGCAAGGTTGTAGGAGATTTGTTAGGCCCTTGCCTTTTTGCAGTGTTTATGTTTATCGGCCGTACAGTCTGCGGAAAAACAGAAGGTAGATTCAATCTGCAGAAAGCTCTTATGGTATGTTCTGCAGGCAGCTTTGTCTGTTATGTAACGGCAGCAGTTTCGCTTAATCCGTTTATATCCCTTGCAGGATGTGCATTGTGTGGCTTTGCCGTGAGCATAATGTGGCCGGGTACACTTACTCTTGCTTCATCAAGATATCCGAAAGGCGGAGCGTCTATGTTTGGCGTGCTTGCTCTTTGCGGAGATTTAGGCTGTTCTTTCGGTCCGTGGCTTTCAGGCAAAGTTTCGGATATTGCACGTCAGAATGAGCAGATAGTAAATTTTGCTACCAGGTTTTCACTTGATGCCGAGCAGGCAGGTCTGAGAATGGGTATGCTTGCAGCATCAGTTTTCCCTCTTGTTATTTTGTTCGGACTTATGTTTTTCAGAGAGAAAAAACGGACAAAATAAATTCATCGGAGTATTCATTTACAAAATCCATTTTTGTTGTGTCAACTGTTTTAAGCTCTCGGTCAATTCCTGTGCCGAGGGCTTTTAAATATGCTTCTTTTTCAGTCCATATTTCAGTGAATTTTTCTTTTTTGTTTTCACTTGAATTTATCACATTGATTTCATTTTCACAGCAAACTCTGTTGATTATTTTTTCTGAAGGTTCTTTTAATAATTCAATGTCAATTCCGATTTCTTTATCACTTATTGCAACTGCAACAAAAGTTCCTGAATGGCTGATTGAAAAATGAATATTTGTGTGACTTTTGCAGAAAGGTTTTCCGTTTGTATGGACAGAAAAAACAATATCCTTTACATCAATGCTATATTCTTCTGCAATTTTTTCTTTTGCAAGACCGTTTGAAATCAGAGTAACTTTTTTTCTTGCTTTGTGTGTTGTTGCATTGTATTGAGAAAGTTTTTCTTCATCTAAAAGGCTGAGATATTTTGTCAACTTTTCTTCTGAAAAATCATTTATATTTTTTATGTAATATTTCATCTTTTTCACCTGAAAGTATACCGATATACCTTTAAAGTATATCGGCATTTTTGTTATCTGACATCTTCGTTTATGCTTGTAGACTCGACTAATTCATCTGTTCTTCTGAACAAGAGTGAAATACACCATACACCTGCAAGGGCAACGAGTGTGTAAATTATACGGCTGAGGATTGAATCCTGACCGCCGAAAATCCACGCAACCAAATCAAACTGAAAAAGTCCGATTGAGCCCCAGTTTACAGCACCGATGATGACGAGCACCAAGGATATTTTATCAAGCATTTTTTCATCTCCTCCCGTCAGATTTATTTTTTGCAGAAAGGAGATATTTATTCAATGCTTTTAATTTTTATTTTCAGCTGATAATTTTTCAACCAGCTTTTCGTCAGGTTTTACGAATAAGGTGTTATAAACGTGGTAAATCACAAAGCCCGGCTTTGCTCCGTTCGGCTTTTTAAGATTTTTTGCAGGCGTGTAATCAACAGGTACCTGAGAAGACATTCTTGCCTTGCTGTGATACGCTGCAAGAATTGCGGCCTGCTCGATAGCAGTGTCAGAAATTTCTTTTCCGTCGGAAACAATAATCACGTGAGAACCATGAATTTTCTGAGTGTGAAGCCACATGTCATTTCCGCGTGCAGTTTTCAAAGAAAGTTTATCGTTCTGAATGTTATTTCTGCCAACTAAAATTGTAAACCCATCTTGGGAAATATATTTTTTGGGCGGAAGTGATTTCGCGTTTTTATTTTTTGAATCTTTTTGTTTTGATTTTAAATAACCGCTGTCAGCAAGTTCACGGCGGATTTCAATTATTTCATCTTCGCCGTCTGCACGGTTAAGCGAATCAAGAACAGATTCAAGATATTCAAGCTCTTCCTTGTTTTTTTCAATAAGCTCTGTCAGCATTTTTTCTGCAGTTTTTGCTTTCCTGTATTCTTTAAAATATTTCTGCGAGTTTGCAGTAGGCGTAAGAGCAGGGTCGGCTTTTATTCTGATTAAATTATTGTTATCATAATAATTTTCAACCTCGTAATAAGTTACGCCTTTCCGGAGTCTGTACTGATTTGCACTTATAAGCTCTGCATTAATACGCAAGGTTTCTCTGTCAGCACACTGTGCAAGTTCAGAAGTCTGCAGATTTATTTTCTTAGCAGTCCTCTGGATTAAATTGTTAAGTTTTTTATAAAGGTCGTCTGAACGTTGCTTTGTTCTTTCGAGCCTGTCACGTTCATAATAAAATCTGTCAAGAAGTGAAGAAAAACTTTCTTCTTCAACACTTTTTCTTACATTTCCGTATTGATTGATTTCTATAAATGCAAAATCAACAGGGCGTGAATTTTCATCTTCCACAACAAAAGGACAAGTTTTTTCATTTTTTATTATGTCCTGAATTTCTTCAATAACTGCCTGCAACTTTTGTATTTCTTCTTCGTTAAGTTCACTGCAGAATTTGTCATATTCTGTCACTTTAAAAGCAATTTCACGGCTGATAACGGGCGAAATGCCTTCGATAGAAGATAAAACTGCCGATGATAAATTTTTATTTAAAAATGAAAGGATTTTTTTACAGATTTTTTCTGCATTTTCTGTAAACAAATCAAGTTTGAATTGTTTCGGTGGAAGAGCGTAAGTAAGACCCGGTAAAATCTGTCTTACAGATGAAGTTGAAAAATCAATTCGTTTTAATGAATCGATAATTACATTTGTTTCAGTATTTATGAGAATTATATTGCTGTGCTGTGCCATAATTTCAATGACCAGGGAAAGTTTAACTCTGTCACCGATTTCATTTGTAGAATCAAAGTCAACAAATAAAATTCTGTCGCTGTCAACCTGACGGAAACCTGTAATCATAGCGCTTGTAAGATGCTTTCTTAAAAGCATGCAAAGCATAGGCGGAGTTTTCGGGTTTTCAGGTGCATGAGAAGTAAAGTGAATACGAGGGCTGTTTGCACGTGCAGAAAGCAGAAGTTTTTTCTGACCGTTTCTGCCGCGGAGAATCAGCACCAATTCTTCTTTTGAAGGTTGATGCACTTTTTCCACACGCATTGAAACAGCTTCTTTTTCAATTTCGTTTTTTACTTGTTTTAAAAAAATTCCGTCAAGTGCCATAAAAATTAGTCCTTAAGATATTTAATAGGGTTAGTCTGTGATAAAACAATAATGTCAGTTTCTGAAAATCTTCCGCGGAGTTTGCTTGCTAAAATTGCCATAGCAGGGTTTTCTGTTTCGAAATGTCCTGCTGCAACGAGGGTAAGTCCGTTTTCTTTTGCATCGAGAAACTCGTGATATTTAGCATCACCTGTAACTAAAGCGTCTATGCCTGATTCTGCAACTTCTTCTGCAAAATCAGCACCTGCACCTGAGCATACGGCGACAGTTTCAATCTCTTTTCCGCCATCGCAGAAACGCACATCTGCACCAAGCTGACGTGAAACAAAACGGGCAAAATCTTCAGGAGATGTTCTGTCAGTAAAACCTACACGTAAAAGATTTTCGCTCATTGAAGTTGAAAGGATTTCCACCTTTGTCAGCTCAAGCAGGTCGCAGAGAATATCATTCACACCGCCGTCTGCAGCGTCAAAAGGAGTGTGTGTTGCAATAAGGCTTATTGAATTTTCTGCAAGTTTATAAGGTACACAGTCGGAAAGAAAAGTTTTCTGTGCTTTAAAAATAACAGGGTGATGGGTGATTATAAGGTCAGCTTCAAGTGAAATTGCCTGCTCCAGAGTTTCTTTGTTCAGATCAAGTGCAACAGCAACTCTGCCTACTTCTTTATCAAAGCTTCCCACTAAAAGTCCGCTGTTATCCCAACTTTCCTGAGAAGAAAAAGGTGCAAATTCGTCAAGAAAATCATAAAAATCTCTTACTGTTCTCACAAAACCGCCTCCACAAAATTATGAAAGTATTATACACGATAATATAAATTACGTCAATAAAATATCAGTATGCACAGAGTTCACATTCTGCCATTTCTTTACCTTTTATTTTAAACGATTTTATTTCAAATGGTGTGAAAGTAAAATCGAAAATATTTTCAGGTGTTTTAAGTTTAGCAGAAATGTTTTCATCTGTGCTGTTGTAAAGATGAATTCTCACAGAGTCGTCATCAAGTTTTTTGTAGCCTGACATAATTATTCTGTCGTCAGAAATTGCAACGGAAGTTTCTTTCTTTTCTCCATTTCCGGAAGGGAAAAAGGCGAGTGAATATGCAGGCTGGTTATAACTTTCAGCATCTTTATCAAGGTGAGAAATATCTGTGCTTAATCGGAAATTAAATTCGCGTTCACCCATATCAATGTGATTCTGGAAACGGTCATGGTCCACAATTCTTCTGTCACGTATGGGGTGAGCAGAGCATACGGCAGTGCGCAGAAGTGAAATGTTGATTTCGCCTTTGTCTGCACTGTAGCCGTGAGTGCCTTTGTTTAAAATTGCAAGACCTTTTTCTTTTTCAAAAAGTCCGCACCATTTCTGACATACAACTTCTTTGTTTTCTTTTTCCATTTCTTCTCTGCCGAAAGCCATTTGCGAAATCGCCTGTGATTTTTCAAAGGGAGTAGAAAAAGAAAGTTTAAACATTGTGTTTACATCGTTTGTGAAAGTTTTTACGTTTATGTCGATGTAGGAATCGTTTTTCGGAACGGTGTAAGTAACAACTGCAAATGATTTCCTGTTTCTGAAGGTTGCCTGAATTTTGCATCTTACTTTTCCGTTTTCAATTATTCTTACATTTTCAAAATTTTCGTCAGGGTAGCCGTTGAATTCGTTTGCTTCTTCTTTTGAAAGCAGAGTGAATTCGCCAATTCTGTCGCCAAAGCTGTCAACTGTCATTCCCCATGGGTCTTCATTATCACGGCAGACTATTATTTTACCGCTGGGTGAAGAAATATAGTCAGAGCCGTTTACAAAATATTTCTCGATAAGTCCCGTTTTTTTGCCGATGCGTACTTCCATAAACTTATTTTTAAGAATAAACTGATTTTCGTTTTCTTCACAGTTTTCAACAGGTCTGCGTTCAGCGTTTATTCTTGTAAGCTCGCAATCAAAGCGGTTAATGCACATAGGCTTCAGTTCTGCTCGGAAAACAACACGTTTTCTCCAGTCAAGATTCAGGTTTGATTCCTCCTGCTCGTTTTGTGTGGGGAGAATGTTACCATTTTCATTGCGTACATTAACAACAGTCACTTCATTGTCGTTCCAGTTCTGGTCTTCAAGCTGGAATTCAACTTCAATATCCTGAGTGACAGAGTAGGGGTTGGGGTTGAAAACAAGAACAGGAACTTCGCCTGCTTTGCCTTCAGCCTGACCTTCGCAAAGTTTAAAGAATGCTTTTGCACAAATTTTCGACGTGATTTCTCTGCCGTAATTAAGTAGACGCACAGAATCTTCTTCTGCACTTTTTATCATAGAGCCTGGGAGCACATCGTGAAATTCGCAGAAAAGAAGTGCTTTTTCTGCTTCGCTGAGTGCTTTTTTGTCGTAGTCAATTCCGCTTACGGCAATCATTTTTTCGCATATTCCCAGGTCGTTTTCAAGAGCTCTGTGAAGTTGCTTGATTCTTACCATAGATGTGTAACAGCCAACCATACAATGCACCATAGACCTGTCAATTACAGTAGTGAGGTTTTCTTTGTCAACAAGGCTGAAATATTCATCGCAGGAAGAATGTTTTATTTTTATATCTTTGTGATTTTTAATATATTCATCAATTTTTTTAAGGTCAATTCTTGATGGTCCGCCACCATGGTCGCCGATTCCCCACAAAAGCATATTAGGTCCGTCAACTGCATCGTCAATGAAACGGTCAATTTTTTCAGTGGCTTTGCCTTTGCCTGAATTATAACCGCCGTAAGCACGGTGGCCGATAATTTCACTGCCGTCGTAGCCCTTCCAGATGAAGTTTTCTTCATCAACAATTCCGTAAGGGCGGTGAAAAACATATTGCTCAAAGCCACATTTTTTAAGAATCTGCACAAGACCTTTTGTGTGACCGAAAGAATCGAGGTTGGCGGCTGTTTTTGTTTTTATGCCGAATTTTTCCATAAAATAATGTGAGCCTGTTTCAATCTGACGGATTAGTGATTCGCCTGAAGGCATAACACAGTCAGGTTGTAAATACCAGCCACCGAAAATATGCCATTTGCCTTCTTTTACAAGCTTCTGAATCTTTGCAAAAAGCTCAGGCTCATTTTCTTCAACCCATTCATATAGAACAGATTCGTTGTGGTTGAAAATAAAGCCGTCATATTCTTCGCAGAATTTTGCGGCAACGCGGAAAGTGGAAATAGCCTCTGCCATTCCTTCCTGCCGTTGCCAGAGCCAAACAGGGTCTAAATGTGCATTGCAAAGCAAATAAAATTCTTTCATATTTTTCACCTCATATTTAAACGAAAAATCCCCTCAGTCAGAATCGCAGATTCTGACAGCTCCCATTACGTTTTTAAGGGGATCCTGTAAACGAAATATGCTGATAAATTATAATTTTAGTGTAGAATGCAGAATGCAAAATGCAGAGTTTCGGGTCTGCGACGCTATTATGTTTGGGTGTGGGCTTTGCCCACCCGCAATTTTGCACTATGCACTATGCACTTTGCATTCAAATTATAATTTATATAATGCATGAAAAAAGTATATCATAATATAAAAAGAAAAACAATTATTTTTCATCTCGCATTATGGAAAGAAGAAAGATTGAAAAAACACCTGACAGATTTGAAACCTGTCAGGTGTTTAATGTTATTTAATGATTATTATGCAGGAGTGTCTTCAATAGAGATAAGTCCGTTGAATACGCCTACATAAGCATGGCCGTTGGGGCCGATTGTGATAGGACCATAAGAGTTGTTCCAGTTTTTACCGCAACCTGTGAATACTTTGTAGAGTGTTTCACCTGTTCTGAAATCAACTGCTGTGAAGTACCATGCAACTGCATTCTTGGGAATATCGTCATTCTGAACTCTTGTGTAGAGATAGAGAATACCGTTTTCTGTTGACATCTTGGGAACAACTGTTGCAGAAGCTTCGTTACTGTGCCATGCAAGTTCAAGCTTTGTGCAGTCATAGTTCATATCAACTCTTGTAACGCCGGGTTCACTTGTGGGGTTATTTTCAAGGAAGCCTGCGCCTGATTCTGAATAGTTGTTTTCAATGATGAATGAACGGCCGTAAGCAACGATTGAGTTTTCACTTACTGATTTGCCGGGAGTGAAGAGAGGATACTGGTCAACAACTTCACCTGTTGTACGGTCATAAACTACGATGTTAACCTGCTTGTCAGCGTTGTCTGTGATAGCGCAGAGCTTTCTTACGCCAACCTGTTTTGCACCTTCGCCTTCTTTATCGTATACGGGCACGTCAAGAAGTGTGGGTGTTGTACCTGAACCCTGGTTGATAGCACCGGGTTTGAGAGTTGTACCTCTGTCGTAAGGAGTTCTCCATGTGTATGTGGGAAGTTTATCTTCGCCGATTTCGAAACGATACATAGCTCTGTCAGAAACGATGTAGATACCGTCTTCGCAGATAGCGAATGTGTTCTGGATTTCTTCGTTTTCATCTTTTAAGCCTGTAAGATCTTTAATGTTCAAAACGTGAACTTTTTCTGTTTCAGCATCGATGTAACCAACTTCACCGGGACGAGTGAGGAACCAGATGTTGCCTTCGTAGTCAGGCATTGCGTCTGTAAGATGTGAGCCTTCGGGAAGGTAAGAGTCAACATCGTATTCTTTTTCGATTTTCCATTCAGGTTTGCCTGATGATTCATCTATGTAGTAAATCTGGATAATGTTGTCAGAGTTACCGATGATGGGTCTGTCGCCTTTAAGAAGATGGCAGTAAGCACCGCCTGATGTGTCAGATGAAATTGCGCTGAAGTTGAAAGTCTTGATAGCTTCAACTGTAGAAGGACGCTGGGGAAGTCTTGTTTCAGCAAGAATTTCAAGTGTGTCAGCGTCGATAAGAAGAAGGCGGAAGCCAACTACGTTACCGCTGATGCACATAATTCTGCCCTGTGAGTCAAACATAAGTGTTGCAACAAGACCACCGAAAACGTTCATTGAACGTGATTTAACAACGGGGTTGATGCCGAGAGGACCCGTATAATCGTATGTGTCTGTGTTGTAGCCATTGCCGTGCATACCATTTGTGCCTTCGGGAGCAAGGAAAGGATGCTGGGGAATGGGAAGATTTCCTTCATCTTCAAGAGGGTTAGCTACTGCTGCTTCACCATAAAAAGCGGGGCACTTTTTAGATGCTGCAGGCTGTCTGATCTGACCGCCGGGGCTTAAAAACAGCATAAGGAATGCTGAGAGGGCGGTGAGAATTTTCATAAAGATAGCTTTCATGATTTAATCTCCTTTACTTTCTTTAATACTTTTAAAAAAATGTATCAATTAATTATACCATATTTTTGCAGGAAATCAACGAGGATAGAAAAAACGTCTGTAGAAAAACCACAGACGTTTTTGTTTATTTTAATGAAAAATATTAACGTAATGTTAATTATGCAAAGATTTTAACGATAAGGTTAACGGGAAGAATTGCAGCGAGAAATCTTACGAGATTGTCGCAGATTGCTGATGCGATAACACCCCAGTCAAAGTAATCGCCGAAATCGCCGCCTCTGGGAACGCCGTTATAATCAAGTGCGAAAGGCTGTGTATACATAACGCCGCCTGTGCCATATGCTTCTGCACGGACATAATTTCTGATTTCGTCTGAATAATCGTCAAGGTCAATTGTGTTGCCTACGTGGATAACTTTACCGTCTGCAATCCAATGAACAACAAGTGCGTTTTCAGCAGTAAGTGTGATTGTATCTTCTTTTTCATCAACAACTACGTTTGTGAAAAGGGGGCTTGCTGCATCAGCAGGAGCTTCGTATTTGTGTCCGTCTCCGCCGTTTGCCATTTCTTCTGCACTGCTCTTTACGAGTGCGTCGAGAGTTGCAAAGAGAGCCTGAGCTTCTTCTGTGTTGATGTTTTTGAGTTCATCACGGAGTGTTACAAGTTCATCATAGTTGCCTACATATTTGCTTGCTGCGAAGAAACCGCCTTCAGACATGTTTTTCTGGAGGTTATCTGAAGTAAGTTCGGGCATATAGTGCATTGTATAACCTGAATCAACAATGTCAAGGTTGTGAGCATCAGATGTTGCAATAGCAAAAACGTTTCTGCTTATGGGCAGAAGGTCCTGAAGCATAATATCCCAGAGTTTTCTGTCAAAACGTGTTCTGCCGTCGCCTTTACTGTTGATGTCAATACCGATACAAGAATCATAGTTGATGAGAAGATGCTCGAATTTTCTGATTTTGTAGCTGTACATAATATCATCTTTGTTATATGCGTCTGCAGTGTAAATTTCGTCTCTTGCGTTTGTGTATTCACCGGGATGGTTGATAACGCTCAAACCGCCAAGTTCATCAACTGCTTTGATAACATCTTCATAGTAGCTTGTGCCGCCAAGTCTACCGTGACCGTAGTCAACAAACCATGTGTTGATGTGAGCGTTGTTGAAAGATGTACCGTTCTGTTCATTGCCGAAAGGAACAGCCATCATCTGCTGACCACCGGTCTGAGCATAATACTGATCGCCTGCTTTAGAAGTTGTAACGGTATATGCTTTTCCGTTTGCTGCAGTGCCTGATTCAGAAAGAGCAGTGCTGTCTACAAAACCATTTTTAACAAGGCTGAAAAGTTTCATAACGTCAACGTGCTGAGGTTCTGTGTAGCTATAGAAAACAGAACTGTGGTCTGTGACAGCATAAATATCAAAACCAAGTTCATAGTGTCTTTCTGCCATTTCAGGGAGAGTGTTGTTGCCGTCACTCAATGTTGTGTGTGAATGAAGGTCAGCTTTGTAAACATTGTCTGTTTCAAAATTTACATTCTGATAGGGGTTGTCGATTGTGTAATTAACTTCTGCAGTGTCAGCAGCCATAGCTGCAGGAGCAATTGCAAAAAGCATAAGAATGCTCATAATAACTGCTAAAGTTTTCTTAAATTTCATAAGATATTCCTCCTTTTGGAATAGGATTTATGGAAATATATTAGCACATTTTTCAAAATCCGTCAACAAAATTCAGAAATTTTGTTCAGAATGCTGTCAACTGCAATTGCAGGGTTTTCAAGCCCGTGTGGATGATGGTTGCACCCCTTTTTTATGAAAATATCAATAGGAAGTGATGCCTTTTTGTAAGCGTTTTCAATAAGAATACCGTTTTCAACATAAGGCACAACAGTGTCGCTGTCACCTGCAACCATAACAATGGGAATTTTGTTTTTTATTAAATCAGGGATTTTGTCCTGAGGAGTTTCTCTGTAGCAGATAAGCTCAGAAATACTTTTCATATTAAGTGCAGTAAGTATTTCTGTGAAATTTTCGTCATCTAATCTTTCGCCTATGCCGAAACCGCAAGGGCAGCTCATATAATTCACAACGGGAGCATCAATGTAAAGGCAGGAAACAAGCTGTGGATATTTTGCTGCAAATTTAATTGCGATAAGACCGCCGCAACTCATTCCTACGGGAATGCATTTTTCCTGCAAACCATATTTTTCGCTGACAAATTTTACAAAGCGGGCTTTTCTGTCAAGGTCTTGATCAGTGCCCCAACGGTTATCATTTTCAATAAATGCCACAAAATGCCCTCTGTTTAAAAATTCGATTTCAGTTTCAGGGAAAGCATTCTGATACTCAGTTTTCAGGGCTAAAACAGGGTTTGTATTTTTGTTTTCAGGTATGACAACGCTTGCTTCGTGGCCTTCGAAAATAAATTCATCTGTTTCAAAATTATTCCAAAGCATAAATTCACCTCATATATAAAAACCGGGAAACAATCTGCTTCCCGGTAAATAAAAATCACACAAGTTTTGTAAACATTTCAAGTATTCTCTTAACGCAGAGTTCAAGGTCTGCACGTGTAAGATTACCTGCATCGTAAGCTGCTTTCAGGTCTTCGGGATAACCGCAGTGCATCTTCATATCGTTACCTGCTTTAACTTCTTTGACAGGGTCGTTTTTAACACCCCAGTCAGTAACAACCATTCCTTTGAAGCCCCATTCATCACGGAGAATTCCTGTAAGAAGTTCATAGCTTTCCGATGTGTGCTGACCGTTAATGAGATTATATGATGACATTAATGTGTAGGGGTCAGCTTCTTTAACTGCAATTTCAAAGCCCTTGAGATAAATTTCACGTAAAGCTCTTTCTGAAAGGCGTGAATCGCAACCCATTCTGTTAGCTTCCTTGTTGTTACAAGCGAAGTGTTTTATTGAAACTGCAACTTTCTTTGACTGAATACCTCTTGTTGCTGCAGCAGCAGATTTACCTGCTACCAACGGGTCTTCTGAATAATATTCAAAGTTTCTTCCGCAGAGAGGGTCTCTGTGAATGTTAAGTGCAGGAGCAAGCCAGATTCCTAAATTGTTTTCGCGCAGCTCAGCACCGCCTGCAGCACCAACTTCAGAAATAAGGTCGGGATCCCATGTACATGCAAGGAGTGTAGCACAGGGCCATGCAGTTGTGGGAATTCCTGTTTCGGGCTCAAGGCGTAAACCTGCAGGACCGTCTGCTGTGGGCACAGCAGGAACATCGAGTCTCTTGAGGGGACCGAAACAACCTGTGTTTGCAACGCCCGTTGGCGGCTGACCGCCTACAAAATACATAAGCTCATCAAGAGTGAACTGTCTTACAAATTCATCCATTGAAATTTCTTCGCCCACTTTGTCAAAACCGATTTCTTTTTCGGGAGCAGTAACATCTACGGGCTTGTTTTCTGCATAGAAGTAGCTTTCTTCGCCTGTGGGAAGGCTTTCAAAGCTTCCGTCAGAAAGCATACGTTTTGCAAGTTTAAAGGGTTTGCACCAGTTTTTAAGCTGTAATGTAACTGTGTCTTCAGCTACTACGTATTCAAAATCAAGCTTTTCTGCGCTTCTTACATCTGTGCCCAGATAGAATTTATAAGCACCCTTTTCAAGCACATAAGCTGATTTCTGAACTTTTCCAAGGTCATCAAAGCTTGCCATGTCGTTGATATCAAAAGAAAGAACAAGAGTTTCTTCTTCACCGGGTGAGAGAAGCTTTGTTTTCTTGTAAGCACAAAGTTCACGTGCAGGTTTTCCTAATTTTCCCTGAGGAGCACTGTAGTAAACCTGAATAACTTCTTTACCTGCAACCGCTCCTGTGTTTTTAACATTTGCAACTGCAACTATTTTACCTTCGTTTTCAATAGCGAGTTTTGATGTGATTTCAAATGTTGTGTAGGAAAGGCCAAATCCGAAAGGATAGCGTACATATTCTTTTGCACCGGGAATTGTTTCGAAATAACGGTAACCTACATAGATATCGTCTGAATAATCAAGGTGGTCAAAGCATTCCCAGAAATCATCTTTACAGGGGAAATAATCATATGATTTTGCGATTGTATCTGCAAGTTTACCAGAGGGGTTAACGTCACCGCAGAGCACATCCGCAATTGCAGCACCGCCTTCAAGTCCGCCCTGCCAAGAGAAAAGCACTGCATCAACATCGTCATTTTCTGCTAAAAATTCGCAGTCGATTGTAGCACCTGAATTTATTACAATAATAACTTTGCTGAAAAGTTTGCCTGCTTTTGTGATAAGGTCTTTTTCCAAATTAGAAAGGTAGTAGTCACCGCCCTGAGGTCTGCGGTCAACACCTTCAGCAGAAAAACGGCTCAGAGTGATAATCGCAGTGTCTGCGTTTTTAGCAGCGTCTTCAATAAGTGACGCCGGCACTTCTGCTTCAGGCACATGCATACTTGCGAATGTATCGTAAGTCATATCGTCACGCTTTGTGCAGAATTCCATTGCGTTAACAATGTCCCATGTTGCATTAATCTGTGCCTGAGTGGGAATGTTTACGCTTTCTCTTTTTACATAATCTTTATAAAAATCAATAAGGGGCATATAGATTTTCACATCTTTTTCTTCAAAGCCTTCGAAGATATTGCAGATGTAAGGTGTGTGCACGTCGCCGCTTCCGCCGCCGCCTTTTATGTATTCAATAGTTGCTTTGCCGAAAAGAGCAATTTTTTCACCCTTTTTAAGGGGCAGAGCATTGTCTTTGTTTTTAAGAAGTACCATACCTTCTGTGGCTGCTCTTCTTGAAAGATTAACGTGCTTTAAAGAAGCAGTAACACATTTTCCGTCTTCGCCGAGAGGGATACAAGGCTGATACCTGAATCTTGCATATTTGTTCATAAAACAGACCTCCGTCTTTTTGGTTTATATAATTATATACTTTTGAGTTGATAAACGTCAAGGGGTGTTGATTTTTATTTTATGAAATGTATAATAAAAATGTATATTGAAATAAAGAGGTGTGTTGTTATGAAAAAATTACGTTTCGGCATTGTAGGCACAGGCACTATTGCTCACCGTTTTGCAAATGCAATTAAAAATGTAGAAGAAGCAGAGCTTGTTGCAGTGGCATCAAGGACAAAAGAAAATGCAGAAAAATTCGGCGATGAATTTGAAATCCCCGTGCGTTTTGACAGTTACGAAAAAATGGCACAGTCTGACGTTATTGATGCGGCATATATTGCAGTGCCTCATTCAGGACATATTACTTGTTCCATGCTTATGATGAACAATAAAAAACACGTTCTCTGCGAAAAGCCTATGGCAGTAAATTTAAGAGAAGCACAGGAAATGTTCAGTTGTGCAAAAGAAAATAATGTTCTTCTTATGGAAGCAATGTGGGCAAGGCTTGTGCCCGGCACACTTAAAATGCTGCAACTTGTAAAAGAAGGAGTTTTCGGTGATATCCTTGCAGTTGAAGGAAAATTCTGCTATACAATGGATGAAGACGAAATGGACCATCATGTTTTCAAGCCTGAAAACGGAGGCGGCTCACTTCTTGATGTGGGTGTGTACGGGCTTAATTTTGCAAGCTGGTATCTGGGCAAAGATGTTACCGATATAAAAGCGGAATGCACTTACTTTAACGGCACAGACAGCCATATGTGTGTGCTTATGAAATATAAAGATGAAAAAATTGCAGATATTTCAAGTGCAACACTTTTAAGAAAGCCAAATGAAGGATTTGTTTACGGCAGTAAAGGATATGCACGTCTTCCCAGATTTTACGCACCTCAGGAAATACATATTCAGTTGAATAACGGTGAAAGCGAAACAATTTCTGTTCCTTACGCAGGTAACGGATTTGAAGAACAGATTAAACATTTCTGTGATTGTGTACGAAAAGGTATGACAGAAAGTGATATAGTAACACCTGAACAGACACTTTTTATCACTGAACAGATGGATAAAATAAGAAAAATGACAGCTATCATATATCCACAGGATATAAATTAGTATATTTTTATAAAAACAGTTGACATTGATTATAAAATTTTGTATTATAACTACAAGGTGGTATCGGAAATCCAAAAGAATTTTTGATACTACCATTTTTCATTAAAGGAAGGGATAGAAATGAAAAAAGGAATGAAAAGAATTATTTCAATGGTTCTTGTGTTTTCCATTGTGATTTCAGCGCTTTCACTTGTTTTTGCAGTAAGCGGTAACATCGACCCTGAAATTATCAAAGAAACATCAAAGACAGCAGTTGAAATTGAAGCTGAAGGTATTGTTCTTCTTAAAAATGAAGATAATGTTCTTCCTCTTGACGGCAAAAAAGTCAATGTTTTCGGTGCAGGTTCAGTCTGCCCGTTTATCGGCAGCTCAAGTTCAGGCGGCGTTGTTTCTGATGACCCTGTAACTTTCTATGATGCACTTGATGAAGCGGGTATCGAATATAACGAGAGCCTTCGTGCACTTTATGAAAAGCATTGTGGCTCAAATGCACTTCCCAAAACAAAAAATACTGTTATTAATAACGGCCTTGCAATTCTTCTTGCAAAGGATTCACTTGAAGAAATGCCCGACTCAAAACTTAACGATAAAGTTATGAACGAGGCGAAAGATTTTTCAGACACAGCAATTCTTGTAATAAGCAGAATCGGTGCGGAAGAAACTGACCTTGACCCCAATGTGCTTCACCTTACAGATGAAGAAATCACACTTGTTGAAAAGCTTGATAAGAATTTCGAAAATGTTATTGTTCTTTTCAATATCGGTAACATTATGGAAATGGGTTGGATTGATGAATACGACAGCATCAAAGCAGCTGCAATTATCTGGATTCCCGGTGAATTCGGTATGACAGCTGTGGCACAGATGCTCAAAGGTGAAGTTAATCCTTCAGGTCGACTTGCAGATACAGTTGCTTACAAAACGGCAGACTATCCCTCAAGTGCTTGCTTCGGTAATCATGAATATACAGAAGACGGCACATATATTGAATACCTTGAAGGTATTTATGTAGGCTACCGTTACTTTGAAACATTTGCAAAAGATAAAGTTCAGTTCCCATTCGGTTACGGCCTTTCATACACAACTTTTGAAAAAGAATTAGTTGAAAAGACTGTTACGGAAAACGAAATCACAGTTTCTGTTAAAGTTACAAACACAGGAGCGGTTGCAGGTAAAGACGTTGTTCAGGTTTATTACAGTGCACCGTATTACGAAGGCGGAATTGAAAAGAGTGCAATCAACCTTATTGCATTTGATAAAACTGAAATGCTCGAACCCGGTAAGAGCGAAACTGTAACACTCACTTTTGAAATTGACGATATGGCTTCTTACGACCATAAAGTAAACGAAGCATGGATATTGGAAAAAGGCACATATGAAATTATCATCGGCGAAAATGTAAGAGAACATATTGATTCTTTTGAATATGTTCAGGCTGAAGATAAAATTATGAAATATGACGATGTGACAGGTACAGAAATTGAAAACCGTTTTGAAGATGCATATAACGGCTTCCCTGTTCTTTCAAGAAAAGCAGGCACACCCACATATCCTACTTTCAGACAGCTTGACAAAGCAGACGGTCTTGCAACAGCAGACGATTTCCCCCTTCCCCAAACAGAAGGCGAAGTTCCGAAAACAGGCGTAGTTTACGATGAGGTTATCACTCTTCAGGATGTTTACGAAGATGAAAGCCTTTGGGATAAATTCCTTGACCAGCTTACGGTTGAAGAAATGGCTGAATTGGTTGCAGACGGCGGTTACGGCACAAGAGGAATTGAACGTCTTGGCATCCCTGCAACGAGCGATAACGATGGTCCTTCAAGCATCAAGGGCAGAAAAGGTATTCTTTTCACAGACACAGCAACAGCATATCCCAGTGTAGCAGTTATGGCTTGCACATGGAATACAGAGCTTATGACAAAGCTCGGTGAGGGCGTAGGTGTAGAAGCGAGAGATATGGGCACAGACATCTGGTATGCTCCCGCAGTTAACCTTCACAGAAATCCTGCAGGCGGCAGAAACTATGAATATTTTTCAGAAGATCCTGTTATTTCAGGTAAAATGGCATCTGCAATGATTACTGGTTGCCATAACGAAGGCCTTGCAGTTACAATTAAGCACTTTGCTCTTAACGAACAGGATACAAACAGAAAAGGCGTATGCACATGGGCAGATGAACAGACAATCCGTGAACTTTACCTTAAAGCATTTGAAATTCCGATCAAGGAAACAAATTGTAAAGGTGTAATGTCTTCATATAACAGAATCGGCACAACATGGGCAGGCGGTAACGGTGCACTTCTCAACGAAGTGTTGAGAAACGAATGGGGCTTTGAAGGTTTTGTAGTTTCTGACTATTCATGGAATATGACAGGTACAGGTTATATGAACCCTGTTATTGCAGTTTATAACGGTAACGATACAATTCTTTCAGGCGTGTGGATTCTCAACTATCCCTCACACGTTTCTGTTATAAAGAAAGTATACGAGCAGGATCCCATTGGTATGGGTAACGCATTAAGACAGGCAACAAAGAATCTCTGCATTGCAAAAATGAGCACAAGAGCATTCCTTGACCCGCAGGATTACGACGATTCACTCAAAGGAAACCTTGATGATTTCTCAGATTGGGAATGGAAATTCCCCTATGTGTTCACTTTCGTAGAATTTATCCTTAATAATTTCTTTAACATTATTCTCTGGCTTGCAGGAAAAATCTGCTAAACAGTAAATAAACAGTAAAAGTGGCTGACACACAGAGTGTCAGCCACTTTTTATTTATTGTGTTTATTTATAGACAAAGAAGTGAAGTGCAAGGGCAATAGCGATGCCGAGAGCAGAGCCGATTACAACCTGAAGAGGTGTGTGACCGATTGCAACCTTAAGTTTGACATCCAATTCGCCGCCTTTTTCTTTAATCAGTTTTTTCAGCACCTTGGAGTGTTTGCCTGTTTCATAACGCACACTGAAAGCATCATTCATAACAATCAATGCAAAAAGGAAAGATACGGCAAATTGAAATGAAGACAATCCGTAAAGCACAACGCTTGCAACACATAAAGCGCTGACGCTTGAAGCGTGTGAACTGGGCATGCCTCCGTTTGCAACAATACGCCGCAAGCCTTTGATTGATTTGTCTTTGAATATTCCGTGTACGCCTTTTATAAACTGGGCTAAAAACCAGGAAGAAAAAACAGAAATGAAAGTATAGTTGGAAATAAGCTTTTCGAAAATATCCATTACACACTCCCCAAATTTAATTCTTTGCTATTTCGTCTGCTGCAGAAAGAAGAAGCTTGATTCTGTTGACCTGATTTACCTCAGATGCACCGGGGTCATAGTCAATTGCAGCGATGTTTGCTTTAGGATAAGTTTTTTTCATTGCTTTGATAACACCTTTGCCCACAACGTGGTTAGGAAGACAAGCAAAAGGCTGTATGCACACAATGTTGGGCGTTCCTGTTGTGATAAGCTCTGCCATCTCGCCTGCAAGGAACCAGCCTTCACCGTATTGATTGCCGAGAGAAAGGAATGGTTTAGCAAGTTTTGCAACGTGTTCAATCTTCATAGGTGCTTCAAAATGCTTGCTTTTTTCAAGGGCTTTTATAGCAGGACGTTTGAAAAGTCTTACAACTTTTACACCAACGCGTGCAACCAAAGATGCAACCCATCTTGAACCGAGATAACGGTGCTTATAATCATTTTTGTAGAGATAATAGTTTGCAAAGTCCATAAGGTCAGGAACAACTGCCTCAGCACCTTCTTTTTCGAGAAGTTCAACAATATGGTTGTTTGCAAGAGGCATATATTTAACGAGAATTTCGCCGACCACGCCTACACGGTGCTTTCTGATATCTTCACGTATGGGAAGATTGTCGAAATCAGCAACAATCTTTTTGCAGAGCTTACTGTATGAATATTTCTTACTTTTTCCTGTAAGTGTGTCAATACAGAGCTGACTTAATTCTTTGTGCAGCTTGTTTGCTGAACCTTTAACCATTTCGTAAGGACGCATATGGTAAAGGCAACGCATAAATAAGTCGCCGTATACAACAGCCTGAATTGCGTCAAGGAGCATTTTAGGCGGGATTTTGAAGCCTTCGTTTTTCTCCATACCGTTTGCGTTAAGAGAAATAACGGGAATGTGAGAAAGTCCCACACTGCCAAGAGCACGGCGGATAAAACCTACGTAGTTACTTGCACGGCAGCAACCGCCTGTCTGCGTCATAATAATTGCAAGCTTGTCTGTGTTATATTTGCCTGAAAGCACAGCTTCCATAATCTGACCTACAACAGTAATAGACGGGAAGCATGCATCGTTGTTTACGAATTTAAGACCCACATCAATTGCCTGACGGTTATCGTTACGCAAAACTTCAACATTGAAGCCGTATTTGATGAAAACAGGTTCAACAAGTTCAAGGTGAATCGGGCTGAACTGAGGAACGAGAATTGTATATTTATCGTCATGCATTGCCTGAGTATATTCAGTTCTGCGGTAATTGAGAGGTTTGGGGTCAGGTTTTACTTTTCTTTCGTGACGCTGTTTGATTGCAGCGAGAAGGCTACGCAGTCTTATTCTTGCAGCACCAAGGTTGTTTACCTCGTCTATTTTAAGGACTGTATAGAGCTTGTTGCAGTTATCAAGAATTTCAAACACCTGGTCAGTTGTAACTGCGTCAAGTCCGCAACCGAAAGAGTTGAGCTGAATCAGTTCAAGGTCGTCGCGTCTGCTTATAAATTCTGCCGCAGTGTAAAGCCTTGAATGGTAAACCCACTGGTCGTTTACACGCACAGGTCTTTCAGGATTGAAGTCAATAGGAAGGCTGTCTTCAGTAAATACCGAAAGACCATAAGAAGCAATCATTTCAGGTATGCCGTGGTTGATTTCAGGGTCAATGTGATAAGGACGTCCTGCAAGAACAATGCCACAACCGTTGTTCTTTTCCATTTCTTCAAGTATTCTGCGACCTTCTTCTCTGATGTCGCTTTTAGCTTTAAGCTGTTCGTTCCATGCAGCATTTACTGCAGCGCGTGTTTCTTTTTCGTCGATTGACCATTCTTCAAGGCAGAGTTTGACAAGTCGGTCTGCCAGTATCTGCTCATTTGTGAATGCCATAAAAGGACGCAGGTATTTTACATCACCGTCAGTAACAGCTTCAACATTGTTTTTGAGGTTTTCAGCGTATGAAACAACAATGGGGCAGTTATAGTGGTTCTGTGCATCAGGTGTTTCCTGACGTTCATAATAAATGCAGGGATGGAAAATTGTTCTGATACCCTTGTTTATAAGCCACTGAACGTGACCGTGAGAAAGTTTTGCAGGGTAACATTCAGATTCAGACGGAATGCTTTCCATTCCCAATTCGTAGATTTTTCTGTCTGAAAGGGGAGATAATTCAACTCTGAAACCAAGCTTATGGAAGAATGTTGCCCAGAATGGGAAGTTTTCATACACATTGAGCACTCTGGGAATACCGATTGTTCCGCGGGGAGTGCTTTCCGGATTTGGATAATCGAAAATTCTTTTAAGTTTATATTCAACCATGTTAGGTGCTTTTGAACTGTTTTTCTCGCCGGCGCCTTTTTCACAACGGTTGCCTGTGATGTGTCTGCGACCGTCAGGGAATTTATTGATAGTAAGCATACAGTTGTTGGAACAACCTTTGCAACGTGTTGTTGTGCTCTCGTATGTAAGAGAGAGTATACTTTCAAGGTCAGTCATAGATGTGGGCTGTCCGTTATAATGGTTTTTTGCAATAAGAGCAGCACCAAATGCACCCATAACACCTGAAATATCAGGGCAGATTGCATTTACACCTGAAATCATTTCAAATGCTCTTAAAACAGCCTGATTATGGAAAGTACCGCCCTGAACAACGATGTGTTCACCAAGGTCTTTGCTGTCTGCAAGTTTGATAACCTTGTAAAGGGCATTTTTTATAACCGAATAAGCAAGACCTGAAGAGATATCAGGAAGACCTGCGCCTTCTTTCTGAGCCTGCTTTACGTTGGAGTTCATAAAAACAGTGCAGCGTGTACCTAAATCAACGGGGTTTTCGGCAAAAAGAGCCTGCTTACTGAAGTCTTCGGCAGAATAGCCAAGAGAGTTTGCAAAGTTTTCAATGAAAGAGCCGCAACCTGAAGAACAAGCTTCGTTGAGCATAATTGTATCAACTGCACCATCACGCAGTTTTATACATTTCATATCCTGACCGCCGATGTCAAGCACGCAGTCAACATCCTTGTCGAAGAAAGAAGCGGCTGTGCAGTGTGCAATTGTTTCAACTTCGCCTTCATCAAGATTAAAGGCTGTTTTTAAAAGACCTTCGCCATAGCCTGTTGAACAGCTTCTTGCAATGTGTGCTGTTTCGGGCAGTTTTTCATAAATTTCAGAAATAGCTTTTTTTGAAGTTTCGATAGGATTACCCTCATTGCTTGAATAGAATGAGTAAAGAAGCTTTCCGTCTTCGCTGATAAGAACAATTTTAGTTGTTGTTGAGCCTGCGTCAATACCGAGGAAGCAATTTCCGCTGTATGTCGATATGTCTGCTTTAGGTACAACAGCTTTGTTGTGCCTTTCAACAAATTTATTATATTCGTCTTCATTTTCAAAAAGAGCAGGAAGACGCGGCATTTCAAAAGAAACTTCCACACCATTGTTGAAACGCTCAATTAATTCATCAAGTTCAACTTCGCTACCGCCTTCTGACATAGCAGCGCCTGCAGCAGCAAAAAGATGTGAATTTTCAGTGTCTGAAATTGAATCTTCAGTAAGATTGAGTGTTCTGATAAATGCTTTTTTCAGTTCAGGCATAAAGTGCAGCGGACCGCCAAGGAAAGCAACTGTGCCTCTGATAGGCTTTCCGCAGGCAAGGCCTGAAATAGTCTGGTTTACAACAGCCTGAAAAATTGACGCTGCAAGGTCAGCCTTAGTTGCACCTTCGTTGATAAGTGGCTGAATATCGGTTTTGGCAAAAACACCACATCTTGCTGCAATGGGATAAATCTGCTTATATTCCTTTGCTGCTTCGTTAAGTCCTGCAGCATCTGTCTGCAGGAGAGCAGCCATCTGGTCGATGAAAGAACCTGTACCGCCGGCACACACACCGTTCATTCTTTCGTCAAGACCGCCTTTGAAGTAGATAATTTTTGCATCTTCACCACCAAGTTCGATTGCAACGTCAGTTTTGGGGGCATAACATCTTAAGGCAGTTGCAACAGCAACTACCTCCTGAACAAATGGGATATCAAGCGATTTGGATAAATTGATAGAGCCTGAGCCCGTAATATTGATTTTAAGTTTTGTGATTCCTGTTTTTTCAGCAACTTCCTTGAGAAGTTCTGCGAGTACTTCACGGCATTGAGCCATATGACGACGGTATACACCGAAAACAATGTTGTTATCTTTGTCTATAACGGCAAGTTTTACAGTTGTGGAACCAACGTCAATACCTGCACGGTATTCTGTCATTTTTAAAGGCCTCCTGTTTATAAAGAAAAAACAACCAAGTTTTTATACTAAATTATAGAAAACTTATGATATATTAACAAATTTTGTAAAGTGTATAAGTTTTTAGTGCTTGTGTAGATTAACATATAAAAATTCGTTTGTCAACACAATAAAATATTTCTTAATAATTTTCGCCATAATGCACAAAATGTAAAATAATCGCGAAAGTTGTTGTGTCAATCTTTCGGTTGAAAAAGAAAAAGATTCCATAAATAATGCCTTGTGAAAAAGGCACTATTTACGGAATCATTGATTCTTGATTATTATCTTGTGTAAGTTATTACTTCACTGAAAATTTATAAACTGTCTTTGTTTTGTATTCTTCTCCTGCATCGTATACGCAGTTGGGGAAATCTTTCTGATTGGGGCTGTCGGGATAAACCTGAGTTTCAAGGCAGAATCCTGCGTGCTGGTTCATCTTTGTTCCTTCTTTGCCGTCAATATTTTCAAGGAAGTTTCCGCAATAAAGCTGAACTCCGGGAAGGTCGGTGAACATTTCCATAACTCTGCCCGATTTTTCATCATAAGCAATAACATTTGCTGATTTATCATCTTTTTTATTAAGGCAGAAGTTGTGGTCATAGCCTCTTGCAAGGGTTAACTGCTCATAATCATCGTGGATATTTTCGCCGATTTTCTTGGGTTTTCTGAAATCAAAGGGAGTCCCTTCGACTGCTCTGAGTTCACCAGTGGGTATAGAGTCAGAATCAATAGGTGTGAAATAATCTGCATCGACATAAAGCTCGTGGTCACAGATTGAGCCTGAATCAAAGCCGCTGAGGTTAAAATATGCGTGGTTTGTGAAATTCATAATTGTTTTCTTATCACTTACGCCGCTGTATTCGATTGAAAGAGCATTCTTATCGTCAAGTGTATAAGTAACAGTTACATTCATATTTCCGGGGAAACCATGTGAACCATCGGGGCTGAAATAAGAGAATTCAACTTTGTTATCGTCAACAATGATGCCTCTCCATATTGCTTGTGAAAATTCGCCGCCACCATGCAGGCATGTTTCACCTTCGTTATGAGTTACTTCATATTCTGTGCCGTCGATAGTAAATTTACCTTTTGCGATTCTGTTGGCATATCTGCCCACAGTCATTCCCTGATAGTCAGAGCGGTTTTCATGACCTGCAATATCATCAAAGCCGATAAGTACATCGTCAAGGATGTTTTCTTTGTCAGGCACAAAAAGTTTGTCAAGGGTTGCACCGTATGAAATAATTTCCGCTATCATTCCTTTTTTGTTTGTGATAATATACTTGTATACATCTTCGCCTCTTGAAGTTGCACCGTAAAAAATTTTTTCAACACTCATTTTAAACATCTCCTTTTCATCATTATATGATAAATTTGCAAACATATCAAGAAATTATTAAATATTCTTTAAAAGTTATAAAAACAAATGTATTTTTATTGACCTTTTTTTTTTGATGTTATATAATTACAGTGATTATGATAATAGGAGTAGTGTGTTTAGATGGAAATATTTGAAGAATATTCGCGTCTGATTTTTGCCGTTTTATCATTGGTAATTATAATCGGTTGCACTTTTTCACTGTTTTCAAAAAGACCCAAATCAAAAACGGTTGCTTTCCTTGTAAACGAAAAATCAGGCGAAGCAGTCCCGCTTTATTATTGGGAAACTTCCATCGGCAGAAGCCCCGACTGTGATATAGTGCTCAAATATCCTACTGTTTCACGTTTCCACGGTGTTGTGTCCAGAAGAAAAAACACATGGATAATTTTTGATACAGACTCAAAAACAGGTGTAGGTCTCAATGGTCAGAAAATCAGAAAAAAAGCAAATCTGACAGATGGGGATAAACTGACTTTCGGCGAAGTGACATATATTTTTTCTGCACCTGATTTCGGCGATAAGAAGAAAACAGCTCAACAGAAAAAAATACAGAAATACGCCCTTGTAAGCATGGCCACGGGAAAAACACTTAATCTTAACGGCACAATAATTACAATCGGCCGTGACCGCAACTGTGATATTTTCCTCAACCTGCAGACTGTTTCAAGAAAGCACGTTGAAATGCATTATATTAACAGTGGTTGGAGAATTAAAAATTTTTCACCTAATGGTGTGTATGTAAATAACCGCCTGTACACTACAGAAAAAATATTAAAAGCAGGCGATATTATTGATATCGGCGGAGCGAAAATCCAATTTGTGGAAGTAAAATAAAAGGAGGTAATCAGGATGGCAGTTTCAAAAAAAGTAAAACAGTTCAAATACCTGTGGTATCTTTTACTGATAACTTTTTTCCAGATTTTATCCTGCGTGCAATTGATGAGCAATCTTGAAGAAAATTCCTCCGGCTTTGCAACAATTTTTGCAACTTATGTTGCTGTTGAGTGGCTTTATGTTTTTCTGATGAGAACATTAATCAAACAGAAATCCTTTGAACTTGAAATGATAGCATTTTTCCTTGGCGGAATAGGTGTTGCGTTGATTTCAAGGAAATCAGTAGATAATGGTCTGAAACAGGTTGTATTCACTCTTGCAGGCGTGTTTGTTTTCCTTGTTATGCGATGGTTGATTGCTGATGCAGACAGAGTGACAAAATTGCGTTTTCCTGCAGCGATTATTGCAGCAGGTACTCTTGGTCTGACTTTTCTTATTGCACCTGAAATAAACGGTGCAAAAAACTGGATATCTTTAGGTCCTGTGGCTGTTCAGCCGTCGGAATTTGTAAAAGTAGCGTTCATTTTTGTCGGTGCTGCAACTCTTGATAAATTGCAGACAACAAAGAGTGTGTTCAAATATCTTATTTTCACCCTTGGCTGTGTAGGTGCTCTTGCACTTATGAAAGACTTCGGTGCAGCACTTATTTATTTTGCAACATTTGTTATAATCGCATATGTACGCTCAGGTGACTGGAAATCATTGGCAGCACTTGGCGTGGCAGGAGTTATCGGTGTTATCCTTCTGTTGTCAATTATGAATCAGACAGATATACCCGGTATCCAGACAGCATTGAACAGATTCCAGAATTACCGTCACGTGTGGGAAGACCCCTCAAACAGAGGCTATCAGCAGACTCAGGTGCTGATGTGCATTGCAAGCGGCGGTCTGTTTGGCGTAGGCCTCGGAAACGGAAGATTGCTTTATGCTTTTGAAGAAGCAGATAATGACTCAATTTTCGGTATGATAGGTGAAGAATACGGCATAGTTTTAGGCTTTGCTGTGCTTATTGCGTATGCAGGAATTCTTGTTTATTCAATTTCTGCAGCTAAATCAGCAAGAAATTCTTTTTATGTAATTGCAGCTATCGGTGCGGCAGGTCTGCTTGTTGTGCAGGCAAGCCTTAACACATTCGGCACAACAGATGTGCTTCCGTTTACGGGTGTTACATTGCCTTTTGTAAGCCGTGGCGGCTCAAGCCTTGTGTCTTGCTGGGCCTTGCTTGCTTTCATAAAGAGCGTTGACCCGAGAGCATATCCTAAAGCACTCAGGGAAACACAGTTGACGGCATAAAATAAATATTTGTTCAATTCTCTGAAAGGAGGATAATTTTGCATAACGTAGTAAAACGAACTTTCATATTGCTGGTGGTTGTATTGGCATACCTGGGAGGAATGATTTTTCTCGGATATGAAATCGTGCAGAATGCCGATGATTGGGCAGCGCATGATGCAAGCCCTTATATCGTTGCACCGGAGATGAATTTTATCAACACAGTATACGATGCCAATGGTGTATGTCTTCTGAAACTTGAAACTGTTAAGGATGAGGATGACAATGAAATACAGAAACTTATCCGTAATGAAGATGATGAGCTTCTGAGAAGGGCAACTCTTCATGCTGTCGGCGGACAGTATCTTGGCGTTGGTATTACAGGTAAATTCACAGGAGTGCCTATAAGCCCTGAATATGAGTACGATATTTTAAACGGACTTCATGTGCAGGCTCAGGATAATGAAAGCAAAGATTTTTATCTTACAATTGATGGTGAAGTATGCAAAACTGCATATGAGCAACTGGATGGAAGAAAAGGCACTGTAGGTGTTTATAACTACAAAACAGGTGAAATTATCTGTATGGTTTCAACCCCTGCTTTTGACCCGAGCAATCCTCCTGCAGACAGTGAGATTCTTGAAAAAGAGTATCCTGAATCTACTTATAACAAGATGCTTATGCTCACATATACTCCGGGTTCAATTTTCAAAATTGTGACCGCAGCTTGTGCAATCGAGAATATTCCGAATCTTTATACACGCAGGTTTGTCTGCGACGGAGCACTGGAAGTTGAAGGCTTTGGTCAGAAAGTAATATGTAACAGCGTTCACGGAAACATTAATTTTGAAAAAGCACTCAATTGCTCATGTAACTGGGTTTTCGGACAATTGGCAATTGAATTAGGTCCCGAAAAACTCCAGAGGACAGCAGAAAAAATGGGCTTTGGCGATGTTTTTGAAGTTGACCGACATCCTCTTACCGCAGGCACAATTGATGTTGAAAATGCTTCTGATATTGAACTTGGTTGGGCAGGCATCGGTCAGCATACAACACGTGCAAATCCGTGTATGATGATGACTCTTATGGGTGCAATAGCAAATGAGGGACAAGCTGTAAAACCATATTATGTTGCAGAAACACATTCAGCATATGACGACACAGTGCTTTATCAGGCACAGCCCGAAACTACAGATGTTATAAGGTTGAATACTGATACTGCAATCAAATTGAAAAAGCTTCTTCGCTCAAATGTGCAGAATTATTATACTGACAGCCGATTCCCCGGACTTGAGATGTGCGGAAAAACAGGCACAGCCGAAGTTGCAGGAAGAGGAGATAACGCATGGTTTGTCGGATTTTCTCAGAGAGAAGATTTTCCGTATGCCATTGTTGTTATGATTGAAGATTCAAGCCAGTCAGGCAGCCAGGCTGCCATACCTGTGGCAAACAATGTGCTGCAGAGTATATTAGGAGGTTAAATAAAATGTATGACGAACTTAACAGTTACGTTCAGTTCAGAAACGTAAGTAAAATTTACAAATCAGGTGAACTTGAAGTTAAAGCTGTTGACGATATAAGCTTTGTAGTGGAACAGGGTGAATTCTGCGTTATTGTAGGAGCCAGTGGTTCAGGTAAAACAACAGCTCTTAACATTCTCGGCGGTATGGATAATGCAACTTCAGGTGAAGTTATTATTGATGGCGTGTCGATCACATCTCTCAATAATAAAAAACTTACTGAATTCAGAAGACACGATGTGGGATTTGTTTTCCAGTTTTACAATCTTGTGCCCAATCTTACTGCACTTGAAAATGTTGAACTTGCAACACAGATGAGCAAAAATGCTCTTGATGCAGCAACAGTGCTTGAAATGGTAGGGCTTGGTGACAGGCTTAATAACTTCCCTGCACAGCTTTCAGGCGGTGAGCAGCAGCGAGTTTCCATTGCAAGAGCGTTGGCTAAAAATCCGAAAATTCTTCTTTGCGACGAGCCCACAGGTGCTCTTGACTATAAAACAGGTGTTACAATACTGAAACTTCTCCAGGAAGCAAGCCGTGATTCAGGAATGACAGTTATTGTTATTACCCACAACCAGGCAATAGCACCTATGGCAGACAGAATCATTTCTATGGGCAGTGGCAAGATAAATTCAATCAAGTTAAATTCTGAACCGGTTGATATTGAAAGGATTGTTTGGTAAATGAGCAAAGGGTTAATAAAAGAAGCTCTGCGTTCAATAAGAAAGAATAAAGCCAGATTTATTTCAATCATCGCCATTGTGGCAGTAGGTATAAGCTTTTATGCAGGTATAAGTGCCGCAGGACCTGATATGCAGCAGACTGCTGTCGATTATTACAACAGCAATAATCTTATGGATATCTGGATGATATCAACGGTTGGCTTTAACGAAGGTGACGTAGAGGAAATAAGAAAAATCAAAGGCGTGGAATCTGTTGTCGGCTCAAAATTTGCTGACGGCACAGTTGTTGTGGACGGAAGGACTGCAGCAAATGTTGACGGCGGTCAGGCAATCTGCCGTGCATACGGACTTGATTTTGACCTTGCCCGTGAATTTGATAAGGGCAAAGATAATGAAGATTATATAAACAGACTTACGCTTATAGAAGGCAGATATCCAAAAAACGAAAATGAATGCCTTATTGACCAGAGTGATATGGCAACGCCGAAAGGTTTTGAAGTCGGCAAAACAATCAAGCTGGTAGGCATTGAAGAAAACATCGAAAATAAACTCAGTGTTACGGAATATAAAATTGTTGGTGTTATCAGAACTCCACGATATATTTCTTTTGAAAGAGGTCAGACCGATGTAGGAAGCGGTACACTGGGCTGTTTCGTTTATGTTCCTGAAAAGGCCTTTAAAACGGATTATTATACAGAATTGTGTGCGACCGTAAAGGGTGCAGATGATTTTTATCCTTTTTCAGATGAATATTATAACTATGTAAACGATGTAATAGAAAAAATTGAAAAAATCGCTCCGGGACGTCTTGAAATAAGAGTCAGTGAAGTAACTGCTACTTATCAGCAGCAGCTTGCTGAAGGTGAAGCTGAATATGAAAGAAAAAAACAGGAAGTAGAAGCTGAACTGGGCGAAGCATTCACCGAACTTGAATATTACAGAAATCTTGTGGAAAATGGCGATGCTGAAATAGCAGCAGCAGAAGCACAGCTGGAAGCTTTGCAATCTTCCACACAGCAGGAAATCACAAACGGTCAGGCTCAGTATGATGCAGCCAAAAGTGAATATGATGCAAAATATCAGCAATGGCTGGCAGGACAGCAGCAGGTTGATGAGTACAAAGCACGTCTTGAAGAACTTCAGGTGCTTGTGGTTGAGCAGAATGAGCAGATGACTGCTCTCAAAGGCGAAATTGAAGAAATCGAAAATCAGATTGCAATGTTTCCGCCATCTGAAACAATTACAGATGAAAACGGCGAAACTGTAGTTGTGGAAGACCCTGAATTGACGGAACTTAAAAATCTGTTGGCTGCGAAGAAAACTGAAAGAAGACAGATTGCAAGTTCTTACACTGCCAACGTTATGGAAGCGACCACCATAACAAACAATCTTCCTCTGGCAGAACAGCAGCTTGCAGAGGGTAAAGCAGCTCTTGACGCAGCTAAGGAAAATCTTGACAATGCAGCAGGTCTGATTTCAGGCGGACAGGCAGAGCTTGACCAGAGAGTTGAGCAGGCACGTGCCGAGATAGAAGCAAAGAAACAGGAACTTGAAGATGCAAAAGTAAAACTTGCAGAATATGATGTTGAGTATAACGAGGCTTACGAAGAAGCATACGCTAAGCTTGACGAAGCAGAATATGATATAGAAGAAGCAAGAAAGAAACTTGAATCTGCTGCAAGCAACCCCAAATGGCATGTTAACGACAGAAAAATGTTGCCCGGTTATGAAAACTATGGCCAGACTGCAGGTAATATAGAGGCGTTTGCAAAAGTTTTCCCTGTATTCTTCTTCTTTGTTGCGGCAATGGTTGTGCTTACAACAATGACAAGAATGGTTGACGAAGACCGTACACAGATAGGTACTCTGAAAGCTCTTGGTTTTACTGACGGCAGTATCAGAGCAAAATATCTTATATATTCTCTTGTGGCAACATTTATCGGTTCAATAATCGGTCTGTTTGCAGGTTTTTACGCATATCCGAATGCTATTATGACGGCATATGAGGTTGTTTTCCAGCTTCCTGAACTTACAATTCTTTTCCCTGTGAAACTTATCGTTTTAGGTACAGTTTTCTCTGTGGCAAGTACAACTATCGCAACATATCTTTCATGCAGAAAAGAAATGGCAGCAAAACCGTCAGACCTTATGCGTGCAAAAGCTCCCAAATCAGGCAGGCGTGTGTTGCTTGAAAAGATTCCGTTTATATGGAAGCATATGAATTTCTCAGCCAAGGTTACAACGAGAAATCTTTTCAGAAATAAAAAACGTATGTTTGTAACATTCTTCGGTATAGTTGGTTGTATGGCATTGTTGCTTACAGGTTTCGGCCTTAATGACTCAATTAATCAGATTCTTACTTCACAATATGGTGAAGGCGGTGTAAGTTCATTTGATGCACAGATTGCTCTGAAAAACAGCCAGATTTCTGCAAATGAAAGCGCAATTTATAACAACGTGCTTAAAAATGAAAACATCAAAGATGCAATGATGTTCTATAACAAAACAGTTGAAGGCAGCTCTGAAAATTCAGATGACACTCTGAGCGTTTACCTTTGTGTGCCGCAGTCAAGCGAAAAACTTGCAGATTTTGTTGATTTCAGGTCAAGAACAACTGACGAAAAGTATGAGCTTGGCAATAAAGGCGTGCTGATAACAGAAAAATTTGCCAAACGTGCAAAAGTTTCAGTAGGCGATGCAATTAACCTTAAATTCAGCGATACGCTCACAGTCAAAGTTGCAGTAACAGGTATTGTTGAAAACTACGCATTCCACTATGTTTATATGTCGCCTGTTCTGTATAGTCAGATTTTCCAGGCACCTGTGATGTATAACTATATGTATGCAAAATATGAAGACGGCATCAGAGGCACTGATAAAGCCGAAGATGTTGCAACTGAACTTATGAAGTATAATGATATCAATGCAGTTGTTGATGCTGAACAGACTATCAGAACATTTGATGAATTGTTCGATTGCCTCAACCTTGTTATTGCAATCTTCATTATTTCTGCAGCACTTCTTGCATTTATAGTTCTTTATACTCTCACAAGTATCAATATCAATGAACGCAGAAGAGAAATTGCTTCTCTTAAAGTGCTCGGATTCTATGACAGAGAATCAACTTCTTATGTAGGACGCGAAAACTATATAATCACAGCTATTGCCATTGTGGCAGGCCTTGTGTTTGGTGTTTTCCTTCACAAGATTGTTGTTGCTCAGGCAGAAGTTAACGTGGTAATGTTCGGCAGAATCATTGAACCGATGAGTTATGTTTTTGCTGTTGGTATGACGCTGGCGTTTGCTGTTATAGTTAATGTGGTAATGCATTTTGTAATAAAACGCATTGATATGGTTGAAAGCCTTAAATCAATTGATTAATAAACAAAATAAAAAACTCCGGATAAATCCGGAGTTTTTTATTTGTAAGTAAAGTGTTCACATTTTTTTGATTGATAAAATCAGCTGATTAGCCGGCGATACCAAGGAGCCAATCAAATACCTGAGCAACGATTTCTTTTGCTTCAGCACTTGCGCCTGCCCATACAAGAATCTGTTCGATGAGATCAAAAAGCATCTGTAACATTGTCTTACCTCCTTTTTTTTGAAAATATATTTTTTCTTGTTAATATATTAACATTTTTACTATATGGAATACAATGTAAAAAAAATTAAAATAAATTAAATATTGCTTTTTTATGACTAAATTGTTAACCCGATATCGTCAGCGGTGAAAAAACAACGTATAAAAAACATTTTGTCACACAAGGTCGAAAAAAGCTTGTTTGTGCGAATCTTTTTTTGACAAGTATTGAAAAATAAGTAAATTTCTCTTGCAATGATTGGAAAAATATGGTAAAGTTTTGGAGAAATGGCAATAATTGCCAATTTTTGCCAATTGCATAAACTTTTCAGGAGGATAAAAATGGAAAAAACGATTAAAGTGATGATTGCGGAAGAGGGAACACAGAATGGGGAGAAATACTGTGCAGCAATGAAAGAGGCCGGAATGGAAGTTGTTATGGTGCCCAAAGATGGTAACGAGGTGCTCAGAAGGCTGGAAAAAATCAATATTGATGTGCTGGTGATGGACACTTTTATGCCACATATGGATGGCCTTGGTGTGTTGCGTGAACTGAAAACAAGAAAATTTTCAAAGAAACCTGTTGTTTTTATGATTTCGGGAGTTGATAATCAACGCATTGAAAATGAAGCTCTGCAGGAAGGAGCAGATTATTATATGATAAAGCCCTTTGACAGCTATGTGCTCGCACAACGCATAAAGCAGATTGTTGATTGGGGAAACAATGGTAATTTCGTTGAAAATGAAAGGAAAGCAGAGGACCTTGAAATAACGATTTCTGAAATTATGCGTCAGATAGGAGTACCTGCTCACATCAAAGGTTATCACTACCTGAGAAAATCTATAATTCTTGTCATAGACGATGATGAAATGATGAATTCCGTAACAAAACTTCTTTATCCTACAGTAGCGAAAGAATTCAGAACAACGCCTTCAAGAGTTGAAAGGGCAATACGCCATGCAATTGAAGTTGCCTGGGACAGAGGTGATGTTGATGTGCTGACTTCTTATTTCGGATATACAATTCAGAATTCAAGAGGTAAGCCCACAAATTCTGAATTCATTGCGATGATTGCAGATAAACTGAAACTCAGAATGAAAGCATCATAAAATCAAGTTCTCAATATCAGATTGTATAGTTAATCTATAAATAATATTTGATATTGAGAACTTTTTTCCTTGACAAGAAGAAAGTTTTGTTTTATAATAATTCGTGTTAATGCTCGCGTGTATCGCGATTATTGCAAACAAGGTGCGCCGGTGTGGCGGAATAGGCAGACGCAAGGGACTTAAAATCCCTCGGTGGCAACATCGTACCGGTTCAAGTCCGGTCACCGGCACCAGAAAATGACCCGCATTTGTCTATGGCAAATGCGGGTCATTTTCAACGAAATAAATCCCCTATGGGATTTGTGAAATACGCTTTGCGTGTGAAATATTGCTACGCAATGTGAAATACCTGTGGGCGTGAGTGGATTTATTTCATTTCACTTGATGCGTTAGCATCAATTTTCACAATGATCGCAGGTCATTATTTCACATCTGAAGGATATTTCACTTTGCACTTATGAACGATTATGGTATAATTTACTTAAGAAAGGCGGTGCTGATATGGCTGAATCAAAACTTCGTGAACTTTCAACAGATTTTGCTGTTAAAATCATTAAACTCTGCGAAACCATTAAGGGCCATTATTCTCTTGTGAATCAGTTAGAAAGATCTGCTACCTCTATTGGTGCAAACCTTCACGAAGCAAACTATGCTCACGGAAAAGCAGACTTTATCGCCAAATTGCAGATTGCTTTAAAAGAATGTTACGAAACGGAATATTGGTTAGAGTTGTTTGCTAAATCCGATATTCTCAACAGAGAAATTGCCATTGACCTCTATAATCAATGTGGCACCATTCGTCGCATGCTGATTGCCTCCATCAATACCGCAAAGGAGAATGCAAGATGAGTGAAAATCGACTTGCCTTTCTGAAAGAATCTTTTTTTGGATTTGACATACATTTTTCTGATGATTTTTCCAACGCGATGATCATTAATCCTGATTGGAATGAAAATATAATTGTGTATGATGATGAATACGAATTTATAGTTTGTTTTTCTTTTCAACATCGTCATTTTGAAGATGAAGAAGATGTGGTTGAGTGGATTTGTGAAATTATAAAAGGCAACAAATTAGCTATTGAATTTTTTCATAAGGAACAACGTTGTTTCGGAAGTGAAATTAAGACGACAGAATTGCAGGATTTGTCATATGAAAAATTAGAGCAGTTTACAGGTTATTATGGTTTGACCAAATTATCAGATTTGGCTGATTCGTTTAAGGTCAGAGGTTGGGACAGTGAAAACAATTTTGATTTTACTTTTATTTGCGAAGCAAATGGTGATATCACACTCAATAAAAAATTTGTTGGTGCACTTTAAGTTTTTTCTGTTAATAAAAAGGGCTGTTTTGTGGTTTTGAAACTTTTTCAATTAGTGGTATATCTTTAAACGAGAAAATTTTTGCTTGTTTTTAACAGAGTTCATAAGGACTTGAACCGCAAAAGTACTTACTTTCAGAGTGTTGAATCTGTACGATGGTTATGATATAATAACAGAAAACTTATTCTATGAAATCTGTATCTGCAATTATTTACAGTTTCCGGATTTTAACAGATAAGTTTTGTTAACATTTATAAAAAGGTGATTGCTATGTTGAAATTTATCTGTTACCCCAAATGCACCACTTGTCAGAAAGCAAAGAAGTGGTTGGATGACAACAAAATTGATTATGAAATCCGCGATATCAAGATAGATAATCCGACTTTTGAAGAATTGACGGAATGGTATAATAAAAGCGGATTACCTTTAAAGAAATTTTTCAACACAAGTGGTTTGTTGTATAAATCAATGGACCTTAAAAATAAATTGCCGCAGATGAGTGAAGACGAAATGCTGAAGCTTCTTTCTACAGACGGAATGCTTGTGAAAAGACCATTGCTTATAAGAGATGATTTTGTGCTTGTCAGCTTTAAAGAAAAAGAGTGGAGTGAAAAAATCTGACCGCATATGACATTATAAGGTATTGAAAAAAGTATTAATATAGTTGTATAATATTTTTATTATTTAAAGGGAGTAAAGAATTATGGTTTTTACACTCGAACTTCTGTGGCTGTTTGTTGCGGCTATGGTTATCAGTTCTATCGGATTTAAAAATTACGTGTGGTTTATTTCTCTTGGCTATGGTTTTTCTATCGCAGGAGAAGGAATTCTGATGCTGCTTCTTTACGGCAAACAGCTGACTATCGGCACAATTATATGCAGTGTGCTGTTTATTATTTACGGTTGCCGTCTTGGCGGATATCTTGCGGTACGTGAATTCGGCAGCAGCTCTTATAAGAAAAATATGAAAGGCGAAATAAAAGACGGCAAGTCTGTTCCTTTCGGCGTGAAAATTGCAATATGGGTTACTTGTGCTTTGCTTTATGTAACTCAGGTTTCAGGCGTTTATTACCGCCTGCACAATAACGTAAAAGACAATGTGTGTGTTTACATAGGTGCAGGTATTATGGCTTTGGGACTTGTTCTTGAATCAGTTGCAGATGTTCAGAAGAATAAAGCAAAAAAAGTCAATCCCCGTCGTTTTGTTGATACAGGTCTTTACAGGCTTGTGCGTTGCCCCAATTACCTTGGCGAAATGATTTTCTGGACAGGTGTTATCGTGTCAGCAATCGGGGCTGTTTCAGGCTGGCAGTGGGCAATTGTTGCTGTTGGTTACATCGGAATTATTTTCGTTATGTTCAGTGGTGCACGTCGTCTTGAAATAAGACAGAATAAAAACTACGGCAAAGACCCCGAATATCAGAAATATGTAAAAAGTGTTCCGATTATGGTGCCGTTTATTCCTTTATACAGCGTGGAAAAATATAAATGGCTTGTTGGTTAAGATGAGAAAAAATACCGTTGTTACCATAAAATAACAGCGGTATTTTTTTCTTTTCTGCATTTGGAATTTTCTGTCGACCGGTTATTTGTTTTTTCGTGTTACTTTTATGTTTAATTGTGTTGCATTTGTTAATTTTCTTTTAAAAAACACTATATGTATTTTACTTTTTGGCTTTGCTGTGATAAAATTATAAAGTAAATAATCAGAATAGGAGGGATATGTTTATGAACAAAAAATGGAGCAAAAAGAAGAAGATTACCGTGGCAATTATTATTGTTGCAGTGTTGGCTCTTCTTGCAGCAGTTTTGTACATAACATTCAAACCTGAAGACCCGATTAAAACACAGATTGTGGACGTTACTTCAGGTGATATAACAGAAACCTTTGACACTACTGCAATTGTGCAGTCTGCAAATCAGGGAAATTTTGCAATTTTTGACGGAGTGGTAGTGGAAAGCGTTAATGTAAGAGTTGGTGACAGTATAAAGAAAGGCGATGTGCTTGCAACCTTCGATACTACTTCACTCAACACTGTTCTCAACGAAAAAAGAACAGCATATAACACAGCGCTTGATGCATACAATGATTATCTTGACAATTCATATGCAGCATCACAGCAGCTGACTCAGCTTGAACAGCAGGCTGCAGACCTTGAAAATGAGATTATAGCTCTTGAAGCAATTGTTGCTCAGGAAAAAGAAGATTCTCAGAATGGTGCTGCACAGGAAACTCCTGCAGGCGATGTTGACGCTGCAGAGCTCGAAGAATTAAAAACAGCACTTAAAGAGCTTCTTGGTGACAATGCTCTTGCTGACAGAATCATCGAAAGACTTCTTGCAGAAAACGGCTCTGTAACACAGATGATTTCTGCAATCAAAAGTATTCTCAGTGCAGCAAGCTTTGATATGTCATCACTGTCATCTATGTCAATGAGTGCAAATGAACAGCTTCTCCTTGAAAAAGAACTTCAGCTTGTGCAGGTCAAAGTTCAGGCTGCTGCTCTTGCGGCACAGTCAAATGACACACTCAAGGACGTTTACAAAACAATTTCAGACAGTGCTTATGAATCATACGAATTGCTTGCAGAGCAGGTGAATGCACTCAATGCAGGCTGGATTGCCGAAGAAGATGGCTTTGTAAGAGAAGTTAACATCAAAGCAGGCGAAACAATTACTTCTGCAAATTCAACTACACCAAGCCTTGATATTTCATCTATCCTTGCATCAGTCACAAGCGGTGATTATGATATTGCAAGTATTCTCGCTTCTTTCGCAGACCAGTCAAAGAAAGGTATGGTAGTTGAATACTATCCTCTTGAAGCAAAGTTTGAAATCAGCAAACATGATATCTCAAAAATTTATATGGACCAGAAAGTAACTGTAACTACTGCAGACGGCAAAGAATTTTCTGCTACAGTAAACTACATCAGTGCAGTTGCAGAAGGCTCAGCAGGCGGACTTGATATCAACTCAATTATGGGTTCAGCAAGCGGTGCTTCAAACACACTTACAGCAAAAGTCGTAATTGAAGATGCAGACAGAAGTGTTATTATCGGCCTTGATGTGGATGTTACTGCAAAGCTCGAAACAAAGAAGAATGTATTGCTTATTCCTGTTGAATCAATTCAGTACGATAACGAAACAGGCTTCTATGTATTCAAATATGATGAAGAGAATAAGATAGTTGTAAAAACACCTGTTGTTGTGGGTATTTCTGATGACAAATATTACGAAGTTGTAGAAGGTCTCACAGCCTCTGATAAAATTGTAAGAGCACCTACAATGACTATGAAAGACGGGCAGAGTGCAGTTCCTGCCGAAAAATAACAAAAGTGCGGATTGATTGCATTACACTAAAGGAGGATAGAACGTGAATATCATAGAAAACATACGCATAGCGGTATTCAGTATTAAAACAAATATAATGCGTTCGCTCCTGACGATGCTCGGTATAATTATAGGTGTTGCATCTGTTATTGCAGTTGTAACTGTTGGCAATGGCGGTAGAGATTACATAATCAGTATGCTCAGCAGTATGGGTTCCAATATGCTCACTGTTACTGTTAAATCTGATGTATCTCCCGGTGAATTTATTTCAAATTCAGATATTGAGGCCCTTAAAGAACGTGACGGAATTAAAAGTGTAACTCCCATGGGTTACGGAATAGGTTCAGGTTCAACTGAATTTGCAAATGCAGATATAGCCATAGCAGTCGGCGGAAATACTGATTTGCAGGCAGTTATGATGGTGAAAACAAAAGACGGCAGATTCTTTTCTGAGGAAGAATATGATTCAGGTGCAAAAGTTTGTGTTATGCCGCACATTATGGCAACTATGATTTTTGGTACGAGTGATTGCGTAGGGAAATATTTTAACCTTACAATAAAAAATCAGACAGTGCCTCTTAAAGTAGTAGGACTTTATGATGCTGCAGCGTCAGAAGATATGACAGAAACAATGATGGACAGCATGGCAGGAATGCAGGAAGCTGATATGGCGAGTGCTGCAATGTTGCTTGTGCCCCAGACTTTGCTTGATTCTCTTATGGGAACAGCAGATCAGTATAATATGATATACGTTCTTGCAGAAGATGATGCTCAGCTTGACGCTGTAGGAAACGTTGTATCAAACGTGCTTTATTCAAGAAATAACAATTTTGGTTCAGATGTTTATATGATCCAGAATATGGCTACATACATCGATATGCTCGACAGCGTTATCCGTATTCTGACAATATTTATCGCAGGCGTAAGTGCCATTTCGCTTCTTGTTGGCGGCATAGGCGTTATGAATATTATGCTTGTGTCCGTTACTGAAAGAACACGTGAAATAGGTATACGAAAGTCTCTTGGTGCAAAAACGTCTACAATTATGTTCCAGTTTTTGACAGAATCAATTATTCTGTGCCTGATAGGCGGTATAATCGGTCTGATGTTGGGTGTTGTGGGTGCATATTCGATAGCAAGTCTTATGAATATCAGTGTTTCACTTCAGTTCAGCACAGTGGCAATAGCTGTTGGCTTCTCAAGTGCAATCGGTATTTTCTTCGGAATTTATCCTGCAAGACGCGCAGCAAAGATGTTGCCTATTGATGCATTGAGACACGAATAATTTTCGGGAGGTTAAATTATGGCTTTAATTGAAATTAAAGATGTTTATAAAATTTATAATCCCGGAGAAAACGAAGTGCGTGCTCTTGACGGAGTAAGTCTTACAATTGAAGAAGGCGAATTCGTTGCAATAATCGGTCAGTCAGGCTCTGGTAAATCAACTCTTATGAACACGCTGGGCCTTCTTGACAGACCAACAAGCGGTGAATATTTCCTTTCGGGAAGAGATGTTGCAACGCTGACAGATGATGAACAGTCAGAAATCAGAAACAAACAGATAGGCTTTATCTTTCAGGGATTCAACCTTATTCCTAGCCTTACTGCCATAGGCAATGTGGAATTACCACTGGTTTACAGGGGTATGAAAAAGGATGAAAGAAACCGCCTTTCTATGGAAGCGCTTGAACGTGTTGGCTTGGGAAAAAGAATTTACCACAGACCTTCCCAGATGTCAGGCGGTCAGCAGCAGAGAGTTGCTATTGCAAGAGCAGTTGCTGCAAGGCCTCCCGTGATTCTTGCTGACGAGCCCACAGGTAACCTTGACTCTGCTTCAGGACGTGAAGTTATGAGAATTCTCCATGAGCTCAGCGATGAGGGAAGAACAATTATTCTTATCACTCACGACAATGAAATTGCTGAAGAAGCTAACAGAATTATCAGAATTCAAGACGGTAAAATTGTCAGCGACAGAACAAAATAAAAATAAAAACGCTCACTGAAAAGTGAGCTTTTTTATTGCAATTTGTCGAAAAACAGGGTAATATATAGGCATAGAAAGGTGTGGTAAAAATGAGTCCCAAATATTGCCCCATATGCGTAATCAAAAAGTTTTTGCGTTCGCACAGACTGAATCAGCCCGTAACAGAAAAATATAATAATGGTGTTGCACTTACACCACCTATGGGTTGGTCAAGCTGGAACCTTTTTAAATATAAAATAAATGAAGACCTGATAAAGGAAATAGCCGTTGCAATGAAAGACAGTGGCTTAGCAGAAGCAGGATACAGATATGTGAATATTGATGACTGCTGGCAAAATTCTTCCCGTGATGAAAACGGAAAGTTGCAGGCTGATTTTATTACTTTCCCATCAGGCATAAAGAAACTTAATGAATATGTAAACTCTCTCGGATTGAAGCTGGGCATTTATTCTTCAAACGGCACACATACCTGTGAAGATTACCCCGCATCTCTTGGTAACGAGAGAATTGATGCTGATACTTTTGCAGAGTGGGGAGTGGAATATTTCAAATATGATTTCTGCCACAATGTGCCTGTGCCCACAACTGCACCCCATATTGCGAAAATCAGTGTAGGCGAAAAATACGGCAAGGAATTTTACGAGGCCGTGGCTGAAAAAGCAAGCTTAAGCGGTAAAGCCAAGCTTGCAAAGGAAAAAGATATTGAAGGCGGTTACTACATAGCAGGCCTCGATGCAAATGAAGGCAGCGCGGAGTTTGACAAAATTTTTGCAGAAAAAGCAGGAAAATACGTGCTTACTTTAACTGTCGGCAAGGCAAAAAAAGAAAAAAGATTTCTTGTAATTTCCGTAAATTCTGATAAGGAATATTATCTTGATGTGCCTTCACTGAATCACTATACTCCCGAACACAGATTTCAGATTGAAGTCGACCTTCAGGCAGGTGAAAATAAAATTAAATTTTATAACCCGATTGTGTCAAAACAAGACAGTGCATTTTTCCAATATAAGCTTATGGGTAAAGAGCTTAAAAGAGCAACTCGTGAATATGCTGAAAAGAATGGTACAGATGAGAAGAAAATTGTATTTTCAATCTGCGAATGGGGTAGAAATCAGCCATGGAAATGGGGTGCAGAAGCAGGCAATCTGTGGAGAACAACGCCTGATATCTGTCCCATCTGGCCCAGCATATTTGCACTTTACAAGCTTACAATAAGGCTTGGTAAATATGCATCTGTTGGTGCGTGGAATGACCCTGATATGCTTGAAGTCGGTAACGGAGAATTGACATATGAAGAAAATAAGAGCCATTTTTCTTTGTGGTGTATGATGTGTGCACCTCTGATTCTCGGCAATGATATAAGAAAATTCATAAAATCAGACGGCACAGTTGATACTGATAGCAAAATTTACAGAATTCTCACAAATAAAAATCTTATTTCAATCAATCAGGATATTCTGGGAATTCCCTGCAGAAAAATCAAAGGCCTTTCAAAAAAATGCGGAGTTGATGTGCTTATAAAACCTCTTGATAAAAAACGCGTTGCAGTCTGCGTTTTCAATACAGCAGGCGGCATTAAGAAAGCAAAAATAGATATAGATAAAATTGCTGCTCTTGCAGATGTGAATGTTGATAAGAAAGAAAAATACAACATTTTCAATTGCTGGACTGAAGAAACTTCTTCAGAAAACAAAATTATATCAACAACCCAGAAGCATGGTTGTGATGTGTTTATAATTTCATAAAATAATACCCTCAACATTCAGTGTGTTGAGGGTATGTTTTTCTTTTTGACAGCAATGAAAAATATAAGATATACACTTACAAAAAGAAGGGAAAAATTGTATCTGCTTTTCAGAAGGAGAATAAACCCTGCAACAGCAACGGGGAAAACTGTTATGCAGGAAATTATCAGAGAAATTTTCTCTGCTTTTTCTTCAGCCATTTTTATCTTTAAAAGATTCTCAACAATTTTTGAGCCGTCAAGTGGGTCACAGGGAAGAAGATTAAGAAGAGCAATTGCAACATTTATTTTTGAAAAATATGTATTGTGAAAAATTAATGCAAGCAGAATGTTTACAAAAGGTCCTGCAAAAGCAACAACAGCTTCTTTTAAAAAACTTAATTTGTTGAAACTGTTGCGTTCAATTCTTATACCGAATGGTGTGAAAATTATTTCTTTAGGATTCTCTTTGTAACAGATAAGTGCAAAAATATGCCCTGATTCATGTAAAGCTGCTGCAAGCAGGCAGAAAAAAGCTGAATTTGTTTTGTCTGCAACACTCATTACTGTTATAGCAAGCGCAAAGAAAAAACTTATTTTTATTGTGCAGCTTTTAAACCTTATTATCATTTACATTCATCACATAAAGAGGGTCTGCTTTTTTGCCGTCAATTTCAATCACAAAATGAAGATGCGGTCCTGTTGAGCGACCTGTAGAGCCCACAAGGGCAATTGTTTCTCCGCTTCTTACAACAGTGCCTTCTTCGGCAATGATTTCTGAGCAGTGGAGATATTTCGTCACAAGTGAATTGTTATGAGTCAGCACAATATAATTTCCGCTTGTATCATCATAGCCGACTTCTGAAACAATGCCGTAATATGCGGCCTTTATAGGTTTGCCACTGTCTGCGGCAATATCAACTCCCGAATGAAAAGAAAATTCTTGTGTTACGGGGTTTACTCTGTAACCGAAAGGTGAAGAAATTGTACCGCTTACAGGCGTGCATATTTCAGATGAAATATAATAAGGCGAAAATGTTGTGCCGCTTTGCGGCGAAAAAACAGAAATATCATCGCCGCCCTGACCGAGACAAACAGATTTTTTATTTATAAAAACATCTTTCAGGTTTATATCTTTTTCCATTGCAGAATGGTAGACATTTTTTAAAATTGCAAAACTGTCGGGGCTTACTTTTTTTACTGCAAAAACCAACGCTGTCAGCATTGCCACAACAACTATCTGTGTGATTATAATTTGAGTGAAAAAATCTTTTTTGTTTTCCTGATTATTGTTTTTTCTGCGTGAACGTGAATTTGTTTCATTTGTTTTTTCTTCAGGCATAAAAACACCTCCATACACAAATTTATGTATGGAGGTAAGTTTTTATTACATTTCTTCTTCCTCATCTTCCTCAGGTACATAAGGAACTTCGGCAATAACTTCAAATTTTCTGCCGCGTGTCCATATTCCGGGAGTGATTCTGATTGCGTAACCGCAACCGCATGGCATCATCCACTCATGCATAGGTGCTTCAGGGATGCCGAAAGCGGAAAGCAGATACATAATAACACCGCCGTGAGTGAAAATCGCTGCTTTTGTTGTGCCTGTTTTAAGAAGACCGTCAACGATTTTTATAAAGCAGTTGGAAATTCTTTCTGCAAAGGCTTCGTTACTTTCACCGAAAGGAGGCTCAACCCCTGCTTCGCCTGAAAGCCAACGTTTGAAAAGCTCATTTTCTTTCAGGTCTTCTGCAGTTTTACCCTCATATTCACCGAAATTGTATTCAATAAGGTCGTTGATAACAATAGGTGTGCTGTTGTCATAGGCAAGTTTCGCAGTTTCTGTGCAGCGTTTTAAAGGACTTGTGAAAACAGCTTCAACAAATGGAAATTCGTAATCTTCTTTCATCTGTTTTATCTGTTTTATACCGTCCTCGCTTAAAGGTACATCAGTATGACCTATATACTGCCCTTCAAGGTTGGATTCGGTAAGTCCGTTTCTGTAAAGGTAAATATAATAAGATTTCAAGTCAGTCTCATCCTTTGATTAATGCGTTGTAAAGTCTGATGTAATCATTTGCTGATTTTTTCCAGCTGTTGTCACATTCCATTGCACGTTTAACAAGTGTCTGCCAGCCTTCTTTATTCTTGTAGCCTTCAAGTGCACGGCGGATTGTGTACATCATATCGTGTGCATTGTAACTTGCAAAAGTGAAGCCGTTACCTTCGTTATCACCGCTGTCAGAAATTGAGTCTTTAAGGCCGCCTGTTTCACGTACAATCGGAATAGAGCCGTAACGCAATGCAACCATCTGTGAAAGACCGCAAGGTTCACTCTTTGAAGGCATAAGGAAGATGTCTGTGCCTGCGTAGATTTTCTTTGCAAGGTCAGGAATGAAACCAAGTTTAAGACCAACTTTATCAGGATATTTTTCGTTAAGATATTTGAAGAAGTTTTCATACTGCCAATCGCCTGAACCGAGAACAACAAGCTGCATATCTTCGGTTGTAAGCAGTTCTTCCATAACAGTTTTTACAAGGTCAAGGCCTTTGTGGTCAACAAGACGTGAAACAATACCAACAACGGGCACATCGTTACGCTGAGGCAGACCGAAATACTCCTGAAGCTTCTGTTTATTGATTTTCTTTGCAGAAAAGTCTTCTGCAGAGAAGTTTTCAAAAATATCTTTATCTGTTTCAGGGTCGTAAAGAACTGTGTCAATACCATTGAGAATACCGCTGAGTTTAAACTGTCTGTCGCGTAAAATTCCGTCAAGACCGTGGCTGAACCAGGGGTCGAGAATTTCTTCTGCGTAAGTCGGGCTTACAGTTGTAACTGCGTTTGCGCACTCAATAGCACCCTTCATAAAGTTTACGTCGTTGTCATATTCAAGCACACCTGCTCTGTCATAGGGAATTCCCACAACATCTTCGAGAAGTTCTTTTCCGTAAACGCCCTGATAAGCAATGTTGTGAATTGTGAAAATAGTTTTGATATTTTCATAACCGGGACGGTTAGCATAGAAAAGTGAATAATAAACAGGTGTAAGTGCTGACTGCCAGTCATTACAATGGATAATATCAGGCTTAAGGCCGATATTGGGAAGCATTTCAAGCACTGCACGTGAGAAGAATGCATATCTTTCTGCATCGTCATAATGGCCGTAAATACCGCCGTCACGTTTGAAATAATACTGATTATCAAGCAGATAATAGATAACACCATCTATATTTGCTTCAAAAACTCCGCAGTATTGTCTTCTCCATGCTACGGGTACTGAAAAACTTGTGACAAATTTAAGTTTATCTTTAAGCTGTTCTTTAATTGATGAATACATCGGAATTACAACTCTGCAACCGATAAGTCTTTTGCGGAGCGCTTTGGGAAGTGAGCCTGCAACGTCTGCAAGACCACCTGAAGCGATAAAGGGAAGTGCTTCACTTGCAACATATAAAACTTTCATATATTTATTTAACCACCTTTCTGATTATGTATTTATCCTGTTTGACAGGTGTTACATGAATGCCGTCAAGATTTCTCTTTTCTGAAACAAAAGCATAACCTTTCGGCAGAATGATTTTGCCGTTTGAATTTTCGGGAGCATTGATTGTAAGAACAATATTTTCGTTTTCTCTTTCCCACTTAACTTCAACTCTGCCTGCAACTGTATCATAGTGAGCCTTTGCAAAGCTGAGTGTTTCAATGAAATAAGGATGCACGTGATATTCATTTACATCACGTCTTAATGGGTTGATTTCAAGGCCTGCAATTCTCTTTATGAAGAAGTTGCTGATATCGCCGAAGAAGTGATGATTAAGTGAATTCTGCTGATAGTCGAAATAATTTTCCCACAAAGCAGTTGCACCGAATTTGACAATGGGATAAACGTAAGACGGGTAATCAGGACGTGTTATCATATTAAGAGCAAGCTCAGTTTCGCCATGCATTGCAAGCACATGGAAGATAACTCTGTTTCCAAGATAACCGCAGTCATAGTGTCCGTCTTTTTCTTCAATAAATTCAAGAAGACGTCTGAATGCTTCAGGTTTTTCTGCGTTTTCAAAAACATCGTAGAAAATGCACATTGCCTGAGCAGACTGACAATTGCCGACGGCAGTCATTGTAGAGAAGTCAATATACTGCTCTCTTAAATTTTTACGTGTTTCGTCATAAATGCCCCTTGCAAAATTTGCCTGTAAAGTCATACCAACTTCTTTGAAAAGATATTCTGCTTTTTCACAGATTGACATTACCATAATACTGTCTGTCATTTCAAGGGGAACAATATAATCTCCTGCACCTCTGCCTGTAGGACACCAGTCACCAAGACCCCACTCGAAAAGTCCGTTTTCGTTGCGTCTTGTTGTAAGGTAATCAAGATATCTTAAAATGCCATGGGCACTTTCTGTAATAAGTGATTTATCTCCGCGGTAAATGTAAGCATAGTAGGGGATGTAGACAATAACTCTGTCCCATGCAGGACCGTTGCCCCAATGGTAGCCCCAACCTGATGTGGGAACAATGCCGGGTAAAGCGCCGTTTTTATTAAGTGCTTTGCAGATGTTTCTTTCCCACTCTTTGAAACTTTTTTCTGTGGCAAAGTTCATTGTCATATATTCTGCTGAGTAAGAAGCATCACCTGTCCAACCGTTTTTCTCACGATGAGGGCAATCAGTGGGGAAGTAATAGAAATTACTCTTTGCAGAACGCATTGCCATTTCCTGAAGGAAATTAATTGTTTTATCAGAACATTCAAAAGAGCCTCTGTCTTCAAAATCAGAATTCATTTCAAGGAAAGTCACAAGGTCTTCTGTTGCCTGTTCTTTTGTGATTCCTGTTACAAAGCAATACTGGCATCCGTGATATGTGAAAGAGGGGATAAATTCTTCTTCTCCATCGCCTTTTAAGATGTAAACATCTCTCTGCGCATATCCTGTAGGATAGAATGAGCCTACATTATCGCACTGCGCGGTGCCGTCTTCGTTTAAAAATTCAACAGCCTGAAGAATAACTCTCTGTCCTTTTTCTCCTTTTATGCGGAGTCTGAAAACACCTGCAGTATTTACGCCGAAATCGTAAAGGAAGCCTTTTTCATCACCGAAATGTGTCTGATAATCAACTGAATTTACAAGGCGTGTTTTTTCAGCATCGCTAAGCCTTGTGTCGCAACTGTTTTTCTGGAAAGTAAGGATGTTTTCTTCAATTTTTACTGCTCTGATTTCACGTTGAACAGTTATTGGCTCTGCTTCGCAGATTCTGCGTTCACCTCTGGGGATTTCTGCAAAAATTGCATTTTTCCAACCGCTGTCATCAAAGCCTTTGTCGCACCAACCATCGATTTCTTTGTTGGCATCGTAGAAACAACCGCTTCTTAAATCATCAAAGAAAATAGGTGAATCGGCACATTTCCAGCTTTCGTCTGTGTCAAAAATTTCTCCGTCAAGGTTAAGTCTTAAAGCAAGTTTCGGAGCAGAACGGAATTTAGCAATATGAAAATCCCACACACCGCCGCCGAAGCAGTTCTGCATGCCGTTGCCGAGAATTGCACCGATTACGTTTTCGCCTTCTGAAAGCATATCTGTTACATCGTATTTATCGAAGTAAACTATATCGTCAGAGTTTGAAATATAGGGTGCAAGGTAACCTTTTGTGATTTCCTTGCCGTTTACAAAAAGTCTGTAAAAGCCAAGACCGCTTACTGTGATTTCAGCCTTTTCAGCTTTTTTATCAAGGGTATATGATTTTCTTAAATAAGGTGCAGGGATGTGCTTTTCGTAAGAGCCGGGCACTCTGCCTGCAGCAATAAATTTAGGGTATCGGGTCATATTTTTTACCTCATAATTCGGGTTTATCAGTGAAAGTAACGTAAGGCTCTGTTACCTTATCGCTTTCAAAAATTTCAATTATGTTATCACCTTTTCTGAGTAAAGGTGCAGGCACATAAAGCGTTTTCTGCGGTCCTGCAGAATTATAAAATCTGCCGATGTTGAAACCGTTTACTTTTATGAAACCTTTTTCAAATCCGTCAGGGCGGATGAATGTATCGCAAGGCTCGTCTGTGGTGAGAATACCTTTGAAGAATCCCGGAACTTTCATTTCGTTTTTGTATTCAAGGCGTGAAATATCGTCAAAAGTAAGGGGGTAAATTTCCCAACCGAAATGAGCACGCAGGTTGATTCTTGCCTCGCCGATAATTCCCTTGAGTTCACGTTGAATTTCAATGCCGTAGTTAACTCTGCCCATATTTTCAACGAGAATATCAATGTGCAGTGTTTCACCGGGTTTGATTTTAACGGGGAATTTATCATTATCAGGTCTGCTTCTTTCGATTTTGCCCATATACTTGCCGTCGAAATAAACTAAAGCTCTGTCGCGGATTAAATCGAATTTAAGCTGGAGGTTATCGTCGTCGTAAAGCGGACCTTTTACATCAGTTGAATAAAGGATGTAACCGAAATCCTGACCGATATCTTCCATTGTTTTAGGAGCAGGTGAAATAATTTTTTCTGATAAATTACCAAGGTTATCAAAAAGGGGAGCGAATGAAGTCATCTCAAGTTTTCCGTATGCCATTTTCTTTGAATCGGAAACATCAAGGTTTATTTCTTCGCCTGTGAATTTTTCAACAGCCTTTTTGATTGCATAATATTTTTCAGTCATATCGCCTGCTTCGCTTAAAGGTGCGTCGTAGTCGTAACTTGTAACGGTAGGCTCATATTCGCCATCGTAGCAGTTAGCACCGTTTGAAAAACCAAAGTTTGTGCCACCATGGAACATATAGAAATTCACACTTGCACCAAGCTCAAGCATTCTTTCGAAATCTGTTACAGTTGAGGAAGAATCTCTTTCATGGTGGATGTCGTACCAATGGTCAAACCAACCATTCCAGAATTCGCAGCACATCATAGGCTGATTTGGTCTGAATTCTTTTAATTTTTTAAAGTTTTCATCAGGGTGTGAACCGAAGTTTGCAGTTGCAAGATATTCAGGCAATGTACCGCCTGTGAACATAGAATCGCAAGGTCCGTCTGATGTGAAGAAGAAGCAGTCAAGGTCACATTTCTTGTAAATATCAACAATAGCCTGAAGATATTCATGGTCATCGCCGTAACTGCCGTATTCGTTTTCAATCTGCACTGCAATAACGTTTCCGCCGTTTGATGCGAGGAAAGGCCTTATCTGTTCAAAAAATGCTCTGTAGTAGCGTTCAACTTTTTCAAGGAAAACAGGGTCGTTACAACGAAGATGCATTTCTTTATATTTAAGGAGCCAGGAGGGGAGACCTCCCATTTCCCATTCAGCACAGATGTACGGACCGGGACGGAGGATAACATTAAGTCCCAGATTCTGTGCAGTCTGAATGAATTTTGCAATATTAAGGTTACCGCTGAAATCAAACTCGCCTTCTTTTCTCTCGTGGTAATTCCAGGGAGAATAAGTTTCAACTGTATTGAAACCGCAGTTTTTAAGTTTTTTAAGTCGGTCTTCCCAATATTCTTCTACTACTCTGAAATAGTGTATAGTACCTGAAAGGATGGTGAATTTCTCACCATCCAACAGGAAGTTATTATTGTCGTAGGATAACTTTTTAGCCATATCAGATTACAATATCCTTTCCGATATATACGGGGTAAGTTTCTGCACCTGCCAGCTTTTTGTTGGGGCGAAGCACAACCAGCTTGTCTGCAATTACGTTTTCAATCTGTGCGCCTTCGCTGATGTATGAATCCTGCATTACAATACAGTTTTTAACAACTGCGCCTTTTGCAATTCTTGCACCGCGGAAAATTATTGAATTTTCAACTGTGCCTTCAATTACACAACCGTCAGCAACAAGTGAGTTTTTAACGTCTGAGTCAAGGCCGTAAATTGCCGGCATGTCATCACGTGTTTTTGTATAAACGGGATAGTCTTTATTGAAAAGAGCTTTCATGTTTTTGGGGTCGAGAAGCATACGGCTGATGTCGAAATAACTCTGCAGACAGTCGATTGTTTCAAAGAAACCTTCTGCTTCAAGTCCGAAAATTTTAAGTTTTGCCACATTTTTAAGGAATACATCTCTTTCAAGTGAACGGAGATTAAGGCTCTTTGCTTCTGAAATAAGTTTTTCAAGAAGTGCTTTTCTCATAAGAATGATGTTGCCTGAATAATTGCCTTCACCTTCTGCTTCATCGTGAACAGTAATTCCTGTAATACGGCTTTCTTCGTTGATGTCAAAGCACATCATATTTGAAAGTTTGGGGATTTTACCGTTTTTATAAATAATAGAAATGTCTGCACCTTTTTCATCGTGGAATCTCATCAGCTTTTTCATGTTGATGTTGTGAACCACGTTGCAGTCAGAAAGAATAACATATTCTTCCTTTGAATGCTGAAGGAATTTTGAAATACCTTCGAGAGAACTTAATTTGCCTTTATAAATACCTGTCTGTGCTTCATGGAACGGGGGAAGAATAAACATACCTTCTCTTTTTCTTGAAAGGTCCCAGGGTTTACCTGTGCCCAGGTGGTCCATAAGTGACTGGTAGTTTGATTTTGTGATAATACCTACTTTTGAAATTCCGCTGTTTACCATACTTGAAAGCGGGAAGTCAATGAGGCGGTAACGTGAACAGAAGGGAACAGAGCCCATTGCACGCAGAGAAGTGATTTCGCTCAGAGCTGAATCGTAAGCGTTTGAAAAGATAATTCCAAGAACATTATTGGCTCTCATTAGTTTGCACCTCCAATATCTTCTGCTACCTGCTCTTTGGGAAGAGCCTTTGCACCTTTGCCTACCTTTACACCGTTACCAACAACAGTAACGCCCCAGTCGTCAAGGTTTTCCATAGCTTCAGGTCTTTCACCGATCGTTGCGTTTTCTTCAATAACTGCATCTTCTGCAACTATTGCATACTGAACAACTGCACCTGATTTAACTTTTGTGCCGGGCATAATAATTGAATCTTTAACGACTGCGCCTTCTTCAATATCTACATTTGCAAAAAGGATTGAGAAATCAACTGTACCCTCAACGGTGCATCCTTCAGAAATAAGTGAATTCTGAATTTCTGCAGTTGGTGAAATGTAGTGAGGAGGAGCAATAGGATTGCGTGAATAAATTTTCCAATCGTCATCGTTAAGGTCAAGGTCAACTTTCGGGTTGAGAAGGTCAAGGTTTGATTCCCACAATGAATCGATTGTACCAACGTCTTTCCAATATCCGTCAAAGAGATATGCGTAAAGTTTTTCTCCTGCTTCGTGCATTGCGGGGATAACGTCTTTACCGAAGTCGTTGCTAGAACCTTCTTTATTTTCGTCATCAATGAGATATGCACGGAGCTTTGCCCATGTGAAAACATAAACGCCCATTGAAGCTTTGTTTGATTTGGGCACTTTGGGTTTTTCTTCAAATGCAGTGATTTTGCCGTCATCGTCAACAAACATCAGACCGAAACGTGATGCTTCTTCCCACGGCACTTCAAGCATAGCAATTGTGCATGCAGCATCTTTCTGTTTGTGATACTGAAGCATTTTATTGTAGTCCATCTTGTAAATATGGTCACCTGAAAGAATTACAACATATTCAGGGTCGTATTTGTCGATGAAATTAATGTTCTGATAAATTGCGTTAGCAGTGCCTTTGTACCATGATGTGCCTTCAATCTGCTGATAGGGAGAAAGAATATGCACACCGCCGTTTGCTCTGTCAAGGTCCCAGGGCTCACCGTTGCCGATATAGTCGTTGAGTTCAAGTGGCTGATACTGTGTGAGCACACCAACTGTGTCAATGCCTGAATTCACACAGTTTGAAAGGGGGAAGTCAATAATACGGTATTTACCGCCGTAAGGTACGGCAGGTTTTGCAATGTTTTTTGTGAGTATGCCAAGACGGCTTCCCTGACCGCCGGCAAGAAGCATTGCGATACATTCTTTTTTACGGGCCATAAGTTTATGCCTCCTTAGAAGATTTATTAGAAGATTTTGGGTTTCTTTTTTTAGGTGCTTTTAAATATATTACGCTGTTTCCGGGAAGGTCAAGCGTAATTGAATTTTCAAATGAGTGGAGTGGTTTCTTCACTGATTTTATTTTGCCGTGAGTGCCTGTACCTTCACCGCCGAATTCTTCATCATCAGAATTGAAAAGAACCTCGTATGTTCCCGACCTGAGAACACCGATTCTGTAGTTTTCACGTCTTACGGGAGTGAAGTTGCATACACACACAATTTCATTTTCTTTTTCGTCTTTTCTTACGAAAGCTATAACGGAGTTGTCTACGTCATCGCTTGAAATCCAGTAGAAGCCTTCCCAACTGTAATCTATCTGCCAGAAAGCGGGAGTTTTCTTATAGAATTCATTTATTGCTTTGAAATAGTGTTTAAGCTGTGAATGACGTTCATAATCAAGAAGAAGCCAATCAAGTCCCTGCTCATAATTCCATTCAATAAACTGGCCGAATTCCTGACCCATAAACATAAGCTTTTTGCCGGGATGAGCCATCATATAGCCAATGAATGAACGCACACCTGCAAATTTTTCGTCATATTCACCGGGCATTTTGCCGATAAGAGAACATTTGCCGTGAACAACTTCATCGTGAGAAATCGGAAGAATAAAGTTTTCCGAAAACGCATAGAAGAAAGAGAATGTAAGGCAGTTGTGGTTGTATTTTCTTGAAAGACCATTGAGCGAGAAATATCTCAGGCAATCGTTCATCCAACCCATATTCCATTTGAAGTTGAAGCCAAGACCACCAACGTCTGTAGGTTTTGTAACAAGGGGCCAGGCAGTGCTTTCTTCTGCCACAACTAAAACATCGTAATAATCCTTGAAAATTATCTGGTTTAATTTTTTGAAGAAGTCAACAGCTTCAAGGTTTTCGTTACCGCCGTATTTGTTTGCAATCCATTGTCCGTCATCTCTGCCGTAGTCAAGGTAGAGCATTGAAGCTACTGCGTCAACTCGTAAGCCGTCAATGTGATATTTCTCAAGCCAGAACATTGCGCTTGAAATAAGGAAAGACTGAACTTCGTTTTTGCCGTAGTCAAAAACTCTTGTTCCCCATCCGTAATGTTCGCCTTTTTTAGGGTCTTCATATTCGTAACAGGCAGTGCCGTCAAATTCGTAAAGACCGTGTGCATCTTTCGGGAAATGGGCGGGCACCCAGTCGAGAATAACGCCAAGACCTGCTTTGTGACATTCGTCAACAAGATACATAAAATCTTTTGGCTCACCATAACGTGATGTAGGAGCAAAATATCCTGTTGCCTGATAACCCCATGAGCCGTCAAAGGGATGCTCATTTACAGGCATAAGTTCAATGTGGGTATATCCCATATCGCTTACATATTCAACAAGCTCTTTTGCAATTTCGCGGTAAGACAAGAAATTGCCGTCTGCGTGTTGCTTCCATGAGCCGAGATTGACTTCGTAAATGTTTACAGGGCTTGTATAAACAGAAGTTTCTTTTCTTTTTTTGAGCCATTTTTCGTCGTGCCATTCGTAGCCTTCAATGTCGTAGACTTTTGTGGCAGTCTGAGGGCGTGTTTCAAAGTGGAAACCGTAGGGGTCACTTTTCATAAGCACTCTGCCGTCAGGAGTGACGATTCTGTATTTGTAGTTGTCAAAAATGTTCGGCTTGTCAATTTTAACTTCCCACACACCGTTATCGCTCACTTTTTGTAAAGGCAGGCTGTATTCATCCCACGAATTGAAATCGCCCATAAGATAAACTTCACGTGCTTTCGGTGCCCACACTCTGAAAGCACATCTGCCATCTTCAAAATGGCAACCGAGATATTCGTAGGATTTAGCATTGTTGCCCTGATGGAAAAGATAAAGCGGTACGTTGTTTTCTGTCATTTTATCCTTCCTTTCACTTTAATTTACAATTTAACAAATATATCATAGCAAAAATGATATGAAAATTCAATAGTTTTTGAACATATTTATCAAAAAATTTGTCCGAGCTCTTACACGCGTTTGTATAGTTTGTTAGAAAGAATTGTAAAAAATCACATAAACAAGAAAAGTATCGTTTTATGATAAACACTTGATAAAAGGCAGCTTTTCTGTTAATATATTTAAAAATGTAGTATATGAGGTGTATTTATGAAATATGAAGCAAATTGGGAATCAATAACTTCAAGACCTGTTCCGCAATGGTTTCAGGATGCAAAATTCGGTATTTTTATCCATTGGGGACTTTATTCTGTGCCTGCTTTCTGCTCAAGAACAGATTATGCGGAATGGTACGGACATCAGATTTCCACAGGTTGGGAACCCAGTACATCTTTTCACAAAAAAACATATGGTGAAAATTTTAAATATGAAGATTTCGTAAAAGATTTCAAGGCTGAACTTTTCAATGCTGATGAATGGGCTGATTTATTTCAGCGTTCAGGTGCAAAATATATCAACCTCGTTTCAAAACATCACGACGGTTTCTGTCTTTTCAAAAGCGAATATGCATGGAACTGGAACAGTGTTGATGTAGGCCCGCACAGAGATTTTTGTCAGGAACTTAAAGATGCGCTTGATAAAACTGATGTTAAATTCGGAGTTTATCACTCTGTTTACGAATGGTTCAATCCTATTTATTTGCGTAATCCTGAGGAATATGCTGTAAAACATCTTATTCCCATGCTTAAAGAACTTGTTGAAAAATATAAACCTGCAACACTTTTCACAGACGGTGAATGGGACCAGACAAGCGATGTATGGCATTCAACAGAGTTTTTACAGTGGCTTTATAACGAAAGTTCAGTGAAAGATATTATTGTTCCAAATGACCGTTGGGGTAAAGAAACAAGAGGCCGTCAGGGCGGTAACTTCACAACGGAATATGGTTTCATTGAAGCAGGCAGAAAAATTGAAGATGCTGATTGCGACAGATATTTTGAAGAATGCCGTGGTATCGGACATTCATTCGGCTTCAACAGAGTTGAACAGCTTGAAGATTATCTTACAGGTGAAGAACTTATCACAACTCTTGTTGACCTTGTAAGTAAGGGCGGCAACTTCCTTCTCAATGTTGGTCCTGCAGCAGACGGCACAATTCCCGTTATTATGCAGGAAAGGCTTCTTGAAATCGGCGATTGGCTTAAAATCAACGGCAAAGGAATTTATGCAAGCCGTAAACTGAAGTTCAGCAAGCAGGAAAATGTATGGTACACAACAAAAGATGATTCGGATTTTGTGTTTATCAAAAAATATCCTTTCGGCGAAATAGTGCTTGAAGATTATGATTATTCGCAGGATAAGAAAGTAACACTTCTCGGCAACGAAGATTTAGAAATCAGAACGGAAAATGCAGACGGCAGAATGAAACTTGTTTTCCCTGTAGTTAACCCTGAAACAATCAAGTCAAAACATATCTGGGCGTTTGAGATCAGATAATTTCATCAATAATCTCCGCAGACACTCGGCGTTGCCTTGCGGAGATTATTTTATGTGTTGCTTTTAAAAATACAGTTGACATTTTCATAGTAATAAAGTATAATCGTTTTGCAGTTTATAAATGGTGGAGTCTGTCATAAAATGCAATAGCATTTTATTTATGAATTGTTTTTCGTCAGAGTCAATATGACTGTGCGAATTTTCAGACAGAACTCTTTATGAGTTCTTTTTTTATGCCTTTTACTGCTAAAACACTATTAAGGAGTTGTATCAGATGAGTCCTATTACAATTACGGCTCTTGCTATCTTTGCAGTAACTTACATACTGATGATGGCACTTCAGAAAATCCGTCCATATGTAACAATTGGTTCGGCAATTATTTTTGTTATTCTCGGAACGATTGCTTCAATGAACCCTGCTATTTTCGGCGAAGGCTTCTTTGCTCTGGGTGACAGTACCTTTGCTTACAGTGCAATGGATGCTCTGAAAGAAATCGACTGGAACGTTATTATGATGATTGCAGGTACAATGGGTACAGTTTACCTGTTTATTGAATCGAAAATGCCTCAGCTCATGTCTGACGTGCTTATTTCAAAAATGCCGAACATGAAGTGGATTGTGGTAGCACTTTCTCTTTTTGCAGGTATCGTTTCGGCATTCGTTGACAATGTGGCAACAGTGCTTATGATTGCTCCCGTTGCTCTTGCTTTCTGCAAAAAGATGAATATTTCACCTGTTCCCTCAATTATTTGTATTGCAGTTTCTTCAAATCTTCAGGGTGCAGCAACCCTTGTTGGCGACACAACTTCAATTCTTCTTGCAAAAGCAGCAGGCCTTGATTTTTCCGATTTCTTTGTGCATGACGGACATGTAGGTATGTTCTGGGTTGTTCAGGTAGGTGCAGTTGCAAGTGCACTTATCATCTGGTTTATGTTCAGAAAAGAAAAAGACAAAATCAGGTTTGATAACAGAACAATTGTTGAAGATAAATTCCCCACATTTCTTCTCGTAGGCACAGTTCTTGCTCTTATTGCTGTTTCATTTATTCCTTATAAAGACACAGCAGCACCCGGTCAGTTCTACAAACCTGACATCACAAACGGCATTATCTGTATTGCCTTTTTCCTTGTTGGTGTTATCAGAGAGCTTTTTATCAAGAAAAACAAAGAAATTGTTAAGGGTGCATTCAAAGATATTGACTATTATACAATTGCACTTCTCACAGGCCTTTTTGTTGTAATCGGCGGTATCAAGAATGCAGGTGTTATTGATGTTATCGGTGATGCCATTGCAAAACTTGGTTCAGGCAACCCCTTTGTTGTTTACACTATTATTGTGTGGATGAGTGTTATTCTTTCAGCGTTTATCGATAACATTCCCTACACAGCAACAATGCTTTCAATTGTCCCCGTTATTGCTACAAGCGCAGATATGAATCCTATGCTTCTTTATTACGGACTTCTTTGCGGCGCAACTCTCGGCGGAAACCTTACTCCCATCGGTGCCAGCGCAAACATTGCAGGTATCGGTATATTGAGAAAAGAAGGCTATGAAGTAAAATCCACAACGTTTATGAAATACGGTGTGCCCTTCACTCTTGCAGCAGTAATTACAGGTTACATTCTCATCTGGTTTATCTGGAAATAAAATTTTATTAAATGAAAAAAATAAGCAATCCTGATTGTATTATTATTGAAAACAATCATTGGGTTGCTTTTTTTATTGCATATTAAAATCATTTATGTTACAATTTTAATTAGTGCTATAGGGGGTGAAACAGTGTTTGTAAAAGATAAAAATTTCTATCGGTCTTTATTTACAATGACATTTACTATTGCCCTGCAGAATGTTATTGTTTTTGGTGTTAACCTTGCCGACAGCCTTATGCTTGGCAGATTTTCTGAAGAAGCTCTTGCAGGTGTGGCTCTTGTTAATCAGATTCAGTTTTTGCTGCAGATGATTATTATAGGAGTCGGAGCAGGCACACTTATTTTTTCTTCCCGTGCATGGGGCAGCAGAGATATGGACACAGTCAGAAAAATTGCAAACATCGCAATGAAAACTGCAGTGGTTTTGTCTTTTGTGATTTTTATACCTGTTTTCTTTTTCCCACAGCAGGTTTTGTCGCTTCTTTCAAATGAAGGGGCAGTTGTGGCAGAAGGTGTGAAATATCTTAAAATTATCTGCTTTACATATCCTGTTTTTGCAATTACAAACACATTGCTTTCAACCCTCAGAAGTGTGGAAACCGTGCGTATAGGCTTTTATGTTTCACTTTCAACTCTTATAATAAATGTTTGCCTGAATTATCTTCTGATTTTCGGTAATTTCGGTTTACCTCGTCTTGGCGCAGAAGGTGCAGCAATTGCAACAATGGTTGCAAGAGCAGTTGAATTGATAATTGTAAGCCTGTATGTTAAATTCAAAGATGAAAAAATCAGATTAAAATTGTCTGATTACGGAAAAATTGATAAAGAACTTTTCAGAGCTTATCTGAAAAAAGGCACACCGGTTTTGGCATCAAACACAATGTGGGGTCTTGCAATGGCAATACAAACTGCAATTCTTGGTCATCTCGGACAAGCTACAATCACTGCAGGAAGTATCGCCTCAACTGTTTTTCAGATAATTTCTGTTGTTGTTTACGGCTGTGCAAATGCATCAAGCGTGGTTGTAAGCAAAATGATTGGTGAAAACAAGGCAGAAAAATGCAAGCCCTATATTAAAACATTGCAGATAATTTATGTTTTAACAGGACTTGCTACGGGAATTTTTCTTTTTTTAATTAAAAACATTATTCTTTCTTTTTATGATATTTCTCCCGAAGCAGAAAAACTCGCTTCAAGATTTTTGTTGATTCTCTGCTTTACAGTTATCGGCACTGCTTATCAGATGTCGTGCCTTACGGGAATTGTTGTATCAGGCGGAGATACTACATTTATAATGAAAAACGATTTTATTTTTATGTGGCTGATTGTTCTGCCTGTGTCAGCACTGTTTGCCTTTGTGCTGAAACTGCCACCTGAATTTGTTTTTGTTGCGCTCAAGGCAGACCAGGTTTTAAAATGCCCCGTTGCATTCATAAAAACCAACAGTTATAAATGGATTAAAAAACTTTAAAACAATTCAACTTCACCGTTGTGGATAACTTTTTCTTTGCCATCATCGTGCACAACAAGTCCGCCGTCAGGTGAAATATCAACAGCGAAATATTCTTTGTTTTCGCTTTTAACAAAAACTTTTTTGTTAAGCATGCAAGAGCGGAGTTTTATTTTTTCAACAATTTCTTCTTCGCTCATAATTTTTTCAATAAAAATTTCATCAAGCTTTTCAACTAAACTTTCAATAATTTCTTTTTTATTGAAAACTTTTCCTGTTTCAATTTTCAGGGACGTTGCAATATCTTTTATTTCATCAGGAAATTTTTCATTTGTAACGTTGATTCCGATGCCGATTAAAGCAAACCTGATTTCTGTTTTTTCGGTGATAAGCTTCGTGAGAATTCCGCAGACTTTTTTTGAAGAAATAATTATATCATTGGGCCATTTTATATTGGTGTTTACTTTGCACAGATTTTCAAGCACTTCTGCTACGGCAAGCCCTGCAGAAGAAGTGATAAGATTGAGAGTTTTTACATTTTTCACGTCCAATATATAGGTCATGTAAATTCCGTCATTCTGTGGAGAGAAAAATTTTCTTCCCATTCTGCCTGAGCCCTGAAACTGGCTTTCCGCCACAACTGCAGTGGGCAGATTTTCTGAATTGCGGCAAAGGTCTGCAGCGAAAATATTTGTTGAGTCAACTTCGTTTAAATAAATAATTTTATTATCCATTTTTATCACCGGATTAATTTTATCATATTATATAATTTTTATCAATGAAAAGGAGGAATAAGATGATTAAGAAAATAACAAATTTTTTCGATAAAAACACACGTGAAGATTTCTTTATCAGACTTTTTTCTGCATGGAGTATAATGGGCATTATCAATTATTTCAAAAATCCTGTTCATGTTGAAAAAATTGAATCTGTTATAAGCACAGATTTGTTTACGTCAGTTTTATATTTTCTTATTGCTTATATTCTCATTACAGCAGCTTCACTTGCTTTGAAGAAATTTGATACTGATGGTTGGATTTTTGCTGTTTCTACCCTTTCTTATTTAACAATAGTTTCTACTTTCAGCGCAAATCAGTATTATTGCCTTGCGTTGATTTTCGCAGCGATGCTTTCGGTAGTGTATTGCGTAAAACGTTTTACAGCAAAGAAAAATGTTATAGAGCCGGGGAAACGTTTCACAGCAGCAATGTCAGTTACCGTTGCCGTTATTGCAACTTTTATTATCGGACTTATAGGAGTGAGCCGTTACCTTTGCTTTTCTACACCAAACTTTGATTTTGGCATTTTCTCGCAGATGTTTTATTATATGAAAACACAGTTTGTGCCGCTTACTACCTGCGAAAGACAAAAACTTCTTTCTCACTTTGCGGTGCACCTTTCGCCTGTGTATTACCTTTTGTTGCCTGTTTATTTTATTTTCCCGTCACCGATTACTTTGCAGGTTTCACAGGCTGTAATTTTAGGCAGTGCACTTATTCCGTTATTTCTTATTGCACGCCACTACAAGCTTTCAAACAAATGCACAATTCTTCTTATGGTTGCAGCATCGTTTTATCCTGCTATGGCAGGGGGCACTATGTATGACATCCACGAAAACGCATTTCTCCTGCCGCTTATTTTGTGGACACTTTATTTCGCAGAAAAAAACAAAAACATACCTATGTATATTTTTGTGGCACTTACATTTTCAGTTAAAGAAGATGCTGCAATCTATATAGCTTTCATTGCCCTTTATTTTATTCTTTCAGGCAGAAAGAAACTTCACGGCACAGTAATGCTGTTGTCATCAATCGGTTATTTCTCTTTTGCTGTTGCATTTTTGAAAAAATTCGGCGAAGGTGCAATGACAGGCAGGTTTGATAATTTCATTACTGATGAGAGCTTAGGTCTTGTGGATGTGATTATAACAATTTTCAAAAATCCTGCTTATTTTGTTTCTCAGTGTATGTCGGCGGAAAAACTTCTTTTTGTGTTGTTTATGTTTCTTCCGTTGGGATTTTCTCCGTTGCTTTCAAAGAAATGGTCGCAGTTTATATTGATAGGACCTTTGGTGCTTATAAATCTTATGTCAGATTATCAGTATCAGCATTCAATTTATTTCCAGTATGTTTACGGAACAATGGCTGTGCTGTTTTATCTTGCTGTTATCAATATTGCACAAGCACCACAGAATATCAAAAAATATATTTCTCCCATGGCGGCTGTTTTCTCGGTGATTATGTTTGCCTTTTCAGTTTCGCCAAAGTTCAATTATGTTGAACGTCTTGAAGTAAACAAACAAGATTATGTGAGAATCAGAGAAGCCCTTGATACTATTGAAGATGACGCGTCTGTTCTTTCAACCACATTCTATATTCCCTACCTTTCACAACGAGATGAAATATATGAAATTGAATATGCTATGGAAGAAACCGATTACATTGTAATCGACACAAGATTTGACAGTGCACATGAACAACGGCTTAAAATTGATATGAGCAAATATAAACTTGTTGTTTGCGAGGAAAATTTAGTAGAAATTTATGCAAAAATCAAATAATAAAAATTACATCACCGGGCAAAATAATCCCGGTGATTTTTTTTGAAAAAATACAAAGAATTTTTAATTGTTTTTTCAGTTGGTGCCGTAATTTACAGCCTGATTGAAATTCTCTTCAGAGGTTTTACTCATTGGACAATGACTATCACGGGAGGTGTGGCTTTCCTGCTGATACACATTTCAAATTTCAGATTAAAAACAAAAAACCTGTTTTTAAAATGTCTTACAGGATGTGCAATAATAACGGTTCTTGAATTTATTGTGGGGCTTATTGTAAACAGAAAATTTCAGCTTAACGTGTGGGATTATTCGGGGCAGAAATTCAATCTTTTAGGTCAGATTTGCCCTGCTTTTTCTGCAGCATGGTTTATGATTTCACTGCCTGCAATTTATCTGAGCAGACTGATAAAATCTTTTTTTACAAAGAAGAGCTGAAATTTTCCCATTCCTTTTCCATTGATTCATTCGGATAAGATAAACTTCCGTATGAAAAAAGTGCAAAACCGTTGCAATCTTTTTTTCGCAGAAACAAAAGCTGTTCTGAAAGAATATTATTGTTTTCTTCCCATTCATCTCTTCCTTCTCCTGCATAATAATCAGACTGTCCGCATTTGTAGCAGGCAAGGCCGATTATCAGCTTTTTGTTTTTGTTTGTAACGAGTTTTCTCCATTCCTCAACCACTTCCTTATAGGGCATTTTTTCGTTTTCAAAGCCATAATAAACCTGGGGAATTATCCAGTCGCAGAAACCGTCTTTTGTTGACCAGCTTTTCACGTCAGCAAAAAGGCGGTTCATATTTTCATCATAATCTGCGCAAGGACTTATGCTTACAATAATCGATTTGCTTTTGTTTTTTGCAATGCTGTACATGCCTGACACAAATGCGTTTACCTGCTCACGTCTGAATTCAGTCAGAGATAATTTGCCTGACTCAGTTTTGTAACGGCTGTAGTCTGATTTGTCGATTTCCTCGTCTGTAACTGGATAAAAAAAGTCGTCAATATGTATGCCGTCTATGTTGTAATTGTGTATTAATTCACGCACACCGTCAAGAATAAGCTTCTGCACTTTCATTGATGCAGGATTGTAAAAAATTCCTTTTTCGCAGATGTAAATATCATTCTGATTTTCTTCATGCATTTTTCTTGCAGGATTGTTTTCTGATAAAGAAGTTATGTTTTTATCAGAAGAAATTCTGTAGGGATTTATCCAGGCGTGAATTTTCAGGTTATGAGAATGTGCAACATCAATGAAAATATTCAGTGGGTCATAGCCGGGGGATTTACCCTGCTCACCTGAGATGAATTTGCTCCAGGGGAAGATGTCTGATTTGTAAAATGCATCACCGTATGGTCTTACCTGAAGAAAAACATGATTAAAACCTTTTGCTTTGATATCCTTGAACATATTTTCTGCTTTTGCCCTGAAGCCACCTTCGCTGATTCCCTGAAAATGTGGTGACATATCAAAAACACTTATCCATATTGCTCTGATTTCATTCTGCAGTTTTTCCTGCGTTGCTGTATCTCTGCCACTGCAACCGGATAACACAATTATACTTATCAGAATACATAAAAACCTTTTCACATCATACCCTCCGGAATTTTTTTTGCTACATATATATGAAAAGAATTTTTGAAATATAACGCTGAAAATCCGGATTTATCAGTGCGTTTGCGTTATTGTTTTTTTCTGCTGTCTGTGATATAATTAATGAAAATATACTTTCTCTGAAAGGAGAACAAATTATGAGCGAATATAAAACTTCCTGGGGAGTTAAATTCGGCTACGGCATAGGTGCGTTAGGTCTTGATTTATCTTACGGACTTTTCTATTCCTACCTTTCTTATTATCTGACAAGTTTAGGTATTGCCGAAGCATTCCTTCTGATTATCACACCTCTTGCACGTATCTGGGACGGAATTAACGACCCTATGATGGGCACAATCGTTGACAACACAAAAACAAAAATGGGTAAATACAGACCATGGATTCTTATCGGTACTGCATCAAACGCGATTGTGTTGTTTCTTCTGTTTTCAAATTTCGGTATGAGTGGTACACCTCTTTACATATACATCGCAATAATGTATGTTCTCTGGGGTATGACAAACACAATGGCAGACATTCCCTACTGGTCAATGGTGCCTTCGTTCACAAACGATATGAAAGACAGAAACCTTGTTGCAACTGTTGCACGTGCTTTCAGCGGAATCGGTCAGGGACTTATCAGCATTCTCACACCTATGATTCTTCCCATGCTTTCAACAGGTCTTAAAAAGACAGAAGACGGCTACAGCCCTGACGGATTTTCAAAATGGGCACTTATCTGCGGAATTTTCCTTGTGACTTTTGCAGTTATCTGCGTTCTTTCAACAAAAGAAAGAAATGTTGTTTACTCAAATGAGAAATTCAGCTTCAGAAAAGTTTTCAGCGTTATAAAATCAAACGACCAGCTTGTTGTGTTTATGATTTTTGCAATGATTTCAAATGCAGGCTGGTATCTCACAAGCAGCACTGCTGTTTACTATTTTACAGATGTTCTGGGCAATCCAAAAGAACAGAGCCTTTTCTCAACAATCGGTGCTGTGGGCTCTGCACTCGGTCTTCTTGTTATTCCCGTGCTGAGCAAGAAATTTTCAAACCGCGTGATTTATCTTATTTCACTTTCCACAACAATCATAGGCTACGTTCTTATGTTCCTTTTCGGACCTGTGCTGAAAATCACAATTGCAATGGATATAAGCTATGCTCTTGCAAGCATCGGTATCGGTTCAATGTTTGTAGGTCAGACAATTTTCCTTTCTGATATTGTTGATTATGGTGAATTCAAAACAGGCAAAAGAAGTGAAAGTATCACTTTCTCAATGAAAGGCTTCCTGCAGAAAATGGCCTATACTTTCCAGACATTCTTCCTTTTCGGAGGTTTAGGTCTTATGAATTATACACAGCAGAAAGCTGTTGAAACTTTCAACGAGCCTACAAAAACAGCTATCGGCATTATCTGTTTTGGCATTCCGCCGATTCTGCTTGCTGTTTCACTTATTATTTTCAAAACAAAATTCAGACTTCACGGCAAACTCCGCGAAGAAGTTCACGATTATATTGCTGCAAAACGTGCAGGTGAAGAAGCTGAATAATAAGGAACTGATGTTATGCAACTTGAATTCAGAAATAAAAAATTTAAAATAATGCAGGTGGCTGACACTCAGGAGGGGAAAAGGGTAAGCCCTGATTTGCTTAATCTCCTGAATGCAGCAATGGAAGAAGAAAAGCCTGACCTGGTTGTTTATTCAGGCGACCAGATATGGAATATCGCTTCTTTCAAAGGCAACAGAAAAATTGTTCACGACGTGCTTTATAAAATCACAGAGCCTGCACACTCAAGAAATGTGCCTTTCACAATCTGTTTCGGAAATCACGACAGACAAGTGGGTCTTTCAAACGAAGAACAGTTTGAAATTTATAAAACCATCCCCAACTTTGTAGGTGAAAGTGCAGAAAATGTTGACGGCTGTGCAAACCATGTGATTGAAATAAAAAAGGGAGATGAAATTGTCTTTCTTCTTTACTGCATTGACAGCCACACAAGCCTTAAAATAGGCTATGACCATGTGCACGAAAACCAGATTGAATGGTATAGAAAAACACGTGATGAATACAAAGAAAAAACAGGAAAGTACATTCCCTCAATTGTGATTCAGCATATTCCCGTGCCTGAAGTTGACCAGCTTATGCTTGAAGTAAAAAAAGGCACAAAAGGTGCTGTGCAAGGCTTCAGAAACCGTGCAGGTAAATGGTATGTGCTTGATGAAAAGAAAGTAAACAAAGGTGCTTTTATGAAAGAATCTCCTGCTGACCCTATGGAAAACGGCGGTCAGTTTGATGCAATGGCAGAAAAAGGTGACGTAAAAGGCATTTACTTCGGCCATGACCATATCAATTCTTTCAACGGCAACGTAAGAGGTATTGACGTAGGTTACACTCAGGGTGCAGGTTTTCATATTTACGGACCCGGTCTTGACAGAGGTGTGAGAATTATTTCTCTTGACTCTGACGGCACATTTGAAACCTACGACCGCAGATACAGGGATTTAGTCGGCAGAAAGGTAAAAGAAAAACTGCGTTTTGCAATGTATCAGGTTATGCCCACAAATGTTTATGAAGCTTTTTACAGATTGATTAAAGTTTTCGGCGTTGCAGCAGCAATTGCTATAATTGTTTTAATAATAAAACAATTTAAATAATACAAAAGCAAAAGGGATTTTTTATGGTGGAAATTAAACGCTACGAAGAAAAGTACAAGGAAGATGTGCGTTTTGTGTGCTGTAACAGTGAAGGTCCTTGCACATGGAGCGAGAAAAAGCAATATATTATTCTTACAACTTTCTGCGACTATTTTATAGAAAAAGAGGGAAACAATTGCTTTGTAGCCGTTGACGAAAACGACAAAGCTGTGGGTTATATTCTCTGCGCTGAAAACTATGATAATTTCAAAAAGGTTTTCAGGAAAGAATATGTTACACGATTCAAAAAATATGACCTTGCAGGCAGAGCAGTTGCAGTTTTTTCAACCTTTATTCAGGCAAGGCTCAGAAAAAAATATCCTGCCCATATGCACATTGATATCCTGCCCGAATATCAGCGGATGGGGCTTGGTCACAAACTGGTTGATGCTCTTTGTGAAAACCTGAAAGAGAAAAAAATCAGTGGCGTTTGCCTTACAATGTATGCCGGCAATGAAAAAGGCGGAAATTTTTATAAAAAATATGGTTTCACATTACTTAAAACAATATTTTCAACCGCCATTTTTGCATTGGAACTATAAAAGAAAACCGTTGAATCTACAAACGATTCAACGGTTTTTTTCTTATATTAAATTTATTATTCACCTTTTACGGTTATTCTCACTTCGCCGTTTGAAATAATGGTAAGTGTGAGTGTGCCTGATTCTTCGTCAAATTCAGTTTTCAGTTTTGCTGAGTTTGAGCCTGTTGCAGTAACAGTCGGCTCACTTTCATAGCCTGAAAGAGTGATTACTGATTCTCTGAAGTTTTTCGGGTCACTTCTTTTTCCACCCGTTGCATAAGATATCATAAAATCATTTTCGCTTTCAAGGCCTGCACAAACAGCATCTGTATCAAGCCTGAGGTTACATAAATCTATATTGATTTTATTTTCTTCTTCTTTAAAAACAGCATAAGTGTGTGCCACAAATTCTGCATTAAGTTCTTTGTTGCTTTCAGGTAATGTATATTTCACAGTCTGCAGACTGTCTGTTATTTTGTTTTCGTTACTGTTGAAAACATAGATATAATCGTTTATATCAAACAACACTCCGTTGCCTTCATATGTTTCTTCATAATGTTTGTTGAAGAATTTTTCCTTTATGGGATTTATGAAAAGCAGTTTGAAGAAATATTTAAAATCGTTGAGAATGTAGCTGTCAGGCAGGACTTCTTCAGGATTTGAATAAATGGGAAGAATGGGAATCACATAATATCTGCCTGTTGATGGCACCCATGTTTTTGTGCAATCAAAATAAATGTTATCTATTTTCTCCTGGAAGAATGTGAAAGAATCGCAGTAAAGTCCCTGAAGAAAATGTGCATCGTTACCGCTTACGGGATAAGAAGCAGGAAGAGTCATTTTGTATGCAACTTTAACATTTTCTTTTACTTCTTCTTTATCAGGCACAGCACCATCAAGTGCCATTCTGAAAAATGGATAAAGCACATCGTAAAAAGTAGGCGTGAGCACCACGTTGCCGTTTACCCAATGATATAATCCGCCTCGTGAAAAAGTGCCTTCAATAGCAAACACAGTAGCACCTGCAACGATATCTGCAATCAGGTCAATTCCGTAAAGTGCGGGAGGATATTTTGATGTATATGCAAAATCAGGCTCATTTGGTTTTAAACCTAAATCATCGTATTCTGTAAACCCTTCTTCATACCAGAGGAAATTTTCAAGGTTTACACCCCAGTTTCCGCAAACATCGTCAAGCCAGCAACCCATAATATTAGACTGTGAAGCAAAGTGTCTGCCGTGACCGTTGTGCTTGTCCATAATAATTATGTTTTCAGTGTTTGCTTTAAGCAAATCATAAAGCTCTCTGTCTTTAAGAATATGGTTTACATAGTTGTTCTTTTTCCAGTAAATATATTCCATATCCTGCCAGATAAACAAACCGCCGTTTTCAGCGCATGCTTTTATGCAGGATTTCATACGTGCCAGAATGTTTTTGTTAACACCCATATCATTTGTTACAGCGTCAGTTGCAAGGTGTTCGTTTGTAACACCATTTGTAGAAAGTTCAACCTGAACAAAACCCATAAGAGATTCGTGATTTTTAAATACGTCTGACAGTTCTTCTTGTGTGAACGGGTCACGCTCCTTATTTGTGCAGAAGCATTCTGACTGCAGAACAACGGGAACATCATATTCATCAGTATAACCCAATATTTCATCCCAGTAATCAAGCTGTTCCTGTGGAGTAAGATATGTAGGACCTTCGTCAATGTAAATTACGGCAAAAGCCTTTACATCTTCAGGCAATGCCCAATATGTAAGCACCGCTTCATATGCAATATCGTATGGTGTGGGCATATGTAAGAATCTGGGACAGTTTCTTATCATAAAAAGCGGATTTTCTTCGTCAACATAAAGGCGAAGTCCGTCAACTTCTTTTCTCTGCCTTATTTCTGAACTTACAGGAGGATTGTCAGGCAGAAGAATAAATCCGTCTTCTGTCTGGTTTTGTTCCTGTGCGCAAATTTCCACAGGAAGCATAAAAATTGTAATAAGTGCAAGTAAAATACTTATAAATTTTTTCACGAGTGAACACCTCTTTATAACTGACAGGTTGTATAAAGATAAAAATGCCCGGTGATTTACACAGAGCATTTTTTAAGTATCAGATTAACCGATAAGTGCGAAAGTTTTAAGGAAATTAACGATAAAATCAAGAATGCTTTTCAATGTTCCAAGGTCAACCATGCTGCTGAAAAAAGATTCAATAGTTGCGAAAATAGCTTCCATTTTTTCACCTCCTAATTCATTCTGTTCATTGCTTCATCGATTTTGCCGTCGAGCATAAGCGGTAAATTTTTACACACTTTTTCGGCAACATCGTGTAAAGTTTTAAGTTCATCGTTTGTAAAACGTGAAAGAACCCAGTCAGCTAAATCTTCCCACTCGGCAGGTTTCTTTCCAACGCCGATTTTAATACGGGGGAAGTTGTCACTGTTCAAATGATAAATTATGCTTTTGATTCCGTTATGTCCTCCGTCAGAGCCTTTTCTTCTCACGCGGATTTTTCCCACATCAAGGGATATGTCATCATAAATCACAATAACATTTTCAGGTGGGATTTTGTAAAACTGAGCTGCATCCCTTACAGCCTCGCCACTGTTGTTCATAAAAGTCTGCGGTTTCATAACAAGGCAACGATGACCTTTTATATCAACATCGGCAAGCAAAGATTTATATTTAAGCTTGTTAATTTTAAAATCAAGTTTGTCTGCCAAAAAATCAACACACATAAATCCTGCATTGTGCCTTGTGAATTCGTATTTATCACCGGGATTTCCAAGACCCACAATTAAAAATTCTGCACCTGAAGATGCAAATTCTTTTTTCTTTCTGATTCCGAACATAATTTATTATTTCATCCTTTTATAAGGTTTTTTCTTCAAAACCCAGTCTTCTTTATTGACCTGCCTTGCACGTGCAATTGAAAGTGAATTTGCCTCAACCTCTTCTGTGACGGTTGAGCCTGCTGCAACGAAAGCGTCTTTGCCTATTTTCACAGGTGCAACAAGATTCACTCCGCAGCCGATAAAAGCACCATCTTCGATAATGGTCTTGTTTTTATTTCTGCCGTCAAAATTAACAGTTGCACAACCGCAGCCAATATTCACTTCTTTTCCAACAAAGCTATCGCCTATATAAGACAAGTGTGAGATTTTTGCATTTTCTTCAACAAATGCATTTTTCAGTTCAACAAAATTTCCCACTTTTGCATTTTTGCCTATAACACAGCCGGGTCTTATTCTTGCGAAAGGACCTATCTGCGCACCGCAGAAAATTTTGTTTTCACCCATAATAATTGTTGAAGGATGAATTTTCACACCGCTTTCAATTTCTGCATCTTCTGAAATCACAACACCTTGCGTGCAGGGAATTTCCACACCCGAAAGCATTAGCTTTTCAAGAATTTTTCTTCTTTTGTATTCAGAAAGCTGTGATGCTTCGTAAAGATTTTCTGATTTTAAAAAATCTTCATTTTTACGGCTTATGAATTCGTTGATTCTGTCAAAATCTCCTGCAATATCATTCAATGAAATTTCTTCGTCTTTTTCAAAAGCACAATGTTTTTTCAGGTCGCTTACTTTTACCCATAACGCAGAAAACGAATCGCAGAAATCAGAAACAACTGCAGTAGTTTTTCTGCCGTTTTTCAAAAAAGCTTCATATGATTTTTCAATTGTCTGCTTTGAGATAAAAGGGGTTGTACCCTCTGCAATAAAAATATCTGAATTTTTGTTCTGCAGAATAAAATTGCGTAATTTTTCAGTTCTTTCTTCTTTTTCAAAAAGGAAAAAAATGTCGTTTATCCCTGCCTTCAATAACGACGTTTTTAAAATTTCCCACATAGGTTTAAAAACGATTTCTGCAGAAGACAGGCTCTTTTTGCTTTTTGGTGACATCTTTTTTTCGCACAGAATCAATGAACACTTTTTCATAAATTATGCTCCTTTTCAAAAATTTTCAGGTGCATTTATTTTATGAAAAATTTTTCATAATATTACATTGATTCAGGTGCTTCAATTTTGAGAAGATTGAGAATATTTTTAATTGTATCGCGTACGCAGATGCAAAGATATGCTCTTGCCTGCATAAGTGCTTCATCTTCGCAAACAACACGGCAAGCGTTGTAGAATTTGTGGAAAAGTGTTGCAAGCTCGATTGTGTAACGTGTGATTTTTGCAGGGTCATATTTTTTCACTGCGTCAACAATTTCTTCTGTGAGAGATGCAAGGTGACGGATGATATCTCTTTCAGTTTCATCAGTAAGAAGCTGAAGTTCTTCATCTGTGCAGTCACGCAATTCAATTCCGTCAGTGTTTAATTTTTTGATGATGCTGCAGATTCTTGCGTGAGCATACTGGCAATAGTAAACAGGGTTTTTAGAGCTCTGTTCAACTGCAAGGTCAAGGTCGAAATCCATCTGTGAGCCCGCTTCTCTCATGTTGAAAAGGAAACGTGATGCATCAACGGGAATTTCTTCAAGCAGATCAACGAGTGTGATTGCTTTGCCCGTTCTTTTTGACATTCTTACAGCCTCACCGTTACGTGTAAGACGAACAAGCTGCATGAGAATAACGTCAAGACGTGTTGAATCAACGCCGATTGCATCGAGAGCAGACTTCATTCTTGCAACGTGACCATGGTGGTCTGCACCCCAGATGTCAATTGCGATATCAAATTTTCTCACTTCAAGTTTATTGCGATGGTATGCAATATCTGCTGCAAAGTAAGTGGGGTTGCCGTTTGCACGGATAAGAACATCATCTTTGAGTTCAAGTTTGTCGATAGCATCCTGAGTTTTACCCTGAGAAAGGAGCATCTTTGTCTGCACTTCGATGTTTTTATACCAGAGTGCACCATCTTTTTCATAAGTAAGACCGTTAGCTTTAAGAAGTTCAATTGTATCTTTAAGTTCACCATCGTTATGAACGATTGATTCGTTGAACCATTTGTCATATTCAATTCTGTATTTTGAAAGAGTTGTTTTCATATTATCGATGTTTTTGGGAAGTGCATAATCGATAAGCGCTTTTCTTCTTTCATCTTCGCTTTTTTCAAGGTAACTGTCACCGTGAATATCAGCAAATTCTTTTGCTCTTTCTTTGATATCTTCGCCGTGGTAGCTGTCTTCGGGAAGCTCTACTGCATCTTCACCTTTGAAAAGCTGCTGATATCTGATATCAAGAGAAAGACCGAATTTTTCAATCTGATTACCTGCGTCATTGATATAGAATTCGCGGCTTACATCGTAACCTGCATAATCCATAATTGCAGCAAGGCAGTCGCCGAGAGCACCGCCACGTGCATTACCCATATGCATAGGTCCTGTGGGGTTTGCAGAAACGAATTCAACATTAACCTTTTTGCCCTTACCATAATCTGAACGGCCGTAATCTTTTCCGCATTCACGTACATCTTTAAGGATTGCAGAATAATAAGAGGGGCTTAAATAAAAATTAAGAAAACCGGGGCCTGCAATTTCGCATCTTGCAAGATATGTTCCCTCAAGGTTTATATATTCGAGAATTGTTTCACCGATTTTTCTGGGATTCATTCTGAATGTTTTTGTTGACATCATAGCAACGTTTGATGAAAAATCACCGTTTGCAGTGTCGTTTGGTACTTCAATTTTAAAATCGCAGACAGGCTCTGCAGGAAGCTTACCTTCGCTGACTGCTTTTCCCATTGCGTCGAGAATAGCCTGCCTTATCTGCTGCTGAGTTTCGTTAACGATTTTTGACATTTCTAAACATCCTTTCAGGCTTCTGTAACAGTTATAACAAGATAATTTTCAGAAACAACGCCTGCACCTAAATCAAGCGTGTAATCAAATTCCAATTTTCCGCCGTTTTCATCAATATCACTTTCAACACGGCTCGCAAACACACCGAGCATCAGAAGCCCTGCGGGAGTTGAATATGAACAATTGTGGCGTTTGCCGCGCTGAATAATAAGTTCAGTTTCAAACATACCTGAACGTGTCATTGTGATACATTCGCCGTTTTCAACTTTAATACTGACCTGACAGCCTTCAAGCTCACCGTCTTCGGCATAAGTGATTGTGTAGTTATCTTTTTTGCCTTCAAAACTGCCCACAACGGTAGTTTCAAGTCCGTCTGTATCGCCGTCAAGCTCATGGCGGTCAACAATTTTTATAACAACTTCTTTTTCCATTATCTGCACCATTTTTCTTCTGCGTATTCAATAAGCTTTGAAAGAAGGTCGCCACTTTCAATGCCTGCAGCTTTCATAAGTTTGGGATACATGCTGATGCTTGTGAAACCTGGCAGGGTGTTAGGCTCGTTGAGCATAATGTTGCCGTCAGATTCTCTTACAAAAAAGTCAACTCGTGCAAGACCTGAACAGCCCAATGCTTTGTATGCATTGCATGCTGCTTTCTTCACTTTTTCAAGCATTTCGTCTGAAAGTCTTGCAGGGATGAAAAGTTTGCTTGCATCTGAAATGTATTTTGCTTCAAAATCATAAAATTCATTTGCAGGCACAAGCTCACCGACCTGACCTGCCACGGGCTCATTGTTGCCCATAACAGCACATTCAACTTCTTTGCCCACAATACCTTCTTCAAGAACAAGCTTGCTGTCTTCATTGAAAGCAGTTGTCATTGCATCTTTAAAGTTTTCACGTGAAGAAACTTTTGTAACTCCTACTGAAGAGCCTGCATTTGCAGGTTTTACAAAAATGGGATAACCAAGATATTCTTCTGCTTTATCAAGGATTTTATCTTCATCAAGTGAATATTCGTACTTTGTAACACCAATCCATTTTGCCTGAGGAATGCCTGCGCAATCAGCCACAGTGTTTGTAAGAGTTTTGTCCATACAAACAGCGCTTGATGCACAATCACAACCTACGTAGGGAATTCCTGCCAGCTGCATAAGGCCCTGAATTGTGCCGTCTTCACCGTTTTTGCCGTGCATTACGGGGAAAACAACATCGATGTATTCTGTCTTCACACCATCTTCTTCAAAAACAAGAAGACCATGTGTTGCTGAGTCAGGAGAAATAACTGCTTTTGTTAAATTCTCTTTATCCTCTGTCCATTTATCCTCAGGAAGATTTTCTGTTTTTCCTGTATATTTAAACCATTCACCCTGCTTTGTGATGCCGAGCATAAGCACTTCATATTTATCTGACGGAATGTTTTCGATTACAAATTTTGCCGAAACTGTGCTTACATCATGTTCGCTTGAAACACCGCCGAAAACTACGAGAACTTTTTTCATTGTAACATAACCTTTCGTGAGAACAAATTATTTCTGCTGTTGCTGCTGCTGAAGCATTGACTGCATCATACCCGGTCTTTTTTCTTTGGGAGGCTTGTATGAAGGCGGATTTTTGAGGAGTTTCACTGCCTTTTTGCCTGCGCCTGAAGCAAGATATCTGTTAACATTGATTGTGATTGCAGCAAGTTCAGGGTCCATATAGTCAACACAGTTTGCAAGCAATTCGTCATCGTTTTCGAGTTGGCCGAAAATTGTAACAACAATAATGCTCTGCACTTCATTTGTGCCGTCAAGATAAATTTCGTTAATCATATTGAACAGTTTTTTCATCTGCTGTTTGTCGTTCTGCCTGATTGTGTTAACAGCATATGAGCCGAATTTCTGGAAGAATTCATCAGCAAGGAATTCGCCGTATTTTTCAACGTTCTTTTTATATTCATCGCGCAATTCAGGATACATTATTGTGTATCTGTTTGCAAGTGTTGCAGGGTCAAAGAAACTGTTGCCGTTTTTAGCAGCTGCTTTTGAAACAGGTGGCGGAAGTTTAACGCCCTTAGTTGACTGTTTTGCAACTTCTCCTGTTGTTTTGAATCTTGAATCGATACAATCGTTGAATTCGTTGATGATATATTTTATATCTCTTTCGTCAGATTCATCATCGAAAAGTGAAGCAGAAATACTTTTGTATTCTATTGTATCATTTTTTGCTTCACCAAGCTGGAAACAGAATTTACCATCAGAAAAAAGGATTCTGATATTGCCTTTTTCTGAAACGTAATCTACATACTGCTTTTTGTCTTCTTCAAAAATGGGAAGTTCATCCTTTTTTGCTCCTTCGGGATAAACAGTTGTAAAACCTTTCAATGTAAGATTTTCGATAAGACCTTTATCAATAAGTCTGAAAGCTTCCTGAATATTCATTGCAAAATCTCCCTATTATAAAATTACATATTATTGTATCACAAAAAAAGCGTTTTGTCACCATCTATTTATAAAAGATTTTCAGGAAAAATCCCATAATATATGTATATAATGAAATAAACTTGCTTTATTTTCTTTTATATGATATAATAACACATTATTATACTGGGCAAGTGTCCGTAAAGGAGCAAATCATTATGGATTATATTTTTTCTGACAAAATATCTTCTCTTAAGCCTTCTGCAATAAGAGAAATTCTCAAAGCAACTTCCGACCCCGGAGTTATTCCGTTGGCAGCAGGCAACCCCTCAGCAGAAGCTTTTCCTGTGGAAGAAGTTAAAAAAATTACTGAAGAAATTTTGAAGGAAGACCCCATTCTCGCTCTGCAATACGGTGTGACTGAAGGCTACAACCCGTTGAGAGAATTGATTTCTTCATATATGAAAGAAAAATACAACATCGGAAAAGAGTCTGACAGCATTATTATCACTGCAGGCGCACAGCAGATTATGGACCTTACAACAAAGGTTCTTCTCAACGAAGGCGACACAGTTATCTGCGAAGCACCCTCTTTCATCGGCTCTCTCAACTGCTTCCGTTCATATAATGCAAAACTCTGTGGTGTAGAAGTTGAAGCAGACGGTATCAATGTTGAAAAACTTGAAGAAGCGCTTAAAACAGAAAAGAATGTTAAATTCATTTATACAATTCCCAATTTCCAGAATCCTTCAGGCGTTACAATGTCACTTGAAAAGAGAAAGAAAGTTTACGAGCTTGCAAAAAAATATAACGTGCTTATTCTTGAAGACAACCCCTACGGAGATTTGCGTGTAAGCGGTGAACACCTGCCTTCAATCAAAAGCTTTGACGAAGACGGCATCGTAATTTACGGCGGTTCATTCTCAAAAATTCTTTCTCCCGGCATCCGCGTAGGATATGTTATTGCAAACGAAAAGCTTATTGCAAAAATGACTGTCGGCAAGCAGGCTACAGACGTACATACACCTATGCTTACACAGCTTATCGTTTACAAATGGATGAAGGAATACGATTTCGAAAAGCACATTGAAAAAATCTGCGGAATTTACAAATCAAAGCTTGAGCTTATGTGCGATAATATCGATAAACATTTCGGCGACAAAGTTACTTATGTGCGTCCCGAAGGCGGTTTGTTTGTTTGGTGCAGGCTGAGAGATGATATTGATATGCTTTCATTCTGTGCCGAAGCAGTCAAGAATAAAGTTGCTGTTGTGCCCGGCACTGCATTTATGATGAATGCAGATGATAAGACACAGTGCTTCAGAATGAATTTCTCTACACCCTCTGATGAAAAAATCGTCAAAGGCATTGAAATTCTCGGTAATATTTTGAGTAAATATTGATTTACTTTAAGTGAGGTTATAAAAATGGAAACCACAGAAAAGAAAAAGAAAATATTAAGTTGTATTCAGCCCACAGGTACGCCCACGTTGGGAAATTATCTCGGTGCTCTTAAAAACTGGAAAGCACTTGAAGATGACTTTGATGCAGCTTATGCTGTTGCTGACCTGCACGCAATTACTGTAAGGCAGGACCCTCAGCAGTTTAAAAAACAGATTATGGAAGCTTTTGCACTTCTGCTTTCAATCGGTCTTTCTCCTGAAAAGAGCATCGTTTTCGTGCAGAGCCATGTGCCCACACACGCACAGCTTGCATGGATTCTCAATTGCTACACACAATTCGGCGAAATGAGCAGAATGACACAGTTCAAAGATAAATCACGCTCACATGCTGATAACATAAACGTAGGCCTTTTCTCATATCCTGTACTTATGGCAGCAGATATTCTTCTTTATCAGGCTGATTTTGTACCGGTTGGTGCAGACCAGAAACAGCACCTTGAAATTGCACGTGACATTGCAAACAGATTCAACGGTATGTACGGAAATGTTTTCACAATTCCTGAGCCTTACATTCCTAAGGCAGGGGCAAGAATTATGTCGCTTCAGGATCCGTCAAAGAAAATGAGCAAATCTGACGAAAACGTCAAGAGCTTCATTTCAATGCTTGATAAGCCTGAAACAATTATGAAGAAAATGCGTTCAGCAGTAACAGACAGCGATTCTTCGGTTCATTTCGATGAAGAAAATAAACCCGGTGTTTCAAATCTTATGAACATCTATTCCTGCTGCACAGGTCTTTCAAACGAAGAAATCGAAAAAGAATTTGCAGGTAAAGGCTATGGTGATTTCAAAACTGCAGTAGGTGAAGCAGTTGTTGAAGAACTCCGCCCCATCCGCGAAAACTTTGAAATGTATATGAAAGATCAGGCTATGCTCAAAGAACTGATGGCAAAAGGTTCTGACATTGCAACAAGAATTTCACAGAGAACTCTTGATAAAACAATGAAAAAAATCGGATATGTTCTTAAATAATTATCCGTAAAAAATAATTGGAGGTTTTTCTTATGAAAGCCAAAGACAGCGTTAAAAACTACGATTCAAAAATCAGAGAGTATACAAACTACTCTTACAGACAGTCAAAAAATGCCTGCAAAAACTACGGCACACGTCCTGCAGGCGGAGAAAACGAAAAAGAACTTCAGAAACATCTTGTAAAAGAATTGGAAAGCTGTGCGACAACAGTTAAAACGGAAGAGTTTTCTTTTGCAAAAACAAGTTCATTAAGCGAAAATCTTTTTACACTTGTTTTTGTTGCTCTTGCTGTTTTGCTTGCATTGCTGGATTGTTTCGGAATTCTCGGTAACAGTTCATTGCCTGCAACAGGCGTTGCCGTTCTTGTTCTTTTGGGCTATGCAAACATTTTCACAGGATTTACAAGCAAACTTCTGGCAAAAAAACTTACTGCCGAAAATATTTACGCAGTAAGAGAAGCCGACAAAGAAGCCAAAAAACGCCTTATCCTTCTGGCAAACAGTGATTCTGCAGAAAGACGTAAATTCAACACAACTCCCTTTGCAATTATTTCAGCAGTTGGTTTTGTTGTGATTCTCGTGGCAGTATTTCTCAATGCTTCACTTGATCTTTTTTCTAAATATGCGGCACTTAAATATGCTTCGCTTGCACTTATTGTTTTTGTTCCCGTTGCAGCCGTTCCGCTTTTTGCAGATAAGAACGAATATTCTGACGGTGCTTCAAAAAACCTTTCAGGTTCGTTTGCGTCAATTGCTGTTCTTAAATATCTTAAAGACAACAATATCGAAATGCCCTCTGCTGAAATCTGCATTCTTATCACAAGTGCACACGAAGCAGATTGTGCAGGCGCAAAAGCATTCATCAAAGCTCACGCAGAAGAATTTAGCGATATTCCCACAATCTGTGTTGGTATCGATTCAATCGCTTTTGATGAAAAAGGTCTTTCTGTTATCAAAGGTAAAAACAACGAAAAATCAATTGCTTTTCTTACTGAAGGTGCTGAAGATGCTTCAGTTGAAATCAGTGATTGTCCCCTTCAGGGCAAATATCTTCCTGATGCGGTGGCCTTTGCAAATGCAGGTATTGATTGCTGCACAATTACTTCTCTTGCAGAAAACTATGAAAAAGAACCTGATACACACGAAGATATGAAGGTAAAAACCATCGAAAGTGCTCTTAAAACAGTGGTTTCAGGCCTTTTTATCTATGAAGAAAACGAAAATTAATAAATTTTTCTAAAAATTTTAAAAAATGTCTATGAAATTCAGAAAATTTGTGTTACAATGAGTTCTGACGATATTGTTTAACTCCAAGGAGGATGTTTTATGAAAAACGCAGTCAAAAAAATAGTTGCTGTAATTCTTACAGGAATTATGGTTTTCACCCTCGCATCTTGTTCTGTAGGCGATAAAATCCGCACATATTTCAACGAAGAAACAACAGTTACAGAACCCTATACAAATAAATCAGAAAAGCCTGCTACTCAGACTGAAATTGTTGAATATTTCAACGCTGTTTCAGCAGATCTTAAAAATTCAAAACCTGCAAACATCACAATGAGCAGAGAGTTCTCTGCAGGTGATTTTGAAAGCCAGAATAAGCATCTCAGTGCTTCTTTCAAAACTGTTGCTGACTTCATGATCAACAACTCTGAATTCCTCGAAAAAGGAATCAACGGTCAGGAAGCTCTCGAAAACGGCACAATCACCGATATTGTTCATGTTTATCCTATCGAAGGTTCAACAGATTCAAGTAACGTTCTTTTCAAACACGTTAAACTTGCTGCATGTTCACAGACATCTGATCATTTTGTAATCACAATTGATTTCAAAGACGATGCTGATCCTCTTGCAGAAGGTGGTCTCAGTGAAGTATTCAACCCCGACAATAAAGATATTATCCTTAAAGAACTTGAAGGCGTAAGCGACCTTATGACAATTGAGGATTACAGTGTTGAATACAACGGTTGCAGAATCGTATGCACAGTAGACAGAGCAACTGACCGGATTGTTTCTGCTACATACACAAGAGTAATTAAAGTTACTGCTGTTGTTAACGGTCATGGTGAATTTGCTTCTGTTCAGAATGAAGAAATCACATTCAATGTTACTGAAAACGAAAACTACACAATCGAGTGGGAAAAGGCTGAATAATATAAGCTGATTTGCTCATCTTGAAAACTTTAACCGCTGTATTCATTTATGAATTTCAGCGGTTTTTTTCAACATAATATAACTTGAAAAGGAGGGGAAACTTTGCAGAATAATTCCGATAACGGCAATCAATATAGTCAGCCTGAAAATCAGGCTCAGAACCAGCCGCAGAATCAGTATTATCAACAGCCGAATCAGTATCAGCAGTATCCGCAATATCAACAGTACGGACAATATCCGCAATATGGTTACTGGCAATACCCGTATTATCAGAATCAATATCAACCATATAATTTCAACGGCTATCAGTTTTTTGATAATAATTATTATCAGATTCAGAAAGCCAAAACTGCACTGAAAGGTCACAGCATCCGTATCGGCTTGTGTATTCTTGCCTTTCTTGCGTCGCCGTTTATTCTGAGTTTGTTTCTCGAACTTTTCAGTTTGTTTGATTTGTATGCACAAAGCACTGTTTTCCAATATTCAGTGGAATTGATTTATTCCGTGCTTTTCCTTTTTCTTCCTTTCTTTCTCGTTTATTGTTTCAAAAACAAAGAAGAAAAAAAGGAAATAGCAAAAGGTTTTGATAAGCCGAAATCGCCTTTGCTTGCTGTTACATCAATCGGATTCGGTCTGATGCTTTGCTTCTGTGGTGATTACATTTCTTCATGGATTTCTGCTATATTCAGCTCTTTTGGCGTGACGCTTACTTCAACAAGCGAAGTTTCAATTCCTACATCAGGAATGCCCCTTTTCCTTTTCTTTGTTTCAACTGCGATAGCACCTGCAATAATTGAAGAGTTTGCTATGCGTGCCGTTGTTATGCAACCTTTGAGAAAATACGGCGACAGATTTGCTATCATCGTAACTGCAATTGTATTCGGTCTGATGCACAGAAATGCTGTGCAGGGGATTTTCGCTTTCATCGCCGGTGTTGTATTCGGCTATATTTCAGTTGCCACAAAGTCAATCTGGACGGCGGTTATTGTTCATTCACTGAATAACGCGGTGTATGTTGTTTTTAATGTAGTGAACGAAATCAGTGCCGACTTTTTTGAAAAAGCATATCCGCTGTTTCTGATAGCAGTGTTTGTAATAGGAATTATCTGCGCTGTTCCCTTTATTTTAAGCAGCAAAAGGGAAAAACTTTCAAAAGCATCACTTATTCCTGATGCAGGGCAGAAAACCAAGGCATTCTTCCTTACAATACCGATGGTGATTTCTGTAATATGGATGCTTATTTACACACTGCTTGTGCAGATATGATAGACCATATTTTTTATATGCAAGAGGCATTGAAGCTTGCTTCTTTAGCTGCTGAAGAAGGCGAAGTGCCTGTTGGTGCAGTGGTTGTTTGCGATGGCGAAATTGTAGGCCGCGGCAGAAACCGCAGAGAAAAAGATAAAAACGCTCTTGCTCATGCGGAAATCGAAGCGATAAACGAAGCGTGCCGAAACCTTGGCGGGTGGAGATTATGGAAATGCGACCTTTATGTTACATTGGAGCCTTGTCCTATGTGCACAGGTGCAATTATAAACTCCCGAATTAAAACGCTTGTTTACGGTGCAGACGATTTAAAAGCAGGCTCTTGCGGAAGTGTTGTTAATCTTTTTGATTTTCCGTATAACCATAAGCCTGAAGTTATACATGGAATTATGAAAGATGAATGTGCTGAAAAATTAACCTTTTTTTTCAAAAATTTAAGAAATAAGAAATAATTTCCACTTATAATGGAAATAATATAAAAAAATAAAACAGGAGGTCTTTTACAATGAAAGAACTTAAAGGAACAAGAACAGAAGCCAACCTTATGGCTGCATTTGCCGGTGAATCACAGGCAAGAAACAAATACACTTACTATGCAAGTAAGGCAAAGAAAGACGGCTACGAACAGATCGCAGCACTTTTCCTTGAAACTGCTGAAAATGAAAAAGAACACGCAAAAATCTGGTTCAAACTTCTTCATGGCGGTGCAGTGCCCTCTACAATGGAAAATCTTGAAGATGCTGCTGCAGGCGAAAACTATGAATGGACAGATATGTATGCAGGCTTCGCAAAGGAAGCAAAAGAAGAAGGCTTTGACGACATTGCTGCTCTCTTTGAAATGGTAGCAAAAATCGAAAAAGAACACGAAGAACGTTACCTTAAACTTCTTGCAAACATCAAAGAAGGCGTTGTATTCTCAAAAGATGGCGATGCAATCTGGAAATGCCGTAACTGCGGACACATCGTTGTCGGCAAAGCAGCTCCCGAACTTTGCCCTGTTTGTGCTCATCCCAAAGCATATTTCGAAATCAAAGCAGAAAATTATTAATCAAAACCAAAAAATCTCCGATGTGTTTTCTGGAAATACATCGGGGATTTTTATTTTAATATAATTCAAAATTAATTGACAAAACTATGGAAAATTCGTATATATTTGTGGTATAATAAAGTTTAGGATTTTAATTATCAAAGCGAGGTATTCAGAATGATTGAAAATATCGAAAAAATTGAAATCGCAAATGGCGTCAGAGCTTGTTTTTTTAAAGCGGACCATTTCAAAACAAATATAATGAGTGTTCATATTGTTTTACCTCTTGAAAGTGATATGGAAGCAAATTCACTTCTTTGTTATATGTTGAGAAGAAGAAATGCAAAATATCCATCTATGACTCAGCTTAACAAACGCCTTGCAGAGCTTTACGGTGCTTCTCTTGCCTGCGGAGTTTCAAAGCATGGCGATAATCACGATATATGTTTCAGAATTGTTTCTGTAAGCGACAGATTTGCTCTGTCAGGCGAAGCGATTTCAAAGGACTGCACAGAGCTTCTTCTTGATGTTTTGTTTGAACCCAAACTTGAAAACGGAAATTTCTGTCAGGAAGATATTGAACTTGAAAAAAGACTTCTTCTTGAAAAAATTGACAGCGAATTCAGCGAAAAAAGAATTTACGCCAAGGACAGACTTATTGAAGAAATGTTTAAAGGTAAAAAATACGGTCTTGGCAGATTCGGCAATCGTGACGAAATCAGAAATATCACAAACGAACGTCTTATAAAAGCATGGAAAGCTTATCTTGAAAATGCAGTAATTCAATTTAACTTTGTAGGCGAAAACGATGAAAAAATCGTATCGCTTCTTAAAGAAAAATTTGCATCTATCGACAGAAGCAATGTAATAAGAACAGTAACTGAATTTGAGCCTGTTGCAGAAAAATCGAAAAAAGTTGATGAAAAGCTTGCGGTTAAGCAGGGTAAGCTTGTAATGGGCTTCAGAGCAGGCACTGAAAACGCAGAAGATAATTTCTTTACAACACGCGTTATGATTGATATGTTCGGTGGCGGACCTTATTCAAAACTTTTCACAAATGTGCGAGAAAAAATGAGCCTCTGCTACTACTGCTCTGCAAGATTTGTAAGAGATAAAGGCATTGTAATTGTGCAAAGCGGCATCGAAGACGAAAACGAAAAGAAAGCAACAGATGCAATTTTAGCAGAACTTGAAAATATGAAAAAAGGCAATTTTACAGAAGAAGAAATTGAAAATTCAAAGAAAGGCCTTACAGATGCTTACCTTTCTGTAGGCGACACACCGGAAAGCATTGATGCGTGGATCGGTGCAAGAACTCTCGAAGACGAAATTGATTTACCACAGGATTTTGCAGAAAAAATCAAAACTGTTACTGCAGAAGATATCCGACTTGCTGCAGAGAAAGTAACACTCGATACAATCTATATGCTTTCGGGAAACGGCGAAAACGAGGAGGAAGAATAATGGAAATCAAAGAAATAAAAAACGACCTTCTTGGCGAAAAGTATTATAAAATCAACCACACATCAGGCCTTGATATTTATGTTTTTCCTAAAGAAAATTATTCAACTTCATATGCGGTTTTCGGCACAAAATATGGCTCAATAGACACCGTTTTCAGGAAAAAGAGTGATGAAAATTTCACCGAAATTCCTGAGGGAATAGCTCACTTCCTTGAGCATAAGCTTTTTGAATCAGAAGAGCTTGATGCTTTTGAACGCTTTGCAAAAACAGGTGCATCAGCAAATGCATACACTTCTTTTGATAAAACCTGCTACCTTTTCTCATGCTCAGGCAATTTCAAAGAAAACCTCGATATTCTCCTTGATTTCGTAAGACATCCTTATTTCACTCAGCAGACCGTTGAAAAAGAGCAGGGCATTATCGGTCAGGAAATCAGAATGTACAGAGATGTGCCTGATTGGAGAGTGCTTTTTAATCTCCTTTGTGCAATGTATAAAAATCATCCTGTGAGAATTGATATTGCAGGCACTGAAGAATCAATTTTCCATATTACTGCAGATTTGCTTTATAAATGTTATGAAACTTTCTATAACCTTAACAATATGGCTCTTGCAGTTGCAGGTAATATAACTGTGGAAGAAGTTATTGAATCAGCTGACAGACTTCTTACACAAGACGAAGATATTGAAATTGAAAGAAAATTCTTTGCAGAAGAAAAAGAAGTTGTGGAAAGTTATGTTGAAGAAAAACTTTCTGTTGCTTCACCTATCTTCTCTCTCGGCTTCAAAGAAACATGGCCTACTCCTGAAAGGACTCTGAAAGAAGAGCTTCTCGGCAATATTATTCTTGAAGCAATTGCAGGCAATACATCTGATTTGTATAAGGACCTGATTGATAAAGAACTTATCAATCCCACTTTCTCAACCGAGTATTTCACAGGCTACGGCTACAGCTCAATGATTTTCTCAGGTGAATCACGCAACCCCGAAGAAACCTCTGCAATTATCAAAGAAAAAATCAGAGAAATCAAAAAGCATGGCATTGATAAAGAAGATTTTGAACGTGCAAAGAAAAAACTTTACGGCAGAGAAATTATGTCATATAACGATGTGGATGAACTTGCAAATAATCTTATTGCAGCAGCGTTTATGAACGAAGGCTTATTTGATGAGTTTGAAACACTTCGTGTGCTTACCTGCGAAGAAGCAAACGAGTTTCTTGAAAAAATTCTTGATGAAGAATATTCTGCTTTGTCAGTTATTCTTCCGGCGTGAAAGGTGGTTTGATTTTCAACATGGGCGATTATACAATAGTTTATTTTAAAGGAATTACAAGGGGCTTTGAAATTCCCTCTGTGCTTGCAGAATTCACCCTGCCTTTATTTGGCCAGGTATCAATCAAATTTTACGGTGCAATAATTGCATTCGGTTTTCTTCTTGCTGTGCTTTTCGGCGGAAGATATGCTTACAAATGGAAAATGAGCATCGATAAAATGCTCGATGTGCTTATTTACGGCACAATCGGCGGCATTCTCGGTGCAAGGCTTTATTACGTTGCTTTTGAGTGGGACTATTATTCACAGAATTTAGACAAAATTTTCCAGATATGGAATGGTGGTCTTGCAATTTACGGCGGAATTATCGGCGGTATTCTGGCAGCGTATATCACGTGCAGAATAAACAAACTGAATTTCTATAATCTCCTTGACCTTGTGGGACCCAGCCTTCTTATAGGACAAGGCATAGGCAGATGGGGCAATTTTATGAATCAGGAAGCTTTCGGCACAAACACTGACCTTCCCTGGGGCATGAAAAGTGCCAAAACAACGGACTACATATTGTCCAACTTTGATACTTTCAGCGAAAAAGGCATAACGATGGACCCTTACGGATATGTTCATCCCACCTTTTTGTATGAATCACTGTGGTGTCTTATCGGCTTTGCAATTCTTTATCTTATTATGAGAAAATTCCGCAAATTCAGCGGTCAGATTTTTCTTTGCTACGGCGTATGGTATGGCATCGGCAGAACAATATTTGAGGGATTAAGAACAGACAGCCTTTATATCGGCAACACAACAATCAGAGTTTCACAGGCTCTTTCTATGGCAATCGTGCTTGTGGCAGGCTCGCTTCTTTTTATCTTCCTGAGAAAATATATCAAAAATCCCAAGCCTATTGAAGGCGTTGATTTCTTCCCTGCATCCCAAAAAGATGCTGAAGAAGAAACCGATGACGAAGAAATAACAGAGAAAGCTGAAAAAGAAACAGAAAAAGATAATAAAACTGAAAAAAGCGAGGAGTAAATTATGGCAGTTATAATGGATGGGAAAGCTTTGTCAATAAAGCTTAAAAATGCTCTTAAAAATGAAGTTGATGAACTTAAAAACAGTGGTGTCAATCCTTGCCTCGCAGTTATAATTGTAGGTAACAATCCTGCTTCAAAGATTTATGTGAACAACAAGAAAAAATCTTGTGAAGAACTTGGCATAAAATCTCTTGAATATGCTTTGCCTGAAGAAACAACGGAAGAAGAACTTCTTGGAATTATAGATGAACTCAATAAAAACGAAGAAGTAGACGGCATTCTCTGCCAGCTTCCTTTACCCTCACACATCTGCGAAAAAAATGTTATCAACGCAATTTCTCCCGAAAAAGATGTGGATGCATTCCACCCTGAAAACGTAGGTCACATTATGATAGGCGACTACACATTCCTTCCCTGCACACCTGCAGGCGTTATGGAAATTCTCAAGGAATACGAAATCGACGTTGCAGGCAAAAACTGCGTTGTTGTGGGCAGAAGTAACATCGTAGGCAAACCTATGACAATGCTTCTTCTTAAAGAAAACGCAACAGTAACCGTATGCCATTCAAGAACACAGGACCTCGCATCTTTCACAAAACAGGCAGATGTGCTTGTAAGTGCAGTTGGTAAACCGAATCTTATCACTGCTGATATGGTGAAAGAAAATGCAGTTGTAATTGATGTTGCAATCAACCGCCTTGACAGCGGAAAGCTTTGCGGTGACGTTGATTTTGAAAACGTAAAAGAGAAAGCATCTTTCATCACTCCCGTGCCCGGCGGTGTAGGACCGATGACTATTGCAACACTTATGAAAAATACTGTAACATCAGCAAAGAAAAAAGTTAAATAAACTTAAGAAAATGCTTGACAAGCTTGCATTACAGTGCTATAATGTTTAAGCCGCATACCTCGGGTTCCCAAAGTTGGTGCGCCAACACCCGCAGTTTACCGTAACTGGAAGAGGGTAGCGAGACTATTATGAAAGAGGTTGAAGAAACCAATGTACGCAATTATCGTAACCGGCGGAAAGCAGTACAAGGTAGAAGCAGGCGACACTCTCTACATTGAAAAGCTCGACGTTGAAGCAGACTCCGAGATTACCTTTGATAAGGTTATCGCAGTAGGAAAAGAAGATGGCATTGTTGTTGGTGCTCCTTATATTGACGGTGCAACAGTTACAGCTAAAGCTATCAAAAACGGCAAAGCAAAGAAAGTGGTAGTTTTCACTTACAAGTCAAAGAAAAACGAGAAGAGAAAGAAAGGCCACAGACAGCCCTATACAAAGGTTGAAATTGCAGCCATCAACGCATAATCTTAAATGATTACCGTTAAATTTTTTACCGAACGCGGAAAACTTCAGGGCTTCGAAGTCAAAGGTCATTCAGGGCTTGCCGAAAGAGGTAACGACATTCTGTGTGCCGCAGTTTCATCTGCTTGTTACATGACAGTCAATACTTTAACTGAAGTGTTAAAGTCTGATGTGGATGTAAAAGTGAATGAAGACGGATACATGAAAGCAGTTGTTGCAAACGGAACTTCAGAAGCGGAAAATCTTCTTAAAGGTTTTCAGATTCATATTAACGCGTTGGCGAAGGATTATCAGAAAAATCTCAAAGTAATTTATGGAGGTGCAGACAATGCTTAAAATTAACATTCAGTTATTTGCTCATAAAAAAGGTATGGGTTCAACACGTAACGGCCGTGACTCAGAATCAAAAAGACTCGGCGTTAAAAGAGCTGACGGACAGTTCGTTCTTGCAGGTAACATCCTTGTAAGACAGCGTGGTACACACATCCATCCCGGCACAAACGTAGGTAAAGGTAAAGACGATACACTCTTTGCTCTTACAGACGGTGTTGTAAGATTTGAAAGAGTAGGCAAAGACCGTAAAAAGGTTAGCATCTACGCAGAGCAGTAATTTTAATTACAAGCAGAAAGCCACAGTGGAAACTGTGGCTTTTTTATTTTATCAAAACCTAAGTAACACCTTTTCAGTTTCTCCATATAATGGAATGTAAGGTGAGATGCAAATCTTACCTCAAACTGAAAGGAGGAAATTTGAATGTGTAACTCATTATTCGGCGGTAACAACTGGTGGATTATCATCCTTATTCTCATTCTCTTCTGCGGCGATAACAACTCTTGCGGCTGCACAAACACTTGTGGTTGCGTAAGAGAAACATCATGCGGTTGCTCAAACTCTTGCGGCTGCGGTTGCTAAGTAAGTTTCACAGCATAAAAAAAGTCCCTTGCGGTAAATCCGTAAGGGATTTTTTAAATCAATAAATTATAATTTTCAACGAAAAATCCCCTCTGTCATTTCCATACGAAAATGACATCTACCCTTGCATTTTCAAGGGGAGCATGTAGCCGTAATATGCATATAAATTATAATTTACCGCGGTATTAAAATCAGCATCGTAGGGGCGGATGCCCACATCCGCCCGAATAAATTCACACAAAAACTGACGGGTCGATGTAGGCATCGACCCCTACAATGTTAAAACTAATTGCCGGTTGAATTTATAATTTTATTATGGGTAATGCATTAATTGATTATCGTAATACTCATATCAGTGATAGTGGAAAAACTAACTATGGGTAATACACTGACAAATTATTATAAATCTCACATCAGTGATAGTTGAAAAAATCAGTGATAATTGAAAAACTAACTATGGGCAATACACTGATAAATTATTATAAATCTCACATCAGGGACGGGTCTCCCGTCCCGCCATGAACTATGATGAAATTTCGCGGGAGCCGAAACGGCTCCCCTACGTTGTTGCCGTTGGTTTTATATATTATTTTTACAAGGCTCGTCGAGAACGCCGAGCCCTACAATACTAAATTGAACACCCCGATAAATTATAATTTGAAAATTAATTATGGGCAGCGAGCTGCCAATTATTATAAAACTGATGTCAGTGATAGTTGAAAAAATCAGTGATAGTTGAAAAACTAACTATGGGCAATACACTGACAAATTATTATAAATCTCACATCAGTGATAGTAGAAACCCCCGCAATTGCCGTCCAAACAATCACAGGGGTTTCACTTTTATAGAAGGAGTTGAAAGTTTATCTGATGACTCTTACTTTCTTTACTCCGTCAATTGCATTGAGTGCTGCTTCGTCTGCATCAACATCTGCTACTGTGTAAGCGTAGCCTTTCTTTGCAGCAGTTTTAACATCGCCGAGAACAGCTTTGATTGCTGCGAGAACTGCTTCATCATCTTTGTGGATAACGCATGTTCTTGCGCCGTTTACTTCACCAAGAAGCATATTGGGAAGGTTAACTGAATTTTTGATTTCACCTTTTTCGATGTAAGCAATAAGCTCGTCTGCTGCCATCATTGCACAGTTATCTTCGCTTTCAGGTGTTGAAGCACCAAGGTGGGGGATAGCAGTAACGCCTTCAACTCCGATAACTTCGTCTGAGGGGAAGTCTGTAACGTATGCTGCAGCCTTACCTGTGCCGAGAGCCTCGATAAGTGCATCTGAATCAACAAGACCGCCACGTGCAAAGTTTACGATTCTCACGCCGTCTTTCATAACAGCGAAAGTATCTTTGTTAATCATATTCTTTGTTGAATCGTTAAGTGGAAGGTGAAGTGAAATATAATCACTTACTTTGTAAAGGTCGTTAAGGTCAGAATAAATAACTGTATCTTCAGGTAATTTTTTCTTGCCTTCTTCTGTGATGAAGGGGTCGTAGCCTACGATTGTCATGCCGAGTGCATTTGCGGCATTTGCAACAAGTGCACCGATAGCACCGAGACCTACAACACCTAAAGTTTTGCCAAGAATTTCAGGGCCTGCAAAAGCAGATTTGCCTTTTTCAACTTTCTTGCCTACTTCGTCGCCTTCGCCTTTGAGCGTTTTGCACCAATCAAGAGCGTTGCCTACTTTACGTGAAGCCATAAGCAGACCGAGAATTACAAGCTCTTTAACTGCGTTTGCGTTAGCACCGGGAGTGTTGAAAACGCATACACCGTCTTCTGCACATTTTTCAACAGGGATGTTGTTTGTGCCTGCACCTGCACGTGCAATAGCGATTGTGTTTTTGTCAAGTTCCATTTCGTGCATTGAAGCACTTCTTACCATAATTGCGATGGGGTTTTCTACGTTGTCACCGCAGGTATATTTTGCTGCGTCAAATTTATCTGTACCGCAAGCAGCGATTTTATTCAAAGTGAGAATGTTGTTCATATCTTTCTCTCCGTTATCTGTTTTTTTCTTCGAATTCTTTCATGAATTCAACGAGTTTTTCAACGCCTTCGATGGGCATTGAGTTGTAGATTGATGCTCTCATACCGCCTACTGAACGGTGACCTTTAAGGTTAACAAAGCCTGCTTTTGTTGCTTCTTCAACAAATTTAGCATTGAGTTCATCGCTGGGTGTAACAAAAGTAACGTTCATCATTGAACGGTCTTCTTTTCTTACTGTGTTGATATAGAAATCAGTTGAATCAATGTAATCGTAGAGGATAGAAGCCTTTTTCAGGTTTCTTTCTTTCATTGCTTCCATACCGCCTGTTGTTTTAATCCATTCGAGCATAAGTTTGCACATGTAAATGCACCAGCAGGGGGGAGTGTTGTACATTGAGTCTGCGTCTGCAACCTGTTTGTAATCTGTAATTGAAGGACATTCCACTCTTGCGTTGCCGATGAGGTCCTCACGGATGATTACTATTGTAAGACCTGCAGGAGCAACGTTTTTCTGTGCTCCGCCGTAAATCATACCGAATTTGCTGATATCGAGAGGTTCAGAGAGGAAGCATGAAGATACATCGGCAACGAGAGGAATATCACCTGTATCAGGGATATAGGGGTATTTTGTACCGTAGATTGTATTGTTGAAGCAGATGTGGACGTAATCTGCATCTTCACTGATATCTTCTTTTGTGATTTTGGGAATATATGAGAAGTTTTCGTCTTTTGAAGAAGCGATAGCTTTTACTTCGCCATATTTTGCTGCTTCCTTATAGCTTTTTGTAGAAAACTGACCTGTAAGGACGTAGTCAGCTTTTTTGTTTTTATTCATAAGGTTGAGAGGGATAGCAGCAAACTGGAGTGAAGCACCGCCCTGAAGGAAAAGAACTTTGTAGTTGTCAGGGATGTTGTAAACTTCTCTGAAGAGAGCTTCTGTATCCTTTGCGATTTTGTCAAAAACTTTTGAACGGTGTGACATTTCCATTACAGATTGTCCGCTGCCCTCGTAGTCAAGCATCTCTGCTGCTGCACGATTCAGAATTGATTCAGGCAGCATTGATGGACCTGCTGAAAAATTGTATACTCTTGCCATAATTTTTTCCTCCTATAAAAGCCGGAACGAATTTTCCGTGCATTAAATTATCTCTAATACTACTCTGTTTTGAGTCAACTGTCAATGGTAAAAAACATAAAAAATACAAATTTTTTCAAAAAATGTAGAAATATATCAACCATTGGTTGATAGGTAAAATAAAATCTGAACTTTCGTCTACTCAATATGACAAAAGTTTAACAAAAAAATTGTAATGTTTATCAATATTGCCACTTGAAAAATTTTCCTATATATAATACAATAGTATGCGGTGAGTAGGGATATTGTGTATTTTATGACTGAAAACCCTTATACTATAATATAAACAATAATCTGAAAGGATGTTAAGGAAATGAACGTATTAAACAAGAAATCAGTTGAAGACATTGACGTAAAAGGCAAGAAAGTCCTTGTTCGTTGCGACTTTAACGTAAAGATGGAAAACGGAGTTATCACAAGCGATAAGAGAATTGTTGCTTCACTCCCCACTATCAAATATCTTCTCGATAACGGCGCAAAGCTTATCCTTTGCTCACATCTCGGCAGACCCAAGGGCGAATTCAAACCTGAATTCTCACTTGCTCCTGTAGCAGCAAGACTCGGCGAACTTCTCGGCCTTGAAGTTAAAATGGCTAAAGACGTTATCGGCGAAAGCGCACAGGCACTTGCAGCTGACCTTAAAGAAGGCGAAGTTCTTCTTCTTGAAAACGTTCGTTTCCACGCAGAAGAAACAAAGAACGACCCCGAATTCTCAAAAGCACTTGCTTCTCTTGCAGAAGTTTATGTAAACGATGCTTTCGGTTCAGCTCACAGAGCTCACTCATCAACAACAGGCGTTGCTGATTACCTTCCCGCAGTAGGCGGTTACCTTATCCGTAAAGAACTTGAATACATCGGCGGCGCTCTTGAAAATCCCCAGAGACCTCTCGTTGCTATCCTCGGCGGTGCAAAAGTTTCTGACAAAATCGGTGTTATCACAAACCTCATGGAAAAAGTTGATACACTTATCGTAGGCGGCGGTATGGCTTACACATTCTTCGCAGCAAAAGGCTACTCAGTAGGTACTTCAATCTGTGAAGAAGACAAAATTGATATGGCTAAGGAAATGATGGCTGCTGCAGAAGCAAAAGGCGTTAAATTCCTTATCCCCGTTGATAACAGACTTGGTAAAGAATATAAAGAAGACACAGAAACAATGCTTGTTGATTCAGACAACATCCCCGACGGTTGGATGGGTCTTGACATCGGTCCCAAAACAGAAGAACTCTTCGCAGACGCAATCAAGGGCGCAGGCACAGTTATCTGGAACGGACCTATGGGCGTTTCTGAATGGAAAAACTTTGCTTCAGGTACAATCGCAGTTGCAACAGCTATCGCAGAAAGCGGTGCAATTTCAATCGTAGGCGGCGGCGACTCTGCAGCAGCAGTTCAGAAGCTTGGTTTCGCAGACAAAATGAGCCACATCTCAACAGGTGGCGGCGCATCACTTGAATACCTTGAAGGTAAAGAACTTCCCGGTATCGTTGCTCTCAACGAAAAATAATTAATTTCAGCGAAAAATTCCCTCAGTCCTTTTCTATTGAAAACGACAGCTCCCCTTGCATTTTCAAGGGGAGCATCTATCAATAAGCACATGTAATTTATCTTTATATAACTAACAGCAACGCAGATAGATAAACTTTGTCTGCGGTGCAGAAATTTTGAAAGGATGTAATTGTTATGAATAAAAATCTTCGTAAAGCAGTTATCGCAGGTAACTGGAAAATGAACAAAACTCCTGCTGAAGCAACAGCTCTTATTAACGAAATGAAACCTCTCGTAGCAGATGCAGACTGTGAAGTTGTTCTCTGCGTACCTTTTGTTGACCTTTCAGCAGCTCTCGCAGCAGCAGAAGGCTCAAACATCAAAATCGGTGCTGAAAACTGCCACTGGGCAGAAAGCGGTGCATACACAGGCGAAGTTTCAACAGGTATGCTCAAAGAAATGGGCGTTGAATATGTTGTAATCGGCCACAGTGAAAGAAGAACTTACTTCGGTGAAACAGACCAGACAGTAAACCTTCGTACACTTGCTGCTCTCAAAGCAGGTCTCAAACCCATCGTTTGCGTTGGTGAAACACTTGAACAGAGAAATCTTGGTTACACAGAAACTCTCCTTAAATTCCAGACAAAAATGGCTCTTACAAACGTATCAGATGAAGACCTTAAAAATGTTATCATCGCTTACGAACCCGTATGGGCTATCGGTACAGGCGTTACAGCAACTGATGACCAGGCTGACGAAGGTAACGGCTTTGTACGTGCTGCTATTGAAGAAGCATACGGCAAAGATGTTGCAGAATCAGTTACAATTCAGTACGGCGGTTCAATGAACGCAGGTAATGCTGATGCACTTGTTGCAAAATATCACGTTGACGGCGGTCTTATCGGCGGTGCTTCACTCAAAGCTCCCGATTTCGCTGCAATCGTTAAAGCTGCAAGCAAATAAGCAAATATAAAAGAGGTATATACAATGAAAAAACCTTATGTTTTATGTATAATGGATGGTTACGGCTCAAACCCCGGCGCAAAGGGTAACGCAATCGAATTTGCTAAAACTCCTTGCCTTGACAAACTTTTTGCCGAAAACCCCCATACACTTATCGGTGCATCAGGTCTTGACGTTGGTCTTCCCGACGGACAGATGGGTAACTCTGAAGTTGGTCACACAAATATCGGTGCAGGCAGAGTTGTTTATCAGATGCTTGTTAAAATTTCAAAAACAATCAAAGACGGCGAACTTGTGAACAATAAAGAACTCGCTGCTGCAATGGATAACTGTCTCGAAAAAGGAACAGCACTTCACCTTGTAGGTCTTCTTTCAGACGGCGGTGTTCACAGCCACATCGAGCACCTTTTCGGTATTGTTGAAATGGCAAAGGCTAAAGGTCTCGAAAAAGTTTACGTTCACGCAATTACTGACGGCCGTGACGTTTCTGTTGAATCAGGTGCAGGATTTATGCAGGATTGCCTTGATAAATTTGCAGAAATCGGTCTCGGTAAAATCGCAACAATTTCAGGCAGATACTATGCTATGGACCGTGACTTTGCATGGGACAGAGAAGAAAAAGCATATGCTGCTATGGTTTACGGCGAAGGTAACCAGTGCGATTGCCCTGTTAAAGCAATGAAAGAATCATACGCAAACGGCGTAACAGACGAATTCGTTCTTCCCGTTGTTATCGATAAAGACGGCATGATTAAAGAAAACGATTCAGTTATCTGTTTTAACTTCCGTCCTGACAGAGCAAGACAGTTGACACGTATGTTTGTTGACCCTGATTTCAATGGCTTTGAAAGAAGAAATGGTTTCTTCCCTGTTAAATACGTTTGTATGACACAGTACGATGCAACAATGCCCAACGTAACAGTTGCATTCGCAAACGAAGACCTTACAATGACTATGGGCGAATATGTTTCATCTCTTGGTATGACACAGCTCAGAATTGCTGAAACACAGAAATACGCTCACGTAACATTCTTCTTCAACGGCGGTGTTGAGGCACAGTTCCCCGGTGAAGACAGAATCCTTATCAACTCACCTGATGTTGCAACTTTCGATATGAAACCTGAAATGAGCGCATATGAAGTTACAGATGCAGTTGTAGAGCAGGTGCTTTCAGGCAAATATGATGTTATCATCATCAACTACGCAAACTGCGATATGGTTGGTCACACAGGTATCTTCGAAGCAGCAGTAGCAGCTGTTGAAGCAGTTGACGAATGTGTTGGCAGACTGGCTGACGCAGTGGCAAAAATGGGCGGTAAGATGATTATCACAGCCGACCACGGTAACGCTGATAAAATGCTCGACGAATCAGGCGAAGCATTCACTCCTCACTCAACAAATCCCGTTCCTGTAATTACAGTGGGCAGTGAATATCAGCTTAAAGAAGGCGGCAAACTCTGCGACCTTTGCCCCACACTTCTTGATATTATGGGTCTTAACCAGCCCAAAGAAATGACAGGCGAAAGTCTTCTTGTTAAATAAATTTTAACGTAAGTGTCTGCTGTGGGAATTTCATGGCAGACACTTTTAATTAAGGTAGGTGTTACTTGTGGGAAAATATACGGGATATATGATTTGTACTGACCTTGACGGCACTTTCACTCAGCCGCCGAGAAATGACAAAGAAGATTTGTATATAAGTCGCGAAAACCTTGATGCAGTTGAATATTTCAAATCAGAGGGCGGAATTTTTACTTTTTCCACAGGCAGACGCCCCGGTTACATAAAGGATAAAATTTTTCCTTTTGTAACGCCAAATGCGCCTATGATTACTGTCAACGGTGCTTCAATTTACGACCACGAAAAAGACGAGATTCTCAAATCAGTTTTCCTGCCACGAAATGCACTTGACGCACCATTTGTGGCATATGAAAAATTCAGAGATAAGCTTGAAGAGATTTATGTTATCGCAGAAACAGAAGAATTCAATCTTCAGTTTGACGAGGAGAATTTTTTGGAAAAGCTGAAAGAAATTATGTCACTTCACGAAGAATGGTATAAATTTGTTTTTCGCGGAGTTGACGCAAAGGCAACACTTGAATTTCAGAAGTTTATGCAGGAAAAATATCCTGAATGTTATCTGCCAAGAAGCTGGGAAACAGGGCAGGAGATATTAGCACCCGACGCCACCAAAGGTGAACGTGCCATTGAACTTAAAAGAATGTTCCCTCAGGTGCATACACTTATCTGCGTAGGCGACCATGAAAACGATATTCCTATGATATTAGCAGCAGATAAAGGATATGCCGTAAAAAATGCGGTGGAAGAAGTTAAGAAAGCGGCAGATTTTGTTACTGTGGATTACACTGAAGGTGCAATTGCAAAAATTATTGCAGAAATATAAAAAGTGTGAAATACTATTGCATTTTAGTAAAAAATATATTATAATACTGTAGCAAGCTTTGTTTTGGTCATGTGGCGTGTGGGTCCTGTGCGACGGGGCGCCGTGAACCATGTCAGGCGGGGAATCGAGCAGCATTAAGCGGTTAGCGCTGTGCGCCACAGTCCGCCTGCATGCCATATGACCAAGACAAAGCCTTTTTTAATCTTATTATTGATTATTATTTTGTGAAAGGGTGAAAGAGATGTATCAGGTGCTTTACAGAAAATACAGACCTCAGGTTTTCAGCGATATTGTAGGTCAGGAACACGTCACATCAACTCTTTCCAACGAATTGAAAGAGGGCAAAATTTCCCACGCATATCTTTTCAACGGTTCCCGCGGTACAGGTAAAACAACATGCGCGAGAATCCTTGCAAAAGCAGTCAACTGCCTTAACCCGCAGAACGGCAACCCTTGCAACGAGTGCGAGATGTGCCGCGGAATTGACAATTCTTCAATTCTTGACGTTATAGAAATTGACGCCGCAAGTAACCGCGGTGTTGATAATATTCGCGACCTGACAGATGAAGCAAACTTCACACCTGCCAACGCGAAATACAGAGTTTATATCATCGACGAAGTTCATATGCTTACTATCGAAGCGTTCAATGCACTTCTCAAAACTCTTGAAGAACCGCCCGAACACGTTAAATTTATTCTTGCTACAACGGAAGTTCATAAGTTACCGCCCACGATTCTTTCACGTTGTCAGCGTTTTGATTTCAGAAGAATTCCCGTTGAAGATATTGTGAAAAGGCTTAAATTCGTGTGCGAGCAGGAAGGTCTCAGCATTGACGATTCAGCAGCAGCGCTTGTTGCATCAATCGCAGACGGTGCGTTGAGAGATGCTCTGTCACTTCTTGACCAGTGTGCTTCAAGAAGCAAAAATATTACTGCTGATGTCGTTGAAAGTGCCGCTGGTATGGCAGGCAAAAATTATCTTTATGACCTTGCTGATGCACTTAATTCAAAAGATACTTCAACAGTTTTTCAGATGATAGATGATTTGCATAATGCATCCTGCGACATGGAAAGGCTCTGCAGTGAGCTTATCAGCCATTTCAGAAATTTAATGGTTGTAAAAACTGTCAAAAAAGCAGAAGGGCTTATTGTCTGCACTCAGGAAGAACTGAAAAAAATCGCAGAACAGTCACAGAAATTTACTCTTGAAAATATACTTTACTGCCTTTCACAGCTTGAAAATACACTTTCTAATATAAAGAGAGGTCTTTCAGGCAGAATTGAAACAGAAATGGCAATGGTGAGAATCTGCTCACCTAAACTTGATGAAACAAATAAGGCGCTTCTTTCACGCGTGGCAGAGCTTGAACTTAAACTTTCGGCATTGTCACAGGGGCAGGTTATTTCAGCACCTGTTGTTCAGAAAGCGGAAGACCCGAAACCGGAAATAAAGAAACCATCGCTTCCCATTGAAGACAGTTTCACACCTCCACCACCTGAAGAAGATGAATTTGTGCCGCCTATGCCCGTAGCACCTGCGGAGAAACCAAAACCTGTTGAGAATACGGCACCTGTTCAGCAGGTTAAACCGGCACCTGCTCAGGAAGAACCTGCCTCACCTGATGAAGACAGACCTTTTGCTTTGTGGGCAGAAACATTGGCAATTCTGGGCGAAACAGATAAACCTTTGCGAGGTCTTCTTGCGGGTTCAAGTGCAGTTTTAAGAGGAGATTTTGTGCTCATCAACAGTTTTAATCCCACGCTTGATCAGTTTATCAGAATTGATACTCACCGCAGAGCGTTGAGTGAGGCGATTTATAAGGCTACAGGCAGAAAATACAGACTTGGCATTTTCAAAGGCGAAACCAAGCAGGAAATGCCGTCAGCTAAAAAAGATCCTCTTGAAGATTTTCTTAAAAAAGCAAACGCAAACAATATTCCGTTTGATATTAATTAATAATTTACTTTTTATTTAAAAGGAGAGTTAAATATGAAAGCAAGAATCCCCAATCAGGGCGGTATGAATCAGGCTGCAATGCTCAAAAAAATTCAGGATATGCAGGCTGATATGGAAAACAAGCAGGCAGAAATCGAAGCAACAGAATTCACAGCATCTGCAGGTGGCGGTGCAGTTGAAGCGGTTGTTCTCGGCACACACGAAATCAAAAGAATCAAAATTGATCCTGAAGTTATCGACCCGGAAGATGCAGAAATGCTTGAAGATATGGTAACTGCAGCAGTTAACGAAGCAATCAAAAAATCAGTTGATGCTATGGACAGAGCTATGGAATCTGCAAAATCAGGTCTTGGCGGTCTCGGCGGATTGGGCGGTCTGTTTTAATGGGCTATAAGGTTGCACCTCTGGCAAGACTTATTGAGCAGTTTGAGCGTATGCCGGGTATCGGCAAAAAAAGTGCCCAGCGAATTGCGTTTTATGTGCTTGGTATGTCAGATAATGAGGCGAAAAATTTCGCTCAGTGTGTTATTGATGCACACGAAAAAATTCACAGATGTTCTGTCTGCGGAGACCTGACAGATGCAGAACTTTGCCCCATTTGTGCCAATGTCACAAGGGATAAAGGCTTGATTTGCGTTGTTGAAAACCCCGCTGATGTGTTGGCTTTTGAAAGAACACGTGAATATAAAGGGACTTATCACGTTCTTCACGGTGCAATTTCACCCATTAACGGAATAGGTCCTGAAGAACTTAATATCAAATCTCTTATCACACGTGCAGCATCAGGGGAAGTAAAGGAAGTTATTATGGCCACTGACCCTACTGTTGAGGGTGAAGCTACAGCTATGTATCTTTCAAAATTAATCAAACCTTTGGGAGTTACGGTTTCACGCCTTGCTTATGGTGTGCCTGTAGGCGGAGATCTGGAATATGCTGACGAAGTAACTCTGCAGAGAGCTATTGAAGGCAGACAAATTTTATAATTTTTTGAATATTTTGCATTTGATTTATTCAAACTTTAATTATACAATGAAAGGGCGTGATACGCATGAAAAGTGAACAGAAATCAGTTGCAACCAACAAAAAAGCGTATCACGACTATTTTGTTGAAGAAACGGTTGAAGCAGGGCTTGAACTTTTCGGCACGGAAGTGAAATCTGTCCGTCAGGGCAAAGTCAATCTTAAAGATTCATGGTGCAGTTTTAAAGAGGGTGAAGTTTTCATCCACGGAATGCACATCAGCCCTTATGACCACGGTAATATTTTCAACCGCGACCCCTTAAGGCCAAAAAAACTTCTTCTTCATAAAAAAGAAATCAACCGTTATTTCGGACTTACAAAACAACAGGGTTTAACGCTGATTCCCTTGTCAGTTTATTTCGTAAAAGGCAGGGCGAAAGTTGAAATCGGACTTTGCAAAGGTAAAAAATTGTACGATAAACGTGCAGTTGCCGCAAAGAAAGATGCTGCCCGCGATGTTGAAAGAGCATTGAGGGATAAAAACAGGGAATAGTAAAAATGCTTTGCATTTTTAAGTAATATTTTACTGACGCAAAGTGATATTGCTTCGCAGTGATATTCGCTACGCGAGTGATATATTTCCTGGCGGAAATGTTTTGGGTCTTCGACGCTATTTAAAAATATCACTGATGTTGGTTTTATAAAATTTATCAGTGCATTACCCATAGTGAGTTTTGCATCGAATTCAATATCGTAGGGGACGGGTTTCCCGTCCCGAATAAAAATATCTTCACTATTACTTCTTACCTCTTACTTTGAGCGTAAGCGAATATATGGGGATGAAAGGATTTCGACGGGGATTTTGAACCATGATAAGCGAGTAGAGGCGCGGTGCCGCTTTAAAAACCGCACGTTTTAAAAATAAACGACAAAAATACTACTTTACAGGCTGCTTAATTTAAGCGCCCGTCCTGAATAAGACTACCGCGACTTATTTAAGGGCGTCGATTAGCGGTGAACGTGAACAGGTGAGTGCCTTGTAACCTGTCATGCATTAAAGGCTACCCGAAAGGTAAGTCTGCCGACTGACGGACTTTGAGGGGAATTTTAAACACTCGGCTACACTCGTAGAAAGTTGTGAGGATGAGTTTTCGGACGCGGGTTCGACTCCCGCCATCTCCACCACCTAAGTACAACTTAGGTAATACAACCGAAATCCCTTGAAATATAGGGGTTTCGGTCTTTTTTATGCGTAATAGCACTCTGAAAATGAGTGCTTTTTTCTTTTTTTACGGCAGTTCTCTCGCTGTAATTGTACACGGAGTACGGGGAATAGTTGTCGGAGTATAAAAATGTAAAAGTTTTACGGAGTAAAAAATCACCACCTCGGCCACTTGCAATAGCAAAAAACTATTGCGTTTTTGTTGGTGTGGGTGGTATAATCATCTCGACAAATGAGAATTTGATGGTCAAAGCCACTCTACCAACGGTTTACTTCTCCTCGCTAAACCAATGGTGGGTGTACTTTATTTGAAATAGCCGTTACACTGTATGTGAAAGGAGGCAGCCTATGAATCAAATAAAAATCGGAAGATTTATTGCCGAGTGCAGAAAAAAAGCAAACTTAACACAAAGGCAGTTGGCAGAAAAACTAGGTATCACCGATAAAGCAATATCCAAATGGGAACGCGGCGTGGCGATGCCCGATACTTCGATAATGCTTGAACTCTGTGATATTCTTTGCATCAGTGTAAATGAATTATTAAGTGGGGAGAAAATCAATATGGAAAATAACAATCAGAAAAATGAACAGCTTTTGCTTGATATGGCAAAAGAATTAGAGAAGAAAAACAAAACAATTTGGTCATCTATGTGGGCAATTATGATTGTAAGTATGACAGCCCTATTTGCAGGCATCTTTATTGCTGCGTTTTTGATTCCCGAAGGAGTGTGGCAGCTTGTCACAATTCTTGGTGTTTGCGTCGTGTTTTTGATACCGTGCTTCTATGCATTAAAGCTTGAGGTCAGTGTGGGTGCTTACAAGTGCAAAAATTGCGGTTACGAAATTGTTCCTACCTATAAAGAAGCGATGATGGCTATGCACAGAGGCTTTACCCGTCACTTAATGTGTCCTAAATGCAACAAACGCACTTGGTGCAAAAAAGTATTGAAGAAGTAAATCCCAATTTATTGAGCGAAATGCTACCCCACTTGAAAGGGAACTTCAGGTGGGGTTGTTTTTGTGTTACATGAGTGGTATAATAAGTTTGTCAAGTAGGAATTTGACTGTTAATTTATATTCTACCGGGAGATTTTTATGAACAACCAATATAAACTGTTATCATTTTTTATTGTTATTGCAATTGTAATAACTTCTTTGACCACGACTTCTTATGCCGCGGAAACAACCGAGTCAGACGACGTTTTTCTTTTCGGTTCTTATCCGCAAAGCGAGGTTAAAGATTTTGAATTGCTGTCTGCACTTAACAGTGCTGAGCTTCAGTGGAAAAGCTATGATTATTACAGCGGTACCGGCAAGTGGAATGACGGAAAAATGCACACCGATGATTATATGCAGTATGCTGATGTAACTTTTGACGGTAATAGGTACAGAGCAGTAAAGTTTGACACTTACAGACCGTATTTCAGCGGTTTTGAATCAACAACTGCAGGTGACACATATCAGGACAATAACGGCTACGAATGCGGTGAAATTTATTGGTTTAAATTTGAGCCTCTCAAGTGGCGTATTGTTGATGAAAAAACAGGATATTCATATGCACTCTGCGAATCAATTATTGATTCACAGCCGTTTCAGAATATGATTTATTATGACGGATGGAAATATTTCGCTGATTATCAGTATTATGATTGTTCAAATTATTATGTTGTCAGCAGTATAAGGGATATGCTGAATAACGATTTCCTAAATTGTGCGTTTACTTCAGAAGAAAAAGAAAATCTTGCTTTTTACTATATGGACGATTTGTGGGCTTCTTTTGAAGACAGAGTTTTTCTCCCTTCTGTAAATGAAGTAAAAAACCTTGAAAACAGAATCGCTGCAGGCACAGATTATGCGAAATGTCAGGGATTGTTTGTTGATGGTGGCAATTCCTATTGGTATCTCCGCACACCGGGTGATAACTCATATACAGCGGTTTGCGTTTCGGTAGACGGAAGTTTATACGGTCACGACTTTTATTGCAACCGCTATTCTTTCTTCACATATTTTACAGGAACAGGTATCCGTCCTGCAATTAAAATAAAAAATCTAAATGCAGACAGCGTAACATTTACTCAAAACACATCTGCCCTTCCTGAGGTGCCTGAATTGGTTGAGCTTTCAGTTCCTTCCTTAATAAAGGAATTTTTCAAAAACACATTCAGTATTATAGAGTATTTCCTTACACCTGCCTGCGACGAGAATACAGACATAGATTTTAACGTCAATCGCGGAATCAATATGCCTTGTATGGAATCAGGTTTTGCCCGTGATTACATAATGGAAAAAGAAACCTTTGAAAATGTACGCAATAAGGGCTTTGATTATATACGTCTCCCCGTAAACTTCGGCTGGATGCTCGATTTTGACGGAAGGTTAAATGAAAGTGCGATGAGAAATCTTGATACAGTTCTTGAATCTGCGCTTGATTCAGGATTAACTGTGTTGCTCGATTTGCATGGCTGGTCAGATTTCACTAAAAATCCTGATGCACAGAACACCCAAAGACTGATTTCCATCTGGGAACAAGTAGCAGAGAGATATGCCGATTACAGCGATAAGCTTTGGTTTGAAATACTTAATGAGCCGAATAACGACAGCGGTAAAATGAGCGATGCAAAGTGGAATTACATTCAGCTTTCCACGGTTGCCGCAATAAGAAAAATTGATGAGAACAGAGTGATTTGTCTTTCACCAATGAACTTCAACAGTGCACATAAGCTTTCTTCAATGCTTGTCAAGCGTTCAGATAAGCATATTGTTGTAGACGTACACAATTATGCACCTATGAGGTTTACACATCAGGGTGCTGAATGGATGGATGAAACATATCAAAAAGAAATCCCGTTTTCACAAGATATGATGAATGACTTTGAACAGGCGTTGACAGTTGCAGAAGAATATCAGAAAAAAACGGGAATCAAGGTTATTGTTGGTGAATTCGGTGTATATGAGAAACAAGTTTCTGAAGAAGATGTTTCACAATTCCTCAGCGGCGCGGTTGGCCTGATGAAAGAACACAATTTGCCGTGGTGCTATTGGGAATACAATGCAGGCTTCGGAGCTTATGACTATTCAAAAAAAGAATGGAAACCTTTCGTTACAGATGCATTGCTGCAATAAGTTCTTGTTGAAAATAAACACAAAAACAATATCGATTTAAAATGACAAATTCCAATCTATCGAGCAAAATGCTACCCCACTTGAAAGAAACCTTCAGGTGGGGTGATTTTTTGTTTATAAGACTGACTGCCGATTTGCAACCTACCTCATTTTGTATTAAAGGTGGAGTAGTCAGACACTGAGGCAAACTCAGAAAAAACACCGTGTTTCACTATAAGGTGAATCACGGTGTATATTTTTGTGTTTATTTCTTAAGTTCTTTAAGTGCTTCCTGCACGTAGTCTGTTGTGAGAATTTTTGCTACAGTGCCGTCAACATCAAGTCTGTCTGTGTTGTGGCTTGTGTAAGAAGAATCAGCCATTGTTTGAACAGTGCCGTTAACCATAAACTTATCATAGTTAAGGTCGCGGTTGTCAGCAGAAACACGGAAGTAACCGCCCATATCTTCGCTTCTGAGCCTTTCTTCCTGAGTCATAAGTGTTTCATAGAGCTTTTCACCATGTCTTGTGCCGATGATTCTTGTGCCTGTATCGCCGAAAAGTTTCTGAACAGCTTTTGCTAAATCTCCGATGGTTGAAGCGGGTGATTTCTGCACGAATAAGTCACCGGGGTTTGCGTGTTCAAATGCAAACTTAACAAGGTCAACCGCTTCATCAAGATTCATAAGGAAGCGTGTCATATCAGGGTCGGTGATTGTGATAGGTTTGCCTGCTTTGATCTGATCGATAAACAAGGGAATAACACTGCCGCGGCTGCACATTACGTTGCCGTATCTTGTGCAACAGATTACGGGACCACCGCTTTCTGCAGCAACTCTTGCGTTTGCAGTTACAACGTGTTCCATCATTGCTTTTGAAATACCCATTGCATTGATGGGGTAAGCTGCTTTGTCAGTTGAAAGGCAAACAACGCGTTTAACGCCTGTTTCCATTGCTGCGTGGAGCATATTATCTGTGCCGATTACGTTTGTACGCACAGCTTCCATAGGGAAAAATTCACAAGAAGGAACTTGCTTGAGTGCAGCTGCGTGGAAAACAAAGTCAACGCCTTTCATTGCGTCTGTGATTGACTGCTTGTCTCGCACATCGCCGATATAAAATTTAACTTTTTCAGCGAACTCAGGGTGGTTGAGCTGAAGCTCATGACGCATATCATCCTGTTTCTTTTCATCGCGTGAAAAAATTCTTATCTGACCGATATCAGTTGAGAGGAAGTGCTTAAGAACAGTGTGACCGAATGAACCTGTTCCGCCTGTAATGAGAAGAGTTCTGTCTTTAAACATTTTTCTTCTTCCTTTCTTAACATTATCATACAAAACAAATTGTATCATAAAATAATTACCTTGTCAATTTCAGAAGAGAATAATAACTAATTTAGTAAACTATTGATTTTAAGCAGGCTGTATGATATAATTACAATGTATATTTGCGTGATATTCAGGCAGTAATGGGGGCGTCTGCATATCATATTTTTAAAATCCTCAAATTTTTTTATAGGATGTGGAAAAAGTGTCAAAAGGGCTTTCAATTAAAGAACGCTTGCCGATACTCAGAAAATCATTTTTAATAGCACTGATGGATTTTGTTTCAGTGGCAATTGCTTTTTTCTTCGGCTTATGGGTGAGGTATGATTTCAGCTTCAATGCAATGCTGCAGAATTTAACAAAAGAATATCTGTGGTTTGTGCCTGTATGGGGCATCCTTACAATTATTGCTCTGGCTGTGTTTAACTTGTATAAAAGTGTCTGGACTTTTGTAAGCACAGATGAATTTTTCCGGATAGTTGTATCATATTTTGTTCTGGGACTTCTTGGAGTTTTAGGATTTGTTACAGGATTATTCAATATGCCCGCAGCGTGCTACATAATAGGCTTTGTGTTAAGTTTCTGCTTTAGCGTGGCAATAAGATTCTCTTATCGTTTCCTGCGTCAGGTAAGGCTCTATATGAAACGTCACAGTCCTGACAGCGATAAGAAAAATGTTATGATTATCGGTGCAGGTATGGCAGGCAGAGCTCTGATAACAGAATTTAAAAACAGCGAACATATATCAGACAGAGTGGCTTGCGTTATTGACGATAACCCGCAGAAAATAGGTAAAATGCTTGGCGGAGCTCCGATTGTAGGCGGCAGAGATGACATTATCAGTTCAGTTGAAAAATATAAAATCGATAAAATCATTTATGCAATTGCAGCAAGTGATTCTGAAACTAAAAAAGAAATTCTCGATATCTGCTCAAGAACAGGTTGCCAGGTGCAGATAATTCCTGCTGTTTATCAGCTTGTAAACGGTGAGGCGAATGTAAGCAAACTCCGTAAAGTTGATGCTCAGGACTTGCTCGGCCGTGATCCTATAAAAGTAAATATGGATGAAATTTATGAATTCATCAGCGGTAAGGTTGTTATGGTAACAGGCGGTGGCGGTTCAATCGGCAGCGAGCTTTGCCGTCAGATTGCACGTTCACATCCCAAACAGCTTATTATTTTTGATATTTATGAAAACAATGCTTATGAAATTCAGATGGAGCTTGAAAGGGAATATCCCGGACTTAACCTTGAGGTGCTTATCGGTTCAGTAAGAAACACAGCACGTCTTGATTATGTTGTGGGCGAATATAAGCCTGAAATTGTTTTCCACGCTGCAGCACATAAACACGTTCCGCTTATGGAAGACAGCCCCAATGAAGCAATCAAAAACAATGTTTTCGGCACATATAAAATGGCACAGGCTGCTGCAAAATACGGTGTAAAACGTTTTGTTCTTATTTCAACAGACAAGGCTGTTAATCCCACAAATATTATGGGTGCATCAAAACGACTTTGTGAGATGGTTGTGCAGATGATGAACCGTAAATCAGACACAGAGTTTGTAGCCGTTCGTTTCGGCAATGTTCTCGGCTCAAACGGCAGTGTTATTCCGCTTTTCAAAAAGCAGATTGAAGCAGGCGGCCCCGTTACTGTTACTCACCCTGATATTATCCGTTACTTTATGACAATTCCTGAAGCTGTAAGCCTTGTGCTTCAGGCAGGTTTCTATGCAAAAGGCGGCGAAATTTTTGTGCTTGATATGGGTGAGCCTGTTAAAATTGACACAATGGCAAGGCAGCTTATCCGTCTTTCAGGGTTTGAGCCTGACGTTGATATAAAGGTTGAATATACAGGCCTTCGTCCCGGTGAAAAGTTGTATGAAGAGCTTCTTATGAAAGAAGAAGGAATGCAGGACACTGAAAACAAGCTTATTCACATCGGCAAACCTATTGAAATGGATGACGATTTGTTTGTATCACAGCTTGAAAAGCTTGACAAAACAGCAAAGGATGAAAAAGCAGATATCAAGAGCCTTGTGGCAGAAATCGTGCCTACTTATAAGAGAAAAGACAACAAATAATTTTTATACATTTATTATGGGGGTTAATGTATGTACAGTAAATTTTTCAAACGTCTTATTGACATTGTGCTTTCAGGATTAGGGATTCTTTTCCTTTCTCCCGTGTTTCTTATTCTTGCAATTGCAATCAAAATTGACGACCCCGGCCCTGTTTTCTTCAAACAGAAGAGGCTTACAATTCATAAGAATTATTTCAACATTATGAAATTCCGCACAATGAAGATGGAAACTCCCAAAGATATGCCCACACATCTTCTTGAAAATCCTGAACAGTATATTACAAAAGTGGGCAGAATACTCAGGAAAACTTCACTTGATGAACTTCCCCAGCTTTTTCAGATTTTTACAGGAAAAATGTCTGTTATCGGCCCTCGTCCTTGTTTGTGGAATCAGTATGATTTAATTGAAGAGCGTGACAAATACGGTGCAAACGATGTGCGCCCCGGTCTTACAGGTTGGGCACAGATTAACGGCAGAGATGAGCTTCCCATTGATGTGAAAGCAAAGTTTGACGGTGAATATGTTGAAAGAATGAGTTTCTTTTTTGACATAAAATGCTTTGTGGGCACAGTTGTGTCAGTGCTTAAATCTGATGGTGTTGTGGAAGGCGGCACAGGCGAATTGGAAAAGAAGGAGCTTGAGAAAAAATGAAAATTTTAATCACAGGTGCCGGCAGTTACATCGGTATGTGCTTTGAAGAATATATGAAAAATTTTCCTGATTATCAGGTTGATACGCTTGATATGCTCCAAAAAAATTGGGAGAGCAAAGATTTTTCATCATACGATTCAATTTACCACGTTGCAGGCATTGCCCACAGAAAAGAAACTGAAGAAAACGCAAATCTTTATTATGAAGTGAACAGAGATTTAGTTTTAAAGGTTGCAGAAAAAGCAAAAAGAGAAAATGTAAAACAATTCGTTTTCTTGAGTTCAATGAGCGTCTACGGTGTTGAAGAAGGCGTTATTACAAAAGATACTCCGCCCAACCCGAAAAGCAACTACGGCAAATCAAAAATTCAGGCAGAAGAACTTCTTGGAAATCTGAGAAGTGATGATTTTAAAATTGCAATAATGCGTCCGCCTATGGTTTATGGTGACGGTTGCAAAGGTAATTATCAGATGCTTGTGAAATTTGCAAAAATGCTTCCTGTTTTCCCGGATTATGAAAATAAGAGAAGTATGATTCACGTTGATAATTTAAGCAAGTTTGTGAAAAATCTGATTGATGAAGAAAAAGACGGACTTTTCTTCCCGCAGGACGAAAATTATGTCTGCACCTGCAAAATGGTGAAAGAAATCGGAAACGGTATGGGCAAAAATATAAAACTTCTTAAAATAATGAACCCTGCAGTTTCAATTCTTAAAAAGTTAACAACTCAGGGCAAAAAAGCTTTTGGTGATTTAATTTATGATATCAAGTGAGGAAAACAAATGAAAAAAATAACTTCTGTAATTCTTATAATAACAATTATTGTAACTCTTTTTGCATCGTGTAAAAAGGAAGAAGCATCGGGCGAATCTGTGCAAGAAACAACAACCACTGCACAGCAGGCACAGCAGAATGCTGCCCCCGGTGACTCATCAGGCTTTCTTATCGGTGGAGAAGACCATGTGGAATTAGGCAAGCCTGATAAATACCTTGACCCTCAGGAAGTTTATTCAAAAATAGAATATACACCTGAAATGTTCAGGGGCGATTATTGGATTCTCGGCGGAGAAGAGGCAAAAAATGAGCTGTTTGTAGATGCTGAATTTACAATTTTTAATTATAACGGAGAAGACCGAGAAATTGCGTTAACACCTTATTGTGTTGAAGCCGGAAAGCACACAACCAACCATGTGGTAAGTTTTGTTGAAGGTTATAATTGGGCTCGTTTAAGTTTCCCTGAAAAATTGTCAGGTGACAGAAAAAGTTATTTTGCGGTTTTTTGTGCTTACACAATTGAGGGCAATAAAATCATTTTCACACCATTCAGTAATTACAGCTATGACGATGCAACAGAGAAAATTACATATGCTTTTTCAGATGTGAAATTAGAGTTTGAGTTTTCTTTTTGCGGAACAAACCTTACGTTATCCACAGATGAAAAAAGTGTTACCTACTCTTCAAGTCGTTCTATTAGCAGCCCTGATGAAACCAGAATTTATGTAAGTAACTATATTTCTGATGGTTCAAAGAAATTAAATAATATTAACTATATAAGTATGACTTACACAAGAGATGATGCAAGATTATGTCTGACTCAGGAATCTGTTGGTACTATTTATGATTCAGTTTATGTGTATAATTCAGTTGCTCTGATGGAAGATAATGGTCGCATAACAATGACAATTCCCTTTGAAACAGGCACAAAAACATATCAGTTTGTTTATTTCTATTGTGGATCAGATGGTATTATTTTAACGGACGGAGAGAATACATATTACTATAACGCGTCACATCTTGAATATAAAAATTACGATACACGCAAGTATCTTTCTGAAGATCAGACAGGTCAGATTGATAATTTGACAGATGCAGAATTAGAAGCGATCGTTGAAAAGAAAGATAATCTTCTTACAGACCTTGCAGATGCTTTTGAAGCAGAGGGAATCAATGTTACAATCAACGAAGAATATGGTGAACTTGTTATAGATTCATCAGTTATTTTCGGCGGAGATTCTGCAGTGCTTTCAGCAGACGGTAAAGCATTCCTCAACAAATTCCTGAAAGCATACACATCAATCGTATTCTCACCTGAATATGAAGATTTCATTCTTAAAACAGTTGTTGAAGGTCACACAGCACCGGTATCAGGCAGTACATATGAAAGTGGTCTGCCTTTGTCAGAAGAAAGAGCAGAAGTTGTAAGAGACTACTGTATTTCATCTGAAACAGGTGTTGACACAACAAAACTCGCAAATGCTCTCGAAGCAGTGGGTTATTCAAATTCCAAACCCATTCACGATGCAGACGGTAATGTGGATATGGATGCCTCACGCAGAGTTTCATTCAAGTTTATAATTAACCTTGATGCATAAAAATTATACAGCCTTGCTGATGCAAGGCTGTATTTTTTATTTCAGTTTATTCAGTTTTTCTGTGTTTGCAATAACCACTAATTTCATGTTTTTTTCAAGAGGTTTCTGCGGGTCAAAATCAATGCTTACTTCGCCGTTTTGTCTGATTGCCACAACGTTGAGAGAATATTTTTTTCTCAGGTCAAGCTGAAGCAGGTTTTTGCCTGTCCATTCGTTTCTGACTTCAAGCTCAACCATACTTACGTCTTTTGAAAGCTCGATAACATCCATAAATCCTGAACTTAAAATGTTTTTTGCAAGTCTTGTGCCTGATTCGCTTTCAGGTAAAACCGCAATGTCTGCACCTACTTTGCTTAAAATTTTACGGTGCATTTCACTTGCACATTTTGCAATTACAGTTTCAACTCCTGCTTCTTTGCAGAGGGTCACTGCCATTACACTTGCCTCTAAACTTCCTGCCATTGCAACAATTACCACATCGATATTTGACACACCAAGCTGTCTGATAACATCAGGGTCGGTTACATCTGCGCATTTGCAAAGGGGAATTTCATTGATGGCATCGTCAACAATTTCCTGCGAAATGTCAACTGCCAACACTTCAGCACCGCTTGAACTTAATTCTTTTGCAACAGCAAAGCCGTATCTGCCAAGCCCGAAAACTGCATAAGTTTTGTATATACTCATAATTTTTTCTCCTGTCTTATCCCACGCTGATATCTTCCGTGGGATTTTTTATAATATTTTTCTTTTCTTTTTTCATATTGAATGCAATTGCAAGTGAAATAGGACCGACTCTGCCCAGATACATTGTGGCAATAATTATAATCTTGCCCCACATATCAAGGTAAGGAGTAAGATTTTTTGTAAGGCCTACAGTTGCAGTTGCACTGACAGTTTCATAAACAATATCAAGTGCCGAAGCATCTGTTACAGCGCTTAAAAGCACAGTTGAAACAAACATAATAATAAAAGACATACTTGTTACGGAAACAGCCTTGCTGATTGCACTTTTGGGAATGTTTCTGTTAAAGAGTGTTACTTCGTCTTTGTTTCTTATTGCCGAAAAAGCAGATGCAAGAAGCACAACTATTGTAACTGTCTTGATACCGCCTGCAGTGCCCACAGGTGAGCCACCGATAAACATCAGCATAAGGCAAATAATTGAAGTTGCGTTTGTCAGATTTTCCTGAGGTACACTTGCAAAGCCTGCAGTCCTCGTTGTTACAGATTGAAAAAGAGAAACCTGAATTTTATCAAAGAGAGAAAATTTTTCAATAGTAAGCGGGTTTTTGTATTCAAAAATAAAAATCAGAATTGCACCTGCAAAGATAAAAACAAGCGTGCTTGAAAGAACAATTTTACTGTGAAGTGTGAGATTTTTTATGCACCTGAATTTTTTTGTTCTGAAATTCGTGAAAACTCTGATTAAATCCCACCATACGATGTAGCCGAGACCGCTTATTATAATCAGTAAACTTGTAACAATATTTATCATCGGGTTAGTGGCATAACCGCAAAGGCTGTCGGCAGAAATTATGTCAATGCCCGCATTGCAGAAAGCGGAAACTGAATTGAAAACAGAAAACCAGATTCCTTTCAATCCGAATTGTGGAACAAAAACAGTCATATAAAGCAGTGCTCCTGTGCCTTCTACAATGAAAGTTCCCAAAATAACTTTTTTGACAAATTTAACAAGCCCTGAAAGTGTGTTAAGGTTGAATGCGTCCTGAATAAGAAGCCTGTCAGCAATGCCGATTTTTTTGTGCAGGGCAATCATAATTCCTGACATAATTGTGATGATGCCAAGACCGCCTATCTGAATAAGAAACAGAATCACAATATGCCCGAAAGTGCTCCATGTTGAAAAGGTGGGCACAGTCACAAGGCCTGTAACGCAGGTTGAAGTGGTTGCTGTAAACAAAGCGTCAATGTAAGCCACGCTTTTGCCGCTTGCAGAGCTTATCGGCAGTGAAAGGAGGATGCTTCCGATTAGAATTGCAGCGAGAAAGGTGAACATAATAATCTGCGTTGTAGAAAACGAAAAATGTTTTTTCTTCATAATTGCTCCTTTCTTGAAAATCATTTCTGTTGCTAAAAAGTATACCACAAAAAAATTCGTCTTTCAATAAAAACAATTGATTATCTTTCAACTATGTGGTATAAATAAATCACGGAGGTGTTTTTTTATGGATTTTGCAATGTGCAAATGGATAGGCTCAGGGATAAAATCTTTCCCTGTTGATATATTATCTGAACTTGATTTTAATAAAAATGAAAAAGCCATTATCACAATCGGATGTCTTGGCTCTTTCAGGCTTTACATAAACGGCAGAAAGGTGAGTGACGACCTTTTTCAGCCCCTTAATACTGATTTTGAAAAAAGATATAATATGGAATACGGTGGTTTTCCTTTTGATGAAGAATTCCGTCACAGACTTTATTGCCCACAGTATGATATTACTGATTACCTTGATGAAGGCAGAAATGAAATTATGTTTATGCTGGGTTCAGGTTTTTATGAAGAATATGACTACGGCACTGCGAAAATATGCTGGAAAATTGAAATTGCAGATGAAGCGGGCAAGATAAAAACTGTCTGCTCTGACGGCAGCGAAAAAATGAGAGCATCTTTTGTGAAAGAAGCAGATGTAATAAGAGGTGAAACTCACGATTATACATCGGAATCTGAATGGGAAAATGTGAAAATTCAGACTGCACCCGACACAAGATTTTTATTGCAGGATTGCCCTGCTGACAAGGTTGCAAGAAAATTGACACCGAAATATCTTGGTAATAACATCTACGATGCAGGGGAAGTGCTTGCAGGTTATGTTGTGCTGAAAAGCAACAAAAAGCAGATTGTTAAAGTGAGATACGGCGAACTTCTTGATAAAAACGGAAAACTTGACAAAGACCATATTTACGACCAGCACACAGTTTATATAACAGATGACAAAGATAGAATTCTTTTTCCTTATTTTACGTGGCTTTGTTTCAGATATTTTGAAATTGAAGGCGATGTTGAAATCGTTTCCTGCGATGTTGCACACAGCGATGTTAAAGTAAATTCATCTTTTGAATGCAGCAACAGCACACTCAACCATCTTTATAAAGCCTACATACGAACTCAGCTTGCAAATATGCACTGCGGTATTCCCTCTGACTGCCCTCATACTGAAAGACGCGGTTACACAGGCGACGGTCAGCTTACCTGTGCTGCTGCAATGACACAGCTTGATGCACAGAAATTCTACAAAAAATGGATTGGCGACATCTGCGACTGTCAGGATGAAAAAACAGGTCACATTCAGTATACAGCGCCCTTTGTACAGTCAGGCGGTGGTCCCGGCGGATGGGGCTGTGCAATAGTTGTTGTGCCTTATATGTACTATAAATTCTACGGTGAAAAAGAAATTTTTGAAGAAACTTTTCCGAGAATGTATAAATGGTTTTCTTACCTTGAAAGTCACAGTGAAAACGACCTGATAACATCTGATTTGCCGGGCGTGTGGTGCTTGGGAGATTGGTGTGTGCCTGAACAGAACAGATTAAACAAACTTTGTGCCAACACAATTCCCGAACCTTTTGTCAACACTTATTTCTATATCAAGTCAATGGAATATTTCCTTGAAATAGGTGAAATTATCGGGGATAATTCACACAAGGAAGAAATTGAAAGCCGTATTGCAAAGAAAAAACAGGCACTTGTAAAAACTTATTTTTCAGAAGAAACAGGTGACTTTGCTTTAAATGAACAAGGAGCAAATGCGTTTGCAGTCGATCTTGGCTTAGGAGATAACCGTACTTTTGAAAATATGATAAATAAATATACACAGAGAAAAATGTACGATACGGGCATTTTCGGCACTGATATTGCAACACGTGTTCTGTTTGAAAAAGGAAGAAGCGATATTGCCACAATGCTTCTCACTTCAGAAAAAGAAATTTCGTTCTATAATCAGATTAAAAACGGCGCCACAACAATTCTCGAATATTGGAATGGTGTGCGTTCACAGTGCCATCCTATGTTCGGTGCAGTTACAAGGTATCTTTTTGAATATATTCTCGGCATCCGTCAGGCAGAAGATTCAGTTGCATATGAAAAGGTGATTATTGAGCCTGTGTGTATGAAAGAAATTCCGTCTGCGAAAGGTAAAATCACAACTCAAAAAGGTGAAATTTCAGTTGAGTATAACGAAGATGAAATCGCAGTAACCATTCCTGAAAAAATAAATGCAGTTCTGAAAATTAACGAAAAAGAAGCAAAACTGAAATCAGGTAAAAATATTTTCAAAAAGCAATAAAACTGATTGACAAAATCTGTAGTAAAAAGTAAAATATAGTTGCATTTAATCGTTGCAAAAAATATCAGGCGAAAGGAACGATGTAGATGTCTTCAATTATGGAATTTTGGGGGCAGATGACTGCAAATCCGCTGCTTTTCATTGCGGTAGTGCTCACAATGGGCGTTATTCTCGTAAACGGCTGGACTGATGCACCTAATGCCATTGCAACATGTGTTGTAACAAGGTGTATGCCTCCCAAAGCTGCGATTCTTATGGCAGCAGTATTTAATTTTTTGGGCGTTTTTGTAATGACGCTTATTAACTCGACTGTGGCAGAAACAATCACCAAAATGGTGAATTTTGGTGACGACCCAAAACTTGCGATTATCGCTTTGAGTGCGGCACTTTTTGCCATTGTGTTGTGGGCAACTCTCGCCTGGATTTTCGGCATTCCCACAAGCGAAAGCCATGCACTTATTGCAGGTCTTACAGGTAGTGCCATTGCACTTCACGGTAATTTTGATGCTGTAAATGGTCATGAATGGGTTAAAGTAGTTTACGGTATTTTCATTTCGGTTATTCTCGGCTTCGGCCTTGGTTGGATTGTTTGTAAAGTTGTTACAATGATTTTCTACAAGGCGAACAGACCTAAAACTGAACCGTTTTTCAGAGGTGCACAGATTGCAGGTGCTGCTTCAATGGCATTTATGCATGGCGCACAGGACGGACAGAAATTTATGGGTGTTGTGCTTCTTTGCGTATATATGTCGCAGGGACAAGGTTTGCCTGATGATATAAACATTGCGAAAGACTATATGTGGCTTATGATTGTATGCTCTGTTGTTATGGCAGCAGGTACAGCAATGGGCGGTAAAAAGATTATCAAATCCGTTGGTATGGATATGGTTAAGCTTGAAAAATATCAGGGCTTTTCAGCAGATATCGCAGCAGCAATTTCACTTTTGTTCTGCTCTGTATTCAGTCTGCCCGTATCAACAACTCATGCAAAAACAACTTCAATCATGGGTGTTGGTGCAGTGAAAAGAGTGTCCGCAATCAATTTCGGCGTTGTTAAAGAAATGGTGCTCACATGGGTGCTTACATTCCCCGGATGCGGTCTTGTAGGATTCCTGATGACAAAATTATTTATGTATATATTCACTTAACGGAAAGGAATGTTGAAAATGGCAAAAGGTGATAAATTTTATTTTGATAATTTTGCGGAATGTACCGCACTTTCAAAAAAAGCAGCTGAATATCTTGTAGAATGTCTTGAAAACTACAAGCCTGAAAACTTCAAAGAAATGTTGGAAAAAATGCACGAAATCGAGCACAGTGCCGACATTAAAAAACATGAGATGGACAAGGCTCTCGCAAAAGCATTTGTAACTCCCGTTGACCGCGAAGACCTTGATATGTTAAGCCACAATCTCGACAAGGTTACAGACAGAATTGAAGAAGTTCTTCAGAGATTCTATATTTACAATATTCAGACTATTGATGAATCTGTAATTCAGTTTGCAAAGAATCTTGTTAAATCCTGCGAAATTCTTTCTGAAATTATGGCAGAATTTGAAAACTTCAAACGTTCCAAAAAGATTCAGCCTCTCATCGTTACTCTTAACGATATCGAGGAAGAATGCGATAAACTTTATCTTGAATCAATGCGTAAACTTTCAATTACAGAAACAGATGATGTTTTAACAATCGTTTCAATGCGTAAAGTTTATGAATGCTTTGAATCATGCGCTGATGCCTGCGAACACGTCGGCGACAGCATCGGTTCAGTTATTATGAAGAACACATGATTTAATTACGGTGGGACTCAACCCACCGTTTTTTTGAAAAATTCAATTGTTTATTGCAAAAGAAAAGTTGTTTTAATAAACTGAAGGGGTAATAAAAATGGCAAAAAAATCATGTGAATTATGTCAGTTGGAACCGGAGAGTGATAAGCGCGGTGGTGTAGGTTTGTGTGAAAATTGTCTGGACAAGTTTACAAGAGCTATAGTGAAAAAAGATGATGATGCTATTGCTTATTTTGTGAACTTGGATAACTTCCCAAATGCAACTGAAGCAGCACGTAAGGAAATTATTGACTTTATGGCAAAGTTGAATGCGAAACATAGCCAGGAAAGTGTAGAGCAGAAATACGAAACTGTGCAAAAAGCTTATTATGATAATCGATCCAAAACAAATACAGTTCATTATAATAACGCAAGTGAAGGCGGTTTCTTTGATAGATTGTATGAAAATATCGGTGGGAAAATAAAAAAATGGGCAAAATGGATATTTATTGTTGAGGCTATAGGTGCTATTATAGCGGGATTGGTTTTGATTATTAACGTAGAAGAAGAATTAATTCTACATGGATTTCTCGCTTTAATATTCGGTCCTGTTGTAGCTTTTGTCGGCTCGTGGATTCTGTATGCCTTTGGTGAACTGGTTGAAAAAACAGCAGCAAACGAAAGAAACACAAGTAATATTTTAAACATACTTAAAGAAGATTGTTTTAAGAATAATTAAATCGCGTTATTGAATATGTATAAAATAAAAATCGGAGTGGAAAAATCCACTCCGATTTTTATTTAATGTTGATTTCCATATTACACCAGGGGCAGGAAACGTTGTTTTCGCCTTGTAGCAAAGATATTGTCTTTCCGCATTTCGGACAGATTATGTCAATATATCCATCATTATCATAGCCAATTTCCAAAGGCAGGTTTATGTCGGCTTTTACATCGTCAATTGTCACATCAAAAGACTGATTGCCATGGTCTTTTATTGATTCAAAATCAGGTATATGAGTTACGATTGTTGTATTATATTTTACTTCTTCTATTTTGTCCACAATATAAGAATATACTTTCTCCATCAATATATTGGTTATGCCGTTTTTACCGGCTCTGAAAGTAAAGGTGTTTTCTGAAAAATAATTGTCGTTGTTATTATTCATTTGCATAGACGGTGTTTCAAATTGCAAATATCCGATTCGCGCACCTGATTTTTTAAACTGAACACCAACAATATCTTTTAAAAATAAAGTTTTTTCACCATCACTGCTATTAGTAGTTGCAATACTGCCTGCAGTAATTTTTGTAACTATTACAATTTTTGTATCGTATAATTTTAATGTGCGTCCATAGACACCTTCAAATTCACAAATAAACTTTGCCATATTTGTTCCCCTTGTAATCTTTTTTACTTAATATACCACAAACTGTTCAAAAAGTAAATCTGTGCAGTATAATTATCCTTTGCTTACAGATACTAACATCACGATTTGAATTTAAAGGAGAATGATATATATGAAAGCGACCGGTATTGTGAGAAGAATTGACGACTTGGGTAGGGTTGTTATTCCAAAAGAAATCAGAAGAACAATGCGTATCCGCGAGGGTGATCCACTTGAAATTTTCACTGCAAGTGACGGTGAAGTTATTTTTAAAAAATATTCGCCTATCGGTGAAGTTTCTAACACTGCAAAACAGTATGCGGAAGTTTTAGGCAGAAGCACAGATTTGCCCGTGCTCATTTTCGACCGTGACCATGTTATTTCTTGTGCCGGTATTCCTAAAAAGGAAGTACTCGACCGCAGAGTAAGCCCCGAACTTGAGGACATCATGGAAAACCGTTCAAGTTTTGTTCAGAAAGATTCAACTCATAAACTTATCCCTGCAGAGGGTATCGACCGTTCAGCAGCGGTGGCGTTTCCCATTATCGGTAGTGGTGATGTTTTGGGCGCAGTTGTTTTATTGTCTTCAGAAGACGGTAAAATTATCACAGAAACAGAAATAAAACTTATTCAGGTTGCAGCATCATTCCTCGGCAAACAAATGGAAGAATGATTTTCAGTTATAACTGATGTAAAATTATAATTCAATTAATTTTAACATCGTAGGGGAGGCGTTCCGCCTCCCTTTAGTTTTTCTGTACATTTATGGCGGGACGGGTTGCCCGTCCCGTTATGAATCTGATGAATTTTTCGCGGGCGCCGAAACGACGCCCCTACGATGCTGATTTTAATACCGCGGTAAATTATAATTTATCGGGATGTTAATTCGGCTTCTCC
>SVOW01000017.1 GCA_015066175.1 Oscillospiraceae bacterium
TTGATAGGCTGTAGGTGTAAGTGTAGTGATACATTCAGCTTGACAGTACTAATAGGTCGAGAGCTTGACCATTGTTTGGTTCAATTCTTTCACGAAATGTGTTTGTTCAGTTTTTTAGGTACGAGATAAATGATAAATTTTAAGCGACTGATTAATTTCAGTCGCTTTATTTTTTATTTACCAACAGTTTGGATTTTTATGGTACTATATAAATGAAGCTTCATAATTCTCCGAGGGAGGTGTGGTGTGTGAAATTAAATAACGAACTTATCAGTGAATATGCGAAAAAGATATATGGCTTTGCATTTTCAAAAACAAGAAATGTTGAAGATGCTGAAGATTTATCTCAGGATATTTTAACTGTCCTTATAAGTGAAATAGATAAGAATAAAGATATAGAAAATCCTGATGCGTATATTTACCGAATTTGCTGTTATACTTGGTCAAAATATCTGAGAAAAAATAAATCAAGATTTTCAACTGTTCCGTTAGACGATAAATTTTCTGTATGTGATGAAACGGATTTGTTTGAAGACATTGAAAAAAAGCAACTTTTTGAAAAACTACGTCATGAAATTGCGTATCTTACCAAAACAAGGCGTGAAATTTTAATTGCACACTACTTTGACGAAAAAACAAGTGGCGAAATTGCCGAAGAATTTTCGTTGTCACCTTCCACAATACGCTGGCATCTGGGAGAAACACGTAAAGAATTGAAGGAGCGGTTGAACATGGAAGAAAAAGCAATTTACAAACCTGAAAAACTTAAAATCCACTACACAGGAAATATAACCCTAGATTCTCTGTTGATGCAAATGAAAAAAGATGTTTTATTGCAGAATATCTGCATTGTTTGCAACGAAAAGGAAATGACGATACAAGAAATTGCACGAAAATTGTCTGTTGCGGCGATTTATATTGAAGACAAAATCGAACGTCTTGTATATATGGATTATCTGACTGAACATAACGGAAAGTACAGAACGAATTTCCATATAAAAGATACAAAATGTGTATTGTCAGAAATACAGTTTATTCTTGATAATATCGATCCTATTGCAAAAAGAATTTATGAGTTTTCTTGTGAAGTGTACGATAAATTAGATTTTGCAGAAGAATTCAAACTCGATAAGAACAAAATTGTAGCAGATATTGTAATGCTGGTCACTGAATTATCCTGGTTTATGGGATGTGAGATTATACACAAAAACTGGTGCAATCCACCCAAAAGAAAAGATGGTTCTGAACACTGGATTTTTGCTTATCTGATTGTTGACGATGTTCTTAATTGTCAGACGGAATATGATAACAGTACATTTGAATATCTGAAATCACATTTCGGCAAAGGTATAGCAAGTCAGAGTGTGTTTTTAAATAAAGTTAAGGTCAAATGCCACCATTGTGATACATATCTGCATGATGTAAGAAATGTTGAAGAATATCAGCTTGTAAAGCTACAACGAGTAAATAAAATCATAGAAAACGGCAATAATGTTTCGGAAAATGATAAGCACATAATCAGCGGTCTTGTGAAAGACGGTTTTGTGTCGGTTAAAGACGGAAAACCTGAAATGCTGATTCCGTATATTACGAAGAAAAAGTTCAAAAAGTTTTATAAAGAAATCAAAAAGATGTATAAAAACAGCGGTATTGAAAAAATGATGGTTGATTATATTCTTCGTTATGGGGAATTTATGGATAAATTTGTTCCCGGAAATCTTTCAGAAGAAAACAAACTTCATTCAAAATATTATCGTTCAGGTATGACTTATGAATTAATTTTCAGGTTAATTGAAATAGGTCTGCTTCAGATGTGGGAAGAAGACGAAAAACAGAGTTCACTTTTTGTGGTGTGGGAAGAATAATTTTATGTAAAGCGACTGATTAATTTCAGTCGCTTTATTTTTTCTTTTTGAACATAATACTCTTGAATTCATATTTCTGTTGTGATAAAATACTTGGTGAAATTCTTATTCAGGAGGAATAAAAATGAACAGAAAGCTTACACGTTTTCTTGCAGTTGCACTTATGGTTATTATGATTTTTTCATCAGTGCCTATAAATGTTTTTGCAAGTAATACTGAAACAGAACCAATTACAGACTCAAGCATGCCTGTTTCTATTGAAGCGGAAAACAGTTTTGCACAAATGCTTACAGAGTCAATGACAACAAGTACAATCCCTGAAAACGAAAGTTATTATTTTGCAGGACTTTACGTTGATGACAACGATTTGCTTACAGTAAATTTCACCAATGATGATGACTGCACTCTCGTTGTATCTTTCTATGATGAAGAAACGGAGCAGATGTTGCACAGTGAAGTTTTTGAAGTTCCTGCCAAGGCGAAATACGCACGTTTTCAAATTGACAGAACAAAACTTCCCGAATACTTTGTAGTCAGAGCATTTTTGCTTGGTGATAACAATGAAGCACTTTGTTCAAACTTTGAATCAAGAGATTATACAAAGAAAGCTATGGATTTCAAATCAAAGACACCTGATGATTTTGATGCTTCAAAGGTTGTTGAACTTGAAAATGATGACTTCTTTGTGTTGAAAGATGGTGTGAAACGTGTTCAGCCTACTGTTTTCAGAAATAAACTTGTAAGTTACGATTCACAGACAAATACATATGAATTTGAATCAGTTAACAGCCATATAACAGGGCTTAATGTGGGCGATGTTTTCTATTATAATAATGGTGATAAGAATAACATTATTGTAATAAAAGTCAAGTCAATTACATTTTCTGGCGATAATGCCACAATCTGCGCTGAAGACACAGACCTTGAAGATGTTTTCAGCTTTATAAAAATTGATGATGACCTTGGCACAGATGATTTCGAAGTTGACACATCAGCTCTCGGTGACGGAGTAACATATCTCGGTAAACAAGAAACTTGTGCTAACAATTCAATTTCTGCAAACGCAGCTTCTGAAGAAGATGAAGAAGATAAAGACTATGAAATTGAAGTTGATTACGGTGTTGATGATGACGGTTATGGATATGGAACAGTTGACGCAACTGCCACTTTGTTTGAAATCAAAGACGATGAAGACAAAAAATTAACAGGTAATGCAACAGTTAATATTTCAGGCAATCTGCGTGCTTATTACAGCGACGGATATGTAGATGTTTCCCTTGTAATCACGCCTTCAGTACATTTTGAACTTCATTTTAACGGTGCGTTTTCCAAGAGTTTTTCATTGGGTAAAATACAAGGCAGCAGCCATGGTATCAATTTTGGTGTGAGACCCACTCTTACGCTTTCTTCCACTGTTAAAATTGATTTTTCAGCAGACCTTTATTGTGCTTTAGGTGCAGGATATAACAGCATAACAGGTTTTAAAAACCTTTCTCAGGCTCCTGTATTTACACCTAAACTTGATATTGAAGGTACTGTAAGTGTAAGCCTTGACTTTTCACCTTTTATGAATTTCCTTTCTGAAAATATAATTGACTTTTCTTTAAGTGTTCCGTTTACAATTAACATTACGGCCAAGCTTGATTCTCTGCTTGCATCTGACCGCGTAGACGGAGGTATTATGCACGAGTGTAATTTCTGCCTTGACGGTGATATTGACGGCAGTATTTCAGTTTCCGCAGCAGTTTCATTCGGCATCAAGGATGATGACCTTGAAAAAGTAAATTCTGTGGAATTGATGAAGGAGAAAAGTTTTTACATCACTCCTTTCTTCTATTCAAAAGATAAAGATGATTTTGATTTCACAAAATGTCCGTATAAACTCCATAAGGTTAATTTTTCTGTTTACAACCAAAGAGATAAAAAACCTCTTGAAGATGTTACAGTTTATCTGAATGGTGGCCTTGCAGATAATGACGGCAACGGAATTTACACAAATACAGTAGGCTATACAGATTCTTCAGGTAAAATAAGTGCGTTTTTCCCTGCAGGTGAAACAGCAGTTACTTTCTCTAAAAAAGATTTCCTTGATGCAGAGAAAACTGTTGAAGTAGAAAACACTTATACTACCGCAATCAGTGAATCTGTTTACATGAAAGAGCATAAGCTCCATAAAGTTACATTCAACGTTAATAATAACGAAGGCGAAGTAGTAAAAGGCGCAGTAATTTCATTTGATGATGCGTATACAAAAGACGGCTATGAGCTTGAATCAGTTACAACAGATTCATCAGGTAAAGCGGTTGCGTATTATTATGACGGCGTTTACAGCCCGAGATTCAGCGCTGAAAAACATAAAGATTATTACGGAATGTTCAGCGTATCAGGGGAAGATACTGTATATAATGTTGAACTTAAAAAAGTTCCTATGTATAAGGTTACTTTCACCGTAAAAGATACAGACGGCAACCCCGTAAACAATGCCAAGATTTTGCTTGACGGTGGTGTTGCAGATAACGACGGTGACGGAAAGTATACAGATGAATTTGTCTACACAAACTCATCAGGTCAGGCTGTGGCAAAATTTGAAGACGGTACATATTACGTTTCTGCAACTGCGGAAGGGTATTCAGATGGCGAGTCAACGTTGAAAGTTGATGGCAAGGAAACCGAATGTGAGATTGAAGTGTCTTCATTTGGTTTAAAAACAGGGGATATTATAGAATTTGGTTCATATCCGCAGACAAGAGTTACAGATGTTGAATTGATTGCAGCACTTGATAGTCAACATAAAAACTGGATTTCCTATGAATATTATTCAGGTACGGATAAATATAGTGACAAATCGGAGCCTGGTGATTGGATGAAATATGCCGATATTACATATGGAGAGCAAAAGTATCGTGCAGTTACGTTCAGTAAATACCGACCTATAAGATCATGTTCCGAACCATTTGAGGATTCTTCCCCTCAACGAAAAAACGGATATTATACCGGCTCGGTTTACTATTTCTTATATGAACCGATAGAATGGCGTGTGTTAGACCCTAAAGAAGGACTTGTAATGTGTGAAACTATAATTGATGCACAACCTTTTAATAATACAATTTACGTCAAAGAAAGACCGGGATCGTATCATGATGTGTATTATAAAGATGAAACAATGGCAGATCAGGCGAATGATTATTCAAAATGTTCATTAAGAGACTGGTTGAACGATGATTTTTATAATATAGCTTTTAATTCATCAGAAAAATCTGAAATTGCAGTTTATGAATGTGTGACAGAAGTTTATGATGATTATGGTTTGGGAACTAAAATTACTTATGATAAAGTGTTTTTACTGACATATTGGGATATGCTTAATGAAGCGTACGGGTTTTCTTCAAAAAGAGGGATTCATAGTTCTCGGAATGCTTTAACAACGGATTACGCAATATGCCAAGGGGCGGAAGTATCTTATGATGATTCCGATGAACAGGGTTGGTGGACATTAAGAACTCCACATCAATATAAAGCAGAATCCTGCTACGTTTTTCTTGCAGCTGTAGTATGGAACGCAGACGTTAATAGACTCGGTGGCATCCGTCCTGCTATGAAAATAAACTTATCCTCCTTTGCACAGGAAGAAGCAGCTGCGGTTAGTTATCAGGTTGAAGATGCAGAAAAATCAGATAACAGTGCAATTGATACAACAGATATTGCCTTGAATGGTGCAAGTGCTACAACAGACGGAAATTGTGCTTTAGTGCCTGATGTTAAATGTATTCCCGGTAACGAATATATCGTTCTCAATGTACTTGATTATTCTGAAGAAGGATTTAAACTTACAAGAGATAATCTTCTTTTCATAAATCAGTTTATTGCTGACGGATATGGTGATATCACACAGGCTGTTTTGCCGAAAACCTTCAACCCTGCAAGCACAGTCCTTGTAATCGGTGATTTCGGAAAGGGAATTGAAGTAAAAACTTCTTCAGGTGCTGTAACAGGCGTTAAGGTCGATGATTTAGCACTGATTTATAAATCGCAGACACAACTTACACCCGATATCAGCACAACAGGAAGCGGAAACAGTGTAAGCAGTATAACTTATTCTTCTTCCGATGAATCTGTTGTAACAGTTGACAGCGATGGCAACGTGACTGCAAAAGGCACAGGTCAGGCACAGATTACAGTTACAATAACTGATGAATACGGCATGGAAATCAAAGATACCTGCACAGTTACTGTTTCTTACACATGGTGGCAGTGGCTTATCAATATTTTCCTGCTTGGATTTTTGTGGTATTAAAGGATAATAATACAATAAACTAAGGGAGGCAAACGCCTCCCTTGTTTTGTTATATGCAATTTCGTAGGTGATACCCTTGCGGTATCCCGCAAATTTGCAGAAAAACTACGTTCAACGATTGCCATATTGTAGGGGTCATTCACGAATGACTCGTCTGAATTTTATGTGTAAACTAACGGCTCGGCGGGGATGCCGAGCCTTGTAAAAATAATATATAAAACCAACGGCAACAACGTAGGGGAGCCGTTTCGGCTCCCGCGAAATTTCATCAGATTCATGGCGGGACGGGAGACCCGTCCACTACGATACGGCCGCAAGTATAACGATAAATTATAATTTATATGTATATTCGATTTTACATTGTAGGGGTCGATGCCTACATCGACCCGTCAGATTTTATGTGAATTTATTCGGGCGGATGTGGGCATCCGCCCCTACGATGCTGATTTTAATACCGCGGTAAATTATAATTTATCCTGAACTTTTAAATTCGTTATTTTGCAGATGTTTTCAGGTTTTGTTGATATGCTCATCATATGTCGTGTTTTGTTGACATTGGCAGAAATTTCTGATATTATGAAATCGGCATATTCCTTAATTGAAATAATCTCAAAAAGGAGAGAAAAAAATGGCTGATAAAGAGAAAAAACCATTGATAAGTTTTAATTGCCCGGGTTGTGGCTCACCACTTGTTGCGGAAGATAACGGCAAACCTATTGAATGCGTTTATTGTTGCAGAATGGTAGATCCTAAGATGGAAGCGGCTGCTTCGCGTGTTAATAATGATTTGCCGACAATGGGCGGTACGTTGAAAATTGAAGGTATCAAAACTCCTTCTTCTGCTCTTGCTTACATTGAACAGTTTTTTGAAGATTACGATTGGAATTCTTTTGTATATGCACAGAGCCTTTCTATTTATGAAGCAGATAAACTTGTCGATTCGCTCAAAATGACATCGGCAGACGATAAAAACACATGGCTTGTTGCTTTTGCAGCAACTTTTGTACCATATAGTAAGAAAGTTTTCTGCTGCGAAGATATAATTGCAGACATTATCGAAAAATACAAAAAAGATGACCTTGACGCATACAGTAAATTTGATGCATATAAAAGAGTTGTTGCTTTGCTTATTTCCAACAAGGAATCAGTGGTTGAAAATCTTCAGAAAATCATTGATAAAGCAGCAAAATACGGTGCAACTTCAAAAGAAATTGCAGACCTTAAAGAAGGTCTTGAAAAAATCAGAAATGTTTCAGGGCTTAAATCTTACGCAACGATTGAGGAAATACCCAGTGTTAAAGCACATAATGACGAAAAAAATCTTGCAATTGCCAATAAACTTGCTGCAAAAGGTATAAATGCCGATGCAGAATATGCGAGAGCAAAATCTCTTGTTGAAGCCCAGAGATTTGTTGAGGCTCTTGATGTGCTTGTTTCTCTTGAGGGTTATTCTGATTCGGAAAAACTTGCAGATAAAGTTGATGACTATTTCCTTATGAACAATGTTTTGCAGATTACAGGAAAACGTTATTTCTACAAACGCAGTAATCCGAACGAAAGCGTTTCATACACTCTTTATCCCACAAATAAAGGTGAAATTGCAGGAAAACCTGTTGTTAAATTCATCAAAAAAATTATCACTAACTATGCAGACCTGCTTTATTACATAGACACTGAAAACATACTCAGAAGATATAGTTTTTCTACTGACAAAAATGAAAAACTCTTCAAGACAGCAGTGGCAGACAGTAAGTTATACGTATATAAAAGAAAAGTATATCTCAGAACAAAAGGCGAAATCAACGGCAAACTTATTGAATTGAATCTTTCAACAGGTGCTGTTGAAATTGTTCTTGAATCAGTAAGCGAGCTTATCAGTTTTACTGACAACAAGCTTGTTTATTTCGGACGTCCCGTTATTCATAACAAAATGAATCCTCTTCCCAAAGAGCAGATAAATAATGTCAAGAGAACAGTCAATGTTATTGATGTTGACACAAAAGCAATTACCGTAATCGGCAAAAAGGGAATTCAGGTTGAAGGTTTCCTTAACAATTTTGTTGTTTACACTGTAAAAGCACCTTCTCAGAAAAACCTTAATCTTTTTGTGAAAGAATTGGGTAAATTTGATTCCGAAAGGCTTATTGAAAAGAATATTTTCAGATTCCGTGAAATCTTTGGTGAAAAACTCATCTACGATATCGGTAACAGCAGAAACAGAACTCTTGTTTATGCAAATGTTGACGCAAGCGGAAGAAAAGAATGGCCACTTAGTATTGAAGAATTGTTGTTTGAGCAGGGCGGATGGATATATTTCCTGCGTAAATCAGGACGCAACGCTATTCTTTGTAAGGCTCATATCGGCGACAAGAAATTCTCTGTTATCGCAAAAGACGTTGCAGATTTTGTGGATATCAAAAACGGATATTTCTATTACAAAAACTTCGATTCTGAACTTATCAAGGTAAGAATGGACGGCTCAAATGTTCAGAAACTCTGCGATGATGTGGAAGAGGTTATCACCATCAAAGAAGATAAGGTTGTGTTTGTTTCTGTTGATGAAAGGCTCAGAGCAAGTGAGGCTCTCCCTGGAGAACGCACTATTTCATCAATATATATGGTTGATTTCACAGGCTCAGGTAAACGTAAACTTGTTTACAGAGTGAAGAATGTGAAAGAATTTGATGAAAAAACAGTTTACTACACAGCAATGAAAAAATCAAAAGATGACGATGCCGGAGAATATGGTGCAAAAGTTGAAAAACTTTATAAACTTGATATCAATAACGGCAACACGCAGTTGCTTCTTACTCTCGAAAACAATACTGAGAAAGAAAAGAAACCTATAAGCAAATATGCTCTCATAGCAGCATTGGTATTATTCTTGTTTGGATTTATAATGATTTTGGCAGAAGCTCCCGGTTTCACTGCATTTTCGTGGGTAATGGCAGTTCTGTGTGTAGTTATCGCAATTTTGTTCAGAACAAAAGACGGCAGTAAGAGCACCATGGACCAGCTTAAGGAAAAAATGAACGATATGGCCGAAGAAAAGAATAAATAAGATTTCAAAATTTTTCAAAACCTGCAGGGTCAGCCTTGCAGGTTTTTTGTTGGTTATTTTTCACAAGTAAACGGAAAATATTTTGGCTATTGAATACACTTGAAAAGGTATATTATTTCTGTCATAATTAACTTAAGATAACCTCTTGAAAAGGAGAGAATTTATATGAAAAAAACATACCATCTTATCGGCAATGCTCACCTTGACCCTGTGTGGCAGTGGTGCGTGCCTGAAGGACTTTCGCTTGTGAAATCAACTTACAGAGCAGCCCTTGACAGAATGAAAGAATATCCCGATTATATCTTTACTTCTGCTTGTGCTTCGTATTATAAATGGATAGAATTAAGCGAGCCTGAAATGTTTGCGGAAATCAAGCAGAGATACGAAGAAGGCCGCTGGTGTATAACAGGCGGTATGTGGGTACAGCCTGATTGCAACATTCCTTCAGGTGAATCTTTTGCAAGACATTTTCTTTATTCGCAGAAATATTTCAAAGAAAAATTCGGCTCAATTGTAAAAACAGGCTACAACGTTGACTCATTCGGTCACAACGGAATGCTTCCGCAGATTATGAAAAAATCAGGCATTGATAATTACATTTATCAGCGACCTAACGATACAAACGAAAAACCGAATCTGCCCAAGAAAAATCTCCACCATTGGGTAAGTCCTGACGGCAGCGATGTGCTTGCTTTCAGAATTCCGCAAGGTTACTGTGGCGGAATAAAAGACGGCAGATGGGAATATACAGATTCCCTTGAACAACCTCAGATGGTTTTCTACGGCGTAGGAAACCACGGTGGCGGACCGTCAATTGAACAGCTTGAAGAAGCAGAAAAGTTACGCAAAGAAGCAGGTAAGGATGTTTTCATCTATGCGAAAACTGACGATTACTTTGATTATGTAAATGAACATATTGGCGAAATTGATATCCCCACAGTAGCAGAAGACCTTCAGCATCACGCAAGCGGTTGCTACAGTGCAAACAGCAAGGTTAAGGAAATGAACCGCCGCGCAGAAAACGACCTTGTTTATGCAGAAAAAATTGACCTTATGTCGTCACTTCTTACAGATTCTGAACCTAAAACAAAGTCAATTGAACGTGCGTGGGAAAGCGTTATGTTCAATCAGTTCCACGATATCCTTGCAGGCTGTTCAATCAAACCTGCCTATAAAGATGCCTACAACGCATTCGGCTATGCAAGCGAAACTGCCCTTCAGGTAGGCTCTTTCGGTGCTGAAAGAATTTCATGGAGAGTCAACACAACAAAATTCCTTGATTACAGACCGTCACACAAACGTGACAGATTGTGGATTCGCGAAGGTGAGGGATGCCCCATGGTTGTTTTCAACCCTCATTCTTTCCCTGTAAAAGCAAAAGTCTGCTTTGGAATGGGTTGGGTTTCAGGTGTGCTTGATTCTGATGATAATGAAATTCCGTTCCAGATTATCCGCGCTCCTTACACAGATGGCGGACATTTTATGCAGTGCATGTTTGAAGCACAGCTTGAGCCTTACGGATATAAAACATTTTTCATCTACAAAGACGAGCAGAATTATCAGCCGAAGCCTGTAGAAAACGAATTTATTGTTACTGAAAATACAATTGAAAACAGCAAAGTTAAAATCACAATCAACAAGCACACAGGTAATATTGACAGTTACTTCGATAAAGAGTTTGATAAAGAGCTCGGCATTGCACCTGTTGCTAAAGCAATTATTGAAGACGATGTACATACAGACACATGGGCACATAATGTTTTTGACTTCAACCGCGATATCGGTGTATTCTCCGATGCAAAGCTGGAAATTGTGGAAACAGGCTATCTGCGTGCCACAATCAAAGTAACTTCAACTTACAACAAATCAACTCTCACTCAGTATATTTCTCTCTGGAGAGGCAAGAAAGATGTTGAAGTGAAATGCAAACTTGATTTTAACGAGCATTACAAAATTGCAAAGCTTGCATTCCCCATGAGCGTTGAAAATCCTGAAGCAGTTTATTCAATGCCTTTCGGCTTTATCAGAAAACCTGCAAACGGTGAAGAAGAGCCTGCACAGGGTTGGATTGCAGTGTGCGAAAAGGGCACAAACAACGGCTTTGCACTTGTTAACGATTCAAAATACAGTTTCTGCGTTAAGGGCAACGAAATGAGAATGGTTATGGCAAGGGGAAGCGCTTACCTTGACCATTACGGACAGAGAAGCCGTGATAACGAAATGTCTTTCCTTGACCAGGGCGAGCAGGAGTTTGAATATATCCTTAAACCTTGCACTGACGATTTTACAGAAATTGTAAAAGACAGCGAAATTATCAACATGCCTTTGAAACTTTACCTTGAAACACACCATAAGGGCCAGCTTCCCCCTGTTTACAGCGGACTTGAAGTGAGTGCTGAAAATGTGCTTGTGCAGGCGATGAAATATTCTGAAGACGGCAAGAAAATTGTTCTGCGTACTTTTGAATGTGCAGGCAAAGAAACCCAAGCGGAAATTGACCTGAAAATCCTTGATGTCAAATGTAAATTCAACTGGAAACCTCAGGAAATAAAAACAATTTCAATCGACCCCGCAACAAAAGAAGTCAAAGAAATTTTAATTATCGAAGGATAAAAATAAAACCGTGTATCGGCTGATACACGGTTTTTCTTTAACTGTGATTATTTTATTTTCCCCAGAATTTTCTGTCAAGGCTTCTGTATTGCACTGCTTCTGCAATATGCTCATCTGTGATAATTTCGCTTTCGTCAAGGTCTGCGATTGTGCGTGCAACACGCAGGATTTTATCATATGCTCTTGCTGAAAGTGAAAGTTTTTCAAAAACGTTGCGCAGCAAAACAACTGCTTCATCTGTCATTTTGCAGAATTCACGTGTCTGCTTTGCTGTCATATGAGCGTTGCAGGTGATTGATGTGCCCTTAAGCCTTTCAGACTGAATTTTACGTGCTTTGTCAACACGTATTTTGATGTCTGATGACTTTTCTCCACGCTCTGAATCTGACAAATTGTCAAAATCAACGGGAGGCACTTCGATATGAATATCAATTCTGTCAAGCAAAGGGCCTGAAACTTTGTTGAGATATCTTTCAACGCTTCCTTTGTGACAGGTGCATTCCCTTGTGGGATGGGCATAATATCCGCAAGGGCAGGGATTCATCGCACACACAAGCATCACGGAGCAAGGGTATGTAACTGTGCCTTGTGAGCGCGAAATGGAAATTTCGCCATCTTCGATAGGCTGACGCATAATTTCCATTGCAGTGCGTGAAAATTCAGGCAATTCATCAAGAAACAGAATTCCGTTATGTGCCAGGGAAATTTCTCCGGGCTTTGGTATTGCACCGCCGCCTGAAAGCCCCACAGGCGAAACTGTATGGTGAGGCGAGCGGAAAGGTCTTTTTGTAATAAGAGGATTTTTCTGCGAAATTTTTCCTGAAATTGAATAAATCTTTGTTGTTTCCAGTGATTCTTCAAAGGTCATATCAGGCAAAATCGTAGGCAATCTTTTCGCAAGCATGCTTTTGCCTGCACCGGGTGAGCCGATAAGCAGAATATTATGTCCGCCTGCAGCAGCAATTTCAAGAGCTCTTTTTGCTTCAAACTGACCTTTTACATCTGCAAAATCAACAAGTGATTCAACGTAGTCTTCCACAGGGCTGTAAACTGCAGGCTCAAATTCCTTTTCTCCGTCAAGGAAAGAAATAAGCTCGTTTATATTTTCAACAGCATAAACATTTATTCCTTCAACAACGGAGCATTCATGTGCATTGTCTTTAGGTACAAAAACATTCTTTACTCCGTTTTTCATCGCTTCTATAACCATAGGTAAAGCGCCGTTTATTTTTCTTACTTCTCCGCCAAGTGATAATTCGCCGATAAATGCCGAGTCGTCAGGTAATGGTTTAATCTGCCTTGAAGCGGCAAGAACGCTCAGTAGAATAGGCAGGTCATAAATTGTACCCTCTTTTTTAGTGTCAGCGGGAGCAAGGTTAACGGTGATTCTGCTCACAGGAAAGGTGAGAGAACTGTTTTTGATTGCAGAGCGTACACGTTCTTTAGCTTCGCTGACAGAAGTGTTGGGCAGACCTACAATATCAAAATGGGGCAGGCCACCGCTTATGTCAATTTCAACATTCACCATATATGAGTGCATGCCGAAAAGCCCCATGCTCTTTACACTCGTAAACATAAATCTACTCCGTCAGGATTATTCAACATAAGTGAATTTACACGTGTATTCATCGTTTACAACCGACATATCTTCGTTGATGAAAAGACCTTTGGGAATTGAAAGTTCATATTCACATCCGGGGATAAGGTCTTTTTCTTCAACAACATATTTAAACACGATTTTGCCGTTGCTTACTGAAAAATCAATGCCCTTCTGTGGCTGAGGCAATCTGTAGGTAACGCCTTCAGAATTCTTGTACATAAAGTAAACAAGAGTAGAAAGGTTCTGAATGCCTTCTTTGTTGTAATCTGTAACGCCGTCAACGCGCGCGGTGATTGTGCAGTAAGCTTTGCCTTTTTCTTTTGAAAGTTTTGCTTCAACATCTGAAGGCACTATTGCTTTTGCATAGGGGAATTTTTCAACCTTTACTTCAAAAAGTCCTGCTTCATCAAGTGAAAATCTGAAATGTGTAATAATTTCAGGTGTTGAATATTTTTGCTTTTTGCATGAAATTGAGTCTGCTTCAAGCACTGCTTTGAGCAGAGCAGTATCTGAAGGTTTAAGCTTTTGGTCAAGCTTGATTTTAACTGAAAGATTACCATATGCCAACGAATCAGTCTTGTTTGAAGAAAATGTGGGTGTTTCAGTAATCTGACCTGTTATTTTAACTTCCTTGTTTGTTTTTTCATCTGTGTAGGAAATGTAGAAACCTTTGTTGTTTTCAACATAAAATGCTGAATCTTCATCCATATAAGGTGTGGTAAAAGATAAAACCAGATTCTGCTCGTCAATTATCTCAATATTACCTGTTGTTGCGGAAACCGTTGCCTGGGGCTTTGGTTTCAGGTAGAAATAAACCACCACTGCAATGCCTGCAATCAAAACTGCTGCAGCAACGCAGATAGCAATTATCTGTCCGGTTGTAAGACCTTTCTTTTCAAAATCTTTCTTTTTAGCGTTTTTAGCCATAACTATTCTCCTTTGTAACATTCATCGCATATTCCGTAAAACACACATTTTGCTCCGTTAAGGCGGAAATTGTGGTGAGTGTAAATGTGTTCAGTCAGCTTATCTACTGTTTCACATTCCATATGAATAAGCTTGCCGCATTTTTCGCATTTCATATGGTAGTGATTAGAGCAGTTTTCGTGGGAATCAAGGTATTGATAGCATACGCTTCTTTCGCCGTCTACGGTATATTTTTTTACAATACCCTCTGACGACAGTTTTTCAAGGTATCTGTAAACAGTTGACTTGCCCACAGCAGTTGAATTTTCTGCCAGAAGATTAGTTACGTCATCTACTGTCAGATGTTTACCGTTCTGATTTCTGAGCACATCAAGGATTGAATTTCGTTGTTTTGTTTTGTATCCTGAAGACCTGTTTTCCACTTTTTCACCACCTGAATTCAGATACTACAATTTTACATTGTTTCGTGCTAAAAGTCAAGGCTTGTGTTTTTTGAAACAAGAATATTTCTTATTAAGATAAATAAACGATAAATTGTTATAAATCTACAAAATCTGACAAGAAATGTTGAAAATTTTCAACAAAATTATGAAAAATCATTGACAAAAATTTAAAAAAGTATTAATATTGTTTTTGTAAATGGTAAGAGGTGTGAAAATGGATTTTAAAGATTACCATCTTATGTCAGATGAAGAATTGGCAGAGCTCTGCAAGAGCTATGACGACACTGCTCTTGACACTCTTATTAAAAGAATGGAAAGCGTTATTGCCAACTGCGTTTTGTCTTTTTCTGACAGCCGTTTTGAAAAAGAAGACCTTATGCAGGAAGGTATGGTGGCGTGTTTCAGGGCGGTTTTAAGTTACGATGGCGGAAAAGGCGCATCGTTCAGAACATATGCCGCTGTGTGCATAAAGAATGCACTTAAAAATTTTGTTAAGAAAAAAGATAATTTCTTTATTTCTGCCGACAAAGATTTTGTTCCTCTTGAAGATGAAACTTCAGATGGTGCAACTGCAGAAGATGAATATATTTCGTCTGAAAATTATAAAAATCTCCGCGAGAGCCTTGAAAAAGTTCTTTCACAGACTGAGTATTCAGTTTTTAGCCTGTTTGTTGACGGTATGAGTTATTCCGAAATTGCCGAAAAAACAGGGCAGAGCGTAAAAGGTGTAGACGGTGCTCTGCAGAGAGTGAGAAAAAAACTCAAATCAATTATGTAATAAGCGGGTTCCCCGTTTATATAAAAAGGTCCTTAAGGACTAATACTTACAAGAGAGGTCATTAAAATGTACGAAGACAAAACCCTCATCTGCAAGGAATGCGGAAACGAATTTATCTTCTCAGCAGGTGAGCAGGAGTTCTATGCTGAAAAAGGTTTTGAAAACGAACCCTTCCGTTGCAAAGAATGCCGTGCAGCACGCAAACGTGCAAGAAACCCTGAACGTGAACTTTTTGATGCAACATGTGCTTCATGCGGCGGTGCAGCCAAAGTTCCTTTCCAGCCCAAAGACGGACGCCCTGTATATTGCAGTGAGTGCTTCGCAAAAATGAAGGAAGAAGAAGCATAATTTTTTATATTTTCTGAATTCAGGACAACTGCTCGTGTAATATCGGGCAGTTGTTTTTTTGTTTTATATGTGATATATTTAATGCGGTGATGCATAATGATAAAAAATATAATTTTTGATATGGGCGGAGTGCTCATTGACCACAACCCTGAAAAAACTCTTTCTGCTCATTTTGACAAAGAAACGGCAGAGATTATTTCAAAAGAAATTTTCAGAAATCCGCTGTGGGCAGAGCGTGACAGAGGTGTTGTAACTTCTGATGAAATCATTGCACAGAAAAAGCATCTTTTCCCCGAACAATATAAGGAAAAAATTATTGAAATGGTGCAGAATTTCTTCCCTTATATGCCGCCCTTTGAAGATATGTATAAAGTTGTGAAAACTCTAAAAGAAAATGGCTACGGAATTTATCTGCTTTCAAATGTTGCACCTGAATTTTACAGAGAAAAAGATAATATTCCCGCTTTGCAGCTTTTTGACGGATTTATTGTTTCCTGCGATTACAAAATGGTTAAACCTGAAAAAGGTTTGTATCTTGCACTGCTTGAAAAATTTTCTCTTAAAGCAGAAGAATGTATTTTTATTGACGATGTGCAGAAAAATATTGACGGTGCACTGGCTGTTGGTATGTATGGCCATTGCTACAGCCACGGAAATGTGGAAATTTTAAAAGAAGATTTAAGAGAAAAAGGCATAAAAATTTCTTGACTAAATAATTTTCAGATGATAAAATATTGTTGATTTGAAACCGTAACATCCCCCTTGTGGGTTTGTTGCGGATTTCGGCGTTATGACGGAGGTGAAGAAATGTCCTGCTTTGCAAAAATAATGCAGAATAACGAAGAATACAAAAAACTCACTGTCGCTCTTGATAAAAACAGGGTGCCGATGGGTGCGTTGGGACTTTCTCATATAAATAAAGCTCATCTCATGCACACCCTTTGTGCTGATGGCAGAAAATGTATTGCAGTAACACCTGACGAAGCGTCTGCAAGGCGTCTTACAGAAGACCTGGTTTCTATGGGCAGCCGTGCATATATTTTCCCTGCGAGAGATTTTTCTTTCAGCACAACTGAAGGTCAGTCAAGAGAATATGAGCACGTAAGAATCGGTGCACTCACAAAAATCATCAACAACGATTTTGATGTGGTTGCCTGCAGTATTGAAGCTTTCCTGCAGTTTACAATGCCTCCTGAAGAATTGCTTGACAGAACTTTCCGCCTTGTAAGCGGTGAGGATTATTCGCTTGATGAAGCTGTTTCAACTCTTATAAAAGCTGGTTATGTAAGAAGCCCACAGGTTGACGGCTCAGGTCAGTTTGCAGTAAGGGGCGGTATACTCGATTTATTCCCACCTGACAGAGAAAACCCTATAAGAATTGAATTCTGGGGTGATACGGTTGATTCAATTTCTTCTTTCGAGGCAGAAAGCCAGAGAAGAACAGATATGCTGGAAGAAATTGAAATCACACCTGCAACAGAAATAATTTTCGACAGCCTTGATGAACTGAAAAACAAAATCAGTGAATTTATGCTGACAGTAAAAGGTAAAGGCTCGCAGAAAGCAAAAGCTTCCCTTCAGGCTGATATTGAAAAGCTTTCTAACGATGTGAGAGTTTCTTCTCTTGACAGATATCTTTCTCTTGCATATTCATCCCTTGCCACGATTTTTGATTATTGCACAAAAGACACCGTTCTTTGCGTGTGCGAAAGTGCAGGAGTAAAAGAAAGAGGGGAAGCGTCAATAAAACTTCTCCACGAAGAAATCACAGCCTGCGTTGAAGAAGGCACTCTCTGCAAAGGTCTTGATAAATTCGGACTATTGTGGTCAGAAGTTCTTGGCGTTTTCGGCAGAAATAAAACCCTTTATCTTGATAATCTGCCAAGGGGAAGCTTTGATACTCCTGTAAAAGAGCTTATCAATTTCACTTCACTTCAGCTTAATTTATGGAACGGCACACTTAATGTGTTGCTTGATGATATAAGTTATTTCAAAAATAAAAAAGACAGAACCTGCGTTGTTATGGCAGGCACAGACAAAGCTGCAAAGGCACTTTGTGACGACCTTGAAAAAGAAGGCTACAACGTAGTTTTCTTCGATAAAATGCCGAAGGAATTTCCCAAAGGTTATGTCAGCGTAATTGAAGGTGCACTCAGTGCAGGTATGGAATATCCCCAGGATAAATTCCGCCTTATTTCCTATGGCAGAAGAACAGCACCCAAAAAACTGAAAAAACACAAAAACTACAAAGCATCAAATGCTTTTCACAGTCTTGAAGAAATGCATAAGGGTGATTATATTGTCCATTCAATGCATGGTATCGGCATTTTTGAAGGAATCACTCAGCTTGAAGCAAGCGGTGCAACAAAGGATTATATCAAAATCCGTTACGATAAAGGGGATATTCTCTACATTCCCGTTACACAGCTTGACCACGTTGCAAAATATATAGGCCCCAGAAGTGAAACCAATTCTGTCAAACTCAATAAACTTGGCAGTGACAAATGGCTGAAAACTAAAAACAGAGTCAAATCTGCTGTGAAAGATATGGCAGATGATTTGATTCAGCTTTATTCAAAAAGGCTTAATATCAAAGGCTTTGCCTTTTCACCCGATATTGATATGCAGAGCGACTTTGAAAGACGCTTTGAGTTTGATGAAACTGATGACCAGTTAAGATGTATTGACGAAATCAAAAACGATATGGAAAAACCATATCCTATGGACAGACTTCTCTGCGGTGACGTTGGTTTCGGCAAAACTGAAGTTGCTTTGCGTGGCGTTTTCAAATGTATTGCAGACGGAAAACAATGTGCAATACTTGTGCCGACTACAATTCTCGCTTTGCAGCACTATCAGACAATACAGAAAAGATTTGAAGGTTTCCCAGTTGAAAGTGCAATGCTTTCCCGTTTCTGTACTGCAAAAGAACAGGCGGAAATTGTCAAAAACCTGAAAAGGGGAAGTATTGACATCGTAGTAGGTACGCATAAGCTTCTTTCCAAAAAACTTGAATTCAAAGATTTAGGTCTTGTGATTGTGGACGAAGAGCAACGTTTCGGCGTGGCTCAGAAAGAAAAATTAAAAGAGCGTTTTCCAAATGTTGATGTGCTCACTTTATCTGCAACACCTATTCCACGTACACTCAATATGGCAATGACAGGCATCCGCGATATGAGCATTATCGAAGAAGCACCTCAGGACAGACATCCTGTGCAGACTTATGTTATTGAGCATAATATGGAAGTGCTTGTTCAGGCAATGGAAAAAGAACTTCGCCGTGGTGGTCAGGTTTATTATCTTTATAATAAGGTTGAATCTATCGACAGAAAAGCAGCGGAAATCAAAGAAATGCTTCCTGATGCAAGGGTGGCAGTAGGTCACGGAAAAATGAGCGAAGAAGAGCTTTCCGATGTGTGGAAAAGTCTTATTGAAGGCGAAACGGATATCCTTGTGTGCACAACCATTATTGAAACAGGTGTTGATGTGCCTAATGCTAATACACTTATTATTGAAGATGCAGACAGAATGGGTCTTGCGCAGCTTCATCAGATACGCGGTCGTGTGGGCAGAAGTGCAAGGCGAGCCAGTGCTTACTTTACTTTCACAAGAGGCAAACAGCTTTCTGAAATTGCCGACAGACGCCTTTCTGCAATACGTGAATTTACTGAATTCGGCTCAGGTTTCAAAATCGCAATGCGTGACCTTGAACTTCGCGGTGCAGGCAATGTTTTAGGTGCTCAGCAGCATGGTCATATGGAAGCGGTAGGATACGATATGTATTTAAAACTTCTTGCAGAAGCAGTAGGGGAAGAAAAAGGCGAAGAAGTTAAAGATACATCGAAAGATTGTCTTATTGATTTGCACATTGATGCAAATATCCCAAAAAAGTATATCGAAAACGTACCACACCGTCTTGCTATGTACAGAAGAATTGCAGACATACGCAGTCAGGAAGATGCAGATGACGTTATTGATGAGCTTATTGACCGTTTCGGTGAGCCACCGCAGAGTGTTATGGGTCTTATTGATATTGCACTTCTGCGTGCAGCGGCAGTGGAAAATAATATAACTGAAATAGGGCAGACTAAAGACAGACTTCTCATTTACAGCGATGTGCTTGATATGAAGAAAATCGCTGCACTTTCCAACGCAATGCGCGGCAGAATCTCCGTTGCAACAGTGCCGAGACCTCATTTCAAGGTGAAATTAATCGACGGTCAGTCGCAGACAGATGCACTTAAGCAGACAATGGCGCTGATGCTCCTTGCAGATAAAAAAGAAGAAGAAAATTAATAAAAACCCTTTACAAATTGGTATCAATATGTTATAATACACGAGCTTGAGTCCTTTTCTCGGAAAGTGGAGTAAACCTTTTAAAAGGTATTTCACCTGCCTCTTGCTGGGATTTGTGACAGCGACAATATTTTAAATGAGGTGAAAACAATGACAAACGAAGAAAAAAAGGCTATAATGGCTGAGTATGCAACTCACGAAGGTGACACAGGTTCTCCCGAAGTACAGATCGCTATTCTCACAAAGAGAATCAACGACCTTAACGAACACTTCAAAGTTCATCATAAGGACCACCACTCAAGAAGAGGTCTCCTCAAACTTGTTGGTCACAGAAGAAACCTTCTTGCATATCTTCAGAAGGTTGATATTGAACGTTACCGTTCTATCATCGCAAGACTCGGAATCCGTAAATAAGTATTCCCAATGGGCAGGCAAAATGTATATTTTTTGCCTGCCTTTATTTGAGAAAAGCAGAAAAAGAAAAGCGGAAAATTGATGATTTGCAGGCTGAAACTTTTTTTAGCGGTAAATCGATATTTTGAAAAATCGAAGTATGGATTTATTGCTAAAAGAGAGCCTGTTTTCATAAATAAAAAAACTAATTTTATTTTGAAAGGAAGTAAAAAAACTATGTTCGAAGAATTCAGAAGATTTGAAACAGAAATCGCAGGCAGACCTTTCGTTGTTGAAACAGGTAAAATGGCTCAGCTTGCAGGCGGCGCAGTACTCGTTCGTTACGGTGAAACAGACGTTCTTTGCACAGTTACAATGGCTCCCAAGCCCAGAGAAGGCGTAGATTTCTTCCCTCTCTCAGTTGACTTTGAAGAAAAACTCTATTCAGTAGGTAAAATCCCCGGCTCTTTCCAGAGAAGAGAAGGTAAAGCAAGTGAAAAAGCAACTCTTGCTTCACGTGTTATCGACAGACCCATCCGTCCTCTTTTCCCCAAAGATATGAGAAACGATGTAGGTGTTGTTGCAACAGTTATGTCAGTTGACCCCGATTGCTCACCTGAAATCACAGCAATGCTCGGTGTTTCAATCGCTATTTCAATTTCAGAAATTCCGTGGGACGGCCCCATCGCAGGTTGCGTTGTTGGTCTTGTTGACGGCAAATTCGTTATCAACCCCACAGCAGAAGAAAAAGATAAATCAGAAATGTATGTTACAGTTGCTTCAACAGCAGACCTTGTTGCTATGATTGAAGCTGCAGGTAACGAAATTCCCAACGACGTAATGTTCGATGGTATCATGTACGCTCATCAGGAAAACCAGAAGGTTGTTAACTTCATCAACGAAATCAAAGCTGAAATCGGTAAAGCAAAAGTTGATTTCCCCTCAAACGACCCTTCAGAAGAAATGTATGAAGCAATCAAAGAATTTGCTATTGAAGATGTAAAAGTTGCTCTCGACACAGACGACAAACGTATCCGTGACGAAAGGCTCAAACCCATCTACGATGCAGTTCACGAAAAATTTGATGAAGTTTATCCTGAAGAAATCGCAAAAATCGAAGATTGCCTTTACAAACTTCAGAAATATATCGTAAGACGTTGGCTCCTTGACGAAGGTAAACGTGTTGACGGCAGAGGCATTGATGAAATCAGACCTCTCGCAGCAGAAGTTGACCTTATCGACAGAGTTCACGGTTCAGGTATGTTCACAAGAGGACAGACTCAGGTTCTCACAATCACAACACTTGGCCCTGTAAGTGATGCACAGCTTCTCGACGGTATCGACGGCGAAGACAGCAAGAGATATATGCACCACTACAACTTCCCCTCATATTCAGTAGGCGAAACAAAACCCTCAAGAGGCCCCGGCAGACGTGAAATCGGTCACGGTGCACTTGCTGAAAAAGCACTTGTTCCCGTTATCCCCTCAGTTGAAGAATTCCCCTATGCTATCCGTCTTGTATCAGAAGTTCTTTCATCAAACGGTTCAACATCACAGGGTTCAATCTGCGGTTCAACACTTTCACTTATGGCTGCAGGTGTTCCGATTAAAGCTCCTGTTGCAGGTATTTCATGCGGTCTTGTTACAGAAGGCGACCGTTTCATGACAATGGTTGATATTCAGGGACTTGAAGACTTCTTCGGCGATATGGACTTCAAAGTTGCAGGTACTCACAAAGGTATCACAGCAATCCAGATGGACCTCAAAGTTCATGGTCTTACACCTGAAATCATTAAAGAAGCACTTGAAAAGACATATAAAGCACGTCTTTATATCCTTGATGATATTATGCTTCCCTGCATCAGTGAACCCAGAGCAGAGCTTTCTAAATATGCTCCCAAAATGCTTACAACAAAAATCCCCGTTGACAAGATTGCAGAAGTTATCGGTAAACAGGGTAAAGTTATTCAGAAAATCTGTGCTGAATGCAACTGTAAAGTTGACGTTGAAGAAGACGGAACAATCTTCGTTTCAGCAATTGATATTGAAGATGCAAAACGTGCTCTCTTCATTGTTGAAACAATTGCAAACGACCCCGAAGTTGGTGCTATCTACAAAGGCGTTGTAACAAGAATTATGGAATTTGGCGCATTTGTTGAAATTGCTCCCGGTAAAGAAGGTCTTGTTCACGTAAGCCACCTCGACGTTAAGAGAACAGAAAAAGTTGAAGACGTTGTAAATGTTGGCGACGAAGTTATCGTTAAAGTTCGCGAAATTGACGAACAGGGCAGACTTAACCTTTCTCGTCGTGAAGCTCTCATCGAAGTTGAAGGTTTAGTTCCTGAAAACGAAGTTTCAGATGCTCCCCGCCGTCCTAAAAAGGATTTCCGCAGAGATAACAAAAGAAGAAACTAATTAAGAATTTTCAAAAAGTAACCACCGGTTTTTGCCGGTGGTTATGTTGCGTTAATTTTTGATTTTTGTTTGGTGATAACGATGTTTCCGTATAACAAAAAACTGGTAGCTAATGCGAAGGTGTTACGCAAGAATATGACCCGCGAAGAAAAACGTTTGTGGTATGATTTTTTGAAAAAATTGCCTGTTACAGTTAAAAGACAACACAATATCGAAGATTATATTGTGGATTTTTATGTTGCGTCAAAGAGAACTGTTATTGAAGTTGACGGCACACAGCATATGTTGCCTGAAGGAAAGTGTGCCGATGAAAAAAGAGATCAGGATCTTGCAAAATGGGGAATCAGAGTTTTGCGTTACACAAATATTGACATAAACTATAATTTTGATGGCGTGACACAGGATATTCTGCGAAAATTGGAAATTGACAGTGAAACTTTGAAATGAAATATAACCAAGCCTTCTCCGGTGGGAGAAGGTGTCAGGTGCAAGCCTGACGGATGAGGCGAAAAAACTCCTCATCCACCGCAAGCGGTCCCCCTTCTCCTGCAGGAGAAGGCGATATTAATTCCGATTATATCATTTATTTAAATATATCTGAAAAGGTGAATACATTTGAAAAGCTTTTATTTAAAACCGAAATTTTTTTCTACAATTAAAAAATATTCAGCACAGCAGTTTACGAAAGACCTTGTTGCAGGTGTGATAGTTGCAATTATCGCTCTGCCTTTGTCTATTGCGCTGGCACTCGCTTCAGGTGTTGAGCCTGCGTGCGGTGTTTACACAGCAATTGCTGCAGGTTTTGTAGTATCTTTCCTTGGCGGCAGCCGTGTGCAGATTGCCGGACCTACTGCAGCCTTTGCTTCAATTGTTGCAGGTATCGTAGCAACGCAGGGTATGGACGGACTTGTTCTTGCCACAATTATGGCAGGTATAATGCTCATTCTTATGGGTGTTTTCAAGTTAGGTTCACTTATTAAATTTATCCCCAACACAATTACAGTAGGCTTTACTGCAGGTATTGCCGTTACAATTTTAATCGGTCAGATTAAAGATTTTCTCGGTCTTACATACGCAGAGGGTATAAAACCTGTTGAAACAATTGAAAAAATTGAAGCAAATATAGGCGCTATGTCCACTTTCAGCTGGCAGGCACTTTTAGTAGGTGTTGTGTGCCTTGCAATTCTCATAATTTATCCTAAATTTGAAAAACGTGTACCTCCGTCACTTATTGCGGTTGTTGTTGGTGCACTTATGGTGAAATTTATTCCCGGCCTTGACGAAGGAGTTTTCACAATCGGCGAACTTTACACAATTCCCACAGGACTTCCCTCACTTAACATAGGTTCAGTTGATTTCAGTTTTCAGAAAATTTCTGCACTTCTTCCCGATGCATTTACTATTGCAATTTTAGCTGCTATTGAATCACTGCTTTCATGCGTTGTTGCCGATAGTATGGTAAACTCAAAGCACAATTCAAACGCAGAGCTTGTAGCACAGGGCGCAGGTAACATTGCATCAGTTCTTTTTGGCGGTATCCCTGCAACAGGTGCTATTGCAAGAACTGCAGCAAATGCCAAAAACGGCGGCAGAACTCCCGCAGCAGGAATGGTTCACGCAGTTGTTTTAGTGCTTGTTCTTCTTTTCCTTATGCCTTATGCTGAACTTATTCCCATGCCCACAATTGCAGCAATTCTCTTTATGGTCGCCTACAATATGAGCGAGTGGAAAAAGTTTGTCCACATTGTAAAAACAGCACCTAAAAGCGACACAATTGTTATGGTGCTTACATTTGGTCTTACTGTAATTTTTGACCTTGTAGTTGCAATTGAAGTTGGTATGATTCTTGCAGCACTTCTGTTTATCAAACGTATGAGCGAAGAAGCAGGAGTAAAAGGCTGGAAATATGTTGAAGATGAAAACGACAAAGACAGCATTGATTTAAAAACTGTTCCCGAGCATGTGCGTGTTTATGAATTAAGCGGTCCGCTGTTTTTTGGTGTGGCTGATAAAATTCTTGAAATTAATTTCAAAGATTACACAAAATGTCTTATTCTTCGTATGAGAGCAGTGCCCTCTGTTGATGCAACTGCACTTTCAAGCCTTGAACAGCTTTATAAAAAATGCAAAGAAAAAGACATCACCCTTGTTTTCTCTCATGTCAATCAGCAACCCCTTAATGCTATGAAGAAATCAGGGCTCTTTGATAAGGTGGGCAGAAACCATTTCTGCAACCATATTGACGATGCGTTGAAAGTAGCATCCAAAATCAAATAAAACCAATTGCAGCAGAGGTTTGTTAAAACTTCTGCTGTTTTATATAAATTATAAATTTATATGGTTATTTAAATTAAATATCGTAGGGAACGGCGGTTTCCGACGTTCCGCAAAAAGCAAACGTAAATTGGTGGTTTGTCGGCAAGCGCCAAACCCTACAATGATAAAATTAATTGCACGATAAATTATAATTTAGCGTTTAATTAATTTTAACATCAGGCTTCCCCGGTGGGGGAAGCTGTCACCGAATGGTGACTGATGAGGCGTAAGACTTGAATTTTTTTGTTTTTCTCCTCATCCACCGCAAGCGGTCCCCCTTCTCCCACAGGAGAAGGCTATTTAAAAATCCCAATCACCTGATAAATTATAATTTATATGTATATTCGATTTTACATTGTAGGGGTCGATGCCTACATCGACCCGTCAGATTTTGTGTGAATTTATTCGGGCGGATGTGGGCATCCGCCCCTACGATGCTGATTTTAATACTGCGGTAAATTATAATTTACTTTTACATCCGTTTAATTGTTTACAAACGAAGAAAATAATGATACAATAAAACGTAATGCAGTTTTAAAGGAGGGAAAAGAATGTTTTTTGATGTTGCAATTATCGGCGGCGGTATGTCAGGACTCGTTTCAGCGATTGAAGTCAAAAGAAATTACCCTGAAAAATCTGTTGTGATTTTTGAAAAACTTGACCGCGTAGGCAAAAAAATTCTCGCAACGGGCAACGGCAGATGTAACCTTGACAATTTAACTGCAACAAAAGAAGACTATAATTCTCCCTCATTTGTGTCTTTCACTCTTGAAAAATACACTCCTCAGTCAAACCTTGATTTCTGGAAAAGCCTTGGTCTTCTGACAGTTGCTGATTCAGAGGGCAGAGTTTATCCCAGAAGTAATTCTGCTTCAAGTGTTTTGGATGCACTTCGCTTTGAAACAGAAAAACTCGGTGTGAAAATTATTTTTGAACAGGTAAGTAAAATTGATAAAAAAGATGTTTTTTATATAAATAATATAAAAGCAGAAAAAGTAATTTTATGTGCAGGCGGTTGTTCATCGCCAAGTCAGGGCAGTGACGGCTCAGGTTTTGAACTTGCGAAAAAGTTCGGTCACAGAATTACGCATCTTTATCCCTCACTTGTGCAGATTACAACCGACACACGCTTTACAAAACCACTTAAAGGCGTGCGTGTGAAAGGCAGATTGACACTTACTGAAAAAGAAAAATTCATAGGCTCATCTGACGGCGAAATCCTTTTTGCTGATTATGGCTTGTCAGGAATTGCAACCATGGATTTGTCAAGATTCTTAAGAAAAGTTTCAGATATGCAAAACGCAAGAATCTACCTTGATATGACTTGCGATATGGAAGAAAAAGAACTTCTTTCTTACCTTGTTTCTCACAGAAACAAAAATCCCCATCTTGAATGTGAAAGTTTTTTATCAGGCATTCTTCCAAAGGCAATGGGCAAAACCATTATGAAAAAATGCGGAATTTTCCTTGGAGATGAAGCGAGGAAATTAACCGATAAAGATATTAAGAATATTATTGAAAATATCAAAAACTTTGAGTTTAAAGTAACAGGCACAAAAGGTTTTGATTTTTCACAGGTTACGTCAGGCGGAATTGACCTGAAAGAAGTTGATAAATTTACCATGATGTCAGAAAGGGTAAATGACCTTTATTTCTGCGGTGAAATTTTAGATATTGATTCACGTTGTGGTGGATTTAATCTCCACTGGGCAGTAAGCTCTGCAAGACTTGCAGCTGAATTGAAAGGATAAAAAATGATTAGAATTAATTCTGTTAAAATGCCTCTTGAGAGTGAAGATACAGACCTTCGCAATGCAGTTGCAAAAACTCTCAGAGTGAAAAATGAAGACATAGAAATGGTGCGTGTTTTCAAACGCTCAGTTGACAGCCGAGATAAAGAAAATATTTTCTTTGTTTTTTCTGTTGATGTCAGTGTCAAAAACGAAAGCAGAATTCTTAAAAAATGTTCTTCAAATAAAAATGTTCTTGAAATTAAAGAATATGAATATGTTCTTCCTGAAAATAAGAGAAAAAGTAATCTTCGCCCTGTTATTGCAGGTTTCGGACCTGCAGGAATGTTTGCGGCATTGACTTTAGCACGTTCAGGTCTGAAACCTCTTGTTCTTGAAAGAGGTAACGATGTTGATACAAGAACAAAGGATGTCAGCATTTTCTGGACGGAAAGAAAGCTTAACACAGAGTCAAACGTTCAGTTTGGCGAGGGTGGTGCAGGTACATTCTCTGACGGTAAGCTTACAACAGGTATCAAAGACCCGTTGTGCAGACATTGCCTGAATGAATTGGTAAAACATGGCGCACCTGAAGATATTTTATATAATGCAAAGCCACACATCGGCACAGACAAATTGGTTGACGTTGTTAAAAATATTCGTAAGGAAGTAATTTCTCTCGGCGGTGAAATTCTTTTCGGTGCAAAACTTACTGATATTATCGTTTTCAACGGCGTAATTCAGGGCATTACTTATGAGCAGAATGGAAGAAGTTTCGATTTTGAAACAGACACTCTTGTTCTTGCAGTCGGACATTCTGCAAGAGATACAATTACAATGCTTTATAATAAAGGCATTAAAATGATGCAGAAAGCATTCTCCGTAGGTGCGAGAATCGAACATCCCAGAGAATTTATTGATAAAGCACAGTACGGCTCATTTGCAGGACATCCCAAACTTGGGGCTGCTGATTACAAAATGGCTTGCCATCCGCCACATGGCAGAGGTGCGTATACTTTTTGTATGTGCCCCGGCGGTACGGTTGTTGCGTCTTCTTCAGATGAAGGCAGCGTTGTTGTAAACGGAATGAGCGAATTCAGCCGTGACGGTGAAAACTCAAACTCTGCTTTACTTGTGGGCATTGAGCCTGAAGATTTCCCTGACGATAATCCGCTTTCAGGCTTTAAACTTCAGCGGGAAATCGAAGAAAAAGCATTCTTCCACGGCGGCAGCACCTATGCATCTCCTGCACAGCTTGTAGGCGATTTTCTGAATGATAAAAAGAGCACAAAATTAAGCTTTGTAAAACCCACTTGCCCCACAGGAGTAGAGTGTGCAGATTTAAGGCAGGTTTTACCAAAGCGAGTTACAGATACACTGGCTGATGCACTTCTTAAAATGGATAATATGCTCAAAGGCTTTGCAATGCCTGAAGCAGTTTTAACAGGTGCAGAAACGAGAAGTTCATCTCCCGTAAGAATTTTACGTGATGAATTTTTCCAGACAAATGTCAGCGGTCTTTTCCCATCAGGTGAGGGTGCAGGCTATGCAGGCGGAATTGTTTCTGCTGCAGTTGACGGAGTCAAATGTGCTCACGCAGTATTAAATGACGAATCGTAAGGATTGATGAAAATGGAAACTAAAAGAATTGTAGTTAAGGTGGGAACATCAACTCTCACTCATAAAACAGGCAGACTTAACATCAGACGTGTTGAACAGCTTGTAAAAACACTTGCAGATTTGCAGAATGCAGGTAATCAGATTATGCTTGTTTCAAGCGGTGCTATTGGCCTTGGCATGAGCAAACTTGGCATGAGCAAAAAGCCTACAGATACTCCCACAAAGCAGGCTTGTGCCGCAGTAGGTCAATGTGAACTGATGTATATGTATGATAAACTTTTTTCAGATTATTCACTTACCGTTTCGCAGATTCTTCTCACAAAATATGTTCTGCTTGAAGACAGAAGAAAGAACGTAGAAAACGCAGTTGAAAGGCTTCTTGATTTAGGCACAATTCCTGTTGTGAATGAAAACGACACCGTTGCCATTGATGAACTTGAACTTGAAATGGGCGAAAACGATTCACTTGCTGCTATTATGGCAAAGGTTGCAAAGGCAGATATGCTCGTTATCCTTTCAGATATTGACGGACTTTACGATAAAAACCCAAAAGAAAATGAAGATGCCCACCTGATAAAAGTTGTAGATGGTGTTACTGAAGAAATGAAAATAAATGCAGGCGGTGCCGGGTCTGCTCTCGGCACAGGCGGAATGATTACAAAGCTTAAAGCCGCTGAAATTGCAAATGAAGCGGGCATTGATATGGTAATTATGAATGGCGATAAACCTGAAAAATTATATGACCTTCTCGAAGGCAAACCTATCGGCACATATTTTAAAGGGGTGAAGAAATGAGTTATATTCTCACACTTGGCGAAAACGCAAAAAAAGTAAAGCATGAACTTATGACTGCATCTACAGGCAAGAAAAATGATGCGCTCATTAAAATTTCAGAAGAACTGAAAAATAACATCGGTCTGATTATTGAGAAAAATAAAATCGACCTTGACGATGCCGAAAAAAACGGAATGTCAAAGTCTATGCTTGACAGGCTTATGCTTGATGAAAAGAGAATTCTTTCCATTGCAAATGCCTGCGTGAATCTTTCAAAGCTTGATGACCCTGTAGGGGAAGTTACAGGCGGTGGAGTAAGACCAAACGGAATGAAAATCGAAAAAGTCCGCGTACCTATGGGCGTTATCGGAATTATTTACGAAGCACGTCCCAACGTTACAGTTGACGCTGCGTCTTTGTGCCTCAAAAGCGGTAACACAGTAATTCTCCGCGGCGGTAAAGAAGCATTTGAAAGCAATAAAATTCTTATGACTCTTATGAGAAGTGCGGTAGTAAAAGCAGGTTTTTCAGCTGACATTATGCAGTTAGTTGAAGATACTTCCCGCGAAACCGCAACCCAAATGATGAAGTTGAACGGCTACATCGATGTGCTTATCCCGCGTGGCGGTGCAGGTCTTATTTCATCTGTTGTGAAAAATGCAACAGTGCCGGTTATTGAAACAGGCACAGGTAACTGCCATTTATACGTTGATGAAAGTGCCGATTTGCAGATGGCAGTAGATATTTTAAATAACGGTAAAACACAAAGACCGTCTGTTTGTAATGCACTTGAAAGTCTTCTGGTTAACGAAAAAATCGCAAAAGAATTTCTTCCTCTTGCAAAGAAAAAACTTGATGAAAGTAATGTTGAATTCAGAGGCTGCGAAAAAACAAAAGAAATTCTGCCCGATATCACTCTTGCAACAGAAGAAGATTACGGCACAGAATTCCTTGATTATATAATTTCAGTGAAGGTTGTGGCAGATGTTGACGAAGCAATAAGCCACATTTCAGAATATACTACAGGCCACAGTGAATGTATCGTCACAAAGAGCCTTGAAAATGCGGAAAAATTCCAGCTTGGTATTGATGCTGCAGCGGTTTACGTCAACTGCTCAACACGCTTTACAGACGGTGAAGAATTCGGCCTCGGTGCGGAAATCGGAATTTCAACGCAGAAGCTTCACGCAAGAGGACCTATGGGCTTGCGTGAACTTACAACCACAAAATATTTAATTTCAGGAAAGGGACAGATAAGGTGATTAAAATGGAAAACTTCAATCCTATTCTCAGATTTGTAGCAGTAAGCGACGTTCACTATAAATCAGAACGTACAGCAGAAACAGAAAGAATGGAAAAGGCAATGCAGGCTGCTTACAGATTTGCCGACAACCATCCTACATATAAAAATCTTGATGCAGTTGTAGTTGTAGGCGACTTTGCAAACAGCGGTGAGCAGGTGCAGATGGATTTATTCAAAGAAACACTCCAGAATTTCACAAAAGAAGAAACAAAGAAAATTATGCTCATTTCAAGCCACGAATTCCACGGTACCGGTGGAATGGAGGGCGGATATGAACGCTTTGAAAAAACATTTGGTCAGAAAGGTGACCAGCATAACGTAATTAACGGTTTCCACTTTGTTTCAGTTTCATCAAACAATGGTGCAGGTTTTCAGGAAGATAAAGTTGAATATATGGCTGAAGAACTTGCAAAAGCTGCAGCTGACGACCCGAAGAAGCCTATCTTCGTTTTCCAGCATCCCCACATTCAGTCAACAGTTTACGGAAGCTGTCTCTGGGGTGAAAGCGATTTCACAGCAGTAATGATGAACTATCCCCAGATTATCGACTTCTCAGGCCATTCACACGCACCTATCAATGACCCACGTTCAATCCATCAGCAGCATTTCACATCTCTCGGCACAGGTACACTCTCATATTTTGAGCTTGACGAGTTTGACAAAATCTACAGCACATTCCCGCCTGAAAAAGAAAAGGCTGCACAGATGACAATCGTTGAAGCAGACGCAGAGGGCAGAGTACGCATTTATCCTTATGATGTAATTACAGACAGACCCTTCCCCAGAGTATGGAAAATTGATACTCCCTACGACCCCGATTCATTCCTTTACACTGAAGCGAAGCACTATGCTGCGCCTGAAAAAGTTTATTTCACAGGAAATGAAAAAATCGAAATTGAGGCAGACGAAAACGAATGCACAGTCACATTCGACCAGGCAAAATGCGATGATGAATATGTAAACGGTTATGAGCTTACAGTCAGAAGAAAATCAGACGGTCTGATTGAAAGACATCTTTCTGTATGGTCAGGCTATTATTTCAATGATATGCCCGAAACAGTAACACAGAAAATCGAAAACCTGAAAGCAGATACAGAATATATTCTCGAAATCAAAGCATACGGTTTCTGGAAAAACTATTCAGAAAAAATCACAAAAGAATTCAGAACAAAATAAAGCATAGTAAATTATAATTTATCCGATAATTAAATTTAACACTGTAGGGGAGGCGTTCCGCCTCCCGTTAGTTTTTCTGTGTATTTATGGTGGGACGGGAAACCCGTCCCCTACGATACAGACGTAAATATCCTGATGAATTATAATTTAAACCAATAAAAAACGGATAGCCAATCGGCTATCCGTTTTTTTATGCTTTATCTGAATGTTTGTGTTTTATAATTTCCCTGATTCCTGTTACAACGAAGAAAAGCGATAAAATTGCTGCCACAAGATATTTTCTCCAATCAATTTCTCCGTTTACGGTAAGTATAATGTAAGAGATGATTGCAAGTAACCCGATTACCATAAGAATGACTGATGAAATGAGATTGAATTTATTTGTCATTTTTATCACCATCTTCTAATTCTTTTTTACAATCGATAATTCCTTTTATGCTTATAATCAGATTGAAAACAAGAAACAGTGCTGTAACAATAAGACGCCATTCGACGACTGTATGATTAACTACTTGATAAATAAACAAAGATAATCCTACAATAGTAATTACTGCCATGAAAATATAACCAAAAAGTCTGGATTTACTTTTCATTTGGTTTCTCCTTTTTGTAATCAACAAGTGTTTTTATCCCCATTATTATAAAAACTACACCGAAAATATATGGGGCATCAGATTCTTTGCTGAATAACTGTTTCTGCAAAAACGCTCCGAAAACAACTGAAAATACACCGAATATTATCAAGAAAAGTCCTGCATAAAACTTGTTTTTGTTTTGCATAAAATCATCCTTTCTCGTTATGGGGGGGTGAAAAAATCCTTATCTCATATTATATTGTAATTATGACAGTTTTCGTTCAGTTGAGTCCATAAAATAAAATTATTTAATTTCTGCTTTCCATGCGTATTCGAAAACTTCGCCTGCTTCAAGAGACTGGATTCCTCTCTTTTCTGAAACGTCATTTTTGATTTCATAGGAATCGTTTACGCCCCACCAGGGTTCAATGCAAACGTAAGGTGCGCCGGGTTTTGCCCAGATGCCAAGGAAAGGTGCGTCACCCATATCGAAATGAAGAATTTCTTCGCCGTTCTTACTTTTGAGAGTAAGTCCCTTTGATTTGAAACCGTTGAGAATGAGAGCATCTTCAACGAAAATATCTTTTGTTACCACAACTTCTTTTGCGTTATCAAGAAGAGGCTCGTCAAATACTGCGATAATTGAATCTTTGTCGATTCTCTCTGTTACGAGAGTTTCGTTTTCGTCGAAAATAATGCTGTCACCGATTTCAATGTTGAATCCGGGATGTGCACCGAGAGAGAAATACATTTTTTTATCGTCAATATTTTTAACTGTGTGAGTAACTTTAAGTCCTTCGTTATCAAGTTCAAAAGTAACGAAAAGTTCAAATTTAAAAGGATACATTGCGAGGGTGTTTTCATCAAAAGTCTGGAAGAAAACTGCCTTTGTATCTTCCTTTGAAACAAGTTCAAAGGGGCGTTTTCTTGCAAAACCATGTTTCTGCATTGTGTATTCTGTGCCGTTATAGCGGTATTTGTCGTCAAGAAGCTTGCCGATAAAGGGGAAAAGGATAGGTGACTGACCGTACCAGATTTCTTCCCTGCCATACCAGATGTATTCTTTGCCTGTGTCTTTTTTTATAAGGCTGTGAAGCTCTGCTCCATCGTGTTTGATTTCTGCTGAAAAAACAGCGTTTTCAATTTTTGTAATCATTTCAAAAAACTCCTTTCAGTTTTCACTCAACAAAAGTATATCACATCAGTTTTTCTTTTACAAGAAAAAACGTTATAATCTGATTTCTGCAACGGCAGGTCGGTGGTCAGCTGCCACGATAGGCGGAATATCTGCTGAAATAAATTCCACATCTTTGCTTGCAAAAATATAGTCAATTCTTTTTTTGGGTTTATCTGACGGGAAACTTAAAAGATTTTCTGTATACAAATCTGATGAATCTTTCATTTTTTCTCTTATGGGGTTAAGCACCTCGTTGTCAGGTTCAACATTGAAATCACCCATAAGAATACATTTTTCATTTTCAAGATTATTAACTACAGTATTCACTGCGTTTAACTGCTCATCTTTATTAAGTCCGAAATGAATCACGAGAATTGTGTAGCCGTTTTCAAGTTTAACCTTAAGCAAAGCACGTGTTTCGTAATACTGATTGCCTGTTTTGGGGTCAGGGTCAGGCACACCTATAACTTCTGCACTTACAATGGGGATTTTTGAAATAAATCCGTTGCCGAAAGTGCCTTCTTCAAGGGTACACGCATGGCAGAATTTATAATAGGGGAGGCCTGATTTTTCAGAAAGCTTTCTCGTCTGGAAGCTGTAATTTTCCATCTCGCTCAATTCGTGAATTTCGTTAAGTCCCACAATGTCGGCATCACATTTTTTAATTGCGTCTGCCATAATTTCATAATCAATTTCCTGAGTAATATAATTTGTGCAGGACTGTGTGTTAAAACTCATTATTTTCATTTTATATACCTCATTTGCATATTAATTCTGCCACAACAATTTCAGGCTTGTTGTTTATCCTGAAAGGGAATGTGCTGTTGCCAAGACCGCGGCTTACAATCATCTGTGTGTTTTTTTCTTTATAAAGGCCTGATGTGTATTCGGGCCACCAACCCTGACCGGGAGATAAAATTCCGCCTTTTGACGGTAATCTTATTTGTCCGCCATGTGCGTGACCTGTGAGCACAAGGTCAACATCTGTTTTTGCAAAAACGTCAATCATTTCTGCTCTGTGAGCCAACAAAACAGTGAAACCGTCATCTTCACCTATAAGGCTTTCAATTGCTTTTTCAGTGTTTGTTTTATCGTCATAAGGCATAAAATCATCAAGAAATTTCGGGTCATCAATTCCGATTAACGTGATTTTTTCTCCGTTTTTTTCAATAACAACCTTTTCGTTGCGAAGCACCGTAACGCCTTTTTCACTGAGACCTGCAAGCAGTTTTTCTCTGCCCACAACCTTAACATCATGGTTGCCCGTTACAAAATATGTGGGCGCAATCTGTGAAGCTTTTTCTGCAAACTTCAGCGTAACATCAATATCAGGTCTGGAAATATCCACCATATCGCCTGTTAGCACAATTATGTCAGGCTCAGCTTTTTCTAAAGCATTGATAAGGTTTTTGTTTTCATATCCGAAAGTTGCATTGTGCAAATCTGACACCTGAACAATGCGGAAAGAAGAAAACGAAGAAGGTATATCTTCGTCTTCTACCTGAATTACAGTTGTGACTATTGTCTTGTTTTCATAACCGAACCACAAATCAAGAGCAATTGCAACTGAAATTATAGCAATAAAGACGGATAATATCTTCTTCGTTTTCATGGATTTACCTCTGAATTATATATTATAAGAAAATGTATTTACATACAAAGAGCACTGCAAGCACGTATAAAACGGGGCTGATTTTTGTTTTTTCTTTCTTGCCGATGTTGCAGATAAGGTTGATAACAACATAAGAAATGATACCGATTGAGATACCTTCTGAAATGCTGTAGAACAAAGGCATAGCAATAATTGCAAGGTATGCAGGGATAATTGATGCATAGTTTTTCTCGTCAAGTTTGAGCTGTGCAATATTGCTGAACATAAGGAAGCCTACGATGATAAGTGCAGGAGCAGTTGCAAAAGAGGGGATTGAAGTAAAGATAGGTGCAAAGAGCATTGAAATAAGGAAAAGGATTGCAGATGTCATTGATGTAAGACCTGTTCTGCCGCCTGCTGCAACGCCTGCTGAAGATTCAACGAAAGTTGTTATTGTTGATGTGCCTAAAACTGCACCTGCTGATGTGCCGATAGCGTCTGCAAGAAGCACAGGACGGATTTTGGGAAGTCTGCCGTCTTTGTCGAGCATATCTGCTTTTGCACTTACGCCGATAACTGTGCCGAGAGTGTCAAACATATCAACAAAAAGGAATGCGAAAATAACAACGATGAATTCAAACGGTTTGATTGTAGTAAAATCTGCTTTGAAGCACTGACCGAAAGTCTGACCGAGAGCAGAGAAGTCTAAATTGATAAACTGAGTAGGAATAAGTGAGAATGCACCAACTTCGGGATTTACCTGATAAAGGCCTGTAAGCTGGCAGATAATGCCGAGAAGCCATGTTGCCACAATACCGATAAGGATAGAGCCTTTTACCTTTTTGATATAAAGGATTGCGGTGATAAGTGTGCCTAAAATTGCAAGCAGAGCACAGATGCCTGAAGTTGTGAAATTGTTTCTGAAAGCAACGATTGAAACAAGTGTTGAACCGTTATCTACAGAAAGGCCTGCATTCTGAAGACCGATGAATGCGATAAACAAGCCGATACCAACAGAAACGCCATGTTTGAGTTCAATGGGTATGCAGTTGAAAATTGCTTCTCTTACTTTTGTCAGTGAAAGGATAATAAAGATAAGACCTTCAACAAAAACAGCAAGAAGTGCAATCTGCCATGAGTAGCCCATGCCTAAAACAACTGTATAAGCGAAGTAAGCATTAAGTCCCATACCTGCTGAAAGAACAAAGGGCATATTTGCCATAAGAGACATACAAACTGTGCCGATGAAAGAAGCAAGGCACGTTGCAAGCAGAACTGCTGTGCTGTTCATACCTGCGTCACCAAGAATGCTGGGGTTAACTGCAAGGATATATGCCATTGTCATGAAGGTTGTGACACCTGCCATGATTTCTGTTTTGACATTTGTGTTATTTTCTTTTAATTTAAAAAGTTTCTCTAACATCATTATTCACCTTTCTCATTATATTCCGCTATGTAGGGTAAGTTTCTGTATTTTTCGGCACAATCAAGCCCATAGCCGATTACAAAATAATCAGGAATTGTAAAAAGAGCAATATCAGCGTTGAAAGGCACAATTCTTCTTGAAGGTTTGTCAAGAAGTGTTACAACACGCAAAGAAAGCGGGTTGCGTGTTTTAAGAAGCTTTACAACGTCATTAAGGGTTCTTCCCGTGTCGATAATATCCTCAACAATCACAACGTGGTAGTTGCTGATATCCTGCTCAAGGTCCATTGTGATTTTCACAAGACCGGAAGATACAGTGCCTTCATAATAGCTTTTCGCACACATGAAACCTATTTCGCAAGGGACGGTAATTGCACGGCACAAATCAGCCATGAAAACAAAAGCACCTTTCAGAATGCTTACAAGCAGAATCGGCCTTCCGTCATAGGAATCACTTATTTCTTTTCCTGCTTTTCTGATTGCCTCGTCAATTTCTTCTTTGGTGACTATAACACGTTTAATTTTTTTGTTATAGTCCTCCATTGATATACTTTCCGGCATCTTCATTCCCCTTTCTTTTTTGTTTTACCGAATTATAAGCACTAATACGATAAAGATTATCTTCATTATATACCAAATTCACAAAAAATTCAACATTTCTTTGCTTGAAACAAGTTGATTTCAACTAAAAATATTTCTATTGCAATATTTTTTCTTTTGTGTTATACTAAACTCTGTAATTTTATACAGTGGTATTGAAAGGAGTTGTTTTTTATGGGCAGTAATACTATACAGATTCTTGTAGCAATGGTCATTTATATGGCTGCTGTTATCGGCATCGGTTTGGTTTACGCAAAAAAAGCAAACAAGAGTTCAGAAAACTATTACCTCGGCGGTCGCTCACTGGGCCCATGGGTTACAGCAATGAGTGCGGAAGCATCAGATATGAGTGGTTGGCTTCTTATGGGTCTTCCCGGTGTTGCATACTGGTGCGGTCTTGCAGACGCAGCGTGGACAGCAATAGGTCTTGCAGTCGGTACATATATCAACTGGCTTATTGTTTCAAAACGTCTTCGCCGTTACAGTATCAGAGCAAACAATTCAATCACTTTGCCTGAGTTTTTCTCAAACCGTTTCCGTGAAAATAAGAAAGTTATTATGACTATCGCAGCGCTTTTCATTCTTATTTTCTTCACAGTTTACGCAGCAAGCTGTTTCGTAACATGCGGTAAACTTTTCTCAACACTTTTCGGTCTTGATTACAAAGTGATGATGATTCTCGGTGCAGTGTTTGTTCTTGTTTACACAATTCTCGGCGGTTTCCTTGCAGAAAGTGCATCAGACTTTATGCAGGCTATCGTTATGATTGTTGCACTTTCAGTTATCGTAGTTATCGGCGTTGTGAAAGCAGGCGGCTTTGGCGCTGTTATGGAAAACGCACAGGCTGTGCCCGGATTCCTTGATTTCTTCGGAATTGCTACACCCATAACAACAGAAGCAGGCGAACAGATTGTTGAAGCGGGTGTACCTTTGTTTGAAAAAACAACAGCAAGTTACGGCTGGCTTTCAATCGCTTCTTGTATGGCATGGGGTCTCGGTTACTTCGGTATGCCTCAGGTGCTTCTCAGATTTATGGCTATCCGTAAAGAAAAAGAACTTAAAATGTCAAGAAGAATCGCAACAGTATGGGTTGTTATTTCTCTTGCAGTTGCAGTTTTCATCGGCATCATCGGCAGACAGCTTTACCCCGTTGCACACCTTACAAAAGCATCAGCTGAAAACGTATTTATCACACTTTCAACAAGTTTCCTGCCACCCATTATTGCAGGTTTCGTAATGGCAGGTATCCTTGCTGCAACAATCAGCTCATCAGACTCATATCTTCTTATTGCAGCATCTGCATTTGCAAAAAATATTTTCCAGGGCGTTATCAAAAAGAAAGCTTCAGACAAACAGGTTATGACTATGACAAGAGTTACACTTCTTGTTATTGCTCTTATCGGTATTGTTATTGCTCTTGATGAAAACAGCGTTATTTTCCAGATTGTTTCATTCGCATGGGCAGGCTTCGGTGCAACATTCGGTCCGCTTATGTTATTCTCACTTTTCTGGAAGAGAACAACAAAAGCAGGCGCAATCGCAGGTATGATAGGCGGTGCAGGAATGGTATTCTTCTGGAAACTCGTTCTTAATCCTCTCGGCGGTATGTTCGCAATTTACGAACTTCTTCCTGCATTCATCTTCTCGGCAATTCTTATCGTTGTGGTTTCACTCCTTACAAAGAAACCTTCAGCAGAAATTGAAGAAGATTTCGAAGCAGTTAAAGCAGGTGCAGTTGAAGGCGCAATTGAAGAATAATTGCAAAAGTAAACAGTAAAAATCAAACCGTGAAGTCAATTAAAGGCTTCACGGTTTTTGTTATCATAATTCAGTTTTAAAGAGAATTAATCATGTTAAGATGTGTAAGGTAAAGTTCATGCACATGCACGTTTGTTTTCATCATTCCGCCCTGAAGTGACATATGGTCGCCTCTGTAAGTGGGCATTACAGTCCACACACCGGGTTTTACGTTCCCTTCTTCATACTGTGCTGACGGTGCAGAAGATGGTGCCATTGCTGAAATTGTGTTTACAAGGCCATCGTTTTCAAGCCAGCTTTCGTCAAACACATAGCCGCCTTCTGTAACGCCTGTATATGCGCCCATTTCATCGGCACTGCTCTGGAACATACCTTCCATAATTTTTGTATCAGCTTTGTATGTGCCGTCTTCCTGCTTTGTTGTAGCAGAGCAGGGAATTGCAAAATAGTAAGTGTTTTTATCAGTTACCATTTTTTCATTAAGTGCTAAAGCGTTGTCTATATACATATCGTATGCTGCACTGTCTTTATCTTCGGCAGGTGCAGAATATGCTGTTGTGCCGTTGCTGGGAGCAGCAAGTGTTGTAAGAGAATAAATATAATCTGCTTTTCCGCCTGTGAAAAGGGGAGAAATTTCGTCTTTTGAAGTTGCATTCCTTTCGGCTTCATCACCTTTTGCCATAAGCGTTGCAAAAACTCTTATTGTAGCACCGCCGAAGGAGTGGCCGAGAATGTTTATTTTATTTTTGCTGTCAAAAGCAGGGATGAGAGCCTTGCCTGTAAAATCTTTTCCGAATCTGTCGTGACCGTGCTCTTTGCTGTGTGCTTCGCCGTAATCTGTAACAGTGCCTGTAAGCTGAGCATAAAGTTCACAAGCTCTGTCCCATGCACTTGCTGTTCCTGAAACTGAAGCAGCGTAGCAGTCAAACCCGCTTTTTTCAAGCTTCTTCATCAGTTCACCGCCGAACATTCCCCAATAGGGCATCAGCTTATACTGAGCATCATATTCGCCCCAGCCCATAAGACCGTGTACAAAAACATAGGGGTAATTTGTGTTCCAGTTATTTTCGTTAATTTCCACATCTGTTTTCGGAAGATAAATTCCGAATAAGGAAAGAAATGCGAAAATAAGTGATAACGGAAATGCGATAATCTTTGCCATAACATCAGTCCTTTACTTTTTACTTTAAAAAAATTATATATTATCACACCTTTGTATATCAATAAAACACGGAAGAATTTACATTCAATCTACACTAAATTAATACAATATTCATCTTTATTGAGGCCCTCAAAAGGTTTTAAACACATTGATTTGTCAGACAAAGTAAAAAGCCGAAAGCCCCGTAAAAAATGGCTTTCGGCTTTTTGGCACCCGCAATAGGAATCGAACCTATATCTAATTCTTAGAAGATACCAAGGGTAACAGATATGGCGTTACTTCCTGTCCCTGATAATCCCGTATTTTCATGGCTTTTTCGCACTTTGAGTGTTAAGCTGTGTTACGGAATTACTGCTAATTTTACCCCGTTTTTAGCGGTCTGATTAGATGGGAATTAGCAAGGGGTTCGGATTTAGGGAAACAGTTATATTCCCACAAGATGCCTTTATTTAATCGCTTGTACCTCGGTCTGTTACCGAGTTTCGTTTATTATAACTTATTTCGATAAATTGAAATTTGCTGATTTATGTCCATAGCGATGTTATAAACATTGGCGAAGCATCTTTGCTTTTTTCAAAGCCACACGCTTCGTAAAACTGTAACTCATCATCATAAGCGACAACTACAATACGCATATAATCTTTATACTTTTCTTTTACCATACTTACAAGAGTTCTTCCGATCGTTTTGCCGTGATAATCAGGATCAACAAGAAGATAATGAACATAAGCATTCATTATTCCATCATCCATAACACATACCATTCCAACAAGTTTACTCCTATCCCAAGCAGAGTAAACCGTATTAAAATTTTTCATTGCAACCACAAGCTTATCGGGAAAATGTCC
>SVOW01000018.1 GCA_015066175.1 Oscillospiraceae bacterium
GCACTAAAATGGTTAGCAGCCTTAGGAAATGCGTCTTTAGGGTAAATATCATCATCACTTTCGGTCAGAAAATCCCTCAATGCCTTATATAAAAATGTCATAGTGCTACACCATTCGCCGTCATTTTCCTTAAGGAAGTCTATAAGCAAACGAATCAACATAGCGTTTTCGCAAGTTATCTCCATTTGTCTGTCCTTATTAGACTTCAACACCTCGTCAAATTCCTTACCCCTATTTCCCATAGCTTCAGCTACGGCATAACCGAATCTATGAAAATCGGCTAATCTTACAGGCTTATCGACTTTTACCGTAGGCAACATTTTTAGAGCTGAGGAAAGCAAGTCAAAGATACCGCCTAGTATATACGGCAAATCCTCATTGAACGAATCCCATATTTCATTATCCCCAAGTCTATTGCTTTCCCTGATAAGTTTAGTGGTAAAGAACAAAATACGTTCCGCAAGGTCAGCACGAAAGACAAAATTTGAAATGCCGTTAAGACACATACTGCTTTTTAGGTGGGAACAATCAATATTCTTATTAGTGTAGTATTGTCTATCCGTCCAGCTTACACCAGTTATTACACTACAAAGAAAATCACTTTGTTTTGCTGATAGCTTAGATAGGTTATCAAAAGCCGTATAGTAGCTATTATTGAGCCTTACCCTCAAATTATTAAGGGAATCGGGTATTGTTTCAAGTTCACTTATTGAGGGGTCAATTATCTTTTTTACAATCTTCGATAGTGTGCTTTTTCCAGAGCCGTTAGTTCCGTTAATACTGATAGACGGATAGACAATATTGGGGTTAAAACAAGTTGCTATATATACCGTAAGCAACAGCTTTTCTTCCGCTGATACATTAAGGTACTTATATAGACGTTCCCACCCTCTCTCACTACGAATCGGTGTAACTTGCGGTAACTGGTCTTTGCTTTGTATAAAGATAGGATAATTGTTAGGCTCAACGCTCCAACCGTTTTTACTTACCTTTACACACTTACCATTGCATAGGTCATAAATAATTGAATCCTCATAAGGTGCTATACGATATCTTGCTTCCGTAACCTCGCTGTTATAGGCAAGGTTTTTGATATAGTCAATACAATCTTTCATAGTTGTACTGATGGGAAATGAGCCTGTAAGTTCCTTAAACTCACTCTTTATGAAGAATGAAAATTCCTCACTATTTAGTGATAGGTTACAAGTCTTTCCGTTTCGTGTAACTTTCGCAAAGATATCCGTATCCGTTCTTAAAAGCGGATAGTCTTTCATCATATCAATTAAGATATCTTCCTGGTTAGCTTTCTTACTTTTGGTGGATTTTTTACCTTTTGTACTCATTTTGAGCACCTCCTAAATAAAATGTCAGATATTCAAAGCTATTTGAATGCCTGCACTATAAATAAAGGGGAAAGTCAAAAACCCATAAGGCGTTTTTTCAATAATTTCTTGAAAAAATGCAATTATTATTCATAAATAGAAATAAAATGTGTTGTAAAACCGCGAAAAAACAGCAAAAATATAGCACTATCGACCAAATAATCGGTAGTGCTATGTCTCATAATTTGTGCATAAGGTAGAAATTTTGCGATTTTGAAGTTGTGAGTAATTTTGGGCATTTTTAGGGCGTTTTTTTACACGTTTTTTGTGTATGCAAGTGTAGTAGTGTATTAAGCTAAAAACAACGCTTATAGTGAAAATAACAACGTTAGAAAGCGATTTTGTTATTTAACAGCAACGTAACTTCCGGAACACATAACTGGATAAGATGTATTACCATTAATTAGTTCAAGTTTTGAAGTTACTGTAAGTGTTTGGTTATTAGCGTTGTATATTATATTAATCGTGTCGGTTGGGTCTGTATTTGAAGTCAATATTTTTCCGTTCTCATATACATCATAGATATAACCATTATATGAGAATAATGTGTCTCCATTGCTTTCTGTATAATTGACATCAAACGATTCTGTGATTAATACAATCCAAGTTGCTTTTTCCTGACATGAAAAAGTCAGGTGTGAACTTCCGTCTCGGTTTTCATACGTTTCAAGATGAATATATCTGTTACCATAATCGGTATTAATGCTTTTGAATTTTACAGTCCATTCATCATATTGTTGACCGTTTATTTCTTGTGTATGGCTAATACCACAATCTTTCCACCATTTATAGTCTTGTGAATAAGTACCCTGAGGAGAATCTTTGTTTGCTTCATCAGTAGTTATTGAATGCGGTTCGCTATGTTGGTCAAGGGCGAGGTTGTCTTTTATAATATATGTTGAGAATTCATTATCGTCATACATAAACCACGTAAGAGCTTTGGTTTCAGTACATATTATAACTGCATTATGAAATAGATTCTTCTCTGTACTTCCGATTGCATAGGAATCAAAATTGTAGTACGTACAAGAGCCACACTTCAAATATCCTGTTTCCTCTGTATCTGCATTGATTTCTAAGTCCTTACCCCTTAAAAGGTAAAAAGTTTCTTTTGCATATTCTTTATTGTTGTTTGCGTTATTAAAACCAGTAGTGAAATTGTTGTTTACAGAGTTATCAGAATCAGTATCTTTAAAGCAACCAGGCAGCAGAAAGATTATTAAAAGCAAAAATGTAATTACTGTAAAATATGGCTTTAACCCATACGTATTTAACCGCTTTATTCTTCTTTTATCCATAATAAAACCACCTTATTTATTCTGTTGGTCTAAGTAACTGAAAATCAGTTTTATTGTATCAACTGCCATAGATTTTTCTATATCTGTTCTTTTGTCCATAAGTTGATTCCAAAGAGTGGATAAGGAATTGTTATTTGTATTTACAGAATCCATAAGTATATAATCAACTGTAATGTCGAGTCGATTAACAATAAGTACTAGATTTTCCAAGGTGACGTGACGTTCTCCTCGTTCTATCTGACCTATGTAGGTTGCTGAGAGGTGAACATCTTCTGCCAATTTTTCTTGTGTCAAATTTAGCTTTAAACGTTCTTCACGAATGCGTTTTCCCAGAGCTATATAGTCCAAGTGTTCACCCTCCCCAAATGATATACACGTTAATTATATCTCTTTTTCTGATAATTTTGAATGAACGATATGTGTTATTGACTTATGCTGACAGCTGTATTTATGTTATTTACGGCGATACGGCGGTAGATTTTTGTAAAAATAAATATTTTATTATAAGACCATATTATATGTTTTAAAAGATTATGTTGCTCATGGCTTCGCCATGGCAACCAAATAGGGAGAATTTTTGCATAGGCAGAGCCTATCAAAATTCTCCCACATTATTTATTATAAATAATCAAAAGAAGAATCGTATTGTTTTATTCTTTTCAGAGTCTAATAATAGGGGTAATTTTTCGGGCGTTGCCGAAAAACCACCCCAACCGTTATACTCTTTTTCCATAAAAATTATATAAATCAAAAAAGTATCTCCGTATATCCGTTCAAGAGATTTTTATATTTAGGGACGAGCGAAAGCGGAGTCCCTCCAATTTTTTAATACATATACGGTTAACGGAGCGTAGCGGAGTCCGTATATGTATTAGATTATTCCTAGCGATAAAAAATTATAGTTTTCAAGATTTTATCGCCGTATCGCCGTTATTCTTTATAGTAACTTTTCAGTTATCGAATCCTATTATCCATACAAATCTACCGTCTATTTGTTTTAAGAGTTCTTTATAGTTCCAATCATCAGGAATACCTGACGGATAAAGAAACATTAAAACGGTGTCAATTTTTTGCTTTTCCAGACATATAACCGTACGCCAACCTATATGCTTAGAGATACATAATTTATCGTCTATATTCCTCAGCAGACTATAAACGCGTTTGCTATCAGGAAACTTAGGGGATAGGCATTGTCGACAGCCTTGCTTTATTGCTTGTTTTCCACTCATAGCAATATATACATCTACAGTATAGCCTATATCGGAAAAATCTTTATTTTTGCACTCTTTCACGATTAAACCTCCTTCAATTGTTAAAGCCTATTTTTGATTGACTCTTTACAGTTCCTAAGGTGTCAAGAGGGTTATAATTACTATAATCCTTTGATAAATCACTACTGAACATATTTACATACTCTTTTACAACAGTCAAATCACTATGACCCAATAATTTTTGTAATCTGAAGATATCGCCACCGTTTAAAATCCAACGTTTAGCAAAAGTATGACGATAAAGGTGGGCTGAGGTTTTGTTTACTCCTCTGGATTTATTATATTTAGCCAGCATTTCCTGATATGAACGAATTTCGCCTTGCCCACCATAGGAATTGCAAAATACATAGTCGTCAGGTTCTCCTTTGCGATAGGCAAGGTATTCTTTCAGTATTACTGCCAGCGATGAAGCCATAGGGACGATTTGAGCCTTGCGATTCTTCATTTTGTTAAGCTGAATAATACCATTGTCAAAATCTAAGTCACCTATTTTAAGGTTAAGGACAGTTGATATGCGATTTCCAGTAGCAAGTAAGTAACTGGAAAACACCCATGTTTTATATTCGTTAAACTCACATCGCTTCAGATTGGGCTTTTTGAGGAGTTTTTTCAACTCTTCATCGGTATAGGTTTCTTTGATTCTTTTGTCAGCTTTAGGAAGTCTTATTTTGTATTCAGGAGTTAAGCCGTTATTCATAAGATAATAGAAAAACGCTCTTATATCTCTTATGTAGGATTGAACAGTTATATCGTTACAACCTCTTTGTTGAAGATAAAGTATAAAATCGTTAATAACGTTTTGGTCAATCTCAGATGGCTTTATATCTTTGCCGTTAAGGTGCTTTTGGAAAATGGAAAATCTCACTTCGTAGATTTTTAGAGTTTTCTCAGATAGGTTTCTTGCTTTGCATTTTGCCATATAATCGTCAAAGCATTCTTCTAAAGTTACGGTGTCAGAATTCAGGGGTTGCATTTTGATTTTTACCATAATAATTACTTCCTTTCATAAAAAATCACTCGTAAGACTACTTCAAAATGAGCTTTGAAATCTTACGAGTGATTTTTTGGTTTTTAATTATTATGTAAAAAGAAAACCCTTGTAAACCGTAAAGCCTACAAGGGTTTTGGTGCGGATAACAGGACTTGAACCTGCACAGCCTTGCAGCTATTAGAACCTGAATCTAACGCGTCTGCCAATTCCGCCATATCCGCATATGGTTTATTTGAATTCTTGTGATATCGGACAGATAGCCTGATTCACAACACAAAACATTCTATCACAACATTTCGCAGTTGTCAAGGAAAAATATAAACAAAATAGCGGATTTACCTATAAACAGAATAACTCATAAATCTGTCATATATTAAAAAAACGTAAAAGAAGAGGGAAGTGTGAACTTCCCTCAATTACTTGTTATTTCTGATAAATTTTGACGTAGTCAACAATAAATTCTGTTTTATAACTTTCTTTATCAAACTTTTCAAGGCCGTCTTCGCCCGGTATTTCAAGAGAAACTATAACTTCTTCAGGTACTTGTGAAACACCGTTACCGAAAGATGTTCTTGCTGTTTCGACACCATTGATGTAGAAAATATATTCATCTTCAGTCCACTCAAGACCATATGTGTTGAATTCTTCGTAAATGTTATTTGCTTTAAAATCTCCGAGATTTGCTGATTGGAAATCTTCCTGCACACCGTCAACGCCTGCACAATGTACGGTACTTGTTACTGCATTCGGGAAGAGTTTATCGTCGTAGCTCATAGCTTCGAAAATATCAATTTCTGCGCCACCGACACCACCTTGTGAATATTCCGCTTCATACGGATGGTTTGCCTGAATCCAGAAAGCGCTCCAGAAGCCCTTGTCTTTGTTGCAGATACAACGGATTTCAAAGTAACCGCGTGTGTATTTTTCTTTGAGGGAAACCATACCTGCATACCATCCCTCACCATATGTGCCATCTTTAAGATACTCGCCGGTGATAGTCATTTTACCGTCTTTGATTGTTACCTGACTGGGGGCGTTGAAGCCTGATCTTCTGGAACCGTTACCTCTGTAATTCCACCAATCTGTATTGAGAGTATCGCCTTCGAATTCATCACAGAAGACCAACTCATATCCGTTAAGATTCAATTCCTGACCACGTGGAGTGGTGGGAAAACCAAATAAAAGCATACCGAAAAGTTCGATAACTGCCATAATTCCGGAGAAAAATCCTTTGATTGAAAAACCTGTCCACATTTTTTTGATATTTTCAAAAATTTCAACAACTGCCCATGCTTCGCGATAGGCAAGACCTGCTGTTTTATAAAGCCAATCAAACATAAATTAACCTTCTTTCTGATAAATTTTAACGTAATCGATTATAAATTGTGTGTGGTATGTTTCTTTGTCCATCAATTCGAATTTATCTGCAGACGGAACAACAAGAGAAACAATAGGTCTTTCCTCAACTTGTGAAACACCATTTCCGAAAGATGTGCGTGCCGTTTCAACACCGTTGATGTAGAAGATATATTCATCTTCTGTCCATTCAAGACCATATGTGTTATATTCGCTGTAAATATTATTTGCTTTGAAAGTGCCGAGATTTGCTGACTGTATACCTTCCTGCACTCCGTTAACACCTGCACAATGAACAGTGCTTGTTACGGAATTGGTGAAAGTGCTGTTGTGACTCATTGATTCAAAAATATCAATCTCAGCTCCGCCTATACCGCCTTGAGAATATTCTGCTTCATACGGATGGTCGGCCTGAATCCAGAAAGCACTCCACATATAAGGCTCGCCGTTACAGATGCAACGGATTTCAAAATATCCTTGTTTATATTTGTTTACAGTTGCGACTTCAGCACCATACCAACCTGCACCGAATTTGCCGTCTTCTTTATATTCGCCTGTAATAATCATATTACCGTCAGCAAACGAAACCTGTTCAGAAGAATATTTTCCTGCTCCTTGTGAGCCTTCACCTCTGTGAAACCAGAGTTCAGAGTTCAGTGTTTCACCTTCGAATTCATCGCAAAAAACCAATTCATATCCTTCAAGATTCAATTCCTGTCCGCGAGGGGTAGTAGGAAAACCAAAAAGAAGCATTCCGAAAAGCTCGATTATCGCCATTAAACCTGCAAAAAAACCTTTGACGGAAAAACCTGTCCACATTTCTTTTGTGTGTGAAAAAACCTCGACAACAGCCCACGCTTCTCTGTGAGCTAAACCAAGTGTGTTTATTAACCAATCAAACATAACATACCTCCTTTTCTTGAAATCATTGTATTATATAAATCAAATTATGTCAAATAATATAGTAAATTTTATGAAAATTTTTGCAAACACTCTTTACTTATATTGTAAAATTTAGTACAATATATCTGTATAATTTTGTATATTGAACAGGAGGCAAAAAAATGAAAACTGTTTACAAAAGAATTCTTTTGAAAATCAGCGGTGAAGTTCTTGCAGGTGAAGCAGGTCATGGTATTAATTTTGATACTGTGCTTTCAATCTGCAAAGCAGTAAAAGAAATCAGCAAAGCCGGCGTTCAGGTTGGTCTTGTTGTTGGCGGAGGCAACTTCTGGCGTGGCAGATCAAGCGGAAAAATGGACCGTTCACGTGCTGACCATATGGGTATGCTTGCAACTGTTATGAACGCTACCGCACTTGAAGATACATTTGAACAGATAGGTGTTGAAGCTGTGGCAATGTCTGCACTTCCCATGGAACAGTTTGCAGAAACTTTCACAAGTGCAAAGGCAAAAAAATATCTTGAAAGCGGCAAGGTTGTAATTTTCGGTTGTGGCACAGGTAATCCCTTCTTTACTACAGACTCAGGTGCTGCACTTAAAGCTGCTGAAATTGAAGCAGACATTCTTTTCAAAGCAACAAATGTTGACGGCGTTTATGATAAAGACCCCAACAAATTTGATGATGCAGTTAAGTTTGATACACTTACTCAGGCAGAAATTCTTGAAAAAGACTTAAAGGTTATGGACAGCACAGCGGCTGCTTTGTGCAAAGATAACCACATTCCGATTCTTGTTTTCAACCTTAATGATCCGGAAAATATTATCCGTGCAGTTGAAGGCAAAAACATCGGCACAATCGTTAAATAATTAATTTCAAATATAATTTTCAGGAGGCAAATATTATGCAGACAATATTTAATTCAACAACAGAAAAAATGGAAAAAACATTAGGTGCACTTCAGTCAGAATACGCTTCAATCAGAGCAGGCAGAGCAAGTGCAGCTGTTCTTGACAGAATCAGCGTTGATTATTATGGTTCTCCCACACCCATCAACCAGCTTGCAACAGTAGCTGTTGCTGAAGCAAGAATTCTTAACATTCAGCCCTGGGATAAATCAGTTCTCACAGCTATTGAAAAAGCTATCCAGACTTCAGATATCGGCATCAACCCCACAAACGACGGCTCAATCATCCGTCTTGTTTTCCCGCCTCTTACAGAGGACCGCAGAAAAGAAATCGTTAAAGATATCAAGAAAAAAGCTGAAGATTCAAAGGTAGCTATCCGTTCTATCAGAAGAGATGCTATTGATAAGCTTAAGAAAATGCAGAAGAATTCTGAAATCACTGAAGACGATCTTTCAAATGGTGAAGACAAAATTCAGAAATATACAGATGAATATATCAAGAAAATTGACGATAAAGCTAAAGATAAAGAAAAGGAAGTAATGGAAATCTAAGTTTTCATTGCAAGTAAATTTATGGAAAGTAAATTTGAACTTGAATCTTTTGATGTTTTGCCGAAACACGTGGGCGTTATTATGGATGGTAACGGCCGTTGGGCAAAGCAGAGGGGTCTTGTACGCTCTGAAGGTCATAAAGCAGGTGCAAATGTTTTCAGAATAATCTGTGAATATGCCTGTGACCTTGGCATAGAATGTATCACTTTTTACGCTTTTTCAACTGAAAACTGGGCAAGACCTGAACTTGAAATCAAAGGAATTATGTCCCTTTTGCGTTCTTATCTTCTGGAAGCACTTGAAAGAAAAAAAGAAAACGAAGAAAAGGGTATGAGAATTAAGTTTATAGGTGATGTCAGCCGTATTGATAAAGAGCTGCAGAAGCTGATTAAGGTTATTGAAAAGCAATCTGCAAAAAAGACTCGCACAGTTGTCAATATTGCTGTGAATTACGGCGGTAAACAAGAATTGATGAAATCATTCAGAGAAATTGCCGCAGAAGTTGAAAAAGGCAACATTTCAGCAGCTGACATTACACCGGAGCTTATTGAAAGCCACCTTTACACACCTGATTTTCCGGATTGTGACCTGATTATCAGACCGAGTGGTGAATACAGGCTTTCAAATTTCCTTACGTGGCAGTCAGCATATTCAGAATTCTGGTTTTCTGATATTCTGTGGCCTGATTTCACAATAGATAATTTTAATGAAGCCTTAAGGGCTTATGAAAAACGAAACCGTCGTTTTGGCGGAGTATAATCAAGGTGGATTAGTGAATGAAAGTAAGATTGATATCATCAGCAGTGGCAATTGTAATAGCTTTGATAGTAATAGCAGGGATTTTTACACCTGTATTTCCGCTTTTTCTTTCTTTTCTCAGTGTAGTTGCTGCGTGGGAAATAATGAAAGCAGTGGGAGTAAAAAGCAATTTAATCATAATACCTGCTGAAATTTTTTCAGCTGTTATTCCTGTTTATGCACAAGTGAGCAGAAGTTTACCTTTTGATATTCCCGAAGGTGCTGTTTTGACATTATATGTCATAATGATGCTGGGATTTATGCTCAAAACTCACAAGAAAACAAAGTTTGAACAATTGGCAATAACTTTATATGCTTCAATTTTTGTTCCATATGCCTTTTCTGGTCTTATAACAATAAGAGATGTTTTTGTTACATATGAGAGTGTTTACACAAAAGCGGAAGCGATATATCTTATTTTCTTTGCACTTCTTTGTTCTTTCCTTACCGACAGTTTTGCATACTTTGTAGGACGAAAATTCGGAAAACACAAAATGGCACCTGTCATCAGCCCTAAAAAAAGTGTTGAAGGTGCAATTGGCGGACTTGTGCTGTCAGTTGCATTCAACGTTGCTGTTTTTGCAGGCGTAAGATATTGGGCATTTGGCGGAAAAACTGCAATCAGTTTTGTTTTCGTGATTGTTATGTCTGTTTTGCTTGCTGCTATCAGTATGCTTGGTGATTTGACAGCATCACTTCTTAAACGAAACTATGGCATAAAGGATTTCGGCAAAATTATGCCCGGTCACGGCGGAGTAATGGACAGATTTGACAGCCTCGTTTTTGTAGTTCCTGTGCTTGCTGCAGGTATAAAATTTATTAATATGTAAGGTAGAAGTTATGAAAAAAATTGCTATTCTTGGCTCTACCGGTTCTATAGGAAAACAATCTCTCGACGTTGTACGTATGAGAGGTTTTTCCGTTACTGCCCTTACTGCAAACAGTAATGTGGACGTAATTGAAGAACAGGCGAGAGAATTTAAACCTCGTTTTGTTGCATTACATGATGAAAATGCAGCAAAAGACTTGAAAATTAAATTAGCAGATACTGATATCAGGGTTTTATCAGGTCTTGACGGCATATGCGAATGTGCAAGCCTTGAAGAAACTGATACTGTGCTCAACAGTGTTGTAGGTATGGTTGGTCTTAAGCCCACTGTAACCGCAATTGAAGCCAAAAAAGAAATTGCCCTTGCAAATAAAGAAACACTTGTTGCTGCAGGTAAACTTGTTACTGACAAAGCACGTGAAAATAATGTTAGAATTCTGCCTGTTGACAGTGAACATTCTGCAATTTTCCAGTCGCTTGGCGGTTGTGTTTCTCATTCGATGATAAAAAGGCTTATTCTCACTGCATCAGGTGGTCCTTTCTTCGGCAAAAAGAGAGAAGACCTTGAAAATGTTACAGTTAAAGATGCACTTAATCATCCAAACTGGTCGATGGGTGCAAAAATAACCATCGACTCTGCTACAATGATGAACAAAGGTCTTGAACTTATTGAAGCTGCATGGCTTTTTGATATGCCTGCAGATAAAATTGACATAGTTGTTCATCGTCAGAGTATTATTCATTCACTTGTTGAATACGTTGATAATTCAGTTATTGCGCAGCTTGGGCTCCCTGATATGAGAATACCTATTCAGTACGCTTTGACATATCCCGTAAGGTACGAAAGCCCTGTTAAACAGCTTAATCTTACTGATTTTGGAACTCTTACCTTTGAAAATGCGGATGAAGACACATTCTCCTGCATAAAATATTGTAAAGATGCTCTCACAAGAGGCGGCACAGCAACAGCAATTGCAAATTCCGCAAACGAAGAAGCAAATAAACTTTTCAGAGAAGGCAAAATCAAATTCCTTCAGATTGCCGACCTTGTGGGTCAGGCACTTGAAAATATTCCTGTCAAAAACGAGTATACTTTAGAAGATATATTTGAAACAGACATCCAAGCAAGAAACTTTGTTACTGAAAGAAGTGGTAGAAATTAATCTTTTATCATTGAATATATCGGCTGTATGGGGCAAAGCATGGCCGATAATAGTGGCTGTATTATTTTTTGGATTGATTATTTTCATCCACGAATTAGGGCACTTTACTTTTGCGAAAATTTTCAAAGTCAGAGTAAATGAATTTGCAATGGGTATGGGTCCTACAATTATCAAGAAAAAATTCAGAGAAACAACTTATGCACTTCGTCTTTTTCCAATCGGCGGTTTTGTAAGCATGGAAGGTGAAGACGAAGAAAGCGAAGATGAACGCTCTTTTTCAAAAAAGCCTTGTTGGCAAAGAATTATCATTGTTGCTGCAGGTGCTGTGATGAATCTGATTTTAGGTCTCATAATCTGCATCTGTATAAATGCAAGTCAGGACCTTGTTGCAACAACAACTGTTGCAGGCTTCAATGAAGATGCAGTCAGTGTTTCTTCAGGACTGAAAGCAGAAGATAAAATTGTCGGAATTGACGGTCATTCTGTCACAAGCTATATGGATTTATCATTTCTTATGATGCGTGATAAAGACGGCGTGATGGATATGACTGTTAAACGTGACGGTGAAAAGGTAGAACTTAAAGATGTTACCTTTGAAATGCGTGAATATGAAGACGGCACAAAATCAATGTACCTTGATTTTAAGATTTACGGCGTTGAGCCCAAATTCGGCAACGTGATTGCAACTTCAGCAGGCGAAACATTGTCTATTATCAAGGTGGTTTATTTAAGTTTGTTTGACCTCGTAACAGGTCAATACGGAATGAATGACCTGTCAGGTCCTATAGGCACTGTCACATATATTGCCGATGCTGCATCAAGCGCACAGCAGACATATGATTTGTCAAATCTGCTTCTTATCATGGCTCTTATTACAATCAACATCGGTGTGTTCAATCTTTTGCCGTTGCCGGCCCTTGACGGTGGCAGACTTTTCTTTATGGTGATTGAACTTATCAGAAGAAAACCAATCAAGCAAAAATATGAGGCGTGGATACACGCATCAGGTCTTGCACTTCTAATATTGTTGATGATTATAATTTCTGCAAATGACATTATAAAACTTGTAAAATAAGGGGGTATTTCTGTGCAGAGAAGGGAAACAAAGCAGGTTAAAGTCGGAAATATGATTATAGGCTCATCTGCACCTGTTTCAGTGCAGTCAATGCTTAACGTGCCGTCAACTGATATTGAAGGCAGCGTAAAACAGTCAATTGAGCTGGAAAAAGCAGGTTGCGAGATAATCCGTGCTGCTGTGCCTGATATGCAAGCAGTAAAACTCATTTCTGCAATTAAAGAAAAAGTGAATGTACCCCTTGTGGCAGACATTCATTTTGACTACAGACTTGCTCTTGAAAGTGCAGAAGCGGGGATTGACAAAATCAGAATCAACCCCGGCAACATCGGCTCTGACGACAGAGTGAAAGCAGTTGCAAAAAAATGCAATGAAAAAAATATTCCTATCAGAATCGGCGTGAATTCAGGCTCTCTTGAAAAAGAAATACTTGCAAAATACGGCGGTGTTACGCCTGAAGCAATGTGCGAAAGTGCAATGTATCACGTAAAACTTCTCAATAAATTTGACTTTGATGATATTGTAATTTCAATCAAATCATCAGATGTTGAAAAAATGGTAAAAGCTTATCGCCTGATGGCTGAAATGTGCCCGTATCCGCTGCATCTCGGCGTTACTGAGGCAGGCACATATAAAATGAGCCTTATCAAATCCTGTGCAGGAATAGGCTCTCTTCTGCTTGACGGAATTGGTGATACAATCAGAATTTCAATGACGGACGAGCCTGTTAAAGAAGTTGAAAGCGCTATTGATTTGCTTTCAGCGCTTAATCTTAAAAATGACAGACCGCAGATTGTGGCTTGTCCCACTTGCGGAAGAACAAGAATTGACCTGATTTCCACAGCGAAAGAAGTTGAAGAAGCGCTTAAAACATGCCGCAAAAAAATCAAAGTTGCCGTTATGGGCTGCGTTGTAAACGGACCGGGTGAAGCAAAAGATGCTGACATCGGCATCGCAGGCGGTGACGGGTGTGCCGTGCTTTTCAAACACGGTGAAATTATTAAAAAAATCAGCGAAGAAGATATAGTAAAAGAATTACTCAATGAAATAGAAAAACTTTAAAGGAAAATTATAATGGATTCCAGAAATTTTTTATCAGTATTCGGCGATTATATTGATAACGATGTAATCAAAGGTCAGCTTAAAAATGTAGTTATAGAGAGTATGACTTTGTTCAGAGAAAAAAGAAACCTTGCTGTTATTATTTCTTCTGACAAAATCGTACCGCCGAGTGCTGTGTTGAAAAGTGAAAAGCAGATTAAAAATTGTTTACAGTTAAGCCACGTTGAAATTTTGCCGAAATTTCCGGCAAGTGCTTTCGATGCGTCTTTTTATGCATACATAGCAGAGCGTACAAAGCAGAATTTTGCAGCAGCAAACGGTTTTCTTGTTGATGCGGAAGCTCATCTCGAAAATAATGTTTTCACTGTCCATCTCAAGCAGGGCGGTGTGGAAATTCTTGAAAAAGCAGGTGTTGACCGCTTTACTCAGAAACAGCTTAAAGATGTTTTCGGCATTGAAGCACAGGTGAAATTCGTCAGCGAAAAAATTGATAAAGAAGAATTTGAAAGAATCGTGCAGGAAGTAACTCTGCAGAAGCAGGAAGAAAATAATCAGACTGCTCAGCCGAAAAAGAAAGAGCTTGTGCAGGATTATCCTGATTTACCTATCAGTTTTACAAATGCTGCACCGCTTTACGGTAATGAAATAAAAACAAGACCTACTGCTTTGAAAGATATCAGCCATGAAGATGGTATGGTAACAGTATGGGGTGATGTATTCTCTCTTGATGTGAGAGAAACACGCGATGGCAGAAATAAAATTATCAGTTTTAATATTACAGACCTTACAAATTCATATACTGTCAAGCTTTTTGAAGCAAACGAAAATACAAAATCTCTTCTTGCAAAGCTGAAGGATGGTATAACAGTTGCTGTTAAAGGTACGGTTATATTTGATAAATGGATGAAAGATTACTGTATTCAGGCAAGAGCAATCACACAGATTGACAAAATGCAGAAAAAAGACAATGCACCTGAAAAACGTGTTGAACTTCATCTTCATACAAATATGTCTTCTATGGATGGTATGACACCTGCGGGAAAGCTTGTTGAAAGAGCAATCAAATGGGGACATAAAGCTATTGCAATTACTGACCATGGCATTGTTCAGGCTTTCCCTGATGCCATGAATGCAGTAGGTAAAAGCGGAATCAAAATAATTTACGGTATGGAAGGTTATTTCGTAGACGATATGAAGCTTGATGACCGTAAACTTACAAAAGAAGAAATTAAAGCAGAAAGAACATATCATATAATTATTCTTGCAAAAAATACGGTTGGTCTTAAAAATCTTTATCAGCTTATTACAAAGTCCAACCTTGAATATTTCCATAAACGTCCGAGAATCCCTAAATCTGAGCTTATTGCTCATAGAGAAGGTCTGATTATCGGTTCAGCCTGTGAAGCAGGTGAACTTTACAGAGCGATTCTTGATGGTGAAACAAGAGAAAGACAGCTTGAAATTGCTTCTTTCTATGACTATCTTGAAATTCAGCCAAACGGAAACAATATGTTCCTTGTACGTGACGGAAAACTCAAATCAGTTGCTGATATTGAAAACATCAACCGTTCAATTATCGCCCTTGCAGATAGTCTCGGCAAGCCTGTTGTTGCCACAGGTGACGTTCATTTCATTGATGAAACAGACAGCGTTTACCGTGCAATTCTCATGGCAGGTCAGGGCTTTAAGGATGCTGATGAACAAGCACCGCTTTACTTCAGAACAACTGAAGAAATGCTTAAAGAATTCAGCTATCTGGGCGAAGAAACAGCATATGAGGTTGTTGTTAAAAACACAAATCTTATTGCAGATACAGTTGAATACATAAGACCTATTCCACAGGGCAACTATCCGCCTTATATCGAGGGCGCGGAAGAAGAACTTACACGTATCTGTTGGGAAAGAACAAAGAAAATGTTTGGCGACCCTGTGCCTGAATATGTTGCAACAAGGCTTGATAAAGAGCTTAAGTCTATCATCAAAAACGGTTTCGCCGTTTTGTATGTGATTGCACAGAAACTTGTGTGGAACTCTGTTGATAATGGTTACCTTGTAGGCTCACGAGGTTCAGTTGGTTCTTCATTTGTTGCAAATGCTGCAGGTATTTCGGAGGTTAACCCACTTGCACCTCACTATGTATGCCCTGAATGTCAGTACAGCGAATTCTTCCTGAAAGGTGAATACGGCTCAGGTTACGACTTACCGAAGAAAAACTGTCCCAACTGCGGACACGCCCTGAATCGTGACGGCCACGATATTCCTTTTGAAACTTTCCTTGGCTTCAAGGGCGACAAACAGCCTGATATCGACCTTAACTTCTCAGGTGAATATCAGTTCTGGGCGCACAGATATACAGAAGAACTTTTCGGTAAAGACCATTGCTTCAAAGCAGGTACTATCGGCACACTTGCTGATAAAACCGCATATGGTTTTGTTAAAAAATATCTTGATGAACGTGGTAAGGTTGTGTCACGTGCAGAAGAAGACCGCCTTACAATTGGTTGCACAGGTGTTAAGAGAACAACAGGTCAGCATCCGGGTGGCATGGTTATCATTCCGAATGACTATGTTGCGGAAGATTTCACACCCATTCAGCACCCTGCAGATAAAGTGGATAAGGATATTCTTACTACTCACTTCGACTTCCACTCTCTCCACGATACAATTCTTAAACTTGATAACCTGGGTCATGATGTTCCCACAATTTATAAGCATCTTGAAGATGCAACGGGAATTGCAGCGATGGATGTTGACATCTGCGACCCCAAGATTTACGAGATGATAAACACACCTGAACCTTTGGGTGTTACAGCAGATGATATTGAATGTGAAACAGGTACATTGTCAATCCCTGAAATGGGCACACCCTTTGTTCGTCAGATGATTCTTGATGCTGCACCTAAAAACTTTACGGACCTTCTGCAGATTTCAGGACTTTCACACGGTACTGATGTTTGGCTTGGTAACGCACAAGATTTGATTAAAGACGGCACATGCACAATTTCTGACGTTATCGGAACGCGTGACAGTATCATGGTTTACCTTATGCACAAAGGTCTTGAGCCTGATATGGCGTTTAAAATTATGGAAATTGTCCGTAAAGGTAAAGCTACAAAACTGCTTACAGAAGACCATATCAACGCAATGAAAGAACACGATGTACCGCAGTGGTATATTGATTCTTGTATGAAAATCAAATATATGTTCCCCAAAGCTCACGCAGCGGCATACGTAAGTGCAGCACTTCGTCTCGGCTGGTATAAAATCTATAAACCTGTTGAATATTACGCAGTTTATATGACAGTACGCGGTGAAGACGTTGATACAGTTGCGATTATGCAGGGACGTCAGGCAGTCAAAAGAAAAATGGCAGATATTTCTGCAAAAATGAAAGTTAAAGAAGCAACAGCCAAAGAAGAAGGCACATACACAGCACTTCAGGTTATCAATGAAATGATGGCAAGGGGAGTTGAACTTCTTCCTGTTGATATTTATAAGTCACACGCAACCGTTTATCAGATTGAAGACGGAAAAATCCGCCTTGCATTCTCTGCTCTTAATGGCGTTGGCGAAAATGCCGCCAAACAGCTTCAGGCAGCACGTGAAGATGGATATGGTGAATTTATATCTGCAGAGGATTTGCAGAATCGTTCAGGTGTTTCTTCCAGCGTTATCACTGCTTTGCAGGAAGCAGGAGCACTGGCAGACCTGCCAGAATCAAACCAGATAAGTTTATTTTAAAAAGAGAGGAAATAGATTATGAAAGATTTCAAAGGTATTTATCCCGCACTTCTCACTCCCTATGATGAGAACGACAGAATCAACGAAAAATCACTTGAAAAACTCATCGAAATGAACATCGCAAAAGGTGTTACAGGTTTCTATGTAGGTGGCAGCACAGGTGAAGCATTCCTTCTTTCACACGAAGAAAGAAAAGAAGTTTACAAGCTTGTTTCTGACATCGTAAAAGGCAGAGTTAACCTTATTGCTCATGTAGGCGCTATCGGCACAAAACTTACTCTTGACCTTGCACAGTATGCAGAAAGCGTGGGTTTTGATGCAGTTTCATCTGTTGCACCTTTCTACTATGGCTTCAGCTACGATGAAATCAAAGATTTCTATTTTGACATTGCTAATAACACATCTGTTCCCATGCTTCTTTACTATGTACCTGTACTTGTAAATTCAAAGCTTGGTGTTGATGGCTTGTCAGAATTTCTTGAAAGTGACCGTTTTATGGGTGTTAAATACACTTCAAATGATTTCTTCGGTCTTGAAAGACTTAAAACAAAGTATCCTGATAAAGTTGTTTTCAACGGCTTTGATGAAATACTTCTTTCAGGCCTTTCAATGGGTGCAGACGGCGGTATAGGCAGCACATATAACTGCTTTGCAGAAAAATATGTTGAAATGTATAAATGCTTCAAAGAAGGTAACCTCGCAAGATGTCAGGAACTTCAGAAAGAAGCTAATGATATTATCGATGCTCTTTGTAAAGTGGGTGTTTTTGCAGGTGAAAAAGAAATCCTCAATATGATGGGTATGGATTTCGGCACACCCAGAAAACCCTTCAAAGGTCTTAATGTCGAGCAGAAAGCATTCCTCAGAAGCAAAGTTGAACATCTTCTTTAATTAACAACAGACCCATAATCTCCATTCGGTTTTTTTACTGAATGGAGATTTTTTTGAAATTATAATTTATCGTGAAATTAATTTTAGCATTGTAGGGTTTGGCGCTTGTCGACAAACCGCCAATTTACTTTTGCTTTTTGCGGAACGTCGGAAACCGCCGTTCCCTACGATATTAAATTTAAATAACCATATAAATTATAATTTACCGCGGTATTAAAATCAGCATCGTAGGGGCGTCGTTTCGGCGCCCGCAAAAAATTCATCAGATTCATAACGGGACGGGCAACCCGTCCCCTACGATACAGCCACAAATGTACGGTAAATTATAATTTACCGCGGTATTAAAATCAGCATCGTAGGGGCGGATGCCCACATCCGCCCGAATAAATCAACATAAAATCTGACGGGTCGATGTAGGCATCGACCCCTACAATGTAAAATCAAATATACATATGAATTATAATTTATTTTACCTGGATAATGATACTATAAAAACTTCTTGAAATAATTATTTATGCGTGGTACAATATATTTGCGACACAATTAAATAATGGGCTACACTCAAAGTGTGTATTTTTATACCTTTTTTGGTAAAAATGCATGCTCTATATTCGCATACTTTGAAAGTAGTCCGAAATTGTGTCGCAACAATCAGAGCCATGCGTTTTTAGTGCGTATGACTTCGGTTGTACGCACTTTTTTTATTGAAAAAGGAGAGATGAAAATGAAAAAAACAGCAAAGAAACTGTTGTCCCTCTTACTCGTCCTGACGATGACAATAGGCATAGCCCCCTTGTCAGGCTTCGTCGGTCTTGAGTTACCCCAATGGCTCGATTTGAAAAACATATTCAACATCGAAGCCGAAGCCGCATCATATAGCGGTACCTGTGGTACTAATGTCAGATGGTCACTTGGTACATCAACAGGCGTGCTTAATATTACAGGCACAGGTGAGATGACAGACTATACTTATTCATCAAATGTACCATGGTATAGTTATCGTTCATCTGTTAAGACCGTTAATATTCAGAAAGGTGTAACAAGCATAGGCGATTATGCGTTCTATAATTGCTACAACCTTACATCAGTCACAATCCCTGACAGTGTAACAAGTATAGGAGAAGATGTGTTCCGTGGTTGCTCAAGCCTTACGGCAATTAATGTCGATTCAGGTAATAAAAATTATTGTAGTGACAGCTATGGAGTTTTATATAACAAAAATAAAACAGAATTAATTCAGTATCCTGCGGGTAACAGCAGGATAACCTTCACAATCCCTGACAGTGTAACAAGAATAGGCGATTCTGCGTTCTATTATTGCGACTGGCTTACATCAGTCACAATCCCTGATAGTGTTACAAGCATAGGCAATTCTGCGTTCTATAGTTGCGACTGGCTTACATCAGTCACAATCCCTGATAGTGTTACAAGCATAGGCAATTCTGCGTTCTATGAGTGCTACATCCTTACATCAGTCAAAATCGGAGACGGTGTTGAAAGCATAGGTGAAAATGCGTTCTCTTGTTGCGACAGCCTTACATCAGTCACAATCCCTGACAGTGTAACAAGCATAGGCTATCGTGCGTTCTATTATTGCAAAAGCCTTACATCAGTCACAATCGGAGACTGTGTAACAAGCATAGGCGGTAGTGCGTTCTATTATTGCGACAGCCTTACTGATGTTTACTATAAAGGTACGGAAGCAGAATGGAATAAAATTTCAATTAGTAGCGGTAACGAAGATTTAACTAACGCTGACATTCATTTCCTTGGTGAAGAAACAACCAAAATAATAGCTTCAGGAAAATGTGGCGATAATGTAACCTGGACTTTATATGAAGATGGTTTACTTGAAATTGAAGGCACAGGTGCGATGACAGACTATACTTCGTCCTCAAAAGCACCATGGGATAGTTATCGTTCATCTGTTATGGCTGTTAATATTGAAAAAGGTGTAACAAGCATAGGTGGTTATGCGTTCAATTATTGCACAAGCCTTTCATCAGTCACAATCCCTGACAGTGTAACAAGCATAGGTAATTTTGCGTTCAATAATTGCGACAGCCTTACATTAATCAGAATCCCTGACAGTGTAACAATCATAGGCGATTCTGCGTTCAATAATTGCTACAGGCTTGAATCAGTCACAATCCCTGACAGTGTAACAAGCATAGGCGGTGTTGCGTTCAGATATTGCACAAGCCTTACACAGATTATTGTTGATTCAGATAATAAAAATTATATTAGCGATAGTTATGGGGTTTTATATAACAATGAAAAAACAACATTAATTCAATATCCCGTCGGCAATAGCAGAAAAACTTTTACAATCCTGGACAGTGTAACAAGAATAGGCAATTATGCGTTCTGGGGTTGCAAAAGCTTTACATCAGTCACAATCCCTGACAGCGTAACAAGCATAGGCGATTGGGCGTTCTCTTCTTGCAACAACCTTACTGATGTTTATTATAAAGGCACGGAAGCTGAATGGAATAAAATTTCAATAGGTAGCTATAACGAAGATTTAACCAACGCTGACATTCATTTCCTTGGCGAAGAAACAGCCGCTATAATAGCTTCAGGAAAATGTGGTGATAATGTAACCTGGACTTTATATGAAGATGGTTTGCTTAAAATTGATGGCACAGGCGCGATGACAGACTATACTTGGAACAAAAAAGCACCATGGTATAGTTATGGTTCATCTATTAAGACTGTTAATATTCAGAAAGGTGTAACAAGCATAGGCAATTATGCGTTCTGTAATTGCTCAAGCCTTACATCAGTCACAATCCCTGACAGTGTTGAAAACATAGGTGATCGTGCGTTCTATTTTTGCGGAAGACTTACATCAGTCACAATCCCTGACAGTGTAACAAGCATAGGCGAAGATGCGTTCTGTGGTTGCACAGGCCTTACATTAGTCACAATCCCTGACAGTGTAACAAGCATAGGCGAATATGCGTTCTCTTATTGCTCAAGACTTACATCAGTCACAATCCCTGACAGTGTAACAAGCATAGGCGAGAAGGCGTTCTATAATTGCGACAGCCTTACATCAATTAAAGTTGATTCAAACAATAAAAATTATAGTAGTGACAGCTATGGAGTTTTATACAATAAAAATAAAACCACTTTAATACAATATCCTATTGGAAATACAAGAAAAACTTTTACAATTCCTGACAGTGTTGAAAGCATAGGCAATTCTGCGTTTTATATGTGCTCAAGCCTTACATCAGTCACAATCCCTGATAGCGTTGAAAGCATAGGCGATTTTGTGTTCTATTATTGTAAAAGACTTACATTAATTACAATCCCAGACAGTGTAACAAGCATAGGCAATTCTGCGTTCTCTAATTGCTCAAGCCTTACATCAGTCACAATCGGAAACAGTGTTGAAAGCATAGGCAATCAGGCGTTCATTTATTGCAACAGTCTTACATCAATAACAATCCCTGACAGCGTTGAAAGTATAGGCGAATATACGTTCTATGATTGCGAAAACCTTACATCAATCACAATAGGTGATAGTGTTGAAAGCATAGGTGAATATACGTTCTATAATTGCCAAAACCTTACATCAGTCAAAATTGGTGACAGTGTTGAAAGCATAGGCGATGCTGCGTTCGATTTTTGCTATAGCCTTACATCAATTACAATCCCTGACAGTGTCACAAGTATAAACTATTGTGCGTTCAATGGTTGCTCTAGCCTTACTGACGTATTCTATACAGGCACTGAAGCAGAGTGGAATAAAATAAGTATAGGAAGTTATAATGAGTCTCTTGTAAACGCTAAAAAACATTATTCCTGTGTGAAAACTTTTTCATCAGGAAGCTGTACCGAAGGCGGTGTGATAACTTACACATGTCCTACTTGCGGTAAATCAATTTCATTTAATAACGCACCTCGTGGTCATTCCTGGGGTAATTGGGTAGTAGTAAAACAGCCTACTGAAACTGCAGACGGTCTTAAAAAGAGAGTTTGTTCAGTTTGTAAGATTGAGGAAACGGAAGTTATAAAATATCAGAAATTCGATATTTCAACATTACGTCTTCTTTACGCTACAGCATCTCTTGACGGCAATACAATAGTTATTACTGCAATTAAAGATGCAACTCAGGTAAATGTTTACCCCACAACTACAGATAATAAAGCAGTAGTTATTAAAACTGAAAATACCCCCATAAACCTTTCAGGAAGCGGTACATATTATCTGAAACTTTCTGACTGGCACAAAGCAGGCAATAAAACAGAAACAACTCTTACCATTGACGGCACTTATGTTTTTGACGTTAAATTCATTTTCCTCGTTGAAAACGACGGCCATACATATACTTCAGAAACAGTTGAGCCGACTTGTACCGAAAAGGGCAGTATAACTTACACTTGCACAGTCTGTGGTCATTCTTACACAGAAGTAATCTCTGCAAAGGGTCACTCATTTAAAGCTGAAGTAATTGAACCTACTTGTACTTCAGAGGGTTACACAATTTATACCTGCACAGTCTGCGGCTACAGATATATTGATAATTATGTTTCTCCGACAGGTCACAAATACGGCGATTGGATTGTTGAAAAAGAATCTACTTGTACAGAGGCAGGTCTTCAGTACAAAATTTGCGAATGTGGCAAACGAATTGAAGAAGCAATTCCGCCTCATGGTCACGCTCCCGGCGCATGGCAGAGGGAAGTTAAGCCTACTTGTACCGAAAGCGGATATATAACTTATATCTGCAAATATTGCGGCGATAAAATAAATGAAGTTATTCCGCCTGAAGGTCATACACCCGACTCTGACCCCATTGAAAGCAAAAAGGCTACATGTACAGAATCAGGTTACGAAAAATATTGGTGCAGTGTTTGTGAATCGGAATATACTGTAATTATTCCTGCAAAAGGTCACACAAAAGGCACACTTATTTCTTCAAGAGAAGCAACTTGTATCCTTGAAGGCTATGAGAAATATAAATGCTCAGTATGTGGTATAACTTATACTGAAACTACCCCCGCTAAAGGTCATACAAAAGGTGAACTTGTTGCAACAAAACATCCCACATGTACTGAATACGGTTTCTCAATTTATGTATGTTCAGTATGTAAAGACAGATTTGTTGCTGATTATGTTGCTCCCACAGGCCATAGCTACGGCGATTGGATAACAGAAAAATACGCTACCTGCACAGAAAACGGAAAACAATACAGAGTATGCACTTGTGGCGCAAAGGAAGAAAGAGTAATTTCTTCAACAGGTCATATTGCAGGAAAGCTTGTTTCCAAGAAAGCACCTACCTGCACAGCAGCAGGTTATGAAAAATATATCTGTGCTGTATGTGGAGTACAGTTTGATAAAGTTATCCCTGCAACAGGTCATACAAAAGGAACTTTGATTTCCACAACAGCGGCTTCATGCACAGAAAACGGTTTCAACAGATACAGATGTTCAACTTGCAACACTCAGTTTGACGAAATTATACCCGCTTACGGTCACACCAAGGGCGAAATCGTTTCTGTAACTGCACCTACATGCACAGAGCAGGGTTACACAGTTTACAAATGTAAGACCTGCGGTGCAGAGTTTAAAGTTTATGATAAAGTGGCTTCAGGTCATAAATACGGCAATTGGGTTGTAACAAAAGAGCCTACTTGTACTTCAGCAGGCTCTCGTTACAGAGTGTGTGAAGTTTGTGGCGAGAAACACACGGAAACTATCCCTGCACTCGATCACATTCCCGGCGAATTTGTATCTAAAAAAGACCCGACTTGTACCGAAAACGGATATATCAGATATAAATGTTCAATCTGTGGTGAAACTTTTGATAAAGATATTCCTGCTCTCGGTCATCTTAAAGACAAAGTAAAAGAGCAGAAAGATCCCACTTGCCTTGAAGACGGTTATATTATTTACACTTGCTCAGGCTGCAACAGTGAACACAAAGAAATTCTTCCTGCAACAGGTCATAAACCCGGCAAGGTAATCGAAGTTATTGAATCAACCTGCACAGAGAATGGATATACAATTTATGAATGTGCAGTTTGCGGCGTGAAATTTGTTTCAAACTATATCGAAGCACTTGGCCATAATTATGGTGAGTGGAAAACAGATAAAAATGCAACTTGTACAGAAGATGGTCACCGTTACAGAGAATGCAAAGTTTGTGGCGAAAAGGAAGAACTGATAATTCCTGCTCTTGAACACAAGCATGGAAAAGTTGTTGACCAGAAAGAACCGACTTGCGAAGAATCAGGCTACATTACATATACTTGTACTGTATGTAATAAAAACTTTACAGAAACTGTTCCTGCTCTCGGACATAAATATGGCGACAACACAGTAAAAGTTGACCCGACTTGTACAGAAAGCGGCTCTATCTCTTACACTTGCGCACGTTGCGGCAAGGAAGAAACAGAGATTATTCCTCCGCTCGGACATTTAAAGAGCAGAATAGTTGAATCAAAAGATGCAACATGTACAGAAAAAGGATTTATAAAATATTACTGTGCACGTTGTGACAGCACCTTTACTGTTGAATCAGCACCTCTCGGTCACAACGAAGGTAACTGGGTTGTTATAAAAGAACCGACCTATGATTCAGAAGGTTTACGCGTTAAATACTGCACAAGATGCGGTGAAATTCTTAAAAAAGAACCTATTCCGAAGCTTATCCGCGAACCCATTGAAATTAACCTTGACGATATTTCAATGAACTACAAGCAGACTGTAAATATCAACGCAGAAATAATTTCTGACAGAGATTATCGCGTGGAATATTCGTCTTCAGATGAAAGCGTTGCAACAATCGACGAAGATGGTAATATCTACGCTTCAGGCAGAGGCGAAGCAGAAATTACAGTAACTGTTTATGACAATTACGGCAACGAATATACAGAAACCTGCAAAGTAACAGTTACTTACGCATGGTGGCAGTGGATTGTTATAATAGTTCTCTTTGGTTGGATCTGGTATTAATAATCTATATTAAACAAAAAGAATCCCGTAAGGTTATTCCTTACGGGATTTTCGCTATGTTCAGATAAAAGAAAAAAGCTCCGCAAACTTACGGAGCTTTAATTCTTGATTTTGTTTAAGAACAACGAAGTGCCTTAAAATCACACAGCACGAGTTACCTTACCGGAGCGTAAGCAACGAGAGCATACATAAACTCTTTTGGGAGTACCGTTAACAACAGCCTTAACACGCATGATGTTGGGCTTCCATGTTCTGTTTGATCTTCTGTGTGAATGGGAAACTTTGATACCGAAAGAAACGCTCTTTCCGCAGTATTCACATTTTGCCATTTGTCGCACCTCCTTTTTTAATATCTGATTTACAACGTTTAATATTATATATGTATTTTACAAAAAAAGCAAGTGTTTTTTGTGAATTTTTTAAATTTATCAAAAATATTCACATTTTGAGCCTTTTAACCACAATATTTTGTCCATTTAATTGACAAAAACCCCACTCAGTGGTAGATTTAATAGTAAATTATGGAAAAAGAGATGAAAAAATGAGCGGTTATTTCTGGATTGTACTTGTTGCTGTTTACGGCGTATGTAAAGGTGTGCGTGAAATTTTCAAAAAATTTGCAATGAAACAAAGTTCTGTGATGGAAACTTTGTTTATTTATGTATTGTTGTCTTTCGTGATTGTTATACCTTTTGCACCTCAGGCTTTTGTGATGCAGAACTGGAATTATATGTATCTGATTTTGGTGAAATCTTTTGTGATTTTTCTTGCTTGGATATGCTCATTCAGAGCATTTTCAAAAATGCCTGTAAGCCTTTACGGTGTGCTTGATTTGTCAAGAATAATATTTTCTACGTTATACGGCATTTTTCTTGTCGGAGAAACAATCGGATATATGCACGTAATCGGTTTATCACTGGTCAGTGCTGGTCTTTTGCTTCTCAAATTCAGACCATCAAAAAACAAAAAAGAAAACACAGAAAAAGTCAGTGCGAAAGTGATTATAACTGCATTTGCAGGCTGTGCATTAACAGCTCTTTCAGGTGCACTTGACAAGATACTTATGCGAAAAGGCGACCTTACTTCAAATCAACTCCAATTCTGGTATATGTTTTTTCTCGTTGTGTTTTACGCATTATACATTATTTTTACAAAAACAAAAATTGATTTTAAATCCTCATTTAAGAATAAATGGATTTATCTTATGAGTATCTCTCTTGTGATAGGTGATAAGGCTTTGTTTGTTGCAAACAATAATCCAGCATGCACTGTTTCACTTATGACTCTCATCAAACAGATAAGCTGTATTGTTATAATTTTAGGCGGAAAATTCATTTTCAAAGAAAAAAGAATTCTCTATAAACTGTTCTGTGCTTGTGTGATAATTTCAGGCATTGTTATTGCTGTTTTAGAGTAATTTTATCTTGAAAAATACATAAAAAAATGTTATTATATATTGTAATGCATTTATGCTTCTGCGACGGACAAAATAGTCAATGATATTTGTCTTTCCGGAGGTAATAAAATGGCAGAACGTATATATGAAAATTATGAAGATTGCGAGGACGAAGGCTTTTTTGAAAACACTGTAAAGCAGATTTTCGAAACAGGCTCAATCACTGTAAAAAAACATTCTCACAAGATTCATTGCATTACAATTATCGGTCAGATAGAAGGGCATTACGTTGCCTCACAGGAAACGAAAACAACTAAATATGAGCATATTATTCCTCAACTTATTGCTGTTGAAGAAAGCAACGATATAGACGGACTTTTTCTTATTCTCAACACTGTCGGCGGTGATATTGAAGCAGGACTTGCCATTGCAGAACTTATTTCAGGAATGAAAACGCCGAGCGTGTCGCTTGTTCTCGGCGGAGGACATTCTATCGGTGTTCCTCTTGCAGTGGCGGCGGATAAATCTTTTATTGTGCCGTCAGCTACTATGACAATCCATCCTGTGAGAACAAACGGCCTTGTAATAGGTGTTCCGCAGATGCTTGAATATTTTTTGCAGATGCAGGAAAGAATCGTATCGTTTGTGTGCTCAAATTCAAAAATCAAGGATGAAACATTCCGTAAATTAATGCTCGAAACAGGCGAATTAGTCACAGATGTAGGCACAATTCTTGGAGGAAAAGATGCGGTCAGATATGGACTTATTGATAAAATAGGTTCTCTTTCCGATGCGCTTGATGAATTGGATAAATTGATTACTGAAAGGAAAATGAGAAATGGCAAATGCAAAGAAAAAAACGCAAAGTGCCAGAAAAACAACAAACAGCAAAGCTGCAAGCAACAAAACAACGAACAATAAAGCAGCAAACAGCAAAAATATAAATCATTCTGCCGGAAACTCAAAGGCAAAGACTCAGCAAAACAGTGCAAAAAGTATGCCCGTTCAGCTTGTGTCAGTGTTACTTTTTTGCTCAGCATTGTTGATTTTTGCTTTTTGCGTTATTCCCGGGGAAGCTGTCTGGGGATTTTTGAGAGATCATGTGTTATTCGGCACATTCGGTGTTGCTGCATTTTTTGTACCTGTCTTGCTGGGGTATATTGCAATTCTCTGCACTAAAAACGAACTTAATAAAAAAGGAAAAATAGGAAAACTCATAGGTTTTGTCACTTTTATTGTTTTCCTCTCAGCCTTTATACATATTGTATTCAATGACTTTGCTTATTTTCAAGGTAATTCAATCGGAAATCAGATAAGCGACGTGTATTCAAAAGGACTTACCTACGATAACGGTGGTTTATTCGGTGCTATTCTTGGTGGATTGATTGTTCTTCTCTGTGGTTCAAAAGTTCCTGCAGTTGTAATTGTTGTTATTGCTTTGCTTGGTATACTTATGATTCTCACAGGCACAACAGTTCTTAAAGTTTTCAACACTTTCAGCAAACCCGTGAAAAAAGCAGGCGATAAAATCGCTGAGCAAAGAGAAAAAAGAAAAGCCGAAAACGAAGAATTTGCAAAGAAAACTGTTGAGGAAATTTTTGCCGATGCAGATAATGATTTTACCCCTGATATTCCCGCTGATAATGTTTCTTATGAGGAGGAAGTATCAAAGGTTGAAATTCCGTTTGAACCGCCTCAGATAGAAAATACTGAAGATTACAACTTTGATCCGTCAGAAATTATCATGCCGCCTATTATTACAGGCGTAAAAAGCGGAAATACGGGCACATCAAGAAGACGTAACAAAATCAGAGCACTTGATATTGATTTTGTTGAAGAATCGTCTGTGCCTTCTTTTGCAGAGTCACAACCTGCTAATGAGCCTGTTGATGAACCTGTAAAAGAAGAAAAACCGCCCGTTATAAGGCAGGCAACAAGAAAAACAGAAACAAAACCGCAGAAATCAGAAAATGCGTTTGAAGTAACTGAAACTGCCTTTGTTTCCACTCGCTCAGGCAAAGCAAAACCATATAAATATCCGCCTATGAGTTGTCTTTCAACACCAGACCCTTCAAAGAAAATTGATTATACAAGAGAGCTCCAGTCAAACGGACAGCATCTTATTGATGTGCTTAAAAACTTTGGCGTTGATGCAAAAATCTGCGAAATCTGCAGAGGTCCGTCTGTAACACGTTATGAGATTCAGCCGGCTCCCGGTGTGAGAATCAGCAAAATAACAGGTCTTTCAAACGATATTGCAATGAATATGGCAGCTTCCGGTGTCAGAATAGAAGCGCCTATTCCAAACAAATCAGCAGTAGGTATTGAAATTCCCAACAGAGACCGCACAATGGTGCTTCTTAAAGAAATTATTGATACTCCTGAATACAGAAAGTCAGATTCAAAGCTTAATGTTGCATTAGGTAAAGATATCACGGGTAATATTATCTGTGCCGATATTGCGAAGATGCCCCATCTTCTTATTGCAGGCACAACCGGTTCAGGTAAATCTGTGTGTATCAACTCTATGATTGTAAGCTTGCTTTACAATGCAACTCCCGATGAAGTCAAACTTCTTATGATTGACCCGAAGCAGGTTGAATTTACTGTTTACAACGGTATTCCTCACTTGCTTGTGCCTGTTGTTTCAGACCCGAGAAAGGCAGCAGGTGCTCTTGCGTGGGCAGTTACAGAAATGCTTAACAGATATAAGCTTTTCTCTGAAAGAAACGTGAGAAACATCAAAGGCTATAATAAATTCTGCGAAGCAAATCCCGATATTCCCAAAATGCCGCAGATTGTTATTTTTATTGACGAATTGTCTGACCTTATGATGGCAGCTCCAAACGAAGTTGAAGATTCTATCTGCCGTCTTGCACAGATGGCTCGTGCTGCAGGTATGCATCTTGTTATTGCAACGCAGAGGCCCTCAGTTAACGTTATCACAGGTGTTATCAAAGCAAATATTCCCAGCCGTATTTCACTTTCAGTTTCATCACAGATTGACTCTCGTACAATCATTGATACTGCAGGTGCTGAAAAACTTCTGGGTAACGGTGATATGCTTTTCAATCCTGTTGGTATGTCAAAGCCTTTACGTGTGCAGGGTGCATTCCTTTCAGATGAAGAGGTTGAAAATATCGTAGAATTCATCAAGAGCCAGAAAGAGGGCACTTATGATGAAGATATTATTGAAGAAATTGAAAAGCATTCAGTAAATGAGAAAAAACGTGCAGGATACGATGTTGAAGATGACGGCGATGATGATGCAGACGAAATGCTTCCCGATGCAATAAGAATTGTCGTTGAAATGCAGGCAGCATCTACCACAATGCTTCAGAAAAAACTGAAACTTGGTTATGCACGTGCGTCAAGAATTATTGATGACCTGGAAGAAAGGGGAATTATCGGACCTTCAGAAGGTGCAAAACCGAGAAAGGTGCTTCTTTCAAAGCAGGAATATATGGAAATGAATGCTTTGTCATCTGATGGCAAAATCAATATGAATAAAGCAGGCGCAGAGCCCGAATATGAAGAAGATTACGAAGACGAGGATTTTTAAATAATGAGTAATTTTTTACCTATTACAGCAGAAGAAGCAAAACAGAGAGGATGGGACAGTGTCGATTTTGTTTACGTAACAGGCGATGCTTACGTTGACCATCCCAGCTTCGGCGTGTCTATAATTTCACGTGTGCTTGAGGCTAAAGGTTACAAAGTCGGTATTATAAGTCAGCCTGATTGGAAAAACAATCAGGCTTTCAAGATTTTCGGCAAACCAAAGCTTGGCTTTATGGTCACTTCAGGTAATATCGACAGTATGGTGGCACATTACACTGCTGCCAAAAAGAAAAGAAGTGACGATGCTTACACTCCGGGCGGAAAAGCAGGTAAAAGACCTGACAGAGCAGTTATTGTTTACTGTAAAAAAATTCGTGAAATTTATCCTGACTGCCCTATAATTATCGGCGGTCTTGAGGCGTCGTTGAGAAGATTTGCTCATTATGATTATTGGGATGACTGTGTAAAACCCTCAATTCTTGTTGAATCAGGTGCAGACCTTTTAAGTTTCGGAATGGGTGAAAACCAGACTATAGAAATTGCCCAAAGGCTTGCAAACGGCGAAAGCATCAGCACAATGACTGATATCAAGGGCACTTGTTGCCTTATTGACACAAAAGACACACCTTATACAGGCGTGGAATGTCCCTCATATAAAAATGTTGCAAATTCAAAACGCGAATATGCAATCGCAACAAGAATTCAGCTTGATGAGCAGGACCATATCCGCGGAAAAATGATAAAACAACGTCATGGCGATAAAATGCTTATTCAGAATGAGCCTATGCCGCCGCTTACAACAGAAGAGCTTGACTGGGTTTATTCTTTACCCTATGAAAGAAATTATCACCCGTCTTATGAGGTGCTTGGTGGTGTGCCGGGTATTGAAGAAGTAAAATTTTCAATCACTCACAACAGAGGTTGTTTCGGTGCTTGTAACTTCTGCTCTCTTGCTTTCCATCAGGGAAGATTTATAACAACGAGAAGCAAAGAATCTATAGTTGAAGAAGCAAAAAAATTAACTGAGCTTGATGGTTTCAAAGGTTATATTCATGATGTTGGCGGTCCTACTGCTAATTTCCGCAGACCATCATGCGATAAACAGCTTGAACATGGCCTTTGCAAAGGCAAAAAGTGCCTTGCACCAATTCCTTGCAAACAGCTTGTATCAAATCACGAAGAATATCTTGATATTTTAAGAACTTTAAGAAGTCTGCCAAAAGTGAAAAAGGTTTTCATCCGTTCAGGAATCAGGTTTGACTATCTGCTCGAAGATAAAGATAAAACTTTCTTCCGTGAATTGGTTGAGCATCACACGAGTGGTCAGCTTAAGGTTGCACCGGAGCACTGCAGTGCAAGTGTGCTTGATTATATGGGTAAACCTCATATTGAAGCATATATTAAATTTTCACGCGAATATTTTGCTATAAATAAAAAAATTGGTAAAGAGCAGTATCTTGTGCCTTATCTTATGTCATCCCATCCGGGCAGCACTCTTGATGATGCTATAGAGCTTGCACAATTTCTTAAAAAAGAACATATCAGACCTGAGCAGGTGCAGGATTTTTATCCCACACCCGGTACTATTTCCACATGTATGTTCTACACAGGTCTTGACCCATACACATTAAAAGAAGTTTATGTTGCAAAAAATCCCCACGATAAAGCCCTTCAACGTGCTCTGCTGCAAAGCTATAATCCTAAAAATAAGGCTCTCGTTGAAGAAGCGTTGAAGAAAGCAAGACGCACTGATTTAATAGGTAATTCAGAAAAATGTCTTATCAGAGGTAACTATCAGCAGAATTCTGATAACCGTAAAAATTTCGGTAAAAACAAGGCGGTGAAAAGTAAAAATGGGAGAAAAAATAAAAAATAAGAAACTACTGCTGATTATTATTGCCGTTTTGGTTGTGGTTGTTATTGCTGTTGTGATGTTAGTAACAAACAAAAATGAAGAAGAAAATCCTGAAGAAACAGAATCAACAACAAACTGGGCAGAAGAACTGGCAGATGCAGGGCTTTCTCCATATAACACAAGCCTTTCAGCTTATGATAACGCAGAATTTACTGTTGATTTCATTGATGTTGAGCAGGGGGATTGTGCGCTTGTTTCATGTAATGATAAGCATATGCTTGTTGATTGCGGTGAGGCAGAGTATTATGAAGTCGTAAAGCATTTTCTTGAAAATAAAGGTGTTGAAAAATTAGATATTGTTATTGTATCTCATCCTCATACCGACCATATGGGCGGTATGAGTAAACTTTTTAACGATTTCGCAATAGGCACTCTGATAATGCCTGAAATCGGAAATCACAAAGACCTTGAAATTTCTGTTTATGAAACTTTTCAGCAATCACTTGAAGAACATTCAATTAATGTTGTTTATCCTGAAGCAGAAGACACTTTTTCATTAGATAAAGCTGACGTTACCATTATAGCGCCATTGAGAAAGTACAGAGAAATCAACAATATGTCTGTTATCGCAATGGTCGAGTTTGAGGGCAAAAAATTTCTTTTCACAGGTGATGCAGAAGAAAGAGCAGAACTGCGTGTTTTAAGAAGCAATGTAAACCTTGATTGTGATGTGCTGAAAGTTGCTCATCACGGAAGTGACAGCTCCTCAGCAGAAGAATTTATAAAAGCATCTTCGCCTGAAATTGCTGTTATCAGTGTAGCTCAGAGTAACGAATATAATCATCCTGACGGAAAATCAATCAGAAATCTTCTGAAAGAAGACGCTGAAATTTACAGAACTGACCTTGACGGCACAATAAGTTTTTATATTTTTGAAGATGAAATTATAAGGAATGTTTGATTATGGCAAATGAAAAAAAGGTTATAGTTGCAATGAGCGGGGGAGTAGACAGCTCTGTTGCAGCTTGTCTGTTGAAAAATCAGGGCTATTTCTGCCACGGTGTAACATTAAAGCTTTACGACGAAAAAGATGACGATAATTCGCAGAAAGCCTGTTGTACAGATGAAGACATAGAAGACGCAAGAAAAGTTGCATCAAGCCTTGGTATGCCCTATGATGTTTATGATTTCAAGGCAGATTTCAAAGGGGAAGTTATTGACCGTTTTGTAAAAGGGTATTTAAATGGTGAAACTCCCAATCCTTGCATTGATTGCAACAGATACATCAAATTCAGTCAGATTTTAAAAGCAGCAGACAAGTTTGATGCAAAATATATTTCAACAGGTCACTATGCATGCATTGAGTATGACAAGTCAAGCGGAAGATATCTTCTCAAAAAAGGCAAATATGACCTTAAAGACCAAAGCTATGTGCTTTACAGTTTATCTCAGGAAAAATTATCAAGGCTTTTGTTGCCTGTGGGCGAATTGAAAAAAGAGGATGTAAGGCTTATTGCAGAAGAATACGGCTTTATAAATTCAGCAAAACCGGACAGTCAGGATATCTGCTTTGTAAAAAACGGCGATTACGTATCTTTCATAGAGAATTACTGCGGCAAGAAATTTCCTGAAGGTAATTTTGTTGAAAGAAGTGGTAAAATAATTGCCCGTCATAAAGGTATAATCGGCTACACTGTAGGTCAGCGTAAAGGTCTTGGTATTGCTTCAACCGAGCCTTATTTTGTGCTTGAAAAGAATGTTGAAAGAAACGAAGTCATCATTGGTAGGGCAGAGGAGCAGTATCAGAAAACAATTTTGGTTGATGATGTAAACTGGATTGCCTTTGAAAAACTTACCTCACCTATAAAAACAGCAGTAAAAATCCGCTACAGACACAAGGAAGTGCCGGCAACAGTTTCGCAGTTTGATGAAAACAGAATACTTGTCGAATTTGATGAGCCTCAACGTGCACCTGCAAAAGGTCAGGCAGCAGTTTTCTATGATGGCGAATATGTTGTGGGCGGCGGTAAAATATTATAAGACAAAAAATTTCCACCTTGAAACAAATTTCAAGGTGGATTTTTACTTTATAAAAGTTCTTTAATTCTGTTGTTGATTTCTTCACGCTTTAGAATATGCCATTCTTCACTTCTGGGATATTCTGAAAAACTCATATTGAAGTTATTTCCATTATCAGTTTCAAGGATTTTTAAAACTTCATCTTTGCCGATTAATTTTTCAAGCATCTGTAAAGCACGCATATCCTGTACAGCTTCATTCATTGCTTTGAGTCTGATTGAAGTCCAGGCAGTACCGTCAGGAGCGGGGTAGACCACAAAAGCATCGCCTGATGAGAATGCATAGCCGGCATCGGTTTCAAAAAATGGGTCAACTTTTCTTGCAGATAGTTGTGTGAAATAGAAGTTGTATCCCCAATGCAGGAAACCTTTTACATCGTATTTGTACATCTGCATACCGATGATTCGTGTTCTCTGCAGAGGCATTGCAAGAAATCTGTTGGAATAATATCCGTCAGTAGGTCCGCAACAGTAATATGTCCAGAGTTCAGGAACCTTACCTACAAAATCCTCGATTTTGCTTTCGCTTGGAATAGGTCTTGTCACATAGCCTTTTTCATAGAATTCAAATTCAGACAGTGCATCAATAATCTTGAATTTTTCGCCAAAAAGTTTATGTATAAGTGTGCTGTGCTTTCCGTAAACTTCAAGGTCTTCTTCTCCCGGCTCATCTGAAACGTGAAAATAGCAGTTGTCGCTTATTTCTTCATTTACTAAAAATTCAGTAAGGCATGGTGCAAGAGCTGATAAAAATTCTTGGTATTCTTTTCCGGTGGAGTCTGTTTCCCAACCAAAAATACGCTTTTCTTCACCGTCAACTTCGGCAATGATTTTCGGAGCATGCAGTGCACCCCATTGAGTAAATAAGTGAGACATTTCATAATATTTAACGCCGCATCTTTTGCACATTTCAATCCATCTGGCCAGGTTTGAAAAATCGAATTCATAGCCGTTTTCAGTCTTTTTGACACCAACTAACTGTACTGTTAATCTTTCACCGCCGATCTGCGTGTCAAGTGGCGGTGTAAAAAGGGGCGTAAGGATAAAATTAATTCCGTGGTCTACTGCTGCTTTAACAAAATTTTCAACTATTTCCCAGAATTTTTCGCCAAAAACAGGCACGTTATAATATGTTGCGAGGCTGTCGCAATGAAACCAGTTTGTGTGGATCAGGCTCTGTTCAGGCAAATCTGCATCAATGATGTCGAGCGTTATTTTTTCTGTGCAGATAATTTCGCCTTCTTTGTTTCTGAACGAAATTTCAATCTCATGAATGCCTGCATCAAGGTTTTCACCCTCAATCCAGAAACTCAGCCATGCATTTGCAGGTATTCTCATTTTTTCGCCATCGTACGGGCACAGAACATCAGGATAAAGCCCTGGTGTTGTTCTCAGATAATAATCATCAATGTCATCAGCACAAGGTTTTATGGAGGGTACGGAAAGAACCTTGTAAACGTTCAACTTTTCAGAAATTTCCAAACTGATATCATCTTCATTTTTATCACTTTCATAAACAAACTGAAAAGCAATTTTTTCATTTTTAAATGATGAAAGTCTGTTGATTTTTTTATAATTTTTTGGTTCTTCATCAAGGAAAACTTTTGCCAAAGAAGATAAAATATAAGTTTTGATTGCCATATAATCACATCCTTTTAATAAATATATCATAAGCAAAAAATCATTTCAACATTTTTCTGAAAAATAGGTTTATTCGGCGTGTTTTTTCAAAGAATAGTTATAATTAATATAGGGAGAATTTGTTATGGAAAACTTAAATAGAATCATTCAGATACTTTCAGATGGAACAACAGAAGAAAACTATAAAATTCCGTATTGCTGGAATTATGTGGGAGCAGAATTTGAAAAAGCGGATATTCAAGGTGAAATACTTGTAAATTCTGCAGATTATTTCAAGAAAACCATTGAATATATTCAGTCATATAAAAAAACAAAACAGACGCAGGTGCTTTCTTTTTATTCTTTGTTTATTCGATGTTTTTCTGCATGGGACCACGGAAAAGGCTTTGAAAACGGAACATTACTCAAAACGATAGCATTGCTTCCTCTTATAAAGGAAATGGGATTTAACGGCATATATATTCTGCCTGTTTTTGAAATGTCAGACAGAAATAAGAAAGGTGAACTTCCGTCACCTTATGCCATAAAAAATATAATGAAAATTGAAAGCTCACTTTGCGATAAACATTTGCCTGATATGACTGCAGAAGAACAGTTTTCCGCACTTGTTGAGGCCTGCCATAAATTGCAGATGAAAGTTGTTCTCGATTTCGCTTTCAGAACTGCATCACGCGACAGCGATTTGTGCAAAACACATCCTGACTGGTTTTACTGGGTGAAGAATCAATCTCTGCTCGATTTCAGACCGCCTGAAAGTGATGAGCTCGGGCATACAGTTGTCACCCAGAAGAATGTTAAAGTCCTATACAAGTCAGACACAATTGCAGATTATGCAAACAGATTTGCTTTCGCGCCTGATGGTGAAGCAGTGAGAATGTTTGAAGATTCTGACAGGGATTTTTTTGAAAAATGCAGCAATGCCCTTGGTATTACTGTAATGCCGGGTTTTGCAGACACAATAAACGACCCTCAGCCTGCCTGGAGCGACGTGACTTTTTTAAAGTATTATTTTGATAACACAGAAAATGTAAACGCAAAATTCGGCGAAAATATTCCGCCTATGATAGCACAGGACGGAATAAAATGCAGTTTGTTTCCCGGTAAAAATCCGAATAAAGAGTTGTGGAATTATGTCAAAGGCGTTATCCCGTATTATATGGATAAGTTTTCGATTGACGGTGCAAGAATTGATATGGCCCACGCGTTGCCGCAAGAGCTTACTTCTCAGATTATCGATGAAATCAGGTTGAAGGATAAAAAGTTTCTTCTCTGGTCGGAAGAATTCGACACTTCCTTTTCGGAAGACCTTGAAAACGCAGGATATAATTTCTATACGGGCGGTATTTGGGATATGTGGGATGAGGCGAGTTATATCAATGTTAATTTCAATAAACGCCTTTGTGAGGCTGTTACAGGCAGAATTCCGTCAATTTCCTGCACAGAAATGGCAGACACACCGCGTGTTATGCACAATTTAGGACTTCTGAAATCAATGGCATCAACTGTTGTTACCGCACTTGTGCCTAACACAATTTATTTTTTCAACAACGGTCAGGAATTTGCAGAAAAACAGCCGATGAATTTAGGACTTCGCAACACAGAAAAAGGCAGATTTGTGTTGCCAAAAAATCATCCCTTTTATGGCAAACTTGCTTTCTTTGATAAGTATCAGTTTGATTGGAAAAACAGAAAGCATATGTACAGTGCTGTTAAAAATGCGATGCAAATGAGAATCAGATACAGCGAAGTATTGTCGGATATAAATAACTACGATTTAAAGCAGCTTAAGTCAAATTCGGAAATTACGGTTATCTGCGGTTGGAACAAAAAGAAAGGATATCTTCTTTTGTTCAACAGGGGGACAGAAGAAATAAGAATGTATGCCCAGAAATGTGTGCCCAAGGATGCAAAGCTTGGAGAATGCATTTACGGCTGTGAAAATAAAGATGTGCTTTATCCCAATTCTGTCATAGTGTACGACTTGGAAAGTAAAAAATAATTTGACAAAATTTTCAAAATCTCTTGACGATTATGTTAATAAATTGTATAGTTTATATAACACCAAATCTTGGAGGGATTTATTATGAAAATAACATTTATGGGCGCAGGAAGTACTGTTTTTGCAAGAAACGTTATCGGTGACTGTATGTGCACACCTTGCTTACGTGATGCAGAATTTGCACTTTATGACATCGATGGTCAGAGACTTAAAGATTCTGAAATCATCCTTAATGCAATAAATGCAAATGTTAACGAAAACAGAGCAAAAATCACAACACACCTTGGCGTTGAAAACAGAAAAGAAGCTTTGCGCGGTGCAAACTTTGTAGTTGACGCAATTCAGGTCGGACTTTACGACCCCTGCACAATTACTGACTTTGAAATCCCCAAAAAATATGGTCTTCGTCAGACAATTGCCGACACTCTCGGCATTGGCGGTATTATGAGAGGCTTGAGAACAATTCCCGTTCTTGCTGATTTTGCAGTTGATATGGAAGAAGTTTGCCCTGATGCATGGTTTTTGAACTACACAAACCCCATGGCAATTCTCACAGGCTTTATGACAAGATACACAGGCGTTAAAACTATCGGCCTTTGCCACAGCGTGCAGACTTGTTCACGCGACCTTCTCGGCGGACTTGGTATGGATGATAAAATCGAAGGCAGATATGACCTTATTGCAGGTATTAACCATATGGCATGGCTTCTTGAAATCAAAGATAAAGACGGTAACGACCTTTATCCCGAAATCAAGAGAAGAGCAATTGAAAAGAATGATAAAGCACTTCTTGGCGAAATTGAAAAACATGGCGATATGGTAAGATATGAATATATCAGAAGACTTGGCTATTACTGCACAGAATCAAGCGAACACAATTCTGAATACAATATGTTCTTCATTAAAGATAAATATCCCGAAATGATAGAAAAATATAATATTCCTCTTGATGAATATCCCAGACGTTGCGTTAATCAGATTGCCGGTTGGGAAAAAGAACGTGACAGCATTCTTGCTGACGGCAAAATCACTCACGAAAGATCACACGAATACGCTTCATATATCATGGAAGCAATGGTTACAAACAAACCCTATAAAATCGGCGGTAACGTTTATAATGGCGGACTTATCGAAAACCTTGATAAAGACGCTTGCGTAGAAGTGCCTTGCCTTGTTGATGCAAGCGGTATTCATCCCTGCAGAATCGGTAAACTTCCCGTTCAGCTTGCTGCAATGAATATGACAAATATCAATCCACAGCTTCTTACAATTGAAGCCGCAGTAACACGCAAGAAAGATGCAATTTATCAGGCTGCAATGCTTGATCCTCACACAGCATCCGAGCTTAATATTGATGATATCGTTAAGATGGTTGATGAGCTTATTGAAGTTCATGGTGACTGGATGCCCAAATATCATTAATTGAGGTTTTTATATGTCAAACAAAGATAAGCGTTTTGAAAAAGTCTATTCTCAGGGCACACTTGAAGCAGTGGAAATCTGGGTAGATAAAGAAACAGGTGTAAATTATCTTTTCCGTCAGAGTGGTTATGCAGGCGGTTTAACACCACTTATTGATAAAGACGGAAAACCTATAATTACTCCTGAAGAATAAAAATAAACCGTTGAGTTTCAATCGAAATTCAACGGTTTTTTTATGTTATGACTTGTTGTTTATATTGCATTTAAAAACAAATTATGATAAAATACTCATTGTATACGGGGAAGCAGGTGCAAATCCTGCACGGGCCCGCCGCCGTAAGGTGCACTTAAAATTTTTCTTTCTTACCTGATGCCGCAAATCAGGGACAAGCCATTGGGATTTTAATATCCTGAGAAGGCGAAAGCAAAAGCACCAAGTCGAAATATCCGTATACAGAAAAAACTTCGCAAGTACCGCGAGTGCCGGGAAGAGGTTAATAAAAATTAAAAGGAGAATACAAATTATGAAAACAACATTCGCAAAACGTATGTTGTCTGCAATTCTTTGTATTGTGCTTGTTGCGGCCGTAGCACTGTTTACAACGTCTTGTGATGACAACAAAAAAGATGAAGAAGCCACAACAGCCGCTTCGGCAGAGGTAACTGTTTTAGGCGAAGGCAAAACTCAGTTTGCTTTTTCGGTGGTTGATGGTGAAGGAAATGCAACTGATTTTGAAATTCACACTGATAAGAAAACAGTAGGCGAAGCTCTTGTTGAGTTGAAACTTATCAGTGGTGAAGAAGGTCCATATGGGCTTTATGTCAAAGAAGTCAACGGAATACGTGCTGATTTTGACAAAGACGGTGTTTATTGGGGTTTTTATGCTGACGGAGAAATGGCACCTGCAGGCGCTGATATGACCGACATTGTTCCCGGCACACATTATTCTTTTAAGGTTACCAAATAATGAAGATAAACATAAAAGAAACAGTAGTTTTCTCTATGCTGGGCGCTCTGATGTATATGTCAAAAATGCTGATGGAATTTCTTCCGAATATACATCTTATAGGCGTTATCATAGTTGCAATTACTGTGGTTTACAGGCAGAAAGCGTTGTATCCCATTTACATTTTTGTTCTGATAACAGGCCTTTTGGGCGGTTTTTCCACTTGGTGGATACCTTACATTTATGTGTGGACTGTTTTGTGGGGTTTCACAATGCTGTTGCCAAAAAAGATGCCGAAAAAAATTGCTCCCGTAGTTTATATGGTTGTATGCTCTTTGCACGGCTTTCTTTACGGAATCCTTTACGCGCCTGCACAGGCATTGCTGTTTAATCTTGATTTCAAAGGCACAATCGCATGGATAGTAGCAGGTTTTCCTTTTGATATTACTCATGGAATCAGCAATTTTCTCTGTGGAATATTAATAGTGCCGTTAATTTCTGCAATACGTCTTGCAGAAAAAGCAACTAAAAATTAATCACCAACCACGCCCGAAAGGACGTGGTTTGAATAATAACCCTATAAGGGTAAACAATACCAGCGGCGCCTGAAGGCGCATCTAAGCAACATCAACCGCAAATTGGTGTTGCTTTTATTTTAAGT
>SVOW01000007.1 GCA_015066175.1 Oscillospiraceae bacterium
TAATACCAAATCATTCCCACTTTGTCAACACTTTTTTTAAAACTTTTTCAAACTTTCCAACCCCGCCGCGCGTTTACCACTATACCTACACTTTTTATTAATACCCTCACTTTATTTTGTGGTTTTTTACTATATACCTCTACCACTTTTATTTCCTATGCACAATGAACTACAGCTTTTTTCATTATTGATCCTTTTTGCGTTGTGAAAAAATTTTTTCTTATATATCTTTCAGGCTTTGCCGTTGACACCGAACTCTGCATATGTTTTTTATATATTTATTGTATGTGCAAATCAAAAAGGATGCCCATGATGAGCATCCTTGCTTTAATTTTGTCTGTTATCAGAATCCGCCACCAACTGTAACTTTATAGTCTATAACTGCGCCTGCGTTATTAACAAGAAGTTTTTCTATATACAGATTGTTAATTGAAGGTGTAACAACATATGACCATGTGCCTTTTTCTATAACACCTTCGCTGTTGATTTTCACTTTAAGAATAGCATTGGTATAAGAAATTTTAATATCAGCATTTTCATATTGAACATCAAAAAGCGGGAATTGCTCTGCAACTTCAGCCACACCATCAACAACACTGATAGCATGACCTACAGTACCGCTGTATTTATTGCCGTAAGCATCATCAACCTGGTCATACATAACCATTTCAATAACAGTATAGCCACCATCTTTATAAGCTTTTGCCTGTTTACAATCAGATGCAGTCAGATCTTTGTAACCGCCTGTGATACCATCAAATTCAATAGTATTTTTTTCCAATACTCCAGTGATGATACCTTCTGCAAGGCTCAAAAACGCTCCGGCGCCGTCACCTGCAGTAAGAGTGTTCTTTTTCAGATACATATACTGCGTTGATGTAACACCTGTTGATTTATTACAAGCTGATTTGTAAAAATCGATAATTTCATCTTTTCTCCATTCAGAAACAGGTTTTTCAGGAACATCCTCTTTTTCAGGAGTTTCTTCTATTCCGAAGATTGTATTAAAAAATGTTGTAAATGCTTTTCCGATATCTTCGAAGAAAGTTCCGATTGCTTTAAATAAATCATCAAAGAATTTGCCCACCTGCGCAAAGAATCCGGGTTCTTCTGTTTCGGATACAACTGCTGCGTCTGTACCTTCTGCAAAAGATATAACTGATGTTGTTGCAAAAGTCGAAAACATCATGACAAGCACCATAAAAATCGCTATAAACTTTTTCATAATATTACCTCCTAGTCTCACCTACATTATAATTTCTGTTGAACGGATTGTCAACCAAAAAAGAGACAGGCGAAAACCTGTCTCTTCTGAATTAAATAATAATTAAGCCTCTTCTGTTGCAACTTCGCCATTTTCAACTGCGAGTGCTCTTTCCTGTGATTTTTCGATAATTCTGTTACGACGCTCTGTAAGTTCATGGTACATGATTGTTCTTGTTTTATCATCAAGGTTATAGAAGAACATAGGAATATATCCCAACGCACCACAAACAATAGGAACAACTGAATACATCGCGAAAATTGCCTGTTTTGTTTTCATTGACTGAACTGCACCAACGCCTGCTTCATAGCCGATGAATGAAACAACTGCTGTTGAAACTGCGTTCTGAATCTGTCCGACAATTTTTGTTGCAAGGCTTGAAATAAAGCTTGTCATAGCCTCTGTACGTTTACCTGTCTTCCACTCACCATAGTCAATTATTTCCTGTTCCATAAGCTGAGGAATAGTCTTCTTAACTGAATAAACTGATGAGAAACAGATTTCGTGGAACATAAGTGCAGGAATCATAATCCAAGGATTATCAAGGTTGTTGAATCCTATAAGGAACGCAACAATCCAACCGATTTCAGGCACAAGGTTTGACATAAACCACAACTGTTTTGTTGTGAATTTCTTTCTCAATTTTGGCAAGTACATGTACGAAACGTATGTAAGAGGTGCTGCGGGAACACCACAGATAACCTGAAGTGAGGCTGACCCCATGACGTCGAGCCAGAACATATTTGAGAACGGACCACCAACATTACCGAATGAACCGAGAATATTTGAAAGCGTAAGAAGAACCTGAAGTCTGTTGCCGAAGAAGTTTCTCAAACCGTCTGAAAGTTTTGGTTTTTCTTCAACCTGAACAACACGTTCTTTGATGGTGCATATTCTGACAAACATACCGAGAAATGATACGATAAGTGTACCTGAACCCATTATAATATAAACGCTTTCGACTGACATACCGATTACACCTGCTGCTGCAAGGTCAAGCATAATAACCATTGCGTAAGAAGGCACTTTTTCAAAGTCACCGATATTATCAAGAGCAATAAGTGCTGCCTTGTCGTCGATACTCGGTGTATATGTAGAGTTAAGACCGCCGATTGCGCAGTTGTACAACGTGCCAATCGTTTCTTTAAGAATTGAAATTACACTGTAAATTGCAATTTTCTGCCATGAGAGAGGACCCCAGTTCTGGTCACCGATGAAAAGCGGTGTTATCCATAACGCAATACAAGCAATAGCATAAGGTCCGATTGTGGCAAAAGCCCAGGGTTTGAATTTACCGAAACGTGTTCTTGTTCTGTCAACTATGTATGCAAAAATCGAGTCATTAATAAGGTCCCATGCAAGAGTTGCAACAGCAAATGCTGCAATGATTCTTGAGTCAAGGCCAAAAACGTTGAGCATGAAATATGACAAATAACCTTCAAGGTTGAACTTATTTACCTCACCTGTTACAAACAAAGTGATGAGCTCTTTTGCACCGACATATCTTTTACCGTAAACGCTCTTTGTAGAGGCCTGTGGCACTTCGTCAGCTACAGTTTCCATTGTTTTAGTCTCTGTGTCTTTAGCCATTCAGAGAAACATCTCCTTCCGTTTTATTCGCAGACTATACAGCATTATGCACTATTTTCAACATTATTGCAATACTTTTAGTGAAAATATTTTTTACAAATGACAAAAACAGAAAAAAAGCCCGATAGATTTTTAAACCTATCGGGGAATTTTTTTGAAAAGCTGAACAAATTATGCTTCAACTTCAGTTTCAACTACAACAGCTCTTTCCTGTGATTTAGCAAGAATGCTGTTACGACGTTCTGTAAGTTCGTGATACATAATTGTCTTTGTTTTGTCATCGAGTTTATACATAAACATTGGGATGTAAGCGAAGATGCCGAGAACAATCGGAATAACAGAATACATTGCAAAGATTGCCTGTTTTGTCTTCATTGTCTGAACTGTGCCAACACCTGCTTCGTAACCGATAAATGAAACAACTGCAGTTGAAATAGCGTTCTGAACCTGGTTAACAATTTTTGTAGCAAGGCCTGCAATAAAGCTTGTCATAGCCTCTGTACGCTTACCTGTCTTCCATTCACCATAGTCGATGATTTCCTGCTGCATAAGCTGCGGGATAACCTTACCGATTGAGTAAACGGCTGAAATACACATTTCGCGGAACATAAGTGCCGGAACCATAATCCAGAGATTATCAAGGTTGTTGAAGCCGATAAGGAACGCAACAACCCAACCGATTTCAGGCACCAGACGTGACATAACCCAAAGAGTTTTTGTAGAGAATTTCTTACGGAGTTTGGGAAGATACATATATGAAACATATGTAAGGGGTGATGCAGGAATACCACAGATAACCTGAAGTGAAGCTGAACCCATAACGTCAAGCCAGAACATATTTGAGAACGGGCCACCAACGTTACCGAATGCAGAAAGGATATCTGAAAGTGTAAGAAGAACCTGAAGTCTGTTACCGAAGAAGTTTTTCAGACCGTCAATAATTTTCGGCTTTTCTTCAACCTGAACAATACGTTCTTTGATAACGCAGATTCGGACAAACATACCAAGCAATGATACAAGCACTGTACCTGCACCCATAAAGATGTAAACATTTTCAACAGAAATTCCGATTGTACCTGCTGCTGCAAGGTCAAGAAGAATAACCATTGCATAACCGGGTACTTTTTCAAAGTCACCGATGTTATCAAGGGCGATAAGAGCTGCCTTGTCATCGATACTGGGTGTATATGTGGAGTTAAGACCATTGACTGCGCAACTGTACAAAGTACCTATCGTTTCTTTAAGTATCGATATTACACAATAAATTACGATTTTCTGCCATGAAAGAGGACCCCAGTTCTGATCTTCAATGAACAGAGGTGTTATCCACAAGGCAATACAAGCAATAGCGTATGGTCCGATTGTAGCAAATGCCCAGGGCTTGAATTTACCGAAACGTGTTCTTGTTCTGTCTACTATGTATGCAAAAATAGAGTCGTTAATAAGGTCCCATGCAAGAGTTGCAACTGCAAACGCAGCAATAATTCTTGAGTCGAGACCAAAAACGTTAAGCATAAAGTATGACAAATAACCTTCAAGGTTAAATTTATTCACTTCACCTGTGACAAACAAAGTGATAAGCTCTTTAGCGCCGACATATCTTTTTCCGAAAACGCTGCCTGACGCAACCTGAGGAATTTCTTCAACGCCGGTTTCAGTTGTTTTAACTTCTGTGTCTTTAGCCATTCAGAGAAACATCTCCTTCCGTTTTATTCGCAGACTATATCATATTATGCACTATTTTAAATAATTTTGCAATAGTTTTACATAAAAATTTTTAAAAAAGACAAATTTTAATGTTAAAGAACACTCTAAAAGACCAAAAGCTCAAAAAAAATAACCGACCTGAAACTTCAAATCGGTTATTTTCATTTTATATGCGCTATTATATTTAATCTGCAATTTCTTCAGCTTCGCCTCTTTCAAGACGTGCTCTTTCCTGTGATTTCTCAACGATATTCTTACGACGCTCCGTAAGTTCGTGATACATAATAGTCTTTGTTTTATCATCGAGGTTGTAGAACATCATGGGAATATAGGAAAATACTCCAAGCACAATGGGAACAACAGAATACATTGCAAAAATTGCCTGCTTTGTTTTCATAGACTGAACTGCACCAACACCCGCTTCGTAGCCAATGAATGAAACAACAAATGTTGAAACAGCGTTCTGTATTTCAGAAACAATTTTTGTTGCAAGGCTTGAAATAAAGCTTGTCATAGCTTCTGTACGCTTACCGGTTTTCCACTCACCATAGTCGATAATTTCCTGCTCCATAAGCTGCGGAATAACTTTACCGATTGAGTAAACTGATGAAATGCATATTTCGTGGAACATAATGCCCGGAATCATAATCCAGAGATTATCAAGATTGTTAAAACCGATTGCAAATACAATAATCCAGCCGATCTGAGGCACTGCACGTGAAATAAACCACAACTGCTTCATTGTGAATCTCTTTCTCAGTTTAGGCAGGTACATATATGAAACATATGTAAGCGGAGATGCAGGAATACCCGTAATAACCTTAAGTGAAGCAGAACCCATAACGTCGAGCCAGAACATATTTGAAAACGGACCGCTGACATTTCCGAATGCCGAAAGAATATTTGAAAGTGTAAGCAGAACCTGAAGCCTGTTGCCGAAGAAATTGCGAAGACCATCGGCAATTTTCGGCTTTTCTTCAACCTGAACAACACGTTCTTTGATAACACATATTCTGGCAAACATACCGAGGAACGATACAAGTAATGTGCCTGCACCCATGAAGATGTAAACGTTTTCAACAGAAATACCGATTGCACCTGCTGCTGCAAGGTCGAGAAGAACAACCATTGCGTAACTGGGCACTTTTTCAAAGTCACCGATGTTATCAAGGGCAATAAGGGCAGATTTATCGTCGATACTGGGAGTATAAGTTGAGTTGAGACCGCCTATTGCACATCCGTACAAAGTGCCGATAGTTTCTTTAAGCACAGATATTACGCAATAAATTGCGATTTTCTGCCATGAGAGAGGACCCCAGTTCTGATCACCGATAAACAAAGGCGTTAACCATATTGAGATACAAGCGATGGCATACGGACCTATTGTGGCAAATGCCCATGGCTTGAATTTACCGAAACGCGTTCTCGTTCTGTCAACTATGTATGCAAAAATTGAGTCATTAATAATATCCCACGCGAGAGTTGCAACAGCGAATGCAGCAATAATTCTTGAGTCAAGCCCGAAAACATTGAGCATAAAGTATGACAGATAGCTGTCAAGATTGAATTTATTGACTTCACCTGTTACAAATAATGTGATGAGTTCTTTTGCACCAACATACCTTTTACCGTAAACACTTTGTGTAGCGGCTTTCGGAATTTCAGATGTGCTTGTTTCCATCGTTTTCACTTCAGTTTTTTCAGACATTTCTGACACCATCTCCTTTCGGTGCGAGTTATTATATGCCATTACTAATTATGCACTATTTTAAATAACTTTGCAATAGTTTTTTCACTGATTGTTGAAAATTTTTGTGAATTTTGATGTTTTGTTCGAAAAAGTAAAGTTTCAGACAGCAACCTCACACTATCTGAAACTTTACTGTAATAATTTATTTTCTTATCCCGTCAATAAAAATGGGAATTGTTCCCGCTTCCACACAATATATTCCCTGAACACCTTTTGCCATTGCAAGGAAACTATCTTCGTTGAACATAGGAATAAATGCGGCGCAATCCATAAGTTGTTTTTCTGCCGTCAGGCAGTTATGCATAATTTCACTCTGGCTGAGAGTATCTGAAGTTGTACTCATAAGTGCATCGTAACTGTCTGATTTATAGTTAAAAATATTATTTGCAGAGCCTGAAGAAAACATTCCGAGAAAAGTAACTGCACTTTCATTCTGTGCTGTCACCTTTGTAAACGCAATCTCAAAATTGTTATCCGTGATTCTTTTTTCAAGTTCCATTTCATCAAGCGTTTCAATAATGAAACTCATATCAACACCGAGAATGCTCTGCCAGCTCTGCACAGCAAGCTTAACTATATTTTCAAAATTTTCAGGACAGATAATTGTAAGCTGTGTGTAATCCATCTCAAGGTCTTTAAGTGCCTGAGAAAACAGCTGACGTGCTTTTTCTCTGTCCACGCCCTGATTATTGATATTGCCCGTGTAATCTCTGTACGGTGCGTCACCTGCTACACAGATTTCCGGCACAATTCCTTCTGCATATTTTTCGCAATGAGGCGGCAATTCAATATCTGTAAGGTTCACGGCACACGCCAAGGCCTGACGCATTTTTTCATTGCCTGTAATATCACCTGAACAGTTGATGCAGAAGCCCCATGTGGAGTTATTATATCCCACATAAGAAATTTTCTTTTCACCGTCAAGAAGCACCTTCTGCCTTACTGATAAAGGACAAGCATCATATGTTCCGTCCCTGATTTTATCAACACGTGTTGACAAATTGTCATTGATGTACAGAAAAATTGATGACGGCTTTACTGTTTTTTCGCCTGAATAATTTTCGTTTCTGTTAAGGACAAGGTTTACACCTGTTGTCCATGAATAAAGGTAAAACGGCCCGTTATAAATAACCTTTTCAGGGTCAAGACCGTATCTGCCCTTTGTTGCTTCGAAAAATTCCTGACGGCACGGCATTGCAGCAGACTGGGTAAGTGCCTTGAGAAAGTCGTCATTGGGAGTTTCAAGTTCTATCTTCAGAGTACCCTCGTCAACAGCAGTTACGCCCAGCTCACTGTAGTCTTTTTCTTTGTTGTAAACTTCATATGCATTTTTAATCACATAAAGCCCCATATCAGTTGATGTGCCCATATCTGCATTGAAAGCACGACGCAAGCCATACACAAAATCATCAGCAGTTACTCTGTAATTGAAATTTTCTGCAATATCTTCATCAAGAAGTTCTTTTGCATAATCGCTCATATACCATTTTGCTTCTTTGCGTAATTTAAAAACATAGGTCAGACCATCATCACTTATTGTCCAGCTTTTTGCCACACCGGGGATGATTTTTCCGCCTGCATCAACTCTTACAAGGCCTTCAAAACAGTTAAAAACAACAATTTTTGAAGCATTGTCAGAGGCAATCTGCGGGTCAAAACTTATAGGGTCTGCATAAAGCGGATAATACAAATCTTTGCCCTCACCGCTGCCGCAAGAAGTAAGCAGTGCAAGCATAAGAATCACTGTCATAACAACTGAAATTATTTTTCTGAACATAAAAATATCTCCATACTCAAAGCATTACGAACAATATTATATCAAATTTTTTTATCACTTTCTACTATTTTACAAAAACTTTTCCGATTTTTTAAAAATGTATATACATTTGCTTTTTTTTGTGCTATATTATATAGGTATATTTATCCTTATAAAACAGGAGGTAAAAATGCAGGAATATATCGTGCCAATCCTTACGGCATTCAACCTGATACTCACTTCTGTTTTACTCGTAATTCTCCTGATTCATAAAAAGAAGTCAGAAAATGATGAACACGAAAAACGTGCTCTCAACGAAAAACTGTCGGCAATGTCTATCGACAGCCGCCACATAGCAGACGAATTGCAGCGAAACAGATTGGAAGCTTCAGCAAATCAGAAAAACATGCGTGATGAAATGTCTTTCTCTATGCAGAAAATGGCTGATGAACTGATAAAAATGAGAAAAGACACTTACGATTATCATCTGAAAATGAATGAAATGATATCCCAGTCTTTAGGCTCAATGAGAAAAGAAAATGCCGAACAGACAGAAAAGCAGAACCTTGTTATACGCAAGTCTATTGAGGAAATGCAGAAAAGCAACGAGCTCAGGCTTGAAAAAATGAGAGAAACTGTTGATGAAAAACTTACACAGACTCTCACAACAAGGCTTAACAGTTCATTCAGGACTGTATCTGAACAGCTTGAAAATGTTTACAAATCTCTCGGCGAAATGAAAAACCTTTCCGCAGGTGTTACAGACCTTAACCGTGTGCTTACAAACGTAAAAGCAAGAGGCACATGGGCTGAGGTTCAGCTTGAGAGAATGCTTGAAGAAACAATTCCGAATATGTATGACAGAAATGTTTCTACAAAATCAAACACGGAAAAAGTTGAATTTGCAATCAGAATCCCATCCTCTGATTCAGAAGATGAGACCATCTGGTTGCCTGTGGATTCAAAATTCCCTGTTGAAAGTTACATACGCCTGGCAAGTGCAGCTGAAAGTGCCGATGCTGCGCTGACAATGCAGGCAAGAAAAGAATTTGAAGCAAGTGTTACTGCAAAAGCAAAAGAAATTACCAAGTACATCAATGTACCAAAAACAACGCCTTTTGCAATAATGTACCTTGCAACTGAAGGCCTTTATGCAGAAGTTGCATCTTCAAAAACAGGCCTTATGGAAAAGCTTCATAATGACTACAACATTATGGTGGCAGGACCATCAACAGTTACGGCACTCCTTAACTCCTTGTCCGTCGGCTTCAGGGCCGTTGCGATAAATGAAAAAGCAGCAGAAGTAAGAACGCTGCTTGCAGCCGCAAGAACACAGTACGAAAAGTTCGGCATTCTCCTTGAAAAAGCAAGGAAGAAGGTTGACGAAGCAGGAAAAGTTCTTGACGATGCACAAAACAGAAACAACATCATCACAAAAAAACTCAAAAATGTTGAGTTGCTTGAAAACAACCAGTCAGAAGAAATTCTAGGCATCGGAAGTTTTATTCACGATGATGACTTTTAAAGCGAAAGAAGGTAAAACAATGAAAAGCACAAAAACAAAAATCTTAGCACTTATCATGACAGTGGTTATGGTCTTCGCAGCATTACCGCTTTCAGTATTCGCTACAGATGACGGCAAATTAACTTTTGCTACACTCTCAGACATCCACTATTATGCTAATTCACTCAAAGGTAACAGAACTGAAGACTATCAGGCTCTCGTTGCAGGTTCAACAACAACTCTTGACCTGACTGCAGACTGCCTTGACACAGCTCTTGTTACAATGGCTGATCAGCTTAAAGATGCTGAAAATCCTTATCTCATTCTCCCCGGCGACCTTACATACCAGGGTGAATACGAATCACACGTTGAACTCGTTGCTAAACTTGAAAAATGGGAAAAAGAAACAGGCATTGATGTTATTGCTATCAACGGTAACCATGATATCAACAACGCAAAGGCTTATTCTTTTGTAAACGACAAAAAGGAAGCTGCAAGAAAAACTACTCCCGAAGATTTCCGTGAACTTTACAAAAATCTCGGTTATGATATGGCTTACCACACATATACTCCCCCCGAAGGAAAACGTCAGGGTGGCATGTCTTATTCAGTACGTCTTGACGGCGGATACAGACTTATCCTCCTTGATACAAACCTTTACACTGCTGACTGCACAAAAACAGGCACAGATGAACACGACACAGCTCAGGCTATAAGTGATGACCTTCTTGAATGGGCACTGGCTGAATGTGCAGATGCAAAGGCATGTGGCGAAGAAATCATCGGCGTTTCTCACTCAAGTATGGTTGACCACATCGGTTCATACCAGTCAAAACTTCTTACAGGCTTCATTATTGAAGACGCAGAAGAAAGAGCAACTAAACTTGCAGAAGCAGGCATGCACTTCAACTTCTGCGGACATCAGCACCTTGCTGACGTTGCAAAATTTGTTGCTGACAGCGGCGAAGTAATGTACGAATGTGAAACACCTCCCTCAGGCACATATCCCTGCGGTATGTATGTAACTGAATTCGTCAAAGGCGAAAACGGTGAACTTACAGGCACATTCAACTATCACGATATCGACGAATCTGCTCCCGTAATGCTTTACGGCGTTGAACAACCCAAGCCCTTCAAAAATATTGCTTTCGGTAAAGCTTACGGCAACGGTGATGTTACTACTCTTGCAATGAACATCATCAAATACAACCTCGGTTCAATTTTCGACGGCATTTCAGAAGCAGGCGGTATCCTTGAATACCTTGAACAGGAAGGCATTGACCTTGAACAGATTCTTTCAGACGCATTTGCAGGCGTTACATTAGGACCGATTGATATTTTCACAGCAGAAAATATCATGTTCCTTGCTGACGACCTCTGTGACCAGCTTTATGACGCATATCTCACAGACGTAAATGTTCTTTATGACCTTATGGAAGAAATTATCACCAAGGTTGTGAACATTCAGATTTCAGACGTTCCCTGCACAGCATTCATTGACACACTCGGCTTCGGTGACCCCAACAGAGGCGGTAATATGGGCGACCTTGTTCTTACATTCCTCGCTTATATGTACGGCGGCAACGAAAACCTTGCAAACGATGCATTCATTCAGGATTGCTTCAAGCAGATGTCAGAAGACACAGTATTTGCAGAAACACTCTTCAACTCACTTATCGATATTATCCTCAATGACCTTCTGCTTGATGAACTTCTTGCAAATATGGAACTTAATGTTGACGAAGCATTCCCCTTCGGCAAATTCGGTTTCCTTATCGGTAAAATCGTTGATGCACTCCTTACAGTAATTCTCTGCGGAGATAAATCACTTACACACATAGTTGATTTCGTATTTGGTCTGGGCGTTCTTCCCTGGGATTCACTTGACGGACTTAAAAACGAACTTCTCGGTGAATATCTCACAGAGAGCCAATATCAGGCTATCGGTATTGAATTCGCAACAGTTATCGGTGCATTCATCGATGACAAAAATCCCAAACCTCAGGGTGATATGAACTGCACATACACATACAGCGGTAAAGAAGAACCTGAAGTTACTCCTTACAACTTCAGAGCACCTTCAATCATCACAGTAACATATGGCGAAGATGCTTCTTCAAGCTTCAACATCAGCTGGTATACAAAGGATTCTGTAAAGGGCACTGACATCGAAATTCTTCCCTACAGTGAAAACCCGCAGTTTACAGGTGTACCCACTGAATCAGCAAACATTGAAGCAATCACAGAAGAAGGCATTATCAGAGAAACTCCCGCTATTGACTTTGGTCTCATCGGCATTATGCCTTATGAAACAAAACTCACAAGACACATCGTTAAACTTACAAACCTTGAACCCGGCACAAAATACTGCTACCGTCTCGGTGATGCAGAAAGAGGCTGGTGGAGCGAAGCAGGTGTTCTCGAAACAGCTGACAACTCACGTGCATTCACATTCCTTCACGTAACAGATACACAGGCTCAGAACTCTAAACAGTTCGACGTATGGGCAAACCTTTTAAGAGTTGCAGGCAACGAAGTTCCTGATTTCAAATTCCTTCTTTCAACAGGCGACCAGGTTGATATGGGCTCGAACCTCAAGCTCTGGTCATTCTTCGCAAACAACGCATCTGACACTCTTATGAGCAAACCTCTTATGCCCACAGCAGGTAACCACGAATCAATGTCAGGCAGTGAATTTGCACTCGACCAGAACTTTGTTCTTTCAAACGTACCTGAACAGGACACAACAGAAGGCGTTTACTACTCATTCGATTACAATAACGCACACTTTGCAATTCTCAACTCTAACAACCTTAACGAAGACGAAGGTCTCAGTGATGACCAGATCGAATGGCTCAAAGCTGATATGAATGCAAGTGACGCTGAATGGAAGTTTGTTGCAATTCACAAAGCTCCCTATTCAAACGGCTCACACTTTGATGATGACGACGTTATTGAAATCCGTAAACAGCTTTCAACACTTATGCCTGAGCTTGACATTGATATGGTATTCCAGGGTCACGACCACGTTTACCTGAGAACTGATGCAATGGCAAACAACAAAGTTGTTAAATCAGAAACACAGGAAATTACTTCAAACGGCAAAACTTACACTGCAAAAGTTGACCCCCAGGGCACAATTTACACAATCACAGGTTGTGCAGGTGTTAAATACTACATTCCTAAGGATAACGCACTTACAGATGAACTCTTCCCCAGAGCAGAAGCTATTGTAACATGCGAACTTCCCACATTTGCATCAATCAGAATTGAAGGCAACAAGCTCTTCTTTGATGCTTATAATGTAGACGGCAGCAACGCAGTAGGTATAGACAGCTTTGCAATTGTCAAAACTGACCTTGAAGAATACGTTGCTCCTGTAGCAGACGAAGACAACGGCAGCGAAGAAAGTGCAGTTCTTTCACTCAGCAGAAATGCTGCACCCGCTTCTGAAAGCAATGTTTCTGAAGCAGTTGAAACAGGCGATGTTGTTCCTTATGTTGCATTCATCGTTCTTCCTGTTGCTCTTGCAGGCGTTGCAATAACATACAGAAAAAAGAAAAAATCAGAGCAGGAATAATTTGGAGACAAGATAATTTATGATTCAGTTTGAACAGTTAAGATTACAACTTTTAGAACATGAAAACGAACTCGGCAGCCTTTATGAGGCTGTCGGGGTCGAAAAAATCAACGAAGAAATCTCAAAACTTGAACTTCAGCAGACTGAAGACGGTTTCTGGGATGACATTGAAAATTCGCAAAAAGTTCTGCAGAGAACAAGTGCTCTCAAAAACAAGGTGAATGCTTATCAGAAACTCAAAGGTGATTTTGAAGATGCTCTTGTTATGATTGAACTTGCTGATGAAGCAGAAGACCTTGACCTTTATGATGAATGTGCAGAAAGTGTTGCTGCAGTTGAAAAAGAACTTGAAAAACAAACTCTTTCAACTTTGCTTACAGGCGAATACGACGGCAAAAACGCACTTCTTACTTTCCACGCAGGTGCAGGCGGCACAGAAGCACAGGACTGGGCACAGATGCTTGTGCGTATGTATCAGCACTGGGGCGAAGCACACGGCTACAAAGTAAGTATGCTTGACTTCCTTGATGGTGATGAAGCAGGCCTTAAATCTGCAACACTTCTCATTGAAGGCGAAAATGCTTACGGCTTTATGAAGAGCGAGTCTGGCGTTCATCGCCTTGTACGTGTGTCACCCTTTGATGCTTCAGGCAGAAGACACACTTCATTTGCTTCTCTTGAGGTTATGCCTGAAATTGACGATACAATTCAGGTTGAAATCAGCCCTGAAGATATTAAAATGGACGTTTACCGTGCTTCAGGTGCAGGAGGACAGAAAGTTAACAAAACTTCATCTGCTGTACGTCTTACTCACATTCCCACAGGAATCATTGTTTCATGTCAGGTTGAAAGAAGCCAGCATCAGAACAGAGAAGTTGCAATGAGAATGCTCAAATCAAAACTCATTGAAATCAAAGAACGTGAACACCTTGATAAAATCGAAGATATCAAAGGCGACCAGAAAGAAATCGGCTGGGGCAGCCAGATACGTTCTTATGTATTTATGCCCTATACTCTCGTTAAAGACCACCGCACAAACTACGAAATGGGTAACATCAACGCAGTTATGGATGGCGACATTGACGGATTTATCAACGCTTTCTTAAAAGCACAATCTCTTGAAAATATCTAATAACCTTACGAGGTGTAATTAATGGAAATTATCGACATTACCAGAGGTATATTCACAGCCGAAGTTTATCCCGGCGACCCTGAACCTACAAAACAGAATTTTCAAAGCATCGAAAAGGGCGACAGTTGCAACCTGAACGCATTCTTTGCATGCTGCCACACAGGAACACACGTTGATGCTCCCCTCCACTTTGTTGAAGACGGAAAATCAATCGACCAGATGAGTGTTATTCCTTTTATCGGTCCATGCAAAGTAATCGATGTGCCTGAAGGACCTATCACAGGAGAATATGTTGAAAACAATTTTCCAAAAGGTTGCCGCAGAATTCTTCTCAAATCAGGCGGTAAAGCATATTTCCTCGACCATGGTGCTCAGGCTGCTGCAAATTCAGGCTGTCTCCTTCTCGGCACAGATGCCCTTTCTGTAGGCACAAGCGGTAATCAGATTGCACCTCACAAGGCATTTTTAAACAAAGAAATCGCAATTCTGGAAGGGCTTGACCTTACAGGTGTTGATACGGGCAGTTATTTCCTTATAGCACAGCCCATTAAACTTGAAGGAATGGAAGCCGCCCCTGCCAGAGCACTTCTTATCAAGGGCGAATTCCACACATACTCAAAGTAAGGGAGAATTATATGAAAAGATTTCTGGATTTTATTTTCAGTCTGCTTGCTCTTATAATTCTCTCTCCTGCAATATTGATAATTTCAATTCTTGTTTTAATTTCAAGCGGCAGACCGATAATATTCAAGCAAGAGCGTGTAGGCTATAAAAACACGCTTTTCACAATTTACAAATTCCGTACTATGAAAGACGGAATGAGACAGACAAAAACAGAAGATTTGACTGAAGAAGAAATCGAAAACGATATCACATTCATCGGTAAAATTCTTCGCAAATTAAGCCTTGATGAGTTGCCTCAGCTTCTTAATATATTGAAAGGCGATATGAGCTTTGTGGGCCCCCGCCCTCTTATTCCCCAGGAAAAAGAAATACGGAAGCTCAGAGAAGAAAACAACGTATTTTCCGTGCGTCCCGGAATCACAGGTTGGGCACAGGTTAACGGACGCGATTTTATAAGCGACGAGCAAAAAGTCAAATATGACAAAGAGTATGTTGAAAAGCATACTATTGTAATGGATATCAGAATAATGTTCAAAACTTTCTGGGTTGTGCTTGCAGGCAAGGACATCGCAGACGGAAATATCAATAAGGAAGGTGACGAAAAATGAAAGAATTTTTCAACAAAATCGCAGCAGCATTTTTATCATTTATTATCTCATTTTTAGGTTTCTTCGGAGTTACCTATAATCCCGTTCCCGAAAAGGACTCACTCGCAAACACAGACGCATCAGTGACAAGAATTATGTCTTTCAATATTCGTTGCAATGAATATGACCGTAGAAAAAACCTTGTCCCCGGTCTTATTGAAGCTTATGCTCCTGATTCAGCAGGTCTTCAGGAATGTACTTATCAGTGGTATCAGAATCTTACTGAAAGCCTTGAAGATTACGCTTTCGTAGGCGTGGGCAGAGACACAGGCGATTTAAGCGAAGATTGCGGAGAAATTTCTGCTATTATTTATAAGAAAACAAAGTATAACCTTATTGACAGCGGCACATTCTGGCTTTCTGAAACTCCTGACGAAGTTTCACGCGGTTGGGACGGAGCATGCAACAGAATCTGCACATGGGTTGTGCTTGAAAATAAAGAAACAGGTGAAAGATACGCTCACGTGAATACTCACCTTGACCATATGGGCGCAAAGGCTCGTACAAATGGTGTTGAACTTGTTAAACAGAAGGCTCTTTCTTATGATATACCCACAGTTGTTACAGGCGACTTTAACTTCGAAAAAGGCTGTGACCTTTATAACTCACTTGTAAACGGTGGTCTTAAAGACGTTCAGGATATGGCTCCCGACACAATGGACGGTAAGACATATCATGGTTATAGTGGCGGTGAAGCAGGCAAACCCATCGATTTCATCTGTGTAAACGATAAAATCACTGATGTTAAATCCTATACTATTATAAGAGAGAAGTATGAATTGAAACACACTTCAGACCACTACCCCATTTATTCTGACATGGTAATTTAACGATATGAAAATTGTATCTAAATATATTTCTATGATTTTTGCACTTATCTTTGCCGCTTTCGGCGTTGGTCAGTGTGAAATCGGCGACAAAATCCCCGAGGAAGATGTAATCAGAATCATGTCTTACAATGTACGCTATAATGACTGGCACAGAGGCAAAACCGTGCCCCAGCTTATAGCAGATTACTACCCTGATTCTGTTGGCGTGCAGGAATGCGAGGCTCTTTGGTTTTACCATATGAAAGCCTTTCTTCCCCAATACGGAATTGTGGGTGTAGGCAGGCTTACAGGCACACAGGGCGGTATAAGCGGTGAAATGTCTGCAATTCTTTACAGAAAAGATAAATATAAAGTTGTTGACAGCGACACTTTCTGGCTTTCAGAAACTCCTGACAAAGTTTCAAAAGGTTGGGACGGACAGAAAAACAGAATCTGCACATGGGTAATTCTTGAAAACCTTGAAACAGGCAAACAGTATGCCCATCTTAATGCACACCTTGACCATCAGGGTGAGCTTGCAAAGAAAAACGGACTTCAGCTTGTGCTCGATAAAGCAAAAAGTTTTGATATGCCCGTTGTCATCACAGGAGACTTCAACTTTGAAAAAGGCACTGAACTTTATTCAGAGTTTGCAAAAGCAGGTTTCTCCGACACGCAGGATATGGCAGTTGATACAATGTCAGGCAAAACCTATCACGCCTACAACGGCGGCGAAGATGGTTTGCCCATTGACTTTGTTATGGTCAACAATAAAATCACAGACGTAAAAACATATAAAATAATAAGAGATACCGTTGACGGAGAATATATTTCAGACCATTATCCTATTTATTCTGATATGGTCTTTTGAATCGGAGCGTGAAAAAAATGAAAACCATGAGTTATAACATCCTCTGTTATGGAAAAGAAGGTCACGAAAGAGAAAAACGTGAGCCGATGGTGCTTGAAATTATCAGGAAAAACAACCCTGACACTTTAGGTGTGCAGGAAGCAACACCTGAATGGATGGATTTTCTCAAAACAAACCTTACTGACTACGGCTATGAAGGCGTAGGACGTGATGACGGCGACAACAAAGGCGAATATTCGGCAGTTTTCTATAAAAAAGACAAATATGAAGTTGTTGACGGCGGTAATTTCTGGCTTTCTGAAACTCCTGATAAACCCGGCAAAGGTTGGGACGCTGTGTGCGTGAGAATCTGCTCATGGGTACTTCTCAGAGATAAAGAAACTGATAAAAAGTTTATCCATCTTAACACTCATCTTGACCATATCGGCGTTGAAGCAAGAAAAGAAGGTATGAAACTCATCTTTGAAAAAGCAGAAAGTTTCTCTGCGCCCACTATTGTTACAGGCGACTTCAATTTTGCACAAGGCTCTGATTTTTACGAAGGTCTCGTTTCAGGTAAACTGCGTGATTCAAAGTTTGCAGCAGAAATTTCAGACGATGGCGTTACATATAATGCATTCGGTGAATATGAAGGTGAAATCATCGATTTCATTATGGTATCACCAGAAATTGACGTAAAAAAATATACTGTTGAAACAACTAAAATAAACGGAGAATATCCCTCAGACCACTTCCCCGTTGTTGCAGAAATTGATTTTTAAGGAGTAAAAATATGAGTTATGCAGATAAAGTTTTCGTAGAAAACATAAAAGACATACTTGAAAACGGTTATTCAGATGAAGAACTGAATGTACGCCCTAAGTGGGAAGACGGCACACCTGCTCACACAATCAAAAAATTCTGCATGGTGAACAGATATGATTTAAGCAAGGAATTCCCCATTATCACAGTAAGAAAAACCTTTTTCAAAAGTTGTATCAAAGAACTTCTCTGGATATGGCAGAAAAAGTCAAATAAAATTTCCGAACTTGATTCTCACATCTGGGATTCATGGGCTGATGAAAACGGCACAATCGGCAAAGCTTACGGCTATCAGTTAGGCGTTAAGCACAAATATCCCGAAGGTGAATTCGACCAGGTTGACAGAGTGCTTTATGATTTAAAGCACAACCCTGCAAGCCGTAGAATTATGACAAACCTTTATAACCACCACGATTTGAACGAAATGGGACTTGCACCTTGTGCTTATGGTCTTATACTTAATGTAACAGGCGATAAACTCAATGCAATCCTCAATCAGCGTTCACAGGATATGCTCACAGCAAACAACTGGAATGTGTGCCAGTATGCTGTGCTTGTGCATATGTTTGCTCAGGTAAGCGGACTTAAAGTGGGCGAATTTGTTCACGTTGTGGCTGATGCTCACATCTATGACAGACACATCCCCCAGGTTAAGAAGCTTCTTGAAAACCCGCAGTTTGATGCTCCCGTTTTCAAAATTGATACAAGCATCACAAACTTCTACGATTTCACAGTAGACAGCTTCAGCCTTGAAAACTATAAGGCAAATGATTTCAATGAAAAAATCGAGGTGGCAATCTGATGTTTCAGGTAGTGGCAGTTGATAAAAACTGGGGTATCGGCAACGACGGTAATCTCCTTTTCCATATTTCGGAAGATTTGAAAAATTTCCGTAGACTCACAACAGGCAAAACAGTTATTCTCGGCAGAAAAACTCTTGCAACATTTCCAAACGGTGCTCCCCTGAAAAACAGACGTAACATTATTCTTTCAAGAGATGAAAGCTACACTGCCAACGGTGCTGATGTGGCAAGAAGCGTTGAAGATGCAGTAAATCTTCTGAAAGACGAAGACTCAGATAACATCTGCGTTATCGGCGGCGAATCAATTTACAAGCAGATGCTCCCCCTTTGCGACACAGCAATCGTTACAAAAATTGATTCGCAAGCAGAAAAAAGCGACAAATTCTTCCCAAATCTTGACGAAAACGAAGAATGGTATCTTGCTGAAGAAAGCGAAGTTATGGAAGAAAACGGAATCAAATTCAGATTCTGCACATATAAAAGAAAATAACTATAACTTTAACGGTGCAGGCAAAAACAAACTGCACCGTTATTTAACAAATTTCAGAAAATTACATTTACTCACCCGATAATTACAATCATGTTTAATTACGCTTAAGAAAATGTTATAATTCGCTTACAACAAAGAAAGGATTGACTTTTATGACCAAATGTCCGAAATGTGGCAAAGAATTATCTGATTCAAAAAAATTCTGCACCGGCTGTGGCTGTGCAATAAGTCAGGGTCCTGCAACACAAACAACCGTACTGCAAACACAAGCCGGAATACCTCAATCACAAATGGGTATACCCTCAACTCAGATGAGAAACCCTGCACCACAGGTAAGCAAAATCAAAAAACCTGCTAACCCAAAGCAAAACAGGAACATTTTAATCTGCATTATTGCTGTGCTTACAGCAGTGGCTGTGGGAATAGGCGGATTTTTTATATGGAAAGAAAATGACGACAATATGTTTGCTGCAAGCCATGAAAAATATCTGGAGAAAAAAGAAGAAAAAGAAAATGGTAGCAATAAAAACAATTCAAACGCTGAAAATATCCCCGTTTCAGACGATGATGACCAATATTCAGACACTAAAGGTGCCGGCACATATTACGTAACAGATGGTGATGAATATGCGATTAATATGGGCGAAACAATAGAATTTGAAATTACACTTGCACAGATTGCAGACATATTCGGAATTACTGACACAGAATTAAGTGAAGGCTACTACGTAGTCGGATGGTCCTTTTCAGGGCACTTAAAACAAAACGGTGGTTATGGCTCTCAGGATCTGACTTGTTCCGGAACTGCACGAGCGGCAGGCGAAGGGTATTTAATAGTAACTATCCAATATATGGATGAAGATTACGAAATTCTTGATTATCAAACAACAATTACAATAACTGTATTAGGTGATAACTCATCTGGTGGCGACTATAATTACGATTATGATTATGATTACGACTATGACTACGATTACAACTATGATTACAACAATAACAACACATACAACTGCATCTACTGTAATAACACGGGAATGGTCTCCTGTGACACTTGCTATGGTTCAGGTGAGGTAAGTTATAGTGGTCCTAACTATTCAGGAGAATACAAACCACCAACGTATTCAACCTGCACTTCATGTGGTGGCAGCGGTAAAATATCTTGTCCCCTCTGCTGACAACACTCGAAAAACTATTACATATAATTAACTACAAACAATACCATATTACGGTAAAGAAAGGACTGACTTGAATGGTGAAATGCACAAAATGCGGAAAAGAATTGCATAACTCAGCAAGATTCTGCCCTGAGTGCGGCAATGCCGTAAGTCAGATTCCTGCAGAGCCAAAAGCAATTCCAATAACACAGAATGCAAACTCTGCAGAGCCAAAAGCAATTCCCGTAACTCAGAATGCAAACTCTGCTGTGCCAAAAGCAATTCCCGTAACTCAGAATGCAAACTCTGCTGCGCCGAAAGCAATCCCCGTAACTCAGAATGCAAACTCTGCTGCGCTGAAAGCAATCCCCGTAACTCAGAATGCAAACTCTGCTGCGCCAAAAGCAATTCCAATAACACAGAATGCAAACTCTGCTGCGCCGAAAGTAAAAGTTTCATCATCAAAAACTCAGACAGATGATTTGCGTGAACATTCAAAAGCACCTACAGACCCCTTTGATTCAATCAACAAACTGTTAGGCAAATCAGGCAAAAAAGTTATTACTGCAATTGTTGCAGTGTTAACAGCAGTTGCGGTTTGCATCGGCGGATTTTTTATTCTGAAAGATTATAAAGGCGGAATCAATGCTATCCTTAACAAAGCCGAAACAGAAACAGAAGAAGAAAAAGAAGAAAGCAGCACATACAGCGAATCAACAACCAATTCATCTTCACAAGACACATCAGAGCCTGAAAATGTTACACAAGAGCCTGAAACGGAACCGGAAACTGTCCCTGACATTTATGAAGATGCCAATGGTGCCGGCTCTTACACTCTTGCAGATGGAGATGTTTATGTTATAGCAATAGGCGAAACAGTTGAATTTGAGCTTCCCGAACAGGATGTGGGAGACGATTATTATTCAATTTCCTGGAATGTATCTGATAATCTGCTTAAAACAGGAGGTTTCAACAATTCGCACAGTTGTTCAGGCAAAGGTATTTCTGTGGGCGAGGGATACGTAACAGCACAGGTTTCGTGGTATGATAGTGATTGGAATTATAACAGCTATGAAATAAAAGCTACAGTAGTCGTAACTGAGGCTGCTGATAACAATACACCGGGCAATATTACTCCGGGTTATACCAAGCCAGACCGCTATCCCGGTAACAACACTCCGAATAATAACAATGCTGACGATAACAAAAGCGAACACTGTACTCACTGCTCAGGTCAGGGCACTATTGCCTGCTCCCTTTGCAAAGGAACAGGATTTGTTACTACAATTGTTAAAGGCAACGAGGTAAAAAAAGCCTGCACACATCCCCAGTGTAACGATGGCGTAAAAGACTGCCCCTATTGCTGAAAAAGCTATTATATGTTTTAAAACAAGCTTCATATTATTTCCTGAAAAGCATTTACGGACTCTGCTTTATAGGCAAGTCCGTAAATGTTTTATTTTTGTTCATAATAACACAACAATTCCTATTGCATAAAATATAAATCAATGATATAATTACACGGTAACTTATTATAACACAAATTAAAAGGTGTACAAATGAAAAAGAAAATTCTTATAATCAGCAACCCAAAATCCGGTATGACAAAGCGTAATAATGAAATAAATGAAATTCTCAGAATGTTCAGCAAACATGATTACGCTGTTACTATTATGAACACAACCGGTGCCGGCGATGCAACAGAATTCGCAAAAAAAGAAGGAAGTAAATACGATATCGTTGTGTGCAAAGGCGGCGACGGCACATTCAACGAAATCATGAACGGCATAATGACGCTGGAAAACAAACCTGAAATCGGATTTATCCCTGCAGGTACTACAAACGACCTTGCCAACACTATCGGTCTTTCTTCTCAGAGCGACAAAGCCGTGCAGACTATTGTGACAGAGCCGCCCAGACCTTGTGACCTGGGTTCATTCAACGGAAGATATTTCACTTACGTTGCTTCTTTCGGTGCTTTTACAAAATGCTCATATGCAACTTCGCAGAAGCTTAAAAATAAAATCGGCAGACTTGCATATTTCTATGAAGCCGCAAAAGAAGTGAAAGATATTAAGGGCGTGCCGATGCGCTGCACAGTTGACGGCAAAACTTTTGAGGGCAAATTTATGTTCGGCTCAATTTCAAACTCCCTTACAGTAGGCAAAATCATTCACCTTGACGAAACCACAGTTTGCCTGAATGACGGAAAATTTGAAGTTCTTTTTGCCGAAAACCCCGGCACAGTAAAAGGCTGGCTTAAAATTGCACAATGTCTTCTTAAGAAAAATCTTGAACATGAGAATATAAAATTCCTTGAAGGCTCAAACATTAAAATAGAAACTCTTGATGGTTCAGCAATTCCGTGGACTGTTGACGGCGAATTTGCAGGCGATGTAAGCTCAGTTGACCTTGAAGTATGCAAACATGCTTTTATGATGTATCGTCCGCCAATGTTCCACGAAAAAAATTCTGACAAAGACGAACCAATTGTCACTTAAACAACATATAAAAAATCAACCTCGTAAGGCAAACGTCTTACGAGGTTTTTGTTTTAACTCTTTTATTTTTTGCGTTTGCCGAAGAAACCTTTCTTTTCTTCAGCCCCGCCCTTGTAGGTTTCAGCCTGTTTTCCGCTGTCGCCGAATTCAGCCTGGAATTCTCTGATAAGTTCTCTCTGGTGGGCAGTAAGATTTTTTGGCACATCAACATTAATTCTGATGAGCTGGTCGCCTTTTCCTCTGCCGTTGAGAACAGGGATACCTCTGCCTTTAAGTACAAAAACTTTGCCCGGCTGTGTGCCTGCCGGCAAATCATACTTCACTTTACCGTCAAGTGTTTCAACAAGAAGGCTGTCGCCTAAAACTGCCTGAGCAAACGATACAGTAATATTACACCATACATTGTAGCCGTCTCTTTCAAAGAAAGGATGGCTGCCCACAAACACTGCAACTTTCAGGTCGCCTGCAGGGCCTCCGTTTGCACCCTTATTGCCTTCGCCTCTGAGGTTAACAACCTGCTTATCATCAATACCTGCAGGAATGTTGACTTCGATAGTTGAACGTTTGGAATGTCTTCCGCTTCCGTGACATTTTGAACAGGGGGAAGTGATAATTTTGCCTTTACCGCCACAACGTGAGCACTGCCTTGTTGTGGAAATAACGCCGAAAGGTGTTCTCTGCTGCACATTCACCTGGCCTCTGCCGTTACATTCAGGGCATGTTGAGGGAGATGTGCCTTTCTGTGCACCTGAGCCTGAACATTCAGGGCAGGTTTCAATACGGCTTACGTCAATATTTCTCTTGCAACCTTTTGCTGCTTCTTCAAAAGAAATAGTAACTCTTGACTGCAGGTCTTCACCGCGTCTTGGTGCATTGGGGTTTGAACTGCGTCCGCCACCGAATCCACCGCCGAAAAAGCTACCGAAAATATCTCCGAGATCAAATTCCATTCCGTCACCGAAACCGCCGAATCCGCCACCGAATCCGCCGCCACCGCCTGCACCGAAGTTAGGGTCTACGCCTGCGTGACCGAATTGGTCGTAACGAGCCTTTTTGGTGCTGTCAGAAAGCACCTCGTAAGCTTCGTTTACTTCCTTAAACTTATCTTCCGCTGTTTTGTCACCGGGATTAAGGTCAGGATGATATTGCTTCGCCATTTTTCTGTATGCTTTTTTAATTTCATCATCAGAAGCGCCTTTCTGAATTCCCAGCACTTCATAAAAATCTCTTTTTTCAGCCAAAGATACCGGCTCCTTTATAATTCTGTAACACGCAAGCAGCGAACCGCAAACAAAAAAGTTTGTGGTTCGTTGCTTAAACTTAATTTATCGTACCACTAATATGTGAATAAAGATTTAAATATTTAAAACAAATTATTCAACATCAGTGTAGTTTGCTTCTGTGTATTCTTCGCCTGTAGCGTTTTCATAACCTGCCTGAGCGTTTGGGTCAAAGCCTTCAGCACCCTGAGGATTTGCAGCCTTGTAAATTTTTTCTGAAATCTCATAGAATTTTGCCTGAAGTTCATCCTGTCTTGATTTGATAAGGTTGATGTCTTCGCCCTTGAGTGCTTCTTTGAGAGCGTCTACTTTTTCAGTAAGAACTGCTTTGTCTTCTGCAGGGAATTTGTCGCCTTCTTCGTTGAGCATTTTTTCGCACTGGTAAACCATCTGGTCTGCACCGTTTCTGAGGTCTACTTCTTCACGGCGTTTCTTATCTTCTTCTGCAAACTGCTCAGCTTCACGAACTGCCTTTTCAATATCATCTTTAGACATATTTGTTGAAGATGTGATTGAAATTGACTGTTCTTTCTGTGTGCCAAGGTCTTTTGCTGAAACGTGAACAATACCGTTAGCGTCGATATCGAATGTTACTTCAATCTGAGGAACACCACGTCTTGCAGGCATAATGCCGTCAAGGTGGAAAATGCCGAGAGTTTTGTTATCTTTAGCAAATTCACGTTCACCCTGAAGAACATGAACTTCAACTGAAGGCTGGTTATCAACTGCAGTTGAGAAAATCTGACTCTTCTTAACAGGGATAGTTGTGTTTCTTTCGATGATTTTTGTGTTGATGTTACCCATTGTTTCAATACCGAGTGAAAGAGGAGTAACGTCAAGGAGGAGAAGACCTTTAACTTCGCCGCCGAGAACACCTGCCTGAATTGCAGCACCCATTGCTACACATTCATCGGGGTTGATGCCTTTGAAAGGTTCTTTGCCGAGATATTTCTGAACAGCTTCCTGAACAGCGGGGATTCTTGAAGAACCGCCAACCATAAGGATTTTGTCGATTTCTGTTGTTTTAAGACCTGAGTCAGCAATTGCCTGACGTACAGGACCCATTGTTGCTTCAACAAGTGAAGCTGTCATTTCGTTGAACTTTGCTCTTGTAAGAGTCATTTCAAGGTGTTTGGGGCCTGTTGCATCTGCTGTGATGAAAGGAAGGCTGATCTGTGATGTTGTAACACCTGAAAGTTCAATCTTTGCTTTTTCTGCAGCTTCTTTAAGTCTCTGCATAGCCATTTTATCACCGCGAAGATCGATGCCCTGTTCTCTCTTGAATTCGTCTGCAAGCCAGTCGATAATCTTCTGGTCAAAGTCGTCACCGCCGAGACGGTTGTTACCTGCAGTTGCAAGAACTTCCTGAACACCATCGCCCATTTCGATGATTGAAACGTCGAATGTACCGCCACCTAAGTCATAAACCATAACTTTCTGGTCTGTTTCTTTATCAATGCCGTAAGCAAGAGCTGCTGCTGTGGGCTCGTTGATAATTCTCTTTACATCAAGGCCTGCAATTTTACCTGCGTCTTTTGTAGCCTGACGCTGTGCGTCTGTGAAATATGCAGGAACAGTGATAACTGCTTCTGTAACTTTTTCGCCGATGTAGCTTTCAGCATCTGTTTTAAGTTTCTGAAGAATGATTGCTGAAATTTCCTGAGGTGTGTATTTTTTATCGTCGATTGCCACTTTGTAGTCTGAACCCATCTGACGTTTGATTGAACTGATTGTTCTGTCAGGGTTTGTGATTGCCTGTCTTTTAGCAACCTGACCTACCATTCTTTCGCCGTTTTTGCCGAAACCTACAACTGAGGGAGTTGTTCTTGCGCCCTCTGCGTTTGCAATAACAACAGGTTCGCCGCCTTCAATAACTGATACACATGAGTTTGTTGTACCAAGGTCGATACCAATAACTTTTGACATAATATTTTTCCTCCTAAGGGTTGTTAACTTATTTGATATATTTTAGTTTGCTACTTGCACAACTGCGTGACGGATTATTCTGTCACCCATTCTGTATCCCTTGCTGAAAACCTGTGCAATTGTGTTTTCGCCAAGAGTTTCATCGTCAACGTGCATTACGCCGCTGTGAATGTTAGGGTCAAAATCTTCGCCTCTTTCGCCGAATTTCTCAACTGAATTCTTTGCGAGAATATCGTCAAACTGTTTTGAAATCATTTCAAAACCTTTGCGAAGGTCTTCTGCACTGCCGTTTTCGTTTGCGAGTGCTCTTTCAAAGTTATCGGCAACTGCAAGCAATTCGCCGATAAGCTGTGCTTTTGTGTCGCCGTGAATTGCATCTTTTTCACGCTGTGTGCGTTTTCTGAAATTGTCATATTCTGCAGCGAGACGAAGCATCTGATTATTTTTTTCTTCAAGCTCTTTTTCAAGCTTTTCGATTTTATCAGCTTTCTTTGATTTAGATTCTTTTTTAGATTCTTTCTTTTCTGATTTTACTTCTTCCTTAACTTCTTCCTTGATTTCTTCTGCCACTTTACTCATCCCTTTCTGCACTGATAATTTCGCCGACAAGTTTAGTAAGATATTTCACGCTGGGCACAAGCCTTGCGTAATCCATACGTGTAGGACCTATAATTCCGAATGCTCCGCCGAATGAATCCGAAACAGTATAAGGTGAAACAATCATACTTGAATACTGAAGCGGAGTAAACGGATTTTCCTTGCCGATGTATACATTCAGTCCGTTATTCGTGCCGGAAAGGACATCTAAAAGTGTGTCTCTCTTTGAAAGAAATTCCATTATTCCGAAAACATCCGAACTGATTTCTCTGTTGTTGAAAAGATTCTGTTGACCGCCGAGCACTATGTCTGCTCTCATAGCTTCCTGTGCCAGGTCTGAAAGTGCCACAACTATGGGGCTCATTGCAAGTGCATATTCACCCAAAGACACCACAAGGCTTTGCAAAACTATGTCTGCCATGCTTCTGAGCGGTTTGCCGATAAATTTTTCTGCTGCCATTTTATAGAACATCTGAACGATATTTTCTGTTATATCAACATCTGTTCTGCAGACTTTATTTTTAAGTATACCTGATGAAGTGAGCATTACAACAATTGCTGTTCTTCTGCTTACAGGCACAAGCTCAACCTTACGGATTGATGCACCCTGACTTGTGGGCGTTGTGGTCACAACGGCACAATCAGTAATGTCAGCAAGAATTGCCGATGCTTCCCTTAAAAGTTTCTCCGGGTCGCCGAAGTGGGTGCCCAGCATCATATCAATGCGTCTTCTCTGCTCTTCATCAATGGCCCTTTCGCACATTAATTCATCAACATAATACCTATAGCCTTTCTGGGTAGGTATTCTGCCTGATGATGTGTGGGGCTGCTCAAGATAGCCTTCTTCTGCAAGTGAAGCCATCTCATTTCTGACGGTTGCTGAAGAAACGGGAAAATCAAGGCTTTCAAGCAACATCTTTGAGCCCACAGGTTCACCTGTTTTTATATATTTTTCTATAATAGCCGAGAGTATCTGCTTTTTACGCTCTGTCATTTCCATCTTCTCACCGCCTTTATATGTTGCTTTAGCACTCGATAAGAGAGAGTGCTAAAGACTACATATAATATACAACTGATGGATAATAATGTCAATATTTCAAATGTAAACCTTTTGTTAATTAAGTTCATCAAATGTGAAATTGTCTTCATTTACATTGCAGATATATTTATTTCCCGCTTTAACGCGTCCGTCTAACATAAGCTCCGAAAGTGTGTCTTCAATCTTCGACTGAATCGCGCGTCTCAACGGTCTTGCTCCGTAAACAGGGTCAAAGCCTGCATCTGCAATCTTCTTTATGGCTTCATCTGAAAAATCAACTTCAATACCAAGGGCTGAAACTCTCTTTTTAAGCGTAGCCAGCATTCTTCCGGCTATTTCTTCAATATCACTCTGTGTCAGCTGTCTGAAAACGATAATGTCGTCAATTCTGTTTAAAAACTCAGGCTTGAAGCACTGCTTCAATTCACCAAGCACAGATTCTTTGATTTTTTCGTGAGAAATGTTTTCAGATGATTCTGCTGAAAAACCGAAAGATGATTTTTTATCTGTTATGAGTTTTGCGCCTACATTTGAAGTCATAATAACTATAGAGTTTTTAAAATCAACTTTTCTGCCCTGAGAATCTGTCAGTATACCGTCTTCAAGAATCTGCAGAAGTATATTGAAAACATCAGGGTGTGCTTTTTCAATTTCGTCAAACAACACAACCGAATATGGTTTTCTGCGGATTGCTTCTGTCAGCTGTCCGCCCTCATCATAGCCTACATATCCGGGAGGAGAGCCTACAAGCCTTGACACTGTATGCTTTTCCATATATTCAGACATATCAAAGCGTATCATTGCACTTTCAGAGCCGAACATCGTTTCTGCAAGTGTTTTGCAAAGTTCAGTTTTACCCACACCTGTAGGACCGAGGAAAATAAACGAGCCTGTGGGTCGTTTCGGGTCTTTGAGACCTGCTCTGCCACGTCTTATTGCCTTTGCAACGGCAGTTACCGCTTCGTCCTGACCTACGATTCTCTCGTGAAGCACATCTTCCATTTTAAGAAGCCTTGCACTTTCTTCTTCAGTTAACTGCGTTACGGGAATACCGGTCCAGTCTGCCACAATTTCTGCAATTTCTTCTGCAGTTACTTCACCACTGAAAGATTGCAGCTGCTTGCGACGTGCTTCTTTCTTTTCTTCAAGTGAAGACACAAGGCTTTTTTCTTCATCGCGGAGTTTTGCTGCAGTTTCAAAATCCTGATTAGACACTGCGTGCTCTTTTTCTCCACGGATTGATTTTATTTTATCTTCAATATCTTTCAGGTCTGCAGGCGTTGTATAAGCACGCAGCCTTACTTTAGAAGAAGCTTCATCAATTAAATCTATTGCTTTATCAGGGAGAAATCTGTCGCCGATATACCTTGATGAAAGGCTGACTGCAGCCTTAATTGATTCTTCGCTGATTTTCACTTTATGGTGAGCTTCATATTTATCTTTAAGCCCTTTCAGAATTTCCACTGCTTCTTCTTCGGAAGGCTCACCTACCATAACAGGCTGAAAACGCCTTTCAAGCGCTGCATCTTTTTCAATGTGCTTTCTGTATTCATCAATAGTAGTTGCACCGATAAGCTGAATTTCGCCACGTGCAAGTGAGGGCTTCAATATATTTGCCGCATCAACTGCACCTTCTGCAGACCCGGCACCGATAAGAGTGTGGATTTCATCTATAAAAAGAATCACATCTCCCGCTTTTTTCACTTCATCCATTGCTGTTTTGATTCTTTCTTCAAAGTCACCTCTGTATTTGGTACCTGCTACCATACCCGTAAGGTCAAGGGTATATAGCTTTTTATCTTTAAGAAGCTCCGGCACTTCCCCTTCTGCAATTTTAAGGGCAAGGCCTTCTGCTATTGCAGTTTTACCAACACCCGGCTCACCGATAAGGCATGGATTATTTTTTGTTCTTCTCGACAGAATCTGAACAACTCTTTCAATTTCTTTTTGTCTGCCGATAACAGGGTCTATCTTATTCTGCATTGCCAATTCAGTAAGATTTCTGCCGAATTTTTCCAGCGTAGGCACATTTGATTTCGCCTTTGAATCATTTTTCTTGCCGTTATCTGCACTGTTTGAATCAAACGCTCTGCTGATTTCCGAAGAAATTTCATTCACCGAAACGCCCAATTCAGAAATTATGCTTACGGCAAGGCCTTCGCTTTCTCTTATAATCGCAAGAAGAATATGCTCAGTACCGACAAGAGCCTGACCTGAAGAAGATGCAAGTGCCACAGCATATTCCACAATGTGCTTTGACCTTGGGGTGAAATCTGCAGGTGTCAGGTCTGTCGGTGTGCCTAATCCCACGCTCATTCTGAGAATATCTTCTACTTTTTCTTTTGTTATACCTTTTGAGGAGAGAACACTTGATGCCACCCCGTCCACAGACAGAAGTCCCATCAGAAGATGTTCGCTGCCTACATACGCATGGCCTAAATTTTCAGCAGATGTCATCGCTTCATTTAAAGCCATATTGGCCTTTTCAGTAAAACCTGAAAATTTATACATAACTGTTACCTCCGTTTATATTTTGTTTTGTTTCTGTTATTCTAATATTTCTCTTACTTCCTTTGCTCTTAATTTATCTCTTTCTTCTGCATCAAGAATTGCAGAATTTCTCACATTCACCGTAGCAGGCTGCATATCGGGAATCATTGCATTGATTTTTTCAATATCAATATCAATAATTTTTTCTGCCACAGCCAGCCTTACAAGAGAAATAAGCTTCATAAATTCGTTTGAAGTAAGTTTTCTTGCATATTTAAGAATGCCGTATGCTCTGAAAATTGAATCAAGATAGTCTTCATTTTCAATCAATTCCTTACGTGCATTTCTCTCCTGAGAAATAATCTGTTTCACAATTGAATCAAGGTTGAAAATTGCCTCTTTTTCACTTATACCTAAAGTAATCTGATTGCTTACCTGATAAATATCACCGCCGGGCTGACTTCCTTCACCGAAAGCGCCCCTGATTACAAGACCTAATTTTGAAACAGTTGATGAAAGCTTTGAAATAAGACCTCTTTTTGTAAGTGCAGGGAGATGGAGCATTACTGACGCTCTCATTCCTGTGCCGAGATTTGTGGGGCACTGAGTAAGAAAGCCTATTCTTTCGTCAAAGGCATAGTTTAAAACCATACCGATATCTTTTTCGATTTTTTCTGCTTTTTCATAAGCTTTTTCAAGATTCAAACCTGCTTCCATTGCCTGAATTCTCAGATGGTCTTCTTCCTGAAGCATTATGCTTATATCTTCTTCGTCAGAAAGAATAAGCGCTTTTGCCTTTGACGGACCTGCAAATTCAGGGCTGATGAGATGCCTTTCTGCAAGGGAAACTGTCTGGAATGCAGGCACAGATTCCATCTCGATAAAGCTCATATTTTCATTATCGGACAAAATTGCATCTTTGATTCGTGAATTCAATTCTTTTTTCTTATCTTCATCAAGTCTGAACGGAAAAGGATATTCCTTGATGTTTCTTGCAAACCTTATTCTTGTGCTGAGAACAACATCGCCCTCAGGTCCGAAATCTCTGTACCATTTGCCCATTACATTTCACTCTCCTTTTCCTTTATTGCATCTCTGAGTTCTGCTGCTTTTTCGAAATTCTGTTCTTCTATTGCAACTTTCATTTCTTCTTTCAGCTCTGCGATAATTTCTTCTTTTGTTTTTTCTTTTTTCACTTCGTCAGATTTTACTGTGTCTGCAACCTTGCCGCTATGCTGTGTTTTGCCGTGAATTCTCTGTATTGACGGGAGAAGCATTTCATAAAACTTTTCATAACAATCAGCACAACCGATTTTGCCTGTTTTTACGATTTCTTCAAAAGACATTCCGCATTTTCCGCAACGTTCAATCTTGTTTCCTGCAAGCATTGTTTTCGGCTTTGAGAAGAAATTGCCGAAGAAATCTCCCAAATCAAATCCGAAGCCTGAAAACACATCACCGTAGCCAAGTTTTGAAGCACATTCAGTACACAGATGAAGCTGTGTATATTCTCCGTTTACCACACTTTTAATATGTGTTGTGGCTTCGTGTTTTTTACAATTCTGACATAACATAACTTTTTCCTCCTCGTCTTAATCACATTAAACTCAACAACATCTGTTTGAAAATTGCTGCTCTGATTTCATCCTTTGTTTCCTGGGGTGCTGCACGAAGGCAGTTTTCTGAAGTTGCAGCAACAATGAGCTTTGTTGTTTTATCATCAAGCAGATTCTGATAATTAAGGTTATAAAGGTGTGCCCTGCAGGTTTTATCGTCAAGCTTTAAGCCTATTCCGTTAACAACGTGCATAAGAGCAGTGCCTTTATCATATTTTGCTCTTGTGATGCGGATATAACCACCGCCTCCTCTGCGGCTTTCTACTATATAACCATGCTCGGGAGTGAATCGCGAAGAAATTACATAATTTATCTGGCTGGGCACGCAACCGAGAGTTTCAGCCATTTCATTTCGCTGAATTTCCGTATATCCGTCAGTTTCAAGCATTTCCAATATCATCTGAGCTATTGCGTTACTTAAATTCATATTAATCACTTCCTGTTTTTATTCTGCGTAGTGGTTTTTGACTTTGACTTTCTTTGACCTTACGGTTATTATTATAACCGATTTTTTCGTTAAATCAAAGGTCAAAAAAGGTCAAAAATAACTTTTGACCAAGCGATATTTTAAAATATCTCACGTTTTCTCGTTTTTTCTCTTTTTTTCTCGTTTTTTTGTTTTTTAAAATTTCAAACGAAAGTCAAAAAACTTGATTTTTGACCAATTTGCGTATATACTTATTTTAAGAGGTGATAATATGAAACTTACATTTCTCGGCGCGGCACACGAAGTTACAGGCTCATGCACACTTCTCAATGCCTGCGGATACAATATTCTCATAGACTGCGGAATGGAGCAAGGTGCTGACACTTATGAAAACTGCGATATTCCTGTCACTCCTGCAGAAATAGATTGCATTTTGCTTACTCACGCGCATATTGACCATTCAGGCAAAATTCCTATGCTTACTGCAAACGGCTACAAAGGGCCGATTTATTCAACCACAGCCACGCAGAAGCTCTGCTCAATAATGCTTCTTGATTCCGCACACATTCAGGAGCTTGAAGCCACATGGAAAAACAGAAAAGCTGCACGCTCAGGCGAAGGTGAATACAATCCTCTTTATACCACAGAGGATGTGTTTAAAACACTTCCCTTATTCAAAGGTTGTGAATATTCATCAAAATATGATATTCTCGACGGCATTTCCGTTAAATTCATTGATGCAGGACATCTTCTCGGCTCTGCTTCAATAGAAGTGACAATAAACGAAAACGGAAATGAAAAAGTTATTCTTTTTTCAGGTGATGTAGGAAATGTTTCACGTCCTCTGATTCGCGACCCTCAGAAGCCTGAAAAAGCAGATGTTGTAGTTATCGAATCAACTTATGGCGACAGACTTCACGGTGCAAGACCTGATTATGTAACGCAGCTTACACGCATAATTCAGGACACCTTTGACAACGGCGGAAACGTGATTATCCCCTGCTTTGCAATCGGCAGAACACAGGAGATGCTTTACCTTTTAAGAGAAATAAAAGAAAAGAATCTTATCAACGGTCACGGAAATTTCCCTGTTTGGGTTGATAGTCCACTTGCCGTTGAAGCAACTGAAATCTACAGCAACGACGATGAATTGCTTGATTATTACGATTCAGAAACACTGAAACTGCTCAAAGACAATATTGAGCCTATCAAGTTCAAAGGGCTCAGTCTTTCTGTTACAAGCGATGATTCTAAAAAAATCAATTCAGACGGCAAGCCTAAAATTATTCTTTCAGCCAGCGGAATGTGTGAAGCAGGAAGAATCCGGCATCATCTCAAACACAATCTGTGGCGAAAAGAATGTACCGTTTTATTTGTAGGATATCAGGCACACGGCACTCTCGGCAGAATGCTCACAGACGGCGCACGCAATATAAAACTTTTCTCTGAAGATATTCAGGTGAAAGCAAAAATAGAAATTATGGAAGGCATAAGCGGACACGCAGATAAGCAGATGCTTCTTGACTGGCTTTATAATATAAATGAAAAGCCCGAAAAAGTTTATGTTAACCACGGCGACAATGTCACATGCGAAAACTTTGCCGAAACAATAAAAACGGCTCTTGATATTCCGGCAGTTGCACCTTTCAACGGTGCTGTGTATGACCTTGTTACAAATGAATGTATTGAAAAAGGTAACACAAAGGTCCTTGAAAAGAAATCAAAGAAACCGTCAAATGTTTTTGAAAGGCTTGTTATGGCAGGCAAACATCTTATGGATGTTATATATCGCAACAAAGGCGGCACAAATAAAGATTTATCAAAATTTGCTGACCAGATTAACGACCTTGCCCGAAAATGGGACCGTTGAATTATAATTATAAAAAACTTTTTAAAACAATCTTGTTAAAATCAGCAAAATGATGTAGAATTATGAATAATATGGAAAAACCTTTTATGTATTATTAAAAAATAGTACATACTATTACCAAAAAATAAGGTATAATATACTTGTATACTTGAAAAGGAGTGGTCTATTATGGCAACAGAAAAAATTCTCATAGTTGATGATGATACCAACATCTGCGAACTTCTCAGACTTTATCTCGAAAAAGAAGGATATTCAACAATAATAGCAAATGACGGACACACTGCAATTTTAGCTTTTCAGGAAGAACAGCCTGACATTACCCTTCTCGACATTATGCTTCCCGGACTTGATGGTTGGCAGGTTTGCAGAGAAATCAGAAAAACTTCAAACAAACCCATTATTATGATTACCGCCAAGAGCGAAACTTTCGACAAAGTTCTCGGCCTCGAACTGGGTGCTGACGACTATATCGTAAAGCCCTTTGAAACAAAAGAAGTTGTTGCACGTATCAAGGCCGTTCTCAGAAGAACTGTGCCCACTGTGACAGAAGAAATCAAGGAAGTATGCTTTGACAAACTTTCAATCAACCTTACAAACTATGAACTGAAAGTAAACGGAGAACAGATTGACACTCCTCCAAAAGAAATGGAACTTATTTTCCACCTTGCTTCAAACCCCAATCGTGTTTTCACACGTGACCAGCTTCTTGACGAAGTATGGGGCTTTGATTACTATGGTGACTCAAGAACAGTTGACGTTCACGTTAAACGCTTAAGAGAAAAACTCGAAGGCGTTTCCGATAAATGGGAACTCAAAACCGTATGGGGCGTAGGATATAAATTCGAAGCAAAATAAAATAACTTTCAATAAAACATTGTCACAAGAAAGGAGATGCGAAAATTGAAATCACCTGTTCGTGCTTTTAAAAGGTTCAAAAGATTCAGGAGATCAAGTACTTTCATAAAGTATTATATAAGTATTTTCGTATCTATGCTTATTGTGCTTGTTGTTCTCGGCGTATCATTGCTTTTATTCATTGCACAATACTGGAGAGAAAACAACTTTTCTGTTCTTAAAGAAAACGTAAACACTCTTTCCCAGACAGCAACTGAATATTTTGAACTTGACAGTGACGGACAATATATCAACGACCCTACTGTTACTCTTGCTTATTCGTTGTCGCTCGTTTCAACTTCAATTGAATCAGACATTTACATCTGCAACCTTAACGGTAACGTGCTGTTGTGTAAAGATATTGTCAGCTCTATACGTCTTGAAAATACGAAACCTTATTGTGAAATTCACTCAAAAATAAAAATACCTAAAAGAATTATTGATGAAGCGGTAAAAGGTGATTTCCAGACATCAGAAGATATTCCGGAGCTTGGTGAGAAAATTTCCCTTATGGTAGGCGAACCTATCAAAGCGAATGGCAAAGTAATTGCTGTAATAATCGGCACACAGCCTGAACTGGACAATACTTATCCCTTTGTTTCATCAGTTTTAAAAATGTTCCTTTCATCTGCTCTTGTTGCTTTCGTCGTTGCCTTTGTCGCAATTTACATTGTAACATACTCAATTACCAAACCTTTGAGAAAAATGTCGCAGATTACCAAAGAATACGCAACAGGTGATTTCAGCAGACGAATTGAAATAAAGGGAACCAATGAACTTGCTGACCTTGGTCACGCACTTAACTCTATGGCGCAATCTCTTTCAAAACTGGAAGATTCACGACGAAGCTTTATTGCAAATGTTTCCCATGAGTTAAAAACGCCTATGACCTCAATCGGCGGATTTATTGATGGTATTCTTGACGGCACAATTTCTGCCGAAGAAGAAGAAAAATATCTCAAAGTTGTATCAAACGAGGTTAAACGTCTTGCACGCCTTGTAAGTTCTATGCTCAATCTTTCCAAAATCGAAGCAGGCGAACTTTCTCTTAATCTCAAAAGAACTGACATATCGGCAATGATATTCAATACCCTTCTTTCTTTTGAACAATCAATCAATCAGAAATCTATAGACATCACAGGTCTTGATTCTATGGATAACCTTTATGTAAACATTGACAAAGACCTTATAAATCAGGTTGTTTACAACCTTGTTGACAATGCAGTAAAATTCACCGAAAACGGTGGTTACATCAACGTGCGTGCAACTCAGGACGATGATTTCACAACTGTTATTATCAAAAACAGCGGTGCAGGTATTCCCACCGATGAAATCGAACGAATTTTTGAAAGATTCTATAAAGTTGATAAATCAAGAAGTCTTGACACAAAAAGTACTGGCCTTGGCTTGTATATTGTGAAATCAATTGTCGAAATGCACGGCGGCACAGTTGATGCATCAAGTCAGACCGGCAAATATACAGAATTCAGATTCTCTTTGCCCAACGTATAAAAATTTGTTTATAATTTATTTAAATTATCAGAAAATGTTTGTAAAACACATCGGTTAATATAAACCGGTAAAACCATTCTAAAGGAGTTCAGTATGGACGAAAACAAAAACAACGATATTCCGGAAATTGAAAAAGACAACAATGTTGTGCCTGAGCCTGTCAGCGAAGAAAATATTCAGCAACAGGAAAATCCTGCACAAAATGACAACACTGTGCCTGAAGGAACAAATCAGCAACAGCCTGACAGTCAACCTGACTTTTCTTCACAGCAGAATGTAAATAACCAGAATCCGTATGTACAGTATGCTCCGCCTGTTAATAATTACAACCCCTACTATCAGAGCACTCAGTATTACACAGGCGTAAACGATAATAAAAACGAAGGCGATAATAAACGCAGTAAAAACAGCGGTATGAGAATAACTCTTATTATAATCGCCATAATTCTCGCTCTTGCACTTGTCATCTCCGGTGTAGTTATTGTCAGAAAAGGCGGATTTATTAATCTCTCTGATAACCCCACCACCGAAAGCCTTACCGGTGACGGCACAGTAATAACCACTGCACCTACTATCACAGGAGAACCCGTTGATTCAGTAAGAGTTGCAGAAATCGGCAGAGTTTCATGCGTAGGTGTGCTTGTTTACACTACAGGCAGTACTTTCACTCCCGAAACAGAAGCGGGCGAAGGCACCGGCGTTGTGGCTGCAATTTCAAAAGACGGAAAATCAACTTATATTATCACCTGTGCTCACGTTATCAGCGACAGTGGCATAAGCGTTGAAATTCTCCTGGAAGACGGTACAACTTATGACGCAGCAATCGTAGGCTACGATTTACAGACTGATATCGGTGTGCTTAAAGTTAACACAACAGATCTTACATGTGCACAATTCGGCGATTCTTCACAGTTGCAGGTCGGCTCTCCCGTTTATGCAGTAGGTAACCCCGGTGGTTCAGAATTCTTCGGTTCTGTCACAAGCGGTATCGTTTCATCAATCAGCCGTTCAATCAACAACGAAATCGGCTATACAATGGAATGTATCCAGCATGATGCTGCAATCAACCCCGGTAACTCAGGCGGTGCTCTTCTTAACAACAGTGGTCAGGTTATAGGCATCAACTCTGCAAAAATCGCAAGCACCGAATATGAAGGTATGAGCTTTGCAATTCCCATTTCCACAGCTCTCGACATTGCTAATCAGCTTATTGAAAACGGCTATGTGCCCAACAGACCCAAACTCGGCATCACTTACAGCCTTGCAACATCACATGACACTTATGCAATGGTTGTCAGAATCAAAGGTCTTCCCGCAGGTTCACTTGTTATCAGAAGCATTTCAAGTGATAGCAACCTTAACGACAGTGGCATTCTTATCGGAGATATGATAACAGCAGTTAACGGTTACGACCTTGACACACCTGATGTATTGCTTGACATCGTGGATAATTCCGAAGTTGGCGATATACTTGAACTGACCATATGCAGAGTCAACACTGATTATACTATTGAAGAATTTGAAGTTTCAGCAGAACTTGTTGAAGACAAAGGTTCAACTGCATCAGAGGAAGCAACCACATATGTAAATCCTTTTGATTACTTTGAACAATATGAAAACAATTAATAACCGCTGACAAATTTATAAGATGGCATTATCTGAAAACACTCCGACAATGCCATCTTTTTTATTGACAAAAACTGTTTCAGATGATATGCTTAACTAAATGGTTTCTATAAAGGAGGTTTAAATCTATGGATTTAATCGTAAGAATTCTTTCACTCGGGCTTGCTATGATTACTTTCTTTTTCCAGGGAAATTTTTCATCAGCTTTTTCTTATTTCAAAATACTTCCCGATACAGCAAAAATGGGGCTTTCCTACCTTGATTTTTCAAACACGGTAGAAGGCACATCTAAAAAAGATATGGCAACATATATCGATGAAGCTCAGAAAGATGTTAAACATCCCTTCATCCTCGCTGACAAAGAAGATTTTGAAAAAGTTAAAACTAATTATTTTTCAGAAGACGGCGATGAATATATAAAAGAAATTTTCGGGTATTCAATGGAGCGTGCTGATTCACTTGTTGAAGGCCCTCTTGTTGAATATATTTATGATGATGACGACGGAATACTTGAAGTTTCACGTCAGATTTTAAGCAGAGTTATCACTCTTTCTGCTGCATGGCAGGTAACAGGCGAAGAAAAATATGCTGAAAAAGCTTTCAAAGAACTTGAAGCAGCCTGTGCTTATAACGATTGGAACCCTGACCACTTCCTTGATGTTGCAGAAATGGCTCTTGCAATGAGCATCGGCTACGACTGGCTCTTTGACTACCTTACAGATGCACAGAAAGAACTTATCAGAACCAATGTTTGTGAAAAGGCAATCGCACCTGCTATTGAAGGCGACATTCTTTCACAGAACTGGTGGGTATGGTCAAACACAAACTGGAATACTGTATGCTACAGCGGTATAGGCATTGCTTGTATGACATTCTCTGAATATTGCGAAGATGAAGCAGCAGAAATTCTTTCAAGAGCAACAAAGTTCATGCCTATGACATTTGCTTTGTTCACACCTGACGGAGTTTATGTTGAAGGTACAGGATATTGGGAATACTGCACTACATACCTTGTTTACTTCCTTTCAACATCACGTAACTATTTCGGCACTGATTTCGGTCTTTCTGATATAGACGGTGTTGACAAAGTGGGCTACTATCCCATTTATGTAACAGGTGCACAGGGCGTATTCAATTATGGCGATAACAAATCAGAGCCCCTTCATGGTCCGTCACTTCAGTGGTTTGCATCAGAATATGATTCAGCACTTCTTGCAGAATTCCAGAAAACTGCAAATCCCCGCAACAATGAAGACAGAGAAGCAACTCTTTCAGCTATCTGGTATGACACTGCATTTTCAGGCGAAGGTGCAGATTTCAGTGATGAGCCTCTTTCACTCTACAGCAAATCAAGCGGTTTTGTTGATATGGCAATTATGAGAAGTGCTTACCTTGACCCCAACGCAACTTTCGCAGCAATCAAATCAGGTTACAACTACACAAACCATGGTGACCTTGATATCGGCACATTCGTATTTGACGCTATGGGCGAAAGATGGGCGGAAGAATTAGGCCCGGGTGACTATGGTGCTCCCCAGTATTTCGCAGGTCTTGTAGGTTTCGGCAGATGGCAGGTTTACAGAAAACGTGCTGAAGGACAGAATACTCTTGTTATTAACCCTGACAGCACTCCCGACGACCAGTACGCTTATGCAGAAGTTGAAATTTCTTCTTTTGAAGAAACAAAAGACGGCGGTAAAGCAGTTATCGATATGTCAGAAGCATATTGCCTGAGTGGTGCAAATAGTGTTGTGCGTGAATTTGAAATGTTTGATAACTATTCAAAACTCCGCATTACAGACACAATTTCCTGCCAGAGCAAATCAGAAATTTATTGGTTTATGCACACCAGAGCTGATATCGAAATCCTCGATGGCGGTAAAACCGCAAAGCTCACAATCGGCGACAAAGCTTTACGTGCAACATTAGTTGACTGCGACGGTACCTTCTCTGTAATGGATGCAGTAAGACTTGACGGCACAGTTTCAGAATATGACAAAGATAACACAGGCATCCGCAAACTTACAGTAAAAGTTGACGGCGTTAAAAATGCAAAAATTGACGTTATTCTTGAACCCTGGATTGACTAATTGCACACACCTCCCCCGACTGTTTAATAAAAATGGTCGGGGACTTTTTTATTGACTTTTTTAGGGGAATATGGTATATTTACGTATAAATAAATATAATGGATAATTGTATTCAGATACGGAAAATGAGGTGAGATCATGTTTAAAAATTTCATTTCACTTTTTATGTCTTTGATGATTTTTATTTCATCAGGCATAACCGGGATTATCCCTAAAAAAGAAAGTTTACGTGTTGTTGTTCCTGAAAATTGGGAGATGTGTGTCGGCGATTCAAGAACTCTGGAATGCGTTTTCACAAACTCTGTTACAAACCGCGTTATCGAATGGTCTGTATCAGACAAAACTAAAGCTTCCGTAGACATTTTCGGACGTGTAACGGCACTTGGTACAGGCAAAGTTACAATTAATGCAAAAGCAGGAAATCTGACTGACAGCGTTGAACTTAACATCGTTGAAACTCCTACCATGATGTCAAATAAAAAAATCAAAATCAACTACGGTAAAAACGCTTTTTCTCAGGTAGATAACTATCAGAAAATCGTTACGAGATTTTCAAAAGACAGTGAAGAAATTCCTGACCTCGTGAAAAATACGACTGACTATACATCACATCAGTCACTTACAACAAAAGACGGTGCAAAATGGGAAATTACCAACTACGGTGTTTTAAGAACTGATGAAAACGCCCCTACTGAGCGTGACCGTGAACAGCGTTTCATGGGCGACAGATATTTTTATTCTCAGGATACAACCGACGGCAAAGTCCTTGCTATATTTGATGATGGTGAAAACGGTATCTGGACAGTTATGGAATCAGGCGTTACACATATTGCTATGATAAAAATGTCAGGTGACGATAAGGCAGTACAGATGAGTGATGAAACTCAGGAAAATGTTGCACGTCACGGTCTTGTTTCTGAAGCATATAAAAGCGGTGACACATGGGCTCCCTACGCTACTGACAATGATGGACTCTGGACTGCCATGTACGGTGCGGGAGAATTGATGAGATATGCAACCCTCCGCGATGACCCCAACGCTACAGAAGAAGAAATTGCCGCAGCGAGAGAAACGGCAATCAGCTCATCAGAAGCAATTCTCATGCTTCACTACATATCAATGCGTACAGGCACTACAGAGGCTTATGTAAGATATCAGTATAACGGCAAAATGCCCGGCGATTCAGTTGACAGATGGCTGTCAGAAGAAGCACTTATTGAGGGCGGAAACTACTCTTACCTTTCCCCTGAAGAAAGTCCTGCAAAAGCATTTGAAAAGAATTACGCTTCACTTTTATACACAGGCAGTACTGACAAAATCATGAACGTTGGCAAAAACATCGTTGTTGACCCGTCTTCATGGGCAAGCACAAGAGATGAAGCAAACCAAAATGTTGCATTTGCTAAACAGCCCCGTCTTATTGAAGGCTTTGTCGCAAGAACATATTGGATTGAGGGCAAAGAAGATTTCCCCCTTTATGATAATATTTACTGGCAGGTAAATGAAGACAATACTGCAACAGGTATTTCTACAAAATCTCCTTCATCACAAGGATATTACCTTAATAACGAAAATCTCCGTGGTGTGACGGTAGACGCATCAGGCGAAATCCCTGACAGATTATGGAATAATCTTGTAGGTGAAGATGCACTTAAAAGCGATGTTATTTATAAAGGCGACACAAGCGCTGACGAGCTTGTAGGACACGCATTTATTCTTAAACTCATGTATGACATTTTAGGCGATGAAGACCCTGAGCTTAAAGCACTTATAGTTAATGCAATAGACAACCTTGCTCAGCATCTTGTTGATAACGGCTACATGCTTGTAGATGGTTCAGGTCAGCCTACAACATGGTCAAATTTCAGCAGAACTTCATTTAATGTAAGTTCATCTGTACCTATGGCACCTCTTCATGCTATGGTAATTCTCAGCGTTTTCAAAACCGCTTCTTACATAACAGGTTATGAAAAATGGGAAAATGAATATCGTCTTGCAGCACTTGACCCTGCATACGAATACGCAAAGGTAGTTGGTCAGGAAAGTGAAAGAATGAATGCCGCAATCGCAAACGTTGTAGGCAATGCTGTTTCTCCCCTTCTTTCATTACCCTTGAGACTTCTTTCAACAACAGAGCTTTACAGTCTTATCAACAAAGTTGTAAGCAACGACTCTGACCTGGAAATGGCGATGCTCGGTCTTTATACACTTTTCCAGACCGAGACAGATGAAGATATTCTTTCTTATTACAGAAAAAGCCTTGAGGCTTGGTGGGACGTTGCAGCTTCAACAGAAAATCCCCTCTGGTATTACGTTTACCAGCTTGCTTACCCTGATAAAACAATTAAAGATGCTTACGGAAACAATATTCTCCAGACAGCATCATGGTCACTCAGCCGTCACCCCATTTCAACAGTAAGATACAGAGCATCAAATAACAACCGTGACGATATTGCCCAGCTTGACCTTTCAGCATTAGGAGTAGATATGCACGATTTACCCACATATTCTCTTAAGAGTAAGCATCAGCCTGCAGAAATGGGCGAAAATCCTGAAATTTTGGATTACGCTAAATTAATACTTTCTGCAAGCAGTATTGAATGGGCCGTTGCTGCGCCCGATGAACGCGCACTCCACAAATATAATGAAAACTCATATATCCTGAACGGTTATTACCAACAAACTTGTATGGAAGCATCTACTACCTACACACTCCCCTATTGGATGGGCAGGTATCATGGTATGCTTAGTAAATAAATAATTTTAGGGAACCTCTAAAAATCCCTTAAGAAAGGAAATACAAAAATGAAAAAATTTATCTCCATCTTACTTGCAGTGACAATTCTTGTTTCTGTATTCGTTGTGGCAGTTAATGCTGACGACGACAAAGTAACTTTTGCAGTTGCTTCTGACCTGCACTACAACGTGCCCGAAGAAGAGCTTACTGCAACAAATGACCACCCCATTTTCTGGTACGCAAACAGACGTGCTGCAATGGATAACGAAAGCGGCTTTATCATTGATGAATTCTTAAAGCAGGCTGAAGAAGCAGAATATGACTTCATTCTTATCCCCGGCGATATGGCTGACGATGGAAGAATCGAAAAAGAAGAGCACGAAGCAGTTTCTGCAAAGTTCAAAGCTTTTGAAGAAAAAACAGGTATTCCTATTTATGTAGTGCCCGGAAACCACGACTACGGCAGAGGCGAAAACGACAACAAAATCGAAGATATGTTTGCTTACTACGGCGATTTCGGTTACAACGAAGCTTTTGAAAAACGTGAAAATGATTTCTCATATGTAACAGACCTTCCCGGAGATTATCGTCTTATCGCCTGCGATTCAAACGACCCCTCAAAATCAACTGAAGACGGTATGACTTCTGACAAAGTTAACTGGGTTGTAAAACAGGCTGAAAAAGCTGTGGAAGACGGCAAATATCCTATTCTTATGATGCATCACAATCTTCTCGACCACCTTCCCATGCAGAGAATTTTAAGCCGTAACTTTATCATCAGAAACCACACTGCAGTGGCAAATAAATTTGCAAATGCAGGCATCAAGCTTGTTTTCACAGGCCATGAACATTGCAGCGACGTTGCAGTACACACAAGCCCCAAAGGCAACAAAATTTACGATTTTGCAAACACAGCACTTTCAATGTATCCTCTTGCATACAGATCATTCACAATGACTGAAGAAGAAATTATATACGAATCAAAAACAATTGATGAAATTGACACAGCAACTCTCCGCAGTCAGGTAAACGGCTACACAGACGAGATGATTGCTGAAATGGATAAAGGCCTTAACGACTTTGCAAAAGGCTACCTTAAAGCAGGTGTTCAGTATCGTCTTGCACGTTCACTTACAATGGAACAGATGGGAATTGCCGAAGACAGTATTTTCTACAACCTTGTAAACACTGCAGTTACAGGACTTACAGACCTTCTTGAAATGCCTCTTTACGGCGAAAACAGCGTTCAGGAGCTTGCAAAGCAATATAACGTTGTAATCCCTGACAGTGAATACGAAAACGGTTGGGACCTTGCAACAGACCTTGTGTCTTACCACTACGCAGGTGGCGAAGATTTCTCAATTTATTCAACAGAAGTTACAATTCTCTTAAGAATGGTAAACCTTATTCTTCTTGATGACCTTTCAACAGTAAATGACGAGGTATTCTTCGGTGCACTCAACGAAGTTCTCGGTGATGATTCAGCTCTCTTCAAAAACTTCACAAAGGGCATCGCAAACGCATTAGGTCCTGTTACTCCCGGACAGTATCTTCTTATTGCAATTGCTTCACCCATCGTTTATGAATTTGTTTACGATTCAGACGGAGTTGACGATAACAACGGCACTCTTGAAGGATACGGCGTTGAACAGAATCTTCACGAAAACAGAACTGATAACTTTGCTGATTTCCTTGAAACAATAGCAATTTATCTTGAAAACTTCTTTACAATCTTTGCAAAAATCTTCGGCATCGGCAGATAAGTTATAAATTATAATTAAACTGAAAATCCCACCTCTTCCGTCAAGGAAAAAGGTGGGATTTGTTTTTTATTTGTGCAGAAAGAGTGAATATTCAAAGATTTTGTTGTTACATCTTATTTAGCTTCGTATTCATATTCAATGTAATAACCTATATTATCCTCGTAATTTTCTTCTGTCTTTTTTGTCATGTTACCGTTGGTATCAAATTCATACTCTGTAACGCGAACAATATCGTCAACGTAATTATACTCAACCTCTTTAACCAGATTAGAATCTGCATCGTATTCATATTTTATAGTTTCACTGTACTCTTCATAAGTTTCATTGTAATCAGTAACTTCTTTTGTCATATTACCTTTTTCATCGTATTCATATTCAGTAACTGAACGCACAGTGTCATCGAAATCATAGTCTGTTTCTTTTATTACTTCACCATTGCTGTTATACTCAATTTCATACATAGAGCTTTTATTAGCATCTTCATCGTAAATCATTACTCTTATGGGTTTATCATCAGCATTGTATTCATATTCTGCTTCAAAAGTAAATACATCACCGTCATACTCATACTCTGTTGATTTTGTTATGTTGTTATAGCTGTCGTATTCATACACATTAAGGTATTCGTATTCACAGTCATAAATTCTTTCTTCTACCAGATTGCCGTTACTGTCGTATTCATATTCTACAAAGTATTCATTTTCATAATCAGATGATTTCTTCACGTTACCGTTTTCATCGTACTCATATTCTGTACAACTTTCATATTCATCGCTGACTATTGTTTCCTTTATCATATTACCTTCACTGTCATATTCATATTCATAAATCATATCCACACTGTCGTCAGCATTATACACTGTCATTTTTGTCATAAGGTACTCTGTTTCAGCTTCAGATGTCTTTTTGCCGGAAATATCAATTTCAGTTTCTTTTCCGTTTTCGTTTGTGCCGACTACTTTGCCGTTTTCTTCGTGAACATCTGAATACTTGCCTGAGTTTTTTGCTTCAACAGGTTTTTTACCTTTAGCTGTGTAGATAAATGATTTACCCTTACCGCCTTCATAAATTTCGATTGAAATGTAGATAATTTTATCAAGTTTGATTTTGCCGTTTACCTTACCGCTGATGTTTTCTTTGATTGGCTGTGCTTTTTTCTGGTTAACAAAGTAAATATCAGCATCATAAAATTCAGGGTGTTCTTCATCTGATTCATCAGTTTTACCAACAATTGCATATGCTTCGTATGTACCGTCTGAATCATAGTCATCACAAACAAATTCAACAATCGGTTTAGTTGTGCTTTCTTCGAGAAGCTGCTTAAGCTTTTCTTCTTCAGAAGTTTTTTTGTCAAAAAGTCCGGGCATGAAAATAATTCCCAGCACAACTGCAGCAACAAGTAACACCGCAACGATTGCAATAATAATTCCTTTTGATGATTTTTTCTTTTTCGGTGCGGGAGGTGTTGCAGGAACAAATTTAACAGACTGTACAGCTCTGCTTTCCATTACCGCAGGTGATGGTTTCTGCACAAACGGTTTTCCGCATGATGTGCAGAATTTTGTATTATCAAGATTTTCCTTACCACAAAAATTACATTTTTTCATAACTTCATCTCTCCTTGAATCTGATGATTGAAATTTACACCATTTTCACATTTATTTCAATAATTCTGAAATAAATGAACCGGCAAATGTAATATTCTGAAAAAATGCAATCTACATCGGCAATATAATAGGTGTCAGTCTTAAAAATCAACGGCAACATCGTAGGGGATACTTCTTCACAATCTTTGTAAAAATCTTCGGCATCGGCAGATAATAATTTGTAATTCAATCAGCAAACGGCAGGAATTATTTTCCTGCCGTTTTTCTTTCCTGTAAATTGTTAAACAAAATTATTATTTTCAACTATCACTGATTTTAGTTTTTATAATAATCTGCAAGTGCGATGCCCATATCCGGTTTTTTAAATTATAATTTATCGCACAATTAATTTTAACATCGTAGGGGCGCCCATTGGGCGTCCGCCTGAAAATTACGCATAATTTAACGGGTCGTCGAGGACGCCGACCCCTACGAAATCTCAATTTAATTTTAACACTCGTAGGGCAGGGCCTTGGTCCTGCCGCCAAATCTTACGCAAAATAACAAACGGCGGGAGCAAGCCCCCGCCCTACAATAACGTTTTAGACATAACGATAAATTATAATTTACCTTTAACTCTGATAAAAAATAACCCTACAAAGCCACACACTCTGCAGGGTGAAATGTTTTTTATTTTTCTACGCCGTAATGTGCCACTAATCTGTCATATTCTTCATCACTTATTGCAACGATTGAGCCATGACGTGGTCTTAAATGGTCCATTTTGTAATTAATGGGATTTACTGCTTTGAAGTTTTTAAAATCCTTTGTCATCTGTGCAAAGAAATGGCCTGTGCCGTATTCATCCATAAGCATTATCCACGCATCAGTGCCTGTAATATTAAACATTGTGCTGCCTTCAACGCCATGCTCTGAAAGGGAGCACACAACAGGCTCTGTATCATAAGGGCCTGTTAAATTTTCAGACTTTACATAAGCAATTGTCTGGTCTTCATCATGCTTGAAATAGAGATAATAGAAGCCATCATTTTTGTTGTAGACAATATCTGCATCTATGCACTGAATGCCTTCTCTGCCGTAAAGGGGTTTCGGCTCTGTTTCAAACTTTTTGAAATCTTTTGTATACGCATAATAATGGCCTGCAATGTCGTTTTCAACAGTTGAATGAGCCCAATATACCATGTACATTTCTTTATCAGCATCCCATATTGCCTGAGGTGCCCATGCTCTCGTGGTGTTTGCAAATTCGCCACCTAAATCCCTGATATCAATAATCGTTTCATCAGTCCAGTTAACAAGGTCTTCTGATTTCCAGGTAACAAGAGCGTGGTTTGAAGTCCAGCCTTCAAGAGCATTCATATCAGTGCCGATAATATAATAGCAATTATCCTGACCTTTGAAAATGTATGGGTCGCGGACACATTTTTTGCCCTTTTCCTGAACAATAACAGGTTCGTTGTTATTCAGAGCCTTGAAATGATATCCGTCACGGCTTACAGCAAGGTGAATTCTCTGTTCTTCTGTTTCGTTTCCTACAAAATAGCAAAAAAGGTAAGCACCTTCACGGCTTACAGCAGGAAAGGCATAATCATTGAAAACACACCCTACAATATTGGGAATCAACATAATCACCGCCATTAAGTAACGTAAAAACAGCATAAATTAATCCTCGTCAGTTTCCCAGTTGTGGTAAACGTTCTGAACGTCGTCGTTATCATCAAACATATCAAGCATTTTTGTCATATTCTTGATATCATCTTCGTTTGTAAGTTTTGTGTATGTTGAGGGAACATATTCAACTTCTGCTGAAACGTAGTTGTAGCCTTTTGCTTCAAGGTCATCACGCACTGCACCCATATCATTAGGCTCTGTACGTATATCGAAAATATCGCCGTCTGCAATAAAGTCTACTGCACCTGCTTCAAGGGCATCTTCCATAAGCTTTTCTTCATCAATGCCTTCAGCTTCGATAATAATAACGCCCTGACGGCTGAACATAAATGAAACGCAGCCTGACTGACCCATATTTCCGCCGTATTTATCGAAATAATGACGGATATCGCCTGCTGTACGGTTACGGTTATCTGTAAGAGTTTCCACGATAACAGCAATACCTGAAGGACCGTAGCCTTCGTATACGATTTCTTCAAAGTTATCTCCGCCTGCTTCACCTGCAGCCTTTTTGATAATTCTTTCGATATTATCGTTGGGCACGTTGTTTGCCTTTGCTTTTGCGATAACGTCTTTAAGCTTTGTGTTTACTGAGGGGTCGGGGCCGCCATTTTTAACAGCAACGCCGATTTCACGGCCGATTTTTGTGAAGATTTTTGCTCTTGCGCCGTCTGTTTTTTCTTTTTTACGTTTGATTGTACTCCATTTTGAATGTCCTGACATAGAAAACCATCCTTAAAATAAAATAATTTTAAAATTAACTCAAATATTATACCATAATACAGTTGTTTTGGCAAGGTATTATTCATACTTTGCTCTTTCGCCGCCGATAAATTTAGGTCTTGTCCTTGCAGCAACAATAGGCGCTTCGCCGATTTTATCCAGTGATAATCTTACGGGCACTGCAACATTTTTAAGATGCATCCCAATCAAAGTAAGACCGATATCAAGTCCTGCGTGTGCTTTTACATTTTCAAGTGCAACAGGGTTTTCAAAATTTTTATAAGCTGTCGTTGCAAATGAGCCACCTGCTTTAGGCTGGGGCACAACAGACACAATTTCATAGCCGTATTTTTCTGCAGCTTCTTTTTCAATAATAATTGCTCTGTTGAGATGTTCACAACACTGACATGCAAGGTAAATCCCTTTTTCTTTCAGCACAGGATAAATCCCATCAAACGCAGCCTCTGCCATATTGAGTGAAGAATCGTGGCCGATAACTCCACCTGCGATTTCACTTGAAGAACAACCTACTACAAAGATGTCGCCTTTTTCAAGTTTTGCAATCTCCAACAATTCTTCAACTGCCTGCTTTGCCTGATTCTTTACTGTTTCATACATATTTATCACTTCCTATAGTTATATTTTAACGCAATAAGAAAAAAAATACAATATCAACATTGCAAAATAAAATTAATAGGTATATAATATATAGGTAAAAAATAGACAAAAGGAGTATTTCAAAAAAATGAGTAGTGGTTGTTCAGGCAATTGCTCATCATGTTCTTCAAACTGTGAAAAGAAAGATTTGCATATTCCTGCAAATCCGATGAGCAACGTAAAAAAAGTAATTGGTGTTGTAAGCGGCAAAGGTGGCGTAGGCAAAAGCCTTGTAACTTCGCTCTGTGCCGTTGCAGCAAAAACAAGAGGATACAGCACTGCAGTGCTCGACGCTGACGTTACAGGCCCTTCTATCCCCAAAGCATTCGGAATCACAGGCATGGCTGAAGCTTCAGATGCAGGACTTTTCCCCAGAGAAAGCAAACTGGGCATTAAAGTAATGAGTGTAAACCTTCTTCTTGACGACGTTGAAAAGCCCGTTATCTGGAGAGGTCCTGTTATTTCAGGTATGGTTCAGCAGTTCTGGCAGGAAGTTATCTGGGGCGATGTAGATTATATGTTTGTTGATATGCCTCCCGGAACAGGTGACGTTTCACTTACTGTTTTCCAGTCACTTCCCGTTGATGGAATTATTATCGTAACAACTCCTCAGGACCTTGTTACAATGATTGTCAAAAAAGCTTATAACATGGCAAAGATGATGAATATCCCCATCATCGGCGTTGTTGAAAATATGAGTTATCTTGAATGTCCTGATTGTAAAAAACGTATAAATATATTCGGTGAAAGCAAAGCAGATGAAATTGCATCACAGCTTGGTGTTCCCGTACTTGCAAAGCTTCCCATCAACCCTGCTACTGCATCACTTGTTGACAAAGGTGCAGTTGAGCTTGCCGACACAGACGCTTTCGGTACTGTTATCGAAACAATTGAAAAAATATGAAAAACGAAGATTATAACGAAAACAAAAACAAGGAAGAAAAGTTTTCTCTGAACAAAAACACACTGAAGTTTGTTCTTGCGGTTATCACTTTTACACTTCTGCTTAACTGGGGACTTAATCACACGGCAGATTTTGAAGAAGTGTTAAAAAATATTACAGGACTTTTTTCTCCGTTCATATTCGGCGCGTGTATTGCGTTTATAATCAACACAATTCTCAGACCATTGGAAAAACTCTGGAATAAAATTCCGCAGAAACTCCGCACAAAAAATTTTGACAAGGCAAAACGTCCTGTATGCTTAACATTCAGTGTATTAATCGTTTTTGGTTCTGTTTTTGCAATTCTGTTTATGATCATCCCGCAGCTTGTGGACACAATAACATCTTTTGCAAACAAGCTGCCCCAGTATGTCAAAAACATTACCGGACTTATAGACAAGCTTTATGCTTTCCTTGCAAACCATAATATTTCTTTGCCGAGCATTAACTTCAACTGGAACAAAATCGGAGACTTCCTCAAAAACTTCCTTGATGATTATGCCGACAGTTTCATCAACACAACTGTTGAAATCACAACATCAATTGTTAAAACAATTGTCAATTTTATAATTGCGATTTTCTTCTCGCTCTATCTTCTTGCTAAAAAAGAACGCGTAGGTAAGCATCTGAGCAGACTTGTTTATTCTGTAAGACCCAAACATACTGCCGATGCAATTATAAAATTCTCTCACTTTGTTTCTGACACTTTCACAAAATTTGTGACCGGCCAGCTTCTTGAAGCAATAATAATTGGTGTATTGTGCTTAATCGGCATGTTGATACTTAAACTCCCCTATGCAGGCATTATTTCCGTTCTTATTGGATTTACTGCTCTTATACCTGTTTTCGGTGCTTTTATCGGCACAGGAATCGGTGCATTCCTTATTCTGCTTGCAGAGCCTATGAAAGCTTTGTGGTTTATAATTTTCATCATTGTTCTTCAGCAGATAGAAACAAACCTTATTTACCCCAAGGTTGTCGGCAAAACAGTCGGTCTTCCCGGTATACTGGTGCTCGTTTCCGTTACAATAGGCGGCGGTGCATTCGGAATTGTGGGAATGTTGTTCAGTGTACCTGTTTGCACAGTGCTTTATTGTGTATTCAAAGAATTCACAGAAAAACGACTTAAGGGCAAAGAAATCCCTGACAGGCTCAGATAAACTTAAAATACCGTATGAACTTTTGGTTCATACGGTATTTTTTCATTTCAGATCTTCAAGAATTTCAAGTAACTGATTTTTCAAAGCATCATCTGATAGTTTTCTCACATGGGAAATCAGTTTATTTTTGTCTTTTATAAAATTCATCGGCAGATATATTTTTGTTTTTTTGCCATTTTTAGCATCATACCTACTCAGAGCATTTATAAAACTTTTTTCCCTATCTTCGTTCTGAGTTGCAGTTATATTTTCAAGCACAATCTCAATGCTGTTTTCAATTTCTGTATATCCTGTTGAAATTGTGTTTTCGTTTATTATTGAAAATTCCGTTTCTTTGCCGTCAACACAGACTGTGATTTTTTCCCATTTTGCAACATCACAGAATTCAAAGGTGTATTCCCTTTTTTCAGGCATAAACGGCTTGTTTTCTGCTCCTGATAAAGTTACTTTCAATGTTTTACTCTGTTCTTCCACATTGATTGTTGTTTCGCTGAATTCACCATTTCTGAACGCCAGTGTTTCTCCGTCATCTTCATAGAGAGTGAAGGTATTGTTGCCTCTGTAAATTTCAAGTTTGAGCTTTTCGGGATTGCTGATTGAATTGCCTTCATCAAGTGACATAGGAATCACTGCGCCCTCTTTTGCTAACACAGGCATTTCTTCAAGGAAAGAATTGAAACGGATTTTTTTGCCGCCTTCATAAATTTTTCCGTTGAAAATATTTGTCCATCTGCCTTCAGGGAGATATGCTTCGCTCAGGGCAGTGTGTGTTGTTTTACTGCATGGCTCAGTAACAGGGCACACAAAAAGTTCTGAGCCGAACATGAAACCGTTTTTGTGGGAATAGGCTTCTTTTTCTTCAGGAGAAATATAATAAACAGGTTCACAGAGTGCTCTTCCCTCTTTGTTTGAACGGCGGTTCATAGAATAAATATAAGGAATAAGGCTGTGTCTTAATCTCATAAAATCAGACACAATATTTTCAGCCTGTTTGCAGTAATTCCACGGCTCTTTTCCGCTTAATGCATTATTTGTGGAATGCAAACGAAGAATAGGAGAAAACACACCTAACTGCACCCAACGGGTGTACATTTCATAATCGTGATTACCTCTGCAATGTCCGCCTATATCATGGCTCCACCATGTGTAACCGCAGTTTGTTGCATTTGAAGTGAAATAAGGCTGAAAATCAAGAGCAGACCAACTCATATGAGTGTCGCCTGAAAAGCCAAGAGGATATCTGTGAGAGCCGATTCCTGCGTATCGCGACAGAATCAACGGTCTTTTTCCCTCTCGCATTGAATCAAGATAATGGAAATGATTCAGTGCCCACAAAGGGTCAAGCCCGGGAGTCTTTGTTTTTTTGCCCTGCTGCCAGTCAATCCACCAGAAATCAACGCCGTTTTCTTCATAAGGATGATGTAGAATATCAAAATAAGCATTCACAAACCTGGGGTCTGTTATGTCAAAATCGATTCTCTCCCCTGTTTTTGGGTCTTTATCCATGGCTTTTGCCATATCTTCATACATATCTTCAAAGCTTCTTACACCGTTTGCGGGGTGCAGATTAACCGTTGTTTTAAGACCCATTGAATGGAGTGTATTGAGAAATCTTTTATAGTCCGGGAACAAATCTGTATTCCAGCTGTAGCCTGTCCAGCCATCCATTACAATATAGTAATCACCCCATTTTGCATTGAATTCAGGGAATTGCTTTCTGATATTAACCCAATGCCAGTCCATATCAATTGTGGCAACAGTAAGAGGAATATTTTTCTTTTTGAATTCAAGCATCAGATTGATATAGCTTTCCTCACTGTATGCATGGTATCTGCTCCACCAGTTACCTAAAGCATATCTGGGAATAAGAGGAGATTCTCCGCAAAGAGCAAAAAGTGCTTTCACAGCTTCTGTATATTTGTGGCCATAGCAAAAAACATATATATCCTTTGCCTCGCCTTCACGGGGTATAATTTCGCCGTTTTCAGCAATTACAAGTGATTTGCTGTCGTCAACTACTGCCGCACCGTCAAGAGATATAACTCCGTCACGCAATCTTACAGCACCTTTTGCCTGGTCAAGAGTTCTTGCAGTACCTTTAAGATTCTTTTTATTATCGCACTTTGAAGTAAAGCCGTCACGTTTTGCCCACACAGGCTTTCCTTTTGAAATGTCAACACAGAATTCTGCTTCGTCTGTTTTTATTGTAACTTTGTTACCCTTCTTTTCAGATGTGAAATTCACCTTTCCGTGATTTCTTATCCAGAAACTTTGTGTCGGCTTATCGCAGAAAGCACCTTTTTCAATTCTGATAACACCGGGCAGAAGCACACTGATTCTCGTGTCATTAAAAGTGAGAATATTATCTTTATTCGCTTCTGACTCAACCGAAAAAATAAAATGTGAATTAAGTTTACTCATACCAACACCACCATATTAAAAAAAGGCGGAAAAAATCCGCCTTTTAAAATTTTATTCTTCTGTTTCTTCTTCTTTTCTCTTTGCATCAATTTCAGCTTTAATCTTATCGTATTTTTCACCGTAAAGCCAATATTTTTTATTGTAGATGACATATCCCACAATAGTAAGCGGAATAGGTGTAAGGAACATAAATGCACGAAGAACTGTAAGACCATCTTTTGAAATGATGCTTTCATCTTCAGCAACCTTAACAAGGTTTTCTTCGCCAACGCCATCCATTTCTGAAAGGTTTTTGTAAACAGTCTCGTCTTTAACAAGATATTTGTCATTTTCGTCTGTAAAGAGCTGAACGTTTGCAACAGCACCTGTTTCAGCATCAATAACAGGAAGGTCTGTAACTGTGGGAAGACCTGATACAGTGATACCGATACCAAGAATAAGTGATGCAATAGCACTTGCAAATTTAAGGATAAGTGTCTGCACACTGAACATAACGCTATCGCCACGTTTGCCTGTTTTCCATTCACCATAGTCAACGATGTCAGCAATCATAACTGTTGAACCGATCTGGTTAAGACCTGATGCAGTCATAAGGAATGCACCTGAAAGTGCAACGAGAACTGTGTTGAGCCAGTAAATCTTCATATCACCGTTACCGGGTTTGAGGAAGAAGAATACTGCGAAGAGAAGTATATAGCTGACAATACATGCAAGGAAACTCATACCATAGATTTTTTCACGGGGAAGTTTCTTAACAATCCAGCTGTAGAACATCATTGCAATACCCTGACCTGTACAAGCAATAACCCAGAAAAGAGTATAGCTGAATGCTTTGGGAAGATAGTCTGCACCGTCTTCGTAGCAGTATGTATAGAGATAAAGAATCTGGTTAAGTGCGATTGTTGTACCTGTAAGGAAGAAAATGAGTGAACCTGCATATGCACGGAGCTGATCATTCTCTTTAAAAGTTGAAAGTATGTATTTCAGGCTGACGTTTTCGTGAGGAAGGTCAATCTTTTCACGCACGAACAATACTGTAGCAAGAAGGAATACAATAAGAACAAGGCCTGTTGCCATTCCGAGATACTGGTAAGCTTTCATCATACCCTGACTTGCAAACATAGGAAGAATGAATGATGTACCAAGCATACCAACAAGGAAACCGCCGAAACCGCCAACGAGTTTAGCCATTGAACTTGCTTTGTTTCTGTCGTCAGTTGTGTCTGCGATTGTGGGAAGCATTGTCCAGAAAGGAACGTCAAGAACTGTGAATGACATACCCCAGAGAACATAAGCACCAAGATAATAAACATATCTGAGTGCAACACTATCAAATGAAACAGGTGAGAACATTGCTACGATAACAACCGCGTTTACAATTGCACCGGCAAGAACCCATGGACGATAGCGTCCGAAACGGCTTTTCTTTGTGTTGTTAACAAGTGTTGCGAGCATGGGGTCGTTAAAAGCATCCCAGAGTTTAGCAAGAACAAATGCTACTGTAAGTACCATAGGGTTAAGCCCCTGGTAAATACACAAGTAAACCAAGAAGAATGCATTTATGCAGTTGTTGCTAAATTCTCTGCCCAATGAACCGAGAGAATACGCAACAATTTCACCGATGGTGAGTTTGTTTGAACGTTTTTTAGTTTTCATCTTCATCCTCCTGAATAAAATATTGAACTTTAAAAGTTAATATAACATATTTTTTAAAATATTACAATAATATTTAAAAAATTAATTATCAGCAATCACATTATTTTCCAGCAACGAAATGAGAAGTTCTTTTGTCTGTTTTTTGATTTCTTCAATAGGCGCTGATTCTTCTTTGCATTTTGTTACAAATCCCCAGAAACCATATGTGATAAAAGAAGAAATTCTGCTTACAGAAAACTTGTATGTAAGAAATCTGCCTTCTCTTTCAACACGATGCTCAACATATTTGTACAGATAATGATAAAAAGATGTATTTATATATGAGCCATCACTGGGAAAAGTATTATTAAGAAAAGGAATTGTACACAAGCACAAGTCAAGAACACTTTCGAGCAGGTTGCAGAAGCTCTTAACAGGGTCGCTGTCAGGATTATTTTTTTTCTGCAATTCTGCATATTGATTTCTTGCGGAAGCAAGATATTCCTGAAAAATAGAATCAAGCAATTCATATTTATCAGCAAAATGGGTATAGAAAGTAATTCTGCTTGTTGCTGATCTTTCGCAAATTTCTTTTACGGTAATTTGCTCAAAAGATTTTTCATCCAACAATTCAAGAAGCGTGTTTTTTAGATTCTTTTTTGTTTTTAAAATGCGCTTATCTTCACTCATATTTACATCTTTCCTTAAAATTGTATAATTATTTATACAGATTTTATTTTATGTATTTGTTACTTTACAAACCATATCGTATAATATTATATCAAGTGTGCACTTTTATGTCAAGAAATAAAAGCGCATCAGACAGAGAATTCCAGAGGTGAATTTATTATGGCAGATTACATTTTAAGCTGTTGTTCAACAGCAGACCTGACTGAAGAGCATTTTGAAAAAAGAAACATCAGTTATATATGCTTCCATTTTATGCTCGATGGCAAACAATACAACGATGATTTAGGCAAAACCATTCCTTTTGATGAGTTTTATAAGGCTATGGCAAACGGTGCTGAAACATCAACTTCACAGGTTAATGTAGATGAGTATATCGAATACTTCACTCCCTTTCTTGAAGCAGGAAAAGATATTATTCATGTGAGCCTTTCAAGCGGTATTTCAGGTACATTCAACTCTGCCAATATTGCAAAAACAGAACTTCAGGAAAAATACCCTGACAGAAAAATTTATATTGTCGACTCACTCGGTGCATCAGCAGGTTATGGTCTGCTTGTAGATAAAATGGCTGACCTTCGTGATGAAGGCATGGGAATTGACGAACTTTATAATTGGGTTGAAAACAACAAGCTCAATCTTCACCATTGGTTTTTCTCAACTGACCTTACTTTCTTCGTAAAGGGTGGCCGAGTTTCTAAAGTTTCAGGCTGGTTCGGCACAGTTCTTAAAATTTGCCCCCTGCTTGATATGGATAACAACGGTAAACTTATTCCCAGATTCAAAATAAGAGAAAAGAAAAGAGTTATCGTTGAAATCGTTAATAAAATGGAACAGTTTGCTCAGGGCGGACTTGATTACAACGGAAAATGCTTTATTTCAAATTCCGGCTGCTATGAAGATGCAAGAGCAGTTGCTGACCTGGTTGAACAGCGTTTCAAGAAGCTTGACGGAAAAGTTCAGATTACAAGCGTGGGCACAACAATCGGCTCACACACAGGTCCCGGCACAGTTGCTTTGTTCTTCTGGGGCAGCGAAAGAAAAGAATAATAAAACATTCCGACGGCATCAAACGATGCCGTCATTTTTTCCTTTACATACAGCTAAAATAAAACATCAAAAAAATTTAAAAAATTTTACAAAAAAGTGTTGACAAACAGATATTACTCTGCTATAATATCTTTCGTTGAGCGAGAGTGGCGGAATCGGCAGACGCGCACGTTTGAGGGGCGTGTGGTAATCCCGTACGGGTTCAAGTCCCGTCTCTCGCACCAGGATAACAGTTGGAACTTATGTTTCAACTGTTATTTTTTTATTCATTAAAACTTATCGGGACTTGGAACCCCATCGGCGAAGCCGATTTCGATCGTTGCCGTTGACGGCAAAGCGTAAGCGAGCGCCGTCAAGTCCCGTCTCTCGCACCAGGATAACAGTTGGAACTTATGTTTCAACTGTTATTTTTTTATTCATTAAAACTTATCGGGACTTGGAACCCCATCGGCGAAGCCGATTTTGATCGTTGCCGTTGACGGCAAAGCGTAAGCGAGCGCCGTCAAGTCCCGTCTCTCGCACCAGGTAACCACTGAAACTTCGGTTTCGGTGGTTATTTTTTTATTTTTAAAAATTTCAGCCGGTTGCAGACTGTTCAGGTCTGCAACCGGCTTCGGTTTGTTATATCATTATAAATTCAGGAGCATTACTCTGATTCAATCAGCTTTTTGTCACGCACCTTAAGCTCAAAGGTTTTATGTATATCCATACAGGATGTGCCCACTGAAACTGTGTAATCTCCGTTATACATACCTAAAGACATACGGCGGTCATAATAGCAGAAAGCATCGTTGGGAACGATGATATCAAGTTCTGCTTTTTCATTCTTTTTCAGTTCAACACGCTTATATGCTTTAAGTTCTTTAACAGGCATTACAACGTCACAGTTTATGCCTGTCAGATAAATCTGCACAACTTCTGCACCATCATACTCGCCCGTATTTTCAACAGTAAGCTTTATGTTCAGGCTGTCGCCGTTATTGACGCATTCAAAATTATCAAGTGCAAACGTGGTATAGCTCAGACCGTAGCCAAAGGGATAGAGTGGAGAACCATCGTTTTCAATATAACCATATCCTCTGCCTGACGGTTTTACTGAATAGAAAAGAGGAACCTGCCCCACTGTTCTGGGGAATGTTATGGGAAGCTTGCCACTCGGACTGATTTCGCCGAAAAGAAGCTCGCATATTGCCTGCGCGCCCTGTTCACCGGGGAACCATGCCTCCAGCACAGCACCGCATCCGTCAAGCCAGCTGCTCATATCTATTGGCGAGCCATTGAGCAGAACAACTGCAGAATTGGAATTTGCCGCAGTCATCCTGCGGATACTTTCTTCCTGGTCAGTTTTAACTTCCATTTCAATTTTGCCGACAATTGTGGCGTTTTCATCTTTTTGCACAGTGCGTGTTACACCGGGCAGACGTATATCAGAGCGATCAAGTCCCTCACCCTCAACAAGGGCCGTCATATATACCGCAGCATCACATTCTGCGGCAATTGTTTCAATATCTTCATCATCAGCAAAAACAACCTCTGCAAATCCTTCAAGATATTCACGCAGATATTCAAGAGGTGTTTTTGCATCATCTGCAGTCCACTCAACCTCAAACGGACCTGAATAGTTTTTGCCTACAGGGAACTCGTTTGCGCCCATGCCAAACACAGCCAGCTTTTTGATTTTGTTTTTATCAAAGGGCAAAACGCTCTCATTCTTCAAAAGCACCATAGACCTGCGTGCTGTTTCAAGTGCCAGAGCTTTATGTTCATCGCAACGTACAAGTTTTTGCGCTTCATCTCTGTCAGCAAAAGGCTTATCCATAAGGCCGATGCTGAATTTTGCAGTAAGCACACGCATAAGTGCGCGGTCAATATCCGCCTCATTAATCCAGCCCTCGTTGTAAGCAATCATCAAATCGTCATAAGAATTCTGCGGCAGATCAACGTCCATGCCTGCTTTCAGGCTTTCTGCCTGCGCTTTCCATTCAACGTCATAGAGCCTGTGTGCCTCCCATACACCTTCAACCGAATTGTAATCTGACACAACAAAGCCTTCAAAGCCCCATTCGCCACGCAGAATATCGGTAAGCAAACGCTCATTGCATGTGCAAGGAACACCATCCCAGCTGTTGTATGCCGCCATAATTGACATTGCACCGCCACGCTTGATGCACTCTTCAAAGGGTTTGAGATAAACCTCACGCATAGTACGCTCGCTTGTATCAGACACGTTGGAGTCTCTGCCACCATAGGAATAGTTATCCGCATAGTGCTTGGGGGTTGCAATAACACCATTTTTTTGCAGACCTTTACAGATTGCAACGCCTGCGTTTGAGCTGAGAAGAACATCCTCGCCGAAGCTTTCAATCGTTCTGCCCCAACGGCAGTCACGCACAATATTGACAACGGGAGTAAGTGCCTGTCTGACACCGACTACTGCACACTCCTTGCCTATAACGTCGCCTATTTTTTCAACAAGCTCATCATCAAACATTGACGCCATGCCTATCGGCTGAGGGAAGCAGGTTGCCATGCCCCACTGTGCACCGTGAAGTGCCTCCGCATGCTCAATAGGAGGAATGGATTGAGAGTTCTGCGCCATACTCAACCTTATGTCACGGTTTATTGCATCGGTGACCTCTGCAGGAGAAACAGGCTCACCTCTATGCTCATGCAAAAAGTGACCGGGATTGCGGAAATTGCCGAATTTATAAAGTCGTCTTTCCTCGTAGTCCTCACGAATAGGATAAAGCATCTGGCAGGAAAGCTGACAAATCTTTTCTTCAAGCGTAAGTTTTGCAAGCAATTCTTCTGCTCTCTGAGCAGGTGTTTTGTTCATAAAACCATCCCCTATTTATCGTAACTTTAAATACAACAAATGATACTATTATAATAATACTTGCCACTGATTAAGTCAATATGTCATTTTTCATAACAAAAAGGACGATATCAGCTGATACCGTCCTTACAAATCTTTTATTTATTATTCTTCTATTCCTTTTCTTTCTTCGATTTCTGCTACCATTTCTCTCTGACGTTTTTCTGTGAGAGTGTAGAAGAACATAGGAACTGCACAAGCAAAGAAGCTGATTAAGCCTGAAAGGATAAGCACATTCCAGAGTGCATCTGCGTTGCCAACTGTGCCTGTTTCTGTATCAATCTTTGCAATGCTTACTGACATAACGCCGATGAATGCACCGACTGCCATACCGATTTTGTTGATAAGTGTCTGCATAGCGAAGCAGATACCCTCGCCACGTTCACCTGTTTTCCATTCAAGGTAGTCAACTGTGTCACCAATCATAGCATAAGTCATAATATTGTTAACGCCCTGAGGAAGACCGAGAAGGATAAGTCCGATTGCGCACACAACAAGCTTCCAGGGTGCATCGTAACCTACAAAATACATAACAGTCATAACAACGCCACCAAAAAGATGGATGATGATGTATGTATATTTTTTAGTGAATTTCTTTGTCATCCACGGAACAAGAAGTGATGCTACAAGTCCGCCGGGCACAACAAGAAGTGTGATAATTCCGTAAAGGCCTTCATTCTGAAGAATGTATTTTGCAAAATACAGACCGCCTGTGTATGTATAAACCATTCTTGCACCGCCAAGGATACCTGAAAGCACAATAAGAAGAAGTTCTTTGTTCTTGAAGAGAAGTTTGATATTGTGACCAAAAGAAGGAGCTTCGCCTTCCGCTGTGAAACGTTCTTTTGTATTTTTGAAGCCATAGAAAAACATAGGCATTGCAACAACTACGAACACAACTGCACAGATGAAATAAATCCATTTGAGAGTATCTGCGTTGTCGTTTACGCAAGCATCTTTAACTGTGCCAATGAAAGCTTTTGCGCCTTCTGCATCAACGCCTTTGTCTTTCATAATAAGTGCAATTTCATCAGCAGTGTATTTGAATTTCTTTGTAAGAGCATCTGTTATAAAAGGAACACCTACTGTTACGATACCTGCACCAAGAGTACATGCAAGACGAGCAACTGTGAGAATATTTCCGCGGACAGTTGTATCATTTGACATACATGTTGAAAGACCCCAGTAAGGAACGTCAGCAACAGTATAAACCATTGACCAGATAACATAAATAACCGAAATGAGAACAAATGCTGTTACTGATTTTGCCTGGAACCAGGGAAGGAAGCAAAGAATGGTTGTTATACCGATAGGAATTGCCATCCATTTAAGATAAGGGCGACATTTACCCCATTTTGTGCGTGTCTTATCAACTATACTACCCATAATCGGGTCGTTAAAAGCATCAAAAACACGTGTGGCAAGCATAAGAATCGCAACTGCAACTGCACCTTCAATTGCGCCAATTTTCACGCCTGCTGCGCCGAAGAGCAAAGCATCTGTCATAAAGATTGTCAGGTATGAACCTACGATAGTACAGATAAAGTTCTGTCCGATACCTGTTACGCTATACGCGATAGCTTCTTTGGGTTGCACGCCTTTGCCCGGTGTTGTGCCGAACAATTTGTGCAGCATTGCATTAATTTTCATAGCAACCTCCAAAATTATAGTTTATTAGGTATATTTTAGCACATTAACAGAAAAAATCAAGCATCTTGCTCTTTTTATTTCAGCGTGATATAATTAATTTATAGAAATGAAAGGATCTGCACTTATGAAAGATAAAACTTCATTGGTTTTTACAGGCGATATAGGCTTTGATAAATATATGTACGAAAAGTGGGAAGACGAAAATCTTCTGTCAGAAGAAGTGCTTCAGTTTCTCCACAGTGCCGACCATGTTGTGGCAAATGTGGAAGGTCCTGTTGCACCTGTTGAAACAAACACCACAAAAGAAGGTGTTCAGCAGCTTCTTCACACTATTGACCCCCAGGCGACAAAGGTTTTCAGCAAAATGAAAGCCGATATATGGAATATCTGCAACAACCATATTATGGACGCAGGCGAATACGGCATTAAGAGCACCCTTGAAATTGCAGAAAAAATGGGCGTTAAAACTATCGGCGCAGGTATGGATATTCACCAAGCGAGAAAGCCTGTGATTCTTGATGAAGCAGGCGGAATCGGCATGTTCGGTGTAGGTTATCAGCGTGCCTGCAGAAAAGCAGACGAAGAAAAGCCGGGTTGCTACAGCTGGAGCGACCTTGATGAAATTGAAAAATCAATTAAAGAAATCAAATCAAAATGCCGTTGGTGCATAGTTGTGGCTCACGCAGGCGAAGAATTCACTCCACTGCCCTCACCTTACACAAGAGAAAGATATCATAAATATCTTGAAATGGGCGCTGATATTGTTGTTTCACACCATCCCCACGTGCCGATGAATTATGAAACTGTGGGCGATAAAATTATTTTCTATTCATTGGGCAATTTTATTTTTGATACTGATTATCAGCGTTCACAATACAACACTGAATTCGGTTTGCTTGTTAAATTGAATTTCACTGAAGATAATTTCACATGGGAGCCTATGGGCCTTGAAATTTTACGAGGTGAAGAGCACGTTGTAAAAGCAGATTTGCCGAGAATTTTTGTTGACGTGCAGGAAGAAGATTTTAAACTTCTCTCTCCCCTTTCAGCAAAAATGCACATCGCCGCCACAAGAAGACAGATGACTTATTTAAACCCTGCCCGATTTAAAAATGCGACAGAAGAAGAATGGGCAGAGCATTTCCGCGAGCCTTTAAGAACAGGTCGTGTGCCCGGTGAAACACTTGACTTTTTCATCCTTGTGCCCCTTGCAGCAGAAGCAGAAAAAGGAGAATGGAAAAAAAGCAAGCTTGAAGATGTGAAAAACTATATTCTGGAACAGATGTAGGTAAAAATATGGATACAATAAAATTCCTTGCAGAAATTTCACGTGAATTTTTAAAGATTCATAAAATATATAAAATCAAGATGAAAAAGGTTTCGGAAATGTCTGATAAAGATTTAATTACTGCCTGCCATCATTTTGTTGAAGACAACAGACTGAACGATGAATGGTACAAATTCCGCGAAGAAAAAGAAGCAGAAATAAAGATATAAAATTCAGAACAAAGAACAAAGCCGTACACAACCCGTGTACGGCTTTTATGTTATACCTGATATATTTATTTCAATCCGTTTTTATCAAATTGAAGAACGGTTTCCATGGCAATTTCAAGACCCGCTCTGATAGTTTTTTCATCAAGAATATCTGCTGTATCAAGACGTGTGTGATAGTATCTTGCAGGGGTGGGATCCATTGCAATAAAACTTGCAGCAGGCACTCCGATTTGTGAAAATGCAGCAGCATCGGTTGAACCTAAATCAATAGTGCCGATGTCGATTTTATCATAACCTGCTTTTTTGCCGCTTTCTTTGATAAGGTTTGCAACTCTTTTATCGTTTTTGACTGTGCCGTTCATATCGCCGAGAATGATTTTCATAAAATCAAAATCGTGGATTGTGTCGATAGCCACAAAAATTGTTTCAACGTTTTTGTCCGTGAATTCTTCTTTATGACGTTTTGCAAAATCTTTTGAACCGCGAAGACCTGATTCTTCACCGTTTACAAGAGCAATCACAATTTCTGTGTTTTCAAGGCGGATGTTGTTATCTTTTAAATACTTTGCAACGGCAAGGGAAATATAGCAGCCTGTAAGGTTATCGTTTGCGCCTGTAACGGGTTTTTTAAAATTGCAGAAGAAAAGCGCCGCAATCATAAAAGGAATAAGGCAAAGAAGCACAATTCCGAAAACAGTTACGGCTTTATTGCCGTTAGAAAAAATCACAGACGGATTGAATATGCCTGTCGATACAATTGCAGTAACTGAGCCTGCAATGGCAGCCACGATTGTTACAACTGCAGAAACAATAACAGTTGCAACGGCAGGTCTTCCCCCGTGATATGTATAAGTCCATTCAAACGCTGAGTCTGTGTGACCGCAGAGAATAATTCTTCTTTTCGTTTCGCCTGAAGATTTGATTTTGCCGATTACGTTGGCAGTATCTTTCTTTCTGAAGAACACATCAAGTGTCTGTTTATAGAAGAAAAATTCACTTACAATAAAAAACAGTGTAAGCAGAGTAAGAGCAAGTGAAATAACAGGCATACCGAAAACAAATAACACAATTGCGGTAATCATAAGCGTAGCACCAACGCTTACCCATGACATAAAAGCCTTGTCAGAACATCTGAATTCTTCCACAGTTGTTTCGTCGCATACTTCTTCGGCATCACGTACAAAATATTTCCTTGCTTTTTTGTCGCCCTCACTGCATACAGCACGGGGACCGCATTTTTCGCAGACTTCAGTAATTTTTTCAATAACATAAGAAGAATATTTTCCTATTTCGTCAGAAATTTTTTCAGAATTCATATTGAAATGACACCTTCTTTTGGTTGCTTTAATATTTCTTAATATTTTACAATAATTTAATGCTTTCTGTCAAGTAACATTGCACAAATCTATAAATATTATTTATACAATAATATGTTTGACTTTTACATATTCTTTTGGTAGAATATAATGGATAATATGTATTTTGCATAAGGAGGAATTATTTTGACAGATGCAAGAACACTGGCTTACATAAATTTGTATGCTGTACTTGGTTCTCTTGAAAATCTTTGCGAATTAAGCGAAGAAGCAAGAAACCTTGTGAAAACTGATAAACCCGTTGCAATCGGTTTTGATGTTAAAGGTGGCCCCAGTGCCACACTTACATTCACTGACGGTAAATGTAAATTTACTGCAGGTTGCGAAAAATGCAACGTTAAGCTCCCCTTTTCTTCATGTGAGAAATTCAACGGACTTATTGATGGCACAGTAACACCTATCCCCTCGAAAGGTTTTACTAAAATTTCATTTTTGCTCAAACAATTCACACCTCTTACCGATATGCTTTCAAAGTATATGCGTCCTACAGAGGAAGACCTTAAAGATGAAAAATTCTTTGAACTGAGCACTAATCTTCTTTTCTACACAATCGCAGGCGCTATTTCACAGATTGGTAACAACGATGAAATCGGCAAATTCAGTGCTCGTCATATTCCTGACGGTGTTGTTAAAATTGCCATTACAGGCGGTCCTGCTGCTGCTATTGAAGTTAAAGACCATAAACTTACAACAGTTAAGCAGAATCCTGAAAAATATCGTGCCCTTATGGAATTCGGTTCAATGAAACTTGCTCACGACCTTTTTGACGGCAAAGTTAACGCTATTGCTAAAGTAGGCGAAGGCGAAATCATCATGCGCGGTATGATTAATATGATTGATAATATCAACAGAATCCTCGACAGAGTGGCTCTGTATCTTGCATAAGGAGGATTTTACAATGGCTTTTAAAATTAACGACTATACAAAAAGTAACGAGCTTTTCAAAAGAGCTACAAAAGTAATTCCCTCAGGTGTTTACGGTCATCTCGGCCCGGCTGAAGGTAACTTCATTCCCGTAAGTGCATGGCCTTTCTTCTCTGAAAGAGCAGAGGGTGCTTACTTCTGGGACGTTGACGGAAACAAATTCATCGACTATATGTGTGCATACGGACCCAACATTTTAGGTTATAACGACCCTGATGTTGATGCTGCAGCATTTGAACAGGCAAAGCTTGGTAACTGCACAACTTCACCCTCATACAAAATGGTTGAACTTGCAGAATTACTTGTTGACACAGTTAACTGTGCAGACTGGGCTTTCTTCGCAAAGAATGGTAATGACGCAACTTCATGTGCAGTTTTAACTGCAAGAAATGCAACTCACCGTAAAAAGATTATTTTCGTAAACGGTTTCTATCACGGTGTTTCTGCATGGACACAGAAAATCGACTATCCCGGCGTTCTTCCTGAGGATGTTGCAAACAACCTTTATGTTGACTGGAATGACGTTGCAGGTCTTGAAAAAATTGTTGCAGAAAACAAAGGCGAAATCGCTGCTTTCATTTCAACACCTTATATGCACGGCAACTATAAAGATAATGAACTTCCCGCAGACGGTTACTGGCAGAAGGTACGCGAAATCTGCACAAGAGAAGGCATCGTTCTTATCGTAGACGATGTTCGTGCAGGCTGGAGACTTGACCTTGCAGGCTCAGACCATTACTACGGCTTTGAAGCAGACCTTATCTGCTTCTGTAAAGCGCTTGCAAACGGCTGGAACGTTTCTGCAATCTGCGGTAAAGAATGGCTCAAAGACGCAGTCAGCGGCCTTTCTTACACAGGCTCTTATTGGATGAGTGCTGTTCCCTTTGCAGCGGCAATCAGAAATATCAATAAACTCAAAGAAATTGATGCTCCCAAACTTTTAAGAGAAAAATCAGTCAAACTTCTTGACGGTCTTAAAGGTGCAGCAGCAAACAACGGATTTAATCTTGTTGTTTCAGGTGAACCCTCACTCTTCTATTTAAGAATTGCAAATGACGACAGCATGATGATTCATCAGGATTGGGTTGCTGAAATGGTTAAACGCGGAATCTTCATTTCAAGCCATCACAACCACTTCATGAACGCTGCAGTTTCAGATGAGGACATCAAACACACACTTGAAGTTGCAGACGAAGCATTTAAAGTTACAAAAAAAATGCACCCCGAAGCATTTTAAAATAAAGGAGGAACTACAATGCCATTATCAAAATCAGAATGGTTGGCTCTCGAAAAGAAAGCCCACGAACTCCGTAACCTCTGCCTTGACACAACTTACTGGGCAGGCAGCGGCCATATCGGCGGCGGTATGAGTGTTATGGATATGATGACCGTTCTTTATCACAAATACCTCAACATTAAAGTTGAAGACCCCAACTGGGAAGACAGAGACCGTTTCATTTTAAGTAAAGGTCATTCAGGCATTGCTTATGCACCTGTACTTGTTGACAAAGGCTTCAACGACCCTGAACAGCTTAAAACTTTCAACCTTTCAAACTCAAAAATGGGTATCCATCTTGACTCAAACAAGGTTGTAGGTGTTGATGCTTCAACAGGTTCACTCGGCCACGGACTTTCAATTGCTCTCGGCACTGCTCTTGCAGCAAGAGTTCTCGGCAAGTCTTACAAAACATATTGTATCCTCGGCGACGGCGAATGCGACGAAGGCTCAAACTGGGAAGCAGCAATGGCAATTGCTCACTACAATGCAACAAACGTAATTTCTTTTGTTGACCGTAACAAATGTATGATTGACGGCCGTACAGAAGACGTGATGAACCTTGAACCTTTCACGGATAAATGGCGTGCATTCGGCTTTATCGTAAAAGAAGTTGACGGTCATAATTTAAGCGAACTCTGTGATGCAATTGATTTCGCACTTAATGACCCTGAAAAACCCGTTATGATTGTTGCAAACACAATCAAGGGCGAAGGCATCGACTTTATGGCTGATGACTATCATTGGCATTACGGTGCTATCGACGAAGCAAAATACAAACAGGCTAAAGAAAGCCTTGAAAAATATTACCAGAAGCGTGTAGCTCGTGCAGAAAAGGAGGGCGTATAATATGGCAGGCGGAATTTCATATACAGCTCTTGAATCAACTGAACTCTCAACAGCCGAAATTTACGGCCAGACTCTCGTAGAATTAGGTAAAGAACATCCCGAAATCGTTGGTCTTACTGCTGACCTCGGCGGTTCAACAAAAATCGGCGCATTCGGCAAAGTTTTCCCAGACCGTTTCTTTAACGTTGGTATTGCAGAACAGAATATGTTCGGTATTGCTGCAGGTATGGCAAAGGCAGGTCTTGTACCTTTCCTTTCAACATTCTCAGTTTTCGCATCTCTCCGTAGTGCTGACCAGCTTCATACAGACATCTGCTATCAGAATGTAAATGCTAAAATCATTGCAACACATTCAGGTACATCTTTCGGTCAGGCTGGCTCAACTCACCATGCTATCTGCGACCTTGCAGTTGTTCGTTCAATGCCCAACATCACACTTATCTGCCCTGCAGACGGTATTGAAACTGCAGAAGCAGTTCAGGCAGCTTACGATAACAAAGGCCCCTACTATATCAGAATCAACCGCGGATTTGACCGCGTTCTTTACGGCAAAGATTACCCCCGCGAATATAAATTTGAAGTAGGTAAGGCAATCGAAGTTAACCCCGGCACAGATATTACTGTTATCGCTTGCGGTTCTTGCGTATTCCAGGCTTATCAGGCTGCAAAATTCCTTGAGAATGCAGACGGACTCAAAGTTCGCGTTCTTGATATGCACACAATCAAACCTATCGATAAAGAAGCAATTCTCAAAGCAGTTATGGATACACGCCGTATCATCACTGTTGAAGACCACAACGTTATCGGCGGTCTCGGCTCTGCAGTTGCAGAAGTTATGGCTGAAGCAGGTAAAGGTTGCGCATTCACACGTCTTGGTATTCAGGATGAATTTGCTCCTATCGGTCTTCACGAAGATATTATGTCAAGCCTCGGCATTGACTGTAACGGTATTATCAACGCAGTTCGTGAAGCAATGAACAAAGACTTCGAAGAGGACGACAACTGGGACGACGAAGTTTAATTTTACTCCGTAATCCTACAGAAAGGAATGATTTATTATGGCAAGCGAAGTTGTATTGACCAACAAAATATTTCTTAATGCTGTTTTGCCTCTTGTGAAAGTTATTGCTAACGACGTGCCTAACCTTGCAAAGAAATTTGAAGGTATGAACGCTGTTTTTCAGGTAAGTGCACTTGACCCTAACGTAGAAGGCGGTAAAGTTGCAACTTATTTTGAAGTCGTTGACGGCGAATGGACAGTTAAAAACGACCAGGTTGCAGAAAACCCCGATGTTGACCTTGAGTTCAAAACTCTTGAAGCAATGAACGGCTTTTTCAAAGGCAAAATCGGTCCTGCTACACTTCCTAAAATGAAAGGTGCTATTAAAAAGACTAAAGTCTTTATGGCACTTCTTATGACACTTCTTAAAATGTCATCACTTCTTACTGCAAAGGCAGCACCTGAAAAAGAAGAAGACAAGGTGCTTATGGTAAAATGTTTCTTCTATCTTCTTTCAGCAGGTATCAGCCAGCTTAACAAACAGGGTCACGAAGCTATCCACGAATGGACAAGTAAAAGCCCTGACAGAGTTTATGCATGGGCAGTTGACGGACATCCTGAAGTTTCTGCTTACCTTCGTATCAAAGCAGGTAAATCACGCTCAGGCAGAGGCGTTTATAAAAGAGCAATGCCTTTCTTCACAATGCGTTTTGACACTCTCGACAGTGCACTCGGCATTCTTCTTTCAACAGACGATATGTTAGAGTCTACAAAGAAAGGCAAACTCATCATGGACGGTGCTCCTGAATTCGGTGCACAGATTGGTGAATATATGCTCACAGTTGCAGCATACGCACAGTAAAAAAAATTACTCCCGTTTCCAAAAAAGGAAACGGGAGATTTTTTTAACTTAAATTAAAACGGATTGAAAAGCCTGTCTAATGTAATCGGGTTGTAGCCGAGTGCAAAGAATTTGAAGATCCAGATAATAGGATTGAATCTGAATGCTATTGCGTCGATTACTGTTACAAGCTTACGAAGGAACCAAGGTGTGTCATAAACCACTTCCGGAACATCAACAGGAGCGAATTCTTCGCCTTCCACGTGGAGAACCATTGGGTTTGCATAGCAGATTCCGTTGTCACCTGAAAGGTAGAATCTCAGGTAAAGGTAAGGATCGTTAAGGAGTTCGTCATTGTGAAGGTCAAGTGTTGCCTTGCCGTCAACAAGCTCTACTCTCTTGATTACATTACCGTTTGAAACCCATGTGATAATGTTTGCATTTTCGCCGTAAACAGTGATTGTATCGTTATCCTGGTCAACATCAATCTTTGTTACGCGAGGTGTGTTATCAAGCCAATATGCTCTTGTATCATAAACATCCTGCTCAACAAAGCCGGGCATTTCTTCCATACCATTGAGTTCAACGCCGTTTGAGAAGTGAGAAACTGAGAAGAACTGACCCTTTTCAAGACATGTGCGGAAAGCATCAAGTGTCTGTTCAGGCATCCAGCTCATTGTGTAGGCATCGTTTACTGCTGTTTCATTGTGTGAATCAGCGAAAGTGTTGCCCCACGGAACAACGCCGTTGGGAATTGTTTTCTGGAGAATCTGGTCATAGAGAATTCTGTCACAACGTGTGTGAGCGTCAGTTGCGCTGTTGATACCTGTACCAAGTGATGAACCTGCATAGTCCATAAAAAGACGTGCAAATTTTGTTGCATAATAATCATCAACCGGCTGACCTACATGGTCTGCTGAATCTTTGTCAGGATAAACATATTCGCCCACGTGTGAAAGGAATGAAATACCACCTGCTTCCATAACGCCTTTTGAGGGAGTTTCATAGTCGCCGTAAACACCTGCAAGGCCCTGGCCATAATCTGCAAAATAACCGGTAAGATGGCAGTCAGCAATAGGTGTTGCCATATTAAGTTCATTGCCGTAAGGCACGTCGAGCATACCGTTAGTTGTTGTTCTTGTGAGTACGATATCATCATCTGTAGTGGATTGATCATATTCTACAGTATATGTTCTGTCTTCATGAGTACCGTTGAGATATGCCTGATATTCATCTTCGGGAATAGGTTCAATCGGAGCCATATTTGTACGTTCTTTTTTGATAAGTCTCATAAGCGGAACAGTTTCGGGAACTTTGTTCCAACCGAGATTGTTTGTTCCGTGGTCTGTAAGTGCCACAATTTCAAAGTTATTTGCGTAATGGATATCGCAGAATTCTTTGATTGTAAGGAACCCGTCAGACGCGTTTGTGTGGCAATGAAGCTGGGTTTTGTAATCTTCCCATTCATCCCAATCGATGTCTTCATAGGGGTTGTCGATTATGTAGTTCTTCTTTGTTGTTTCTTCGCCATCGGCAAATACAAGCACTGAAACAGAGCCTGCAATAATCAATGAAAGAAAAACAGCAATAACTTTTCTTGAAATTTTCACAAATTTCTTTTTCATCAAGAAATCATCCTTTCATATTTTATGTACATAATTTTAACATCAATTTCCAACAAAGTCAATCATTATTTTTGTAATAAACTGTGCAAAATGTATCAAATTTATGCTATATGAAATTAATTTCAAAAAAAGGTTGATTTTTTTCAATTTATAGCGTATAATATATCAAGTGGTAAGCCACAGAAGTTATATATCGCGGAGTAGAGCAGTTGGTAGCTCGTCGGGCTCATAACCCGGAGGTCGTTGGTTCAAGTCCTTCCTCCGCAACCAAAAAACCTCTGATACCCTTTAGGGTGTCGGAGGTTTTCTTTGTTATGAAGTTACGCATTTAAATTTATGTTCCACGGGTTATGAGTTCGACGAGCGTTGCTCGTTGGGTGAGGTTGCGACCGCCGCCGGTGGCGGATGAAGGGGAGCATAACGAAGCGTAGCGGTCAAAAGTTGCCCGCGCTCCAAGCGGAAAGCAACTTTTGGGCACCGCAAGAGGCACAAAGTGATAACCCGGAGGTCGTTGGTTCAAGTCCTTCCTCCGCAACCAAATCAGATACCGCTGTTGATACAATCGTGTCGATAGCGGTATCGTTGTTTTATTGCCAAAACCCTTATAACATAGCCATTCATAAAAACAAGCGTTGCATTTGGGAACTCGTTATCCCCTCCTGCAACGCTTTTTATTGCTTATTAAGTTGATAAGTTAGAAAATCCATCTCTCCTATCGTTAAATTACTGATAATCGTTAAACGGCTGAAATTATAAAACACACAAAAACTCCACAAACATTCTATTTGTTTGCTCGGATTGTATATGTATTATCCCAACTATCAAGCACATCTACAGAAGAAAATCCCGATTTAATGAATGCTTCTTTTTCATGTTCCACTGTCAAAGGTGTATCATAATGATAAAACTCATTATCTTTAATACCTTGAAGCTTTTTAAGTCGCAGTAATTCTTTTCTGTACATCTGCTCATCTTCGTCAGAAGATGCAAAGTAATCAGTCAATACAAAATAACCGCCATTTTTCAACGCTTTATGAAGTTTTGCATAAAGCGGAATTTTTTCTTCCTTTGTAAAATGATGAAGTGATTCTACCGAAACGGCAGCATCATAAATCTCAATACCAAAAGGCAAATCGAAATATGAGCCTAAAATCAAATTAAGATTTTTATCAGTAAACTTTTTCTTCAATACATTAAGCATTGATTCCGTCAGATCTATCCCGGTGACAGACGCAGTTGGATTGATTTTAAAGTAATATTCCAATTCAAGTCCTGTACCACACCCCAGATCAAGGACATTAACATTATTTCCAACCGGCAGGCATTCTGCAGTATACGGATAAAACTCTTCTGCAGATTCTATGCAAGTCATCATATGTTCATCGTAACCATCTATACGGTTATCAAAAAACTCACTCATTTTTTCAAGCATGTACAAACTCCGTTATATCTTTTTCATAAACTCTTCAACCTGTCGTTTCTTTTTCAGAACAACAGTTTTATCTTTGTACTTCTCAGCTATTTCAGCATAATAGTTTTGTCTTTCTTTGTTTCTGCAACCGAAAAGCGTAAACTTTACAAACCACCAATTGAAATCGTTTTTGTAGCCGTCTTTTTTGCGTGACATTGTTCTTTTCAATGCACGGAAAAAGCAGACGAGTCGTGGCAGAAGGAGCAAGACTATTTTATCTGCGTCTTCTAACCTTTCGTCAATCAACAAATATGTGTAATATCCATCGATTATCCAGTTTTCTTTCGCCATAAAATCTGCAACCTGAGGCAACACAACAGAATCGTCAACAGGCTTCCATTCCTTGTCCCACTTGATATCATCAAGGTGAAGGACAGGGATATTTTTCTTTTGGGCTATGTAATCTGACAGATATGTTTTTCCGCTGCCTGCATATCCGAGAATTGCTATTTTCATTTCTTTTCACCTCTGAAAAGTCATTCTGATTTATACCAATTTACCAAATCGCTGTAGTCACCTCTGAAATGAAAACTGTTTCCGTTTTTATTCATTCCGATTCTTATAAGACCAAGATGCTCAAGTATTCCTATTGATTTCAGGTTTCCTTTATTGGCATATGCTTCGACGAATTTTATACTGTCATTTATGTTCTCAAGCAGAAAGCCGTATAAGCTTCTGAAAACACTTCTGCCCTGATATTCAGGTTTAAGCTGAATTTCTTCCATCATAAATGTATCATCATTTGTGTAATACTGAAAGAATCCGATGATGCGTTCTGAATCTTTTATGAGTATAATCTGCCTTTCCTCCCGTTTCAAGCCGTCACTTACTCCATCGTACCAGCAGTTAAAATCATCTTCTCTTGAATTACCTGTCGGTGCGATTTTTTCCATGTTGTCAGCAAGGATGTCGAAAATCACAGATGATATATCAGAAAAATCATTCTTGTTCAGATATTCAAATATTATGTTAGGCATCTTTGCATATTCAGTAAAAGCTTTGTTCAAAAACATATACTTCATTTTGGCAATCTCTTTTAATGAGTGTGATTTCATAAGATGCTCTATAAATCTGCAACCGAGAAAATATCCCACATCGGAATGCCCGTTATATGAACACCAATCACCAAAAAAGTCCTGAACACTTGTCTTTTCCTCAAGACGGCGGAGGTATTCTTTCTTTATATCATTTTCGTTTTCATAGCACCAGCTGAGCCATCCATCCTTATCCTGATGATAAAATTCACTGTCACCGCACAGAATGTGTTCACAAACCATGGCAACACCTTCCTGATAAAGTTGCTGTACGGCTTTTCTGCGTTTTGTAAAATCCGGAAAGTAGAGATTGCCGTGCATTTTGTGCCACAAATGACCGATTTCGTGAAGAATTAGGGCACGCATATTTGTTTCGTCGCCCCAATCAAGTTCTATTATCTTCTCAACGCCCAAAAGAACGGTATCTTTCCCGTCAAGAGTTGTCGCCCAACCTGCACCATTACAAAGTCCAAGATACAGAATAATATTAATATTGGGCTCCGTATCAAAAAGCTTTGTGAGGTTGGTATTCAGAGTATCAATTACTGTCTGAAAATTTTTGCTGACAAAATCTATTTTATCTTCATTCAATGCATCTTCAAGAACAGGTAAAACATCCTTATTGAAGTCATAGCTTTTGGCATCACTTTCACATTTTGATGGCAGTTCCTTTGATATTTCACTTGCATATTTCCGCCAGAGGTCAATATCAAATCCGTTAACAAATGTTGTTTTAATTTTATCGCAAGCGTTTATGATTTTCATTTTTACACCCTATTTCACAGCAAATGTGGCAATATACTGCGGGTAGTATTTGCCGATTTCGTTGCCACCGGGTCTGTCACGGTCTTCGTATAAATCCTTGAGCATAAATCCCGCTTTCAGCTGACCGCCGATTTGTTCATCCAATGTGTGACTGAACTGTATGCCGTCACCGTTTGCAATCAGTGCATCACGCTTTTCTTTCGGCATTTTAAGGGGATTGAACGGCAAAGGATTAACCACTTTCAAAGGGTCACTTTCATCAAATAAATAATCAATACCGTTATCAAGACCCGAAAGTAATCTGCCACCTTTTCTGAGCACACGGTAACATTCGTTCCAGATATGGTAAACATCTTCAACATAGACATTTGAAACAGGATGAAAAATCAAGTCAAAGCTTTCATCTTCAAAGGGAAGAGTTTTTGACATATCACCTTTGATAATTTCAATACGGTATCCTTCTCTTTCTGACACTATTTTTTCTGCTTCAAGCTGTCTTTCGGAATAATCAAACACAACACATTCTGCTCCCAGCTTTGAAAGCACGGGCATCTGCTGACCGCCACCGCTTGCAAGCCCTAATACTTTTTTACCTTTTAATTCACCGAACCACCCGTGTGGAACAGCAATACTCGGTGTGAGATAAACTACAAAATTATCGGCAGTAGTTTTCTCGTATTCTTCGTGACTTATGGGCAAGGTATATTCACAACCGTCTTCTGCCCACGAATCCCATGTTTCAGAATTTATTTTTGTGTAGTCAAACATAGTTTAATCCTCTAATTTCTTTGCAAAATGTACTAATCTTGATGCCTCGGCAAATCCGAGACGCTGGTGAAGTTTTACACTTGCATCATTTGTAATTTCACAGTCGCTTGCAAATTCTTTACAGCCTTTTGATTTTGCCCAATTCTGACAGCAAGTTACAAGTTCTGTTGCAAAGCCTAAATTTCGGTATTTTTCCTTGACATAAATGCCTTCAAGATATCCTACAGGACTACTGTGTGTTCCTTCAACATAATCTTTACGAACCCCGCAATGAGCAAATCCGACCATTTCTTTATAACAATACAAGGTGAAAATCATATCATTTTCACTTGCAATTATTTCTTTTATCTCATCACACATTTCAGTCAAACTGTGATGAGGCCAGAGTTCACACGCAAGACGAGCAATTTTTTCATAATCTTTTTCACGGGCAGTATAACTATTCCAACACTGTTTCCAAACCCACGTGTGAGTAGAAACTCCATTTATTAAATCAAACTCTACTTTATCCCAAAGCTCGGCCATTGATTTGCCGTCAAACACCTTTGCATTTAACAATTCATCTGCTGTTTCAAAATCATATCCGTTTTCTTCTGAACCCTTCATTCTTCCGAACCAATATTCTTTATGTTCATTGCAATAACCCATCCACACATCCTGATAATCTTCATCATCAGTTATATGGAAATTGATTTCATAAACACCGTCTTTTTCTATCAGTCTTTCTCTGAAATAATCATATTTTATAGGGAAGTTTTCTTTCATGATGTTACCTCAATTTCTATAACAAGAATCTGTCTTTTATCATCTTATTTGTATTCTCATAATATCTTTGTTTTAAGTATAAGATTCTTTGCGTCTTTATAACCAAGTTTACCATAAAAATGATTATGGTAATCGTCATTAACGGCTTGCAGTTGTATCAGCATAGCACCTTTTTCTTCTACTCTCTTTTCAAGTTCATTCATAAACTGCGTGCCTATACCTTGATTTTGCAGTTTAGTTGACACAACGATTTCAACCAAATCATAGGCAAAGCAATCATCGTACTGTTCGAAATATCCCATTGCAAAACCTAAAATAATCTCATTATTTTCTAAAATCAAGCAATAAGAATCTTCATGGCTCCATACCTGATGAATCCGTTTGTATGTAGTTTCTTGTGTCCAATCACCGTCTTCATTATTATTGTAATATTCAATATAAAGCGGAACTATTTTTTGAATATCATCTTCTGTCATTATTCTGTACTGCATTTTTATTCTCCTGATATCTTACATCTATTTCATCTTCACTCGGCTCTTCAAAAATTGAAGCAAATTTTTCAGCAAGGTTATCATCAATATAATAAGCACTTGTTTCCTCGGCTAATACCTCACCATTTCTTTTCTTCAAGCGAGCCTTCCAGGTTTCATCACTGATATCAACGTAATGAAATTCGTACTCTATGTTTCGGCTATTATAAAATTCTCGGGCATAATCACGTTCTTCTTTCATCCAAAAGCCCCAATCAAGAATCACATTGATTCCGACCTCAATAAGCTCCAAAGATTTATTAAATAAGTAGTTCTGTGTTCTTTCAACATAATCATCGTGTTTATCACCACAATGCTGACCGAACAAAGCAAGGGTTATTTCGTCTGTAGATAGTAACACAGCGTTATTCTGAACACGCAGCTGTTCTGCATATGTACTTTTCCCACTGCAGATTTTACCACAGATTAAATATACTTTTGCCATAAGGGACACCTCATTTCCTTGCCAACTGTAAATCTATTGTATCAAAAGTCCAATTTAAACTGTTATTGTTCATTACTGTTCCTCTTTAGTATCAATAAATTCCCCATGTCTTTCACACCAGGCCATTGGGTTATTCTCAATGTAATTCCATTTGGTATCATAATCTTCCTGATCTCTGATAATATGGTCATAGTACAATTTCTGCCAGACAGAAAATCCGACCTTTTTGGAAACATATCCTTTAAGCTGATTGATAATATTAGGTATCGTAGGGGCGCCCATCGGGCGTCCGCTTTTATCAGGTAAAATAGTTAACAATAAATGGATATGGTCAGGCATAATTATATATTTATCAATCCTTGTTCTGTCATATTTCTTTTCAATATTATTTATCGCTTCATCGACAATTTTTCCGTAATCCGACAGTCTGCAGAACGGACGCCCGATGGGCGCCCCTACGATGCTACCGAATAAATTTTTCTTTTCTTTTGTGCATACGGTAATATAATATGTTCCGCTTGATGAATAATTAAAATTCTTTAATCTGTTGTTTTTTCGCGTTTGCATATTCTGTTGCACCTTCTTCATTTAAATTTTATTGTTTATAAAATCAATCAACTGTTTCAGATTGTGTATTGTCCATTCATCGTTGTTTTCACCGCTTCGATCAAGATAAAATGCCGTAAATCCTTGCTCTCTTGCACCGTCAGCTTCTTTCTTGCAATCGTCAACAAATATACATTCAGATGCGATTACTCCTTGTGCTTCGAGTGCAGCATTGAAAATAATCGGACTTGGTTTTCCTGCACCAACTAATGAACTTGCAGTAAATGATGTGAAATATTTTGCAATACCAAGCTGTTGCAAAGTAAATTCAAGTGATGGCGAAGTATCACTGATAACCCCCATTTTATATCCGTGATTTTTGAAATATCCAAGCACCTCTACCGTTTCAGAGAATAACGCTCTGTCACCGTTACACCAAAGTTCATTCAAAAGGAATTCAGCCTTATTTTCAACATCTTCTGTAACACCTTCGCCAACAAGTAAATGATAATAGTATCTCTTGAAAAACTCTTGCTCATCTTGAAGAGTTTTATACCAAGGTTTTCTGCCTTCACTTGCAAGGTTAAACAGCGACATCATTTTGTCGTAATCAAGTTCAAACGGCTTGCCACTCCAACTACTTATTTGCTTATCACGCCACGCTTCTTTTTCAGCCGTGAAATATGTCAAAGTACCGTCACGGTCAAAGAAAATTGCTTTGTAGTTCATGATTATACCTTCCTCGCTTTCACAATCAAAAAGTTCGGTTTGATATATTCCTTTATCCACGCAGGTACTTTTTCAATTACCCATTCTTCAGGTATTGGTTCGCACACTTCTTCGATAATAAATCCCGCTTTTGAAAGAGCATTGATAATGTTGCTGAAGGTGCGGTGATATTTTATAACACCGTCAACATACCAATGGATTCTGCGTTCTCCCGGTTGATTATAGTTAGAAAAAGTATAAGAAATCTTTTCTCCGTTTTCGTTCTTGTTGAAATGACCTGCACCGTCAACGGTTGAAGTTATAATCGGATGTTCCTGAGAAAACAAAAGGTGACCTTCTGCATTCAGAACAGAATACATATCTTTTGCGAAAGCATCAAAATCTTTTACATAATGAAAGGCAAGTGAACTGTAAATAAAATCAAATTTTTCACCGAGTTCAGATATATCTGTCATGCTCATATTGCGATATTCAATTTTATCATCGTGGGATTCTTTTTCGGCAACGGCAAGCATCTTTTCTGATATATCAATGCCGACAACTTTGTCTGCACCTCTTTTTACAAAGTCAATGCAGTTGTGTCCGTAACCGCAACCAAGATCAAGAACAGTTTTCCCTTTCAGGTCAGGCAATAATTTCCGCATTGCAGGTTGTTCAATCAGATCATTGGCATTACAATCACTTTCACGAAGAATTTTATAACCATTGAAAAAAGTTTCATTATCAAATATGTTCTGTCTGCTCATAATTTCCTCCGTATTATTTTATAAACTCATTATATACTACTTGCTTCTATGATGCAACCTCACCCCAACCTGTTTTTAAGACGTCAGGTTGAGGTGAAATTTTTGTTATAAATATTTCTGCATATAAACCAGATTCTGATATGTGCCGTTTTTCAGTTTAAAGTATTTCGGTTTGACTGAAATACTTTTAAAGCCGAATTTTTCATAAAGTGCTTTAGCCCTGTTATTGCCTTCAATCATTTCAAGGTCAACAATTTCTGTACCATTATGTTGTTCTGCTGCTTTTATCAATTCTTTAAACATTGCTGAACCAATACCAATATTCCAATACTTTTTCTGAAGAGCGATACCAACTGTTGCTACATGGGAAGTCTTGCTACCGGTCTTAAAAGTGATGTCACAGTTGCCTGCAATTACACCGTCAACATAACAAGCAATAAACAATGTGTTCTGACTTTCACGAACATTATGAATAAATTTCTCTTCACTTTCTACAGTAACACTCTCCCAATCTTCCATTGTGCGAGAAAGAAACTCTGTTTCACCGGTGGAAGTTTTAATACTGTTAAGTAACATTTCGGCATCTTCAATACAAGGCGTTTTCAGAATTGCCTGTTTGCCGTTTTTTAAAACTATGTTTTTTTCATTAAAAATCATTTTATTCACCACTCTTATTTTCTGCGTAATATTGTGCTTGTGCGTTCCATAATTCGCTGTACTTACCGTCAGCGTTTTCAAGTAATTCTTCGTGTGTACCTTCCTGAATAATTGAACCGTTATCGAAAACAATTATTCTGCTGCAGAATCGGCAGGAAGAAAGTCTGTGTGAAATATACACGGCAGTTTTACCGCCTGCGATATCGTTAAACCTTGAATAAATCTCACTTTCTGCAATAGGATCAAGTGCTGCAGTAGGTTCATCGAGAATAACAAAAGGTGCATCTTTGTAAAGTGCTCTTGCGATAGCAATTTTTTGCTCTTCACCGCCTGAAAGGTCAATTCCGTCTTTTTCGTAAAGTTTATAAATTGCCTGATCAAGTTTTTTCGGAAATTCCTCAACTCTTTCTTTCACACCTGCCATTTCGAGACACTTCCACACTTTTTCTTCATCATATTCATCAGAACAGGCAACGTTTTCACCAACGGGAAATGCAAGAAGCTTGAAGTCCTGAAAAACAATGGCAAAAAGTTTCAGATATTCTGCGTAATCGAAATCTCTTATATCAATTCCGTTGAGTGTGATTTTTCCTTCTGTGGGGTCATAAAGTCGGCAGAGAAGTTTTATCATTGTTGATTTACCGCTACCGTTCATTCCCACAACTGCAAGGCGTTCACCTGATTTTATCTGTAGATTTAAATTTTTGAGAACTGCAGTTTCTGTTTCAGGATAAACAAAAGTAACATCAGAAAACTCAAATACAGCATTTGCAGGGTCAATGTCTTCTACTGTTTTTGTTCCGTTTTCCATATCAGAAACAAGGCGGAGATATTCAAGCTCTTGTTTCAATTGTGCGTTATTTGCTCTCAGATAGCCTGCGTTACCTGCAATGTCTGTACAGGCATTTATCAGTTTTGTAATTGCACCGTAATATTCAACAACCTTACCTGCACCGAAAGCACCTGCTAAAGCTTTAAGACCGACAAAAATATAAACAAGACCGCCGAGAAGGTTTGCAGAAACATTGCTTACCTGACCGATAGTTGACCACACCTTGAATGTATCTTTTCTCATCTTAATAGTCGGCTGATAAATTTTCTCATCAATTTCTTCATTGATAAGATTTTTCTCGTTGAAAATTCTGACATCTTTACCGCTTTCATTTTCGTTGAGATATTTCTGATTGTAATACTCAAGAATAGGATTGAATTTTACAACTCTGTTAAAAATGTTGAACTGCTTCTTTTCGCTGAGTCCGTGATATTTTACTGAAATTGCAATCATAACAACCGAGAAAACTACAAGTGACGCAGCAAGTAAAGGTGAATCAACAAAAGCCATAAATCCGCTAAGCGTGGAAGTTGATTTACTAAAAACCATTCCTGAAATCATAAAAATTGCAACAATAACAGAGAAAACACAACCTATGATTTCAGCCACACATTCTGCAACCCATGTAAGACCGTTACCGTTGTTGGCATTTTCTTCAATTTTACCTCTCAGTTCCTGAACTGAAGAACTTTCCGCTTTTGCGTAATCAAGTTCGAGAGCTTTTCTTGAAAGAAGTGCTGAATGCTTTTCCCAACAGCTGTTGAGCATTATCAACGCTTTTCTGTTAATTGTTCTGATGAAAACATCAATAACGAGTGTTGAAATTGTTGCAATCAGAACATATTTCAGTATCTGCTCAAAGCTTTGTTTTTCAGTAAGTGCTGTAATTACAAGACCTGTGCAGTAAATTGTTATGTAAGGAGAAACTGCGCGGAGAACTTTTATAATCACATTCATTAAAAAATAGTTTTTGCCAAGGTAGATTTTAACAAGCTTAAGTCCTTGTATGATTACCTGAAAATCTTCTTTCAGTTCAGTAAAAAACTTTCTCATATAACTGCCTCCTCTCTGTAATATTTGCTTTGTGTTTCAAACATTTCTGCATATTTACCGCCAAGAGATAACAATTCTTCGTGAGTGCCGGATTCAATAATTCTGCCGTCATCAAGGAGAATTATTCTGTCGCAGAATCGTGTTGAAGAAAGGCGGTGAGAAATGTAAATTGCAGTTTTATCTTTTGTAAGTTCGCTATATTTCAGGTACATATCATTTTCTGCAATGGGGTCAAGCGCCGCTGTAGGCTCATCAAGAATAATGATAGGTGAATTTTTGTAAAGTGCTCTTGCAAGAAGAAGTCTTTGCAATTCGCCGCCTGAAAAAGAAACTGCGCCTTCGTGCACCTCACGGACAAGTAATGTATTTTCTTTTTCGGGCAAAGATTCAACTTTTTCAAGAATTCCTGCAAGACTCATACACTCGCGGAGTTTTTCGTAGTCAATTTTCTTTTCTTCGCAAAGAGCAATGTTTTTTGCAACGGTTGCAGGAAGAAGTGAACAGTCCTGAAAAAGTGTTGAGAAAAGTTCATAGTATTCATCACGGTTAAAAAGTCTTGAATCAATGCCGTTAATGAGCACCTGACCTTCACTTGCAGAGTAGAGACCGCAGATAAGTTTTACAAGAGTTGATTTACCTGCACCGTTTACACCTACAACTGCAATTTTCTCGCCTTTGTTGATTTTTAAACTGATGTTATTAACGGAAGGCTTTTCTGCTTCATCGTATAAAAAAGTAAGATTTTTAAGTTCTATCTCACAGGGAAGTTCTTTTCCTGTGGGAAGTTTTTCTCCCTTGCCAAGATTCATTTTGTCTTCAATATCAAGAAAATTTCTGAAATCATCTACATTGTGTGCACCTGATATTATTTCTGATATTGAGTCAACAAGTCTTGACAACCACTGTCCGAAACCTGTTATCGCACCGAAGTAAAGAGAAAAATCACCCAGCGTCATATCGGAATTAAGTTTGAGATAGATAAGGTAGATATATGCGCCCAGGCTTACACCGAATTTGAAAAAGTCCTCAAGCATACAGTTTATGTAGTGACCGTTGTTACGAAGAATATTCCAACCGTTTGCCTCGTCAAGATGTTTGTCGATTTTTTTCATAAGGAAATCGGACATGTTGTAAATGCGGACATCCTTTGCGTTTGAAAAATCCTTTGAACGGTAAGTAACATAATGAAGTCTGAGGAAAATTTCCGCAACCTTGTCTTTCATTTTGTCCTTCCATTTCTGGAAAATCATCCATCCCGCCATGCTGATTCCGTAACACAGAACGAGAATGGGAATAAACCATGGGTTGCAGTCAACGATAATTGCCGTAAATGCTGAAAAGCCGAAGAATGATGATGCGACTGTAGCATTAAGTTCAACGAACCTTGCCACACTTCCGTCCCATCCGTGGATTGCTTCCCATGCTTTTTCACGAAGAACACGAGTTTCATTGTAGGTATAGTTGTTGTAGTCCATCGACATTACTTTATTACAGATAAGTCTGTGTAGCATTATGTCACGGGCAAGCATACGACCTTGCCAACTTTTGTTATACAACACACCCTGAAGATAGCCGAGAGCAATCAGGGCAACAGACATTAAACCCACCTTCAGAAGAAGCTGACTGAAATCAGTTTTATTTTCAACGCAGTCAAGAACAATCTTCGGAAGAAATGCTGCCACAACTGACATTGCCGCTTCAAGGGGAGTAAGACCGATTTGCAGAATTACATAGGATTTATCAAATCCCCAATGTTTTGAGAGCATATATTTCAGGTTGCTGAAATAATTATATTTTTTTCGTTTTGTTTTCATTTTGTTCCTCCTGTTTAATTTCTATATATCATCAGCGACAGAATAACGGATTCTGCAAGTGTAGCAATGATAATAAAAATAATTGAAGCCGATGATTCTGAAAGCGATGCAAAGCCACAGATAATCATAATGATACCGATAGCGATAAAATATCTTTCCGGCTTTTTGAAGTTAGTGTTTACAAAACCTTTAAGCCTTCCACAACCTATTGAGATTCCCAAAGTAAAATTAATAAAAGCGGAAGCAAAGGATATTATCGGGTAGTATTTCATTTTCTTCCTTTCTGTTTATAAATTAAAAACGTTATGCGCATATAGTAAAAAACACGGCGAAAGCTAAACTTCAATTTAACTTCCGCCGCTTAGTGATTATAATAAAACAAAATTTATTTTATTGAAATATGTTCTGCAATAGTGTGGTTTTATTGTTCAAAAGTGTATTACCAGCTCCATTTGCTTATGAAAACATCATAAGCTTTAAGTGCCTCAGGTCTTTTTCTTACGCTGATTGCAACACGTGAGCCGTCTGTAAGTTCAATTTCGTTTGCATTGAAACTTTTAATATAATTCATGTTAACAATAAATCCCTGATGAACTCTTATAAATCCATGAGGTCTGAGGATTTCATATATTTCGGTGATTTTACCAACAGACTCATAAACACCTTTTGCAGTATGCACAATAAGGTGCCGATGATAACCCTCAACAAAACTTATTTCATTTATTAAAATATTGTTTCTGACACTTTCCCATTTTAATATAACACGGGCGTTAGTTGATGTGTGCTTTTTCATAGCTCTTGTGAAAACTTCGGAAAACTCTTTTTCTTTAACAGGTTTCACAAGAAAATGGAGAGCCTCAATTCTGAAGGCTTCAAAAACATAATCTGACAGATTTGAAACAAAAATGATAATTGTTTCGGGGGATAATTCTTTGATTCTTTCAGCTACTTCAATTCCGTTTGTGTCGCCTGAATCTGTATCGATAAATAAAATATCAAAGCATCCGCCTTTTTTATAAAACTCAAGAAGTTCTTTACCGTCGGAGAAATCAGAAATTTCAAAGCTGTCTGCTTCAGTACGGAATTCTTCAAGCAGGCGCCTTATTTCTCCGACAGAAAAACTGTCGTTATCGCAAATGCAAATTTTCATAATTACCTCTTTCCATAAAACAAAACAAAATAAAAAAGACACCTCCAAGAAAACTCGGAGATGTCTGAAAACACAGATAAAACTATTCTGTCAGCATATCAGGGCAGACAAAACGACACTCCGACTTAAATTACAATCCATCACATACACCTTTAAATTTGTCATTTTATCCACCTGCCTTTCAATAAATTTTTCTATATTTTAACAGTATATTATGCCTTTGTCAACTTTTTTTACCAATTGTGCAAAAGTGTCGATTTTAAATGCAAAAGTGTTTATTTTGCTGATAAAAAATATTGTAAGATAATATTTCAAGTATAATTAACGTGAATTGGCTTCGGCATAAGACTAAAAAGCGTTTATTAAAATAAAAGCGTTGCATTTTGGAAATATACCTCCATCTTGCAACGCTTTTTTGGTTATTAAGTTGATAATTCAGAAAACTTTACCTAGATGGAAATAAATGGGAGCATACAATAATAACAGATGACTTAATCAAATGTATCATTAAGATTTTCGACTGTAATCAATCATCTCCTGAAGTACAATCGTTATGTCTTGATATGTGGGATAATCTATATCAGAGTTGCCTGAAATCAATAAAACTATTTGTTGAAATTTTTGATAATATGAATTGATTTTATAAACTGCAACGCTACTTGTAAAAACGACGAATTGTATCAAATAGCGTAATCAATGCCAAATAAGGAACAGTAGATTGATACAATCGTATCGCCTGCTGTTTTCTTTTTATCGTTAAAAATTAGCCGAAAGCCCTTGATTTACAAGGGCTTTTTTGCTTTTGTGGTGCATTTCGGTGTTGGCGACATCAATATTACGTGTCTTGGAAACCTTAAAATATAGAAAAGCACTACTCCCCGTCAAGGTGTAGTGCTTTTCTATTGTTAAAAGACTGCTATTCGTTAAATTACTGATATTGAAATCACACTTTCGTTTCATATTTTCTATTATTCTCAAAACAAATAAAGCTAATTGTTGACTTATAAAAAACATTATTGACATATGCCAAAAACCATACTATAATTAGCATATACCAAAAACAAGGAGCTGTGCAAAATGCCAAGACCAAAAAAATGCCGTAAGGTTTGCAGAATGCCTGTCGCAGATACATTTGTTGCTAATTCAGCCAAAGGTGAAGCGGTCGTTTTGACCGTTGATGAATACGAATGCATTCGTTTGGTGGATTATCAAGGATTTTCTCAGGAGCAATGTGCTGAATATATGCAGGTATCTCGTGCGACTGCACAGCTAATTTGTGATACTGCAAGAAAGAAGCTTGCTTCAGCTCTTGTGAACGGATATACGATTCGCATAGAGGGTGGTGATTACCATCTTTGTGACGGGAAAGAAACACACTGCGGATGCGGTGGCTGTCAAAAGTACTGCCAACGAAAAAGTGATGCGGAATAAATAATGTTTTTCATTCAAAATTAGTATTTAGGAATTGGAGGTATAAGAAAATAATGTTAAGCAAAAACTGGAAAAGCATCGTTGCCTTTTTGTGCATATTATTAGTCATCGTCTATACCTCTATCGTTTTCTCGTCTCACGCACACGACTGCGTCGGTTCAGATTGTACTGTTTGCGCTTTGATTGAAACCTCACGTAACACGATGATCGGTCTTGTGCTTGCTGCCACAGTGCATCAATTAGCAAATATCTTGTTTACAATTTCATACTTATACAAATCTATACCATCGGGCAATAATGGTACTCCTGTTGCGCTTAAGGTGAAGCTTTCGGATTAAGACTTGATTTATTATCAGATCAAATCTAAAATACGAAAGGAAAAAACCTATGATTGAAATTAAAAATCTCAGCAAACAGTTTCAAAATGAGACCGAGATCGAATATCGTGATATCACCTTTGAGACCGGTAAATCCTATATGCTGCTCGGTGCATCGGGATGTGGAAAATCCACCCTGCTCAATATGATCGCGGGTATTCTCTCTCCCTCAAAGGGCTCTATCGTGATTGATGGCGTAGAAATGAGTGTAGCCACGCAAAAGGTAAAGGACAAATTCAGAATAGGGAAGATCGGCTATATCTTCCAAGATTTTAAACTGATAAACGATATGACGGTCGCTGATAATATCGGCATTCTCCGTCTTGAAGGCGTGGATATTTCGGGTATGGACGATATGCTCCGTTCCCTTGATATCTATGAAAAGAAAAATGCGAGGATCAAGCATCTTTCCGGGGGGCAGAAGCAGAGAGTTGCCATTGCACGTGCTCTTGTGAAGCACCCCGACATTATTCTTGCGGACGAGCCTACCGGCAACCTTAATTTTGCCATTGGTGAACAAGTTATTAAGGAATTGATCGAAGTCTCACGCGGCAAAACTTTAATTGCCGTTACCCACGACGACCGCCTTGCAAAGTATTTCGACGAGGTCATAGATATGAATGAAATGACCAGCGGAATGCGGGATACGGTTATCCGAAAGGAGGTAAATTGAGATGTTAAAATTCGCGTTTAAAAATATGGCGATCAAAAGGGTACAGATCATTCTGATCGTCCTCTCTATCGTTATCTCCGCAGGCATCGGCGTTCTTGCCTTTAACGTAGCAACTCAAGTTGACGAAGGTATAACCTCGGGTGCACAGTATTATTCTGCTATCGTCGGTCCTGCCGGAAGCAACACGCAGCTCGCTATGAATACTATGTATTTTACCGACTCTCCCGTAGGAACGATTCCATATTCGGTTGTATCTTCATTGCAGCAGGATCAGCGAGTTGATTCCGTTATTCCTTTTGCGATGGCAGATAATTATAACGGCTATAACGTAGTCGGAACAACCACTGATTATCTGAAAAACAAGTCGGTTGCAAAGGGTGAAATGTTTACTTCGACCGAAACGATGCAAGCCGTAGTCGGTTCCAATATCGCAAAGTACTGTGATCTTGAGGTTGGAGATTTAATTTATACCAGCCATTCAGCAAGCGGTACGGATACGCATACCCAAGGAATCACCATCGTTGGTATCCTTGAAGAAAGCCATTCTTCCTTTGATAACGTCGTATTTACTCAAATCAAGACCCTTTGGGATATGCACGATCACGGAGAGGAACACGGTGAGCACGAAGAAGGCGAGGAGCATCAGCATACCCACGGTACAGTCTGTGCTATACTTATAAATACGAAGAATCCCGGATATGCCATGCAGCTGGTTCAGGAATACGATGGCAAGATTATTACCACCGAGGACGGCGACAATTACACCCTTCAGGCAATCGAGCCTATGAGTATCGTTCGTGATGTCCTAAATGACGCTGACGACACGAAATATATCGTGTTTGTGCTCTGCGCCGTTATTCTCATTATGAACATTATGATCATCTCGATCATCACACTTCTTAATATGTACCACTCTGCAAAGGAAATATCTCTGATGCGTCTTATCGGAATCAGTATGAAGAAGATCAATCTTCTCTATATCATCCAAAACAGCATTATGGGACTTGTTTCGGTTCTCCTTGCGTTCGGCATATCAAGAATATGTATGTTGCTTATGAATGGTTACGTTGAGTCTATGGGCGTCGTTCTGAATATGTCCAAGGTATATCCGATGGAATTCATTATTCTTCTCGCCGTGTTTATCATCAGTGTGCTTCCCACGGTAATTTGGACGTTCTGTATGTCCAGAAAGGATAGCATTGTGGATTGATTATGAAAACGAAAAAGAATCTTATTAAATTTGCGGCAATCTTTCTGTTACTTGCCATTATGACTTCGTCCTTTGTTGCTTGTAAAAAAGACGATTCCATTGATCCTAACGAAAAAAACGTTACCAAGCTCAGCTTCAAGGCTGCCTCCGGATATGATTATCTAAAATCGCTTGACGGAACGCTCGTGACCATCAGCGGTTATATGGCGACAAGCTCACCTGTTGATGGCTCGTTTATGTTTTTGATGAACCTACCGTATCAGAGCTGTCCGTTCTGCGTACCGAACACCTCTCAGCTTTCAAATACGATGGAGATATATCCTAAAAAGGGAGAATCTTTCTCTTATACAACTCAGGCAATTCGAGTAGAGGGGACTCTTGAGGTTTCCGAGAGTGAAGATAAGCCGTTTACCGATATGTACGGCTACGAGTTCTGTTGTAAGATCGTAGACGCCACCTATACCATTATCAAAGCCGAGGATCTTTCAGAGGATATGGCACTCTGGCAGAAGATCGCCAATACCGACGTAGTGAATGATATCTACAAAATGTATGATTACGTCAACTTCCTGTGTGCTTGGAATACTTATTTCGTCAATAGCCATACAGACGAAAACGGTGTAACTCAACCGGGATATTTTCTGTATGCAAGCGATGCAGAAAACTTTATCTATAAAGACGGCGCGCAGTACAATTACGGCTATAAGGAGGGATACTTTGATTCTATCGTAGCCGAGATTGAGGCGGTAGATAAAACAGCGTTCACGGATCTTGTTGCCAATGTTCGTAAAGCGGAAGCGCTTGCAAACAAGGCTCTCGGTGAGCTTGAAAACAAAAACTACACTTCCGAATACAAATACGTAGAAAAGTTTGGCAAAGAGGATTGGGTATTCACGCTGAACAAAGGGGAAGAGCTTACTGCTGAGATGCAGAAAATTTATATGGAATTTTCCAATTGGCTCGGAAGCTGGGAAATGTAATTTGTGATAAGGAGTATAAAAGCATGAAAATAGCAGTTGCTTACGAAAACGGACAGATCTTTCAACATTTCGGTCACACGGAGCAGTTCAAGGTCTATGAAATTGAGGACAATACAATCATATCCTTTAAAGTAATCAATACCAACGGACAGGGTCACGGTGCTTTAGCAGGTCTGTTAAAAACACTCGGAGCAGATGTTCTTATCTGCGGTGGTATCGGAGGCGGTGCGCAGATGGCACTTGCCGATGCGGGTATCAAGCTCTATGGAGGTGTCAGCGGAGCTTGCGACGCAGCAGTCGAGGCGTTTCTTGCGCACAATCTCGGCTATAACCCCAACGTCAAGTGCGATCACCATGACAACGAGCACAGTGATGGGGGGCATAATTGTAAAGATCACGGTTGCTACACGCACAACTGCGGCGGTCATTGTGGCCATTAAATAAACAAGTCGTCAAGACAATGCACAATTGCTACTTTCGGTAGTTCATTGTATCAACGAGTGTGTTATTACACAACGGGTAGTGACAGGACTCTAACCCTCATTTTCGGTCGATTTTTCCGCTAATGATTGTTATTTTGTATCAAATATGGTAGTTGTTCTTGTCCTCTTAAAAATGGCTATCGTTAAACAACCGCAAATCGTTAAAAGGCTGATAAATACTGGGAAAATCAATTTGCAACGCTCAGCGTGGTAGCGTTGCATTGCATCAAAATACCACTGTATTTTCAAATCAGATACCGCTGTTGATACAATAGTACCGACAGCGGTATCGTTGTTTTACTGCAAAAAGCCTTATAACATAGCCATATATAAAATTAAGCGTTGCATTTGGGAAATCACTACTCCCTCCTGCAACGCTTTTTATTGTTTATTTGGTTGATTATTCGGGAAATCCGTCCTGATTCCGTTCTTTTTTCATGCGTCGGAAATAGGAACTCATTTCATCAGCCAGACCGGAAAGTCTGTTTAAAAGGCCGGAGTAATCACGTAACATTTCATCATCCATCGTTTCTTTGTAAACAATATCGTGGTCTACTTCACTCCAACCTTCCTCAAAGAGTGTTCTGCCCTGAATCTCAACATAATATCCTTTGTATTTCACAATGTAGTGAAGAGAACGGTAAATACCGTCCGTTATAATTTCAATCTCACTGCCGTCATATATTTTGCTGTCGCCCGGTCGCTTATAAGCCTTTGGAAGTTCCGCGATATAATAGTGATTCGGATCTTCATCAAAATCATTCAGACGGTCAACAACATATTGTTCAGGGTTATTTTCAAACCGACTTACAATATATCGGTGAAAATGAATCCAGTCTTCACGATAAAGGAAAAACACACGAATTCCTATGAGATCAGTAACGTATTTGTGGAAATTTGTGTGATCCAGATGTTTGAACTTTTCAGGATTTTCTTTCCTTTTACGAATAATTTTTTCCAGAAGATTTTCAGTTTTTTTAGTTCGGTAACGATAAGAGTGAATCCCTGCGTGTTCTATGTCATACAGATACTCATCAATAAAAGACTTGCCAAGTTCACGCATAGTACTTTCAATCTTTCGGTATTCTGCCTCAATCAGTAAAAGTTCTTCCCATGAAATATCAGCCTGCTTCAAATCATTATCAGTAAAACCATATTCGTCAAAAAAGACTTGCTTGTCCATCAGGATTCACCTTTCTTCGGCATAATCAGATTCATAATAATCGCCGCCAGGAAAACAACCGCAACACAGTTTTCAGCAAAGATTGTACGGATAATGTCAGGGAATATGTTAAACATTTCGGGAACCTGAGTAAATCCCAGACCGATACTCAAAGACAATGCGGCAATAGTAATATTACGCTGTGTAAAACCGCAAGAGCCAATCATCTGCAAACCGGAAATGACAATATTACCAAACATCATAATTGTACATCCACCCAAAACCGCCTCAGGTAATGTAGCAAGAATTGCGCCGAAAGCCGGGAATATACCGGCAAGAATCAGAATACCTGCACCAATGGCAATGGTGATACGATTGATAACTTTGGTCATAGCCAAAAGGCCGACATTCTGGCTGAAAGAGGTAATGGGCATACAACCGAAACACGCCGACAAAGAACTGATAAGACCATCGCAAGCAAGACTGCCTGAAATTTCCTTTTCAGTGGCCTCACGTTTTAAAATAGTGTTGGTCATTGCAGATGTATCTCCGATAGTTTCGGTAGCAGATACCAGGAAAATCATAGTTACAGAAACAATCGCACTGAGATTGAATACGGGTTTATAGGGCATAATTTTCGGAAAAGAAACAACCGCAATATTCTCAAGAGCAGAAAAATCCACCTTACCCATGCATATAGCCACAATGTAACCAACGACAAGACCAAAAAGAACTGATAGCTGCTTCAGATGTCCTTTTGCTAAAATGTTAAACACAATACAGCAGACCAATGTAACAGAACCGAGAATCCAGTTTTCGGCACTTCCGAAATCAGCAGAGCCGGCACCGCCTGCAAAAGAATTAGCACCTACGCTCAACAAACTGAATCCGATAGCAGTAACAACACAAGCAGAAACAATGGGAGAGATAATCTTACGCCAATATTTTGCAAACAATCCGAGCAAACCTTCAATAATACCACCCACAATGACAGCACCTATAACGGCTTCATATCCCCATTGAGGGCCGATATAACAGAACACAGAAACAAAGGTAAAGCTGATACCCATAACAATCGGTAGCCTTGCACCCAATTTCCAGACCGAAAACAACTGAACAAGTGTACCGATACCTGCCATAATCATTGCAGTCTGTATCAAAGAGGCTGTTTCCTGTACACTCAATCCGCTGGCTGCTGTAACAATTATAATAGGCGCAATATTTGCAACAAACATAGCCAACACGTGCTGAAGACCAAAGGGGACTGATTTCAGAATCGGCACTTTGCCGTCCAGAGAATAAATATTCTCCATAGAAACCTCAGATTTATTTTTTACCTTTGCCATTTATTTATCCTCCTGAACACGGAATGTAATTGTACCGGTTTCAGAGTCCATGGCATCTACAATTGCCAGTGATTCCAGATGATAACCAAGATTACGGATTACGCGACCTCCAACCTGAAAGCCTTTTTCGATTACAATGCCAAGACCTTCAACTGTTGCACCTGCATTTTCGGCAATGTTTATAAGTCCCTGCAATGCACAACCATTTGCAAGGAAATCATCGATAATGAGAATATGATCATCCGAATCCAGAAATCTCTTTGAAACAATAACCTGATTTTTGTTTTTATGTGTAAAAGACTCAACCTCGGCTACATACATATCTCCATCAATATTAATGGATTTGGATTTTTTTGCAAACACCATCGGAACGCCGAATTCCTTAGCAACGAAAGCAGCAATACCGATGCCTGATGCTTCAATAGTGAGTACTTTAGTAACTTTTTTATCTGCAAAACGGCGTTTGAACTCCCGACCGATTTCTTCCATCAGGCAAATATCCATCTGATGGTTAAGAAAACTGTCCACCTTTAAAACATTACCGGGTTTTACAATTCCGTCTTTTATAATTCTCTCTTCTAAAAAATTCACAGAGAACACCTCCTGATTTTCTACTAATTATAACACAATTCTCCATATTTGTCATTTGCAATTTGACAAAAAATCAAATTTTTTACATTTAGTCAGCATCATACTATTATAGAAGTAAAGAGTGCAGAAAAAATAAGTTGCAACACTACCCTGAAAGTGACGAAATTTTTTACAAGGAAATGAACTTCATAAGCTTTTTATGATTCGCGTCAAACCATTAATGCAAAATGACTTTACAAAAAAACTATTGATTGCAAAAAAGTAATCAGGTATAATATTGAAGTAGTGACAGATATTTGAAGAAAGCTCAACACGGCGGTGTAAAAACTATGGAAATTAAAATTACTGATAATTTAAGCATTTCTTACGGAAATTTCGGATTTATTCTTGAAAAGTCGGGGCACGAAAAACTTCAGAACAGATGTATAACTCTTGAACGCTATTTGAAAAGTGACTACGATTCGTTCGCTATCAATTACAGATTAGTTCTTGAAGAGTTTGCCATAAGCGAGGAAGTCAGAAAACGCATAATAAATTCAGGTATGCGTTTTAACGAGCAGACAACCCGTGACAGAATTACTCAGGAAGTAAAACGAAATCAGACGGGATACTCTGACTTACTTATTGATTTATGCTTAAACAGTGAAAATGCAGATTTAATTGAAAATCTTATGAAAAAGCAAAGAGCATCAACTGACAATTGGGATTCATCCGTATTTAAAGAAGAACTCCAAAAGTACATACGAATGATGTTCCGCTTTGCCAGTAAAAATGCGCATTCAGGTGAAAAATCTTCTGATTTGATACCAACTAATGATGTTTGCCGCGATTATTTCCGCAAGCTGTTTTATTTGCTTTGTGCATATTACGGTCACTCCGCTAAATTTGACGGAAGTCTGCTTCCTTTCGGTGATTATTATCCGATACCAAAATCACAACGAGAGCAGCTGGGGATAATACTCGAAAACAAAAAGCAGATATATGTCAAGCAAGGGGAAAAATCATTAGAATTTTATCTGTTTGTTCCGGCAGATGAACATCTCGCTGATGCGCAGAAGCGCGACATTGAAACTGTTCATAAGTTATGGATGGATAACATTGATTCACCGCAGAATATCGTAAATCATCCTACTTTTATTTCAAATAAGAACAACAAAGATTACCGCTACTGGGTGTATCCGTTACCCACTATTCCCCATAGTATGACTGATGAATATCTTAAACATCTCAGCTATGACGAAAAAATGGAAATTATACGCGGTATTGTCCGCGGAGTTGCGTCTATGCATCACGCTGAACCGCCGTTTTATCACAGAAGCCTGTCTACGGCAGCCTTTCTTATATGTAAAATACGCAATCGCTTAAAACCGTTATTAATCAACTTTGACTGTGTAAAAGATACGGATGAATTTGCCGAATATACCGTTTTCTACGCAGTAAGCGATAAATTATCTGAGGAAGAACTTCGGGAAGCTTTTGCACCGGAGCTTTATTCTGAAGAACTGGATTCCGATAAAATCGACTGGGCAAAGGTTGATATATATGCCCTTGGTAAAATGATTGTAAAAATCTTTACAAATTCATATGATGTATCAACGGAAAATCTTGAAAATATTGGTAAAGAACAGTCTGAAATGATTATATCGATGTGCAATGAAGATTTTTCGTGTCGTCCGGATATAAATGAAGTTCTGCGAGTTTTTTAAACTTCGCAGAACTTTTCTTTTTGAAGAGAATGATTCTCTTCGGAGATCAGCTTGTTTTTCTGTTCCTGCGAATCATTATAATTCGCACTTTACACTGCGGACAGATTGTGTTGTTCAGAGGTATATCATATCCGCAGCAAGGGCAGAGGATGCTGTCTGTTGCATGACAACATCCTGTTATCAGTGTGCCGCTGTCGAGGTTATTTCCTGTGTTACTTTTCAGATTTATCACCTCCGCTGTTGTATGGCTCTTTAAGAGCGTTTTTGTCCTGCGTCGCTGCGCTTTTTGCGCCACTGACCGTTGTTTCTTCGGCTGCGGTTCTGCCCTGCGGTCGGGCCTGTTTTTACAACAGGTCCGTGTGTCTGACTGGGACTTGCGTTTGTTTCGTGGCTCAGAATTTCTGAAGCCAGTGAGAAAATGTCGGTCTTTTTCATTATTATCTTTCCTTTCTTTTCCTTGGTTAGCACGGTTACTCATTTGAACCGTGCTTTTTGTCGTAGATGGTTTCTGCTGTTCCTGCGGCTGCACCGACTCCTCCGCCGACGATGGTGCCGATAGCACCTGCTGACGCTCCGCCTGCCGCTGCTGATGCGCCTGCGATAGCGCACAGGACAGGAACAGATGCCGGTCCGAGTGCAACAGTTGCACCTGCTGCGAGTATGGTGCCGATGGCACCGCCGATGATTCCGCCGAGGGTTGCACCCTCTGTTGCTCTGCAAAAAATCTTTTCCATAGTAATTTCTCCTTTTTAGTTCATTTGTTTTGGTTTGTGTCAGGTATTGTTTACTTTGTGCTGTTGGTTCCGGCTAAGCCTGCTCTTGCGCCGATGGTTCCCACGGCTGCAGCTGCCTCTGCGACAGCGCACAGGACAGTGCCAATGGCGCCAACGATTATGCTTGCAACGGCTGCACCTTTTGTTGTCTTATCAAAAAACTTTTTCATATTAATTTCTCCTTTTAAGTTCGTTTGTCGTTTTGGACTTTTGTCCGGTCTTGCTTACTTTGAACCTTTGCTTGCTTCTACGGCAGATATTACCTCTGCGACAACGCAAAGCACCGATCCTACTGCGCCAATAATTATACCTATCATATTAATTTCTCCTTTTTTAACAATGTATTTCTTTGTTGTGTCCTGAGTTTAACATACGCCGTTTCTGCGTTTGTAAAACGGTTTTACGCTCTGCGTTTTGCCGTAAGGAAGACTCTGATTCTTTCCGCAGTGTTTGCATACACTGCCGAAGTCGCCGACGGACGGATTGAACGGGTACTCCCTACCGCAATGAACGCAACGCTTCACAGTCCTTCTGATGCTCATTAACATCACTCCCCTCAGGTGTTGTCTGACTGTGGCTATATTAAAACATATCGGATAATCGGTTTTGTAAAACGTTTTTACGCATGAAAAAAGCCACCCGAAGGTGGCTATGAAACTATTATTCAATTTTGATTTCAGGGACAAACCATCGGTACGGATGTTCGCAGTTGAATATAGTTTTGTGTGGTAAGGCTTTCTTAATCGCAGTTGCTACTAATTCGCACAACTCATAGTTTTCAAGCACACCAAGTTGCAAACCTTCTATATTTTTAGTTTTTAGGACTCCTTTACTTTTAAATAATTGTTTTGCAAAGTTTCCTTTTGTACAACAATTTATAATAATGCTGTTATCTGTTACAGTATTGGTAAGTCTTGTTGTAAAATTATCTACAGTCTTACCCCGTTGCCAACATAAATGAAACATTGCATCTCGATACAGAGTTGTTTTTTTCTCTAAACTGCACTGGAATTGAATAGCATTCATTAAAACTAAATCAAATGTTTTGCTCTCGTTATCTTTAATATCCACTGCAATTATCTTGTTATTTAATGCTGTCATCAACAAATCCACAAAATAAGATTCAATGTTCCTTCCGGTACTTCCTTGTGCCGGACCAAGAGCCTGCTTTTCTCCTGCTATTGTTTCATATTCAGCTTTGTGAGGACTTTCTAAAATCAAAACACACCTGTCGTTTTCAGTGGTGCAGATTTTATCATCTTGACGACAAAAGTTATTTTCTGCAACAAACGTTTTGATATTTTCACTTTTTTTGTACTCAACAAAAAAAGTACCATTTTTATTTATTACTTTAATTTCTCCTGTAATTTGATCCGGACACGAAACAAATTGAAAATCACTGATATATTTCGTGTGATCTTCACTACTAACTTTTTTTAACAATTGTTGTCTGGCGCTAAGCATAACTTTTAACATATATATATCCTCGATTTTATTTTGGGATAGTACTGTTTGATAATGTTTTACGCCAAAAAGATTGTTTCGAATGGTTTCTGAATATTCATAACACTCCAAAGCATCATTATATTGTTTTGTTTTCTCATATAATTCGCCCAATCTAAAATAAGCAAATGCAGTATCTCTATGTTCTTCACCATAAATCTCTAAACGGATTTTCAGCGATTTTTCTAAAATGTTTTGTGCTTTTTTAAAATCTCCATTTTTTAGATATATAGAACCCAAAACACTGTATATCTTTGCCATGGTACGATGATTTTCCGTTAAGTTAGTTTTGGCTATGTCGAAAGCTATCGTTATGTGATTGAGAGCTTTTTCTAATTCATTCATATCTCGATAGCATACTGACATAACACGATGAGCAGTTGATACTTTTAAACAGTTTTTTTCTTCTTGCTCTGCTAAACTATCAAGATATTTTTGCAAATACTTTTCTGCTAATTTGTATTTCCCCATAGCAGAATACATATCACCAAGATTAAGTAAGCACGACAATGCCAAAGAACGCTCTTCTGTTTTTTCAGAGAAGTGGTTAACTTGAAGGAATAATTCTTCTGCTTCTAAAAAATTTCCTTGAAATTTATTTAAAATAGCTTGTTCTAATACTAATTTCATATATTTCCGGCAATTGGGTTCATATAATTCCTTCCCTATATCCAAAAGTTTTTTACATATATTTTGCGATTCTTGGAGTTTGCCTTTATCACGATAAAACTGTGAGAGAAGCAAATAAGACTCAATAACTTTCAAACTTTTTTCTCCAAAATGTTTGATTCGTATTTCTAATGATCTTTTACAAGAAAGTTCAATTATATCCAAATCACCGTAACCTCTAATTTTTTTTGCTACTTTATGTAGATAAAGTGCTGAACTGTTTGTGCAAAAATTAAGTTTGATAATCTGATACAACGAATATCGCAATATACCCGCTAATTTATTTTGGTCTATTAACTCATAGTATCGAAGTGACGGCATTTCACAAATATTGAGCATGCTTTTTTTACAAAGCATCTCTAAATTCGGCAAACGCTTTGCAATTTCTTTAATCACAGGATGAAGCGAGATGAAATCTTTTTCTTTGTCGCACCTTACCCAGCCTGTATGAACAAGCTCGTTTATATCGTCATATCCGTCCAACTCACACCAATCATGGAACAATTCAGTGGGAACTCCCGTATGGGGAATGAGCGAAAGGTTAGCAAGGACATAAAGTTCATTTTCATTCAGGTCTGAAACATCAAACAACGCACGGATGTGCTCATAAGCACGGAGTGCAGAACGAACACCGTCTTTACTCGTGAGCACTTTCTCTTTACCGCTGTCGCCGATACCGCCTTCTTTAAGTTTCGAAAGCATCTTTTCGGGCGTAATTCGTCCTGCCGTCATCTGCTTTGCAAGAAGCTCAACGGTCATTGTGTGTCCGTCAACAATGTCGATAATCTCTCTGACAAAGCTTTTTGCCTTTTCGTCAAGAGGTTTTTTATAATATTCGTTAAAAATAGCATTGACTTCTTCACGGTCTGCAAGTGTTTTGATATTCAACTGCTCATAACTGTAATCAGAGAAATCAACTCGTGTAGTGATGAGAAGTTTGCATCCTAATTCAAGCAACTTGTTTATATCCGGGTCATCATCTCTGTCAAGATTATCAACGATAATCAATGTGTCTTCGTCGCAAAGTTCTTTAAGTTTTCTCCATTTTCTCTGGACATATTCTTCGGGCTGCTCTGCAGGATACTTGAAAAAGTTATAAACAGGCACAGCTGTATCATCAGCGATAAGAATGTTCATATCGCTGACATACGGTGCAAAAATCACAGCATCATATTCGTTTTTATACTTTTTGGCATACTGCTTGACAAGCTCACTTTTGCCTATACCGCCAACACCGCTGACGAATAAGATACGGTTGTTATCAAGACGGGTATGTATCTCTTCAATTTCATTTTTACGGCCTACAAAAAAGCTTTGCGGCTCGGGCAGACTGCTTCTGATAAACGGTGCTTTAGGGTCAGCAAGTGCAATAACTCTGTCAAGAGCTTTGATAAGATCATCCGCGGACTGAAAACGCTTGTCTGCCACTGTGCAGATGGTCTTATGAAAAATTTCTTTCAGCAACGGATAAACACGGGGATTTGTATTTTCAAAAATTGCTGAGTCACAATCAAATTGATAATCAGCAAAGCTGCGGCGTTCTCTTGTGCTTGAATGACGCCCCATAATCTGATAAAAAAGTATTTCACCGACAGCAAAAAGATCCGTTGCTTCACATATTTTACTGTAGTTTTTTGTTATCTGTTCAGGTGCCGCCCATGACATCGTATAGGACAAAACTGAGTTGCTGCCAATGTTGCTTTTTTCAACAACGCTGTCAAAATCAAACAACATCAAAAACTCGGTAGTTTCAGGAATTGTATAGATATTTTCAGGTTTGATATCAAGATGTAAAAAGCCTGCGTTATGATAATTGGCAATAACGCAAGTCAATGCCTTTATACGACGCAAAAGGTCATAAAGTGATTTTTCCTTTACTTTGCTGTAAGTCAGGCCGTTAAAACACGTCATATCTATATACTTAGTACCATTGGCACAGTATATATCCTGAATATTTGTTGTTGCATTTTTCAGCTCGCTTATTCTGCGTATATCAAGCTGCTTCTGATATCCTGAAACAAAATGCTCTAATCCCAAAACAAAATCTTCCGAATCGTCTTCACTTTCAAGAACTAACTCCCCTGTTTCCTCGCGAAAAAGTTCAATGCTTTTAGGATTATATTCTTTAAGTATATGTTCTGTAATATTTCCGTTTTCATCGATAAAATCAGCACGATACACAACGCAGGACGCACCTCGTCCTATAGTTTCCTTTATTTCAAAAGAGCCGTTTTTCTCATTTACTTTAAACGTATAATCGTTTTCAAGATATCTGTTCATTTTTATCTTCCTCCTGTTGCTGCTATGATAGCAGACAAAGCAGTCATTTTTGCAAAAAGAATTTAATCAGTCCTGATAGATTTCATCATTACCCTGATAATATTCATAAATCAGGTCACGCAATTCCGCAAGCGGACTCGGCGAGCAAGCGCAGTAGCCTATCATCCAGTCATACGGATTGCGCCAATAAAGCTGAACATATCCGCATTTTTCCAGAATTTCGTTCATTTCAACAACAAACTCATCAAACATTCCGCTTTCAAGGTCTGCACCGCTTACTGTGGCATCAGCAAAGAAGTGATAGAAACTCAGCATAACAAGAGCTTTTCTTATCACGTCATAAGAGGCTTTGTTTTTACTGATGTTTTCAAATTGCTGACGTTGCGGGAAGTTTTTTCTGATAAGTTCGGGAAACTTTGATTCGCTGATGCTTTCTTTATACACAGCCCTGGGCACAGTTTTGCCGTTCTTTTCCTCGTAGCCCTCTGTGGCTCTTGCGGAGTAACCGTAAATAACATTCAGAAGTTCATCAACATTAGTCACTTGGATATTGTCTTCGTGAGGATTCGTTATTGAATATTCGTCGGGTGCAAGTTTCATACATTCGGAAAGAAGGGTATTGATTGCCGAAGTGGCTGTTTTATTCTGTCCTGAAAAGGAAACACGATTTTCAGAAAGATACTCAATCAGAGTTTTTTCGTCGCATATCGAATCAACAACATGCCCGATAATTTCTGTCGCTTCGTCGGATTTATTTTTATCGACTAAAGGAATTTCTTCGATTTTCTGAAGTATTTCCGTTGATTTGGTATAGTTTAATTTGTTTTTCAGACAAAAATAATAAACGGATTCAGTTATGTTTTTATAATTATACGGTCGTTCGAGATATGCTTTCAAAAAGAATTCACCTGTTTGTTTTTCGTTCATTCCGAGAGCAAAGCAAAGTTTGTATACATTATCACGACCTGCTGAACTTGATGCAGGTGTGCCGCCCGAAAGCCAGTTTGTGATATTCTGACGGCTGATGGATATATTTTCAGTTTTACAACGGTTCAGCACATAACTTACAGCCTGACTTATATCATCGGATTCTCCGGTATATCCCGATTTTTGAATTTGTTCAATCAGCTTATCGGTAAAAAAGGATGTATTGTTGAGAGCATCAATATATTCTTTGCCGGGTAATTCTATGTTTTCAAAATCATATTTAAAAAACTCGTTTTGGGCAAGTTGTGTAGCGTTGTTGCTTTCATATTTTTCCATATCTGCACATCCTTTTAATATCTTTTAAAGTAATTATAGCATAAATGTATTTAATTTCAAGTTAATCAGATTTCCATTAATATTTCATCAATACTATAACGTAGATTCGGATTCTGCTTTGTAAAAAGTTCATTAATAATACTACCAAGGGCGTATATATCACAAATCGCCAAATCTGACAGAGTAACGCTACCCTGAAAAAGACGAATTGTATTAAATAGCGTAGTCAATGCAAAAAACTGCAGACAAAAATATTGAAAATACGATAAAACTCGATTATAATATTATCCGTTCAATATAAATAAATTCAGGTGATAAAATGTATTTTGACGATATTAAAATCGGAATGGCAGTTGACATTTCCCCTGCTGTAATTGAAAAAGAAAAAATGCTTGATTTTGCAAGGAATTATGATAACATTCCTTTGCACACAGACGAGGAATATGCAAAAAGCACGCCTTTCGGAAATCTTATTGCACCGGGTGTTATGTCTTTTATGGCTGTGTGGGCAAAATATCTTGAGGTAGACTTTTTCGGCGAAGAATTACTTGCAGGAAAGTCAACTAAAATAGAATGGTTCAAACCTGTTTTTGCTGAAGACATGCTAACCGGCAAAGCTGTAGTAACAAACCTTACAAAGCGTAGCGAAAAAAACGGCATAGTCGAAGTCACAATTGAAGCATATAACCAACATGGTAACCTTGTGCTCACCGACATAACCGAAGCAATCGTAAAATGCAGAAAAGTATAATCAGATAATACTCCGAATAACAAAAATAACCGCTGTCTTTACAATCTATAGACAGCGGTATTGTTTTTTCAGGTTTTATATTGTATGAAAATTATGATTCTTTATAGCAAGTTGCACGAATTTTCAAATTAACTGAAAAATCTCCGAAAAAACTTCGGAGATTTTTTGTTTATATGAAGCGTGCAGAAAACAAAAATTATTTTTAACAAAACTTAAACATTTCTCAAATCTTTCAAAAACATCTGCAATATATAATATGCCTGTAAACAAAAGAAAAAAGAAAGAGGTCATACTAATGAACAAAAACGATCAGGAATTTCTCGTTCAGAAAATCCGCACACAGTACACAGAAAAAGAATACACAGATTTTGATGAGCTCAAAGAGCTTGACAAAAAGGTTAAACGCCCTGCAGATTTGTTTGCTTACATCTTCGGCAGCATCAGTGCTCTTATTATGGGCAGCGGCATGAGCCTTGTTATGACAGACATTGCCGATATAATCAGCATCAGCAACCCTATGGTTTTCGGTATTGTAATCGGTATTATCGGTATGTTTATGGCAATTATCAATTATCCCATCTACAAAAACATTCTCGCTTCACGTCGCAGAAAATATGCTGAGAGAATCATTGAACTCAGCAATAAAATCATGAAATAATAATGTGAATAAGAGCAACACTTTTTCTTTGAATGTGTTGCTCTTTTTTAATTTTCAGATTAATAAAATATAGGTTTATTTTAAAAAATTAAAAACATAAACAAAACTTTAACATTTGCGTGCTATAATGTGTAATAGATTACAGCAAAACGCGGAGGTACACTTATGTTTAAAATATTAGTTGTAGAAGATGATAAGGAGCTTAACAAAACCATCTGCTCCTTTCTTAACCATAGCGGATACAAAGCTATAGGATGCTTTAATGCAACAGAGGCATACGATGCACTTTATGAAAACATAACAGACCTTATCGTATCTGATATTATGATGCCGGGAATTGACGGCTTTGAATTTGCAAGAACAGTGCGTGAAATGAACGAAGAAATTCCCATTCTATTTATGACTGCACGTGATGATATCGCGTCAAAGCAAAGAGGTTTCAGAATCGGCGTAGATGATTATATGGTAAAGCCTATCGACCTTGATGAACTTTTTCTCAGAATCGGTGCACTTCTCCGCCGCGCCAAAATTGCATCTTCACGCAAACTTGAAATCGGCAATTTCAGAATGGACGCAGATGAACACACAGCATATCTCGGCGACGAGGAAATTTCGCTTACCAACCGCGAATTCAGCATTCTTTACAAACTCCTGAGCTATCCTAAAAAAACTTTTTCAAGAATGCAGCTTATGGATGAATTCTGGGATGCTGACACTGAAACTGCGCCAAGAGCCGTAGATGTATATATGACAAAACTCCGCCAGAAACTTGCCGACTGCGACGATTTTGAAATCAAAACCGTACATGGTCTGGGATACAAGGCGGTGGTTAAATGAAAAAGCAAAACAGAATCAGAAAAATCTTAAAATGGCTCAACCACTATTTTATTTTCTTTTTGTTTATTGCATTTATAATAACCTGTTGCACCATGTTGTTCGTGTCTGCTTTAAGAAATTCACTGAACATTACTCTGACAGAAGAAAATATCAGCACAGCAGCGAAATTGACTTTTCTTAACGTGATACTTCTGAGCCTTGTTTTTACGGTAATTGACACTGTACGCAGAAAACTGACTGTAGAGCGTCCCATAAAAAAAATCACCGATGCTGCAGAAAAAATAGTTCATGGCGATTTTTCTGTGCGTGTAAAGCCTCAGAGCAGATTTGCAACAGATGAAAACTTCAACAACGTCATTGATTGTTTCAACAAAATGGCAGAAGAATTGGGCAGCGTGGAAACATTGCGTACAGACTTCATTGCAAACGTGTCACACGAAATGAAAACTCCCCTTGCTGTTATGCAGAATTACGGCACACTTCTGCAGATGCCCGGACTTTCTGAAGAAAAGCGTATTGAATACGCAAAAGGCGTAACAGACGGTGCACGCCGCATGGCAGATATGATGACTAACATTCTGAAACTCAACCGTCTTGAAAATCAGCAGATTTATCCCCAGGTAACAGAATTTGATTTAGGCGAACAGCTTTGCGAATGCCTTTTGCAATATGAAAATGTGTGGGAAAAATCAGGAATTGAAATTGAAACAGATATTGCCGAAAACATAAAAGTAAAAGCAGACGCTGAGCTTTTAAGCCACGTGTGGAACAATCTTTTTTCAAACGCATTCAAATTCACTCCGCCCGGAGGTAAAGTGACAGTTTCTTTTACGGCAACTGAACACCACGCCATCGTAAAAGTAACAGATACAGGCTGCGGTATGACCCCTGAAACAGGAAAACATATTTTCGAAAAATTCTATCAGGGTGATACATCTCATTCAGTTCAGGGGAACGGACTCGGTCTTGCACTTGTCAAAAGAGTTGTGGACATTATGCACGGCGAAATCAGCGTGGAAAGCACATTGGGTAAAGGCTCTTCCTTTACCGTAAAAATAGGTCGGTGTTAACATGGATTGGAAAAAACTCGGAAAAGCACTGCTTTATCCACACATCGCTATCATGATTATACTGATTCCGATTGCGACTGCACTTCTTGTAGTTTCAATGGCATTTATCGGTCAGGACACTCCCATCGCCATTGTTTCCTACGTTATTTCAGCATACACCCTTACAATATGGTGTTTTAAAATCCCCTATCTTATTAAATTTTTTAAAACCTTCAGAGCTGAAAATAAATACGCATTAAAATGGCAGAATGACACTCGTCTGCGTGTAAATGTTTCTCTCTACGGTTCATTGATATGGAACACTTTATACGGTATCTTTCAGCTTGGTCTGAGTTTTCATCACAAAACTTTCTGGTTTTATTCGCTGGGAACATATTATATCTGCCTTGCTGTGATGCGTTTCTTTTTAGTAAGGCACACAAGGAAATATGCCCCCGGAGAAAAGATGAAAACAGAGCTTATAAAATACCGTGCCTGTGGTTGGATATTTCTTGTGATGAACCTTATGCTGACGTTAATCGTATTTTTCATGCTCTATTGGAACAGGACTTTCACACATCATATGATTACGGCAATTGCTATGGCCGCATATACTTTCACAGCTTTCACAACTGCCGTTGTAAATATGGTAAAATACAAAAAATATAACAGCCCCATCTTTTCGGCGTCAAAGGCAATCAGTTTTGCTGCAGCGTGTGTTTCAATGCTGACTCTCACGTCAACAATGCTGACTGCTTTCAGTGATAAAACCATGGATGCTTTAACACAAAAGATTCTGCTCGGTTGTGTGGGTGTGGCTGTTTCAGGCACAGTTGTTACTATGGCAATATATATGATTGTTCAATCAACTAAAAAGATAAAGCTGCTTAACGCGGCGAAGGAGTAAATCTATGTCAGAAAACAAAACTTTCAATTACACTTACTCTGCAAAAGAGCAGGAAGAAATAAAGGCAATACGCCAAAAATATGCTTCTCCTGAAAAAGCTGAAGACAAAATGGCTCAACTTCGTCGTCTTGATGCTGCTGTTACACAGAAAGCCACAACAGTTTCCCTTGTACTCGGTATTATCGGCACACTTGTTATGGGAATGGGAATGAGCCTTGTTATGACAGATATCGGTGAAATGCTGGGCACAACACTTGCAATGATTATCGGCATTTGTGTAGGCATTGCAGGAGTTATTCTTGTGTGTATTGCATACCCTGTTTATAACCGTATCCTCAAGAAAAAAAGGAAAGAAATAGCACCGGAAATTATCAGACTCACAGATGAATTAATGAAATAATTTCACTTTAATTTATGAAAAAAGCCTTGTAACTTTAATGTTACAAGGCTTTTGCATTTATATAGTTTTGTTTTTATCCGAGAGCAACCATGCTGAAAACAAGTGCGAAAAGAGCAACTGTTTCACAAAGACCAACAACTGTGATGTACTGTGAAAAACCTTTGCCTGTTTCTGCAAGAGCATCTGCACCTGCAGCACCTGCTTTACCCTGGAATACAGCAGAAAGTGCCATTGCAAGGCCTGATGCAATGCCGAGACCTAACAGAAATGCAGGGTCTGCTGCTGATGATTTCATCTGCTGCATAAGAAGGAAGCCGTAGATTGTCTGTGTAAGGGGTGCACCTGCAAAAACTGTAAGAATGAAAGGTGCTGCTTTGTTGCTCATATAGCATTTTTTCCATGCGCCGATTGATGCCTGACCTGCGATACCGATACCGATTGCAGAGCCGATTGCTGCAATACCCATTGTCAAAGCTGTTGCCAATAAACCTAAATTCATAATAATTCTCCTTATCTTTCAATTTGTTCTTCAAAAGGTTTGAATTTATGTCCGCTCCAGGACATATCAAGGTGAGATGAAAACTCCAATGTGTTAAGTCGTATTCCGTGAACGATAACAGAAAGCACATTCAGTATCATATTAAGTCCGTGACCGAATACGAGAAGCACAATTGCAAGTATCATAAACATAAAGTTGCCAAGCAGAGGACCTGCAAGTTCATTTACCGTTGCCGAAATTGCTGCACCCGCAAGACCTACAGCCCACAAGCGTATATACGAAACTATGTCTGAGAAAACATTTACAACACCTAAAAGCACCGAAACGATGTTTTTAAGGCTTTCAAGGATTGACTTGACAATGTTTCCTGCATAGTTTGAAAATACGAAACTCATAACGAAACCTGCTATAACCATAATCAGTGCTACTGTGCCAACGGGAATACCACCAAGCACAAGAGAGAAACTGAACACCTGAGCATTTACAACAAAGCTCAGCACCACATAAAAGATGCCGATAAGCTGCATAATCGAGCCGATGTCACCGAGGATTTTAATTGATTTTCTGTTTCTTGCCGCAACCTTGATGTGAGCCACAGTAAGCTGTATAAGAGCAAGTGAGAAGCAGAAAATCTGCAGATTCTGTGCTGTTGTAAGTCCGTATTCACCATTTGTCCAGAACGGATACCATATTTTGTCAGCATAGACATTGGAAATAAACGGAATTGACAATTTCTGAAGCCACTGCGGCAACTGCTGTGCAGAAAGTCCGAACCATGTGCAGGTAAGTGTACCCCAGACAATTGTTGATAATCCGAAAAGTCCAATCAGCAGAAATGCAGGCGGAACTTTTTTCTTTGAAGCCTTCATTTTTGCAATCAGAATTGCTGTTACTGCACAGATGAAAATTCCGTATCCGCCATCTCCGAAAATAATTCCGAAGAAGACGAGAATAAATGCTAAAAACCAGCCTGAAATATCATACTCAAAATATCCGGGCACTGTGCCGAGGAAATCTGTCAGCGGATAAATAAGGCTGACAAACTTGTTGTTTTTCAGTTTTGTGGGTACATTGTCTTCTTCTGTGGGGTCTTCCACAAGAAGTCCCCATGAATTTTCTTTTGCAGTATTTTTCAGGTTTTCAATGTTTTCTTCTTCAACGAAACCTGTAAAGTAAGCAACGGAAACATTTCCGTTTCCTTCGTATGCCAGATTTTCTTCCGACATACCTGTTTTGTAAATTTCAAACTCGATTTCTTTTTCGCAAACTTTGATTGCTTTTTTTATGCTGTCACCAAAAGCTGAAAATGAAGCGATTATTTCTTCAGTTTCCTTAATCTTATTATTAAGGTTTTCGATTTTCTGCCTGATTTCAGATGTTGAAGCCGACGGTAATTCAAACTTGTATGATTTCAGCGAATCAACAATTTCATCTTCGCCTTCAGCACCTTGCTTGATAAGCAGGAATTTCACTGAAGATTTTGTTTTCTGAAGAGAAAGAGTTTTTACATTTTCGCCGAGTTTTTCATATTCGGCTTTCGGCATTTCGTAAAGATAAACCTCAACGCCCTTTTCGCTTAATTCCTTAAGTTTTTCAGGGTCAATTTCGCCCCAGTCTGACAATCGGTCAAGCTCGGTTGTGAGAGAAAGAAGTTCTGCTGAACACAATTTCTTTTCTTCTTCAAGACCTGCAATTTCTTCTGCAACAGCCATTGCTTTTTTAACATCGGCGTTTTCCTGATTTATCTTTTTGTTTTTCTTTTCAGATATGCTGAAAAGCGCACTTTCAAGCAGTGACATTCTTTCTTTTAATTCTTCAAGCTTTTTGCCTGAGCCTTCTGCTGACACAATGTGAAGAATTCCAAGTTTACGGAGTTTTTTCAGCGTTTCTGATTTTTTATCTCCCATAATCATGAGAGAAACTTTTTTCATAGGCACTATCATAACGAGTACACCTCCGTTTCCGAAGACATTTCGTTTCTTGATGCTATTTTGCGTTTTGAAATTTTTGAACGGACAACGGCACTTACCTGCTGGTCCGCCATATAAATTGAGATTTTTTTGATGTTTTCCTCTGTTTCGGGGATTTTAACCTTTTCAAACAGATTAACTCGCTGTGAAGTTGCACGAAGCTCTTCTTCAAGGAGTTTCACCTGCTCATCCAACACTTCCGCCTCAAGGTCAAGACTCATTGCTTTTTCCATATGGTTTGCAGCGATATCAACCCAGAGTGGAGTTTCATATAAATCGTAATCTCCGCGGGAGAAATCAGCACCCTCATAAACGGGAATTGCAACACCTGCGATATTTCCCGTACCTTTCCTGATATTTCTTACGGTAATTATTCCGTCAGGAAAAGCATCTGTTTCGCTGAAAACGGCAATCCATTCACTGAAACCTTTTTCAAGGTTTTCCCTGTCTTTTCTTACCGCTTCTGCTTTAGCCTCGATGGTGCGTATTTCAGCCTGAAGCTGTTGTTTTTTAAGTGTCAGAGTAGGCAAATATCTCCGATACATTTTAAGGGCATCCTTCTGTATCTTCAACTCATTTTTAGTCAGTTTGATTTTTGCCACTTCAATCCTCCTTACTTAACTTTCCAGAATTCGTCTGTAAGGTCGGATTTTATGCCTGTTTCATCTTTTTCAAAACATTCTGCAAGGATTTCCCAGCCAAGGTCAAGTGATTCTTCAAGAGTGAGATTAACTGATAAATCCATAAGCTTGTTTTCAAAAAGCTGACCATACTTGAGTAATTTTTCATCCCAGCGATTCATTGAGAAGCCCATGTTTTTCTTTTCAAGAGTTTCTTTATAGGATGAATACAATCTTATCATAGAGTCCATAAGAATGCGGTGGTCTTTACGTGTTTTGCCGTTAACATTCTGTTTAAGACGTGAAAGTGAACCGAAAGGCTCGATTCTTCCGCCCTTGAGATAATACTGACCTTCTGTGATATAGCCTGTGTTATCAGGCACGGGATGAGTTACGTCATCACCCGGCATTGTTGTAACAGCAAGAACAGTAATTGAACCTGAGTTAGCAAAGTCAACAGCTTTTTCGTAACGTGAAGCAAGCTGTGAATAAAGGTCACCGGGGTAACCACGGTTTGAGGGAACCTGTTCCTGAGTGATGGCAATTTCTTTCATTGCGTCTGCAAAGTTTGTCATATCAGTAAGAAGCACAAGAACATCCTTATCCTGCAAAGCAAACTGTTCTGCAACTGCAAGCGCCATATCGGGAATCATCATACATTCAACGGTGGGGTCTGATGCTGTGTGAATAAACATAACTGTTTTGCTCAATGCACCGCCGTTTGAAAGTTCTTCTTTGAAATAAAGGAAGTCGTCATATTTAAGACCCATACCGCCAAGAACAATAACGTCTGCTTCAGCCTGCAGAGCAATTCGTGCAAGAAGCTGGTTGTAAGGCTCACCTGAAATCGAGAATATGGGAAGTTTCTGCGAAACAACAAGAGTGTTGAACATATCAATCATAGGGATATTTGTTCTCATCATTCTGTTTGCAAGAATACGTTTTGTGGGGTTGACTGAAGGTCCGCCGATAGGTTTCATATTATCTGTAAGTGCAGGACCTTTATCTCTCGGCTCACCTGAACCGTTGAAGATTCTGCCCAGTAAGTCTTCACTGAATGAAACACGCATTTCGTGGCCGAGAAAACGTACTTCGTCACCTGTTGAAACACCCTGACCGCCTGCAAAAACCTGAAGCGAAACAAGGTCGCCGTCAATCTTGTTGACCTGAGCCAGCGATTTGCCGAAACGGGTGGTTATCTGCGCCAATTCGTTATAACGCACGTTTTTTGCTTTTACAGTAATAACGTTACCTGTGATTGATTCGATTCTGTTAAAAACTTTATTCATTCTCACTCACCACCCTTTAACAAAAGCTCTGCCTGACTGCTTATTGTGCCCTGTCTTTCGTCATACAAAGCGTCAATTTCCTTTTCTGCATTCATAAAGGCTTCGCTTTCAAATTCTGTATAGTTCCAGTCTATGAATTTCTGACGCATACGGTTGAAGAAACTTCTTGCATCGTCTTTGCTGTCGAGAGAATATTCACTACCGAGAACGCAGACCAGCTTATCAGTCACATAACGCTGACGTGCTGTTGTGCAGTTTGCATCAGTAAGGTCAAATGAGTTCTGCTGTAAATAAACAGCATCGAGCATTTCTGCTTTAAGGTAAATAACATAGTCCGAAATTGTTGTACCTTCTTCACCAACAACCTTCATCATCGAGCCGATTTCATCGCCGTGAAGAAGAATATTTTTAAGATAAGCTGATTTTTCTGTATCTGTAACTGTTTTATATTTTGACCATGAAATAAGCGGGTCAATTGCAGGGTATTTTCTTGCATCTGAACGCTCACGTGAAAGTCCGTGGAAAGCACCTACAACCTTGAGTGTTGCCTGAGTAACAGGCTCTTCAAAGTTACCGCCTGCAGGAGAAACTGTACCTCCGATTGTAACTGAGCCGCGACTTCCGTCAGGAAGAAGCACACAACCTGCTCTTTCATAGAAAGCAGCAATGTATGATTCAAGGTATGCAGGGAAAGCTTCTTCGCCCGGAATTTCTTCAAGTCTACCTGACATTTCACGCATTGCCTGTGCCCAACGTGAGGTTGAGTCTGCAAGCATTAAAACATTAAGACCCATCTGTCTGTAATACTCGGCAAGTGTTACTGCTGTGTAAACTGATGCTTCACGGGAAGCAACAGGCATTGATGAAGTATTACATACGATAATTGTTCTTTCCATAAGTGAACGACCTGTTCTGGGGTCTGTAAGCTCAGGGAATTCTGTAAGAGTTTCAACAACTTCACCTGCACGTTCACCGCAGGCAGCGATGATAACGATATCAACATCTGCATATTTTGAAGTTGTGTGCTGTAAAACTGTTTTACCTGCACCGAAAGGTCCGGGTGTGCAATAGGTTCCGCCCTTTGCAACAGGGAAGAAAGAGTCGATAAGACGAACCTTTGTTTCCATTGTTTCTGTGGGAGCAAGACGTTCTGTATAACATTTCACTGCACGTTTTACAGGCCATCTGAAAGACATTGAAACAGGAATTTCCCTTCCCCTTTCATCTGCAAGAACAGCAACAGTTTCGCTGATAGTATATTCGCCTTTTTCTGCAATTGATTTTACTGTGCAGTTACCAAGCAGATAGAAGGGCACGAAAATTTTATGTGTAAAAGAACCTTCAGGCACAGTGCCTAAATATTCACCTGCACGAAGAGTGTCGCCCACCTTTGCAGTGGGAGTAAACTCCCATTTCTTTTCAGCATTAAGTCCGTCGGCATAATTTCCTCTTTCGAGGAACCAGCCTGCCTGCTCTGCCAATATGGGAAGCGGATTCTGAAGTCCGTCATAAATCTGGCCGAGAAGACCGGGGCCTAACTGTGCAGAAAGCATTTCGCCTGTAAATTCAACGTCATCTCCGCATTTAATGCCACCTGTCATTTCATAAACCTGAATCTGTGCGATGTTTCCGCGGATACGGATAACCTCGCTTTTAAGTTTTGTATTATCAACATTAACGTAGCAGATTTCATTCATGGAAACATTGCCCTCAAACCTTACTGACACAAGGTTGCCGTTAATGCTTACTACCTTACCTTTGTTTGCGGTCATTATATAACCTCCGATCTGTTGTTATCTATAATGGAGTTATAGATATTTTTATATGCTGTTTCGCCACTTGCCTGATCAAATTTTCTTATGCGCTCAATGATTTTCAGTTTAAGTCCGTAATAGAAAACAAATTCTTCTGAAAAAGAATCCATAGGCCTGAGCGTTTCAAGAAAATCAAGACGATAGCGATTAAGAAACTTTTCTGCTTCCAGAGGGCTTTCGATTTCAACTGCAGTACGTGCTGCCTGCAAAAGCCCTGCAGGGAAAGACTGCATTTCTGCATCAAAATGTTTGTTCATTTTATCAGCACGGAGCTTTGCAAGTGCAAGACGAAGCTGTCTTTCACCCTCATTCCACTTTTCAACAACAGCCGATGCTGATTTTTCAGGATTTCTCGGTGGCAGAATAGTTAATTTTTCAAGTTCTGTCTGTGCTTTCCTGCCGAGAAAACGTTGACAAAGTTCTATAAATCTTTCTTCTGTAATCGGCAAAGGTGTGTTTTCGGAAATCCCGTCAAGCGACGGCAACTGAGATATCAGATAATATTCTGCCATAATTATTCAGCCTCTTTCAGGAGTGCAGCAACTTTAGGGCTGAGATAGTCTGAAAGCATATCTGTAACCGCCTGAGCAGAATAATCATAATAAACTGTGCCGTTATCTGTGGCAATACGGAATCCGCCGTCAAAATTATCATTTGCCCTGAGAGTAACACCCTCAAGCATTTTTGATTTAAGTTCTGCAAGCAGAGCTTCTTCAAGCTTAGCAAGGTCACTGCTGTTTAAAATCACTGATACATCTTCTGAATCAGGTTTCTCTGCCCAGCATTTAACCATATTAACAATAAGCCCTGAAATTTCGTCAGATGAATAAACTTTGTTTACATTGTTTTCCACAATTGCCTTAAGTTCTTTTGCAACGCTTTCTCTGAATGAAATAAGCAGATTGCGCCCTGCCTGACGGATTGCATCTTCGCCTGATTTCACGATTTTTTCGTTTTCGGCTTTTGCTCCTGCTATCATTTTATCTGCTTGCGCCTGTGCATCAGAAATAATTTTTTCAGCCTGCGCTTTTGCCGAAACAAGAATTGCTTCAGCCTGACTTTCAGCAGCCTGAACACCATCTTTTCTGATCTGTTCAATAAGTTCTTCAAGTTGAATTTCCATTATACAGTCTCCTTTTCAGTCTGTTCTGAATAACAGTAATATAATATATTTTTTGTATTTTTCGCCAAAAAAAACATAAAGGAACCAACATCCTCTGCAGTCAGCTGGTTCCTAAAAAACATATTATTATTTAACCTAAATTATTATAGCACAAGTTCAGTATTTGTCAAGAATTTTTGTAAGATAACAAAATGAAAAAAAGTTTAACTTCATACCTTCTGAAAAGTTGTTTTTTCAAGCTGAATTTTTTATAATTTTTATTGACATTTGATTTTATCAGGTATATAATTATAAAAAATTTGATTTTTCAAAGGGTAATGAATATGAACGCAGCTCTCACAAGTGCAAGTAAATATTTCTTTAACTTCAGCGTAGTCTTTTACTTTGACTATGCTTATTTTGCTGCGAAAAAGTTACTTGTGAGAACTCAGAAATGTTTTTAAAATTGCTTGATTGACAGTTTTTTTAAGTCTCACTTGTAACTTCACGAGTGAGGCTTTTTCTATTTCAAAAGGAGCATCGGATATGAAAAGCAAATTAGAAGAAGCAAGAGAAATTATAAACAGAGTTGATTCTCAGATGGCAGAATTATTTATTGAAAGAATGAAAGCTGCCGAAATGGTTTCTGAACATAAAAGAGAGTTCGGTCTTCCTATTTACGACCCCGCCAGAGAAGAAGCTGTTATCACAAAAAATTCTGCTTTGATAAATGATTCGGTAATCAAAGAATACTATGTTGAATACATCAAAAATCTTATGTCTATATCACGCTCTTATCAGCAACGCATGCAAAGCGGTCTGAAAGTGGCATACAGCGGCGTTGAAGGTGCTTTTGCCCACATAGCGGCAGGAAAGATTTTCCCTGACAGCAACAGAATTTCTTACAGAGATTTTAAATCAGCCTATAATTCAGTTGTAAACGGTGAAGCTGACATTGCAGTGCTCCCCATTGAAAACAGCTATGCCGGCGAAGTAGGGCAGACAATTGACCTTATCTTTTCAGGCAGCCTTTATATAAACGGAATATATGAATTGGGAATCCACCAGAATCTGCTTGGCGTTGCCGACGCAACTGTTGAAGATATCAGAAAAGTAGTAAGCCATCCTCAGGCACTCGGCCAATGCCACGATTACATTAAACTTCGCGGTTTTGACATCGAAGAATCTGACAACACTGCAGTTGCTGCAAAAAAAGTTGCAGAAGCAAAGGATAAATCCCTCGGTGCAATCGCAAGTGTGGAAACTGCAGAAATTTACGGCCTGAAAATTCTTGAAGCAAACATCAACAAAAGCGGCGAAAACACAACACGCTTTGCAGTCCTTTCAAGAGCAGAAGCTGAATCACCTGCACTTACAAGCTCTGTTCTTATGTTTACAGTTAAAAACGAAGCAGGCTCTCTTGCAAACGCAATAAGTATTATAGGAAAATACGGCTACAATATGACTGCACTGAGAAGCAGACCTTTGAAAAAGCATTCATGGCAATATTATTTCTATATAGAAATTGACGGCATAACAGATACTGAAAACGGCAAAAATATGATTGCGGAATTAAGCAAAGTGTGTGACAAGCTGAAGATTGTGGGAACTTTCTCACCCCATGCAGAAATATAGGAGCAGACATTATGAATAACATACATATGAATTTAGGCGAAAACAGCTACGATATTCTTGTGGAAAGAGGAATCCTTTCACAGGCAGGAAAACATCTCAACTTAAACAGACGCGTTCTTGTTGTGACCGATTCAGGTGTTCCCGAAAATTACGCAGAAACACTGGCATCACAATGTAAAAACCCTGTTATCTGCACTGTCGAATCAGGCGAAGGCTCAAAAAGCCTTGAAACATTTGAAAAACTTCTTCACGTAATGCTTGAAAATGGTTTTTCAAGAAAAGACTGTGTTGTTGCTGTAGGCGGCGGAGTTGTAGGTGACCTTTCAGGATTTGCCGCATCAGCATATATGCGCGGTGTTGACTTTTACAATATTCCCACAACACTTCTTTCTCAGATTGATTCTTCTATCGGCGGAAAAACAGCAGTAAATTTCGGCGGAATCAAAAATATTGTAGGTGCTTTTTATCAGCCGAAAAAAGTTCTCATTGACCCTGAACTTTTAAAAACGCTTCCTGAAAGACAGATTTCAAACGGACTTGCCGAAGCAATCAAAATGGCACTTACTTCTGACAAAGAGCTTTTTGAAATATTTGAAAATAAAGATATCAAAAAAAGCATCGATGAAATTATTGTCCGTTCACTTAACATAAAAAAGGATGTTGTGGAGCAGGATGAAAAAGAATCAGGTATAAGAAAAATTCTTAATTTCGGCCACACAATCGGCCACGCCATCGAAAGCAGCGAAAAAGCAGAACATCTTTTCCACGGAGAATGTGTTGCTCTCGGGCTTATTCCCATGAGCCATGAAAGTATAAGAGCAAGAGTGATAAATGTTCTTAAAAAATGCAACCTTTACAATATTATGGATTTTGATTGGGATGAAATCAGAGAAGCAGTATTCCACGATAAAAAGGCTGACGGAAATTGCGTTGCGGCAATATTTGTCAACACAATCGGCGAATACGAAATCAGAGTGCTGGAATTCAGTCAGGTTATAGATATGGCTGAAAAATGTCTGAAAGGATGAAATGTTATGAAAAACACATTCGGCAACAGCGTAGCAATTACTTTGTTTGGTGAAAGCCACGGCGAATATATAGGTGCTGTGCTTGACGGACTTGCACCGGGCATATCAGTTGATAAAAAATATATTGAGCATATGCTCACTCTCAGGCGACCTGACGGTAAAATTTCCACGCCGAGAAAAGAAAAAGACGAATTCAGAATTGTAAGCGGTGTTATAAACGATAAAACAACAGGCACTCCTCTGACAATTCTTATACCTAATGAAAACACAAAAAGCGGCGACTATGCTCAGCTGAAAACTATCCCCCGCCCTTCACATGCCGATTACACAGCACAGTGCAAATATCACGGCTATCAGGATTCAAGAGGCGGCGGACATTTCAGCGGAAGAATCACCGCAGCCCTTGTTGCAGCAGGTGCAATATGTAAAAAAGCATTGGAAGAAAAAGGAATTTCAATCGGCACTCACGTGAAAAAATGTGGCGGAGTTTCAGACAGAGATTTTTGCGACTTTTCAAAAGACATCTGTGCTTTGAACAAAAAAACTTTTGCAGTGCTTGATGAAAACTGCGAAGAAGCAATGAAAAACAGCATTCTCCAAGCAGCAAAAGAAGGCGACAGCGTAGGCGGTATTCTCGAAACTGCAGTAACAGGCATTCCCGCAGGTGTGGGAGAGCCCTGGTTTGATTCAGCAGAAAGCCTTATATCACACATGATGTTTTCAATTCCTGCAGTAAAAGGAATCGAATTCGGTGCAGGCTTTGCCTTTGCTGATATGAAAGGAAGCTGTGCAAACGACCCCATTAAAATCGAAAACGGAAAAATCGTTACAGAAACTAACAATAACGCAGGCATAAACGGCGGCATCACAAACTCAATGCCCTTGATTTTCCGCACAGTTATCAAGCCCACACCAACAATTTTCAAGCCTCAGAATACAGTTGATTTTCTGGATATGAGCGAAACTGTTATTGAGCCTAAAGGCAGACACGACCCTGCAATTGTGCACAGAGCAAGAATTGTCCAGGACGCTGCAACGGCAATTGTGCTTTGCGATATGCTCGCAATGAGATACGGCACCGATTGGCTTAAAGGAAGTGAATAAACTATGGCAGAATACGGATGTATCGGCAAAAAACTGACACACAGTTTTTCAAAAGAAATCCACGCAAAACTCGCTGATTATAAATATGAACTGATTGAGCTGACAGAAGATGAAATTGACTGCTTTTTCAGAAAAAAAGATTTCAATGCCATAAACGTAACAATCCCTTACAAACAGACAGTAATTCCCTACCTTGATTCGCTGAGTGATGTGGCAAAACGCATTGGTGCAGTCAATACAATTGTTAACAGAAACGGTAAGCTTTACGGCTATAACACAGATTACTACGGAATGAAAGCCCTTGCTCAGAAAGCAGAAATTGAAATAAAAGGTAAAAAAGTTCTCATCCTCGGCACAGGCGGCACAAGCAAAACTGCCAGAGTTTTAGCAGAAGATATGGGTGCTGAAAAAACACTCGTTGTAAGCAGAAAAAAATCAGAAAATTTTATAACATATGAAGAAGCGGTAAACGAACATTCCGATGCTGACATTATCATTAACACCACACCGTCAGGAATGTATCCCGATTGCGAAAGTGAACCCATTGACATTTCTGCTTTCAATAACCTTAAAGGTGTGCTGGATGCAGTTTATAACCCCCTTTGTACAAACCTTGTGATGAAAGCAAAAAAGAAGGGTATTAAGGCAGAAAACGGGCTTTACATGCTTGTGATGCAGGCAGTGGTGGCTGTTGAAAAATTTCTTGATACTGAAATTTCAAAAACAGTTGCAGACAATGTTTTTGCCGGTGTTATGGCTGCAAAGGAAAACATTGTTCTCACAGGTATGCCGGGAAGCGGAAAAAGCACAGTAGGAAAGCTTCTTAATATTGATGGTTTCACCTTTGTTGACACAGACGAAGAAATTGAAAAAAGATGCGGCTGTGCAATCAAAGAGCTTATAAACAGCAAGGGAGAAAAATATTTCCGCGATTTGGAAACAGAAGTTATAAAAGATGTTTCTACTGTAGGTTGTCAGATAATTTCAACAGGCGGCGGTGCAGTGCTCCGCAAAGAAAACATAGATTTTCTCAAAAGAAACGGAAAGATATTTTTCCTTGACTGTGATATCACACGTCTTTGTCCTACAGACTCAAGACCTTTGTCTGACACAAAAGAAAAACTTGAAAAACTATACAACGAACGAATTGATATTTACAAATCAACTGCAGATATTATTGTGCCTGCAATGTCAACGGCAGAAAGTGAAGCAGAATTCATTCTTAATGCAAGAAAGGAGTTGTTTGTGTGAAAATACTTGTTATAAACGGACCTAACATAAATATGCTGGGCATAAGAGAGCCTGAACATTACGGAAAAGAAACATATGCTGACCTTGAAGAAAAAATCAGGAATCACTGCAGTGAAAAAAATATTGATGTGCAGATTTATCAGTCAAATCACGAAGGTGACCTTGTTGATGAAATTCAGAAAGCTTACGGCAACACAGACGGAATTGTTATAAATCCCGGTGCATACACTCACACAAGCATCGCCATTCTCGATGCAGTAAAATCAGTAAACATCCCCACAGTTGAAGTGCATATTTCCAAAGTGGAAGAAAGAGAAGATTTCAGACAAATCAGTTTTGTCCGCCTTGCTTGCGTCAAAACAATCACAGGCCACGGCACAGACGGATATCTCGAAGCTATTGATTTTCTGACAGAAGGTAAGTAAAATGACAGCAGAATTCAAACCATTCAGATTAAAAGGTTTTATCAATGCACCTCCATCAAAAAGCATGGCGCACAGATATCTTATCGGTGCAGCATTATCAAAAGAAAAATGCGTTATATCAGGCGTTGACTACAGCGAAGACATTCTTGCAACAATTGATTGCCTGAAAGCGTTAGGTGCAGAAACAGAAATTGAAAAAGATACGGTAACAGTTAACCCCGTAAATTTTCTTAAAACAACTTCTTCTGTTCTCAATTGCAGAGAAAGCGGAAGCACACTGCGTTTTTTCATTCCCCTTGCGTTGTGCACAGGAAATGAAATCACATTGCAGGGCAGCAAAAGGCTTTTTGAAAGACCACTTGATATTTATGAAAATTTGTGTGCTGATAATAATTTCAGGTTCACAAAAGAAGACACTAACGTAACACTTTGCGGGAAACTCAAAAGCGGAGAATATAAAATCAAAGGCAATGTGAGCAGTCAGTTTATAACAGGTCTGATTTTTGCACTTTTGTATCTTGGTGAAGATTCATCCATTCAGATTATCCCGCCCTTTGAAAGCAGATCATACATAAACCTTACTATTTCAGCCCTGAAATCTTTCGGAGCAGATATCTGCTTTGAAGATGAACTCAATATCAGAATCAGGAAGTCAGATTTGCATTCTTTTTCCGGCTGTGTGGAGGGAGATTATTCAAACGCTGCTTTCCTTGAAGCTTTCAGCTATACAGGTTCTGATATTGAAATCGGCAACCTTAAAGCCGACAGCCTTCAGGGCGACAGAATATATAAAAAATATTTCCGCCGGATTGCAGAAGGCACTCCCACACTTGATATTTCAGACTGCCCTGACTTAGGCCCTGTGCTTATTGCCCTTGCATCACTTAAAAACGGTGCAATTCTCACAGGCACAGACCGTCTGAAAGCAAAAGAAAGTGACCGGGGGCTGGCAATGCACGAAGAGCTTTCAAAACTTGGCGGAGGACTTATTTTCGGCAACAACACAATAACTGTGCCGAAACAAAATCTCAGAAGAAGCGAGTCCCCTCTTAACTCTCACAACGACCACCGCATTGTTATGGCTCTTTCATTGATACTTTCAGAATACGGCGGAAAAATCGACGGTGCAGAAGCAGTAAGAAAAAGCTATCCCGCTTTTTTTGAAGATATTGTTAATCTCGGAGCGAAGGTGAATATAACATGATAGTAAACGTAAGCAAAAAAATACTGATTGTCGGTCTTGGACTTTTAGGCGGAAGCTATGCAAGAGTTCTTAAAAGATTCGGCTTTCACATAAGTGCAATAACTAAAGAACAAAGTTCAATCGACTACGCTTTAAATGAAAACATCATTGACGAGGGCTCAACAGAAATTGATAAAAAATTAGTCGGCGAAGCAGATATAATTATTTTTGCTTTGTATCCCCACATTTTCATAGAGTGGATTGAAAAAAATCAGAGCCTTTTTAAAAGCGGCGCACTTATTACCGATGTAACAGGTGTAAAATGCAGCGTTGTATACAAGGTGCAGGAAATGCTTCGTCCTGATGTTGAATTTATAGCAGCCCATCCTATGGCAGGACGTGAAGTTTCAGGTGTTGAAAACAGCACTGACAAAATGTTTGTAGGTGCAAACTATATTGTCACTCCTACCGACAAAAACACACCTGAAGCAATTTCTACCTGCATGGAGCTTGGCAGATTGCTGGGATTTTCAAATGTTACCACTCTTTCGCCTGAAGAACACGACGAAATGATCGGATTCCTTTCACAGCTTACTCACTGCATCGCCATAACCCTTATGACCTGCAATGACAAAGAAAATATGGAAAAATTCACAGGTGACTCTTTCCGCGACCTTACTCGCATCGCACGAATAAACGACCTGATGTGGAGTGAACTTTTCATAGAAAACAAAACTCAACTCCTTAATCAGATGAATATCTTTATAGATAAATTCAATGAACTTAAAATAATGCTCGAAACCGAAGATGTTGAATCCATGAGAAAAATGATGCGACATTCAACTGAGCGTAGAGCTTTGTTTGATAAAAAATAATACCCCGGAGGAAACCAAAATGAACATGAACTTTAAAAGAAAATTACCGATTCCTATGGATATCAAAGCTCAATACCCTCTCACTGCAGAGCTTGAAGCTATGAAAGCAAAACGCGACGAAGAAATCAGAAATATTTTTGAAGGAAAAGATGACAGATTTATTCTCATTATCGGCCCCTGCTCTGCTGATAATGACGACAGCGTAATTGACTACATATCACGCCTGAGAAATGTGCAGGACAAGGTTTCTGATAAAATTTACATTATCCCCAGAATCTACACCAACAAGCCACGTACAACAGGTGACGGCTACAAAGGAATGCTCCATCAGCCTGACCCCCACAAAGGTGAAGATATGCTCAAAGGTGTTGTAGCAATCAGAAATCTGCACATACGAGCAATGAACGAAACAGGCTTTACTTGTGCTGATGAAATGCTTTACCCTGAAAACTACAGATATCTTTCTGACATTCTTTCCTACGTTGCAATCGGTGCAAGGTCTGTTGAAAACCAGCAGCACCGTCTTACAGCAAGCGGTTTTGATATCCCCGTTGGTATGAAAAACCCCACCGCAGGCGATATTTCAGTAATGATGAATTCTATCACTGCAGCACAGCATTCTCACACATTCATCTACAGAGGCTGGGAAGTTGAAAGCCAGGGCAACGACCTTGCTCACGCAATTTTAAGAGGTTATGTAAACAAACACGGACAGTCACTGCCCAACTATCACTATGAAGACCTTATCCATCTTGCAGAAATCTATGATAAATCAGGTCTTAAAAACCCTGCTGTAATAGTTGACACAAACCATGCAAACTCAGGCAAAAAATGGATGGAACAGCCGAGAATCGCAAAAGAAATTCTCCACAGCTGCCGCCATTCTGAAGATGTGAAAAAAATTGTTAAAGGTCTGATGATTGAAAGCTACATCGAAGACGGTGCGCAGAAGCCCGAAGAAAGTGTTTACGGCAAATCTATCACTGACCCCTGCCTCGGCTGGGAGAAAACAGAAAAACTCATTCTTGATATTGCTGACGTTCTTTGATAAAATATATACAATGATATGTTTCAACGGCTGAAAAACAAATTATAAAATCACAGCAAAAGGAGCAGCAACAATGAAAAAATTGTTAATCGTAGTGGATATGCAGAAAGATTTTGTCGACGGTGCTCTCGGCAGTGCCGAAGCAGTTGCAATTGTGGACAATGTTGTAAGCAAAATCGAAAATTTCGACGGCGACATCATCGTAACTTACGACACCCACGCTGAAAATTATATGGAAACTCAGGAAGGAAAAAATCTTCCCGTGCCGCACTGCATCAAAGGCACAGATGGCTGGAAGCTTGACAAAAAAGTTCAGTCTGCTTTAGATAAAAAAGATTATAAAGCTATCGAAAAACCCACTTTCGGTTCAACTGAACTTGTTGGATACATCAGTCAGAACTATAACCCCAACGAACTTGAAATTGAACTTATAGGCCTTTGCACTGATATATGCGTTGTTTCAAACGCACTTCTTATGAAAGCAAATTTCCTTGAAACAAAAGTCAGCGTTGATGCTTCATGCTGTGCAGGCGTAACTGTTGACAGCCACAACGCAGCACTCACCACTATGAAAATGTGTCAGGTTAATGTGATATAATAACAGACAGCGTCTTAACGGAGGAGATTTTAATGTTTAACGCAGAAAAAGTAAAAAACGAATGTGTTCAATGGATCCGCGATTTTTTCGATAAAAACGGAAGCGACTGCAATGCTGTAATCGGCATTTCAGGCGGCAAAGACAGCTCTGTTGCTGCTGCACTGTGTGTTGAAGCATTAGGCAAAGACCGCGTTATAGGTGTGCTTATGCCTCAGGGTGAGCAGCACGATATCGACAAAGCATTTATGCTTGTCAATCACCTTGGTATAAAACATTATGTGGTAAACATCAAAGATACTGTTGACAGCATCCTGAAAGCTTTCCCCGAAGAATTGGAAGTTTCAACACAGACAATCCAGAACATTCCTCCAAGAATCAGAATGTCAACATTATATGCAGTATCACAGAGTGTAAACGGCAGAGTGTGCAACACATGCAACCTTTCTGAAGACTGGGTAGGATATTCCACACGCTACGGCGATTCCGCAGGTGATTTTTCACCTATGTCAAACCTTACTGTTGCAGAAGTCAAAGAAATCGGTTATCTTCTTAACCTCCCCACTGAACTTGTTGACAAAACTCCCATTGACGGGCTTTGCGGAAAAAGTGACGAAGAAAACCTCGGATTTACCTATGCAACACTCGATGAATATATCAGAACAGGAAAAATCGAAGACATCAAAACAAAAGAGCTTATTGACAGACGCCACAAAGCTAACCTGTTCAAACTTCAGTTGATGCCCTCTTTTGTGCCTGACATTGAAGTGAAAGCATAAAAGTATATTCACTATGTGAAAGGATACAGTTATGATATTCGAGAAAAAAGTCATTGATATATACAAAGGTCTTGCATACACACGTTGTGACGATAACGGCACGGCTTATTATTTTTCTGAAAAAGATTTTGAAGGACTCAGGAAAGAAAACTACCCTTTTGTTTCTTCTATGGGACACACTCTGCAAGGCTTTATTTACAGTTATGAAAATCCGATTCAGGGCAGACTTATTGTGTTTGACCACGGCTTTTTTGGCGGACACAGGTCGTATATGAGAGAAATCGAAGAATTGTGCCGTCACGGTTACACTGTTTTTGCTTATGACCATACAGGTTGTATGGAATCAGGCGGTGAAACTCCGAATGGTATGGTGCAGTCCTTACACGATTTGAACGATTGCCTTTTAACTATCAAAAAAGATTCCCGCTTTGAAAACCTTGATATTTCCGTAATCGGCCACAGTTGGGGCGGATTTTCCGTAATGAATATTTCTGCACTTCACCCTGAAATTTCACACGTTGTTGTTATGTCAGGTTTTGTTTCGGCAGAGATGATTATATCGTCTTTCTTCGGCGGAATTCTAAAACCTTACCGCAAAGCAATTATTGAACTTGAGAAAAAATCAAACCCTGATTTCTTCCCCTATGACGGAATAAAAACACTTTCAGAAACAAATGCAAAAGTGCTTTTAATCTATTCCGCAGACGATAATCTTGTCAGAAAACAAGTTCATTTCGACAAACTGAAAAACGCTTTGTCAGGCAAAGAAAATATAAAATTCCTTCTTGAAGAAAACAAAGGCCACAACCCCAATTACACCTGCGATGCAGTGAAATATCTCGGCGAATTTACAGCAAAGCAGACTGCTCTTTCAAAAAAGAAACTGCTCACCACAGATGAGCAGAAAAAGAAATTTGTAAATTCTTTTGACTGGAAAAGAATGACCGAACAGGACGAAAAAGTGTGGAACGAAATTTTCCGTTGCCTTGATTCCTGAAACGACTAAAGGAGATGCTGTTTATCGTGAGCATCTCCTTTTATTTTATGCTTTTACCGGTTGTTTTTCGTTACGTTTTTTTATGTCTTTTGCAAAAATTGTTCCGAATGTTTTTCTTACAAAAGGCTGAATAAAGAAAAGCTGTGTGAAAAATGCAAACGGGAAGTTATAGCATACGAGCTTCAGCCAGTCTGCAAGCAGTGTCCACATATTGAAGCCTGCTTGATAATTGTAGTAAAGAAATGCTGCAATAAAGCTCATTACAGGGCACATAATTGCAACTGTCGCAGAAATAATTGCTGTTTCAAAAAGAACAGGGTGAGTAGATTTGGGGTCAAAATTTTTGCAGGCTAATTTAAAAGACAACGGTGAGCCGAGCAGATTTTCAAGCGTGTAAGCAAGAACGAATTCTATAAGTACAACTGCCCATATTGGCACAGGTCTTCCGAAAACAGGCACACCGCCCATTTTGTTGATTGCAGCAATCACGCCCGATTCACCTGTAAGCTGCATAAACATATTTCCGTGGATAACATACAGGCTGTAAAAAACATAAGCGTGAACTGTTATCACAACTGTGATAAGTGCAAAAATCATTCTCTGAAATTGGTTTCTTGGCATAATTAATCTCCTTTTGGGCATAAAAAAACAACACACGTATTTAAACCTGTACCGTAATCAGATTTACGCACCGAAGGTGCAACATGTGTCGTTAACTGCCTTATTTTATTTTTCAATATTATAACATCTGCAAAACAAAAAATCAAGCATCGGAATTATTCAATTTTTTATAAACCGTCATTCTCATAGTAATATAAGAAGCAAGTCCGCCGATAACATTTGATATGGGCTCTGCAAGGAATACTCCTTCTACACCGAAACCGATTCTCGGCAAAAGAAGTGTCAGCGGCACAACGATAATCGCCTTTCGCAGCAAGGAAAAGAAAATTGCGTGTTTTGCATCTCCCACTGCCTGAAAAGTCGACTGACCCGCAAACTGCAAAGCCATAAAAACAAAGCCGAAGAAATAAATACGTAACATTTTTATTCCTGCTTCTGCCATAAGCATATCATCTGAAAAAATGCTGAACCATACTTTCGGGAAGATAAGAACAAGCAACCATGCAACCATAGTATAAACTGCACCCGTAACTGTGTTGAAGCGTATGCCGGATTTTACTCTATCAAAAGCTTTTGCACCGTAGTTGAAGCTGATAACAGGCTGTGACCCGCTTATAATTCCGTTTACGGGAAGCATAAAAATTTCGCGGATTGAATTTGCAACCGTCATAATTCCCACATACACATCTCCCCCGAAAACCTGCAGAGTTGTGTTGCAGGAAACCTGAACAAGAAATGCTGTGCCCTGCATAATAAAGTTAGACATTCCCAATTTGAAAATATCTTTTGTAATTTCACCATTGATTTTTACATTTTCTTTTTTCAGCGTAAATATTGCTTTTTTGCCAAGCAGGAAATGCATAACCCACACTGCGGAAAAAGCCTGACTTATAACAGTTGCAAGAGCTGCACCTTTAACACCCATTTTAAAAGCAAAAATAAAAACAGGGTCAAGAATAATATTTGTAACTGCACCGATGATAATTGAAAACATTCCTATTTTCGGAAAGCCTTGGGCATTTATGTAGCCATTCATGCCCGTTGTTATCATAGAAAAAACTGTGCCGATAAGATACACGTTAAGATAATCCCTTGCGTAAATAAACGATTCTTCACTTGCACCGAAAGCAAAAAGAACCGGTTTGCAGAAAGCAAGACCAAGGGCAGTAAGAATTGCAGAAGATAACAGAAGTAACGCAAATGAATTGCCGAGAATTCTTGACGATTTTTCGTTGTCACCTGCTCCCCTTGCAATAGAAAAAAGCGGTACTCCGCCTACACCGAAAAGTGCGGTAAAAGCCATTATCAACGTTATTACGGGGAAAGTAAGACCGATGCCCGTAAGAGCCATTGAATCTGCTCCCGGCATATGACCGATGTAAATTCTGTCAACCACGTTATACAAAAGCTGAACTAACTGTGCAACAGTAAGAGGCAGTGCCTGGGATATAATACACTTCCACACAGGACCTTGTGAAAAATCATTTTTAATTTTTCCTGCCACGCAAACCGCCTCCTTTCAGATAATAAAAGTATTTTACTCTTTTTTATAAAAAAAGCAAGAGCTTTCATCAAACTGACTTATGAAAATCAGGCAAAGCAAAAGCTCTTTTTTACGTACAATTAATTTTAACATTGTAGGGTCTGGCGCTTTGTCGGCAAGCGCCAAACCCTACAATGTTAAAATTAATTGCACGATAAATTATAATTTATGCTGACATTTACAAACGTGTCACTAAAAACACCGCCGTGTCATTCTCGAACGTTAGTGAAGAATCTCGGCGGTGTTAAGTTTTATGTGTTGCCATTTTGAGATCATTCGCTAACGCTCCAGGATGACAGCAAAATGGCAAGGTTAGCCACAGATTAATTATAATTCATATGCATATTACGGCTACATGCTCCCCTTGAAAATGCAAGGGGAGATGTCATTTTCGTATGGAAATGACAGAGGGGATTTTTCGTTGAAAATTATAATTTGTATGTGACAAGCGGAAAAGTTGAAAACGCCTCCCTTTAGGCAAGGGAGGCGTTGCTCGGTTTTGATTATCGGATAAATTATTTTTTTAGTCGCCTAAAAGTCCGTGGAATCTGCCCATCCAATAAGGAAGAAGAAAGTTATAGGGCATCATTGCACGCATACCGTCGGCAAATGTGCCGGGAAGAGTTGCAGTGCGATTGACAACCTTTGTGTTGATATCAACAAATTCTTCTGCACCCGAATCGCATACAAACTGGTTGCCGTCATAGTTTACAAGCACTCTTGCTGAATATTCCAAGGGGTATTTGAGCTGTGCGGGAATTCCCATTTCTTCCTGCTCTGTATCCCACACAAGGTCTTTTCTGTGGCTGTTGAAAACAGGCCAACGGATAAGGTCCATTGTCATTTCTGAAAGTGATTTTGCTGCGTTTTCAATGTCGCAGTTATTGTTTGTAAGTGCACCGTAAGTGATGTTGAACAAAGGTGAACGCTCAACCTTTTCGTAATCAAAATGATGTGTAAGACCCATTTTGAAAATTTCTTTCTGTGCATTGTTTTCAGTATACATAACAAGAGGATAGATGTTGATGAAGTCAAGCTGGTCGTCAATGTGAGCAACGTGACTGTCTTCCACTTTATACTGAATGCAGTTCATTGCATAGTGATACTTTTTAATGAGCATATCGAAAACTTCGTTATACTTTTCTTCACCTGTTACGTGATATGTTGTTTTAAGGAAAGAGAGAATTTCAAGGGAATTTGTGCCTCTTTCATAGAACCATCTGTCGTCATTATTGAGAAGCTCAGGCTCCCAGTTTGCCCATGTTGTAGGCACGCCGTCAACATCGCAAAGATGGAAATTATTTTCAAGGATATGGTCTGTAATTTTCTTTACAACACTTGCGATTTTCTTCTTTTCATCTTCATCTGCAACAAGGTCGTAATAAATTCCGTATCCGTAATAATGGCCTGTCATTTCATCAGATGAAGTTTCACCGAGCCATTCGCAATCGGGGTTATCTTCACAGATGTGCCATTCTTCTCTCACACCTGTTTTGAAGTTTTCTTCGTGAGCATATCTTGTTGCTCTTGCAGTAAAGCCTGATTTGCCTGTAACTTCCGTAAGCTTAATCATTGCTTCAACTGCTCTTTTTGCGTTTTTCTTTGCTTCTTCATCTTTTGTTACAGCATAGCGGAAACTCTGACTTGCACAGTAAAGGCCTGTGAAAAGTCCGTCATTGTCAGAATTTGGAAGCCAGCCTGATTCAAGGTCGCCGTATTTACGGAGAATTCTGTCAACCTGATATCCTTCGTTTCTTGTGAAATATTTTACAGCCATTTCATCATAATGGTTTGCTTTATCTTCAAGCGTCATTTCCTTTGCTGTGATAAGGCTGATACCTCTTTCGGTTACTGCAGCGATAGCACCGCCGTCTGAAACTGCAATCTTTTTAACTGTGGGGTGCATAAGCCACACACCGTATGAAAGGTAAGAAATTTTGCCTTCAATAAGAGTGATGATGCCTGTGTTTGTTGCAAAATATTTTTTGCCGTCTTCTGCAAAAAACATATCGTTGAATGAGCCGTCGGGAACTGAATAGAAATCGTTTCCGTTGAACCAATAATTTTTGCCGTCATAAATATTAAGACCGTTATCTGTGCCGACCCACAGGTGACCTAAAGCGTCAATAGAAACGCAGTTGATTTTCTGACTTAAAACACCTGTAACATCAGGAAGAAGCTCAGCCCAATGGCGGCGTTTGCCTTTCATTGACATAAGACCTTCAACAGTTGAGCCGACGTAAACTGTTTCGCCGTATTTTGATTTATTATCAAGGGCAGCAAGGCAGACTGTAGCCTCAGGAAGGTCTACGATTTTTTCAAATTCGTCACCATTCATAAGGAAAAGCTCTGTTTCGGTAATGAGCCAGATTGATTTATCAAGAGCCACTGAAATATCAACAACGGGAGCATCGAAAGAAGCAAGTTTTTTGATTTTACCTTTATTGATTTCGCAGAGAGAATTATCTACAGACGCAAAAAGTCTGCCGTTTCTTGTGAAAAGCTTTGACACGTTTGCCTGAAGTTTTTTAATTTTTCCGTTTTCATATATGCAGAGAGAATCGCCCTCTGCTATGTAGAGAGTTTCCCCCTCAAAAGCTACTGATGTGACTTTTTCCAAATCAATTCCGTTATCAGCAGTAATAAACACTTTATCATACTGCATAAACTGACCGAAATTAAGTGTAGGTTTTTTCATTTCTATCATCCCTTTTCTGTAAATTTGCTGTTTCTGACAGTATAACATAAAAGTGTCAAGTAATCAACCTTGATTAAAATCAAAACAAGTAAGGCGAATACCCTTTCCCTGCATAAAAAAGGACGTCCGATGGACGCCCTATAATGTTGATTCTATTGATTAAGTGTTTTTTCATCATTATCATATAAGCTTTCGTTAATTTCTGCTACAGATTTTTTCGTTGCGATACCGTTTATGATTATAGAATCACGTTTGATTTTCGGATAAAGCTCTGCAAAACCGGCAATTTTCAGAATTTCCTGCGTTTCTTCAATATCAAATTCCATTGCCACTGAAATGCTGATTAATGAATCCCTTGACGGATTACGCACTCCTGAAAAAATCTGATATCCCATAACTTCGCTGAGCTCTGATTTTTTGATAACCGCCGACTTGACAAAGCCCTTTTTCTCAAGTATATTTGTAAGGTAGACAGACAGTTCTTCCTTTATCATGTAACTGCTGTTTTTCTTTAAATAATCGCACACATCAGCAGTTTTCATAAGCTCATCCATAAGCTCGCCTGTGCTTTTAGTTTTCATATTATCAACACTCCCCGGGAAGTGATTTTTTGACAGAATTTGACCATATTATCGCAGAACAATTTTCCTTTGTCAAGGCTTTGAAAAAAGAACAAAACAAAAGTGTGGTTGTATTGCGCCATAAAACTCTTTCAGCTGAAATCGTAGTTATCGATTTTCCGGGAGACCCCGCAGTTTATGAAATTCTCAAGCATTTATCCCATCCCAATCTTCCGCGGATTCTGAGCGTAATGCCTGACGGACAAAGATGCCGTGTTATTGAAGAATATATCAACGGAAGCACCGTTGCAGATATTCTTGCAGGCGGTTTATACACTGAAAGAGGTGTCCGCAGAATTGCAAAAGATATATGCTGTGCACTTGATGCACTTCATTCAAAAAACATTATCCACCGCGATATCAAGCCTGAAAATATTATGGTAGATTCAAAAGGCAACATAAAACTTGTTGATTTTGATGCTGCAAGAATTTATAAAAGATATAAATCTGAAGATACTTCGTTTATAGGCACAGCAGGTTTTGCCGCCCCCGAACAATTCGGCTTCAACCAGACTGACCCGCGTTCCGATATTTTTGCGTTGGGAATTTTAATGAACGTAATGCTCACAGGTGAACACCCTTCAAAGAAACTTTACCAAGGCAAACTGAAAAAAGTAATTGAAAAATGTATCAACCTTGACCCGAATCAGCGTTTTTCAACTGCACGTGAACTCTACGCTAAATTATAACATTTTAAAACAAAAAAATCCTATGCAGGCTGCATAGGACAAACAACCGCCGGCAGGTATAAAATACTGTCAGCGGTTATTTTATTTCGCAGTTTTATCAACATATCAAACAAGGAGGCAGATTTATGATTTGCAAAAATTGTCAGAAAGAAATCCCTGAAAACGAAAAAGTCTGTCCGCATTGCGGAGAAAAAACATCAGCAAAAAGCGTTAAAGAAAAAAAGAAATTCAAAGACCTTGACAAAAAAAGCAAGATTATCCGCATAGCAATTGGCTGCGTGTGTTTTCTCGTTGCAGGTGTGCTGATTTTCAGCGATGCAATTACGGGAATGTTCAAATCAGGCGACACAGAATACCCTGCAATAGCTACCGTTAAATCAGGCACTCTTGACTATTTCCCTGAGCCTACTGTAGGCGAAGCTTTTGAAAAATTTTTCGCAGAGCCTGAATGGAAAACTTTCACTTCCGAAGAAGGGCTTACAATAGTTGAATTTACAGGAAAATGCACTCTTGACGGAGAAGATGCAGATTGCCTTATTCAGTTTTCTGTCAGCAAAGACAACACCTTTGAAACTTACTATGCAGAAATAGACAAAGAAAAATTAAGCGATGAAGATATTCTCACCGTTTACGAAACAGTTTACGGCCACGAAGCAATTTCTCCCGCAACTGATTCCGAGGAAGAAACAGTAAATGAAGAAGAAATTGACGAAAGCGTAAGTTCATATTCTTTTGATTTCACTGCAGAAGAATTTATTGCTGCTTTCAACGAAAATGAATATGATATTTACGTTGACCCTGACGACTTCTTTTACGATGAAGATTTTGATGCTTACACTGCAGATTACGAAGATATCGCATTGCTTATTTCCACCGACAACGATGATTATGTTACTGAAATAGGCTTTTTGTTTACAGACGATGACATATCTTTTGCAGCACTTGCTTGCTACTACACAATAACATGCGACCTTATCTGCCCTGTGAATGACAGCAGTTACTATTCAGAAACTCTTACTGAATTAACTGAATCTGAAGACGGCACACTTGAAAAAGACGGTCTTCTGTATATATCAGAAGATGCAGACGGCATCAATTATATTTCAATATCATTAGCAGCATAATTTTTTAATAAATAAATAATAAAGGAGAAATTTAAAATGAGTAATAATTTCACAACATCTGCTTCAGTTAATGAAACAGAAAACCACAATTCAGGTGCACCTAAAAAAAGCAAGAAAATTTTAACTATTGTTCTGTCTGTAGTTGCAGTTGCAGTAATCGCAGTTATCTGCGTTTCAGTTTTCTCAACAGACTATGTATCTGTTGTAAAAGATGGCGCACTGAACGCTTACCCTGATGCAACCGTTGGTGAAACTTTTGAAAAATTCTTTGCAGAGCCTTCATGGGAAACTTTTGAAGCAGAAAGCGGCGAAAGAATTGTTGAATTCAAAGGCGTATGTGAGTACTACGGCGAAGATGCAGACTGCACAATTCAGTTTGAAATTGAAGACGATGACGAAACCTTTGAAATATACACAATTGAACTCGATGGTGAGCCTTTGTCAGAAATTGAAATTGCAGCGATGATTGAAGTTATCTATTCAGAATAAATATACTTGAAAAAACACCTCGTTTAGTTTATAATACAGACATAGATTAACGGGAGGTGTGAGAAATGGAAAACAATAGTTTTTTCTGTCCGAAATGCAGAAACAGATTGCCTCTTGAAAGTTCTTTCTGCCCCTATTGTATGACTAAATTCACACCCGAAGTTGCTGTACCTGCAATTAAAAAGAAAAAAAACACCACCAAACCACTGCTCGTAATAATCGCGGCAGTGGTTTGTGTTGCTTTGATATGCTGTTTTCTTTTCCTCAAGCCTTCAAAAGAAGAAAAAGCAGAAAAGAAAACTACTTATGAAAGCACTACCGTTTTTGTAGAAAAAGAGTCAGAAAAAACAACTTCGGCAGACAATGACGAAGAAGATTCTTCTGAAGAAAAAGCTATAACTGACACTGCACTTGGTTTTTCAAACATAAAAATCTCACGTAATGAAAACCTTAATAAAACGCAAAAACTTCTTCTTCAGTTTTACGACACAGATTTTCTTTCACTTCCCTACAATCACCTTGAAAATCTGTCGCAGAGTTATGAAAATCTGCAGTTTGTTTTCTGGGGCACTGTTAAGGAAATCAACGGCAATTCCGTTGCTCTTGTGGAATATGAAGCCGACATAGGTTTCGACGGAATTTACACACCTACAGGCGACTATGTTACTGTTGAAACAAATGCTCTTTTTCCGATTTCAGAGGGAAGCACTTATTATTTCTATGCGAATCTGAAAGGAAATCAGCAATACAGTTTTTCAGGCGGAAATTATTCTGTGCCTGCTTTTTCACTTATGAAATACACTGATTTTGTATACTACGATGTAGAAATGCCTGTATTTGATGAAAGCGAAATTTCATCTGTTGCCAAACACTTTGCAGGCAACAATACAACCATAAGAAATGCCGACAATCTTTTTGATTATCCTGATGATTTTTCTTACCTTGCACAGTCAGGTTCTGATGAATATTTTTTATATGCAGGCTACGGCTCTTACATAATGGATTATAATACAGAAGAATATATTATTCCTGCTTACAATTTCAAAGACAGTTATTCTTATTATTTAAACGAAAGAACAGGCAAGTTCATCTTTGAGTGTATTGATGAAAACCAGCAGAAAAAATGGGAGAGAGAATTTACCGATACATATAATTTTGCTGTTGATTATACCGATAAATATATCTACCTTGTCGCAGGCGAATATTTTTATATAATAGAAACTTCCACAGGTGAAGATGTAATAAAGCCCAAAAAAGTGGGAGAAAAAGTCAGTGTAAGAAAAACGGAAGATTCATTGATTTTCATATCAGAAAACACCATTGAAAAAACAGACCTTAACGCAAACCAAATTTGGGAAAACAGACTTTCTTCATCCTTGGAAAACTATTCAATACAGTTTTCTGATGACAAATATGTTTTGCAGTATTCGTCAGGTTATTATCAGGGAGAAAATGTTTTCACAACAATAATTTCTTCTGACGGAAATATATTATTCGACAAAAACACATACTGAACTGAGGTTTTTCTATGAACAAAAGTTATAGCACAAACCGTGTTTTATTGACATCGTTTGTAATTATCACTTTAATAATTCTGCCCGTTGTGCTTCTCAATAACGGCAATTTGTATCTTGTAGGCGACTATATGTCACAGCAGATTCCTTTTATAAAAGAATCGCGCCGTCTTCTGCTTTCAGGCAAACCTTTCTGGAGCAACAATACTTTTTTAGGTGCAAACTTTTTAGGTACATATTCTTTCTATAACTACGCAAGCCCCTTTTACTGGCCTTTGTTTGTTATTCCTGAAAAGTTTATCGGCATAGGACTCAGCATTACTTTTATAATCAGGCATATGCTCGCTGCAGTAACTGCTCACATTTATCTGAAAAGATATGTTAAAACAGAGCATTTCGCTTTCATCGGTGCTTTGCTTTATGCGTTTTCATCTTTCACAATGGATTCAACATATTATTTCCATTTCATTGATGTAATTGCAGTTTTCCCGCTTATTCCCTACCTTGTTGACGAAGTGCTGGAAGGAAGAAAGAAAGTTTTGCTTTCACTTACAGTGCTTCTAAGTGCAATGATAAACTATTATTTCATAGTTTCCACTTCTGTTTTCTTCCTGATTTACCTTTTCTTCAGAGTTAAATTTTCAGAAAAAAATTACACTTTCAAAGATGCTTTAAGGTGCATTATTTTCTATGCAATAGGCGGAATAAGTTCAATGTTTGTACTTCTTCCCTCTGCACTGAGTCTGCTCGAAACGCACAAGGCAACAGGAAGTTTTGCCACAAGCCTTACACGCGGACTTGCAACAATTCCCCAGCTTATTAAAATTTTAAAAGGCATTGTTCTGCCAAGCGAAGGAATTTTAGGCTCAGCTTCAGGCTTTGCTCTTTTTGCATTCAACTCAAACTCTGCTTTTATACCATTTTTCGGCGCATTATTCCTTTTCATTGCCGTAAGAAAAAAATCAGACAAATGGTACTATAAACTGATAAAACTTCTTTTCATTCTATCAGTTGTTCCTTTCGGCAACGGTATTTTCAGTTTGTTTACCAACATGAATTACACACGCTGGTGGTATGGTTTTGTGCTTATGGGAATACTTGCGAGCATAAAAAATCTTGAAGAAAAACCTGACGCAAACGATGTTAAGAAAAGTGCAAAAACAATCACAATTATTTCTGCAATTGTTGTAGGTGCACCGCTTCTCGGCAGAATTCTCTGCGCTTATGTTATCAAAAATATTCTGCCTGCACTCTCTGCAAAATTCAGTTCATTTCTCTCTGCATATACAGTTGAATCAATTGTGAAATCTGACTTTTTCAAATCACTTTCATTTGATGATTTCAGGTATATGATTGTTTTTGTTATAATGACAGCAGCGACTTATCTTCCTCTTTATTTCTCGTTGAAAAAAGAATGGATTTTTGACGCAAAAAAAGTTGTGCCTGTTGTTGCAGTTATCTGCGTTATAACTTATTCTTTGTATCTTGTAAACGAAATTAATGTGTTTGAAAAAGACAAAATCTATCGTGGCGGAGATGTTTCTTCAAGCGAAGAAGTTTTATACACTCACAGAACAAGTTACGATTATTCTTTTGCAAATTATCCCGCAGTGATAAATGAACCTGGTATCACAACTTTCATCAGCTTCAAATCACATTCAACTGCTGCCTTCTGCGACCTTGTGGGATATGAAAACACACTTCATCTCAATTCAAAGAAATTTTTCGACACACCTGCAATACAGTCGGTGCTGAGTATCAAAAATCTCACTGACAAAAACGGAAACACAACGCAAGCACCTTACTACACGCCTTTCGGTTTCACTTACGACTACTATGTTTTAAGCGATTCTTACGAATACACCGAAAACAAAAAGGAAAACAATTCACGTATAGAAATGATGACATATGCCTGCTTTGTTGACAGTGAAACAGCAGAAAAAATCCACGGCATTGTAAAACCCCTTGATAAAAAACTTGATTGGAAGGAAGCACGTCCTGAATCGGGAGCAGAAAATTTTGTGCTCACATCTTCAGGCTTTACTGCAGTTTCAGACGGTGAAAAAGAGCGACTTGTTTTCTTCTCCATTCCTCACGATAACGGCTGGAAAGCATATATTAACGGAAAGGAAACAGAAATTCTTACCATAAACGGCGGACTTATGGGAATAATTGTCCCAGCAGGCGAAAGCTGTATTGAATTTGAATTCACAACACCCGGACTTAAAATCGGCATAATAATCAGTGCAATTTCTCTTTCTGCTCTGGCAATATATTACATAATAGATAAAACACGTTCTAAAAAAGATTAATTCTTATACACTTGTGAGAAAATGTATTAAATACTTGACCTTTGCCTAAATCTGTAATATAATTTATAAGTATTTTACAGGAAAGGAAGCGATAGAAATGAATATTGCAGCAAATCTTTTAACATTCATCAAAAAGACTTATCACGTACTTGCAACAGTTGTTGTTATCATCCCTTTAATGTTGACAATGCGTGCAGATGACACAAACAAACGCGAAATCATCCCCAATGAAGAAGCAACCAACCCCCACATTGTTTCTTACGGAGAAATGGAAATTTCTGCTCACCGTTCAGGTGCAGGCATTGCTCCCCAGAACACATTGATGGCTTTTGAAAAAGTGCTTGAAGAACAGGACAAATTCGGCGTTGATACATATGAATTTGACGTTCAGGTTACTAAAGACGGCAAGCTCATCATCATGCACGACCTTACATATGATTCAACTTCAAATGCTGTTGAAGCATTCGGCCATGAAAACGTTTACGCAAACGAACTTACTTATGAAGAAGCAATGGTTCTCAACATGGGTGAAAATTTTGAAATTAACGGCCAATATCCCTACAGAGGTTTAAGAGGCGATGATATTCCCTACAATCTCCATGTGCCCCTTTGCGAAGATATTATTGATTATATCGAAAAGAACAGCGGCGACAAAGAATATAACTACATTATCGAAATCAAATCAAAAGGCGAAGACGGTAAAGTTGCTGCTGACGAACTTTACAGAATCATCAAAGAAAAGGGCCTTGAAGACAGAGTAATCTGGGCAACTTTCAATCAGGAAGTAACAACATATATGACAGAAAAATATCCTGATATCCCCCGTTCAGCAAGTATTATGGAAGTACTTCAGTTCTATATTTACGCAAGAATGGATTGGGACCTTAATGATGCAGGCGTTACATACTCTGCTTTACACATCCCCTACGGTTCAAGTGCAGCAGACGGACTTATCAACCTTGGCACACGTCAGGTTATAAACTACGCTCACAAATATGACATCGCTGTTCAGTTTTGGACAATCAACGATGCTGAATCTGTGGAATATCTCGCTCGTAACGGCGCTGACTGTGTAATGACAGACTACCCCGATATGGCATACGAGGTGCTCAAATCAATAGAATACTGAATAAAAAAGTGCAGTTAAGATTTTCTTTACTGCACTACAAACTGTCGATAAACCCGCGTAAGCATATATGCGGATATTATTGATATGAAAAAGCATAGAAAACAGCAATTGAAAAGTGGGTGATACATCAAATATCACCCACTTTTTTCATATATTTGCCATTTTTGTCAGTCTTTATTTTTGCTCTGTTATAAAATATCTACTCCGCCGAAAACACAGTTTCCTGTTATGTAAACAGTTGCTGAATTATTTGTTTTGTTGAAAACTCTTTTATCAGTAATTCCGCCGAAAATTGAAATTGAAGATTTTTTCACACAAACATTTTCAGGCAGCAGAATATCTATTCCTCCAAAAACACTGCACACATTAATAACGGCTGTGTCTGCTATAGCAGCGTTTCTCAGGTCGCATTTAATACCACCGAAAACAGCACTTAAATCTGCACCATAAAAAACCTGCCCTGAAAAATCAAGTTCTTGTCCTGAAAAAAGTGCAAGATGTTCGCCTGACCTGTTAGGGCTCTGGGCATATTGTTTCTTTGCTGTCTTCAAATCTTTGTTGAAAACATCTTTGAAAATCAACAACACACCAACAAGCACAATAACAGCAGGCACAAAAAGCTTCAATATCATTTCTTTATCAATAATCTCCTGCGCAAAAAGAAGAAGCACTGCGCCGACAACAATGCCGACAATGCTGAAAGTTTTGTTTTTGTTGGTTATCAGGTCTACAACAGACGGAACAATAATAAACAAAGTCCACCAACCATCAAAAAAGATGTCAAAGCTGATAACTCCCAAAGTATTAAGACCTACCAACAATCCTACAGCCACCAGTATAACACCCCAGATTATTCGTTTTATTTTGTCCATAACATCAACTCCTTCCACTTAAATTATATAAAACCACACCTTTGTTGTCAATTATTTTTTAACCTATGGGCATCTTTTTACAGATTATTACAAAACTATAACATCAGTGATAGCTGAAAAATAAACTTTTTGTTAATATTTTCGCTTTTTGAAAAAAATTACACCGTTTTCGGTTGAAAAAACAAGCTGTACTCCCTATTTATGGAGGGGTTTTCAAATCTCTACCATAAACGGAAAGGAATTTTAAAAATTGAGCGAAAACAAAAGATACTATTGGTACAAAATGAAAACTGATTTTTTTGACGAAATGATAATCAAATTTTTAAAGTTGCAGGAAAACGGAGAAACAATGATTCTGACTTTTCAGCGGATTATGCTTTATTCATTGAAAACAGACGGCTATCTTTACTATAAAAAGATGTTGCCCACCTTTGCAGAAGAGCTTGCACTGGGAATTGGTGAAAAAGCAGACCTTGTGAAAAAACTGCTTGATATTCTTATTACATATGATGCAATAGAAAAAATCGACGAAACAACATATTTCATCACAATGATTGAAGATTGCGTAGGGTCAGAAACGTCGGTTGCAAGCAGAGTAAGGAAACATCGTAATAGTGAAAAGAGTAACGAAGAAGCGTTACAAAGTAACACCGAAACGTTACAATGTAACGCCAAAGTGTTACATTGTAACACAGAGAAAGAGAAAGAGAAAGAGAAGAGAGAGAGTAAGAGAAAAGAAGAGAAGAACACTTCCGCTTTTTCTTTCCAGAAAAAAAGCGGAAGTGTTAATGTGCAAAACGAAAATTTTCAGAAAAATTCAGCCGAAGTGCAACATAATTCCGCGGCTTGTGCAAATCCGCCACGGAATTATGAAATGGAAGAATTCCTGAAAAAGAATAATCAGACATTAAGCGATTATATGCCAAAGGCGTGTTTGTAGTAATAGACAAGAAGTAAGAGTGAATAAGTGTGGGTGGACTCCGTCCACACATGATTATATAATTTGTTGTCACAAATTATATAATCAGTGATATTTTGCTACGCAAAGTGATATTGCGTTGCAGTGATATATCGCTTACGCGATGTGATATATTTCCTGACGGAAATGTTTCGGGTCTGCGACGCAATCATATAACGATAAATTATAATTTATATGCATATTACGGCTACAGTCTCCCCTTAAAAACGTAAGGGGAGATGTCATTTTCGTCAGGAAATGACAGAGGGGATTTTTCGTTAAAAATTATAATTTATCGTGCAATTAATTTTAACATTGTAGGGTTTGGCGCTTGCCGACAAACCGCCAATTCACATTTTTTACGGAACGTCGGAAACCGCCGTTCCCTACGATATTAATTTAAAACAACCATATAAATTATAATTTGTCGAAATGTCTGCCAAGCCTTCCCCTCGAGGGGAAGGTGGGTTTTGCAACGCAAAACTCGGATGAGGTGGAAAGGTAAGAATTTAAGTAAACCAAAGTAAAAATACGAAAACTGCGTTTTCTACACCTCATCAGTCACCTTGCGGTGACAGCTTCTCCTCAAGGAGAAGCCGAATTAACATCCCGATAAATTATAATTTACCGCGGTATTAAAATCAGCATCGTAGGGGCGTCGTTTCGGCGCCCGCGAAAAATTCATCAGATTCATAACGGGACGGGCAACCCGTCCC
>SVOW01000008.1 GCA_015066175.1 Oscillospiraceae bacterium
TTGGCGCTTGCCAACAAACCGCCAATTTACGTTTGCTTTTTGCGGAACGTCGGAAACCGCCGTTCCCTACGATATGAAAATTTACCATACAGCTAAATTATAATTTATATGCATATTATGGCTACAGTCTCCCCTTAAAAACGTAAGGGGAGATGTCATTTTCGTATGGAAATGACAGAGGGGATTTTTCGTTGAAAATTATAATTTGAAATCTTACTATGGGCATTTATTTTACGGATCATTGCAAACCAAAATCAGTGATAGTTGAAAAAATTGAAAAAACTGAAAAAATTTTAAAAAAACCTATTGACAAATGGTGAAAATCAGTTATAATAATAGTAACAGTTATCGATATCAATTTTAAAACAACAAGCGAGGTGAGAAAGAAAATGAAACACAGCGCACAACGAGATGCCATTCTTGAAGAACTCTGTTCAAGGAAAGACCATCCCACCGCTGACGAACTCTACTGGTCACTCAGGCAGATAATGCCCAACATCAGCATGGGAACTGTTTACAGAAATCTTTCGCTCCTGACAGAAACAGGTCAGATTATGAGATTATCTTACGGCGGCGCAGACCACTTCGACGGTAATCCCCTGAATCACTACCACCTGCATTGCACTTCCTGCAACAGAGTGTACGACATCGAAATGCCGATGTTCAACAAAGTTGAAGAAGATGCAGAAAAACACTCAAAAGCAAAAATTACAAGTCATATATTAACCTTTGTCGGTATCTGTGAAAATTGTCAGAATTAAAATTAAAAATAAATTATTAAATTTTGGAGGAAAAAATTATGAAAAAGTTTGTATGTTCAGTATGCGGTTATGTTCACGAAGGTGACGCAGCTCCCGAAAGATGCCCCCAGTGTAAAGTTCCCGCAGAAAAATTTGTAGAGCAGTCAGCTGAAAGAGCATGGGCAGCAGAACACGTTGTAGGCGTAGCAGACGGTGCACCTGCAGACATCATCGAAGACCTCAGAGCAAACTATATGGGCGAATGCACAGAAGTTGGCATGTACCTTGCAATGGCAAGAGTAGCTCACAGAGAAGGCTATCCTGAAATCGGTCTTTACTGGGAAAAAGCAGCTTTTGAAGAAGCAGAACACGCAGCAAAATTTGCAGAACTCCTCGGCGAAGTTGTAACAGCAAGCACAAAGAAAAACCTCGAAATGAGAGTTGAAGCAGAAAACGGTGCAACACTCGGCAAATTTGAACTTGCAAAGAGAGCAAAAGAACTTAACCTCGACGCTATCCATGATACAGTTCATGAAATGGCTCGCGACGAAGCAAGACACGGCAAAGCATTTGAAGGTCTTCTTCAGAGATATTTTGGTTAATCAATAAAAACTCTCAGCGTTTGGCGACACACTATTAAAGCCGCCCACTGAAAAGATAAAAAAACGGGCGGATTGAAATGAAATCCGTCCGTTAATTTTTATATAGAAGGAGGAACGACTTATGAAAAAAATACTTGCAATAGTAATTTCAACTTTACTTGTATTAACCTTGTTTGTTGCATGCGCAGCAAAGGAAGAAAAAAATCCTGATACCACAACAGCAAATCCAAGTGCAACAAATGGTTCAGAATCAACTGTTTTGCAGGATGCAGAACTCACAACCTATGACGACAGATTACCTTCAGATTCTGAATCACCTGCAACACAGGCTCCGTCTACAACTACTATCACATCAGATGAAGCAAAAGCAATAGTTCTTGGTCACGCAGGTCTTACAGAAAGCGAAGTAAGCCGTTACCATTCAGAGCTTGACAGAGAAAGAGGCGGTTTGGTTTACGAAATAGAATTCGATTCATCAACTCACGAATATGAATACGAAGTAAACGCCGAAACAGGCGAAGTTTTAAAAGCAGAAAAAGAATACAGAGATTGACATATATACCAATTTGAAAATTCAAACAACATAAAGGAGGCTTCAATATGAAAAACTTATTAGCTGTATTATTATCAATTATAATAACTTTGTTTCCGTTTTTAGGATTCAACAACAATAATAACCCCACTGCTCCGCAAGTGAATGTAACAGAAGAAGCAGCAAAAGCAATTATTCTTGAACATGCAGGGCTTGAAGCCTCTGAAATTACGCGTTACAGAATAGAGCTTGAAAGAGAAAGAACAATTTATATTTACGAAATCGAGTTTGATTCAGGAAAATATGAATATGACTATGAAGTAAATGCCGAAACAGGCAAAATTATCAAAGCAGAAAAAGAGTTCAAAGATTAACTCTTGCCATATTTACCCCCTGAAAAATCAAGACCTGTTGTCGGCTGACAGCAGGTCTTGATTAATTCATTCCGTGTGTTATAATAACATTATGGAGGTGGTCTCATGAACAATACTGAAAAGAAATATTCAGAAATAATGAACAGCCGTATGAATCGTTTATTTATCGGTTTGTTTATGGGCGTAGTAGGATTCTGGGTTTTGTCTTTCATGTTTCTTTCTGACGGAATTGAACAACGAAACGAATATTATGGAAACAAGGATATTGTCATTCCTGTAAGTGCAACAATATCCGACATCAATGAAACAGACGAAAACGAATACTCAATCGCAGTTTCCTACGAGTATAACAATGAAGTATACGAAGATGTTCATTGGATGAGAACAAATACCAAATATAAAGTCGGCGATATTGTTGAAATCAGAATCAACCCTGAACGCCCCGTATACATTTTTCCGGAAGATAACGGCACAAAAGACATTGTTGTAGGAATATGCTTGTTTATCCCCTCTTCCGCTATCATAACCGCAGTTGTGATACATTTAATTAAAAAGAGAAAAAGATGACTGAAGAATAAAAAATAAAGGCTGTATCGCTATGATACAGCCTTTATTTTTTGGGGGTCGGAAATTAAGTATTTTTCGGTAATACAGAAAAACTGTTACCATATTTTATTGATTCACATCAAATGCCTGAACACAATATAATTCAATTTCGCCCGCTTCATTAATCTCGTAGGGGATTTCAACAGTGTAACCTGTGGGGTATGTACAGAAAATATATGCATTCTGCACAGTGTAAGTGCCGCCCTGAGAAGTACCAAGGCTTGTGCTTAAAACGAATTCATTTCCTTCAAAGAATTCAAGTTCATAAGATGTATAGTTTGCATAGAAAGACCAATAATAACCATTTACAAGATTCTGGACTTTTCTTGTTGTTTCAGCATCTGCTGTTTCTCTTTTATACATTTCTTCAGCATATCCTTCAGGGTCCATAGCTTCACAAACACTATCATCTCCGTTAAAATGCTGAATATCATCTGTGCTTAAGCTAATATCTGAAATGTCAGGAATCTGGCTGTCTTCTAATGTAATTGACTTGCCTGCTTCCAAATCAGCTTTGGGGATTTTGAAAGTTGTAACAACCTTAAATGTAGAGCCAACATAAACATCTTCAATATAATCGCTGTAATAGTAGCTTGGTGCTTTCAGACATACATCGTTATATCTTTCAGATGTATAAGTGTTTTCTCCGATTGTAAGTTTTGTATATGTACTATCAGCCTCAAGATTCTCATCAGAAGCGTTTAATGTATAGAAAAGATAAACCATTTTTAATACACTGTTGTCTTCATCTTCATAAGCGTCATCAACACAAATTCCGTCAATAGTTACATAATCGTTTGACAATACTGTTTCGCCTGTTTCGCTGCTTTCTGCGTCTTCACTACCTTCGCCATCTTTAGCATTTTTGCTGCATGCACACAGTGAAATCAACAAAACTGCAGCTAATAAAATAGCTAATAATTTCTTCATTTCTTTAACCTTCCTTTTTTTGTGAATAGAGAATTTATCTCACGAAAATAATATCACATAAATATCTTTTTGTCAACAAAACTATACATATAATGATAATTAAATGTCTAAAAATGTAGTTTATAATGAACAAGGGTGATATTTTATGTTAAGCGATATGATTAAAAACTTGCGGGAAAATGCAGGGTTTTCTCAATCTCAACTTGCTAAAAAATTAGATGTAACCCGAAGTTCTGTCAATGCATGGGAAATGGGGCTTTCTACTCCTACAACTCACTATATTGTGGAACTTGCAAAACTTTTCCATGTTTCAACTGATTATATATTGGGTCTTGATAAAACAAGAACAATTATTCTTGACGGATATACCGAAGAACAAATTGAACTTCTTTACAAATTGATAAATTATTTTGACAAACAAAAATGACCTCCGAATCATCTGTTCGAAGGTCATTTTATTAATTTTAAAGTTTTGAGAATCCGTGGTAATTGACAAGGGCGTCAATTTTCTTCCCTTGCTTACAAAGGGGACATTCGTGAGGTGCGCAAGTGAAATAATTCGGAAGGTCGCTTGAATCGAAAACTGAATTCACTTCATATCCGTCACATTCTTTTTCTGATGCGAAAATTGAAGCAACACCTACAACTTCGCCACCGTAATATTTAACAGCATCAACGGCTGCTTTTGCAGTAAAGCCTGTTGCAACAGAAACTGAAAGCACAAGCACGTGTTTGCCTTTAATCATGGGAACAATGTTATCTCTGAAAAGAATCTGTGAGCTGCCTCTTGTTTCAGGTGTAACAACATAAATTGTCTGATGTGAGTTGATATTCATAAAATTGTTTTTTGTAAGCTCATTTGCAAGGCACGTGCCGATAACTTCCATACCATCTATGCAAAGGATTGTGTCAACAATTTTATTCTGGTATCTGTAGTTGGCTGCAAGCTCCTGCGCTACAGCAGTTGCTTCAGAAAGACGTGATTTCTGTGCAGCAACGTCGATATAGTAATTACTGTGTGAATGGCTCATTGCAAAATGACCTTCTGCCACACGAAGGAAAAGGTTGTTTCTTTTAGTTTTGATTTTACTAACTTTACTTGTAGGCATAAAAATTCCTCCTTGATTTTCGATTTTAATACCTGATAATATATTTTATAACATATTCACAAAAAATACAATAATAAAATGAAAAAAATATCAATTTTTTATAATTTGGATGCTTTTCATCTTTACAAGAGGTTGTATTAGTGGTAAAATAACAATACAAAAATATGAAAGCGTGATTTTATGAAAAACATCTGGCACGATATTGACCCTAAAAGAATTACACCTGAAGACTTTGTGGCTGTGGTTGAAATTCCAAAGGGCAGCAAGAAAAAATATGAGCTTGATAAGGAAACAGGTCTTATTATGCTCGACCGCGTGCTTTACACCTCCACTCACTACCCTGCAAACTACGGCTTCATTCCCCGCACTTACGGCGATGACGAAGACCCTATGGATGTGCTTGTTTTATGCTCTGTGGCTCTTGAACCGTTAACACTCGTAAGATGTTATCCTATAGGATATATTGCAATGGTTGACGGCGGAAGGTCTGACGAAAAAATTATTGCAATTCCTTTCGGCGACCCCACTTACAACGGATATAAAGATATTTCAGAGTTGCCCGACCACATTTTCAACGAAATGAAACACTTCTTCTCTGTTTACAAAGCACTCGAAAACAAAGAAACTGTTTCAAAAGAAATAAAAGGCAGAGAAGCTGCAGTGAAAGTTATCAGAGAATCCCTCGATAATTATATTGAGGTTTTCTGTAAATAAAATCTGACAACACATAAAACTCAACCCCCATCAGATGATGGGGGTTAAGTTATTTATGCTGTTTTTAAATTAAAACAATTTACCAATCCATGAGAAAAGGAAGTCAACAAAGAACCATGTAATCCACTGGATAACGGTGAACTTGACTTCAACAGTACATTCGGCAGACTCTTTATTGCCGTATTGATCTGTTACTGTGCATGTGATTGTTGTGATACCTCTTGAAACAGCTGTTACTTTACCGTCTGAATCAACAGTTGCAATGCTTTCATCTGCTGATTCATAAACAACTGAATATTGCACACCGGGTGTTACATCGATTTTTGGAGCAAGTGCTTTCACTTCGTCTTTGTTGAGAGTGATACTCTGGAGAACAACGCTCTTGACTTTGCCGATAGCAGGAACGAAAGTATCTTTATATGTATCGCCGCACTGTGTGCAGATGTGTGTTGTGTAGCCTTCATCAAATTCTGTGGGCGGAGTTACATCTGAAACATAGTTGTGACCGAGTGCGTCAACAACTTCCTTTACAAAGTGTCCGTCTGCAGTTTCTTCGCAAACAGTACATTCTTTGATTTTTTCGCCTGCTGTTGTGCAGGAAGCTTCTGTTATAACGCTCCATTCGCCATATTTGTGGCCTGCTGCAGGAACAAAATCTGTTTCATAATAGTGGCTGCATTTCTGACAGAAATATGCTGTGTAACCGCCTTCGTGGCAGGTGGGCTCTGTTACTGCAACTATGTAATCATGACCTGTAGGACGAACAACGCCCCATTCGATATGACCTTCTGTGAATTCATCACAAACAGTACATTCTCTGTATTTTTTGCCTTCTGTTACACATCCTTCGTCAGAATCGATTATCCAGAGACCGTATTCGTGACCGAGAGCATCAACTTCGTTTTCATCACGGTAAGCACCGCAGATTGAGCAAGTGTATCTTGTGCAGCCCTTGTCAACGCAAGTAGGTTCAAGTTCTTCCACAATGCCGAAATCGTGGCCATCGTTTTCAGGTTCAAAGATGAAAATGATGGGGAAAGTATCTTCGCCGATTGTTACTGTTGTTTCAGTTTTGTTGCCTGAAAGATGCCAGTCAGAAATCAGGAGATTGTAAGTGCCATCTTCATAAACTTCGATTAATGTGCCGTCAGTTTCAATTGAAACTTCTGTTTCGCCGTCTTTTGCCAGCATATCAACAGCCATTATACCAACTGTTTTGTCTGATTCTGTAAGAATAATGTTTATGCCTTTTGTTGAAACATCTGCGTTATAAACCATAAGAAGTTTTGAAACAACAAGTGCTTTTTCAGCGTCGCTTAAGTCTGCAAATGTTTTTTCTGCTTTTGTAAGAGGAGCATTTTTATCACGGATGATAACTCTGTTCCATTTTGTTTCTGTGCCTGTGAAATTAACTTTTTTAAGCCCTTCACAGCCGTCAAAAGCACCTTCGTCAACAGTTTTCACGCTTGCGGGGATTGTAACTGTAACGAGTGAAGCATAACCGTTAAATGCATTTTTGCCGATAACCATAACGCCGTCGGGAATTTCGTATGTTACTGATGCTTTACCTGTGGGGTAGTAAAGAATTTCAGTTTTCACTTTGTTGAAAAGAACGCCGTTTTCATCAGTTGTGAACTTTGCGTTATCTGCGCTTACTGAAAGAGCTGAAAGCTTTGCGCAATCTGCAAAAGCAAGGCTTCCCATAGCAGTAACGCTTGCAGGAATTGAAATATTTACAAGTTCATCGCAGTTAAAGAATGCTTTTTCTCCTATTTCAGTAACTGTTGAAGGAATAACAACACCTGTGATATTTTTGTTGCCTGCAAATGCATTTGCACCGATTTTTGCAACACTGTAGCCGCCGATTGCTGAAGGAAGAACAATGTTACCTGAAAGTGATTCGTGGCAACCGATAATTGTTACTTCGTTGTTTGAAATTGAAATATCATATTCTCTGCCACCGCAGCCTGTACATACGTTGTTTACAAAGATATGACCGGGAGCAGGATAATCTTCACGTTTTGTGTCGCCACAAGAACATTTTGTGATTTTGTAGCCTGCTTCAAGGCAAGTTACTTTTAATTCATCCACGATTTCGTCATATGAATGAACATGAGGGTCGGGAACAAAAGTGAATGTTGCGTTCAGAAGTGCGCTGTTTTCTGTACCGATAGTAACGTTTGCCCATTCAGCTTTTCTTACACCGCAGTTAACATCTTTAAGACCTGTGCAGTTTGAGAATGCAGCGTCACCGATAACTTTAACGCTTGCAGGGAATGTAATGCCTGTAAGTGAAGTGCATGCTGAGAAAGCATAGTCAGCAATAACTTCAGTGCCTTCTTTTACTGTGTAATTGCCTTTTACAACTTCATCATTTGCTTCAATGAGGAATTTGCCTATGTATAAAACGCCGTTTTCCCAGTTTGCAGAGTTGTTGTAATAGCCTGTTTTGTAGAAAGCACAACTTCCGATTTCTTTCACTCCTGCAGGGATTACGATTGAAACGATTGAAGTTTTTCCTTCAAAAACATTGTCGCCGATTGCGATGATTTCGTATCCTTCAATTGTTGCAGGAATTGTAAGATATGTAGCACTGCCGTTATATTTTGTGATTTTTGCTCTTGTGCCGTCTGAAGCAAGAACAAATTCTTTCATTGAACAATTCTGGCAGGTGTTGTTTACAAAATTGTGTCCCAGTGCAGGAATTGTTTCTGTATAATTATGTCCGCATTCACATGAGTAAGACATAACACCTGTTTCAGTACATGTTGCGTTTTTAGCAGTTACAGATGTATATGTATGGGTGTGTTCAACTCCGCCTGCAAAATTGAATGCAGCCGATAACAATTTCTCGTTATTTGCACCGATTTTAACATTTTTCCATTCAGCTGCTGAACCGCCGTAATTTACTTTTGAGATAAGGTCGCAGCCTATAAAAGCTGAAGCGCCGATTTCTTTTACATTTTTGCCGATTGTGATTTCAGTAAGTGCCTTTGTGTTTGCAAAAGCAAGAACATTAATCACTTCTGTTTCGTCAGCAACAGTGTAGCTTACACTGCTTTTTCCGTTAGGATATTTGATAAGCTGTTTTTTGTCTTTTGAATAAAGCACACCTGCTTCGTCACTGTGGAGAACAGGGTTGTTCACATGCACGCTGATGCCTGCAAGTTTTTCACAGCCTTCAAAAGCATCGTTGCCGATTGATGTAACTGCACTGCCTATCATAACCATTTCAAGGCTTCTGCTGCCGAGGAAAGCATTTTTGCCGATTGATTTTACGTTATCGCCGAGGATAATTGTTTTCGCATTCTGGCTGCCTGCGAAAGCATTGTCTTTTATTTCTTCAACCTCGCTTGCCACAACAAAAGTAGTTGCAGTGTTTGAAGTGGGATAAACAAGCAAGTCTGTTTTGTCGTATGTATACAACGCACCGTTTTCATCAGATTTATAAACTGTGTTTGCAGAGCTTACTTCAATTTTTTCAAGACTGCCGCAATCTGTAAAAGCACCTGAACCGATTGAGATAACACCTGCGCCGATTTTTACAACAGCGAGTTTTTCACAGTCTGCAAATGCTCCCACGCCGATTGTTTTAACACTGTCGGGCATTGTTACAGATGTGATTTTGTCACAATCGCTGAAAGAATATACGCTGATTGCTTCCACCGGATATCCGCCCAATGTTTCGGGGATTACGATATCTCCTGAAGCATCGTTCTGGCAAGTGATGATTGTTGCTTTTCCATCCTTGACATTGTACATAAACAATCCTTCAGTTTCTGCACTTGCAATAAGAGAGCCCATGGGCATTACGCCCAGAAGCATAACAAATGCGAGCAAAACTGACAGTAATTTAACTGTTTTTGTTTTTCCTGACATTTACAATTCCTCCTTAATAATGGTTGAAAAATTTAATGTATTTTTCAGAAAATTATACAAATATAGTATATCACCTGAGAAATCAATATGCAATATAAATTTATTAAAATTTATTATGCAATTAATTGACTAAACTTTCCAAATATGATATAACAGAATCAACAAACAAAGGGGATTTCTTTCCCTGCGGCAAAGGAGACTTTTTATGTATAACGAACCTTTAAAAAGCAAATCTTATGACAAACTAAAAGAAGCCACACTGGTTTATGCCGAAAGAATGTATGTTAAAATCGGCGAGCTTCAGAATGTCTATGGTTACATAACAAAAGAACATTTCAGAAATGTTCCCGACGTTGAATGGACTCCCATCGATAAAAACTACTCCTGGGGTAGCGAGGAGTGGGAAAACCTGTGGGTAAAAGGCACTTTTGAATATAACGAAAAATATGACGGACAGGAAATTTATGCCGTTTCACATGCAGGCGGTATTGAGCAGCTTTTCTTCGTTGACGGAAAGCCCAAAGGTCTTTTCAACATCAAAGGCTCAACCTTCACAGGCCCCGGCCATTGTGTAAGAAGAATCGGCAAAAACGAAAAAGGCAAAAACTGGGACCTTGCTTTTGAGTGTTATACAGGCCATTTCTGCGCAGGTACTTCTGTTTACGAAAATTACGAATATCCCGATATGGAGCCCTGGAGTTACAGACAGACTTACAAGGGTGTTGACATCTGTGTAAGAGATGAAATAATTCACGAATTTGTTTTTGATATGACACAGATTTCTCAGGCTATTGAACTTGCACCTGAAACAAACTTCCTTAAATACCGTGCAATGAAAACTATGGACAAGGTGCTTAACGTGCTTATCCTTGACCCCAAAAGCACTCCTTACGAAATCTGGCACAAATCAGTTGAAGACGCTCTTGAAATCACAAGAGAAATGTTCAAAGGTCAGGGCAACAGTATTTTTGGCAGACTCTGTCTTACAGGACATTCACATATGGACACTGCATGGCTCTGGCCCGCTTCTGAAACTATGAGAAAATGCGCAAGAACTTACTCAAACGCTCTTGCACTTATGGAAGAATACCCCGAATACCGCTTTATGCAGTCTTCTGCTCTTCACTGCGAATGGATGAAGGACTACTATCCCTCAATTTTTGAAGATATGAAAAAGAGAGTTGCAGAGGGAAGATATGAGCCTAACGGCGGTGTTTATGTTGAGTGCGACTGCAACATCACATCAGGCGAACTTATGGTAAGACAGTTCCTTAAAGGTCAGCAATTCACAAGAGAAAACTTCAACTTCACTTCTGACAGTTTCTGGCTTCCCGACACATTCGGTTATAACGGAAACATCCCCCAGATTATGCTCGGCTGCGGATGTAAATATTTCTACACAACAAAGCTTGCATGGAACGAGCTTAACAGCTTCCCCTTCATCAGCTTTACATGGAAAGGTATTGACGGCAGTTCTGTTCTTACACACTTCAACAGAATCCACCGTGCACCTGATGTTGACGCAGGTATCAACCTTATCAAGGAAATGCCCCTTAAAGAAACAAGCGATTTAAGACTTCACGCTTTCGGTGTTGGTGACGGTGGCGGCGGCCCCTCATATTCAATGCTTGAAGCTGCACGCAGAATCAAAAAGCTTGACGGTATGCCTGAGGTTCAGGAATGCTCTGCAAGTCAGTTTATGCATAAGCTTGAAGAAATTCAGGACGACCTTCCTGTTTACGATGGCGAGCTTTACCTTGAACTTCACCGCGGTACTCTTACACAGATGCACGATGTTAAGAGAAAGAACAGAAAAGCAGAATTTGCACTTCGCAATATGGAATACTTCAATGTTCTTTCTCAGGAAAAGAAAAACGAAAACGCCGACAAGTGGCTTAAAGTTCTTCTTAAAAATCAGTTCCACGATATTCTTCCCGGCACATCAATTCCGAGAGTTTATGAAGTGTTCAACGAAGAAATGGACGAACTTCTTGAAAACTACAAAAACGCAACACTTGCTTATACAGATAAAATCACTGCAAAGGCAGACAATAAAGTTACACTTTACAACACTCTTTCATTTGACAGAAACGATGTTCACACAATCGAAGCGGAAGGTTTTGCAAAAGATGCTCCTTCACAGAGATACACTGACCTTTGCGGTAAAGAAGTTCTTGCAATCGGTAAAACTTCTATCCCCGCTTTCGGTGCAAAAGTTATTGAACTTTCCGACACTGCGGTTGACAGCGCATCTGCATTCAGCTTTGACGGCAAAGTGCTTGAAACTCCTTATGCAGTAATTACTCTCGGTGATGACGGATTTATTTCTTCATTCATCGATAAAGCTTCAGGCAGAGAACTCCGTAAGGAAAACGGTGCTCCCCTTAATGCACTTCTTACTGCAGAAGATGCTCCTGCATACTGGGATAACTGGGATATCGAATATGACGCTCTCGATAAACTTACTCCTATCACAGGCTTTGAAGGCAGAGAAGTTGTTACTGACGGTGCAGTGCAGTTTGTACTCCGCAGTAAATATTCATTCGGCTACAACAGTTCACTTACTCAGGATATGATTGTTTATGCAGACAGTCCCAGAGTTGACTTCCACACACTTGTTGACTGGAAGGAAAAACATTGTCTTCTCAAAGCAGGATTTGACGTTGACGTTAAATCTGACACAGTCAGAAACGAAATTCAGTTCGGTCACGTTCAGAGACCCACAACACGCAACAACTCTATTGACGTTGCTAAATTTGAAGTATGCAACTACAAATGGACAGATATCTCTGAATCACGTTTCGGTGTTGCAATTCTCAACGATTGTAAGTACGGTATTTCTGCCGAAAACGGCAACTTAAGACTTTCACTTCACAGAGGCGGTAACCGTCCTGAAGTAGGCGCTGACGCAGGATTGCATGAAATGACATATTCATTCCTGCCCCACACCGGTGCTTTCACAACAGAAAATGTTGTGCGTCCTGCTTACGAACTTAATGTTCCTGCAGTATGTGCAGAAGGCGAAACAAGCCTTACAGATTCATTCCTTACAATCGACGCTCCCAACGTAATCTGCGAAGCTGTTAAACCTGCTGAAAGCCTTGAAAATGCTTATGTTATCCGCGTTTACGAATGTGAAGGATGCAAAACAAAAGCAAACATCACTCTTTCAAGAAAAGGTGCAGAAATTCTTTCTTCAAATATGCTCGAAGATATCACCGAGCCTGCAGATGTAAACGGCAACACAATCACTGCAACATTCAAGCCCTTCGAAATCAAAACATTTATTATTAAATAAAACAAAGCTGAAAAATCCCGTTTCGCAAGAAACGGGATTTTCTTTTACTTATTCAAATCGTGTTCTTTAATGAATTTGATTGTTTCATCAACTGTTGTGAAAGCAAGGGCAACAACTGTGTCTGCGCCGCCGTAATAAATTGCAATTTTACCGCTGTCTGCGTCTGCAAGTGCAGCACAAGGGAAAACAACGTTGGGCACATCGCCCACAAGCTCGTAATTTTCGTGAGGTGCTAAAAGGAAACAATCTGCTCTGTGTTTTACAATCCAAGGCTTGTCAATATCGAGAATTGCTGCACCCATTGCGTAAGTAAAGCCGTTGCAGGAAGTGAGCACACCGTGGTAGAAAACAAGCCATCCTTCATCAGTTTCAATAGGTGTAGGGCCTGCACCTACCTTTGTCATTTCCCAATTCTTGACAGGTGACATAACAAATCTGTGCTTACCCCAATATGTAAGGTCTTTGCTGTGACTTAAGAAAATGTCGCCATAGGGTGTGTGACCTCTGTCGCAAGGGCGGATGAAAAGAACAAATTCATCGTTGATTTTTCTGGGGAAAAGCACACCGTTTCTTGCAACGGGATAGCAAGCATCTTCAAGCTGTACCCATTCTTTGAAATCAGTTGTGTAAGCAATGCCGATTGTTGTGCCGTGAGGAGTAAGGTTTACCCATGAAAGATAAAACTTTCCGTCAATTTCGCAAAGACGAGGGTCATAACCGCTGAAAATTACTTTTTCTTCAAGCTCCCAATTGATTGCATCTTTACTGTAGCCTACAACAAGTGTATGGTCGCGGCTTATGTTATCAACTCTGAAAACGCCTGCAAAACCGTCTTTGTAAGGCACAACTGCAGAGTTGAAAATGCTGTTTGCGCCAAAAAGGTTATCCCTTGTGATTACGGGATTTCCGCTGTAACGCCACACGGGATATTTATAACCCTCAGGTTTATCTTCCCACGGAATGTTGGGCATTGAAGCACCGATAATTTTAGCCATATTTATTCCTCCTGAAATTCATTTATTTTCTTCTGTCTGCTGTAATTTTGTTTTTGCAACAACACGTTTTGTAATAAGGCTTGCTATGAACACAAACACAACAATAATCGCAACGGGAATTGCCACAACCCATGGTTTTTCGCCAACATTTTTAAGTGCAACACCAAAAGCCGTGTAAACAATTGCAAGAGGCACCATGCCAAGGCCTGCACCGATTATGTAATTTTTGAACGAAACATTTATCGCACCGAAAAGAAGGCTTGATAAATCGGAAGGGATAATGCCCGAAAGTTTGATTGCAAAGGTCATTGTTGTTTCATTTGCTCCCTTGAAATCGTCGAGTTTTTTAACAGCTTTGAAACGGGTTTTCATCGAATCCATAATTCCTGCACCTGTAAATCTGCCGAGAAAATAAGGAGCAAATAAACTTAACCAGACTGAAACTATGTTAATTGCAAGAGCACTCCAGTAGTCCGGCATAAGATATCCGCATATGGCAAAAACAACTGCAGGCGGAAATACAAGGGCGAAAGATTTCACAACAGAAAAAATAATTATTCCCACAGCAATTGTAAGCATACCGCCGGTTATTTGCTCTGCAAGCTGCGGAATGTTTGTGACTTTGATGTTATACTTTTTCATAAGCACAAGGCATGCAACAATCATTGATAACATAAACACACCTGCTAAAATCTGCAGGATTTTTATAAGTCTATCTTTGTTGACTGCTTTTTGTCTTTGCGTGCTTTTCGCCAAAAAAATCACCCCTGAAAACGTATTTATTCAATTATACCCTATTATTCTTTTTATTTCAACCATCATCGATATTGATTTCACAATTTGTCAGTCAGCCCCCGGATTGAAATATTTATAAAATGATGATATAATTGTTACAGTTGACAAAATCTGCAGATATCCGGAAACAATTATTCTGATTAGTATAAAAAGCGGAAAAAGCAGAATTTCTCCTTTCAGGTAGCAAAGTGACTGCGTCTGTTTCTGACGGAATCCTCAATGCCGAATTTGATTTTCCGGGAACTTTCGCCTTTGTTAAACTCAATTAATCTTTTCGATAATTTCAGAAGAAAATGACATCACCCCTTGCGTTTTCAAGGGGTGAACATTGCTGAAAGCATACATATAAATTATAATTTACAACTTACGGAGAATGAAGCAATGATTGTTCTTATTACAGGTGCATCGCATACAGGGAAAACTGCGCTTGCACAAAAACTGCTTGAAAAATATAAATCTCCCTATCTCTCAATTGACCATCTTAAAATGGGTCTCATCCGTAGCGGTAACACAGACCTTACGCCTATGAGTGACGACAAAGAGCTTACTGCATATTTATGGCCCATTGTTTGTGAAATGATAAAAACAGCAATTGAAAACAAGCAGAACTTAATTGTGGAAGGCTGTTACATTCCCTTTGATTGGCAGAAGGATTTTGAAAAAGAATATCTTGAAAACATCAAATACTATTGTCTTATAATGAGTGAAAATTATATCCGTAATCATTTTTCAGACATAAAGAAATATTCAAATATCATTGAAAACCGTCTGGATGATGCGTACTGCACAATGGAAAGTGTATTAAAAGATAATGCACAAATATCAGTTCTTGCAAAAAAGCATAAAGTAAATTATGTACTCATTGAAGATAAATACGAAATCATCATAGATTTATAATAACAAAAGCGGTGTGAACTTTCACACCGCTTTTGTTGCTTACTTGAAAAGATTTTCTAAAAATCTGATTATGCTTGTTTTTTCATCAAAGGGAATAATTTCACCTGCGTTTTCTGCTGTAAGGGGCACAAGGCAGGTTTCATCAAGATTTATCATATACTGTGGAAGGTCAGAATAAGTGTGAACTGTAATCTGTTCTTCACTATATGTTACAAGGTCAATCAAATCTGCAAAATATTTGTCGTCATCTTTGTGTTTGAGATTTTTTGCAAACCATGTAACATCGGCATATTTGCAGGTTGAAGCATCAATCTGTCTGTCAGGAGAAATGTGGTTTTTACCGCATACACATTCCTTTGCCTGAACATAATCTTCTGCAAACACTCCGTCAATTTCTGCACAGGTTGCACCGAAACTTGTGCTGTAAGTGCCTATCATACCGTCAGACATTCTGTCGTTATCTGAAGTTACCGGAAGCATTTTGTGACCGTATTCTGAAATAACTGCAAAATTTTTGCCGTCTGCAAGAAGTGCATCGATAATATTATCCTTGTTTGCCTGCACGTTATCGTGATAATATCTGTTTTTTGCAAGAAGTTCTGAATATGTTTCAAGTTTTTCGGGAGTGTTGAAAAGGTATTCTTCCGCCTGATAATATCTTTCGCTTGACATCAACGCATAGAAAGCGGGCACTGTGCCGATAGTTTTCAATACTGCACCGCCTGCCATCTTATCAAGGTTGGGAATAAGTGTATCGTTTGTGAAAGAAACAAGGGGTTCAAAAAATTTAATTGCATACACAATCCTAAGCAAATCGTCAACAACTGTAAGGCTTCCGTCTTTCGGCAACAAATCAGAAATCATTCTAAGAAGTGATTTTGTTGTAAATTCAATGTGACCTGAAAACGGGTCTTCGCAACATTCAACCCCATTCATACCGCCTGAAATGAAAACTGCAGAATGAATACGGTCGCGTTTTTCAGGGGCAATATAATAATGCTCATAAAGGTAAGTCATCATTACCGCACCGCCCATGCTGAAAGAAACAAGGCCCACTTCTTCAGCACCTGTAACTTCAAGCACTTCGTCCACGAAAGCATCAAGCTGAGTTGAAATTGTGTGCATATCAAGACGCCAGTCATAGGCAAAATAATAATCGTTTCTTTTGCCGTATTCGTCTGTAGGTGTGATTTCTTTGTTATATTTGAGCCCTGTGTCAGGTGATGGCACACCATTTTCATCGCATGCAACATTGCCGAAAATTGTGCCGAGAATGTCTGTGAAAATCACATCAAGTCTTTCATATTTTCCGAAAGCCATTGAGAAAATAACTTCAGGAAGATTTTTGAAAACAAGCCCTACAATTTTATCTGCAGGGAAAGACCAGATGTCAACATCGTCTTCTTCCGTTTCGGTTGAAACACCTTTGTAAATCGGCTGGTCACCCAAACCGTGAATAAAAACGATAGGAATATTTTTATCAAGCTCTTTCACTGCTTCGGCTGCAGTTTTTTCTGTTGCAGAAACGCCTGTTGATGCCATTGAAAAAGCCATAACAAGCACAAGCAAAACTGAAACAGATTTGATGAATAATTTTTTCATAAATTACACCTCTTTCAATAAAATATCTCCGTGACAAATATATCACCTTGCCGCGGAGATATCAATATTTTCCTGACAAATCAGAAGTGTCCGCCTCTGTTTGCAACTACTATCTTATCAATTTCCTGATAGATGCGTCCGCAGAATTCAACAAATTTATAGAAGAATCTGTGAAGCACGTTAAGGAAATTATCTTCTTTCTTTTCATCATCATTTTTAATAATGGAAATTTCGTCAAGAAGCTCACTGTTGTCGCCACGGAAAGTTTTAATTTTCATTGTGTCTTCATAAAACTCAATAGTAGTGTATGTTGTCACATCATTTTCTTTGAATTCATATGCCACGTGAGGAAGCGGAAGTGTGAATGAATCATGGTCACACACAGCATTTGAGTTGAGATAAATTGTTCCCCTGGGATTTACATAAGCCTTGCCTGATTCTGCCTTGCCCACAACAGAGCTTTCATACATAAAGTGTGAACGTCCCTGAAGATGGCTATGACCTGTAAGCACAAGGTCTATATCGTATGAATCAAAAATGGGAGTGAAAACTGCATTGAGAAGAATGCCTGTTTCAGGGTCAATGTTGCCGTATCCCGGCCCGAAAAGAGCCTGATGCATAACGGCAATTCTCCATTTTGCATCTTTATTTTCTTCAACTGCTTTTTTAGCCATTGCCATATGGTCTGCTGCACTTGCAGAAGTTGCATCGAAAACGAGGTAAAGCACATCACCATATCTGAAATAGAAATCTCTGTCAAGGCCTGTGAAATATTCACCGTAATATTCATTGGGCATATGTGTGAAATAGTCATATTTCATACCCTTTTTATCGTGGTTGCCGATTGCAAGAGCCATAGGAAGATTTCTTGTAAGCGACGGCATAAGAAGTGTCTGCCATTCGCTGTCTCCCTGACCTGTTGAAGTGTTGTCACCGGGTGAAAGGAGGAAAGAAATATCAGGGTTTTTGCTCATTGCTTCTGAAAGCACGCTTTGCCAGGTGTAGCCGTCTTCAGACTGTTTTTCTGCAGAATCTGTCTGTCCGCCAATCTGGATATCACCAATCACCATCATTTTATATGAGTCTGCGGAGTGAGATCTGTATTCATAACTTTCGCTCCATTCAGTACCCGTATACCACTGATAAAAGTAGGTCGTGTTTTCTTCAATACCTGAAATATCAACTCGACAGATAACCTGCTTTTCATTATCTGCAGGCTCAGTGAAACCTTCAAAAAGCACATAATCTGCCATATCAGCACTTTTTGCCAATCTTACTTCTGCTTTTGCAGTGTCTTTCGGTGCGTGCCACACAAGACCAAGTTTTGTTTCATCTGCACCTACGCAAAGCATGGGCAGAGTGTTGCCGTCTTTCAATGAATCGTAAAGGGTGTCCCATTCTTCCTGAGTAAGTTTCTGCGTGCTGTAAGCCGATGGGCTTATTACAAAAACAGAAAACGTCAGGATAACTGCCAGAATTACTGCGAGAAATTTTTTCATACATATCGCTCCTTTTTAAGTATATTTCTTTTTATTATAAAATAAGCAATAAAAAGTACAAAGAATGTTATTGACCAGGAAACAGGATATGTCATATAAAGATAAGTAAGCGTGGGATTTTTCGGGAAGAAAACAAACACCCACAAAAGTCTTATACCACAGCTTCCCAGAAGTGTAATAATCATCGGTTCAAAAGATCTCCCCATACCCCTGAGCTGACCTCCGCCCACATCCATAAGAGAGCATAACACGTGGAACGGAAGCACTATCGCAAGCCTTTCAGCGCCGATTTTAATAACAGCAGGGTCTGCGGAGAAAATTCCTATAGCCTGATTCTTGAAAATCACTCCAAAAAGACACAGACCACCACCGATTAAAGCTGAAAGAAGCAGACAGCGCATATAGATTTTTCCTATATTTTCATATTTTCTTGCACCCATATTCTGGGAAGAGAAAGTCATTGTTGTCTGCGAAATCGCGTTTGTGCAGGTGTACACAATACCTTCCACATTTGATGCCGCAGTAACACCTGACATTACAGTAGAGCCGAAAGAATTTACAGTCGACTGAATAATTACATTTGAAAATGAAAACAATGAATTTTGCACACCTGCCGGCACGCCGATAAGGAGAATTTTTTTCATCTCCCTTGCATTTATGCGGAGTTTGCTGAAATGAAGCCTGCACGCACCGTCAAATTTCAGAAGTCTTATTATAATAAGAACAGCCGAAATATACTGTGCCACGATTGTAGCAATGGCAACGCCTGCCACATTAAGTTTAAAAACAATAACAAGCACAAGGTTGAGAACTATATTCACAATACCTGTTGCAGAAAGAATATAAAGGGGCCTTTTTGTATCACCTGTTGAGCGTACAATGGCTGCGCCGAAATTGTAAACCAGAGAAGCAGGTGCACCGAGGAAATAAATCTGAAGATATTTTTTTGAAAGCGGAAGCACATCTGCAGGCGAATCCATAAGAATAAGAAGTTTTTCAGCCATACAGAAACCGAAAATGCCCACAGCCACACCGCTTATCAAGCCGAGAAGAAGTGCTGTGTGAATGCATTTTTCAAGGCGGTTGTCGTCTTCTGCACCGATGTAACGTGCACTCATAACGCCTGAACCCATTGCCATTCCAAGAAAAACATTCAGTATAAGGTTGATAAGTGAACTTGTAGCACCCACTGCCGCGAGAGCTTCCGAGCCCGCAAACCTACCCACCACAACAATATCTGCTGTGTTATACACCATCTGCAGAAGCCCTGTGAGCATCAGAGGCAGTGAAAAAATAAGTATTTTCTTTAAAAACGGTCCTTTTGTCATATCAAGAGAATATCTATCCGTGGTAATGCATCTCCCAAAAATTTGATTTGCTGATAAAATTGTAGCACTTTGAAAAAAATAACACAATAGATTTGATAAAAACTCTTGATTATTTTTTCAGAATATGTTATACTGTGGGCAATGAAAGTATGTTATTGACAAAAGAGTGGGTTCATGCCCGCTCTTTTGTGTTGTTTAGCGTAATTAAGGAGGTTAACGATGGCATCAAAACCAAATGTAGTGAGCATAGTACGCTCAATTGCTCAGCCTGTTGCTGAAAGTCTCGGTCTCAGACTCTGGGACGTACGTTTTGTAAAAGAAGGCGCTTCATGGTATTTAAGAGTTTTCATTGATAAAGACGGCGGCATTGATATCAATGACTGCGTTGATATGACCCACGCTCTTAACGGACCTTTGGATGAAGCAGACCCTATTGAAGTAAGCTATTGTCTTGAAGTAAGCTCTCCCGGCATTGAAAGAGACCTTACACGAGATGAACATTTCGAGGCGATGATTGGCAGAAAAATTAAACTCCGTCTTATCCGCCCCGATGAAAACAAGCAGAGAGAATTTGCAGGCACACTTGTGGGTTATGAAGACGGCAACATCACTGTCAACATTAACGAAGAAGAAAGAGTGTTTGTGAAAAAAGAAACCGCCTGGGTAAAACTTGACGATTTCAATAATTAATGTGTTAAAAATTAAAGTTTAAATATTGAAAGGATTGGTTGGAAAAATGAATAAGGAATTTTTTGAAGCAGTAAGAATGCTTGAGAAGGAAAAAGGTGTACCTGCAGCTCTTCTTTGCGAGAGAATCCAGCAGGCTCTTATCGTAGCACTCAGAAACGATTATAACAAAAAAGAAGTTGTATTCTGCGAAATTGATGCAGAAAAAGAATCAATGCGCGTATGGCTCAGAAAAAATGTTGTTGAAGAAATCGAAGATGAAGATACAGACATTTTAGTTGAAGACGCACAGAAATATCAGTCAACTGCAAAAGCAGGCGACATCATTGAAATTGAAATGGCATCAAGAGAATTCAGCCGTGTTGCTGCTCAGACTGCAAAGCACGTTATCCGTCAGGGTATCCGCGAGGCAGAAAGAGGACAGGTAATGGAAGAATTCCAGAAACGTTATCAGGAGCTTATCACTGCAACTGTTCACAGAGTTGACCCTGTTAACGGCAACGTAATTCTCGACATCGGCAAAGGTGATGCAATCCTCCCCAAAGCAGAACAGGTTCCCGGCGAAGTTATCAAAGAAGGCGACCTTATCAAAGTTTTCGTTGTTGATATCAGAACAGGCGAAAAGAACGGTCCCAGAATTATGATTTCAAGAACACATCCCGGTCTTGTTAAACGTCTTTTTGAAACAGAAGTTCCTGAAATTTATGACGGTGCAGTTGAAATCAAAGCTGTTTCACGTGAGGCAGGTTCACGTACAAAAATCGCAGTTGCTGCAACACAGGACGAAAACATCGATCCCGTTGGCGCATGTATCGGCCAGAGAGGTGCTCGTGTTGAAAAAATTGTTGAGCTTCTCGGTGGCGAAAAAATCGATATCGTAAAATATTCAGAAGACCCGAAACTCTTCATCAGTGCTGCTCTTGCTCCCGCAGACGTGCTCAGCGTTGAAATTGACCCCACAGCAACAAATGCCTGCCACGTAACAGTGCCGGATGACCAGCTTTCACTTGCAATCGGCAACAAAGGTCAGAATGCAAGACTTGCTGCAAAACTTACAGGCTGGAAAATCGACATTCAGCCCGAAAGCGGATTTTTCAAAACATCTGACACACAATAATTCACAGTAAGGAGTGCAACTTATGCCGGTAACAAAAAAAGTGCCTATGCGCCAATGTGTCGGTTGCAAACAGCTTAAAGCTAAAAAAGAACTGGTAAGGGTTGTTAAAAATTCAGAAGGAGAAATCTCCATCGACCTTACAGGCAAAAAGAACGGCAAAGGCGCATATGTCTGCCACGACATTGAATGTTTCAAATTAGCGAGAAAAGCAAAAAGTTTTGAGAGGTCACTCTCATGCAGCATTCCGTCAGAAATTTTTGACGCAATGGAGGCTGAACTCAATGCAGACGGACAGTAGATTTTTTAATCTTTTAGGTCTTGCAAGACGTGCAGGAAAAATAAGCTGGGGCCACGACACTGCCCTCTTTGCAATCAAATCAGGAAAAGCAAAGCTTTGTATTCTTGCCTCAGACGTGTCCGAAAGGCTTAAAAATGAATTTTCCCGCGAATGTACTTACAACGGCAGAAATATACAAATTATTGAACTTGAAAAAACAATGGAAGATATGAACTTGGTCATCGGCGTGAAAACAGGTGTTATGACAGTCGACGATGACGGATTCGTAAATAGCCTCAAAAAATATATCTTAATTAACGGGAGGTAATCAATTTGGCAGAGAAGAAATATAAAGTTGCCGATTTAGCAAAAGATTTCGGCAAACAGAATAAAGAAATTATTGAACTTCTTGCAGAAGGCAGCGACGAGCCCAAGAAAAAGGCAACCACAGCTCTTGAAAGCAAAGACCTTGACCTTTTCTTCAATAAAATCACAGAGAAAAATCAGGTTGAAAACTTTGACAGATACTTTGCCCTTGCTGCTGAAGCACCTAAAAAAGAAGTTGTTGCAGAAAAAGAAGAAGTAAAAGCTGAAAAACCTGCAGCTGAAGCAAAAGATAAAAAAGACGAAAACAAACCTGCACAGAAAAAATCTGCTCCTCAGGCTCAGCAGCCTGCTCAGAAGAAAAAAGAAAAGCAGGATAAACCCATGCAGTCAAGAACAAAGGGTGAAGCAAGAACAATCAACACCCGTGCAGAAGAAGTTGAACTTGACAAATATAACGAAAGATACGAAAACATCGCTCCTGCTGACAGACATCGTTCAGATTCAGTTTCAAACAAGCAAAAGCTGAAACAAAAATCACAGCAGTACCGCAAACAGCAGGGCATGCGCTCAAAGAAAAAGGAAACTGAAAAAGAAAGAATGGCACGTCTTGAAGCAGAAAGAGCAAAGAGACCTCAGCTTGTTATCAAAGTGCCTGAAGAAATCGTTGTTTCAGACCTTGCTGCCCTCCTTAAAGTTACAGGCGCAGAAGTTGTTAAAAAACTGTTCCAGTTTGGTATGATGGTTAACCTTAACCAGACCATTGACTTTGACACAGCAGAAATTATCGCAACAGAGCTTGGCGCAAAGGTTGAAAAAGAAGTTGTTGTTACAATCGAAGAAAGAATCATTGACGACAGTGATGATGACGAAACAACACTTGAGCCCCGTTGCCCCGTTGTTGTTGTTATGGGCCACGTTGACCATGGTAAAACTTCAATCCTTGACGCTATCAGAAACACATCTGTTACTGCAGGTGAAGCAGGCGGTATCACACAGCACATCGGTGCATATATGGTAAATGTAGGCGGAGAAAAAATCACATTCCTTGATACTCCCGGCCATGCTGCTTTCACATCAATGCGTGCTCGTGGTGCAAAGGCAACAGATATTGCAGTGCTTGTTGTTGCTGCTGACGACGGTATCATGCCCCAGACAGTTGAAGCAATCAACCACGCAAAGGCAGCAGATGTTTCAATTATCGTTGCAATCAACAAAATGGACAGACCGGGTGCAAATCCTGACAGAATTATGCAGCAGCTTACAGAATATGAAATCATCCCTGAAGAATGGGGCGGTGACACAATCTGCGTGCCTGTTTCTGCAAAAATGCACCAGAATATAGATAAGCTCCTTGAATCAATTCTTCTTATTGCAGAAATGAAAGAGCTTAAAGCAAACCCCAACAGAGCAGCAAAAGGTGTTGTTATTGAAGCAAGACTTGATAAGGGCAGAGGCCCCGTTGCAACACTTCTTGTGCAGAAAGGTACTCTGCGTGAAGGCGATGTTATCGTTGCAGGCACAGCAGTCGGCCGCGTAAGAGTTATGCAGAATGAAAACGGCAAAAAGCTCAAAAAAGCAGGTCCTTCAGTGCCTGTTGAAATCACAGGCCTTGTTGAAGTGCCTCAGGCAGGCGACACATTCGACGCAGTAAGCGATGAAAAGCTTGCACGTGCTCTTGTTGAACAGCGTAAAGATGAAATCAAAGAAGCTAAATGGGGTTCAGTTCAGAAAGTTACTCTTGATAACCTCTTTGATTCAATTCAGCAGGGTTCAATGAAAGAACTTAACATTATCGTCAAAGCTGACGTGCAGGGCTCTGCGGAAGCAGTTAAGCAGAACCTTGAAAAACTTTCAAACGAAGAAGTACGTGTACGCGTTATCCACAACGGCGTTGGTGCAGTCAACGAATCAGACGTTATGCTGGCACAGGCATCAGGCGCACTTATCGTAGGCTTTAACGTAAGACCTGACGCAGTTGCAAAATCAAATGCAGAACGTGACGGCGTTGAAATCAGAACTTACAGAATCATTTACGATTGCATCGAAGAAATTGAATCAGCTATGAAAGGTATGCTTGATGCAAAAACAAGAGAAGTTATTGTTGGTAGTGTTGAAGTCAGAAACGTTATCAAAATTTCTTCTGTTGGTAATATTGCAGGTAGCTACGTTCAGGACGGTAAAATCCACAGAGGCGACAAGATCCGTGTTATCCGCGATGGTGTTGTGATTGCTGATGATGAAATTGCATCACTCCGCCGTGAAAAAGACGACGTTAAAGAAGTTAACTCAGGCTATGAATGCGGTATCGGTCTTGGCAAATACGGCGATATCAAAGTTGGCGACATCTTTGAAGTTTATGTTATAGAGGAGTACAGAGATTAATGGCAGGACACAGAGCCCAGAGAGTATCAGAAGATATCAAAAGGGAAATAGTTGCAATTATCCGTGAACTTAAAGACCCTCGTGTCAGCGGAAAAATGCTGACAGTTGTAAGAGTTGACGTAAGCAATGACGCTTCTTTCGCAAAAGTTTACGTCAGCGCTCTTGAAGGCATTGAAACAGCGCAGAATGCTGTTAAAGGCCTTAATGGTGCTGCAGGCTTAGTCAGAGGCGAAGTTACAAGAAGATTAAGGCTTCGCAAAAGTCCTGAACTTAAATTTGTAGCTGATGATTCCGTAGAACACGGAATGAAAATTTTCAAAATGCTTGATGATATAAAGGTGGAAAGTAATGAAGATTGATGTTAAGAAAACGGCACAACTTCTTGAAAATCACAACAATATAATCATTCTTGTTCATTCAAATCCTGACGGTGACACTTTAGGATGCGGCTACGCATTGCTCAGAGCTTTGAGAAAGCTTGGCAAAAAAGCAGAAGTGCTGCGTCCTGAAAACGTCAGCAAAAAATACAATTATCTTTTTGATGACCTTGGCAAGGAAGATTTTACACCTGAATACGTTGTATCTGTTGATGTTGCTGACATAAAGCTTCTTGAAAAAGATGCACGTGAAAAATACGGCGATAAAATCAACCTTGCAATTGACCATCACCCCTCAAACTGCGTTGAAAGCGAATATCTTCTGCTCGAAGATACTGCTGCTGCAGCCTGCGAAATCATTTACAAGGTAATTGACGAAATGAATGTGGCTTTCGACAAGAAGATTGCCGATTGCCTTTACACAGGCATCACGACCGACACAGGCTGTTTCAGATATTCAAACACAACTTCACAGACATATATGATGGCTGCAAAGCTTGTGGAGCACGGTGCAGACGGTCCGCTGATAAACAGAATTATGTTTGAAACAAAAACAAAGTCATACGTCATTCTTGAAAAGCTTGTAATGGACACACTTGAAATGCACTTTGACGGCAGATGTGCTTTGGTGCATCTTGATTATGATATGTATGAAAAAAGCGGCTCAGATGAATCTGAAACAGACCCCATTGCATCAAAAACAAGGCAGATTGAAGGCGTTTGCGTGGGAATTTTTCTGCGTGAAAAAGAAGATGGCTCTTTCAAGATTTCTTTGAGGACTCTTGAAGAAGTGAATGCTTCTGAAGTCTGCAGAAAGCTTGACGGCGGCGGTCACGCAAGGGCAGCAGGCTGTCAGTGCGACGGACCTTTTGAAAACGCAAAAGAAAAAATCCTTGCAGCAGTTGGGGAGTATCTTAAATGACAGGTTTTATTTGCTTTGACAAAGCAGAAAATATAACATCATTTTTTGCAGTGAAAAAACTTTCGCGACTTCTTGGCGAGAAAAAAGCAGGTCATACAGGTACACTCGACCCTATGGCAACAGGCGTTATGACTGTGGCTTTAGGTGGTGCAACAAGGTTTATTGAACTGATGCCAAGCCACGAAAAAGCATACACAGCAGTAATCAAATTCGGCATTTCAACTGACACACTTGATATTACGGGAAACGTACTTGAAACAAGCGACAAGAAAGTCAGCCGTGAAGAATTTGAAAATGTACTTGAAAATTTCCGCGGTGATATTATGCAGGTGCCTCCCATGTATTCTGCAATCAAAAAAGACGGTGTAAGGCTTTATGACCTTGCAAGAAAAGGTATTGAAGTTGAACGTGAAGAGCGTAAAGTTACTATAAAAAAACTTGAACTTATTTCCTTCAATGAAAACGAAAACGAGTTTACAATTGACGTTTTATGTTCAGGCGGCACATACATACGTTCTTTGTGCAGTGATATCGGCGAAAAATTAGGTGTCCCCTGCACTATGAAGTCTTTGAGAAGAACAATGGCAAATAACATTGACATTTCAAAATGTCTTACTCTCAGCGAGATTGAAAAGCTTTGCGAAGAAGGCAGAGAAAAAGAAATTATCACTGCTGTTGACGAAGCTTTGTGTATTTATGAAAAAATTAACGTCAGTGCAAAACAGGCTGTCCGTTTTAAAAACGGCGGAGAGCTTGACGCAGACAGAATAAAATATAATTTCAACGAAAGTTTTTACAGAGTTTATTCTCCTGAAAACTTATTTTTAGGAATAGGTGAATATGTTCAGGCGGAAAATTCATTAAAAGTTAAGCGGGTTTACAATGAAATATAACGAAACATCAAAAATTGAATATTCCGCTGTTGCACTGGGTAATTTTGACGGACTTCATGCAGGTCACAGGTCAGTTTTGAACAAAGCGAAAAACTATAGCCTTGATAATAATATCAGGGCTGTTGCTCTTGTTTTTGATGTTCATCCAAAAACATATTTTGGTGAAAGAATCGGACTTTTAATGACAGATGAAGATAAAAAGAAATTCATCAGGGAAATCGGCCTTGAAACGCAGACCGTTTCCTTTGATGAATTCAGAGATTTTTCTGCAGAAGATTTTGTGGAAAAGGTGCTTAAAAACAAGCTTAATGCAAAGGCTGTTTTCTGCGGATTCAATTACCATTTCGGCAAGGGCGGCAAAGCAGACGCTGCCGACCTTAAAAGAATCTGCAGCAAATATGATATAGAAGTTTATGTGAATGAAGAAACCTTTGTAGACGGCGAAAAAGTAAATTCAAGCAGACTGCGTGAGCTTTTAAAATCAGGCGATGTGGAAAAAGCAAACAAGCTGATGACACAGAATTTTTCTTATTTCCTTGAAGTTGTTCATGGTCAGAAAAGAGGCAGGAGTATGGGCTTCCCCACAGCGAATCAGTATTTTCCTCCTGACCTTGTAATTCCGAAATTCGGCGTTTATGCTTCCACTACTGAAGTGGACGGAAAAATATATCATTCTTTCACAAACATCGGCTCACGCCCTACTTTCCCTGAAAATGATATAAGAAGCGAAACTCACATTTTTGATTTTGATGATGATTTATACGGCAAAACAGTCAGAGTAAGTCTTCACAAATTTATGCGTGAGGAAGTTAAATTTTCTTCACCTGAAGAATTAGTTGAACAACTGAAAAAAGATAAGAAAACTACTGAAGAATTTTTCTTATGTCAAACTGAAAAGTAAAAAATATAAGAAATAAAAATATATTTAATTATAGTTTATAACAAATTTTAAACCTCGCAGGATTTCATATGAAGTCTTGCGAGGTTTTTGATTTATTATTTTATTTTTTATTCGGGCAGTTTTATATCAGCCCACGATGACACATCGCATTGACCGTCGTCGTTACAGCCTGCAGTAACTACGGTGCCATCACTTCTAAGACCTACTGTGTGATTAGCTCCTGCTGAAACTGCTACTATATCTGTCCAACCAGATACTTCACACTGACCATAATTATAATAACCCACATATTCTGTTGCAATAACAGTACCATCACTTCTAAGACCTACTGTGTGCCAATCTCCTGCTGAAATTGCTACTATATCTGTCCATTCGGTTATATAGCATCGACCAGTATAACCACCGGTACTAACAGCAACCACGGTGCCGTTGCTTTTCAAACCCACTGTGTGACCACCGCCTGCTGAGATTGCTACTATATCATTCCAATCGTCAACATCGCACTGACCATTTTGACTACCAACAGCAACCACAGTGCCATCACTTCTGAGACCTACTGTGTGATCAGCGCCTGCTGAAATTGCTACTATATCGGTCCAATCAGACACATCGCACTGACCATAAAAATTTTCGCCCACAGCAACCGCAGTGCCGTCGCTTCTAAGACCTACTGTGTGATTAGCTCCTGTTGCAATTGCTACTATATCATTCCAATCAGATACATCGTTTTGACCATAATTGTCGTTGCCTGCAACAACCACAGTGCCGTCACTTCTAAGCCCTACTGTGTGATATCTTCCTGATGCAATTGCCACTATATCTGTCCATTCGTTTGTATTACAATTATCATAATAGTTATCACCTACAGCAACCACAGTACCGTTGCTTTTCAGTCCGACTGTGGTAAAATCTCCTGCTGAAATTGTTATGCTATCAGAAGGTGTTACTTTTGACACATCTATCGTATTAGTTTCATTAACATTATTTGAAGTGTTGTTTTTGTTTTCAGCATCAACTTTTTTGCCGTTTTCATCAGTCACTATAACTTCATTATCTTCCTGAAGATATGTGGTTGCTTCTTCTTTTCCTGTTTCTTCTTTTTTTCCATTGTAGATAAAGATCCCGCCTACTGCAAGTGCTATCACAAGAATCACAGCAACGATTGCAACAACAATTTTCTTGTTTGTTTTTTTGTTCTGCTTTATTGGCGCAGGTTTCTGCGTGTTTGTCTGCACAGGTCTTGGCATATTATTTTGTACAAGTGATTTTGTCGGCATCTGTGAAAGAAGGTTTCCACATGATGTGCAGAACTTTGTGCCGTCTGCAAGCTGTTTTCCGCATTTTTTACAAGTAATCATTTTTAATTCCTCCCGCGATTCATCTTGTAACCATTGTACACCTTTTTTCGAGTTAGTAAATCATATTGCAATAAACAGACCATTTTTTGTAATATTCCGCACAACACCATAAAGAAACCGTTCCCGGTTATCCGCGAAATTATAGGCAAATATGACGCAGTCAAAATTATAAGATCATCACTCGACAATTACATCGAAACGTTCTGAAAATAAAACAAAATGCCACATATAAAAAGGCGTCGTGTTTTTTTGACACAACGCCTTGGCTTTTGATTATAATTTGTATTACTGATTTTGTTTTTGAGCTTTATGAACTTGTTTTCAATCTACATAGGAATATTCGTATGTAGTACAATCACTCTTGCTACCATCAGGAAAATATTCTGTTTTCAAAGTAACATTACCCTGTTCATCATATTTGTATTCGTATTCTAACCAGTGTCTTACACTGCTGTCAGGTTCAAATACAGTTTCTTTGATTACATTATTTTTCGAGTCATAAATATATTCTACAGAATACTCTATAACATCCTCAGGTCCTTCCCAGGATTTACCTCTCTGTGAGTCAGCTTTCTTTGTAACTGTATCAGCAGTTTCTTCTGCTGTTATTTCAATAGTTGACGCACAGAAGTTACAGATAACATAATCATCATGAATTTCTTTTTTGCATTTTGGACAAATCATTTTCTCTTTCTTCCTTTCGATAATTTTGCTCTTAAAGTGTGTACTTTTTGGGGAAACTTTTCAAGTACTTTTAAAAAAGTGACATATAAATGTAATATTCTTCACTAAATTATATGTATTCTGAATTAACAGCCTCCCCTTGAAAATGCAAAGGAAGGTGACAAAATCTTTGATTTTGACGGAGGGGATTTTTCGTTTAAATTATAATTCCCAACAAGAACCCGGGATTCGCAATTTTACGAATCCCGGGGTTTAACTTTTCACATATTCTTTTTATTGTTTCAATTACATTTCAAAAGGATTGTCTGAGTTTTTATCAAAAGGTGTTACTCTGAATGAGAATAAAAGTTTATTGTCGTCCCATTTACGCTCAGGCTCAAAATCGAAGAAATAATCATTTTTAGCACCAAGCACGTCGTGTTTTAGGTCAACGTTTACAACTGTCTGTGAAAGAGGCTCAAGCTCATCATCATGCAACGTTTTTTCAAGAATTTCTGTTGTGAAATGAGTTGCATTGAATGAGAAATTGCTGTCTGTTGTGAAAATAAGACCTTTGCCGTCGTTATCTGTTACTGCACCGAAGATTGATTCATAATGTGCAGAGTTTTCAATGGGTTTTACATAAGGCACAAAGTTTTCTGTAACAGTTGACTTGAAGTGAGCCTTGTAGCAAGCCTTGTGTCTGTCAGGATATGACTCTGTAGGACCGTAGCCGAAATATTCCATATTTTCCATTCCGTCTGTGAGCATAAACTCAAGGCCGAAACGCGCAAGCTGAGGTGCAGATTCACGTTTATCTGCATCAACTGAAATTGTCAACGCACCGTCACCTGTGAATTCATAAACTTTCTTACCTCTGATTACAGGCACAACGCTTGCACCGCCGAGAGAAAAATCAACTGTAATTACAACGCTGTTTTCTGTTTCGCTGATAACTGAAGAATATGTTTTCTGCCTTGCCATTTCCATTGATGCTGACTTTCTTTCGTTAACCTGACCTTCCTGATTATGTGCGTGTGCTTTCCATATCTGGATTTTTTCAGGCTGAGCCAGTAATTCCTTTCCTTCTGAAATAATCGAAGAAAGTCTGCCGTAAGATTTATCAAAGGTGTAAACTGCTCTATCAGTTGTGATTTTCACAAAGCGTTTTGCATCTTCAACTTCAGGTGCATATACGCTTGTAACTATTTCTTTTCTTTCAAATGAAAGCTCTTCCTGATAAAAACCGAGCTCGTAATCTTTTTCGCACCAGTAAGTTGCTTCTTTCATTTTGCAGAAAATGTTAAGCATTGTAATGCCGTCAAATTCATTTTTGTCAAAGAGAGTGAATTCCTTTTCCCCTCTCGGTGCAATGTCTGTATCGGTAATTTCGCCTGAAAGAATAACTTTGCCGTCTTTTTCAATGCTCCATGCAAAATATACATCGCCGAGAGTTGTGAAGAATCGCTTATTGAAAATGTTGATTTTACCGTTTTCGTATGTGATTTTGAAGGGCTCATAAGCCTTTTTCATTTCGAAATATCCGGGGCGGAGTTTTCTGTCAGGGAAAACAAGTCCGTCAACACAACAAAGCTTATCGTTGGGAATATCACCAAAGTCACTGCCGTAACGGTAGCCGATTTCTTTATTCTTGCCTTTTACTGCAACTGCGTGGTCTGTCATTTCCCAGATGCACATACCGCAGAGAGCATCGTATTTTTCCATAAGGTCAACGTGAGCATGGATGTCACCTGTTGTGAGTGAGCATACATATTCGCAGAAATAGAAAGGTTTGGGGATATTTTCCTGCTCAAGATAATTCTTTGTATAATCAAGAGGAGCATACATGCGGCTTTCAACATCTGAAATATCCTTGAAATCTTCTCCTTCAGGCACAGCCTTAAACTCAAGGTGAGAGTTTTCGTAATGGATAATTGCTTTCGGCTCTCTTGATTTGATGTATTTATTCATTGCTCTGTGGTTTTTACCGCAGCCTGATTCGTTACCCAGAGACCACATAATAACGCATCCGTGGTTTTTATCTCTTTCAAAAAGGCGTTTTGCACGGTCAACATATGATTCTTCCCATTCATCAACTGTGGAAAGCATTGACCATCTCATCCAGTCCCAATCGTTACGGTATTCAAAGCCCATACCGTGTGTTTCGATATCAGCCTCATCAACTACCATAAAGCCCATTTCATCGCAGTATTCAAGGAATCTGGGGTCATTGGGATAGTGTGATGTTCTGATACAGTTACAGCATGCACGTTTGAGAATATATAAATCTTCTTTCATATGTTCTACGGGAGTTGCATGGCCGAGAACAGGGTGAGAATCGTGACGGTTGATACCGTAGAGTTTCACTTTTTCGTTATTGAGGTACATAATTGCACCTCTGATTTCAATGCGTTTAAGACCGATTTTAAAGGGGATAAACTCGCTCTCGTCTTCAATAAGAAGTGTGTAAAGCTGCGGATTTTCTGCGTTCCACAAAACGGGATTTTCAAGAAAAATATTTTCATCTGTTGTACCGCAAATCACAGTTTCTCCGTCAGGTGAAGTGAGTGTGAATTTTACACATTTATCTGTTTCAAATTTAATTGTGGCATATTTTAAGTTATCTGAAACATCCTGTCTTACATAAATATCTTTAAGGTGATTTTCCTGACGTGCAAGGAGATAAACTTCTCTGAAAATACCTGAAAGGCGGAAATAGTCCTGGTCTTCAAGGTAGCTTCCGTCGCACCATTTCACAACAAGAACGTCGATTTTGTTTTTACCCGCTTTAAGATATTCTGAAATATTAAGTTCGCTTGTGCAGTGGCTTACCTGACTGTAGCCTGCAAACTCGTTATTAACGAAAAGATAAAAGCAGGAATCAACGCCTTCAAAGTTGATATAGACTTTCTTGCCTTCAAAATTTTCGGGAAGAATCACATCTTTTGAATAGAGTGCACAAGGGTTTTCATCGGGAATATGGGGCATATCCAGAGGATAAGGATAGTTTGAATTAAGATACTGAGGTGCATCGTAACCCTTTTCTGTACAATTCTGCCAGCTTGAAGGAACAAGCATTTTTTCTTTGAAAGGAAGGCAAAGAAAATCATCTTCCAAATCTTCAAAACTTTCATAGAATCTGAAATTCCAGTCACCGCAGAGATTCATAAGATATTCTGAGTTATCTCTGTTACCTGCAAGTGCTTTTTCTGCAGATTCATAAGGAATAAAATATGCTCTCGGTTCTTCGCAACCTACATGCAGAAAATCGTGGTCCTTATGATAACTTTTAAATTCCATTTTTATCATCCTTACTTTTTTATATTGTTAAAACAAAATTTATCAAATTCATCTGTATCACCAAAGCCGCAACAACTTTCAGTGATTTTATCAATCAACACTTCAAGGTCAGAAAAGGTATTGATTTTTCCGATTTCAGCCCTGTATTTTGCAGCGCCTCTTATACCTTTTACATACCACGCAGCATGTTTTCTCGCCTCTCTCATTGCAATATATTCGCCTTTATATTCAATGAGTTTTGCGATGTGGTTTTTAAGGACATCCATTCTTTCTTCAATAGATGGTTCGGATAGAATTTCGCCCGTTTCAAGGAATGCGTTTATTTCCCTGAACACCCACGGTCTGCCAAGAGCACCGCGGCCTACCATAACTCCGTCGCAACCTGTTTTTTCAATCATACTGAGAGCCGATTTCCCGTCAAGCACATCACCGTTGCCTATAACGGGAACCTTTACACTTTCTTTGACTTTTCTTATAATATCGTAATTTATTCTGGGAGCATACATCTGCACCTTTGTTCTGCCGTGAACGGTTATCATTGCTGCACCATTTGCTTCGCAGATTTTTGCAAGTTCAGGTGCATTAAGGGAATTTTCATCCCAACCCGTTCTCATTTTTACAGTAACGGGCACAGTTGAAACTGCCACAACTGCCTTTACAATTTCACCTGCAAGGTGAGGATTTTTCATCAATGCACTTCCGCATCCGTTTGAAGAAACTTTAGGTGCTGGGCAACCCATATTTATATCGATAAAATCAGGTTTATATTTCAGTGCTTCTTCTGCCGCTTCTGCCATAACAGCAGGGCTGTCGCCGAAAAGTTGTGATGCCGCAGGACGTTCACAATCAGAAATCGACAAAAGCTTACCCGACTTTTTATCACCCATACTTACGCCTTTTGAAGAAGTCAGTTCACCAACAACAAAAGCAGCACCGTATGAAGAACAAAGTTCTCTGAAAGCTCTGTCTGCCGCTCCTGCCATAGGTGCGAGAGATGCTCTTTTTTCAATTTTCAGACTGCCAATTTCCATTCCCAAAACCTCTTGCCAACATTTTACATAATAATATCATAAATCTGTGGAAAAATATACTGTTTTTTAAAATATTTTTGTTTGACACAATAAATTTATTATGCTAAACTTCATATATCATAATAATTATTTTCAAGGAGGTTTTATATATGAACGAAGCAGCTCTTTATAAAATAGGATATGGTCTTTATGTGCTTTCTGCAAATGAAGACGGATTCGACAACGGATGCATTATAAACACAGTAACTCAGGTTACAAACACACCCAACAGAATTGCCATAACAGTAAACAAACTCAACAAAACTCACGATATGATTATGGCAACAGCAAAATTCAATGTAACTGTACTTTCAACAGATGTTCCCTTTGATGAATTCAAACATTTCGGTTTCCAGAGTGGCAGAGATGTAAACAAATTTGCGGATGCAGACAAATACGAAAGAACAAAAAACGGTCTTCTTATTGCACCGCAGTACGCAAACGCTTATATTTCAGCAAGTGTTTTCCACTCAATTGACCTTGGCACTCACACAATGTTTATTGCCGATGTGACAGATGCTGAAATTCTTAACGATAAAGAATCTGTAACTTATGCTTTTTATCACAAGAATATCAAGCCGCAGCCACAGAATAATCCGCAGCCTGCAGGAAAAGTGGCTTACAGATGCAAAATCTGCGGTTATATTCACGAAGGTGAATTGCCTGAAGATTTCATCTGTCCCCTTTGCAAACATCCTGCAAGTGACTTTGAAAAAATATGATTAATTGGTGATAAAAATGGGTAAAATTGTAGCATCAGGCGGAGTAAGCTTCAACGATGAAGAAGGCTTCGACGTATTCAAAAAAATAGTTGACCTTTGTCCGAAAAAAGGAGCAAAGGTCTTGTACATACCAACTGCAGGTCACGATAATTACGATGATTTCCCTGAACTGCAGAAACAGTTTTCAGATTTAGGATGCAAAGAATATGATGTCCTTGTTTTAACAGACGAAAATCTCACTCACGAAATGATGGAAGAAAAGATTATGACTGCCGATATTATTTTTGTAGGCGGCGGAAATTTAAAATTCCTTATGGATGTGTGGAACAGAACAGGTGCAACAGAAGTTATTAAAAAGGCATTTGAAAAAGACATCGTTCTTTCAGGCTCAAGTTCAGGCGGAATGTGCTGGTTTGAAAGAGGATATGACGACTGCGGAGAAAACGCAGAATTTATGTTCATTGACTGCCTCGGTCTTATCCCGGGTTGCAACTGCCCCCACTATCACAGCGAATATTGGCAGGTTTTTGACAGCGTAGTTCATGAGCAGGACTTACCCGGTATCGGAATAGACGGCGACGCCGCCCTTGTTTATGACAACGGAGAATACAGCGTCGTTTCATCAGTTTCTGATAGAGGTGCATATATTCTTTCAAAAGAAAACAACTACACAAGAACTCCCCTTTCTTTCTGAAGAACAAAAATTAACCGACAGCAGTTCGTTTACCGCTGTCGGTTTTGTTGTTTTTATAATCAGAAACCCTGGAAATAGGAATCGGTTGTTGGTTCTTCAGTAACAGGTTCGTCTGTTTCTCCCGGTTCTGTTGTGGTTTCTTCTTCAGGTGTGGTAATCGGCTCGGTAGTTGTGGAAAATTCACCCCATACCTCAAGCATAATTACCTGACCTTTCTGGTATGGCTTGTTAATATCGCTGGGACTCATTCTGTAAACGGTATCAGCAGCATGAGAACCATCGTTTTCAACAGGCGTACTTGCTTTTTCTACTACAAATCCTGCTTCTTCAAGCTGTCTCTTTGCCTGATCGTAGGGAAGATTTACAACATTGATAAGTGTAATAGATTTAGGTCCTTTACTTACAACAACTTCAACTACAGTCCCTTTTTTCACCTTTTCACCGCCTGCGGGTGTGTGTCTGATAATCTGACCGTCTTCAACGGTATCGCTGAATTCATAAACCAATTTGAAAGTAAGAAGGCTGCCGAACATTTCTCTTCTGTCTTCAAAGAGGAAACCTGTCATATCAGGAATTTCTACATAACCGTTTTCATCTTCTGTATACATTGTATCGATTGTGGTTTCTTCCTTTTCCTTTTCTCCTGAAAAACCACCATTCATAAAGAAGTACATCACAAGAGCAACTGCTGCCAAAATCACTACCGTGCAGATAATTGCAAGTGCAACTTTTCCGCCTGAGCCTTTGCGTTCAGGGCGGTTTGTATACATTTCTTCAGGTTCGTCATCATAATCCTGAGTGTTCGAATCAAGGAATGCTGCAGGCACTGTGCTCGTTTCTCTCGGAAGAAGCATTGTAGGAGCATCATCCCACTGCACTGCTGCACTGGGTGCTGCCGAAAGTTCAGCACGGCACTGCTCTACATTGCGTGTTCTTTCGTCAGGATAAATCTGCAAAGCGTTTATAAGTCCGTTAATAACATATGCCGGAAGCTGCTCTGCAAATTTGCCGGGAATCATCAATCTGTCATTTGTAGCACGCTGAGCTGCATCAATGGGATCACTGCCGATTAACGCTCTGTAAAGCACTGCTGCAAAAGAATAAATATCTGTCCATGGGCCCTGCTGACCGTCAAAACCATATTGTTCAATAGCAGAATAGCCTGCAAAAAGCTGTGAACTGAGTTCGCTCTTTGCATTTCTTACTCTGTTGATGCTGAAACCTGTTATTCTTAATTTACCGTCAGGGGCAATCATAAGTGTTGTAGGTGAAATGCCTCTGTGAATAATTCCCGATGTGTGAAGATTGCCGAGAGTGGAAAGCACAGGCATAAACAAAGGTCTTGCCTTTTCCCATGAAATATAACCTGTAGGTGTTCTCAACAGATATTCACGCAAAGTAATTCCGTCAACATATTCTTCAATTGCATAAGCTGTATTGTTTTCTTCAATAATTGCGAAAACTTCAACAAGAGCAGAAAGCCCTGTAAGGCGCATAAGCTTTCTCCACAATTCTGCAAAGCTCTGCAGGCAATCGTTATACAAAGCCTCTTTACCGGGGTTGGGCACAACCGTAAGCCTGTCAGCTTCCCTTGAAGCAATGGCATCAGGCATAAATTCGCGGATGACAACTGCCATCTTTGAGCTGAGATCCCATCCCATATAAGATGCACCGTCACCGTTATAGTCGATAAGCTTTCCTACAAGGTATCTGTTTGCAATTGTGCTTCTTATGGGAAGATAGGGTGCAATCTGGGGAGAATCTGCATGAAAACCGCAATAAGGGCAGAGTTTCTCGTCACCTATCTCCTTCATACAACTCATACATAATTCGTCTGTGTTAATCATAAACATCACCTTTTACAAAGATATTCATTATAACTCCATTATATATTACATTTCATTTTAGCAAAAATAAATATATGTGTCAAGCATCTGAGGTTACAATACGATAACAGTCTTATAACATCTTTGTAAAAGTATGAGTGTTTATTGCGCTGTGAAAAGTTCAACAGGGTCTGTTATTCTGCCGTCTTGCATAATTTCAAGATGAAGGTGAGGGCCTTCTGCCTTTTCAACGGGAATTTCACCGATTTTTCCTATTACCTGCCCCTGTTCAACCACGTCATTTACCGTAACATTGCATTTTTCATCAAGTCCGCAATATCTTCCTGTTACGCCTGCACCATGGTCAATTTCAATAATTGTGCCCCACAGACTGCTGTTATAAATTGCAAGCACTGCACCTGAACGGATAGCTTTTATTTCATCACCGACCTCAGCCTTGAAATCAACTCCGTTATGCACACGCCAATCGTCCATAGTTTCTGATTTCACCGCAACAAAATTACTGTAGTCTTTTACTATTTCTTTACCTGCAGGCAGCACATAATCTTCAGTTTTCACCACTATTATTTTTTCAGTTGTTGTGGGAATGGTATTTTTTTCAGTCACGCCTGTAACATCTTTTGCCGCTTCCTTTGTTTCATAATCAGTCACAACAGACAAAGATTCTTCGGGCATTGATAACTGCTGTTCAAGGCTGTTTCTTGTGCTTATTGATGCCGCAATACCAGTTCCCGCTGCAAGAATAAAAATCGCAACGGCAATGATAGTCTTTTTTGATGAAAATTTCTTTTCGTCGTTGTTTGCATTACTCATAATATGTGTGTCTCCTCTTTTTTTGTTGTAAAAATATTTTGAACAGTTAAAACTTCCTTTATACAACAACATTTTGAAAAAATTTTTTAAGTTTTTCCAAACAAATGTTTGCTTTTTCGGATTTTTTATGTTATACTGTCTTCGTAATGAATATTTTCATCGAAAGGATGGTAATATGAAACCTATTAATTCAACCCAGAAAAAGATTTATGAATTTCTCGTTGAACGTTCACAGCAAGGTGTTCCTCCGTCAGTACGTGAAATCTGCGCTGCGGTAGGTCTTAAATCAACTTCATCAGTCCAGACAAATCTTGATGCACTCGAAGAGTGTGGCTATATAGAACGCGACCCGTTGCTCAAACGCTCAATCCGCATCTGCGGTCAGGCAGAAAACGTAACTCACGTGCCGCTTTTAGGTACTGTTACTGCAGGTGTGCCTATTCTTGCAGTTGAACAGATTGAAAGCTACATACCCTATTCAGGCTATATTTCAAAAGACAAACCTCTTTTTGCTCTCCACGTAAGAGGTGAAAGTATGATAAACGCGGGCATTCACGACGGAGATATTATTTTCGTTGAAAGAACTCCTGCTGCACGTGACGGCGAAATTGTTGTTGCCATGATTGAAGACGAAGCAACTGTAAAGAGATTTTTCAGAGAAAAAGACCACTTCAGACTTCAGCCTGAAAACGATGCTTTCGAACCGATTCTCTGCACAGAGGTTGCAATTCTGGGCAAAGTTGTTGCACTTATGCGTTATTATTGATTTTCCGAATGGCAGATTTACCTATCATTTAATTTAATTTTTCCTAAATTTGTACACACTGACAAAATTAGTTAAAAATATAACAAAACAGTTGCATATTTGAAAAAAAAGGGCTAAAATAAGAGAGTAAAAAAATAAATTATTACTTTTTTGGAGGTAATCAAAATGTCAGTTAAAGTTGCTATTAACGGATTCGGCAGAATCGGCCGTCTCGCATTCCGTCAGATGTTCGGTGCAGAAGGTTACGATGTTGTTGCTATCAACGACCTTACAAAACCCTCAATGCTCGCTACTCTTCTCAAGTACGACACAGCTCAGGGTGGTTACTGCGGCGTTATCGGTGAAAACGCTCACACAGTTGTTGCTGATGATGAAGCTGGTACAATCACTGTTGACGGCAAAACACTCACAATCTACAAAGAAGCAGACGCTAACAACCTTCCTTGGGGCGAAATCGGCGTAGACGTTGTTCTTGAATGCACAGGTTTCTACTGCACAAAAGAAAAATCAATGGCTCACATCAACGCTGGTGCTAAGAAAGTTGTTATTTCAGCTCCCGCTGATAAAGAAACAAAAACAGTTGTTTACAGCGTAAACGAAGGCATCCTTACTGCAGAAGATCAGATCATTTCAGCTGCTTCTTGCACAACAAACTGCCTTGCTCCTATGGCTAAAGCTCTTAACGACTATGCAGAAATCCAGAGCGGTATCATGACAACAGTTCACGCTTACACAGGCGACCAGATGATCCTTGACGGTCCTCACAGAAAAGGCGACTTCCGCCGCGCTCGTGCAGGTGCTGCTAACATCGTTCCCAACTCAACAGGTGCTGCTAAAGCTATCGGCCTTGTTATCCCCGAACTCAATGGCAAACTCATCGGTTCTGCACAGAGAGTTCCCACACCCACAGGTTCAACAACAATCCTTGTTGCTGTTGTTAAAGGTAGCGACATCACAGTTGAAGGCATCAACGCTGCTATGAAAGCTGCTGCTAACGATTCATTTGGCTACAACGAAGAACCCATCGTATCTTCAGACGTAATCGGTATGCGTTATGGTTCACTCTTCGATGCAACACAGACAATGGTTGCTAAAATCGACGATGACACATATCAGGTACAGGTTGTTTCATGGTATGACAACGAAAACTCATACACAAGCCAGATGGTTAGAACAATCAAATACTTTGCTGAACTCGCATAATTTAGTTTCAAAAAAGTTTTTAACCCTGAAGTCAAACGACTTCAGGGTTTTTTCTTGTATTTTTGTATGATTGCTGATATAATTGGATAAGTGTTTTGTTGGAGTGATATTTATGCAGACTTTCAGTTATAAAGACTATCCTTTAAAAATTTTCGGTCTTCCCCTTTTTGAAAAAAATCAGAAATTGGAAAGGCTTCCCGATGAAGTTATCGAAAAAGTGCCGTCACTTGAATTTTTCGGAAAGAGATGTCCCGGCGGAAGACTTTGTTTCAGAACTGATTCAGAAAAAATCACAATCAAAGTAAAGTTCAAAACTTTAGGACCTGATGCAGGAATGTCTGTTTTCAGTTGCCAATCTTTTGATGTGTTGAAAGGCACACGCCCAAACCTTGAATTTTTAGGTCTTGTTACAGGCTATAATATTCAGACCTATGCTTTCGAAGGAACTTTCACAAAGAAAAAAGAAATGGAAGATATCACTATCTTCCTTGCACGAAACGAAATAATTGACAACATTCAGATTGAAATTGACGATGATGCAACCATCGAAGAGCCCACACCTTATAAATACAAACCTATTGTATTCTACGGCTCATCCATCACCGAAGGCGGTTGCTGCAGCAACGTTAAAAACGCATACACTTCAATTCTTTCAAACAGATTAAACGCTGATTATATATGCCTTGGTTTTTCAGGCAGTGCAAAAGGTGAATTGCCTATGGCTGATTTTATCAACACAATTGACATGAGCCTTTTTGTGTTTGACTATGACCACAATGCACCTGACGCAGAGCATCTCAGAAAAACTCACGAGCCGTTTTTCAAAAGAATCCGCGAAGTGCATCCTTACCTTCCCATTGTTATTATGACAATGCCGAAAGAAAAGTACGATGACGAAAACGACGAAAGAGCAGCAGTTATAAAACAAACATATTTAAACGCAGTATCAAACGGCGACAGAAACGTTTATTTTATTGACGGCGAAGAATTCTACGGCAGCGAAGAAAGATATCTCTGCTCAATTGACGGAGTGCACCCAAACAGCTTAGGTTTCATGCGTATGGCAAACATAATCGAACCTACAATCAGAAAAATTTTAGAAATTCAGGAATAATTTTCTGCATATCACCTGAATACAACTCAATAAACAAAAATAAAAGGTGTAACTTAATTAAAAGTTACACCTTTTAAATTATTAAAATAATCAGTCGTCTTCTTCGCAGTCACAGTCGCAATCGAAATCAAATTCGAGTGTTTCGTGGCAAGCGGGACATTCGATTGAGCCTTCGTCGAGAATGCTTTCGTCAAGGCAGATTACTTCGCCGCAAGCAGGACATTCAACTTCAAAGTAGTCGTCGTCGCAGCAGCCGCAGTCGCAATCGTCGTCACAGCAATCGCAATCGTCAAAATCTTCATAAACGAATTCTTCAAGTTCGTCAAGGTCTTCGTCAACTGCATCAAGCTGTTCCTGCATTTCGCCGATAACTTCATCCTGTTCTTCGATATCATAAGCAACATCTTCAAGAGCAGCAATAATTTCTTTGATAAGCTTAACTTCGTCTTTGCTTTCGTCAAGTTTCATGCCGTCTGAAAGGCCTTTGATGTAAGCAATTTTTTCTGCAAGTGTCATAATTTTTACACTCCTTATATTTTTATTGGTTTAAATGCTTTATTTCCGCTACACACTCTCCCAAATCGTAGAGAAAGCAGCAATCTTACTTTAACTTTCAGATTGAGGAGAAAGTGGCAAGATGATGTGTTTTAAACCCCATCTCACTCTCCCGAATCGTAGAGAAAGTAGCAGGATTAAATATTTCTTGTCCGACGCTGTATCGTGTATACTGCGAGGACAAAAATATTTAAAGTGTAACAAATGATAAAGTCAGCAGAAACTAACTCACGTTCATGCTGCTTTATCTGCGATTTGTCTTATGCACGTGACATGTATTCGCCTGTTCTTGTATCAATGTTGATCATTTCGCCTTCATCGATGAAGAGAGGCACTTTAACTTCTGCACCTGTTTCAAGAGTAGCAGGTTTTGTAGCGTTAGTAGCTGTGTCGCCTTTGAAACCGGGGTCAGTCTGTGTAACCTGAAGTGTTACGAATGTGGGGGGTTCAACGCCGAAAACGTTGCCTTTGTATGAAAGCACCTTACATACCATGTTTTCTTTAACGAATTTGAAGTTATCGCTGAGTTCTGATTCGTTGATGGGGATAAGTTCATAGCTTTCCATATCCATGAAGTAGTAGAGTCCGCCATCGCTGTATGAATATTCCATATCTTTACGTTCAATGTAAGCTGTGGGGAACTTTTCTGTGGGGTTGAAAGTTCTTTCTGTTACTGAACCTGAAATAACGTTTCTGATTTTTGTTCTTACGAAAGCAGCACCTTTACCGGGTTTAACGTGCTGGAATTCGATAATCTGATAAACGTTACCGTCCATTTCAAATGTAATACCGTTTCTGAAATCGCCTGCTGATACCATAATTGTTTTCCTCCAAAAGTAATTTTATTAATCCTTTATGATAACATTTTATACCATTTTGCCGTATTTTTCAAGTATATACGGAAAATTTATATTATTCTTCGGGCATAAAAGCTTTGTGAACAGCTGAAACAGCTCTGTCAGCATCTTTCTTGTCGATAAGAACAGAAATTTTGATTTCGCTTGTTGAAATCATCTGGATATTAACGTCAATGCCGTAAAGTGCTTCAAACATTTTTGCTGCTGTGCCGGGATGTGATTCCATACCTGCGCCTACAACTGAAACCTTTGCGATATCTGTATCACAAACAATTTTGCAATCAAACATTTCTGAAAGAACTTTAACTGCTTCTTCAGCATTGTCTTCACTTGTTGTGAAGCTGATATCTTTTGTGCCGTCTCTACCGACTGACTGGAGAATAACGTCAACATTGATGTGTTTTGCTGCGAGTTTATCGAAAACTTTGAATGCAACTCCGGGAGTGTCTGAAAGACCTACAAGTGAAATTCTTGCAACGTCTGTATCCTTGGTTACACCTCTTACTAACATTTTTTCCATTTTAGCAACCTCCTTGACTATTGTGCCGGGTTTATTTGTAAGGCTTGAAAGAACTTCAAGTTCAACATTATATTTCTTTGCCATTTCAACTGAACGGTTGTTGAGCACCTGTGCGCCCAGTGTAGCAAGTTCGAGCATTTCATCATATGTGATTTCATCGAGTTTCTTTGCATTTTCAACTTTTCTGGGGTCTGCAGTGAAAACGCCTTCAACGTCTGTGAAAATCTGACATTTGTCTGCTCTCAAAGCAGCAGCAATAGCAACAGCACTTGTGTCTGAGCCGCCTCTGCCGAGAGTTGTGATATCATCATATTTGTTAATACCCTGGAAGCCTGCAACAACAACAATATTTCCTCTGCCGATTTCTGTACGGAGACGGTCAGCTTTGATGTTGTGAATTCTTGCTTTCATGTAAGCGGAGCTTGTGTTGAAACCTGCCTGCCAGCCGAGAAGTGAAATCACGGGGAAGCCAAGCTCTTTGATTGCCATTGCAAGAAGTGAAATTGAAATCTGCTCACCTGATGAAAGAAGCATATCCATTTCACGTGCTGAAGGGTTAGCACTTATTTCTTTTGCTTTTTCGATAAGGTCATCAGTTGTGTCGCCCTGAGCTGAAACAACAACCACAACGTCGTTGCCCGCTTTGTAAGTGTCTGTTACAATTTTTGCAACATTTCTTACTCTGTCAGCGTTTGCAACAGATGAACCACCGAATTTCTGTACGATTAAACTCATATAAAAAACTCCTTAGAATAACTTACTCAATTAAAAAAGTCTTATAACTGACTGTGCTTCAAAACTTTCTGATTCTTCGATATCACTTACAAGCTTTCTCTTGATATCAGAGGGAGTGATGAAAGCAATTTCATTTTCAGGTGCATTTTCACGTGTGATGAATTCTGCTCCTGCGAATTTTTCTTTGATTTCTGCAACTGCTGAATCTTTATCTGCAGCCGAAACTCTTACATAAAGGCGTGTAAGCATTTCGCTTGATGAAACAAGGTTATTTTCTGCTGCTTCGCCCCATGTGTAGCCGATTTTTGTGCCTTTGCTTACTGCGCAGTCAATAACGTCAGCCACAACAGCACTTGCTGTAGGCAGTTTACCTGCACCTTTACCATAAAATACAACTTCGCCTACCGCGTTACCGTCAACAAGCACCGCATTGAAAACATCATTAACATTTGCAAGGGGGCCGTCTGCATCGATAAGAGCAGGGCTCACTTCAGCACACACTTTTTCGTCAGGGCTTCTCATTGCTGTGCCCAGAAGTTTGATAACCTTGCCGTAGTTTTTAGCATATTCAACATCGGCAAGTGTGATTTTTGTAATACCCTGAGTGGGAATATCATCAGGGAAAATATGTCTGCCGAAGCAGAGAGATGCAAGGATGCAGATTTTACGGCAGGCGTCAAAGCCCTCAATATCATTTGTGGGGTCTTTTTCAGCATAGCCGTTGTCCTGTGCAAGTTTGAGTGCATCTTCAAGGCTCATATTTTCAACAATCATTTTTGTGAGAATGAAGTTTGTAGTGCCGTTGAGAATGCCTGCAATTCTTGTGATTTCGTTTGCAGCCATACATCTTGAAATAGGTCTGATAACGGGAATGCCGCCGCCAACAGATGCTTCAAAAAGGAAGTTGATATTCTTTTCGCTTGCAATTTTAAGAAGCTCATATCCGTAAGCTGCAACAAGCTCTTTGTTTGATGTTACAACGCTTTTGCCCGCTTCAAGACACTGCTTTACGAACTTATAAGCAGGGTTAAGACCACCCATTGTTTCAACAACGATTTTGACATCTTCGTCATTGAGGATATCGTTGAAATCCTTTGTGAATTTATCTTTGTAGGGTGAATCAGGGAATTCTCTCAAATCAAGAATGTGTTTAACCTCGAGAGAATCAAGGTTATTATGTTTTACTATAAGGTCGTTGTTCTTGCTGATTACTTCTGCAACACCGCTTCCGACAACGCCGTGACCCATAATTGCAATATACAATAGTATCGTCCTTTCGCAATTTGTTTTTAAAAACAAACATTTTCGGAGTATAATGGGATTATTATACCATAATAATTCAAGCAAATAAAGAGAAAAAATAAACTTTTTTAAATTTTTATTATTTTTATAAATAAAACATTGTGTTTTTCTCTTAAATGGTATAAAATAAACTAAATACTTAACATATATCACGCAAAATCAAGGTAAAGGAGGGCGTCTTTTTTTGGAAAATCCCCTGATAAACACAGAGAAAAAGAAAAAGACAATTATCAACATAATCTACTACGCATTGCTTCTGGCATTATTCTACTATTTTATGAAATATGCGTTTGGTTTGTTGGCTCCTTTTATTATCTCTTTTATGTTAGCAATGGCGTTGCAGAGGCCTGTTAACTTCATCTGCAGAAAAACCAAACTGAAAAAAGGCCTTGTTTCGGGTGTAATGGTAATGCTGATTGCCGCAGCATTCATTTTCCTTTTAGCACTTATAGGCGTTAAAATATGGGAAGCTTTCCGTGATTTCCTTGTTTTCCTGGCAAACAAATTCGGCGATATGACAACTTTCCTTAACCGCCTTGAAATCTGGATTGCAGATAAAATCAGATTTCTGCCCAATTCAATTGAAAACACGATAAACACAAATATTTCTTCCGTAATTGATTCACTGAGTAACAGCAACTCAGGCTCATCAGGTGGTTTTTCAATAAACATATCATCAATTCTGAAAAATGTTGATATTTCCGCTATCACAAATTCTCTCAGCGGAGTATGGGACACAGCAAAACAAATTCCCTCTGTTTTTGTGGCATTTATTGTTTCAATATTCTCCTGCTGTTTCATAACATCAGATTACGACAGACTTGTAAACTTTGTAAAACGTCAGTTTGCAGGTAAAAGCGAAAACTTTACAAAAGCAAAAAAAATTGTTACATTTTCTCTTAAAAACCTTGTCAAAGCATATGCACTCATTATTTTCGTTACATTCATTGAAATGTTCCTTGGACTTTCCGCATTGAAAATTCTCGGCATTTACAAAGGCAGCTGGATTTTCTTCATCTCTTTCGGCACTGCGATTGTGGACATAATGCCTGTGCTCGGCACAGGTACTATCCTCTGGCCATGGGCCTTCTATTCTTTCGTATCAGGCGATATTCCCATGGGCATCGGCATCCTTGTTTTGTACGTATTCATCTCGGTTATGCGCCAGTTTATCGAGCCGAAACTTGTAGCAGGTCAGCTCGGTCTTCCGCCTTTCCTCACTATTATGGGTATGTATATAGGCATAAAATTGTTCGGACTTATCGGTATGTTTGCAGTTCCCCTTACAATAATTTTCATTAAACTTCTCAATGACGAAGGCGTTATACACTTGTGGAAATCTTCCGCTGATGTTAAACAGGGAAAAGATAACGAAGAAAACAAAGAAGAAAAAAATAACGACGGAGGTAAAGAAAATGAAAGCACTGAAAAAATATAAATTCTGGTTTCTCACAGGGTCACAGAACCTTTACGGTGATGAATGCCTGCAGCATGTTGCTGCTCATTCAGCAGAAATTGTTGATTACCTCAATAAATCAGGCAAAATGCCTTTTGAAATTATTCTCAAGCCCACTCTCATTACAAACGAAGTTATCAGAAAAACTTTCAACGAAGCAAACCTTGATGAAACCTGCGCAGGTGTTATCACATGGATGCACACTTTCTCGCCTGCGAAATCATGGATTCTCGGTCTTAAAGAATTGAAAAAGCCTTTGCTTCATCTTCACACACAGTTCAACGAAGAAATCCCTTACGATAAAATCGATATGGATTTTATGAACGAAAATCAGTCTGCACACGGTGACAGAGAATATGCTCACATTCTTTCAAGAATGGAAATTCCCCGTACAACTGTTGTGGGACACTGGAGAAGAGAAGAAGTTCAGGATAAAATCGCTTCATGGATGACAACTGCAATCGGCATTGTTGAAAGCAGCAATATCCGCGTCCTTCGTGTTGCCGACAATATGAGAAACGTTGCAGTTACAGAGGGCGACAAGGTTGAAGCACAGATTAAATTCGGCTGGGAAATTGACACTTATTCTATCAACGATATTTTTGAATATGTAAATGCCGTTGACGAAGCCGACGTTAAAAATCTTACAGACGAAATGTATGAAAAATACGATATAATAAACACAGGAAATCATAGTGACGAGGAATTCCGCAGACACGTTTCAGAGCAAGCAAGAATTGAATTGGGATTTGAAAAATTCCTTAAAGAAAAGAATTACCACGCAATCGTAACACATTTCGATGACCTGGGAAGTCACGTGCAGTTGCCCGGTCTTGCAATTCAGCGTCTTATGGAAAAAGGCTACGGCTTCGGTGCAGAGGGCGACTGGAAAGTTGCAGCTATGGTAAGACTTATGAAAGTTATGACTGCAGGCAAAGAAGACGCAAAAGGCACTTCAATGCTTGAAGACTATACATATAACCTTGTTCCCGGAAAAGAAGGCATTCTTCAGTCACATATGCTTGAAATCTGCCCTTCTATTGCTGACGGAAAAATCGGAATAAGAGTTGAACCCCTTTCAATGGGTAACAGAGAAGACCCTGCAAGACTTGTTTTCACCGCAAAAGAAGGTAAAGGTATTGCAGCATCTCTTATTGATTTAGGCACACGTTTCAGACTTATTATCAGCAAAGTAAATTGCAGAAAAACAGAAAAAGAAATGCCTAACCTTCCCGTTGCAACATCTTTCTGGACACCCGAGCCTGATTTCTACACAGGCATCGAAAGCTGGCTTATTGCAGGCGGTGCACATCATACTGCGTTCTCATACGACCTTACCGCAGAGCAGCTGGGTGCATGGGGCGAAGCAATGGGTATTGAAGTAGTTTACATTGATGAAAACACAGATATCCGTTCACTCAAACAGAATCTTATGTTGGGCAAAGCAATTTACGGTTAAGAGGTAATTTAACATGCTTGAAACTTTAAAGAAAAAAGTCTGTGCTGCAAATATAGAATTGCAGACAAAGGGACTTATTACTTACACATGGGGTAATGTAAGCGGTATTGACAGAAGACAAGGTCTTGTTGTAATAAAACCAAGCGGAGTAAGCTATGATGAACTCACTTACGATAAAATGGTTGTTTTAAACCTTGACGGAAACAAAATTGAAGGCGATTTGTCACCCTCATCAGATACTGCAACCCACCTTGAACTTTACAAGAAATACCCCGAAATCGGCGGTATCACACATACACATTCAAACAACGCAACTTCATGGGCGCAGGCAGGCAGAAGCATTCCCTTTTTCGGCACAACACACGCTGACTATTTCCACGGAGATATCCCCTGCACAAGAATGCTCACAGCAGAAGAAATAAACGGCGAATACGAAAAAAACACAGGTCTTGTTATTATTGAAACACTTGAAAAAAACAACATTGACCCCATGGAAATGCCTGCAATTCTCTGCCGTTCACACGGTCCTTTTACATGGGGCAAAGACGCAGACGAAGCAGTGCACAATGCAGTCGTGCTTGAAGAAGTTGCAGAAATGGCAATGAAAACATTGCTCATTTCGCCGCAGATTGAAAGAGCACCGCAGGTGCTTTCTGACAAACACTATTTCAGAAAACATGGTGCGAATGCATACTACGGACAAAAATAAAAATAGGAGTTTTCATAAATGGCTAACAACTGTCCTCACAAAGGTCACAGAAACCGTGTGCGTGAACGTATTCTCGCAGAAGGTTTAGGCAGTTTCCAACCACATGAGATTCTTGAATTTCTGCTTTTTCACACAATTCCGCAAAAGGATACAAACATTATTGCTCACAAACTCATCGACACATTCGGCTCGCTTCAGGGTGTGCTTGATGCATCCGCAGAAGAACTGATGAACAAAGGAAATTTAAGTGAAAATTCAGCAATATTCCTTTCGTCGCTTACACAGGTATTTTCTTTTTATGAAAAGTCTAAGAAAGAATCTGTGCCTCTGAATACACCTGAAAAAACAATGCGGTTTCTAAAACCTTTTTTCATTGGTCAGACAAGCGAAAAACTTGTCGCAGTATTTTTAGACAGTGCACTTAAAGTGAAAGCGACTGAATCAATCGGTCTGGGAATGGAAAACGGTCTGAATTTCAACACAAAAGAAATTTTACGTAAAGCAATTTCTTTTAACGCCCACAGTGTTGCGGTGGCTCATAATCACCCTACTTCTTCTGCCATACCGTCAAAAAGTGACATCAATTCCACAAGCAGTTTGAAAAATCAACTTGAGTTATTCGACATAAAACTGATTGACCATATAATTTTCGGCTCAAACGGTTTTTTCAGTTTCGCAGACGACAGTCAGCTTGGGTGTTTTGTTTCAGGAGGTAAAAAGTAATGTCAGAAATCAGAAATTCAATATGCCTTACAACAGTAAAAGACACTGTTGCAGAAATCATGGGCATTGAAAACGGAGAAAATACAAACCCCGTTTTGTTATCCCTTGCAAAAGAAAAACTTGCAGGCAGAAAAGTCGACAGAGCAGTTTTATATAACCCCGATGCTGTGGCTTTATGGCTTTATCAGAAATATACTCACCTTTTTACAGATGCGGTTATTTCTTCTGATATTGCACTTCCCGTGCTTTCAGTTATGCCGAGCGTAACACCTGTTTGCTTTGCATCAATGTACACAGGAGTTATGCCTGAAATCCACGGTATTCAGAAATATGAAAAGCCTGTGCTTACAGTAAACACAATTTTTGACACCTTTATCAAAGCCGGCAAAAAATGTGCTATCGTTTCAACTGCACGCGACAGCATTTCATGCATTTTCCTTGAAAGAGAAATGGATTATTTCATTTACGAATCAGTGGAAGAAGTCAATAGAAAAGCTCTTGAATTAATTGATGAAGATATCTACGACCTGATTGTGATTTACAACGGCAATTACGACGGTGCAATGCATAAATTCGGCCCTGAAGCAGAAGAATCAATAAATGCACTCAGGCACAACATTGCTTTTTATAAAGAATTAGTTGATAAAATAAAATCCGAATGGAAAAATCACGATGTGCTTTACGGCTTTCTTCCTGACCACGGTTGCCATGAAATTGACGGCGACTGCGGCTCACACGGACTTGATATGGAAGAAGATATGAATATCATCCATTTCTACGGAATAAAAACAAAAGAAAATTAAAAGAGAATCACCTCTGTCACAATCAAAGATTTTGACAGAGGTGATTTTTCGTTTAAATTATAAATTACCATTATATAATCAGGTGTGGACAGAGTCCACCCACACTTATTACTTATTAGCTATTACGAGTTTGCGAGTAACAAGGTTCTCCGAAACAAAGAAATCTCTGATTTCGTCTTGTTTCGTAAGGTTCTTATTACTTCTTACCTAAAAAATAAACCGCTTATCAACTATTGTCGATAAGCGGAAATATTTTTAATTAAATCAGTCTGCTGTGTAGGGCATAAGAGCAACCTGACGAGCACGTTTGATAGCTGTTGTAAGCTCTCTCTGGTGTTTTGCACAAGTGCCTGTTACTCTTCTGGGGAGGATTTTAGCTCTGTCGGATGTGAATTTACCGAGTTTAGCAATATCCTTGTAGTCGATTTCTGTTGCTTTATCTACACAGAAAGCACAAACCTTTTTGCGGCCTTTTCTGTTAGGACGCTGTGATTTATCGTAAGCCATGTGATTTACCTCCTTAAAAATTTAGGTGTTCTGAAAAATCAGAACGGAAGATCATCGTCACCCTGAAGTTCCTCAAAATCTGATGCAACTGCTGTAGAATAAGAAGCTGCAGGAGCAGAATAGGGATTACTGTTTGCGGGAGCAGATGCAGCACCTGTTTCATTTTTAGAACCGCAGAAACTTGCAGTTGCAACAACAACATCTGTTGCAGTGCGTTTGTTGCCGTTCTTATCTTCATAGTTTCTTGTCTGGATTGAACCTGTTACGGCAATCATCTGACCTTTACGGAAATATGAAGAAATGAACTTTGCTGTCTGACGCCATGCTACGCAATTGATGAAATCGGTCTGGCGTTCTTCACCCTGACGAACATAACCTCTGTCGATGGCGATGGTGAAAGATGTTACCTCAATGCCTGAACTTGTCTGACGAAGTTCGGGGTCAGCGGTAAGTCTTCCCATAAGAACAACATTGTTAAGCATAATTCAAATACCTTTCCTTTCGTGTTATCCTTATTTTCTTACTGTGAGAATACGAAGTACGCCATCAGTAATTTTTGCACGACGGTCGAGTTCAGCGATGAACTGGGGTTCTGCAGAGAAGTTTGTTACTACATAGAAACCTTCAGCTTCATCATCAATGAGATAAGCGAGCTTACGTGTGCCCCACTCGTCTACAGAGTTGATTGTGCCGTTCTTTTCAATGAGAGCATTAAACTTTTCGTAGAGAGCCTTTGCGCCTTCTTCACCGTTTGCAACTGAGAAAACCAACATGGTTTCATAGCTGTTTGCTGCCATTATCAAGCACCTCCTTCTGGTCAAAATGGCCCTGTCTTTACTTTTACAGAGCAAGGATAGCCACACAAATACCGTGCGACAGTTTTATATTATAGCAGTATTTTACAATATTGTCAAGCAATTTAATAATACGTTCATTTATAATTTTTAAATAATACTTGTATTTTTACTGTGAATATTGTACAATAATTATCGTAATTATAATTTTTTCAGGAGTGAATACATTTATGGATTCAGGAAATTTCAGCAAGGCGAACGTTTTCACACACATTTATAACAAAAATGAAGTAGTGATTCCGCCTGAAAAAGCAGGCAAAAAAGTGCTTATCAATGCTATACTTACACTTATTGTAGGTGCAGTAGGATATTACATTATGCTTCCCGCTTTCAACTTCAAGGATATCAAACTTTATTTCTGGATTGGTCTTATAGCCATAGCTTATCCGATTTTTTCTTTCTTTACAAGTAAGGCTCTTATGAGACCGGAATATCTGCCCTATGTAAAGAAAAACACACTCATACCCGGCACCATTATCTGCGTGCTTGTTCTTATTGTTGTTGTAGGTGCGCTCGTATCATCTATCTTCTTCAGAGCAAAAGATTTCAGCCGGATTATAACAGTGCAGGAAGCAGAGTTTGTTGAAGAATTCAAAGAGCTTGACTTCAAGTCTGTGCCTATGCTTGACGAAGAATCAGCCAAAAACCTTGGCGGCAAACAGCTTGGTGAACTTTCAGAATACGTTTCACAGTATGAAGACGCAGAAGATTACACACAGATTAACTACAAAGGAAAACCTGTTCGTGTAACAACACTCAAATACGCAAACATCATCAAATGGTTCACTAACCGTGAACAGGGCATTCCCGCATATATGGTTGTTGATATGACAACACAGAAAGTTGATGTTGTAAAGCTCAAAGACCTGGGAATGGAAAACATCAAATATTCTCCTTCCGAACATTTCTCAAGGCTTCTGTCACGTCATCTTCGCTTCCAGTATCCCACATATCTTTTTGGCAATGCAACATTTGAAATTGACGATAAGGGCACACCATACTGGATCTGCCCCAGAATCGACAAAACAGTCGGTCTTTTCGGTGGTGACGATGTAATCGGCGTTGTACTTGTTGATGCAACAACAGGTGAAAGCGAATATTATGATATAGAAACTGCAAAAACTGACCCCGGACTTCAGTGGGTTGACAGAATTTATTCTTCAGAACTTATCTGTGAACAGTTCAACTACTACGGACAGTACAGCAGCGGTTTCTTCAACTCAATCCTCGGTCAGAAAGACGTTAAAATTGCAACAGAAGGCAGCAACTACATTGCGCTTAACGACGACGTATATATGTACACAGGCGTTACTTCTGTTACATCTGACGACTCAATCATCGGCTTCATTCTCACAAACCAGCGAACAAAAGAAACAAAATTCTTCAAACAATCAGGTGCTAATGAAGCTTCTGCACAGCAATCTGCTGAAGGTAAAGTATCTGACTACGGCTACACTGCAACATTCCCATTGCTGCTGAATATCGGCAATGAGCCCACATTTTTCATGGCTCTTAAAGACAGCAAAGGATACGTTAAAATGTATTCACTTGTTAACGTTGAACAGTCACAGAAAGCAGTTGCTGCAGTAAAACTTGAAGATTGTCTGCAGATGTACTATAACGAAATGGGCATTGACGGAGATGCAAAAAAAGAGCTTGAACAACTCGGTCTCTTAGATACTGAAAAAGAAGAAGAAACAAAAGTTGAAAACATCACAGCACAGGGAGTGATAACCGATATACGCTCTGCCGTTGCTGATGGAAACACATACTATCATATAAAACTTGACAGTTATGATGTATGGTTCAAGATTGCATATAAAGATTCAGACGATGTGTTGTATCTCAACAATGGCGACACAGTAGAATTCACCATTGAGCAGAAATACGAAGAAACACTCCAGACGGCTGATGCAACAATAGAAGCAATTTCCCTGAGCAAAGTAACCCAGGAAACCAATTCTGATCAGGGAACCCCAACTGAACCGGTGACTATACCGGAATAATAAACGGCAAGCAAAACAAAAGGCTGACGGAAATCCGTCAGCCTTTCTTTTATTTTTAAATTGGCAGAGTCTTTGTTTTCAGTTATGCTTCAGGCGGTGTTTCCGATGAAGTTTTCTCATATATTCCTGCGAATACAGCATCATCGTTATAATATTCTGCCGGTTTAGTCCATGCGTGATCATTTACAATTATTGAACCATCTTCTGTCGGAACAAGGTCATACTTGTAGTCAATTTTACCTGAAGTATAGCCTACAACGTGGAGTAATGTGTAACCATCAATTTCTTCTATGCGAAGGTAATCAAGGTAATATATTGTTTCCGATGGCTCAGTACCTAAAAGTTCCTGATTATCAAATTCCATACCGACTTTACCGTCTTTTATATATATGAAATATGACAAGTATCCGTTAAAACTTTTTCCAGAATATGTACCGTTGTATTTACTTAATATATTGTTACACTCTTCAAGATAGGCATTACCGCCCAATTTATCTGTTGTATCTTCTTCGCAGTATTTTATAAAATATTCACGTGCTTCACCGTATATCTTATCATCGTATGCTTCCATCGCGAGAGAAAACAATCTGTATGCCTGAACATCTTTAAAATTCTGAATTTCATCGCTTGAAAATTGGTCTGTAATATCATAGACCTCATCAAACTTTTCTTCTTCTGCAGCTGCAACCATTTCAGAGTATGTTTTTTCTTTTCTTGTATTGTTGGTTTCTTCGTCGCAAGGTATCGTGATATTAATGCGTATATCTGATTCGTTTTCCTCAACATCAATGCGAAGCTCTTTATCATCCAATTCAAAAGTAGTAGTTTCAGCGTCGCCGGAAGATGTCAGCTTAAGTCCGAATTCAAGCAAGTATTCTTTATACTCGGTAATATTTTCATCAGCATCTGTTAACACAACGTAGCCATATGTTGTTTCGTATGTTTTTTCTTCAACTGTAGAATTCAGGGTTACGCCTGTAACAGTTGTAAAAGTTTTCAGGTTATCAAAAGCAATGTTTTCATATACGTCGCCATTTTTATTCTCCGTTGTTGTTTCGGCGGTTTCCGTTGCTTTTGTGTCGTCTGCATCTTTACTGCAAGCAACGAAAGTCAGCAATAAAGCAGCTATCAACAGGAAAATTGAAATAATTTTTTTCATACACACATCACCCTTTAAATTAATATTTGTTTCTTCGCAATTATAAATTATCACAAAATGTGATAATTGTCAATATCTCATAATGAGATTATGTATAATTTTGATACATAATATATATAGGTGATATTTTATGAGAATAAAAGATTTAAGGGAAGATGCTGACCTTACTCAACAAACTATTGCTGACTATCTCAATATAAAACAAAACACTTACTGTCAATACGAAAACAAACAAAGGCAAATTCCTGTGGAATTGCTTATAAAGCTTTCTGAATACTACAACGTTTCAGTTGATTACATCCTTGATCTGACAGATGTCAAAGAACCCTATGAAAGAAAAAAAACAACATAAAAAGTGCGGAACAGTTTAATTTACTGTTCCGCGTTTTTTATTATACTTCTTCAATTTCAAAGAATACTACATTACCTGCTTCAAGGTTTATGTTAAGAGAAATGTTACCTTCCTCTACAGTTACTTCAAATTCCGTAGGAGTAAGCTTTGCACATTCGATATATTTATCACGAAGCTCTGTTTTGTAAATTTCTATTGCTTTGGGGTCAGAAAGGGTTGTAGAATTGTCAAGCATAGGGTCATCAGGTGACCACGCGAAACAATTATCTGTGATGTTGTATTTCACTCTGTCTTCCTGCCACTCATCAAAGTAGTTGCAATCGTCATTTATAAGATACTGTGTAACCTTATACTTCTTGCCGTCTGCAGAAGGAATATTGAGTGTAACTTCTGCTTTACCTTTGTAATCAAGGTCATTTTTGAAATTGTAAACCATAGCACGAAAATCGCCTGTTTCAGGGTCAACCGCAACAAGATTTCCGACTTCTACTTTAAGCGAAGTTTTAACAGCCATTGTATCAGCAGAAAGAAGTTTCATACCTTCAAACTTTGCCATATTCTGCGCTACATGGTAACTGATTATCGGATAGCCGTAAAGATTACTGCCTGTCAGGTAATTCCATGATGAGAAATAATCTGCACCTGAAAGAATAGCCTGAGAGAAAAGCCTTGCATCGTATGCAGCCTGCCATGTGTAGCCTGTTGTTCTGTTAAGAAGCTGAGAGTCATCTTTACCGCTTGTGTTTCCTGAAAGGATTCTTCCCTCGTCAATACCGTAAATAAGACCGTTGAGTCCGTATTTTTCAGCCTTGCCTTTAAGATAGCCTATAGTTTCAGGTAATGTATAACCGCTTGTAAATTCGCCCGGTCTGCTGTCGTAGAAAGAAGCTGAAAGGAAACAGATTCTTGTGCCTTTCTTACCATTTGCATAGTTTATACCTTCTGCAACATGGCGGATGAAAATTTCTTCGTCCCACAAGCCTTCAGTAACTGTCATGCTATGAGCACCAACAAAAACATCTTCACCGATTACGTCAAGCAGAGCCTGAACAGTATAGTCGTAAAGTTTGCAATATGCTATAGCCGAATCTTCAGGCAGACGGCTTTTTGCCATAAACCACTGCTCGTTTTCATACTCTGTCATAACACCAAAGCGCCATGTTTTAACTTCTTCCAGACCAAATTCTTTTACAAGTGCTTCTGCGATAGCTTTAATGTAACCATAGTAAGCATTAAAATCATCAGGTGGATAAACGTTCATATCAAAATCGCCCATTTCAAATCCTGATGTGAATTTGATTGGCACACCGCCCAATTTAAGGTGAGGCTTCGCACCAAGGTTCAGAATACCACGGCAATTTTCTATGAGAGGTTCAAACTTATAGTCAGTCAGGGTAGATGTATCATAAGGGTCTATGAATAAATCCCTGTCAGGTGTCCCGCCTGTGCACTGCATAAGCTGAACGTATTTCACAAACTCGAAAACGTCATTTTCTTCGTTTCGCTGAGCATCATAAAACATAGTGCCCATATGCCATACATTTATGTTATCGACAACATTGGGCATCTCCATACCGTAAGAAGATGTGTCAACATTAATTTCCACTGTGCTTACTTGTTTGAAAAGAGCAGGAAAAGAATTGAAGAAAAAACTGATAGCCGTAAATACGGACATTATAAAGGATAATATGCTCATTATTTACCACCAAAATAGTAAACTCTCAATTCATAAGGTCTTGCCTTGAATGTGTTGTGTTTACGCATATTTTTGCCGTAGTTTGCAAAAATAAGTTTACCTTCTTCAAGATTGTAGCCTGCAGGTGATGTGAATTCTTTTTCTTTATCGCTGAACGAACAGATAACAAGCATTCTTTCTTTGCCGAGCACACGTTCGTAGCAATAGAAATCGCTGCTGTTTTCATAATATTCTTTGTAAGAACCATCACGTACAACTTTTGATTTCTTTCTGAATTTGATAAGTTTACGGTAGAAGTTAAGGAGTGAATCAGGGTCTTCTTCCTGGTCTGCTGCATTAATCTTCCAATAGTTTTCATTAAGGTAGAACCAGGGCTTATCAGCAGTTGTGAAGCCTGCGTTCTTTTCGCTTGACCACTGAACGGGAGTTCTTCCGTTGTCACGGCTGCGGTGTTTAAGAACGTTCATAATTTTGTCTTCAGGCATATGAAGAACGCTCTTATAAAGTCTGTGAGCATTATATGTAGACACGTCTTCATACATTTCAAGTTCGGGAAGACGGATATCTGTCATACCGAATTCCTGACCCTGATATACGAAAGGAGTACCTTTCTGGAGCATATACATAGCTGCAAGCATTTTACCGCTTTCTGCATGATATGCTTCGCTGCCGTAACGGCTGATAATACGGGGATGGTCGTGGTTTTCAAGGTAAAGAGCATTCCATGCTTTGCCTTCAAGAGCATACTGCCATCTTGAGAAAGCTTTTTTCATTCTCTTAAGGCTGAAGGGAACAGGAATGGGGTCTGTCATAAAGCAGTCTGCTTCCATGTGCTGGAAGTGGAACATCATATCGAGTTCCTGATTGGGGCCTTCTTCAATAAAGGGAAGAGCAGCCTTGGGAGTCATCATAGGTGCTTCACCAACTACAAAGCAATCGTAGTTATCAAGCACATCACGTCTGTACTCTAAGAGATATTCATGAATGTGGGGACCGTGTGTGTAGTGTTCAAGTCCGCAAGCAACAGGAATCGGAATACCGTTGGGAAGTCCTTCTGCTTTTGAAATCCATGTGATAACGTCTTCGCGGAATCCGTCAACGCCCATATCAAGCCAGAAGCGCATAATATCTTTAACTTCTTCTCTTACCTTGGGGTTATCGTGGTTAAGGTCAGGCTGACCTTTTGCGAAAATGTGAAGATAATATTCATCAAGGTTTTCGTTATATTCCCAAGCGTCTCCATCGAAAGTTGAGAGCCAGTTGTTGGGAGGTTTCTTATCTGATTTACCTTTTCTCCAGAAATAATAGTCGTGATAAGGATTATCATGACCTTTCTGGCTTTCAAGGAACCATTCGTGCTGACGTGATGTGTGGTTAACAACAAGGTCCATAATAACCTTCATACCACGTTTGTGGCATTCATCAAGAACTTTCTTAAAAATGTCAAGATCGCCGTAATCAGGAGAAATGTTTCTGTAATCAGCGATATCATAACCATAGTCTTCGTTGGGAGAAGGATAAAGGGGTGAGAACCAGATAACGTCTACACCAAGCGATTTGATGTAGTCAAGTTTGCTCAGCACGCCCCAAAGGTCGCCGATACCGTCGCCGTTACCATCGCAAAAGCTTCTCGGCCAGATCTGATAAACTACCGCGTCTTTGTACCATTGTTTCTTTTCCATTAGTAATTCAACCTCCGTTAAATCAAAAATTTATGTATACTTCCGTCCTGAAGAAGCATAAATGTTTTAAGGATGAGTGCTTGCGATTTACCATCGGTAATTTCACCGTCGAGCACCATTCTCACCGCTTCTTCAATGGGAACTTTTTTAACATCGAGAAATTCGTCTTCGTCAAGGTGCTGTTCGCCTTCTTTTAAGCCTGTTGCAACATAAAGATAAATAATTTCACTGCAATATGCAGGAGTGGGATTGAAAGTGCCGAGAAAATAATATTTTTCTGCTTCAGCACCGATTTCCTCTTTAAGTTCTCTTTTAATTGCATCCAAAGGGTCTTCGCCCTTTTCAAGCTTGCCTGCGGGAGTTTCCGTAAGCACGTGAGAATTTGGATAACGAAACTGGCTTACAAGATAAATTTCATTTTTATCAGTAAGTGCAGCTGCGGTAACTCCGCCGTTATGCTTTACAACCTCACGTATTGAAGTGTTGCCGTCAGGGAGAAGTACTTCATCTTTATGTAAATCAATTATTTTGCCTTCATAAAGACATTCGCCTGACAATCGTTTTTCAAAAAGCTCCATCTGTTCACCATCTTTACAGAAAAAATGTTATACATAAATATATAATACCATAGCTTTTTGAAAAAATAAACAGTAAATCTAAAAAAATAATAATTTTTCAGGAGGAAATTAACAATATGGAAAGAATCATTCTGCCGCAAACACTTGACTACAACGAAAGTATAAGAATAACAGATAAACTGCAGAAAAAATATCCTTTTCTTATCTGTCATTCCATAGGAAAAAGCGTATGCAACCGTGACATAATGGCATACAGTCTGGGGAATTATAAAAACATAGTCCTGTTTGCAGGCGCTTTCCACGCAAGCGAATGGCTGACAGCTCTTGTACTTTTCCGTTTTCTTGAAAAGATATGCGATGCAGTAGCACAGGGAAAAGACATCTCAGGCGTTGATATCAGTGCTTCTCTGCTTTCAAAAGGCATTACCGTAATCCCCTGCGTAAACCCCGACGGTGTGGAAATTTTTCTCAACGGTCCTGAAAGTGCAGGAAAACACGAGGGTCTTGTGCGAGACATTTCACATAATGATTTCACAAAATGGAACGCAAACTGCAGAGGCGTTGACATAAACCATAACTTTGACGCCGGCTGGGAAACTCTGCGTGAAATGGAAGCAGAAGCAGGAATTATGGGTCCCTCACCCCGTCAATTCGGCGGTTTTGCACCTCACAGCGAGCCTGAAACACAGTCGCTTGTGCGTTTTTGTGAAAGGAATCATATAGACCACGCTTTTGCAATACATTCTCAGGGTGAAGAAATTTATTGGTCCTATGGCAACAACACTCCTGAAAACAGCCTTACTATGGCAAATATTTTCAGCGTGTGCAGCGGTTATGAGCTTGTAAAAAACGATTCTCTTGCAAGCCACGGCGGTTTTAAAGACTGGTTTATTGAATATTTCAGAAAAAGTGCTTTTACAATAGAAATAGGCAAAGGTGAAAATCCTCTGCCTGTGGAGCAACTTGATAAAATTTATGAAAGAATCGAAGAAATGCTTGTAATCGGTGCAATTATTTAAACAAAAGCATTTTTGTGTAAAAATTAAATGTTACAAAAAATTAATAATTCTGTTTTTTTATTAAAACATTGATTTATTGGTAATTTTATGATACAATTACTTTTCGATAAAAGTCAATCAAGGATGGTAAGATAAATGAGCAAGACAGTTATAACTGCCGACAGCCCGATTGATCTCTCTGCTGAGCAAGCAAAAAGATACGGCATTGAAATCATACCGCTGCACGTAATCCTGGATGCTGAGGATTACCTTGACGGCGTGAATATAACTCCCGATGATATATATAACGCATATAACGAGAAGAAAATTCTTCCCTCTACTTCTGCAATTTCAGTTGCTGAGTATCAGGATTTCTTCAAAAAGTTCACAGATGACGGCTATTCTGTGGTGCACCTTTCTTTAAGCAGTGCGATTTCTTCAACACACCAGAATGCATGTATCGCTGCTATGGAATATGACAACGTTTATGTGGTTGACACAAAACGTCTTTCTACAGGCATGGCAGTTCTTGCAATCAAAGGTGTTGAAATGGCAGAAAGCGGAACTCCCGCTTCAGAAATTGCTTCAAACCTTGTTGCATTGCGCGATAAAGTAAGCACAAGTTTCATTCTCGAAACTCTTACTTACATGAACAAAGGCGGCAGATGCTCTGCACTTGTGGCTTTCGGTGCAAATATTCTCGGGATTAAGCCTACAATCGAAAATCTGCCTGACGGTTCACTTTCCGTAGGCAAAAAATATCGCGGCAAAACAGATGTGGTAAGACGTCAGTATATTGACGACAAGCTTTCTGCCCCAAATATCGACTACAGCAGAATTTTCGTTGACCATTCAGGCCTTGATGCAGATGAACTCAAAGACCTTGTGGCTTACATTGAAGACAATTATAATTTCAAAGAAGTGCTCATTTCACGTGCCGGAAGCACAATCAGCACTCACTGCGGTCCCGGCACATTTGCTCTTATGTTTATGTACAACTGAAATATGTAAGAATTTCTTTTACAGTCTCTTTTTCAAGGGACTGTATTTTTTCTTTATCAAAACTTCGTGAATACACCTCAAAATATTCATCTCTGTGTTTTTTAGCTTCACCAAGAAGGAAATAAGCCTGATTAAGAAGTTCTTTTCGTGCTGAAATATTAAACCTGATTCTGCTTTTATGTTTTTTCATTTTTTCGCCGTCAAGAAATCTTGCAGAGCTTACTCTTCTGAAACATTCGCCTCTGTAATGATGTATCTCATTCGATGTGATAATGCCGACGCCAAGTTCCGGAATAAAAATATGTTCAGGAGTAGTGAATTGTGTTTTTAAAGGAGAAAGCATGTTTACAACATCAAAGCCGCACAGAAGAGTGCTCTCACGGATTTGCGATATAAGAAGCTCAGAAACTGTGCCGATTTTATCGTCGATGCAGTATATTTTCGGACACATACTCACAAGTGTGTTTTCAGGGAAACTTACGCCCTGTGGTGTGATTGATGTCAGAAAACGGAAATATTCTTTTCCGCTGAATGACGACAGCGACCCTAATTCCTTTTTCACGAAACGTGCAACAAAACGCTCGATTTTTTCTGCATTCACAGCGTCGCTTGCAAGTCTTTGCGTATCGTTAGAAACCGACTTTACCGCAGATAGAAAACGCACAGCCTTCTCTTTATACTTTTTCTCATTATCCATTGCTTCTCTGATAATTGCTTTGTTCAGATACAGCTCTTTCTTGTTTGCTGCAGCAGACAAATCAACAGAATATTGTCTGCTGTCAGGCATTGACATAATAAAACTGTTGTGTAAATTTCCGTCAAATATGTACACATCAACATCAGGCAGATATGCACCGTCAAGACTTTCCGGAGCAAAAGAATTTCTGAATTTCTGCATATACAAACCTTCCTTTTCAAGCTGTGTGCACACATTTCCGATAAATGAAGCACTTTCGCTTACACCGCCCCTTACAACAAAAGTTCTTGTATTATGGCTGTCTTCCGCACAAACCGAAGAAACTGAAAAAAATCCGTCAGGAGTCAATGAACCGGAATAAAATGTTGCAGCATTAGTAATCATACGCAAACCTCCTTTTTATCATTCTATGCAAGATTCAGGAAATGGTGATTTTTTGTTGAAAAGAATACCCCGATGTGATACAATAGTTTATGAATTATTCACACGGAGGAAAATCGCTATGATTACTTGTCCGAAATGTCGCAGAAACCTGCCCGAAGATTCGGAGCATTGCAAATTCTGCGGAAGCGAAATTAAACTTAACACCGATAAATTATCATCAGACAGTCATAAAAGCAAACCTAAAAAGAAAGTTTCTTCAGGCAAAATTGTTATTGCAACAATCGCTGCTGTGATGTCAGTTGTGGTAGTTTCAGTCATTATTCTGTTAGGTCCCGGCAACCCCACTCTTGACATAAACGGAAATGATAAAATTTCTGCTATCAAAGATTTTATAAAAAATCCTGTTTATAACAATGATGACGTTGCAACCGTCACTTTTCCCGAAGGTTTCACTGCAACACAGATTGCAGAAAGGCTTGAAGAAAACAATATCTGCAATGCACAGGAATTTCTCGAAAGAGTGCAGAATCCCTCTGAAGAATTGCTGAACAAACTTGAAATCACAAACAAAGATGAACGCGTTTTCACCCTTGAAGGTTACCTTTTCCCTGACACATATGAGTTTTATATCGATGAAAGCGTAGACTCTGTAATCGGACGTTTCACCGATAACTACTTTGCCAGAATTTCAGACAAAGACAGGCAACGTGCTGCCGAGCTCGGTTATACAATGGACGAAATTATGACTATTGCTTCCATTATACAGGCAGAAGCAGGCAACAGCGAAAATTATAAAGTTTCTTCTGTTCTTCACAACAGACTTGATACAGGCACACCCATTGAATGTGACGTCACAATCAATTACCTTGAAACTCACTGCAGTCCGTTTCTTGAAAACGGCATAACTGAAGAAAACAGGAATAATTATAACACTTACAAATGTCCCGCTTTACCGAAAGGACCAATCTGCAGCCCCGGATACGATTCAATCAAAGCAGCTCTTTACCCTGCTGAAACAGATTTTCTTTTCTTTGTAACTGACCAGGACCTTACAACTTATTATTACGCTGTAACGTGGGATGAACATGTTGCAAACTGCAAAACTGCAGGAGTACCCGGATATTGATAAAAACATATAAATTAAAATGATTTTGAAAGGAAGTCTTATCTTTGAAAAAGTTTTTGTCAGTAATTTTAACGTTGGTTATTATGCTGAGCGTAGCAGCTTGTTCTGATTCAAAAACTGAAATAAAAGTCGCAACCACTCTCAGCACCGCAGCACAGTCTTCTCCCGAAAGTATCCCGGAAGAAAACACAACAGAACTTTCAGCAGACGCAACAACCAATGGACCTCAGACAGGTCACTGCACAGAAGAATCTGCAGCTTCAGGCAGCACCGATAACCGGACATCGACTACTAAGAATTCTTCTTCAACAACAAAAAATCAGGTTACCACAACAAATAAGCCTGTCACTACAACACAAAAAGTTACGACCACATCACCTTCCTCACCAAAACTTCCCTCATATTCTCCGGAAACTGAAATCGTAACTTTGTTCAATAAAATCAACGACTACAGAGTACAGAACGGTCTGAATAAACTTGTTCTTGACCCTGATCTTTGCAAAATGGCTTATGTAAGAGCACAGGAACAGGATTCCGTACAAGGTCACACACGCCCCGACGGCACCAGCTACTACTCCATTCTTGACGAATACAACTACAGTTATATGGGTTGCGGCGAAAACATATCTTTCTTCTGGAATGTTTCCGCAAGTGAATCTTTCGATAATTGGAAAAACTCACCTACCCACAACGACAATATGCTCAATAGCAAATGGACAAAATCAGGCATAGCTATGCGTCGTAACGCAGACGGAACTTACAGCATCGTGCATCTGTTTGTTTGCTGACATAAATATCGTTAATAAATTATAAAACCTGCAGGTTTCAAATCGTACCTGCAGGTTTTTTCTGTGAATTTTTTATTTTTTCTTACACTCAAAGCAGAGCCAGTTGCTCTTTTCGTGACGTGCCACAATTTCAAAGCCGTATTTTTCGAATGCATCGGTAACTTCTTTTTCTCTCACATCGATAATACCGCTTGTGATAAAAATACCGTCATCAGCCAGATAATCGTGTACCTGTGAAGTGAAAAGGATAATAATATCTGCCACGATATTTGCAACGATAACATCAAATTTACCTGTTACTTTGTCGGCAAGATTTCCGTGAATTACTTTCAGTTTATCTTCACCGAAGCCGTTCACTTCGCCGTTTTCTCTGGCAGTTTTAACGGCAAGTTTGTCGATATCAACGCCTGTTGCATTTTCTGCACCTAAAAGCAAAGATGCCACTGAAAGAATACCGCTGCCGCAGCCTAAATCAAGAACAGTTTTTCCCGGCTCAATATATTTTTCAAGTGTTTCAAGGCAAAGACGTGTTGTTTCGTGAGTGCCTGAACCGAATGCAAGTCCCGGTTCAATGCTCAGCACTGCCCTGCCCTCTGCGTCAACATTTTCTTCCCACAAAGGACGGATAAGAAGTCTTTCGCCGATTTTCATGGGTTTGAAATATGCCTTCCAGTTATTTTCCCAATCTTCGTTACGGCACTGTTTTGTGTCAATTTTATGTTCAATTTTTTCAGCATTATATCTTTCGCTTAAGAAAGCCACAGCCTCAAGAGGATTTTCTTCAGGAGAAATATAAACATGAACAATGCCCTTTGATCTGTCTTTTTTCAGCAAATCTTCGTCAATAAGGTCGATGTTTGCAATTTCCCATGTTTCTTTTTCAAGAGTTCTGTAGTCTTCGATATAAATGCCGTAAGGCACTACCATCTGCGCAATATCTCCGGCTTTGTCTACGTCTTTTGCCGGCACTTCAATAGAAACTTCTGTCCAATCCATTCTTATCACCTCAATCAAGATTTACGTCTGTGCTGATTTCACGTCTTCCGTGGTTATAGAGTTTTCTGTTATCAAGTGCCCACTGTCTCGATGAAAAATCACCGGGTTTTACATTCAGAAGGGCATCGTTGAATTCGTAAATTGTTGCATCAAGTGTATCAAGCTGTGACAAAACCTCAGCCTCAACAAACAGCGGTCTCACCGCTGCGCCGTATTCAGGAATTCCGTGGTGAGAAATAAGCATATGCTCAAGAAGAACGGCTGTATCTTCATCTGTTCCGATTTCCTTTGCAGTTTCTCTCACAATCATCGCACCTTTCACAAGGTGTCCCACAAGTGTACCCTCAACGCTGTAGCCTGTTGCCATACCTGTTGATGACACTTCAAATTCGTCAATTTTTGCAATATCGTGGAGAATTGCACCACCCAGCAAAAGGCTTCTGTCAAGAGAAGTGTAAATTTTGCACACACATTCTGCCATTCTGATAATTGACAGCGTGTGATAAAGAAGACCTCCGCGCATTGCGTGATGAAGTTTGAAAGCAGCAGGCCAGTAAACAAGTTTTTCTTCGTACTTTGCAAGCACTGCCTTAACAAGTTTTTTGATTTGTGCATCATCGAAAGTTTCGATAATTTCATATATATTGCGGAGCATTTCTTCCCCCGTATAATTTGCACTGGGAACAAAATCTTCAATACGTACTCCGTCAGCCTCTGTGCATTCGCGGATTCTTTCAACCCTGAACTGCACGTCTCCGTTATATTCGTTCATTCTTCCGCGGACTTTAACAAGCATATTCGCCTCAAAGTGGCTGTGCATATTCTCTTTATAATCCCAGAATTTAGCCACAATCTCTCCGCTTGAATCGGAAAGAATCAGGTCAAGGTAAGTAAGACCCTTTGCAGTGGTTTTCTTTTCAAGGGATTTTATCAGACAAAAACCTTCAAGTATATCAGGTGTAGGTGTATTCACAAAATTCATTCAGATTTTCCTTTCTATCAGCACTTTACATTTTATTATACAATATTTTACCGCGTTTTACAACAACATACCGTACTTTTTATATATAAAAACTGCCCTCGCAAATGTGAGAGCAGAAACCTTACAAAACATATTATTGAAGTTCAATCCAGAATCTCTTCAAATTGCGTTTTCTGTCTTGTTCATATACGGTGGATTCGTAAACACCACCATTGTTAAGTATAGTTTTTTCGCTTCCGATATTGCCATCAATACAGGATATAAGTATTTTATCAAGACTGATTTCTTTGCAATAAGGAAGAATAGCTTTCAGCATTGAAGTCGCATAGCCTTTTCTTCTTTCATTTGGTTTTATTGAGTACCCGATATGACCTCCAAACTTTGAAAGCCAATCATTGAAATAATGGCGTACCTGTATCATGCCCACAAGTCGATTATCAGCCTTGCGGATGTAGAAAAACTGCGTTGATATAACCCACCCGTCAGGTAGTGTTTCGGGGGATGTGTATTTTCTGCACTCTGAAATATATGTAAGCGAATCCTCGCATCTGCGAAGAGGACCGCAACCATCCATTGAAGAATTCGCATCCAGACAAGCCTGTTTATATTCAGCAATTTGTTCTGCATATTCCTCACTTGGCTCAACCAAGAAGAAATCGCCTGCATCTATTTTTATCATAATTATCACCTTGTTTTATACTTTGAAATACATTCCATAACTAAAAAATCTTTTTAATGTTCTTTTGTAATTTCGTTACCTCATAACCCTGTGATTGATAAAACTGATGAGCTTTTTCTCGCTCAATACCTGAACAAAGACGGATTCCTACGGCACCATTTTCTTTTGCCCAGATTTCAGCCTGATTCAGCAACGCAGAACCGATACCGTTTCGCTTATACTCAACATCAACTGCTAATCCAAGACAGTTCTTGAAATTATCGGCATAAATAACATCGTAGTTTACAAGATGAATATAACCAACCACTTTGTTGTCACATTCTGCTACAAAAATAACCTGTGTTTTATCATTCAACACAACCTCAATTTTTGCTTTTTGTTTATCATAATCATAATCGTAACCAAGGCTTGTTTTATTGATATGATAAATAGCTTGTGCATCAGAGAGAACAGCCTCTCTGATAATATAATTCTTACTCATATTAAAACTCGCTTTCCATTATGTTATTTTCTATATTGAAACCATTTCTTTGAATACCAATTAACAGAATTATCACTCGGCCATACAAAGATTAATTCACAGCCTTTTTCTTTCAGATATTCTTTGATGTATGAAAGCAATTCAGTTCCGTAACCTTTGTTTCTGTATTCTTTCATCGTATGAACGTTAGTAAGATATGCAATATATGATTTATTCACTTTGGGTTCTCCATTAAATATCACCTAACAATTTCTTTTGTTTATATTTGGGAAGTTTGCCGACAACCGTTATATAACTATGATCTGCCATTTCCAGAATCATTTCATCAGGAACACTGTCAATGGGGAATGTGTTAAAATACGGTTGTTGAACCGGCGGACAATGATAACCTCTTACAACAATATCCGGAAACAGGTGTCTGTAGAAATCGCCTGTCATTCGTTCGCAATTAAGTGTTGCGGTTTCCCTGCCTTTAAGAATAAACAACTGTGCAAAAATTTTTCCTTCAACTTTTATTATATCACTTTCAAGACCAAACGGATGGTCAATATATGCTCCGTTTTTTGAAAGACAATAGTTGAGTAATTCTGAATATCTCATTATAAATCACCTCTGAAAACAGTAATAGTTATAACATCTTTCGCATAATAACTTGTCCGTTTTCACTTGCGACAGCAACAAAACCCGCTTTTTTATAGAGTTGTACGGGACCTTGAAAATCAAAATCATCTCTTTGTTCAGAAAGTTTGGCATAGCCTTCAACAGCCTCATATCCTTTTTCTTTTGCATCGGTACATACTCTTTCAATAAAAGCAGATGCGATTCCCTTGCCTCTGTATTCGGGGGCAATTTCAAAGCAAACAATAGAAACAGTTTTTCCGCAAGTGTTTTCTTTTGCAATTTTGGGAACAAAACCTGAATAGCTTTCAATATCTGCAGAATTACACCATCCTATAGATATATCCCCGTCAAAAGCTAAATAACCTTGTATTTTATTTTCATTCAGCATTTTTACTGCATACTTACGGAGTGTTTTCTTAACACCAAATATTTTGAATTTTTTAACCATCTTTTTAATGGTTTCTTCATCCTGATTTGGGGAAGTGCAATAGCAAGGTCCGTTAGGATTGCCGTCAGTAAATGCACGATTATCAAAAAAGTCGAGATAGTCTTTATTCAGTTCAGGAGTTAAAGGTTTTATTGTAAATCTATGCATATTTGTACCCCCCATAAATTTTGTTAATACATACTATATCGGTCAGCCAATACTCGGCTAATTCAGAATTCCATTTCATTATGAATGGTCTGTTTGCAGCACCGCAACCACCGTGCAAAAACAGAACAATGGGATTTGAAGAATTCTGAGAACGAAATCTTAAATAATAGTCGTTGTTGTTTATATTGATTTTTTCTGCTGTATCTATTATATATTGTTTCATAAACTTATCACTCATTTAAACCTTTCTGCACATTGCTCCAATGCCCAATTCTGCATTTCAGCAAACGTTTTGCCTTTTATTTCTTCGTATTTGAGCCACATTAAAATATGGTCTGTTTCTATCGGCTCGGAAACTTTTTCTTCAAGTTCACCTATATAGTAACTTTGAACAGGATGAAAATAACTTAATTCAGGATGTGTAGTATAAGTTTCAGCAGAACATATTTTTTCTTTTATTACAGCAGTATAACCGGTTTCTTCAATACATTCTCTTTTTATACAGTCTTCGTGACTTTCGTTTCTATCCAAACCGCCACCAAGCAAAAAGTAACCTTTATCAGTTTTTACCACACCAATTTTATTGTTATGAACAGGGATTAAATATGCACCTTCTCTATTTATATATTCGACATTTTCCTTAATTCCGAAAACTCTATGCATATTTGCATCCTCCATATTTTAGTAAAAGCATTGTACCACATACCTACCAAACAAATCAACCTAAAAACATATCCCGGTACTTTCAGGCTCAAAAGTTCTTCCGAGACCATGCCCTCGGAAATCAACATCCCCAAATTTGTATAAATTTTCTTCATTTTCCTATTGACAAACGCAAAAACATACTGTATAATATACAAGTCGTCAGAAACGACAGGCGACAAATCCGGGTGTGGCGCAGCTGGTAGCGCGCTTGACTGGGGGTCAAGAGGCCGTGAGTTCAAGTCTCGCCACTCGGACCATATAACCGTTGAAACTTTGGTTTCAGCGGTTATTTTTTTGCTTTATGTAACCAATACGAGACTTGAACTCGTAGTCCATCTCGTGTCGGTTTGCCATAGGCAGAGACACGAGGGACATATAATATGATTCGTTGCTTTGCAACGCAAAGCAAGTCTCGCCACTCGGACCAAACCACTGAAATCTCAATGATTTCGGTGGTTTTTCTTTTTTATCAGGTTTTTCAAGGCCTCTTGACTCTTACGTGAAATTCTAACGAGTCAAGAGGCCTGATTTTTATGAAAATTAAGATGAATTTATCCCAAAGTATCGAAGATGTTTATGCCCGCTCATGTTATTTAAGAAAGCAAGCGGTCTGGCAGACAAAACAATCTCAACCTATTCTCAGCAGTTCCGTTGTATCTCAAATTATCTCAACCCACATATCCCAATGGATGAGCTAACTTCGGATGCTCTCAATCAAATGATAAATAAAATGCGTGATAAAAGAAAGAAGCATAACAAATGAATAACAAATCAAGCCCGCTGTTTCGGTTTTTCAGAACAGTGGGCTTTTTGTATTTCGTCTTATGTTGCTTCTTTGATTTATATAAAAATTCCCTATGTCAACAACGGGAAATTTATTTCCCTTGAACCTTTGTAAAGGAGCCTTTTTACGCCCGATTTAAACGATTTTCACGCCTTCAAAAATACATCTTCAAATGACACCAATTTTGGATCTACAGGCTATTCAACATCATTCGTTATCATTGGAATAATTGTACTTATTCTGTGGTTTATAGAGAAGGTTTTCGGATAATCTCACCTGTCCCTATAATCGGACTTTTGTTTCTCCAAACTCATTTATTTGTTGCAAAAAACACCCACAAATGATATACTTGATACATCAATATCCGCATAAACAGGAGGACCCAAATGAAGCTTATTCACTTATCAGATTTACATATCGGAAAGCGTGTAAATGAATTTTCTATGCTTGAAGATCAGGAGTACATCCTGACTAGAATAATCAACATCATAGATGATGAAAAGCCTGATGCTGTTCTTATCGCAGGTGATGTTTACGATAAGTCTGTACCCTCAGGTGAGGCTGTTCAGGTTTTTGATGATTTTCTTGTAAGACTTGCCAAGAGAAATCTTCAGACTTTTGTTATCAGCGGTAACCACGATTCTCCCGAGCGACTTGCTTTCGGCGGAAGACTTATGGATATAAGCGGTATACATATGTCCCCTGTTTATAACGGCAAGGTTGAGCCTATATGCCTTGAAGATGAACATAGTAAAGTTAATTTCTATATGCTCCCTTTCATAAAGCCTGTTCATGTACGCAGATTTTTTGAAGAAGAAAATATCGAAAGCTACACCGATGCTGTTCGTGTTGCTGTTGACAATATGAATGTAAATGACGCTGAACGCAATGTTATTATTACTCACCAGTTTGTAACAGGTGCAGAAAGAAGTGAATCGGAAGAAGTTTCCGTAGGCGGTTCAGATAATGTCGATGCAAGTGTATTTGAGAAATTTGACTATGTTGCTCTCGGTCATATTCACGGCCCGCAGAATATCGGAAGTGAAAAAATCAGATATTGCGGTACACCTTTGAAATATTCTTTCTCTGAAGCTAACCACAAAAAGTCTGTTACTGTTGTTAATCTGGGTGAAAAAGGTGAACTTGAAATTAAAGAAATTCCTCTTGAACCAAAACGTGATATGCGTGAAATCAAGGGAAAATATGACGAAATAATGATGAATGGAAATCAAGAAAAATCCGATGACTACGTTCACATAATTCTCACAGATGAAGAAGATATTCCGAATGCAATGGGAAAACTCCGTCTTGTTTATCCGAACCTTATGAAGCTTGACTACGATAACACACGCACACGAAGCATCGGAAAAATCACTTCTGCAGAAAAAACAGAAACCAAATCTCCCCTTGAATTGTTCTGTGAATTGTATGAAAAAGTAAACGGACAACCTATGAACAATGAACAACTTGAATTTTCAAAAGAACTTGCTGAAAGCATATGGGAGGGCAAAAAATGAGACCTTTAAAACTTACTATGTCAGCCTTCGGCCCTTATGCAGGAGTTACTGAAATTGATTTTGAAAAACTGGGAGTAAGCGGACTTTATCTTATCACAGGTGACACGGGTGCCGGTAAGACAACTGTTTTCGATGCCATTTCCTATGCTCTTTACGGCGAAGCAAGCGGTGACACAAGAGACACCTCAATGCTCCGTTCAAAATACGCCGATAACGACACTCCGACTTTTGTTGAACTTGAATTTCTTTACGACAATAAAAATTACAAAATAAAAAGAAATCCCGGATACGAGCGTGAAAAGAAATCAGGCGATGGTACAACAAAGCAGACTGCAGATGCTGAACTGATTTTACCTGATGGTACACCTGTTACAAAAACAAGAGAAGTAAACTCTAAAATCATTGAAATTATCGGCGTTGACAGAAATCAGTTTTCGCAGATTGCAATGATAGCGCAGGGCGACTTTAAAAAATTGCTTATTGCCGACACAAAACAGCGTCAGGAAATTTTCCGTAAAATATTCAGAACAGAACTTTATCAGGTTTTTCAAGGAAAACTTAAAGATGCTTTTGATGAAATCAAAAAAGAATGTGACAGGCTCAGAAACAGCATCAACCAGTATGTTGACGGAATTGAATGCGATGAAGATAATGCTCTGAACATCGAGGTAAAAAAAGCTAAAAACAGCGAAATGATTATTGACGATGTGACAAAGCTTATAGAAAAACTTCTTGAAGAAGATTCACGCCTTGCAGAAGAAACTGAAAAGAAATTTTCCATCTGCGAAAAAGAGTTTGAAAAAGTTACAGAAATTCTTGCAAAAGGCGAAGAATTTTCCAAAGCTGAAAAAGACCTTGAAACTGCCCTTAAAATACAAACAGAAACTACTGCAGGACTTGAAAATGCAGACAAAATTCTGAAAGCAGAAAACGAGAAAAAACCTGAACTTGAAAAACTCACAGCACAAATTGCAGTATTTACAGAGGATTTGCCACAATACGATAAACTCAAAAACATCACAGACGAAATATTCCGCTCTGATACAGCAATTAAACGAAACGAAAAAGAACTTGAAATCTGCACAGAATCTGCAGAAACAATTTCCGAAAAAATCAGGAAGTTAAATGAAGAATACGAAACTCTCGAAAATGCAGGTGCATTGAAGGAAAAATTACTCCGTGAAAAAGAGCAGACAGAAAACGCAAAAACTGCATATGAAAATCTGCTTAAAAATCTTTTTAAACTTTCCGAAGCAGAAGCAAAGCTTTCTTCAGCTCAGGCAAAATATTTAAAAGCAAAAGAAACTGCAGAAAAAGATAAAACCGATTATGACGAAAAATACAAAGCATTCCTTGATGAGCAGGCAGGCATTCTGGCATCAGGTCTTGAAGAAAACATCCCCTGCCCTGTGTGCGGTTCAACCAACCATCCGTCACCTGCAGTAAAATCTGAAAACGCACCCACAGAAGCCGATGTAAAACTTGCAAAAGAAAAGTGCGACAAATCACTTAAATTTATGTCAGATGCAAGCGGTAATGCAAGTGAAATCAGAGGCGAAGTTTCTTCACTTGAAGATTCAGTTGAAAAGCAGTTGACCGAAATGGGAATTGATTGCAAAATTGCAGACGCTGAAGAAAAAGTTTCAAGCCTTATTTCAGATAAAAAATCCGAAATAAAAACACTGAGTAAAAAAATCAGGATTGAAGAAGAAAACGAAAAACGAAAAGCAGAAATCAGCAGACTTATTCCCACACACGAAAAGCAGTTAAAAGAAGCTGAAGAAAAATCAGCCGAGTTAAAACAGAAGATTGCCTCTCTGAAAGCATCAGAAACCGAACTTGAAAAGCAGTTATCAGAGCTTACGAAAAAACTGAAATTCAAAACTAAAAATGACGCGGTAGAACATCTTGAAAATCTTAAAAATAAAGTTGTGCTGATTCAGAAAGGTATTGAAAAAGCTGAAAATAATTTCAGAAGTTGCGAACAAAAAATGACCGAACTGAAAGGCAGAATAAATCAGCTTAAAGCACTTATCGAAAACGCAGAAGAAATTGACACTAAAAAACTGTCAATCAGAAAAGATGAACTCACAGAAGAAAAATCTGCTTTGAGAAAAATTCTGAACACCCTTAACATCCGCATTTCAAATAACAAATCTGCTTTGTCACACATCAGAGAAAAATCAGAAGATTTGTCTGTATATGAAGAAAAATTCTCATGGATGAAATCTCTTTATGACACTGCAAGCGGCAAATCCAAAGGAAAAGTTATGCTTGAAACTTACATTCAGATGAATTACTTTGACAGAATCATTGAAAGAGCGAATTTAAGACTTCTGAAAATGACAGGCAACCAGTATGAACTCAGACGAAGTGAACAGCTTGGAAATCAGGGACAGCAGGGACTTGATTTATCGGTTATTGACCACTACAACGGTACAGAACGTAGTGTCAAATCACTTTCAGGCGGTGAAAGTTTCAAGGCGTCACTTTCTCTTGCACTGGGTCTTGCTGATGAAATTGAACAGTCTGCAGGCGGTATCAAGCTTGACACAATGTTTGTAGATGAAGGCTTCGGCTCACTTGACTCCGAATCACTTAACCAGGCTTTCAGTACACTTGCATCTCTCAGCGACGGCAACAGACTTGTTGGTATCATCTCCCACGTTGCAGAACTGAAAGAAAAAATCGACAGACAGATTGTCATCACAAAAGAAAAAACAGGTGGAAGCAGAATTCAGATTATTTAAATTTCCCGATCATATTTGACTAACAATTAATTTATTTGTATAATAAATTTATACTTTTACAAACAGTATACTAAATTTCTGAACAAGGTGAATTTTATGTCTCTGTATCTTTCAAAGTCAAAATACTGCAATGCGGTTCAATGCCCTAAAATGCTGTGGCTTCACAAAAACATGCCTGATGAATTTGATAATTCTGTTCTTAATCAGAATGTGCTTGAAACAGGCAACGAAGTGGGCGACCTTGCCATGGGACTTTTCGGTGATTTTACTGAAGTTCCCTATGGTGATTTAGGCGATATGCTTGAAGAAACCGAAAAACTTATTGAAGCGGGCACTCCCGTTATTGCCGAGGCATCATTTTCACTTGACGGGCTTTTCTGCAGCGTTGACATCCTTAAAAACAAAGGAAACAAACACGTTGAAATATACGAAGTGAAAAGTTCAACTCACCTTAATGAAATTTATCTGCACGACGCGGCTTATCAGCAGTATGTTCTTACAGGTCTGGGATATAAGGTTGACGAAGTAAACGTTGTATATATAAATCCTGACTATGTAAGACGCGGTGACATCGAGCTTAAAAAACTTTTTGTTATTGAAGATGTGAAATCCCACACAGATGCATTGCAGTACGGAATCAGGGATTTTCTGCCTGAGCTTGAAATAATAATGGACAGAAAATATGAACCTGATATGGAAGTCGGTTGCCATTGTCAGAAGCCTTATACATGCGGCTTCTTTGACTACTGCACAGGCAGACTCCCCCACCCGAATATTTTTGATGTAAGCCGTATGAGGTTTGATTCAAAAGTCAGACTTTTCAACGAAGGCAAATATTCCTTTGATGAGCTTGTAAACTGCAAAGAAATCAAAGGCAATCAGCGCCTTCAGGTTGAATCTGCTCTTACAGGCAAACGCGAAATCAACAAAAAGGAAATAGGCGGGATTCTTTCCTCTCTTTCATTCCCGCTCTATTTCCTTGACTTCGAAACTTTTCAGGAAGCAATTCCGCCTTATGATTTCACAACACCCTATGAGCAGATACCTTTCCAGTATTCTCTCCATTGGCTTGAAAGTGCCGATGGTGAATTGAAACACACAGAATTCCTTGCAGAAGCAGGTAAAGACCCACGCAGAGCACTTGCAGAAAAACTTTGTGCGGATATTCCGAAAAATGTCTGCACAACTGCGTACAATATGAGTTTTGAAAAGAATGTTATCAGAAAACTGGCTCAGATTTTCCCTGACCTTTCATCTCATCTGATGAACATTCACGATAACATACAGGACCTGATGATACCGTTTTCAAAGAAGTATTTCTACCTTCCCGAAATGCAGGGTTCATATTCAATCAAATATGTCCTTCCTGCACTTTATCCAAATGAGCCGTCGCTTGATTACCATAACCTTGAAGGAATACAGAAAGGTGACCAGGCATCGAACGCTTTTAAAAAGATGAAAACTATGTCACCCGAAGAAGTGGCAGAAACACGAAAAAATCTCCTCGCATACTGTAAGCTGGACACCTACGCAATGGTAAAAGTGTGGGAAAAGCTGGAAGAAGTTGCGAAATAGCATTTAATTTAACCGAAAGAAACACATGCCTGTGTTCCTTTCGGTTTTTTCGCTTTGCTTTTCACCATTTTTATGTTATACTTTTGTAAACAGTAATTAAATATGAGGTAACTATGATTAAAGAAGTAATTCATGACCCGATTTTATTGAGCATTAAATCGGAAAAGGCTACAACCCAAGACTTGCAGGTGGCGGAGGATTTGCTTGACACTCTTATTGCCAATGCAGAAGATTGCGTTGGTATGGCTGCCAACATGATTGGTGTGCACAAGTGCATTATCTGTTTTGATAATGATGGTACATATATGACAATGTTCAACCCCGAGATTATCAAGCAATCAGACCCCTATCAGACGGAAGAAGGATGTCTTTCTCTGCTTGGTGGTCCTCGTAAATGCAAGCGTTACAAGAGCATTAAAGTCAGATGGCAGAATGCTGAATTCCAGACACGCATAAAAACATTCACAGGCTGGACTGCGCAGATAATTCAGCACGAAATTGACCATTGCGAGGGAATATTGATATGAAAAAAATTATTTTATGCTCGGTTTTAACATTATGTATTATTTTCTCACTTTCTACAGTCGGTTCAGCACAAAGCGGACCGATATTTGAACCTCTCGTCTATCCTGAAGAAGCAGTTACAGCTTTCAAAGAAGAAATGCTCGGCAGAGTGTCAACCGGTCCTGATTATGTTTCAAACCGCGGATACGAAGAAAACGGACTTTATATGTCCCCCTATTGGAGTTGTGAAATCGAAGGAAAAGATGTTCCAGTATATGCGGTAATGAGCTACAATGAAGATGTAAACAGCGGCGTTCTGCAATCAGTTGTTACGATTTTCGCACAAGATTTTGCTGACGGAATTGACATCACTCTTATTCAGAAAACCTCACAAATTAATACAGCCGTTATTCTGCCTTCAAAGCTCGGTGCAGTTGCCTGTGTAAAGAACAACTCCTCTGTCAGTTTCACCGCAACAAAAGTCGGCGCATACACCTGCCTGATAAACGGTGATTCATTGAATGATGCCATCACCGTGTTTGTTAAAGAATATACCGATGAAAATGATGAAATTGACAGTTATATTGATCATTACGGTGAAGACAGGGTAAAAGTTTTCCCTGCAGGATTTTATGAGACGGAATATATCGACACAAGCGACTGTGACGTGATTTACTTCTGCAGAGGCTCGTTTGTTTCTGCAAAACATATTTATGATGTACGCAGTGATGAAGAGGCATCAGCCTTACCTCACAGAAATACTTTTCTTGATATTTATTCAAGAGACGGCTTTATAATCGACGGATCGGGCACTATAGATTTTAACCGTCTTGACCGTAATGAACGCTCACTTATGAATGTATCTCTCTGCAAGAATTGCAGCTTATCGGGACTGACCTTTATCAATCCGCCCGTATGGACGGTTACCGTTTATGCAACATCAGACAGCACTATAGACGATTTTACAATTTTCGGATACCGTACAAACAGCGATGCCATAAATATATGCGGCTGTGAAAACATGGAAATTGCCAACTGCTTTGCAAGAAATGGTGATGACTGCTACAGTGTAAAAACAACAAATGCAGATTTTGACGCAAGAAACATCACATTTAAAAACTGTATCGGCTGGAGTAACAAATGCCGTTGTTTCGGCATCACCGGAGAAGTTTATGCACCGATTGAAAACATAACCTTTACAGACTGCGATGTGCTTTACAGAAATGCAAACTGGGATAACAATAAAGTTGCCTCTCTGACTGTTGCCGTTGAAATGGGCGGTGCACCTATAGAAAATGTTCTGTTTGAAGACATCAACATATACCGTGATGACGGAAGAGCATTTTACTGCACCGTAAATAACGACATAGAAAACTGCAAGGTAAGTGGAGTTGTTTTCAGAAATGTCACATACAATTCTGTCGAGCGTTCAAAGATTGCTTCTATTCAGAGCCTGAACGGCTCCGAAACGGAATTCAAAGCGTTTATTTACAGACTTCTCAGGTTCTTCTTCCCTATGTATGAAGAAAGCTTCAGCCACCTTATCCCCGGCAACAACGATGTTGAAGTAAAACTTGAAAATGTTATTGCAAACGGCAGAAGGCTTAATCCTTTCAACCTGATTTTTAATATTGAAACGAAAGGAAACGAAAACATATCGTTTTAATAACAAGCTTGGCGGCGTTATAAAAATTGCTGTTACCAATAAATAGGAATTTATACGGAAGGTGAAAAACCATGTGCAAAAAAACTACCGCAGTGTTACTTGCTTTAACTATACTTCTTGCTTTACCTTTAGGGACATCTGCAGAAGAAAGTGTTCCTGAAAAGGAAGGTTATGTGCTTGATTTCAGCACTGAATTCAATGATGAACTGAACACAGAATACTGGTTGCCACAGTATCTGCCTCACTGCACTACCAACGCAGAAGGCTCTTCTGCAAGATATAAAATTGAAAACGGTTGCCTTAACCTTTTTCTCACAAAGGATTCACCTGATTATTTCGGCGGTCAGCCGGGTTCAACAGACCCTGACAACCTTTTATGGATAGCCAACGGAATTCAGACGTGGGAAAAGAATCACCTGCATCCCGGTGGTAACCATCAGATGAATGTTGAGCCTTTTGAGGGATATGCCACACAGTACGGCTACTTTGAAATACGGATGAAAATGCCTGACACCAAAGGTGGCGGATATGCTTCCTGGTGGTTTATCGGCACTCAGGACGATATGAGCTCTGACGGAATAACTTCAGAACAAAACGGTGAAATTGATGTTCTGGAAACCTTCTTTGAATCTCCCGGTGTGTTTGAGCCAAAGGTTCACCCGTGGAATGACGGAAACCTTAACGAGTGGTCAGACAAAGTTACCCTTGAAGGCGAGCCGACAGATTACATAAACGAATTTCACACCTATGCTATGGACTGGAGACCCGAAGGAATAACATTTTATGTGGATGGAAAAAAAGTAGCCAAAACATACGAGTCGCCACAATACAGAATGTGTATGATTCTTTCTATGTACATCAACTCTGATTTCAGCGGTTGGGATGAGCCTGAAAACAATTATCCCATAGAATGGCTGATTGATTATGTCCGTGTTTACAAAGACAAAAACGGTTATGATGAAAGCGACAGACTTAACAACTTCCAGCGTTTTATAAAAGATATTTGCAACTCACTGGCCGCTTTCAGGCAGGAGGTTGATTTGTTTTTTGAAAATCTCCACACACAATTTTGTCTTTTCTTCGAGCAGATTTTAAGCAGGATACCTGCGTTGTACACAACAAAAATTTCCAATTAAAATACAGATAAAATTTACCGCCCGGATTTTGAAATTCCGGGCGGTTAGTGTTTTTATTCAATTTCGAAATCAAACAGTCTGAATTCTTCTGCACCGAAGGTGGATATGGGAATAAAGCGGATTTGCCTGATGCACCAATCAACATTGTGTTTTACAAACCGCCTACGGTTATCTGTGATGTGAATTTCTTTTATTTCACCGTTTTCTGAAATTCCCTGAATTTTGTATTCCTTAATTAATGTTTTGGGCAATCTGAATTTTGTCTGCACAAGAGGATAATTGCAGGGCATATTGTGATAATCGCGGTTAAGGTCACTGTCAAAAACAAGTCTGATTGACTTTATTTTTGTATCCTCATCAAAACGATATTCGATAAAATCCTTTTCTTTACCTGTCCAGAGATTTTCTTCGCCTCTGTCAACTCCGTTGCGGACAATTTCAGAAGAACATTCTGCTTTCAGGGTAAGGTCAGACAGTTTTCTTTCGTGCCACGGAATGTAACAGTCGTCTTCCATTAAAGTTTGTTGCAGTTTTTTTATATCAACATTTTCAGGTGACACATTGTCCGTAATTGCCTGTGCTACTGCAGTACCCAATGCCTGACCTAAAACTGAGCAGGTTGCCATTACTCGTGACGAACTGAGTGCTGCGTGGGTAACGCTGATATTTCTCCCTGCAAAGCAAAGGTTTTCAATGTTCTTTGAAAGCATACACCTGAGAGGAAGACCCCATGGCGTGGGTGCGGGATGAAAAATTGTGGGATAGCCTTTTTTGTAATAAAAGCCTTCGGGGAAATGGTCATCCATACTCCAGCCGGCATAGGCTACAATATCGGAGAATCTGCCTTCCGATTCAACATCATTCTGAGTTACTATGTATTTTCCCACATAGCGTCTGCTTTCACGCTTACCGGGAAGAAATCCTATCCACTCAAGCTCCCAGTTTTCTACACCGTGGTCACCATAATTCTTCATATGATCCCACACACCGTAGCAAATCTTTAAAAGTTCTTCACGGCATCGGTCAGAATCGTGAACGCAATCCCACTCACCGCCAATTTCAATCCACCAGAAGTTATTTCCCCGATCGTGGTCCTTGAAAGGCAGATCATCATCAGACGTGTATTTGTATGCCCATTCGGGCGGAGTAAAAGGTACGGGGTGATCGGTTTCTCTTATCTGAAAAAGACAACTCATTCCCATTGTCTTTTTATCGGCAATATCAGGCGGAATAGTTTCGCCGAAATCGCTTTTTGATTCTCTGCCGTACATAAATTCCGCACCTGTCAGAGTAGAAAGAACGGAATCTCCCGAGCAGTCTGCAAAATATTTCGCTTCTACAACATGGAAAGTTTCTGCATTTGATTGCCAGGCTTTGACGCTTTGTATTTTATTTCCGTTCATTGCACAATCAAAACAACTTGAATTAAGGAGAAGTGTAAGATTTTCCTCTGCCATTGCTTTCTGATAAAGAACACTGTCCCACAGAGAATATTTGAGTGACGGATTCTGATAGAAGTTTTCGAGCATAATTTCCTCGATTATACCGCCCTCACGGTTATCCTTGCCGTGGCAACCGCCAATCCACATACGGATTTCGCTCGAAGCGTTGCCGCCGAAAACAGGTCGGTCGTGAATCAGAACAACTTTTATTCCGTGACGTGCCGCAGCAACTGCACAACAAAGCCCCGCCATACCGCCGCCGATAACACACAGGTCTGTTTTATATTCAAGAGTTCTCATCACAATTCCCCTTTGCAATATATTTCTGAAATCAGTTATATTATACATCAAATATCAGCAGTATGCAATTTTTATAAACCTGATTTCAAAATCGGATACGGTTTGATTTCGTTACCTCTATACCCTTTCGGATATATTTTAAAACTATGGATATTTTTGTATAATATTCATACAAGGCCATTGAATTGGTAATGAAAATCCTGACGTTTACGCTTTGTCACGGTATTTATAAAACTGCACCATTTTCTTTCAGCTTTTGCTGAAGAGCTTCAATATCAACAGTGTGTGCGGTTGTGTTGGTCTTGTGAGCTATTGCAACTGCAGTGCCTGCAGCTTCCCCCAGGCAACAACAGATCGGCATTATTCTTACAGATGCTTGTGCCTCGTGAGTTGCAGAAAGACATCTGCCTGCAACAAGAAGGTTGTCAAACTCTTTCGGAAGAAGTGAACGGTAGGGAATTGTGTAAAATTCGCCATCACTAAAAAATCTGTGGCTTGTTCCTGTGCCTGAAGGATTATGAATATCAATATCATAATTTCCGAGAGCAATTGAATCAGCAAAACGGGTACAGTTTATAATTTCATCACCTGTAAGAATATGTACACCTTTAAGCTTTCTGCTTTCTCTGATACCGATATCAACAGCAACAGAAATCAAAGCACTTTCATGGAAAGCATCTGAATTTTCTTTAAGGAAAGTTATAAGCTCATGAATCTGCTTTCTTGCAATAACCTCCGCCTTGCTTACATCAAAAGGATCTGCAGGGTTGAGCATTACAACACGGGTGGTGTTGAAATGCAGAACATCTTCACCTACTCCGAAGAAAACAAGTATATTTTCTCTGGGATTTTTAATTTCACCTTTTGCTTGTTTTTCTTTATAAAGTTCCTGCAAACGCGGTCTTTCCGCTGTAAATATATCAAGATCAACACCACTCATACGAAAACAGGTTGTCATAGGCTGGCAAAGATTATCACTTTCGCGACCTAACTGATAATCGCAACCTGCAAGGAAGAAAAGTTCCCCGTCACCTGTGGCATCAACAAAGAAATCTGCTTCGGCTGTAATTTTCTGACCTTTGGCAGTTATATCAACTCCTGTGATTTTTCTGTCTTCAGTTTTAACATCGTAAACAATGCCGTGAAAAAGAACATCAACACCCGCTTCATTTGTCATATCATCAAGAACGATTTTGAAATATTCAGAATTGAATTCATTGTCCTTGCAATCATCAACATATCCATCGTGACGCACTTTCATTTCTCTGAAAATACCTTGGGAAAGATAGCTTTTCTTTCCTTGCAATATGGTCCAATAGGGCATAAAGGGATAAACAAGATTATTGGAAATTGCACCGCCAAGGCAACCCGATTTTTCAACAAGCAAAACCTTAAGACCTCCACGTGCTGCACTTACTGCAGCTGCAACACCGCTGAGACCTCCGCCTGCAACAATAAGATTATATTTCATATTATCACTCTCTTCCAAATGTAATATTTTATATATCAATTTTAACACCGACTGCTGATAAAAACAAGATGTAATATTCTGAGTGCATTATTGAAAACACAAGAAAAACAATAAAAACCGGTCATCCAAGATGACCGGTTTTTGTATTTACAGTTTAACGGAAATTGTAGTAACCAAAAACGAGCATTGCCGCCATGAGCACATAGAAAAACGGAAGAACTGTAATATCTCCATTGAATAATTCGAGGAAGCGAGCAATGCGCCTTCCTTTGCTTTGACCATTTGCGAGTTTTTTTGATTTTTCCCAATTTTCCTTGACTCTCTGAGGACGCCAGAAAAACATTGCATCAAAGAGATTATATCCTACACAATAGAAAATCCATGTTTCCCATAATGTGTAGCCTCTGAAAATCTGTCCTATAAGAATTGCAGCACCGATGAGGATAAGAATAATACGGATAAGTTTGATATTCTTGAAATCCCAATAGCGCTCAAGTCCGTCGTGCTGTGCAATAACATAGTACATTGTAAAGCAGCAGATGATGCTTGCCATAGTTGTTGAACCCAACATAACAAGGCAGAGAGGACCTACCATATAGCAAGGACGCTCTAAAACTTCAACGATATTCATATCAACCTCGCCGAAGGCACGTGTAATTTTGTTGCCGTTTCTGCGGTAAGGAATGATGAAGAGGAAGATTGTGAGAATAATCAATGCACAGAATACCCATGAAAGTACAGTGTCAACTTTCTGCGGAATCATGTACCAGAGTTCACCCACAGATTCTGCGTGTTCAAGGTTTTTCGCTGCAAGAGGCCAACCTACAACAAACGCAACAGCTATACCAAGGCCATTGAAACAGCCCTGTACATATTCCATGATTTTCCATCCGTCAATAACGTTTTTCTCATCAAGCTTACCGAAGAGTCTTTTGCCGTTTTTAAGCGGATACATCTGTTTGTCGTAGAAAGTGATAGCAACAATCCAACCGATTGAACCTGCAAGTGCTCCGCCAATCCACATGATTATACCAAAAATATCACCGCGGATTGCCATCATAACAAGAAGTCCTGCTACAATTACAAGATTGCGTCCCCATTCTTCACGACTGTCTTTAGAAAATCCAACCTTTGGCATTTTTCCATGTTCGGGATCGTAAGGAGTATTGAAAATGCGATAACCGATTTCCTGTACAAGGGGCACAAGAGCAAAGAAAATAACGAAATCGTACCATTTGTAGACAACGCCACTCATTGCAGAGAAGCTTATGCCCAGAAATGCAGAACCTAAGCCACTCCAGATAGAGCCTTTGAACGCCAATGCAAGATAACCTAAAGACGGATTATAGCGTGGCGAATCGTGGTCGAGGACAAGCCCCATTGTTGAACCATAAGGCTCCATACCGCCATAGAAATAGCCAAGCGCACAAGCTGCCGCAAACAGAAATACATTTTCCATAAGAAGTTCGGAACCTGTGTACCACACACACATAATACCCATGATTGCGCCGGGTAACATTGCGCCCTTTTCGCCACCGATTGCAGAGCCGCGCATACCCCAGCCGAAGCACATGGTCATCATGCTTATTGCAAGAAATACAAATATGTTTTGAGTTTCCATACGCAAATACCTTTCTTAAATTATGTTATTTTTCTACACGTACGAGAGCATAGCCAATTTTCTTACGTCCACAGGTATATACCATATGAAGAAGATTACCTTCTGCAACAATTGAGGGGTATGAAAATTCTACGCCGGGCTGTGTTTCAAGTTCAATGCGGACAGGATATGTTTCCCCGTTATTTTCTGAAAGGAAAAGACAAAGAGGTGTACGATCACCCCAGTTTTCGCTTACGGGGTTGCAGATAAGTCCCAAAACTCCGCAATCTGTCATTGCTGCACCGAGACCGCTGTTGTTGTTGGGCATAGCAGTAGGTCTTGCTACAGACCATGTGCGACCGAAATCTGTTGATTCACTGCGGTAAACATAATTAAGGTTTGTGCGTGCAAGCATATAAACTCTGCCGTCGTGGGACTGGTCTTCCCATACTGCAGGCTGAATCAGGCCTTCACCATCTTTGGGAAGTTCTTCTTTACGGTTGCAGATTGTGCCATCAGGCAGTTCAAATGCAACAGGTGCTGAAAGTTTCCATGTTTCGCCGTTATCTTCGCTGCGGTCAGTCCATGATTCCCAACGGTCAACAAGGTCTTCTGTTGAGCCGGGAGCAAGGAGTGCACCATCCGAAAGACGAATCATCTGGTTTTTAACAGGGCCTCTGCCACCTACATCGCCGGGAACAAGTTCAACAGGAGTTGACCATGTTTTACCGCCATCTTCAGAAATTGATTTCATTGAGTACCAATGGCCTTCGTCAATACCGCTTTTATAAATAAGTGTGAGAACACCATCCTCTGCAAAGAGAGTGGGGTTCCAGTCTGCTTCGCCATCGTCAGGAGTTATTGCTACGGGAGTAGTCCATTCACCGTCACGACGTGCAAACCAGATACGTACGTTAGGATTTTTTTCTTTTGTTCCGCCGAACCATGCTGCAGTAGGTTTGCCGTCGCAGATAGCAACGGTTGCTGCATGACATTCGCCTGTTTCTTCATTTATACCTTCAGTTTCAAGATATTCCTGATATAAAAGTTCTGCTTTGATCATTTTTATCATCTCCTGTTTTAAAAAATTCCGCTTGAAACAATATTATTTCAAGCGGAAATCGCTTTACTGTCAGCAACCGTGACGTTCTTTATAGATACGGATAACTTCCTGAAGGTCTTCTTCAGTATCAACGCTTACTGCCTCATACTGTGCAGGTGCGGGAACGATTTTGATTTTGTAACCGTGTTCAAGAACCTTAAGCTGTTCAAGTGACTCTGCTTCTGAGAGAGGTGTAGGAGCAAGTTTTGTATATGTATTGAGGAAATCGTGTGTGTATGCGTAAATTCCCACGTGTTCAAAATACTTTGCGTGTTCAGCATGACGGGGATAGGGAATGGGTGAACGTGAGAAATAAATAGCATTGCCGTTTACATCAGTAACAACCTTAACTACGCAGTTGTTTTTGATGTAATCTTCTCCGTCGATGGGCACACTTCCTGTTGCCATAACACAATCGGGGCTGTTGATAAGTGCGTTACCAATATCATCAATAATCTGAGGAGGAACAAGAGGTTCATCGCCCTGAATGTTGATAACATAGTCGCAATCATAATTGCTTGCAGCTTCTGCAACACGGTCAGAGCCTGTGGGATGATTTACACTTGTCATAACAGCTTCACCACCGAATGCGATAACTGCATCATAAACACGCTGGTCATCTGTTGCAACAACCACCTTGCTGAGGACCTCTGCTTTACTTGCGTTTTCATAAACGTGCTGAATCATGGGTTTGCCGCATATATCTTTAAGAGGTTTTCCCGGAAGACGTGATGAACCGTAACGGGCCGGAATAACACCTAAAACTTTTGCACTCATATTAAAAATCTCCTTTTATTTAAATTAGAAACTGTATTTATCACGAAGAGCATTTCTCATCTTGTTAAGTGAGAAAGGTTTGATTTCATCGCAGATGCGTTCACGCATTTCTTTACCTTCATCTGTGTTCTGGGGAGCAGATGTGAAATCAAGAGTTACGCCAAGTTCTTTGCATACACGGTCAACAAAAATCGGCCAGAGTTCACCGATATCGCCGATAACGGGAATACTGTTTTCAAGACGTGTGAATGCTGACATTTCCATACGGAACGGAATTTTTGTAAGCTTTGTTTTGGGAAGACCTTCATTGATAGCCTTCTGAATAAGTTCGCTCTGTTTGTTAAGGTCCCAGGAACGTTTAAGGTTTTCGTCAAGGTCAAAACGGATAAGAGTTTTGTCTTTAAGGCTGTATGTGGGAAGGCCATTCATTGCACCCCATATACCATGGCCTGTGTATGTTTCAAAGGGACCATCGTGGATTTCCTGTGTAAGAGCAACTGCAGATTCAATGATAACATCTGCATCTGAAAGCATTTTTGCAATACGCTTACAACGCTGGCTTACGGGGATACTGTCAGAAATGCAAAGACCAACCTGACCGCCGCCGATAAGCTGAGGAACACTTACAAGAACAGGTACGTTTTTGATTGCACCTGCACCAATCATTGTTCTGGGGTCAGAGCCGAGGCCTGCAACATATTCAAAGCTTTCGCCAAGTGTCTGGGCTGCAACCATAACCTCTGATGAAACTGTTTCGTTGAAATAGCCTACAGGGTAAGCCATATTACCTGCAGCCTTGATAATAACCTTGCCTTCTGCCTTTTCGCAGATAGAAATAAGTTCTTCATCAAGAGGAAGTTCTGAACGGATTCTTGCCCATTCTGCTTCATCAAGTTGAGTAAGTTCATAAATATTGCCGCGGCAACGGATATTTTCGGGGCATTTATCGCCGAGAATGTCTGCGTCGAATCTCTTTACTCTGTCGAGAGTTCCGCCCATTTCGTGTGAAATAACAGCAGAACTTGTTGTTACACCGTCTATAAGACCTGCGTGAATAAGAGTTGCGATAAGAGTTGTAACGCCCTCATGGAGATTAGGACCGCTGCCTATAACAGCAGCAACCTTGCCGCCGCGTTTTTTTACTTCAACAACCTTTTCGATTGCAGTATTTAAAAATTCTTTTGTTTCATCAGGGAGTGCCTGATAAAGCTGTTCAACCAAAGCTGGTGATGCCATAATTATTTCTCCTTCATTCTGGATTATTTTTTTGTTTTAATCTAACTTCCTGCCAAAGCAGGCATCGTCATGGTCAATCGACAAAAGCGTGAAATTATATTTTTTATAGAAATTCATTGCTTTTTCATTTCTCGGACCACATGTAAGGCAAACGCCTGCGATGCCCTTTTCTTTAAGATGGTTACATAGAGTATCAACAAGTTTTCCGCCCATGCCCAACCGTTGATATTCGGGAAGAATATCAATATGGAAATGAGCAGGATATTCGTCCCTGAACTTTTCCTGAGGATTGTACGCAGTGGATGCCCACTCGTATCTGCCCTCACCATAGCTGTCGGAACGCGGAAGATAATCCCTGTCGAAAACTTCTTTGAACCTGTCAAAATTCTCTGTGCATATTATGTACCCTACTGCCTTGCCGTCATCATCGAGGACGAAGCAGTTTTCCGGTTCATGGTCAATATAGTAATTGCAGAAAGTATTATGATAAAACTGACCTGTCAAAAAATCCGGCACTTCTTCGGGTCCATCACTGTTGTGGCAGACAAAGTGCACATCGGCACGATCTTTTTCTTCATATTTCCTGATAGATATCATTATAACTCACCACCCTCAATCCGGTCTACTAGACAAGAATATCATAAAAATATCAAAAAAGCAAGAAAACTCGGAATATAACATATGAATTTTTCACAAAAATACTTATTAACAATAAACAGTTCTAATTGTAACTGTTGTAAAAGTCAATAAAGCTTTTGCAAATCAGCCTCAATAGTTTTTTATAATCATATCACTATGATTTTTAAGCGAATAAAATGTTGAATTGCAAAACTTGTTTTCATTTACACAAGATGATATAATACAGATATAAATCCACGGAAGGTCGGAGTTATATAAAAAAACAAAACAGAAATTATGTTTACTGACAATAAGGGAAACTGCTCAGACCTTATCGAAGTTATTTAAAATTAAAGCATCAGATAAAAACTTAAAAGGATGATAAATATGATTAATGCTAATGAATATGGCTTTTTGCCTGAAAATAACCCATACGAAAACTCCTGTGCTTTGCAGAAAGCCGTTGATAATGGCGGAGAAATCCTGGTTACTCTGCCGGGTGTTTACAGAATTTCCGAGCAGATTGAAATCGGCAACAACACAAAGCTTGTGTTTGGCGAAGGCGTAACTCTTATGCGTGAAGCAAGTGTAAGCAGAATTAACGGCAACGCTTTCATAAACAAAGGTGCTGTCAGCGGCGAATACAACCGAAACATTGAAATTATCGGTTTACACCTTGAATGTAACGGTGTAGAAAGTGACGATTTCGGCGTAAACAGCCGTATTGCAGGGTTACGCGCACAAGTCGGAATGATTCATGTTGATAACCTGAAAATTGAGAACTTTGAATGTCACGGTCTGCTTGAAAAAGATTATGCCATTCAGGTAAGTGCATTTAAAAATATTTATCTTGAAAATTTATATATAACGGGAAACAAAGACGGTGTTCACCTTGGCTGGGGCGACGGCTTTGTTATAAAAAACGGCAGATTCCGCACATTTGATGACCCTATAGCACTCAACGCTTTTGACTACGCAACATCCAACACACATGTGGGTTGGATTGAAAACGGAATAATCGAAAACTGTGTTGACCTTGACGACAAATCAACAACAGGATTTTTCTGCAGGATTCTTGGCGGTGCATGGTGCAGATGGCAAAAAGGAATGCAGGTACAGCACTCCGACACCGTAGCAGTCAGCGGAAGAACATACCGCGTGCTGATGAATCCGAAAGACGGAAAGTTATATACTTCTCTCACACCACCCTGCCACGAAAAAGGTATCAAAGAATACGACGGTATAAATTGGGTTAAAGTGCGCGATACGGAAGAAATTGACTGCGGTTGCCGTAACATAACAATACGTAATTGCATTCTGCAGAAAAAACGCAGCACAGGAATCGCCGTAAGCCTTAATTACGACACATATGCAAGAAGTTACTACCACGGTTGCGTGTGTACTCCCCAGAGCAACATCACACTTGAAAACATCGTTCTTGAAAATGATGTTGATATTCTGTTTCATTCCACTTATCCCACTGAAAAATTAACACTTAAAAATATAGATTTTAAAAATTCACAACTTCGTTTTGATGCAGTATCTAAAGCAGAGGGAATTTTTTATCCCGAAGTTGAGATAAAAACAGAGAATATTATTTTCAGCGAAAACACAATACAAGCAAGCCCGAAACATCCCATAAAAATCTGTTAATGAGGTGATATTATGAGAAAAGAAATTGATATAAACAATTGGGACCGAAAAGAGCATTTTGAATTTTATTCAAAAATTGCAACACCCCATTACTGCGTAGCATTCAATATTGATATAACAAAGCTTCTTGAGTTTACAAGAAAAAACAAAATATCTTTTTATTATTCACTCATCTATTTATGCACTGAGTCAATAAACGAAATTGATGAGTTTTTACTGGAAACCGAAGATAACAAGGTTTTCAGAATTGACCGCCGTGTACCTTGTTTCACAGACCTTAAAAAAGGTGCAACAAGCTTTCATATGGTTTCACTGCCTTGTGACGGCAGCATAATTGAATTTGCAACCAATGCCCGTAAAGAAAGCGAAAACAACCCTTTGTCTGTATATTCTCTCGGCGGATTAAGAGAATCGCAGATTATTTTTTCATGTATTCCCTGGGCAGACATCACAATGTGCTCAAATGAGCGTGATTACACAGACCCTGATTTAAAAGATGACACTGCCCCTATTCTTGTTTGGGGAAAATATACAGAACAAAACGGAAGATACATAATCAATATGACTCTTGACGTTAATCATCGTTTCATTGACGGATACTTTGTCGGTCAGTTTGTACAGAAACTTGAAGAAAAAATCGCACAGTTAAACTAAGCAAATCTACTAACTCAAACTGAAAATTATTTTAGCAGGAGGATAAAATATGAGTCTCAGTATGTTACATTGTGAAGGTGAAAAAATCATCAACGCTGAAGGAAAGCAAGTGTTTTTGCGCGGTACAAACCTTGGCGGATGGTTGCTTGATGAATTATGGCAAGGATTTTTTAAGGGCGGAGAAGCTCAATGGGATATTGTAACTACCCTTGAAAACCGTTTTGGCAAGCAGGAAGCCGAAAGACTTATAAAAATCCGTGAAGATAATTATATCACCGAATACGACCTTGACTATCTGCAGTCACTTGGTTTCACCTGCGTGCGTGTACCTTTCTGGTACCGCAATTTTCAGACAGACGATTGCGGCACATTCAAGCGCAAAGAAAACGGTGAAATTGATTTTTCACGCCTTGATTGGGTTGTTGAAGAATGCGGAAAAAGAGGAATGTATGTTATTCTTGATATGCACGGTGTGCCCGGTCATCAGAGCATTGCACACCACTGCTGCCGCGTAAACCATTGCAGACTTTATGACGAAACTGAAGAGGGTGCTTATTTCCGCAAGCTGGCCTGTGAATTGTGGAGTGAAATTGCCCGTAATTTTGCAGGTAACGGGACAGTTGCTGCATATGACCTGATGAATGAGCCTATGTGCGATTACGAAGGTGAAGACAAAGTCAACAGCAAGTATCATGACGTTTACTCTTTGCTTTACGATGCAGTCAGAGCAAATGACCCTGACCATGTCATAACGCTTGAAGCAATCTGGACACCTGATGATATGCCCCACCCTGAAGAACGGGGATGGGAAAATGTGATGTATCAGTATCACCTTTATGACGATTCCGACGAAAGCTTCAGAGAAGTTACACAGCACCACGCAAGCAAAAAATTCAATGTACCTGTGCTTGTGGGTGAATTTTCTCCCTGCCGCGGAACTGCCTCATGGGAATACATACTGAAGCTTTTCAATGAATGTTCATACAACTGGCAGACATGGACCTATAAAGGTCATTGTGCTAAAGGAACAACAAGCCAATGGTTTATGATGGGCTCAGACGACGAAGACAATGTTGTTGATATAAACAATGATTCTGCAGAAGAAATTGAACGCAAATGGTCATCTGTCAGAACAGAAAATTGCTGTAAACCTATGAATGACCACAAATTGCTTTCTCAATATGCAAAGATGAGTTGCTTGAACTGAATGCTTTCTTCCTTGAAAATTGAACTATCGTATAAATAGAAATCTCCCCTTGAAACACAAGGGGAGATTTACTTTTGCCAAAAAACAGAGAAAATTATTTACAAAGTTCTTCTGCAAGAAGTTCGATCTGTTTTACATTTTCGTCTTTAACAGCTGATGTGATTGTTACTGAATTTTCAGCATAATTCAGCTCTTTGCTGTTTTCAAACATTTTCATCATAAACTTTTTGGCAACAGGTGCCCATGAACCGTTTTCAATAAATGCCACTGTTCTGTTTTTGTATCCGCGTTCTGTAAGTTCATTGATAAATTCTCTCATAAACGGGAAAATGTCGCCATTGTAAGTTGTTGTTGCGAGAACAATTTTGCCATATCTGAAAGCATCTTCTACTGCTTCTGCCATATCGCATCTTGCAAGGTCGTTTACTGCCACTTTGGGGCAACCTTTTTCTTTGAGTTTTTCCGCAAGAAGAAGTGCTGCTTTCTTTGTGTTGCCGTAAACTGATGTATAAGCAATCACAACGCCCTCTGTTTCAACGCCATAAGATGACCAGATATCGTAAAGGTTAATGTAGTAACCAAGGTTTTCTGTAAGCACAGGACCATGAAGCGGACAGATAATTTCTATATCGAGGTCTGCTGCTTTCTTAAGAAGTTTCTGCACCTGCATACCGTATTTGCCCACAATGCCGATATAGTAACGTCTTGCTTCACAAGCCCAATCTTCTTCCACATCAAGAGCACCGAATTTACCAAAGCCGTCTGCTGAGAAAAGCACTTTATCTGTGCTGTCATAAGTTACGATAACTTCAGGCCAGTGTACCATCGATGCTTCCACAAAAGCGAGGTTGTGTTTACCAAGAGTGAGCGTGTCTCCCTCTTTGACTACCACCTGTCTGTCTGAAAAATCAGTTCCGAAAAAGTTTTTCATCATAACAAACGCTCTCTGGCTTGCAACGATTTTTGCTTCAGGATATTTGTTTGCAAAGTTAAACACATTCGCGGAGTGGTCAGGTTCCATATGCTGAACAATAAGATAATCAGGCTTTCTTCCGTTCAAAACTTCTTCCAGATTTGAAAACCATTCGTCACCGAAAGATGCATCAACAGTATCCATAACTGCAATTTTTTCATCAAGAATCACATATGAATTGTAAGCCATTCCGTTCGGCACATCATACTGGCCTTCAAACAAATCTATTTTATGGTCGTTGACGCCAACATATTTAATATCTTCTGTAATTTTCAACTAAAGCACCGCCTTTTAAAATTTCAACATATTATACCACATTTTTTTCAACGATTCAATAATATATCATTAAGTAATTCTGCCAATTCCGATTCACAACGCAAAATTGAGAATAGTGATAAATTATAATTTATCCGTATATTTGCGGCTGTATCGTAGGGGACGGGTTGCCCGTCCCGTTATGAATCTGATGAATTTTTCGTGGGCGCCGAAACGACGCCCCTACGATGCTGATTTTAATACTGCGATAAATTATAATTTATCGTAATCTATTTTTTTGTTTTTAAAATAATATTCTCTGTCGTGGTCATTTATTTCTCTTAAAACTCTGCAGGGATTACCTACTGCCACAACATTTGCAGGGATATCTTTTGTTACAACACTGCCGGCACCTATTACTGTGTTATCGCCGATTGTCACTCCGGGCATAACCAAAACCCCTGCCCCGAGCCAACAATTTCTGCCGATGCGTACAGAAGAATTATACTGATATGCTTTTTCACGAAGTTCAGGCAGAATAGGATGACCTGCAGTTGCCAGCACAACATTAGGGCCGAGCATTGTGTAGTCACCTACGTAAATGTGGGTATCATCAACCATTGTAAGATTGAAATTTGCATAAACATTGTTGCCGAAATGGCAATGCTTTCCGCCCCAGTTTGCGTGTAAAGGAGGCTCAATGTAACAGTTTTCACCGATTTCTGCAAACATACTTTTAAGCATTTCTTCACGTTTGTCAAGTTCTGTGGGACGTGTCATATTAAAATCGTAAAGTTTATCAAGGCAAGCAAGCTGCTCTTTCATTATTTCATCACCACTGGGAAAATATAAATCCCCTGAATGAAGTTTTTCTTTTTCTGTCAAAGTAAACACCTCTTAAAAGATACTCATAACAAAGTTATATACCACAGAAATATAATGGAAAATAACACCATAGATATTGAACATTTCCGCAAAAATCATAGGAATTTCCACATCCTGCCCTTTAACAGAAATAACAGCATCTGTTGCATTGCCGAGTTTGAGCTCACAGAGTTTTTCAAGAACAACATCTGCAATTATTTCGTTGCCTTTAACGCTTGGGTGAATATTATCAGCTGCAAAATTTTCAGGTGCATCGCCTAAAGCAGTTGCAACATCAACGATTACAATTTCACCAGGATTATTTTCTGCATAACGTTTGATTGCGCTGTTTATTCTGTCTGCTCCCTGCTGATAAGGTGCTCTGAGATAACCCGACTGGGGATTATAAAGAGTCTGCATAAGAATAACTGCATCAGCATTATTTTCGTTGATTATATCAATAATTCTGCTGAAGTTTTCATAAAAACTTTCTTCGATGGCATCAAATTTGCTGTAGTCATTTTTCACGATAGAATCAAACATAAGACCTACAATATTATTCATAAGAAAATCGTTACCACCGATTGAGATGCTGATAATATCCGCATTTTTCACCGCTTCAAGTACAGTTTCATCAGAAAGACGGTTTATAAGATTAGTTGTTGTATGCCCCGGCACTGCATAGTTTGAATATTCATATCCGTTAGTGTCGGCAACTATTTTGCCGTAACAGGCTTCTTGCGCATTTTTAACACCCGAAGCATATGCAATTGAATCGCCAAGCACAAGGTAAGAAAGTTTTTCTTCTGCTGAAGCGGAAATTGCAAAAGAACCTGCAAGTAACACAATACACATAATAACTGAAATAAGCTTTTTCATAATTACACCTCTTTATTCGTTTTATAAGAAGATTTTACCACGCACAGAATATAAACACAATATCGTTAAAAATTTTTTTACAAAAAATCCCACTCATCAGAGTGGGATAAAATACTTATGCATTAAGTTTTTCTTCAAGAAGTTTTCTTATCATTGCAGGGTCGCCTGTTCCGCGGAGTTCTTTCATAATAAGTCCGAAAAGTGACTGCATTGCTTTTGTTTTACCGCTCTTATAATCGGCAACTGCTTTGTCATTTTCTGCAATTACTTTTTCAACAAGGCTTACAATTGCACCTTCGTCAACCTTTGCATTAAGTCCGTTTTCTTCGCAGAAAGCGTCAACGTCAACATCTTTTTCAAACACTGCAGAAAGAATTTTCTTACCTGCTGCACGTGTGATTTCGTTTGTTTCAACAAGTTCGATAATTCTTGAAAGTTTTGAGGGTGCAATGTTAAGATCTTCGATTTCGAAGCGTTTCATAATACCCATACATTCTGTAAGAATCCAGCTTGCAACTGTTTTTGGGTTACGTCCGTCTGCTACTACAGCATCGAAAACATCGCAGAGTTTTCTGTCAGAAGCCAATACTGCTGCTTCTTTTGCTGCGATGCCCATTTCTTCGTAAACCTTACCTTTTTCTTCCGCTGTTGCAGGCATACTTGCTCTGATTTCTGCGAGCCATTCATCATCGATGATAACAGGCATAAGGTTGGGGTCGGGGAAATAACGGTAGTCTGCTGCAGTTTCTTTATTACGCATGGGGAATGTTCTTCTTTTCACATCGTCCCAACGGCGTGTTTCCTGAACAAGCATTTCTGTGTGACGTTCAATAGCATCAACGTGACGCACTTTTTCAAATTCAATAGCGTCTTTGATTTCAGAAAGTGAACTCATATTCTTGATTTCTGAACGTACACCAAGTTCATCTGAACCTTCGGGACGAACTGAAATGTTAACGTCACATCTCATTGCGCCTTCTTCACATTCTGAAATTCCTGCAAACTGAAGGCTTGATTTAAGCTTTTTGAGGTAAGCGATAACTTCGTCTGAACTTCTGAAATCAGGCTTACTTACAATTTCGATAAGGGGTACACTTGTACGGTTGTAGTCAACAAATGAAGTGTTTGTTGCATCGTCGTGAACAAGTTTACCTGCGTCTTCTTCAACGTGAATCTGCTTGATGCCGATTTTTCTGTCGCCGATTTCTACTGTACCGTCAACGCAAACTGGGTTAAACCACTGTGTAATCTGATAAGCACAGGGAAGGTCGGGATAATAATAACTCTTTTTATCGAAAGTTGTATACTGATTGATTTTGCAGTTAAGCATAAAACCTGCTTTTACTGCAAGTTCAATTGCGTGTTTGTTTGTAACAGGAAGCATACCGGGCATACCGCTACAAGCAGGGCATACGCAATCGTTAGGCTCTTTGGGGCTTGAGTGACCGCCGCATGAGCAGAAAAGTTTTGAATCTGTTGAAAGTTCAACGTGAGTTTCAAGACCGATAACAAGTTCGTATTTCATCTTATGCTTCCTCCTTTTCTACTTTATCTGCAATGCTTAAAAGAACGCTCTCTTTGAATGAATCAGCAATGAGCTGAACGCCCTTTGTTACCATTGCGGGAAGTCCTGTGATTGAAGCAATTGCAGTAAATACGCTTTCTTCGTAAACCTTATCGAAAGTTTCGAGAATATCGTACGCTTTGTAGCTTACTTCTTTACAAGCAGGAGTTAAAATTGCATCGTAAGAAGCAAGGATTTCTTTTACCTTATCTGTAACAACACGGCGAAGGCGAAGTGACTTATCATAACAAGCCATATATTTTCCTTTTGCAAGTACATCTGAACCGTAAATGATTGTTGCCTTTGTAAGGAATGAGAATGCTTCTGTACGGCTTTTTACATAAAGGTCGTCAATGTTTTTATATTCAGGTGTACGGTAGCCGTATTTTACACCGTCAAAACGTGAAAGGTTGTTTGTTGTTTCTGCTGACATAAGAATCTGCCATGCTGTCTGTGCAGATTTTACGCAGTCAAGAGAAATTTCTTCAACCTCTGCACCGAGTTTTTTAAGAGAAGCAACATATGCATCCATATTTGCTTTAACTTCATCAGATGCCATATCGTAAAGTTCTTTTACAAGAGCAATTTTCTTACCCTTAACATCTTCCGAAAGTGAATATTCATATTTTTCTGCGGGAAGGCTTGTGCCGTCTTTTGCATCGTGGCCTGCAATTACAGAAAGAATTTCTTTTGCATCTTCTGCATTTTTTGCAGTAACACCAATCTGCTCGCCTGAACAAGCACAGGCGATGATGCCGTAACGTGAAACTGTGCCGTAAGTGGGTTTAATAAAATCTACACCTAACACTGCTGCTGCACGTCTGGGAGCACCGTTAAGGTCAACATTAAGCGCTGCTTTAACTGCGTTTTCTTTCACAAGCTCTGCTGCAGCACCGGCAAGGTTTTCGTCTTTTTCGTTGAAGTATGATGTTTCACCTAAAAGGTCAAGACCGAATTCACCAACGTTTGTTTTACCGCTTACTGTATAGCCTGAATTTTCTAATCTTTCAACTGCTTCTGCAGAGAAAAGAGGAGTAAAGTTTTCAAGCATTTTTGAACCTGCTGTAGCGGGTGTGCCTTTGACAAGGATTGTATCATCAACGGCAATGTTACCTGCTTTATTGATTTCGTTTATATATAATCTCATGTCTGACACCTCACTTTACAAGTCTGGGTACCTGCCAGCTGTCTTCTGTGCTCTGAGGAGCACCTGCGAGCAAGTCTTTACGGCTGAAGGGCTGAACGCGTTTGTCTTCACGCAACACATTTGTCATAGGCATTACATATACCATCGGCTCTGTGTTTTCTGTATCGATTTTTGACAGTGCTTCTTCGTTTTTCGCCATTGCTTTGAAGATAGATTCCATTTTCTTCTTTTCACCGTCTGTAAATTTAAGTTCGTTAACCTGCTGAAGGCTTTCAAGTTTGTTTACTTTGCTGCCCTCTGCATTTGCAGATTTAACAGTTGAAGAGAAGTTATCACCTGATGATTCAGAACCCATAACTTCAACGCCGCCTTTGCCGCGGATGCTGACATTTGCTTCGAAGAGCTGAAGCTCTGTAACAACACCGGGAGCACCGAGCATCTGGTCCTGAGCTGTGCCGTCCAACGGGAATGCGATAACGTCACGGATTGTTTCTGTATCAGCAAGGAGCATTACAATTCTGTCAACACCGGGTGCCATACCTGCGTGAGGCGGTGCACCGAACTGGAACGCATTGTAAAGTGCGCTGAAGCGTTTTTCAACTTCGTCTTCTGAATAACCTGCAATTTCGAATGCTTTTCTCATAATTTCAGGGCTGTGGTTTCTTACAGCACCAGAGGCCAGTTCAATACCGTTACAAACAAGGTCATACTGGTATGCCAGAACTTCTGTGGGGTCTTTTGTTTCGAGAGCTTCAAGACCGCCCTGAGGCATTGAGAAGGGGTTGTGAGTGAAAATAATTTTATCTGTTGTTTCGTCAAGTTCATACATTGGGAAGTCAACAACGAAGCAGAATTCAAATGAATCGTTTTTGATAAGACCAAGTTCATTGCCGAGCCATGTTCTGATAACACCTGCGTTTTTGTCTGCAACATCAGAAATTGTATCGCAGATGAAGAAGATTGTTTCACCTTCTTTAACGCCTGTGAGTTCAACGATTTCTCTCTTTTCTTCGTCAGTCATAACCTTTGTGATGGGGTCATCTTTGAACTCATAAGTTTCTTTATTAAGAAGTGTGATATGTGCAAGACCTGCCATTTTTGCCTGCTTTGTAGCGAAAGCGAGAGATTTATCAAAGAACCATCTTTCGTTTTTGCAGGGAGCCACAATACCTCTTACGGGTTTGTTCATGAAAGGTTTGAATTTAACTCTCTTGAACATATCTGTAAGGTCACAGATGATAAGGGGGTTTCTGAGGTCAGGTTTGTCTGAGCCGTATTTTGCCATTGATTCTCTGTAAGGAATTCTTCTGAAAGGTGTGTCAGTGATTTTCTTGTCAGAGAATGTGCGGAAAATATCTGCAACTACGCTTTCGCACACTTCAAGAACTTCATCCTGAGTTGAGAAAGCCATTTCAAAGTCGAGCTGATAGAATTCACCGGGTGAACGGTCAGCACGTGCATCTTCATCACGGAAGCAGGGTGCAATCTGATAATATTTATCAAAGCCTGATACCATAAGAAGCTGCTTGAACTGCTGAGGTGCCTGGGGAAGTGCATAGAATTTGCCCGGATGTTTACGGCTGGGCACAAGGAAGTCACGTGCACCTTCAGGAGAAGAAGCAGTAAGAATAGGAGTCTGGATATCAAGGAAGCCTCTTTCTTCCATAAGTCTTCTCATATGACCGATAACCTTTGAACGGAGAATAATATTATTATGAAGAGCAGGATTTCTCAGATCGAGGAATCTGTGTTTAAGTCTGATATTTTCGTTTGTGTCGTTTGAGCCGATTTCAAAAGGCAAATCTCTTGAGCATACGCCAAGCACCTCAAGTGAATCAACAACAAGCTCCACAAGACCTGTTTCGATTTTGGGGTTGACTGTGTTTTCGTCACGCTTTGTAACTGTACCTGAAACAGATAAAACAGTTTCCTTGCTTACACCTTTAAGCAGGGTTTCGTCGTGAACAACAACCTGTGTCACACCTGTTTCGTCTCGCAAATCAACAAAAAGAACACCGCCATGGTCACGGATAACATCAACCCAGCCCGCAAGCTGAATCTTCTGACCGATATGGTTTTCTCTTATTTCATTGCAACGATGAGTTCTGTACATTTTATATACCTCCGTTTGCATAATAATCTGAATATAAATATAATAAAAAGCCCCGGGAATTATTAAAAAATAATTCCCGGGACGAGTATACTTTTAAATAACCCGCGGTGCCACCCGAATTGATACGTGAGTATCCGCTCTTTTTATTAAATTAAAGGGTATCACGAAGTGTTGCCGTACTTACTACTCGTCTCAAGTGCGCTTTCAGCCCATTGACGCACTCTCTCTTGCAGACTTTCCACAAAAGCCGGGTCTTCGCTAATTATTGTATCAAAAAAGTTTTTTATTGTCAATCATCATTTTGATTAATTTAAACCGTTTTATACAGCCTTTATTGTTTATTTTACGCTACAAACATCATTTCATTTCCTGTTTAAAGCTCCTGATAAATAAACAGACAGCAGATTTTCAAATTTTCTGCTGTCTGTTCTTTTTAAAACAATTCAAAAATATATGTGTGATATTTTTTTGCATCAACCAAAATTTCATCAGTTTCAATTTCAGGAGAGTTACAATCAAGAAGATTTTTCACTAAAAACTTCTTCGGCAATCTGATTTTTGTTGTGCCGTCGTTTGCACAGTGAAGCCCAAGAAATCCGTTACCGCAATAAAGCACATTCCCCTCAGCGTTATAACAATGAACACTGCTTGAAACAAGAAAATTTCTCAATTCATCTTCTTTAAAATTATTTTTTTCGGTTGTTGTTTTTATGTAAGGAATGCCCAGTTTTTTACATAAAATTTCCGCTTGTTTTCCGCTTTCAGACGGTAAGGGAGAAACGAAAATTGCAGCCTTATATTTATGTAAAACTTTTTCGGCATCTTCCGTCATACACAAATCAAAGGGTATGCCTGTATTCCCGAGATAAGACCTTGTTTCATTCGGAGAATGGCAGAAACAACTTCCCCGCGGATTATTAAGATATGCTTTTTCGTCGATGAACATAACTGTTTCTGCAGCAGGAAAAACTTCTGATTTTTTATCGTAGAAACTTTCTGCAACTTCTTTCATTTTTTTCATTTCAACCATAATTTCAGCATCTTTATACCATCCGCCCCACATATCAAACCACCATACACCTGAACTTTTTGTAAGCTGATGGATAAAAACTTTGCGTATAGCTGAAAGTGATAATTCCATATTTTCAGAACCGCTCCACACAGTTTTGTTTCCGTTTTCATCTTCTGTGTGATAAAAATTTTCAGGACATTTTCCGGGTCTTGATGAATGCATACTTTTTGTAAGATGAGTTCTGATATCGCACTCAACAAAATAAAGTTTATTATGAATTTTAAGTGAAACAGGAGGCACCATATCGCCCCAGTCAATGCCTAATTTTCTGTTTGAATCGTAGCAACAGGGCGATGAAAAAAAGTCAATATAGGGCGAATCAATAATAAAACGTAAGCCATGAAGGCCGAGAAGATAATCGTTTACAAAAACATTGTAGCCGTAAAAAACGCCCACAATCTGCTCGTGATTTATAAATTCTTTCAGAGCCTTTGCAAAATATTCAACTGCATGTGATGCAGTAACACTGCAGAATTCACCGTAACGGCTGACTGCTTCGTTAAAATCTGATTTGAATAAATCTTCTTTTGTAATTTCGGGAACATCGTCACAGTTATATGTTTCTTTCATCCACCGCCTGAATTTTTCAAATCCCATTTCAGAAAATGAACCTGCCATATCGTGGTGCATCCATTCCTGGGTTGTACCTCCGCAAAGCTGATACCCTGCAATTCTGTGAGCATAATCAGATTCGCGTATATGAGAAACGAGTTTTATTAAATATTCCGCACCGTCACGCAAAAACAAATCTGACCACAGTGCTTCACGTTTTCCTGTAGGAGTTTCTACAGTTTCTTCAGGATTTTCTTCGAGCCACTTACGTGGCATTGCAACATTTATCCGCGGAAAAATCAGAGCATCGGGACATTCTTCAAGAATCTTTCCAACCACATTGTCAAATTCAGAATAATCAGGAATATCTTTTTCAAAAACACCTGTTAAAAAAGGTGAAAAACCTGTTATGTTGTTTATAGGCAAATCTGTGAACGAAACGTTTATGAAAAACATTCTATACCCTGCTTTGATAAAGCCTGAAAAATCTCCGCATTCTTCAAAGTAGGTTGTATATGCCATAGGCGGATATAAATTCCCGTCAACGGAAATATACGGTTTTGAGTTTTTCCATTCAACACTCGTTTTAAGCACAGATTTCACCTCATTTTCTTTAAGAATTCATCTGATTCTTTCCTTGTTCTGAAAATTATAATCTGCTTTTCTGATTTGTATTTTTTAAGAAGTTCATAGATATAAGGTAAAGTATCTTCGGGAAAATCTTTTATAAATTGTTCAAACTCAGGGTCTAACTCCGTTTCAATCCAGGGCATGTCATAGCGACCTTTTCCGATTCGTTCAGTTGCTCCCTGCAGACAAACTTCTGTGGGCAAGTCAAAAAGAAAAACTGTGTCACATTCTTTAAGACGCATTTCAATTGTTCTTTTATAATTACCGTCGATAATCCATCGGTCTTCCCTGAATATTTCACGTATTCTTTTATCGAAATCTTCTCTCGGAATATGAGTTTTATCAGGTTTGTGCCAGATGGCGTCAAGGTAATACAAAGGAATACCCGTACTTTTATTAAGCTTTTCCGCAAAGGTTGTTTTCCCTGACCCGGGGCAACCGATTACAATAACTTTTTTCATATTTCAATTTATCAATTCAACAGTCTGCCCTGCACACATTTTCAGTTTAAGAACAGAACATGTTTCATCAAAAATTTCTTTATTGATTGCACTTGTTTTATCATTTAACTTAATCTGCAGAAGGCTGTCTTTTTCGGAACTGACTGATGCTTTTGTAAGAATTCCGTTTTCCCAACCGATACAACAAGTATCAGGACATTTATCAGCTATACAGGTAAACTCATCAAAATATTGAGGAACAAAAACTTTCATTTAAACTCTCCTGATTGATATTTCCTGATAATTGTATCACTCATCTGCAAAAAAATCAAACTACTTTTATCCGGTGCATATTCAGCACGGCTCAACTACCATATCTGCAGTTTCAGAGCCATTCTTTTCTGAAAGTCCGAAAACCAACACGTTATCGAGAGAAAGAGATTTAAACTCATCGGCAGTTACATAAATAACCAAATAAAATTCTCTGCTTACATTTCTTTCATAATTAATATTTTCTTTCTCAAGTTTTTTTATTGTTTCTTCAACAATATATTCATAATACGCATTACAAGCCACCTCATATGCCGCACGGCAAGTATGCTTATAATTTTCTATGTCGGCTTCAACCTTTTCTTTTAAAAACTCGCCATCAACAATATACTTTGCCAAAAAATCTTCACCAAAAAACTTTACTTGCTCTTCATAAAATTCTTTTGCCCATTTTGTACCATCAGGGCCTGGGGTCTTATATAAATCTTCGCCTCTTTTTAATTCATCGCCCCATTTAAGAAGCTGACTGAGTTTGCCGAATTCTATGTCTTCGTTGTCTGCTTCCCTTTCATATTCAGATAAAGTTTTTCCGTTATAAATATAGTTTTTATCAAGCATAAAGCAAGGGGAAACTGCAATTAAAACATTCTTGTTCGCATTGTTTTCAAGCACCGTTTCCAAAGACATGGTAACTTTTTTCCCATTCCATTCAACAAACGCTGAATTGGAAACCTCACCTTCCTCGCTCCAGATTACAGGAGAATCAGGATTATCAGCAGTTTCATTGTTGATTGTTGTTTTTTCTTCATAATTGTTGATTGTTGTTTTATCTTCAGAAATATTTGATTGATTTTCCGAAGTGTTTGCGTTGTCAGTTTTCCCCACTACAAAAAGCTGAACATCTGGATCGTTTTTTCTTTTAAAACTGATTCCCACTAAAACTACAACGCATACGCAACAAAAACAAGCAACAAGTCCTGTTATCTGCTTTCTGGTTTTCCTTTTTTTGATTTCATATTCTTTCATACGTTCAAAAACAGAATTTATAGTTTCATCATAATTCTTCATATTCAAAGCCCTCCTTTTCCAACTGCGATTTCAATGCTTTCTTTGCACGATAAACAAGGTTTTCAATATTATGAACTGATTTTTTCATTATGGTTGCCACTTCTTTATATGTAAAATCTTCAAAATACACAAGCCATAAAACCTGATGATATTCGGGTTTGAGTTTTTTGAGAATTTTATGTAATTCAATTTTCTGTTCTTCTCTTATAAGTGCTGTTTCAAGTTCTTCTTCCTCGTTTATAAGTTCAGGACAATCATCAATGGAAACTTCCGAAACTTTCGACCTGTGTCTGAGATAATTAATGGCTATATTCCGACCAATCGTGTAAAGCCATGTTTTAAATGAACTCAGCCCCTTGTCTTTAGGCTTTTTTGTTCCCAACAAAACAAACGTGTCCTCAGCCAATTCTTCTGCAACATGAATATTATTAACAAATCCGTTAAGATAAAAAATCAGTCCGTCGCGATATTCCCTTATGATTTCGGCTAATGCATTTTCATCACCTTCATCACGGAAACGGCGGTAGCTACTTGCACCGTTATCCATTGACAATCTCCTTTCCGAAAGGTTGTTTTTGCCCTTTCATTTATTACACAACTCTGATAAGCATATCCTCACACTATTTTAGCATATTTTTTCGAAAATTCACAAATAAAAAGCAGACAATGAATTTTCACTGTCTGCCTTTTAAGATTTAATAAGTCAATGTGATTTTCTGACCTGCGTTCATTTTAATTTTAAGAACTGAATTTTCCGCTTCAAAAATATTTTCTTTCGGCAGCCCTGCGCGGTCATTTGTTTTAATACGTAAAACAGAGTCTTTTTCTGCAGTTACAACTGCTTTTGTAAGTTGTCCGTTTTCCCATTCAATATCAAAAACAAAATTACCTCTTGCTCTTATTCCGCTTATTTTACCTTTTTTCCAGCTTTCAGGTAAAGCAGGTAAAAGTTCGATAACTCTGTTATCAGGTGTACCGAGATGGCTCTGGATAAGCATTTCCGTAATACCTGCAACACCGCCAAAATTGCCGTCAATCTGGAAAGGCGGATGAATATCAAAAAGGTTATATGCAGTGCAGTTGCTGAGCAAAGATTTCAGATGAGTTTCTGCACTTTCTCCGTCTTTAAGACGTGCACAGAAGGAAATCATCCACGCTCTTGACCAGCCGGTTGAACCGCCACCATTTGAAATTCTGCGTTCAATCGTTTTCTTTGCAGCTTCAAAAAGTTCAGGCTTACTTTCATTTATACTGTCACCGGGGTGAAGTGCAAAAAGTTGTGAAACATGGCGATGGCCGGGCTCTACTTCCTCATAATCCTTTATCCATTCCTGAATTGTACCATAGCGTTCACTTACTTTTACGGGAGGAAGTTTTGCTAGAATATCTTCAAGATTTTTTATGAAACTTTCATCGTTTTCAAGCACCTTGCACGCATAGATTGTGCGTGTGAAAAGTGCATCGATAATTTCGAAATCTATAGTTGCACCGTGGGTGAGCATGCTTTCTTTTGTTTCGCCGTTTTCGTCAACATAATAAAACTCATTTTCAGGTGAATTTGATGGTGAAGTTACAAGTCTGCCCTGACTGTCTTCAATAAGATAATCTGCAACAAATTCACATGAGCCTTTAAGAACAGGATAAATTTCACGCAGATAGTTTTTGTCGCCCGTATACTCATAATGCTCCCATAAATTTATACAAAGCCATGGTCCTGCCATCGGGAAAAATCCGCAGTCAACGCTGTCGTGCACACCTGTTCTGCCAAATGGGTCTGATGTGTGGTTTATCACCCATCCCCTTGTGCCGAAAACATTCTTTGCAGTTTTTTCGCCAAAAACAGCCGACCTTTTAACATAATCAATAAAACGTTCTTCTGCATCAATAATATTGGCAGGACATGCAGGCCAATAGTTCATCTGCAGGTTTATATTTGTGTGGTAATCGCTTCCCCATGGCGGATTGAAGCCGTGGCACCATATTCCCTGAAGGTTTGCAGGAAGTTTTGCTTTTTTGCATGAGCTTTCAATGAGAAGATATCTGCCGAAATTATAGTAAAGAGTAATAAGGTCAAGGTCATTTTTTCCGTCGTGGAAATCGTCAAGCCTTTCATCACAGGAAATATGTGACAAATCGTCATAAGGCATTTCAAATTTAACCTTGTCAAACCATTTTCTGTGGCTTTCAATATGCTTACGTTTCAGTTCATCGTAAGGCACATCCCACACATTTCCGAGAATTTCATCGTTGAAATTTCTGATGTTGATGCTTTCGTCAACATCGGAAATTTCGCTGTTATAGTTTGTTGAGAATGAGCCGTAAATAATTATATATGTTCCGTCAAGGAGAGTTATTGTATCGTGGTCGTTGGAAAGCTTTCCGTCAGTTTTTATTCTTAACTTTCCGCCGAAAGACATACCTTCACCGCCCTCACCGTATAAGGGACTGTCGGAATATGTTACTGTGCCGTTCAAAAAAATTGTGTCTGTTTTAAGGCAGGCAGTGTAAGCATCCTGTTTTCTCTGCATTGTGATTTTGCAGGAGAAAGGCTTACCGTCATTCTGAAGTCTGTAAACAAAGCAATCGTAATCTTCGCTTACAAAGCTTTCGCTTTCAAATTTCATCCCGCTTTTTGTCCAGAAAACGCGACAGATTGCCTCTGAAAGTTCAAGCTCCTTGCGGTAATCGCCGAAAGGAGATTTATCAAAAAAATCTACTGTGATTTCACCGAAGCTTTCAAATGAACGCACCGCAATAGGGTCTGAAAGAAAAGTTTTTCTTGCAAGAGCTGCTGCACTTCCGAGTTTTTCTTCAAAAATCAGTTTTCTGATTTCAGCCAGCACTTCAGCAGATGCATGATATTTTTCTTCAATCTGTCTTCCGCTCCAGAGTGATTCTTCATTTATTTCAATTCTTTCGCACTGTGGGTTTCCGTAAACCATTGCACCTACTCTGCCGTTACCCAGCGGAAAAGCGCACATCCAATCATCTATAAATTCATTGTGCCATAATAAAGTTGACATTTTTTCACAACCTCACCAATAAAAGTTATTTTTCTCTATTATATTCGCATTTTAAAGTTTTGTAAAGCGTATCATATGCTTTATGAGTCCGATTGGAAAAAGAAGTCCATAAAACAATCCTTTTTCCGGCAAATTGCAAAATTTTTCTTAATTTTTGTTAAATAATTTTTTAACATCCTTAATATATAATAATCCGGAATTTGTTGAAATTAATCTGAAAAAGAGTTATAATTATTCAGGTTAATTTAATTTGCTTTAAAAGGAGAATTGAAACATGAGTAAATTTGAACATTATTCAAAAATTCACACCGTACGAGACCTTATCGACTACAGTGCTGAAACATATGGATATAAAGCTTTCATAAAATATCTCGACGGCGACAGCGTTATAGAAAAAAGTTTTAAAACACTTCGCAGCAACAGCCTTGCAATCTGCAGATTCATCCGTTCAGTATGTCCTGAAAGAATGCACATTGCAATCATCGGCAAAACTTCATACGAATATATCACAGTTCTTACAGGTACTCTTGTAAGCGGCAACGTATTTGTTCCTTTTGCGCCCAACACAACCGTGAAAGAAGCAGTAAAATTGTTTGAACAGGGTGATATTGAAGCTTTATTCTACGAAGATGATTACGCTGAATCAGCAAAAGAAATCGCTGAAAAATACGGCAAACTCAAAGTTATGGTAAATATGGGCAACGCTGAATGGTTTGCTGACATCTATTCAAAATACGGTAAAAATTCAGAATATGCTTCACTTTCAGATGTTGAACTCAACCCTGAAGATTGTGCAACAATCATTTACACTTCAGGCACAACAGGCGTAAGAAAAGGCGTTATGCTTTCTTCTGCAAACCTTATTGCAAACATCACTTATACAGAATTTGAAAACGACAAAGATGACGTTCTTCTTTCAGTGCTTCCCATGCACCATATTTTCTGCTTCACAAGTGACTATTTCAAACCTCTCCTTGAAGGCCTTACAGTATGCCTTAACGGCGATATAAGCAACATGGCAAAGAGCCTTCAGGTTTTCCAGCCTTCAACAATGAGACTTGTTCCCATGATTGCTGAAACTCTTATCAGAAAAGTTAACATCCTCCGCAAAAAGATGCCTGAATTAAGTGCAAGAGAAGTTGCTGAAAAAGTTTTCGGCAAAAACCTCAGATGGCTTGCAGTAGGCGGTGCTTACGTTTCTCCTTCTCTTATTGACGAATATGAAGAATGCGGCGTTCTTCTTCGTCAGGGCTACGGCATGAGCGAAACTGCTCCCAAAATCACAACAGGCGATAACAGCAACAAATACAAATACTCAAGCGGTAAAATCATGAAGAGTATTTTTGATGTAAGAATTGTAGGCGGTGAAATTCAAGTTAAAGGTAAATCAGTTATGCTTGGTTACTACAAAATGCCTGAAGAAACTGCAGCAGCATTCACTGAAGACGGCTATCTCAAAACAGGCGACCTTGGCAGATTCAGCGGTGACGGCGAACACCTTTATGTTACAGGCAGACTTAAAAACCTTATCGTTCTTTCAAATGGTGAAAATGTTTCTCCTGAAGAACTTGAGATGAAGTTTGCAGATGAAAAAGTTATCAAAGAAATCGTTGTAGGCGCTGAAAAAGACAGAATCGTTGCAGAAATTTATCCCGATATGGAATATGCAGAGCTCGTCGGTATTGAAGACGTTGAAGCATATCTCAAACAAAAAATCAAAGAAGCAAACAAAGGCGAAAAACCTGAAAAGGAAATTTCAAAACTCCGCCTGAGAGATATTCCGTTCCCCAAAACAACAACAAACAAAATCAAAAGAGACAACGTTCAGTTCTGATTTAAAAATAAACTCATTCAGAGTGAAAGGAAAAGACAATGGAAATCAAACTTAAAAACGGTAAAAAAGTTAACGCATACCCTCTGATTCCTGCACAGCATCTTATGCTCTATCTTTCAGAGCATCACAGCACAGATGCCCCTGTTCTCAACATCGTAACAGGCTATTACTGGCAGGGAGAATTCGACACAGCAGTGATGAAAGAAGCCCTTTATGAAGCTATGGACAGATGCGAGGCAATGCGTCTTCGTTTCACAAAACGTCCCTTCAAAAAAGTTTATCAGTATCTTGCAGACAAGCACGAAATTGAAATTATTGAAGAAGATATTTCTTCAATGCCCTGGGACGAAGCTCATGAATTTCTCAAAAACCGTTCACATTCAATCATCGATATGTGGGACAAGCCCGTCAATGAAATAAGAATAATGCATCTTGAAAATAACTACCACGGTATTTATATGAAATTGCACCACCTTGCATTTGACGGATATTCTTCAAAATTGTTCCTTGCTGATGCACTTGCAATTTATCTTCATAAAAAATACGGTTCTGCATATCCCAAGCCCATGAAGAGTTATATCGAAATGGTTGAAAAAGAATTGCAGTATAAAAAGTCAGAACAGCACAAGAAAGATAAAGAATTCTGGACAGGCACAATCAAAAACACAACCGAACCCATTTACACTGACTATGTGCGTCCCAGCAGACTTCTTCAGCAGAGAATTGAAAAGAAAAAGCCCAATCTCAGAAAAGCTGAAGTTCTCGACGCTAACCCCGAATCAAGAACAATCAAATTCAGCCTTGATGCAGAAACCTCTGAAAGACTTATCAGAATGTGTATAGAAAAAGGTCTTTCAGTGCCCTGCGTGCTGATGATGGGTATGAGAAGTGCGCTTTCTTCTTTCAACGATAACGAAAAAGATATCTCATACAAAATTATGGTTAACAGACGTGCAACATTGCTTGATAAAAAATCAGGCGGCGTAAGAATGCACTTCTATTCAATGAGAAATATCGTTGAACCTGAAATGACTTTCACTGAAGCTGTAAGAGTTATAGAAAAGGCTCAGACAGAAATATTCCAGCATTCAAATATCAGCCCCATGGAAGCTGTTATTCTCAGACATCTTGCTATGAAAACGGGCACAAGATATACATACGAATGTATCACATTCTCATATCATCCTCATTTCCCTATGCCCTACCACGGCGAAGAAATGAAAAATACAAGCAGAGGCTTCTGGTATAATAACGACTCATCTGTTCAGCCGCTTTATCTTACGGTTATGCACAGAGCTTATGACAACGGACTTGATTTCAATTTCGAGTACAGAATCGTTAACAGCCCTCTTGATGAACTTCATCATTTTTATGATAAAATCCATGATACACTTGTTATGGGACTTGAAAATCCCGATGTTAAAGTTTCAGAAATTCTCGAAAAAATCAAGGAAGATAAGGTGAAATAAAATGGAAAAATTAATTGAACTGATTCTCAACTATGTTGAACCCGACGAAGAAATCACAGCAGACACAAAAATCAAAGAAAGTCTTGGCATGTCATCTTTTGACCTTATCTGCCTTGGCGAAGAAATCTACACAGAATTCGGCGTAAAGCTTGACGCTGATGTTTTCAGAGAATGCGACACAATCGGCAAACTCGCAGACTATATTACGAGGTAAGTAGAAAATGAAAGATTTTTCTATCAAACAGATTCCCACACTTTTCAGTGCAGGATTGGGTCTTGCTGAACTTAAAAAACTTGAGTATTACAGCAAAAGAGCAAATAAAACTCAGGAAAAAGTTCTGATGTCTGTTATCAAAAAGAACAAGACAACAGTTTACGGCAAGAAAAACAATTTCGAAAAAGTTCACTCAATTGAGGATTATCAGAAAATTGTTCCCCTGTCATATTACACTGATTATATGGACTATGTTCAGCGCATGATGAAAGGCGAAAAAGGTCTTATCACAAATGCTTATTACCGCAGATTTGCAGGTTCTTCAGGCAGCACAGGTAAGGCAAAAATAATTCCCCTTTCTGCAAAAGCAGAGTGGATTTGTCAGTGTTTCGGATTCAGTGCGCCTGTAGGTTGTGCTTTCAAATATTTCAGAAAGCAAGGCAAACTTATGCCTGCCCAGAAAGGTCTTCTTACTGCAGAAATCGGCTGCACTACTCTTGAAAACGGAAAAACTGTCAGCTGTATTTCATCTGTTCCACTGCTGAACCTTAAAGCTTTTGTTCCCGTTTTTGCAAGTTCTCCAAAGGAAGTTCAGTTTGTAGACGATGACACACAGATGGATTCACATTACCTTAAACTGCGTTTTGCACTTATGAAAAGGGACATCAGCTATCTTACAACAATTTTCATCACAACTCTTGAATCAATGTTCTTCTATATGGAAGAAAACTGGGAAATGCTTTGTGATGACATTGAAAAAGGTATTATCAACCCCAACATTGAATGCCCGCCCGAAATGCGTGCAAAGCTTGAAAAGAGAGTAAAGCCTGACCCCAAACGTGCCGAAGAACTCCGCGCAGAATTCCGCAAAGGCTTCGATTGCAGTCCTATCGTACCCAGAATCTGGCCGAAAGTCTGCTGGATGTATGGTATGGGCACAGGTGCTCTTGCAATCTATCAGAAAAAGCTCAAAAGATATCTTGGCGACATTCCTGCTCACTATGTAGGCTATGCAGCATCAGAAGCAGTTATGGCTGTGCCTATTGAACTTGATTCTTTTGAATACGTAATGCTTCCTCACAACGGATTTTATGAATTCCGTCCTGTTGATTCAGATGATTACGATAATCTGCTTACAATCAAAGACCTTGAAGTCGGCAAAGAATATGAAATTATTCTCACCAACACAAGCGGTTTCTACAGATACAGAATCGAAGACGTTATCCGCGTAACAGGCTTCTATCACGAATCACCGAAAGTAACTTTCTGTTACAGACTTAATCAGATTGCAAGCATCAGTGGTGAAAAGATGACACAGATGGCATTTGATTTTATAGCAAATGAAATGTCAGAAAAGCTTAACGAATTGTTTGTGGGCTACAGCATCTACGTTGACCACAACACTTCTCCCGGCCACTACGTAATGCTTATTGAAACAGCAAACAAGGTTGACAAGAGCCGTGAAAAAGAATATGCACAGCTTTTCGAAGAAATTCTTTGTGAAAACAATCCTTCTGCAAAGCCTGCTGTTCAGAACGGAAGTCTTGGCCACTGCGAAGTTAAATTCCTTCGTCACGGCACTTATGATGATTACCGTCAGGTGCTCAAAAACAGAGGTGCTAACCTTAATCAGGTGAAACCCGTTAAACTCATTGATAATGAAGAAAGAAAAGAATTCTTCTTCTCTCATATAGCAGAGGAATAACAGTTATGAGTTCAGAAAATAATAAAGCTTCCGTCAGAGCAGACCAGCTTGTTTCAAGAGGTCTGACTGACGAAAAAATTATCACTGAAATAATCAGAAACGAAACTCCTGTCCCCAAAAAACTTCCTGCAGAGCTGTACGATAAAATGAATTATATGTGTCGCAGGAAAATGGACAGAATCGTCAGATTTGATATCGAATACGATTTCATTCCGGATATGGACGTGTTTAAAACTGTGCTTATCTGCCTGATTGAATCAGCCCCTGTTCTTCATTCAAAATTTGTCGACAACCACATAAATCCTTATTGGAAAGTGGCAGACTACCATATTGACGATGTTTTAATCGTGAAAGAAACTTCTGATTTGCAGCTTTCTGCAGACGAATTCCTGCTTCAGGATATCCCTGTAAAAAGCAATGTTCAGATAAAAATCGGACTTTTTATCTGCAATGGAAAAAGCAGACTCTGCTTTGCTTTTAACCATATGTGTATGGACGGCGGCGGTCTGAAAAGTTTTCTGGCCGATATGGTCAGCAGTTATGACAGTTACATCAAAGACGGAAATATTTCTGTTTTTCATTCAGGTAAAACAAGAGCATATGACTGCGTTTACAACGACATGAATGAAGAAGACAGAAAGGCTGCGAAAAAACTTTTTTCAAACGTTTCTGCAAAAGACAATCATTCACTTCCCTTTTCAGCAACAGAAAAATCTGACAAAAAAATACTTGTCCGTAAAAAAATCGTTGCAGATATTTTCGAGCCTGCCAGATTGAAAGCAAAAGAATATGGTGCAACTGCAAACGACCTTATTGCTGCAGCATATATCAGAGCCGTTTATGATATCATCGGCTGCCCCGAAACTGAAAGAATGGGAATATCGAGTGCTATTGACCTGCGCAGATATATAAAGAATCCTGAAAACATAGGTTACACAAACCACACAACTTTTACTCCCTGCGTTGTTGAATCAAAAGGTAAAACAATGGCTGACACTCTTAAAGCTGTTGCTGCAAGCACTGCAGAAGTAAAAAAAGATAAATTCATGGGTCTTTACGGAATACCGTTGCTGAAACTTGGGTTTTCAACAATGGTTTATGCTCAGGCAGAATTTATAACAAGTTTGTTTTATAATGTTGCAAATCTTTCCATCAGCAACGTGGGTGCAATAAAACCTCAGATACTTTCTTTAGGAAACAATGTCCCCTCTTGCGTATGGGTAGCAGGTGCAGCGAAAGAAAAGCCTTGTGCTGCCGTTAATGTGCTTTCATATAACGGCGACCTGATGATTTCAACCTGCGTAAGATGCAATGAAAACGACAGAATAATGCTTGAAAAATTTTTTGATAAGATAGAAGAAAATCTGAAACTTCTCTGAAAGTTTCAGATTTTTCTTTTGCAAAAAAGAAAAGGATGTATCCGTTTCTATTGGATACATCCTTTATATTATTTGTTGTAGTTTCTTACAATTTTAAGAGTTGTTGTTTTGGGGAATTCTTCATCACGAATCACAAATTTGTTGATATTCTTGAAGAAGGGCATCTTACGGTTGAAATCGTTAATGTCACCTTTAAGTCTGCTTCTTGCATCAGGATAATCAGTTTCGTTAAGGAAAAATTCTGCAACAATTTTCTGATCTTCATCATAAACAAGAACTTCTTTGACATATTCAATTCTTGAAAGCTTGTCTTCAAGTTCTTCAGGAGAAACGTTTTTACCATTTGAAAGGCAAATAAGATTTTTCTTTCTGCCCACAATGAAAAGGAAACCGTCTTCATCAATTCTGCCGTGGTCACCTGTTTTGAACCATTCTCCGTCAAAAGCTTCTGCAGTTGCTTCAGGGTCGTTATAATATCCTACCATAACGTTTGTACCCTTAACATAAATTTCACCAACGCCCTCTTCGTCAGGATTGTGAATTTTAATTTCACAGCAATCAAGGGGAGTACCAACAGAACCGAATTTAAACTTATCAGGTCTGTTACATGTAATTGAAGGTGAACACTCTGTAAGACCATAACCATTGAAAATGTCAATACCAAAATCGTGCATTCCTTTTTCATATTTGGGGTCAAGCCATGCACCACCGCAGATAATCATGCTGAGGTTTCCGCCAAGACTTTCGTGAATTGTCTTGAAAATTTCGCGACGTTTGTCGATACCAAGTTTCATAAGGAAATTACTGATTCTGATACCTTTTTTTAGAATCTTTTCTCTGCCTGTTTTCTTTGCAGTTTTCCAGATTTTATCATAAATGATCTCAACTACAAGGGGCACACCTGAGAAATTATATGGTTTATATTTTTTGATATCGTTAGGAATTGTTCTGATGCTTTCGCACATATAACCCCAGTCGATAAGAATATATGATGAGAAAAGAGCACTAACCCACGCGTATGTGTGGTTAAGGGGCATAAAGCCGATTGCGTGTTTACCTGAAAGAACACGGCATGCAGAAGATGCATCACTTGCAATATTCTTGTGAGTAAGCATAACGCCTTTACTCTTTGATGTTGTGCCTGATGTGTATGCAATGCAAGCAAGGTCATCAGGTTTAACTTCAGCGTCAAGGAAATCTCTGTTGCCGTTATCCATAGCTTCCCCGCCCTCTGCAAGGTATTCAGGGAAGTTATCCATGCAGAAATAATGCTGGATTTTGATGTTGGGATTTTTCTTTAAATCTTCGGCAAAATCAATGAAGTAATCTGTGTAAACAAAAGCATCACAGTCACAGCGGATAAGCTGGTCTTCAAGATCTTCAAAAGGAAGCTTTGCATCCATAGGAACAGAAATGTTACCGCCACAGAGTGTTGCATAGTAAGCAATCATCCATTCAAAACAGTTTTCGCCCACAACAGCAATTTTCTTCTTACCTTTAAGGCCTTTGAGAGCAAGAAATGTACCGAAAGAACTGATTTCACGCCAGGTCTGATTGTAGTTACGTACACATTCGTTTCTTTTTTTATCGAGGAAAACAAACTGCTTTTTGTCGCCGCCTCTTTCTGTGCCTGTAACAACAATTTCCTTTATAGTATTGTATTCCGGTATATTCTTGTTACCAAGATTTTTGTGCTGTTTCTTCATCTTTGCACATCCTTTACACTTTATACGATTTTAATCACTACTACGCTGATTATACAGCATTGTAGTTATTATATTAAATAAATATGAACATAATGTTAAATCAAGATTAAAAAGAGTTAATATATATTAAAATCCTCCGCTCTTTTTGTTGCTTTTCACAAAAAACTCCGGTCAAGGCAATTCACCTGACCGGAGTTTCAATTTTTTCACAGTATGATATTCCTATTATTTACCTGCATTCGCAAAAGCTTCCTGCACCGCATAGTATGAAGGCTTCGGTTTTCCCTGACCATCTACAAGACCCCAACCTGTTTCAACAGGACAATCAGACTGTCCGCAAACATAGCAGGAATCGCTATCGCCCCAACAGTAAATAATTGTGCCGATAATATAATCTTTTGAAAGAAGTCTGGGAATAAGGTCTTCATAGAATTTTGCCTGTCCTTCAGGAGTGTGTGTATAACCATCAAGGTAATATCCCTCAGGAAGTGATGTGTAGAAGTGGTTCATATATTCGCCGCGGAAGATAATCTCTGCATACTGCTCTGCAGTATAATCAGGATAAAGTTCAAGAATTTCTTCCTTCATATCTTCAGGAAGTTTCTGAATGAAATTATCCATATCTGCAGTTGCTTCTTCTTCGCTATTGTAGCCGTACTTCTGCAAAACAGCAACTTTTTCTTCGGTAGTTTTCGGCTCACCGTAACCCATATATCCGAATTCGCAATAAATAATGGGTTTACCTGAGATGTGGTGAACAAGGCCTGCAAGAGCTTCAAATGTTTCGATTTCGTGGAGAATATCTTCAAAGCAACCAAGATAGAGGTCAAGTCCTATGTAGTCAAGATAATCGTTATATTTAAGCATCTTGAAAGGAAGAATGGGATTTGCAATGTTGTAACCCAGAAGAATATCATATTCTTCGCAGAGAGGATCCATAACTTCAAGCTGACAACCAATATAATCAACCGCTTCGTCAATTGTAAGCGGCTTTGTGAAACGGTCAATGCCCATTTCATTTGTAACCTGGAATGCGCCTACAATATCCTTAAGGTCTTCAACATAATACTTTGCAGTTTCCTGAACCTTTGCTTTACCTTCGGGAGTTCTGGGATCAACGCCGTATTCAAGGAATTTATAGGGATAAGGTGTGATAGCAAAAATTTTAATTCCGTTATCAGCGTATTCTTTCATTTCAGCTTTCCATTCAAGATAATTCTGGCTGATGTTACCTTCGCGGTCATAAAGGAAAGGAATATCTTTTCTTGTCCAGGCTATTCCCGCTTCTTTGATAAGCTCATAATCAGGGTCAGCATGGCAAACACCTTTTATAAAGCCGCCTGCTTTTTCAGTAGAAGCCTTTACATCACTTTCATATTTTGCAAAGGGGTCTGCAGAAACAAAAAATGCGAGCAAGGGAATCAGTACCGACAGCAAAGCTGCAAGTAATTTTTTGCCTAAAGCAAGTAATTTTTCGTTCATTTTATCTTTCTCCTCTCAAACGGGAAAACCCGTGTGTTGACTTATTTCATTTTGCCGACTTTCGCCCACAATTCGTCAGCTTTGTTTTTCCACTGAGCAAAGCCGTAAGGTGAATCAGGAAAATCAAGATAATGTTTTTTCAGTTTTCCTGAAAGTTTCAGCCCTTCAACGGCAAACTTCAGAGTAGCTGTTGAGATTTTCTTTGTAAAAATTCCGCCTGTGATTTTGCATACTGCTTTCATTAAAGGTAAAACAGGGAATTTGATTTCAGGGCCGTCAGCAGCTCCGTCAAGAAAAACCTGCAAAACATCGTGTGCTTTTTCAAAAATAAATTCAAACTCATCATTTGTTGCTCTTACAATTTTTGTAAGCAACGCTCTTGTGCTTGCGAAATCAGCGCCTTGCTTAATGTTATAAAGTTTGTTGATTTTCCAGAGATTTTTTTCGCTTAAATCATCTGCTTTCAAAGCATCAGCAAGCACATCAGCAGCAATTTCCATCTGCACCATACTGCTCGTTACACCTTCACCATTATTCGGCTTTGTAAGGCATCCTGCATCCCCTGTCACGATAAAATTATCAGTTACATATGAATAAGGCGGTCTTGTGTAAGGTGTTCTGCCTTTTTCAACATGGGTAACAGTATATTCCGGCAACGGAATATTTTTTATAACATCTTCAAGATTCTTTTCTGCCTGCTCATAACTATGGCAAGCACCAATTCCGAGAATACCGCCGTTTGGGTCAGCCTGAGGGGCAAGCCACGACTTGTATGAAGGCCATCCTGTGGAAGATGTGTTGTAAACGAAATCAGGGTCTTTGAATTTCACATATTTCAGAACAACGTAAAACATATCTTCAGGTGTTATTTCAAACTTTTCAACGCTGCAACCATCAGGAAGTTTTCTTCTTGCTGCTGAAGAAAGTCCTGTGCAATCAACAACACATTTTGCATAAAGAGGATGTGTTTTGTTGTCTTTTATATAAGTGACACCTGCGATTTTTCCATTTTCAAAAAGAAAGTCCTGAAACTCTGCTTCGTATTCAATTTCGGCACCTTTTTCTTCTGCCCATTTGTTCATAAGCACAGTATATCCGTGCATATGGAGTCCAACCATGGGGTCAAAAGTTTTAACAGGATATTTCCCTGTAGGTGATGCTGTGTAGTTTGTTTCAAATTCGAACGCCCATTCTTCATCGCCTTCAACAGGACGGGGAATAGAAAATCTTTCAAACTCTTTTCTTCCTATATGAAAAATATCATATCTGCTTCCGACTTTTTCGCGGGAAGATTTTTCGATAACCTTAACCGAGAAACCTTTCTCAGAAATTTTCCTTGCAAAGAAAGAACCTGAAGTTGCTGCGCCAATAACTACAACGTCACATTTCTTCATTTAAAAATACATCCTTCTTTAATTTTTCTTAATAAATTCTAACACACATCTTTTTCAAATTCAACATTTATCGTAATTTTTCTCATGATGTTATACAATATTTACTATTTGTTAATAAAAAAACAACGTAAATTTGTATCCTTAAATATATTGAATTTTTTGCGATATAGGTATATAATAAAAAGCATAAATTTCATATTGGAGGAGTTTTTATGCAAAACAATGTACGTCCCGAATCAATGCAGAGAATCAACACAAAAGAACTTGCAGATGCCTTTATTGAAGAACAGGTAAAAGCAGTCCGCGAGCAGGTCGGAGATAAAAAAGTTCTTCTTGCCCTTTCAGGTGGTGTTGACTCTTCAGTTGTTGCAGCTCTTCTCATCAAGGCAATCGGCAAACAGCTTGTATGCGTTCACGTTAACCATGGACTTATGCGTAAAGGCGAAAGCGAACAGGTTATTGAAGTTTTCGGCAAAGAACTCGATGCAAACCTTGTTTACGTTGATGCAACAGACCGTTTCCTTGATCTTCTTGCAGGAGTAAGTGACCCTGAAAAGAAACGTAAAATAATCGGCGCAGAATTCATTAAAGTTTTTGATGAAGAATCAGCAAAACTTGACGGAATCTCTTTCCTTGCACAGGGCACAATTTATCCTGATATTCTCGAAAGTATCAAGCAGGCAGAAGGCAAAAAAGCAGTTAAATCTCACCACAACGTAGGCGGTCTTCCTGAAGAAATGGCAATGGAGCTTGTTGAGCCCATCAAACTTCTCTTCAAAGATGAAGTAAGAGTTGTAGGCGATGCTCTCGGTCTTCCTGCAAACATGGTTTACCGTCAGCCCTTCCCCGGCCCCGGACTTGGTGTACGTTGTCTCGGTGCAATCACACGTGACAGACTTCATGCTCTCCGCGAAGCAGACGCAATTCTCCGCGAAGAATTTGAAATCGCAGGTCTTGCAGGCAAAGTATGGCAGTATTTCATCGCAGTGCCCGATATCAAATCAGTAGGCGTTAAAGATGACAGCCGTTATGAAGGCTGGCCGGCAATTATCAGAGCAGTTAACACAAAAGATGCTATGACAGCAACTGTTGAAGAAGTTCCCTATGCTGTTCTTCACAAAATCGTTGCACGTATCACAGCAGAAGTTGACGGCATCAACCGCGTCCTCTTCGACCTCACTCCCAAGCCCACAGGCACAATTGAGTGGGAATAATCCCAAAAACCTGAAACCCTAAGTAGAATCAAGGTTTTTGAAGTTAAAAATGTCCCCGTGACAACAAAATTCAGTTTTTCACAGTAAAGAGCTGACAGATTTAAAAATCTGTCAGCTCTTTTTAATACCTATAAAGGCATACATAAATATTTTTTAGCAGCGTGAAAATAAAAAACTTGACAAACTAACTTCAATGTGTTATTCTTGTCAAAATTCAGTTTGAGGTATTATTATGAACACATATCTTCTCAGAAAACTTGATATGGATATGAATTGGCTTGCACAGTATGACTATCATCAGTCATCACAGAGCAGGCTTATACCTCTATATTCATTTTTGGAGAGATAAAACTATATTTTTTCCATATGTTTATAACGGTGTAAGTAGCTGCAGATACTTACACCGTTTATTTTTTTATCTTCAAAGGAGAATTGTTATGAAATTGTTTGATTTAATCAAAAAGAAATTTTTCAAAAAGCAACCTGCAAAAACAGGCGATCATCTTGTAGATTTTTATAACCGTATTGACGAGGATTCCCGTCTTTTATCAAAGCACGGGCAAATTGAGTTTCTGACAACTGTGAAATACATTGAGAAGTATCTGAAAGACGATATAAAGATTATAGAAATCGGTGCTGCTACAGGCAGATACTCACATTACTTTGCCCAGAAGGGTTTTGAGGTTGACGCAGTTGAACTCATTGAGCATAATATTGAAATTTTCAAAGCAAAAACTATGCCTGATGAGAAAGTTACCATCAGGCAAGGGAATGCAGTCAATTTGTCTGAATATCCCGATGAAAGCTATGATGTAACGCTTTTGCTTGGTCCGATGTATCACCTTTATACTGTCGGGGAACAGAAAAAAGCTCTGTCTGAAGCAATCAGAATCACGAAACCTGAAGGTTTTATTTTCGTTGCATACTGTATGGTTGACCCTTCTGTTTTAACCGGAATTTTTAAAAATAATAAGGTTCAGTACAGCATAGAAAATGGTCTGATTAACACGGAATCATTTGAAACATATTTCCCTCCCCATGGTGTTTTCAAGCTATACACGAGAGATGAAATCTTTGAATTGACAGAAGAACTGAATACAGAAAGACTACATTTTCTTGCAACTGACGGCTATGCCCTTCATATGAGTGAAGCAATAGATAAAATGGATACCGAAACCTATGAACTGTATCTGAAATACCATTTCAAAACCTGTGAAAGACAGGATTTAGTCGGCATGTCACACCACACACTTGATGTTTTGAGAAAGGAGAAAAAGCAATGATTAAATACCCTGACTACGACAGAAGCATACTTTCAATTGCTTCATCAGTTTTAAATCATTTCGGCGTAAAGGACTGTCAACATAAGACCTTACCCGAATTTGATAAATTACTTGAAAAAGACTACAGAAATATTATAGTAATTCTTTTTGACGGATTGGGAACCAGCACCTTGAACTACCACCTAAAAGAAAATGACTTTTTGAGAAAGCATTATGTAACCGATATTTCTTCCGTTTTCCCATCAACAACCGTTGCTGCAACTACATCTATTTTAAGTGGCTACTCTCCTTTGGAATGTGGTTGGCTTGGCTGGGATTTATACTTTGAAGAAATCGGAGAAAACGTTGCAGTTTTCAAAAACACCTTACAAAAAAACGGTGAGCCTGCTGCAAAATATAATGTTGCAAATAGGTACATTCCTGTTAAAAATGTTATGCAAAGAATTGAAGCGGTAAAGGGCAGAAAAAGCGCTTACTGTGTAGCCTTCTTTTCAAAATTTCGCATCAGAAGTGTTGAAGATATTTGCAAGACAATATACAAGCTCTCGAAAAAGAGAAAGAAAAAATACATATATGCATATTGGCATCAGCCTGACAGTGCAATGCATAGGTACGGAGTAACAAGTCCTGAAGCTCACAAAGAAATTTTGCACATCAACAGTGAGGTTGAAAAGCTTTGTAGCAAATTAAAAGATTCACTTGTAATCGTAACTGCAGACCACGGACTTTGTGATGGGAAAACAGAATATTTAGAGGACTATCCCCAAATAACAGAACTACTAAAAATACAACCATCCATTGAACCAAGGGCGTTAAGTTTCTTTGTTAAAGACGGAAGAACAGAAGAATTCAAAACAGAATTCAACAAAATTTTTGGAGAGTCTTTCAGGTTAATGACAAAGGACGAGGTTTTCTCTGAAAATATTTTAGGTTTTGGAACACCTCATCCGAAAACTGCAGACTTTATAGGTGACTTTTTCGCAGTTGCTCTTGGTGAAATCAATATTGACTATAAACGAGGCGATTTTGAAATGGTTGGTGTTCACGCAGGTCTTACTGAAGAGGAAATGACTGTTCCGTTTATAGCAATCAAAACAGAAAAGAGGAAACGACGATGAATATAATACAAAAAATAAAACAGATAAAATACATAAAAACCACACCCACACTTGAAACTGAAAGGCTGATTTTACGTCCTATTACACCAAAGGATGCAGATGCAGCTTTCGTATGGTTGAGTGACGAAAAGGTTAATAAATTTATGCCGTATACTCTTTATAAAAACACTGATGAGGTGTTGCATTGGATAAATGCAATAATCCCCAAGGACAAGAACTGCCACTGGGGAATTGTGGTAAAAGAAAACAACCTTTTAATTGGTAGCTGTAGTATCGGTCCCGATAAAAAACAGCCTGATGCTTGGGGGTTCGGCTACAATATCCGTTCTGACTATTGGAACAAAGGCTTAACCACAGAAGCTACAAAAATGATGATTAAATTCGCCAATAAAAAATACGGTATAAAAAATTTTGTTGCAAGCCATGCTGTTGATAACCCCGCTTCAGGCAGGGTTATGGAAAAGTGCGGTTTGGTATTCGACCATTATGGAGAATACAGTACATTTGACGGTAAACAGACTTTTAAGGCCAAATTCTATAAAATGCATTTGGAGTGATGATTTATGAAAATAAATAATATTGATAACGGTAAAGTTTTTGACTTTGGTAAAACCTCTGCTGAATACGCAAAATACAGAGATATCTACCCTGAAAAGCTTTACGAAAAATTATACAAACTCGGCGTAGGACGCAAAAACACTTCCTGGCTTGATATAGGTACAGGCACAGGAGTTCTGCCATTTAACCTCTGTAACTATGGTGCAAGTATAACAGGTGTTGATATTTCTGAAAGCCAGATTGAAGTTGCAAAAACATTGACTATCGAAAAAGGTGTTAATAATGTGAGTTTCCTCGTTTCCCCTGCAGAAACAACGCTTTTTGAAGATAACAGTTTTGAGTGCATTACTGCGGCACAGTGCTTTTGGTATTTTGACAGAGATAAAATAATTGATGAAATTAAGCGGCTTATTAAACCCGGCGGAGTGTTTGTGAAAATCTATATGAGCTATACGCTTGATGATGAAATTGCTAAAAAATCTCATGAACTTGTAAAGAAACTGAACAAAAACTGGACTCCCGGAGCATCAGGGGCAAAGGATATGTATAACCATCCTTTTAAAAACGGTAAACTCGATATTTTTGAGTGCAAAATACCGTTCACAAGGGAAAGTTGGCATGGAAGAATGTCAGCTTGTCGCGGAACTATGGCATCTATGGATGAAAGAACATTGGGAAAATGGGATAAAAAACATAAAGAATTACTTTCAGATTATCCCGATAATTTTGAAATAAAGCATAAGGTTTATATAGCATCATACAAATTTTGACAGGTATGTAAATAAGGCATTAAATAATCCGCACACGGTTATGTGCGGATTATTTGGTATATACAAGCAATTGGCTATATATTTATGAAAATATAAGCTGTCATAACGATTTTAATATCATCAAAATACATTTTATCACCTTAATTTAAGATTGCACCTGAAGCACCGCCTGAAACGAGAGAAGCATATCTTTTCAGATATCCTGAAAGCTCTTTTTTCTTCGGCACGAAATTTTTCATACGCTCATTCAATACGTCTTCGCTGACTTTCAGTTCAATAGTATTTTCAGGGATATTGATGCTTATTATATCTCCGTTTTCAACAACACCGATAACACCACCTGATGCAGCTTCGGGTGTAACATGACCTACGCAAGCACCTCTTGTGGCACCGCTGAATCGACCGTCTGTGATGAGAGCTACACTCTCACCAAGTCCCATTCCCATAATTGCTGAAGTTGGATTTAACATCTCACGCATACCGGGACCACCTTTGGGACCTTCATAACGGATAACAACAACATCACCCGCAACGATTTCACCATCATTGATTGCTTTCTGTGCCTCTTCTTCGCTGTCAAAAACCTTTGCAGGACCTTCGTGGACAAGCATTTTTTCACTGACAGCAGAGCGTTTGACAACACTTCCTTCAGGAGCAAGGTTGCCTTTCAGAACTGCAATACCGCCCGTTTCACTAAAGGGATTTTCTATAGGACGGATAACATTATAATCAAGATTTACTGAATTTTTTATGTTTTCACCCATAGTTTTTCCGCTGACTGTCATGCAATCAAGATTCAGAAGGTTTTTCTTTGAAAGCTCCTTCATTACTGCATAAACTCCGCCTGCTTCGTCAAGTTCTTCCATATAAGTTCTGCCTGCAGGCGCAAGGTGGCAGAGGTTGGGAGTTTTACGGCTTAATTCGTTTGCAATATCAAGGTTCAGTTCAACACCGCACTCGTGGGCAATAGCAGGAAGATGGAGCATACTGTTTGTTGAACAACCAAGTGCCATATCAACTGTAAGAGCATTCATAAGTGCTTCCTTTGTCATAATGTCACGAGGACAGATATTTTTTCTGACCAAATCCATAACTGCCATACCTGCGTGTTTTGCAAGCTCAAGCCTTGCAGAATAAACTGCAGGAATTGTGCCGTTGCCTTTAAGTCCCATACCAAGTGCTTCTGTAAGACAGTTCATTGAGTTTGCAGTGTACATACCTGAACAGGAGCCGCAGGTGGGACAGGTTTTTCTCTCGTATTCATTAAGTTTATTTTCATCAATTTTCCCTGCGGAGAAAGCACCTACAGCCTCAAACATACTTGAAAGGCTTGTCTTTCTGCCTTCAACCTTACCTGCAAGCATAGGACCGCCGCTGACAAAAACAGTAGGTACATTCACTCTTGCTGCCGCCATGAGAAGACCGGGCACATTTTTGTCGCAGTTAGGCACCATAACAAGTCCGTCAAAGCCGTGAGCAAGAGCCATTGCCTCTGTGGAATCTGCAATAAGGTCGCGGGTGACAAGGGAATATTTCATTCCCTTGTGTCCCATTGCTATTCCGTCACAAACTGCAATTGCAGGAAAAACAATAGGTGTACCGCCTGCCATTGCAACGCCTAATTTTACCGCATCGACGATTTTGTCGAGATTCATATGACCGGGAACAATTTCGTTATATGAGCTGACAATACCGATAAGCGGTCGTGACTGTTCTTCTTCCGTTAAGCCTAAAGCGTGAAACAGACTGCGATGAGGTGCATTATGAACACCACAGACTACATTTTCTTTTGACATAGAAATTTCTCCTTATCAGTTGTTTACGAGCTTATCCTCGTCACTCCAGCTATAGAGACTGCGGACTTCTTCGCCTACCTTTTCAGATGGGTGCTCACTTGCAATTTTACGCATTGCGTTAAAGTGTACCTGTGCTCCGCCCTCTGACATATCAAGTAAAAATTCTTTTGCAAATGTGCCGTCCTGAATGTCTTTCAGGATTTTTTTCATTGTCTTTTTAGTTTCTTCTGTGATGATTTTCGGCCCTGTCACATAGTCACCGTATTCTGCAGTATTAGAAACGGAATATCTCATTCCTGCAAAACCGCTCTGATAGATAAGGTCAACGATAAGCTTCATTTCGTGGATACATTCAAAGTAAGCGTTTCTCGGGTCATAGCCTGCTTCAACGAGAGTTTCATAACCTGCCTGCATAAGTGCTGAAACACCGCCGCAGAGAACTGCCTGTTCACCGAAAAGGTCAGTTTCAGTTTCTGTACGGAAGGTAGTTTCAAGCACACCTGCTCTGGCTCCCCCTATACCGAGAGCGTAAGCAAGACCTAAATCCCACGCATCGCCCGTTGCATCCTGCTCAACCGCGATAAGGCAAGGAACACCTTTGCCTGCCTGATATTCAGAGCGTACTGTGTGACCGGGACCTTTGGGAGCAATCATAATAACGTTTACGTCCTTTGGCGGTCTGATACAACCGTAATGGATGTTGAAGCCGTGAGCAAAAGCGAGAGTTTTGCCTGCTGTAAGGTTAGGCTCAATGCTTTCTTTGTAAAGCTTTGCCTGCTTTTCGTCGTTAATGAGAATCATAACGATGTCAGCAACCTTAACTGCCTCGGCACTTGTCATAACCTTTACGCCCTGACTTTCAGCCTTCGCCCAGCTTTTTGAGCCTTCATAAAGACCTACAACTACATCTACTCCGCTTTCTTTAAGGTTCAGAGCGTGAGCGTGACCCTGTGAGCCGTAGCCGATTATTGCTACTGTTTTGCCTGAAAGTTTTTCTAAATTACAATCCTTTTCATAAAATATTCTTGCCATAATTATTACCTCTTTCTTTTTATAAATTTAAATTTTGTCGCAGCACTGAACTGCCTTTTTCTATAGTTGCCGTACCTGTACGGCAGATTTCAAGAATAGTGTAATCACGCATAAGCGAAATGAAATCATCCATTTTTGTGCTGTTTCCTATAATTCGGAGCACGACAGAATCTTTAGTATAATCAATCGTTTCCGCCTTGAAAGCCTCGGCCGCAGCGTGAATTTCTTCACGTGAAAGCGGGTCGTTTTTCAGTTTAATCAGCATCAGCTCACAACTTAAAGAATTATCTGCAGTAAGTTCTTTCACAGAACAAACATCAGGCAATTTGTAAAGCTGATTGATAAGCTGCTGCTTTGCAATTTCCTCTCCGTCAAAAGTGAAGGTGATGCGGGAAAATTTTTCCGATTCTGTTTCGCTTGCGGTGATGGAGCTTATGTTGAATTGCCGTCTGCGGAACATGCTTGTAAGACGATTCAGGACACCGAACTGATTACGCACAAGAACCGCTAATGTATATCTGTTCATAGTTCCACCTCAATTTTTGTAATAATATCATCCATGCTGCCTCCGGGTGGAAGCATGGGAAGAACAAATTCGTCCTTGTCAATTTTACAATCTATAATGTATGGTCCTTCTGCTTTAAAAGCACGGACAAGCGATTCATCAAGCTCCTCCGGAGTTGTGACTGCTTCACCGTCTGCACCAAAGGCACGTGCTAAAGCGGAAAAATCGGTTTTGCGTTCTAAAACAGAATTGGAATAGTGCTTGTCATAAAACAGAGTCTGCCATTGACGGACCATACCCAACACACCATTATTCATAACAATAACTACAACAGGAATGTTGTATCTGACTGCAGTTGCCATTTCGTTCAGATTCATACCGAAGCTACCGTCTCCCGTGATAAGAACACTTCTCTCTCCTGTGCCGTAGGCTGCACCGATAACTGCACCCAGGCCGTAACCCATTGTTCCCAGACCTCCGCTTGACGCAAAACGACGGGAGGTTTTGAAATCAAGACTTTGTGCTGCCCACATCTGATGCTGTCCGACATCGGTACAAACTGCAGTATTTTTGCCCAGATGTTTATTGAGTGTCAGAATTGCTTTGCGGGGAGTAAGTCCTTCACGCTTGTCAAGATATTTTTCTTCCTCTTTTCTGAAAGCTTCAACCCTTGCCATCCATTCAGCCTTTTTATTTTCATTCAGAAGCGGTAAAAGTTTCTGTAAGGTGAGTTTAATATCACCGCGAAGACCGCATACGGAGCTGACTGTTTTATTGAGCTCGGAACCGTCCGTGTCAATATGAACAATCTTTGCACCGGTGGCAAATTTCTCACGGTTGCCTGTAACACGGTCGTTAAAGCGGACACCGAGAGAGATAATCACATCTGCATTGTGCATTGACATAGAAGATGCGTAGTGTCCGTGCATTCCCTGCATACCGAGAAATCTCGGATGGTTGGTAGGAATTGCGGAAAGCCCCATCAATGAGCAGCCCATAGGAGCATCAATTCTTTCAGCAAACTTCAGAACCTCTGCCTGTGCATCTGATGCGATTACACCGCCTCCAAAATAGATAAATGGTCTTTTTGCGGAGTTGATAATTTCTGCTGCTTCTTCAATACGTGTATCCTTTGCAGCAAAAGGTTTTTCCTTCTCAACAGGAGCTTGCTTTTTATATTCGCATTCTGCAATCTGAACATCCTTGGGTACATCAATCAGCACTGGACCGGGTCTGCCCGATTTTGCAAGTCTGAAGGCTTCACGGATTGTGTCGGCAAGGTCCTCGACAGAATTTACAAAATAGTTATGCTTTGTAATCGGCAATGTGATACCGGTTATGTCAACCTCCTGAAAGCTATCTGTGCCTATCTGTGTTGTGGGAACATTTCCGCAGATTGCAACCATTGGAATTGAATCAAGGTAAGCCGTTGCAATGCCTGTTACAAGATTTGTAGCACCGGGACCTGATGTGGAAATCACAACTCCAACCTTGCCTGTTGTACGTGCGTATCCGTCTGCAGCGTGGGCAGCCCCTTGCTCGTGTGCTGTCAGTACGTGGTTGATTTCATTACGATATTTATAAAGGCTGTCATATACATTCAGGATTTGTCCTCCGGGATACCCGAAAACTGTATCGCAGCCTTGTTCAATTAAAGTTTTTACAAGTATATCTGCGCCTGAAAGGAGCATTTTTCTCACTCCCTTTTAAGATTTTTTACGATAAACTCACCGCATTCACTGCAACCTACCTGCGTCATACCCTCGCTTATAATATCTGCTGTACGTAAGCCTGCATCAAGAAACGCTGATACTGCGTTTTCAATTGCATCTGCTTCTTCCCCCATATCAAAGCTGTATCTGAGCATCATTGCAGCAGAGAGAATTGTACCGATAGGGTTTGCAATATTTTTACCTGCAATGTCGGGTGCAGAGCCGTGTATGGGCTCATATAAACCGCAGGAGGTTGCGCCAAGGCTTGAAGACGGAATCATACCGATTGAGCCTGTAATCATAGATGCCTCGTCTGAAAGAATGTCGCCGAACATATTCTCCGTTACGATAACATCAAACTGTGCAGGATTTTTCACAAGCTGCATTGCACAGTTGTCAACAAGCATATCGGAAAGGTCAACATCAGTGTATTCTTCCGCCAGACGGTGCATAACTTTTTTCCAAAGACGGCTTGAATCAAGAACATTGCTTTTTTCAACAGAGCAGAGTTTTTTGTTTCTCTTTCTTGCAGTTTCAAAACCGATTCTGCCGATTCTTTCAATTTCAGATTCGGAATAAGAAAGAACATCTGTTGCGGTGTCGCCCTCTGTTTTATGTTCACCGAAATAAATTCCGCCGATAAGTTCACGGACAATAATAAAATCAATGCCTTTTTCTACAATTTCTTTTTTGAGGGGTGAGGCATCGGACAATTGTTTCCAGATTTTTGCAGGTCGGTTATTGGAATAGACACCCATTCCCGCACGAAGCCTGAGAAGACCCTTTTCAGGTCTTTTGTCACCGGGAACATTATTCCATTTTTCACCGCCTACTGCACCTAAAAGCACACTGTCAGAAGAAAGACATTTCTGCAGTTCACTTTCGGGAAGCGGGTCTCCGTATTTATCAATAGCACAGCCACCCATGTCAACGTCGGTGTAGCAGAAAGTGTGACCGAAAAGTTCACCCACTTTGTCGAGAACCTTCAATGCTTCTGCCACAATTTCAGGACCTATTCCGTCACCGCGGATAACTGCAATATTTTTAGTCATTTTTTTCGCCTTCTTTCAGGGAATTTAAAAGTCCTCCGCTTTTAATAATATTCTGAACAAATGGAGGAAAGGGCTGGGCTTTGTAAGTTTTATTCGTTGTAAGATTAGTGATAATGCCGGTGTCAAAATCTACATTTACTTCGTCATTTGCTTTAATTTCTTCTGCCGCTTCTTCACACTCAAGAATTGGAAGACCGATATTTATTGCGTTGCGGTAAAAAATCCTTGCAAAGCTTTTGGCAATTACGCAACCTGTACCGCAGGTTTTAATAACAAGAGGAGCATGTTCACGGGATGAACCGCAACCGAAATTCCAGCCTGCAACCATAACATCTCCCGCTTTTACATTTTTCACAAACTCCGTGTCAATATCTTCCATGCAGTGGAGCGAAAGCTCTTTTGCATCAGGAGTGTTTAAGTATCGTGCAGGGATAATAACGTCAGTATCTACATTATCGGGATATTTGAAAACTTTACCTTGCGTATTCATTTTTATACCTCCTTGTATTCGGTGATGTAGCCTGTCAATGCACTTGCAGCGGCGGTGTGAGGAGATGCAAGATAAACTTCACTTTCTACGTGCCCCATTCTGCCTACAAAGTTGCGGTTTGTTGTGGCGACGCATTTTTCGCCTGCCGCCAGAATTCCCATATATCCGCCAAGGCAAGGACCGCAGGTGGGAGTGGACACGATTGCTCCTGCATCAATAAATGCAGTGTACCATCCTCTTTCCACACATTCGCGGAGAATCTGCATTGTACCGGGTATAATAATACATCTTACGCCATCTGCAACCTTATTATCGTTCAGAATTTTATAGGCTGTTTCCATATCTTCCATTCTGCCGTTTGTACAAGAACCGATAACAACCTGATCAATTTTAATGTTGTGAAGCTCCTCTGCAGGATGTGTATTTTCAGGAAGATGAGGGCAAGCAACAACGGGTACAATTTCACTTAAATCAATGTCAATTACCTTTTCATATTCCGCATCTTCATCTGCTTCAAAGATAACAGGTTCTCTTTCGCATCTGCCGGACATATATTCTTTCGTTACATCGTCAACGGGGAAAATGCCGTTTTTTGCACCTGCTTCAATTGCCATATTGCAGATGCAAAGTCTGTCATCCATTGAAAGATTTTTAACCCCGTCGCCTGTGAATTCCATACTCTTGTAAAGTGCACCGTCAACTCCGATTTCGCCGATAATTGTCAGAATCACATCTTTACCGCTGCAGTTTGACGGGAGCTTGCCCGTAAGATTAAACTTAATTGCGGACGGTACCTTGAACCACGCCATACCCGTTGCCATGCCTGCTGCCATATCAGTTGAGCCAACACCTGTTGAAAATGCACCTAAAGCACCGTATGTACAAGTGTGGCTGTCTGCACCGATAATGCAGTCGCCTGCAGTTACAACTCCCTGCTCGGGAAGAAGTGCGTGTTCAATTCCCATTTTGCCCACATCATAAAAATGGCTTACGCAATGAGAACAGGCAAATTCACGGCACGTTTTTGACTGCTCAGCCGCTTTTATATCCTTGTTCGGAACAAAGTGGTCAAGGACGATTGCCACTTTTGTCTTATCAAAAACTTTTTCAAAACCTGCTTTTTTAAATTCATTCACTGCAACGGGAGTTGTAATATCATTGCCAAGAACGATGTCAAGCTTTGCATTTATCAGCTGTCCCGCTTCGACGTTTGGGAGTCCTGCATGGTAAGCGAGGATTTTTTGTGTTAAAGTCATTCCCATTATTGAACATCTCCTTTTGTCATATTGTGGAATGCACTCAAAAGTGCATTTGTGCTGGCTTTGATTACATCTGTATCTGTGCCTGCACCCCAGAACATTCTGCCATCTTCTGTTTCAAGACCTATGTATGAAGCGGCAACGCTGTGGGAGCCTTGCCCCTGCATACTGTGCTGTGTGAATACCTGCAGAGTATATTCTTTTCCAGTGTATGCTTTGAGAGCATTGTTTACGGCACTTAAATGTCCGTTGCCCTCTGCTTCAAGGTCAGTATCTTCTCCGTTTTGTGAGAAAGTAATTTCAATTTTGACTGTATCATTTTCACGCATAAAATCAAAATATGAAATGGAAATAGGCGTTTCCTCATATAGATAATTTTCTTTGAAAAGTTCAAAAACTTCATCTGCTTTAAGTTCTCTGTGCTCCGTATCTGAAACGTGCTTGCAGAGATAACTTAAATTCTCTCCCATTCCTTTCGGGAGAATATAACCGTAATTCTGCTCGATAATGTAGCCGATTCCGCCCTTGCCGCTTTGTGAATTAACTCTTATGACATCAGCGTCATAGGTTCTACTTATATCGTGAGGGTCAATTGGAATATATGGCACATTCCATTGGTGAAGCTTCTTTTTCTGCCTGAACTTCATACCTTTTGCGATTGCATCCTGATGACTGCCTGAAAATGCTGCAAAAACAAGAGAACCTGCATAAGGTGAACGCTCGTAAACGTGCATTCTTGTACATCTCTCGTAGGTTTCAACAAGTCTCGGTATATCAGATAAATCAAGCTTCGGGTCAACTCCGTGGGAATACATATTCATAGCAAGTGTTACTATGTCAACATTACCTGTTCTTTCACCGTTGCCGAAAAGTGTTCCCTCAACTCTGTCTGCACCTGCAAGAAGTGCAAGTTCTGTATCTGCAACGCCTGTACCGCGGTCGTTGTGAGGATGAAGTGAAACTGTCACAAACTTTCTGTATTTCAGATTTTCGCTCATATATTCAACCTGACTTGCATAAACGTGAGGCAAGCTCATTTCAACAGTTACGGGAAGATTTATGATAACATTGTTGTTTTCGCTTGGCTCTAAAACATCAAGCACCGCGTTGCACACTTCAAGGGCGTATTCAGGCTCTGTTCCCGTAAAGGATTCGGGAGAATATTCAAAACGGAAATTGCCTTCATATTCGTCGGCTAACTTCTTTACAAGCTTTGCACCGTCAACTGCAATTTTTTTGATTTCTTCCTTTGATTTTTTAAAAACCTGCTCACGCTGTGCAACGCTTACTGAATTGTAAAAATGAATTATTGCACAGGGAGCGCCTTTGCAGGCATCAAAGGTTTTGCGGATGATATGTTCTCTGCACTGTGTCAGCACCTGAACGGTAACATCATCGGGAATCATATTATTATCAATAAGTGTTCTTAAAAATTCATATTCCGTTTCACTTGCAGCGGGGAAGCCTACTTCGATTTCCTTGAAGCCGACTTCAAGAAGCAATTTGTAATATTCAAGTTTTTCTTCAAGGCTCATGGGAATCACAAGGCTCTGGTTTCCGTCACGCATATCAACACTACACCACACAGGCGGTTTTTCGATATGGTCTTTATTTACCCATTTGTTGTATTTTTTATCTACGGGGAAATATCCCACTCGGTATTTACTTGCATCCATCATAGTGTTTACTCCCTTTCTGCTATTACTTCAACTTCAACCAAAGCACCTCTGGGAAGTTCTTTCACCGCCACACAAGAGCGTGCAGGTTTACCGGTGAAATACTCTGCATAAACTGCGTTGAACTCGGCAAAGTCAGCCATTTCATTCAGAAAACAAACTGTCTTTACAACCTTTTGGAGAGATGAACCTGATTCCTCTAAAACGGCTTTTAAGTTTTTGCAGACTCTGTGTGTCTGCTCTGTAATGTTGTTGCCTTCAAGGACACCTGTTTCGGGATTCAGGGGAATCTGTCCTGATGTGAAGACAAGATTTCCTGATACTATAGCTTGTGAATAAGGTCCGATTGCCTCGGGTGCATTTTTTGTATATACTTTCTGACTCATAATAATTTCTCCTTTACTCAACTATTTTAAAGCCTTCGTTCTGAAGTGCCTTTTTAATTTCAATAACGTGCTCGTAATTTCTTGTTTCCATTTTGATTCTCAGGTAGCACCCGTTTACACTCTCCGTACTTCCTGCTCTTTCGTGATGAACGCTTGTAACATTACCGCCGCAGTCCGCAATAATTCTTGAAACATCCTTGAGCTGACCGGGTTTATCCATCAGTTCAAGAAGTAAGCTTGATGAGCGTCCCGATTTCATAAGACCTCTTTCAATTACCCTTGAAAGACTTGTAACATCAATATTTCCGCCTGATACAATTGCTACGACCTTTTTGCCTTTCAGGTTGAATTTATCAAACATCACAGCTGCTACTGCTGCTGCACCTGCACCTTCTGCAATCATTTTTTGCTTTTCAATAAGAGTAAGAATTGCACTTGCAACTTCGTCGTCGCTTACCAAGGCAATTTCATCAACATATTCTTTAACGAAATTATATGTGTTTTCACCGGGCTGTTTAACTGCAATACCGTCTGCGATAGTCGAAACTGATTGCAGGCATTCAATTTCACCATCTTTAATTGAGTTATACATGCTCGGTGCACCTGCAACCTGAACACCGTAAACTTTAACGGAAGGTCGGATTTGCTTTACTGTATAAGCAATGCCTGAAATCAGTCCGCCGCCACCGACGGGAACTACGATTGCATCAACGTCGTCAAGCTCGTTCAGTACCTCAAGTGCGATTGTTCCCTGACCTGCAATAACGTTTTCATCATCAAAGGGATGTACGAATGTGTAGCCTTCCTTTTCTTTAAGTTCAAGAGCTTTTTTATAAGCATCGTCATAGCAGCCCTCTACAAGGCACACATCTGCGCCATAACCTTTTGTTGCTTCTACTTTTGAAATCGGGGCGGTATCAGGCAGGCAGATTAAAGATTTTATTCCGTTTTTGGTTGCTGCTAATGCAACACCCTGTGCGTGGTTTCCTGCAGAGCAGGCAATTACACCTTTTTCCTTTTCTTCATCAGACAGCATTGCGATTTTATATGCTGAACCTCTTACCTTGAAAGACCCTGTAATCTGTAGGCTTTCAGGTTTCAGGTATAGTTCGCAATTATCAACCACGCCGTAGGCACGGACCAGATTTGTTTCACGGATAATGTTTTTCAGCACCGTCTGTGCGTTAAAAACTTTGTCGAGAGTTAACATTTTCATTCCACCTTTCAGAAAATCTTATGCTTTAAGGCAAAACAAAAACCCGCCTCAAAGCTTTTAATTGCTTTGAGACGGGTGTAAATACAAATTTTGCACTCGCGGTACCACTCAAATTGCGGATATGAAAATCCGCCACCTCTTCGAAGTCAATCAACTTCTATGCACTGACGTAGCATTCACGGGAAGCGCCTACTGGGTGTTAAGCCTTTGGGACTTCCGGCTCGGAAGTGATAGGATTTTCTACTGCATTTTATCGGGATTTCACCATTCCCCGACTCTCTGTGAAACTGACTTGTAGATTCCGTCTTCGTCGTAGCCTTTAGGGTTTTCGAAGTCAAACAACCTCTATGCACTGACGTAGCATACACGGGTCGCCCTACACACTTTCGCTTCAGGCTTCCTGCTCAGAAGGGAGAGGAACAAGCTCTGTATTTACCGATTCACACCACACATCGGCTCTCTGAAAATACTTGTCTTGACCATTCTTCGTCATCGCTTTGACATATTCAATTTTCTACATTTTACTCCTTTAAAGCGGTGGTGTCAACGGCAATCAGCACAAAATTCAGCAAAAAATTTTAGTTAATATTTATTCAACATAAACAAATAAAAATACAGCTTTTTCATGAAAATTTTGCATAATAATGTAATATATTTATATTTATACTTAAGGTTATATGTAAATAGAAGCTTAATGAGAAGTTTGACTATGTTGAGGAGATTTTTGTGTGTAATGCACATTCATATTGAAAAAACTTCAAAATTCCGTGTGCTTTAGTACGCGACTTAAGAAAAAAATGTGTATAATTTAAGTAGTAAGAATAAATAACACTGGTCAGGGAGTCTTATCGAGGTCAACAGGTAACTGATTACCGTTACAACAAAATTCTTTGAAGCCATTTATATCTTATGAAAAAACCGAATTAAACAGGTCGCTTTCAGCGCAGTTTTAAACGAATTTATTTAACACAATAAATCGAGGGCGCAGAGTGGGAATAATTGCACAGATTTCAAAAAGTCTGCGTAACATCAATTTAAGAATAAACAGCTGACAGATCAAAAAAATCTGTCAGCTGTTTTGTTTATCTATATGTATTAAAATCAACTTTTAAATATATGGTGCCGGGTCCATAGTGTTGCCCCACATACCATCACGGATTTCAAAATGGCAGTGAGCGCCATTAGAATTACCTGTTGTGCCCATAATTGCTATCTGCTCGCCCTGAGAAACACGCTGTCCCACATAAACATTCATCGAATAGTTATGTGCATACAACGTAAGGAAACCGTCATCGTGGGTAATCATAACTGTGTTTCCGTAACCTGAACACCAACCTGCATAAGAAACAGTACCTGCTTTTGAAGCAACAATCTGCTTTGTGAAAGGTCCTGTCTGTCCGCCTGCACCGCCACATGAAATATCAATACCTGCGTGGAGTTTATACACACCTGTTACGGGGTTAACTCTGTAACCGTAGGGTGATGAAATATAACGGTCTGAATAAGGTACGGGGTTGGTGTAGCCTGTGGGGTTAACAGACGGAACATAGTTTGTTATGCCGCCACTTGATGAACCACCGCCATTTGAAGAGCCACCGCCATTTGAAGAGCCACCACCGTTATTTGTTGTTGGAGGTTTCGGTGTTGAACTGATAATATCCTGAATCTGCTGTTCGAGCTGATTTTCTTTATCAATAAGGTTCTGAATCTGTGTCTGATAAACTTCACTTTCTTTATCAAGTGTCTGCAAAGCAGCGTTTGCTTCCTTATATTTATCAGAAATTTCTGTCTGCCTGTCTATGAACACTCTCTGTTCTGCTTCAAGCTCTGCTTTCTTTGTTTCGAGAGCA
>SVOW01000019.1 GCA_015066175.1 Oscillospiraceae bacterium
CTGTACATGTAGGTTTAACGTCGTTTTCTTTAACTGTTTCGCCTTCTGTATGACCGAGTGCATCAACTGTGATTGTTTCACGGCTGAGTTCTGCGTCACATACTGTACAATAAACTACGTTATCATATGAACCTTCTTCTGTACATGTTGGTGCTACGTTGTTTTCTACTACAACTTCGCCTTCTGTGTGACCAAGGGCGGGGATTTCTTCAGGCTTTGATACGCCTTCTGAACATACTGTACATTCATAGTGCTGTGAACCTGCAGTTGTACATGTAGGTGCTACATCTACGATTGCTTCGCCCCAGGTATGGCCAAGAGCATCTGTTTTTTCGTTTTCTGTTCTGTCACCACATACTGAACATACGTAGTGGTGGATACCTGTCTGTGTACATGTTGCCTCAAGATCTACTACTTCTTCGTATGTATGTGCAATTACATCTACATAATTGTCAACATAACTGTCACCACATACTGAACAGGTGTATGTTGTATATCCTTTTTCTGTACAAGTGGGAGGAGTTACCACTGCATCATATGAGTGTCCTGTTGCCGGCATAACTTCGAAATCAGTATGTCCGCCACCTAATGGGCATGTTCTTTCTCTTGCACCATCTGTTGTACAAGTAGGTGCAATATTAACCTTCCATTCACCCCATACGTGAGGTGTTGTTGTAAGTTCTTCTGTGTATGTTGCATTGCCGACTACTGTATCAGTAACAGCTGGAGACCATGAATATGTGTAATGGTTCTCTGAATCAAGAGGTTTAGATGTATTTCTCGGTGCATCGAGTGCTGTGCCGTAATCGAGAGTTGCCGATTCCTCTGTTTCGTTAGCAAAAATCCATTTTACAGTGTATTTTACAGGTGACCACTTTGATGTAACATAGAGGTCGTCTGTAATTTTAACTGTATCTGTTTCGTTAAGCTTTGTTCCGTCAGCTTTATACCAACCGAGGAAATTATAATGTTCTCTTGTGGGAGTGGGAAGTGTGCCGTAAGTGCTGTTATAAGTTACAGCCTTTGAAGATGTGTAAGAAACACCATCTTCTACTGCACCTACTTCGTAAACTCTGATATTTGAGAATTTAACTGAGTTTGATGAACCGTTTGCGTCAACACGAATCTGTGCTTTTACTACTTCGCTCTTATTGGGTGCTGTGAACACTGCGTTATCAGCAGGAACACCGGTTGAGCCGTTTGAGGAATATCTGTTTGTAGGACCGTCTGCAAAATCAATCCAGTTACCGTTTGCATCGCAGAAGAAGATATAAACGTCCCAATTATCACCTGTGAAGTCAATATCAATCTTATACTGCTTACCGGGAGTTACCGGGAAATAGGGGGAAGCTGATGTTCCTTCGCCTACACCTGCATTTGATGTAAGTGTAAATCCGTTTGATGTAACGTTGCTGATTGTAGCATTACTTGCAGAGGATGTATTCCATTTACTCAAATTAATAAGGTTATCAAACACAACTTTATAACTGTTTGCTTCCCATACAGCATAAAGTGTAGGCTTAAGGCCTGCCGAAACAGTTGATGTTGAACCGCTTGTTGCTGTCTGAGATGTTGACCAACCTTTGAAAGTATAACCTGTTCTTGTGGGAACATAAGATGAAACAGGATAGTTATATGTTGATGCTGCACCAACAGTCTGGTTGAAAGATGTTGTGCCGATTGTGCCACCGTTTGCATTGAGAGTAACAGTTGTCTGGAGAGCATCTCTTGCAGAAGTAAGTGCAGATGTATCTACATCTGAGCTTACAGGGTTACCAAGCTTCTGTGCAGCAGCACGAAGCTGTGTCTGATATGCATTCCATGATGAACTTGTGTAGTTATTTGAGTTCATAGTTGTACCCTGAAGTACAGCCTGACGGAGAGCATTTTTGTTTGCTGTGGTAACTTTAACCTGAAGATAGTTTGTATTCCATGCAGATGTATCGATTAAACCACTTGTGTGTTCGCCTCGTGCAGCACCTTTAAGCTGTAATGTTCCTGCACTGACAGCAGTGTTCCAAACACCATGATACTTCACCGTACAATCTTTTTCTTCAGCTGAAAAAAGTACATTGCCTTTATTGTTGTTAAAGTCATTAGAGCCGACATTTCCCTTGTTGTCACCGCTTGAACCGCCATTTGACACAGAGCCTGTGTAATTTGAAACGTAATATGAACCTTCCTGAGTACCCTGTGAACTGGTAATCATAAAACCTATCTTAAGATTAGGAATCTGACTGAAATTATTGTAACGGCTGGTATCAACTGTAAGATTAGCAACAGGGCTGACAGCACTTACGCTACGATGGTAACTACCGCTTCCACCGCTTCTGTATGCTACGGTAGGATTAAGCCCGTTGTCATTTGTCTGGACCCAATCCTGGTCAAAAGCCCTGTTATTGAATCCTGAATTATAGAAAGCTCCTACCATAGGAATAAAATTGTCCGTACGGGGATAGTATGAAGTTGCACCATCCAAAGTGCTTGCTGTATAACTGTGAACACCATCAATCCACAAAGCAGAAGACATTGCAGATCTGTTAAAGCTCTGTGATTCACACCATGTTGAAGCACCTACGGGCTGATAGTAAGGTGCATAAAGTGTTGAATAAGCATAGTATGTTCTTGTTGAGCCATCGCTCATAGTAACAGTAAATACCCATTCAGCAAGAGCAGAACTGCCTGCAGAAATGCCTGTGCCATTGATGTACAAGCCTGCAGTTTTATATGAAAAATATCCGTTTGCATCAATGAGAGCTGCAAAAGATGCATTTTCATGAGAACCGCTTGTAGAACCTGCGTCATGCAGAACAATATCACCAACACCGCTCGTTACTGTATTAACTGCAATTTTAACGTCCTTTGCTCCGGGAATGTTAAACTGAACATAACCGTTGGTGTTAGCGGCAGAAACTTCAATATCAACTGAAGAACTACCTGAACCAAGTACGTTATTGACATAATACTGACCGACAGTTGCTGCACCGGTTGTCGGTGACATATAAACTGTTTCAGGTACAGAGATTATGGCATTATCCGTTTTAGTCACACTTGCAGATGCCGCAGAAGCAATAACACCAGAAATGCCTATTGCAAACACACTTACAAGCATCACCACCACCATAAGCATAGCAACTGCTTTTTTGAAAATAGAGTTCTTGCGCATAACTTTTCCTTCCTTTATATGTATATTTTATATATACTTTTACTTTTGCCCATAAAAGTATACAGATAGATATTATATTTTACCATTTACAAAAAATTTTTTCAAGTATTATTTTTTTATTAAAAATTTTTCTCTCTTCCGCCAAAACACCCCACTATATATTGTGGTCAGATTTTATCATTTTGTACAACTTTCTGAAAAACTGCACAAGCACTTTTTCCAAAAAAACAACAGCCACCATAAAAGGTGACTGTTGTTTTTGAATTAATTATCTTATTTGATTTTCTTTATCCGAATCAAAGACCGAGATCAAAGATTACTGTGTATTCAGCGGTTGAGCCATCTGCAAATGTCACTGTCATTGTTCCTTCAACATTTGATGAATTTGTTGCAATGTAAGCAACATAAGCATCGTCTCTTTCTGCAAACACACCGTTTTCTGTAACGATTTCTACTGTTGCACCGCTCTGAGTTGTGTTGTAGATACCTGTCATTGTTTTGCCTTCAGCAACTTTGATTGTAACTGTGTTTTCTTCTACACTTACTGTACCGCGGATTGCTCTCAGGTCTGTTGCAAGGTCATATACAGGTTCTTCAGGCTCTACATATTCATCACCAAGGCCAAGGTCGATTACTGCGTTGTATTCTACCGCTGTGCCATCTGACAATGTGTAGCTGATTTTACCCTTAACATTTGATGTGTTCTGTGTAAGGTATGCAATAAATGCATCTGTTCTGCCTGAATAAACTGTGCCCTGTGTTGTTGTAAATGTTACTGTTTTGCCTGCAGTTGTTTCGGCATAGAAACCGGCACCTGCTGAATTTGCAAGACCTGAATTTCTTGTGATACGGAGTGTTCCGTCTTCATCAAGTGATGCTGTTGAACGGATAAGCTTCAGTTCGCTGAGAGGATCAACTTCAGTTTCTGTAATTCCCATATCAAATACTATATCATAAGTGAGAACACTGCCGTTTGAAAGGCTGATTGTTACTTCACCTGTGGGATTTGCTTTATTTGATTTTGCATAACCTACATAGAGATTATCTTTTTCTGTCATTGTGCCGTCAGCAAGTTCTACTTTAACATCAGTAATTGCTGTACCTTTGCCTTCTTTGTAAATACCTGTTGATGTCTGGCCGTCTGCCATTGTTACCTTAAGGTATTCTCTACCGTCTTCGTATGTTTCAAGTGAAACTGTACCACGGAGAGGTTTGAGTTCACTTACAAGGTCAAAGTCGATGAAGATAACTTTAAGTGTGTAATCTTCCTGACAGTATTTATTTTGGTTTACTGTTACTGTGATTTCTGTTTCAAATTCACCGTTTGCAGAAATTGTGTATGAACCTCTGTATGCACCTGATACTTCGTTGAGTGTTACGTTATCGTAGCTGTCAGCATCGATTGTGTATGTGAATTCGTCGTATTCTCTTGAAGTCTGTTTGAGTGTAACTGATTCTGTTCCTTTGGGAGGAATAAGAGTAATCACTTTGTTTTCGTTGTCTACGTTGATATTAGTAAACTTTTCAACGAGAACAACATCGTTTGCTTCAAGTTCTCTGCTGTTCATTATAACTTCAAAGTTATATTCTACACCTGCGATTGTCATTTTATCTGTATACTTACCGTCTACAGCATACTGTGCCCATCTTGAATTATAGATAATCCATCTGGGTGAATTATCACCATACTTGATGGGTGTAGGTTCATTTGCAAGGTCTTCTTCATCATAGTACATATCGAAGATAATATCTTCCCCTGCTGCTGTTGTACGATAGAAACCGATTGAGTCTGCATTTGTGTAACCGACAATTCTGATAGTATTGCCTTCGATTTCTGAAGAAATGATACGTGTTGTTCTGAGTTTTACAGGTTTAAGAACTTCTGTTTCTTCATAATCGCAATTTTCACAGGATTTTGTTTTAAGTCCTTCTGCATCGAATGTGGGATATGTTGTTACTTCCCAATCGCCCATTGTGTGACCTGTTGCGGGAATTGTTTCTTCTGAAATTATTTCACCGCATACTGTACATTTTACTGTAACCTTACCGTCTTCTGTACACGTTGCGTCAACTGTTATTGTTTCTTCTGTGTGTCCGAGTGCGTCTACTACTGTCTGTTCAACAATAACTTCGCCACAAACTGAACAATGTTTACCTTCTGTGAGACCTGTGTTTGTGCAATCGGGAGCTACTGCTTCATCAATTACTTCTGTGTGACCAAGTGCAGGAACTACTGTCTGTTCAACAATAACTTCGCCACAAACTGAACAATGCTTACCTTCTGTAAGACCTGTGTTTGTGCAATCGGGAGCTACTGCTTCATCAATTACTTCTGTGTGACCGAGTGCATCTACTACTGTCTGTTCAACAAGAACTTCGCCACAAACTGAACAATGCTTACCTTCTGTAAGACCTGTGTTTGTGCAATCAGGAGCAACTGCTTCGTCAATTACTTCTGTATGACCAAGTGAGTCTACTGTGATTGTTTCACGAGAAAGTTCTTTATTACATACTGTACAATATACTACGTTATCGTATGAACCGTCAGTTACACAATCGGGAGCTACGTTGTTTTCTACAACAATTGCACCTTCTTTATGTCCAAGTGCGGGAACGATTGTTTCCACTCTTGAAAGTTCAACGTCACATTTTGTACAGTAAACTACTGTATCGTATTTACCTTCGTTTTCACAATCAGGTTCAGCTTTATTTTCGATTACTGCTTCGCCTTCTGTATGACCTTTAGGATCTACTACGATTGTTTTGCGTGATACTTCTTCTTTGCATACTGTACAATAAACTACTTCGTCGTATGAGCCCTGTACTGTACAATCTGAATCTACATAGTTTTCTACTACTACTTCGCCTTCTACATGTCCTTTTGCAGGGATAACAACTTCTGTTCTTGAAAGTTCTTCTTTACATACTGAACAGTAAACTACTGAATCATATGAACCGGCATTTACGCAGTCTGCTGCTACTTCGTTTTCTTTAACTGCTTCTGCTTCTGTATGGCCGAGCACAGGAACTACTTCCTGTGCTACAAGTACTTCACCGCAAACTGAACAGTGTTTACCTTCTGTGAGACCTGTCTGAGTACATGTGGGAGCTACTGCTGCATCGATTACTTCTGTATGACCGAGTGCATCTACTACTGTCTGTTCAACAAGAACTTCGCCACAAACTGAACAATGCTTACCTTCTGTAAGACCTGTGTTTGTGCAATCAGGAGCAACTGCTTCGTCGATTACTTCTGTGTGACCAAGTGCGTCTACATAATCTTCAACATATTCATCACTGCATACTGAACATGTGTACGTTGTGTAACCTTTGTCTGTGCAAGTAGGAGCTGTTACCTTGCTTTCGTATTTATGTCCGAGAGCATCAATTTCAATTTCTTCTCTCACTCCGCATACTGTACAGGTTTTTGCTTTGATACCTTTTTCTGTACATGTAGGATCTTTTTCAACTACAAACTCACCTGAGTGACCGAGTGCAGAAAGAATTTCTGATTCGGGGTAATTACATCCGGGTCTTGTACAGTTTCTGATTCTCATACCTTCTGTTGTACAAGTAGGAGCATTAATTATCTGCCATTCACCAAAAGTATGAGTAAGTGCATCAACATAATCGTCTTTTCGTGTCTGGTTACAAATCGAACATTTATAGTTTGTATAACCTTTAGTTCCGCAACCGGGCTCAACTACTGATACAACTTCCCAGTTATGCTCAAGCGCTGGCAATTCATTCGTTTCAATATTGCCTCCGCAATTTACACAACTGCGTATTTCAACACCTTCCACGCCACAGGACGGCTGTGTGTGAACAATCCAGTCTGACATTGTGTGACCACTAGGTTCAATATCAACTTCTGTTTTTGTTTCACCGCAAAGGCAGGTGTATTTTGTAGTGCCCATTTCCGTACAAGTGGGGGCTACCAATATCTGTGTTTCGTGGTAATTTACCCAATCGTGTGTATGTTCACCATCTGTTGTTTTAAGAGTAAGACCCTCATATGCTTTGAGAAGATTATCATCTGCCGATGCTGCTTTTTCACAAGCCTGACGATAACCCCATGTTGCGTTGGGAGTTGCATAAGCAACAAGAGAAGCCGCGTCCATTGCTGTTACAAAAGCATTCCATGAAGATTCTGTGTAAAGGTCTTTCTGCACATAATAACCCTGTGTGAAATTACCGTTAAGACCAACTACCTTTTCAAGCATAACTCTTGCGTTTGCTCTGTCTGTATCTGTAATGTTATAAACATTAACTGAACCGGTGTAGTTTGTGTCTTGGAAAATGGTCTCAGAAAAATCACCTGCAAGGTCATAACTAAATGACCAGTAACCTGACACTGTGGGTGTAGTCCATGAAGCCCAGGTCTGATTTAATGTACTTCCGAAATCTTCGTCAGTTTCTTTTGTTACAGCATTTGAAGGGCCTGAACCCGTCAATCTGAAATCAGAGTCTGTAAAGAAAATACCTTTACTGTTGAAAGTAATGAAACTTGGACGTGTACCGCTTGTAACTTTAGGATAAATTGTAAACTTTGTATCATCTCTCCACGCTGAACGTTCACTGTAGTTCTGTGTTGAAGCCGTTACGGAACCTGCTGTAGGCTGAACGTAGTTGGGAGCCATGTGAGGATTGAGTCCCGGCTTCCATCTCCAGTTACAGACGTCACTATTTGTCCAGGAACCTTTTTTCTGGTGAAGAATACCGGGAGTCCCTGACTGTGTGCCTATGGCACCTGTCTGTTTTGCAGTACCTGACACAGTACCAAAACCATATGTAGTGAGGTTCTTCCAGGTTGTGTTTCCATTCGCATCGATAACATCGAAATTCACAACATAACGTACAATTGAGTTAGTTGTTGATGCAATAGTACCCGATACTGTAAAAGTAGCAGGTTCATCATAACTTACTTCTGTACCTGATGTGTAAGAAACGGAAAGATTGCCGTCTGTTACCCCTGAAGAATAAAAGGGAAGGCTTTCACTGATAGAGTTGATTCTGATTTTATAATTGGAATCAGTAACTTTAACAGTAACGCTTGTGTTGACAGATGTTCCTATAAAATTCTGGGTAGTCTGGTAAACATCAACACAGTCAAAACTTTCAGCACCTGTTCCTGCGCCCACCGTTCTTGCCTGTGCTATCATGCCGCCGATACCAACTGCAAACACACTTACGAGCATTGCAATTATCATTATAAGAGAAAACGCTTTTTTAGGAATTGAATTTCTATGCATAGTTTCTTTTCCTTTCTGAATAGCTATTTTAATATAAAGTATTACACTTATACATCTTCAGTCTAACACTTTTTAAAACAGATTGCAATAATTTTCACACTTTATTAAAACTTTTTAATAAAAAAACAACAGCCATCGCAAAAATGACTGTTGTTTTTGAATTAATTATCTTATTTGATTTTCTTTATCCGAATCAAAGACCCAAATCAAAGATTACTGTGTATTCAGCGATTGAGCCGTCTGCAAATGTTACTGTCATTGTGCCTTCAACATTTGCTGAATAGTTTGCTTTGTATGCAACATATGCATCTGTTCTGAAAAAAGGTTTTTGTTTTGGATTATTAAATTAATTTTTGAGATTAAAGAAAGCAGAAAAAGCTTTATAAGCCATATAAACATCAACCTTTGAAATCACTTCAAAAGGAGCATGCATTGAAAGCACGGGAACGCCCACATCGATAACGTCAATATCAAGGTTTGCAACATATTTTGCAACTGTTCCGCCGCCGCCTGCATCTACTTTACCAAGTTCACCCATCTGCCAGATAACACCTGCATCATCAAAGGTTTTTCTCACTTTGCCCACAAACTCTGCGCTTGCATCTGATGTGCCGCCTTTGCCGCCTGAACCTGTGTATTTTGTAACAACAATTCCGCGGTTTATGAATGAAGTGTTCATCTTTTCAAAGGGACCTGCAAAAGTGGGATCGAATGCTGCGTTAACGTCAGCAGAAAGACATTCTGATTTACTTAAAACATCATGAGCTTCAACACCTGCAAGACGTGCAAGGTCTGCAATGAAATAAGGAAGATAGAAAGATTTAAGGCCTGTATTTCCGTCTGAACCTGTTTCTTCTTTGTCTGTAAGAACAGTAAGACAGGTAAATTCAGGTTCTTTGCAATCAACAGCTGCCATAAGTGAGGGATAAGCACAAACGCGGTCGTCGTGACCGTAACCGCCGATAAGGCTTCTGTCAAGACCTATATCGCAGACTTTCATTGCAGGCACACATTCAAGCTCTGCTGAAAGAAAATCTTCTTCGATAACGCCGTATTTCTCGTTGAGAATCTGCATTACATTAAGTTTTACAAGTTCGCTTGCTTCATCATCTTTAAACGGACGTGAACCTATAAGGATATTCAGTTCTTCACCCTGAATACCTTCATTAAGAGTGCGTTTCATCTGCTCTCTTGCAAGATGAGGAAGCAAATCTGTAATAACAAATTTGGGGTCAGCATCATCTTCACCAATATTTACAGTAACTTTCTCTCCGTCTTTTTTAACAACAACACCATGAAGTGCAAGAGGAATTGCTGTCCACTGATATTTTTTGATGCCGCCGTAATAGTGAGTTTTAAAGAATGCCATTTCGCTGTCTTCATAAAGAGGATTGGGTTTTAAATCAATTCTTGGAGAATCGATATGTGCTGCAGCAATTTTAACACCTTCTGCCACACTTTTCTTTCCGAAAACGCAGAAAATAACTGCCTTATCTCTGTTATTGTAATAAACTCTGTCGCCCGCTTTGTAAGAACCATTTTTATCAAAAGGAACAAAGCCGTTTTCTTCAGCAATTTTTATTGCAAGAAGGCAGGCTTCTCTTTCTGTTTTTCCGTTATTAAGATAATTTTTATAATCTTCGCTGAAACTGTTTACTTTTTCAACTTCGTTTTCTTCCATACGAAGATAAGCATTTTTAGGTTTCATGAAAAGTTTTTCCTGTAAATCTTTTGCACTCATAATTTATATTCCTTTCTCTATTTATTAATTTCAATAAATTTCATAAGCTTTTCAAATTCAGAATCAAAATCTGTAACATTATCATTAATTATAATTATGTCCGCTCTTTCAAGATAAAATTCATCAGGCATCTGTGCATCCATTCTTCTTTTCGCATCAGATACAGACAAATTATCTCTTTCAATGATTCTCTTAAGCCTTACATCATTGGGAGCAAAAACAACTGCAATTTTTCCGCAATCAAGCCGCACACTGCTTTCGAGCAATGCTGCAGCATCAACTATGCAGACTGTGTATTCTTCAATCTTTGCAGTTTCAATTTCGTCTGCAATTTTTTCTCTGATTACAGGGTGAGTAATTGCATTTAATTTTTCAGTTTCTTCCCGTGAAGAAAAAGCTTTTTTGGCCAAAATTTTTCTGTCAACTTCTCCGTTATATTTCACCACGTCTTCGCCGAAAGTTTCTTTTAATTTTTCAATAACAGGTGAGCCGACTTCAAGAATTTCACGAGCAACTTTGTCTGCATCAATTATGTAACAACCTTTTTCTTTCAGCAATGAGCAAACCATACTTTTGCCTGCACCTGTTTTACCTGTAAGTCCCAGAACGAGCATAACGAAACCTCCTTACAATTCGATAACATCAAAGCCTGCAGAACGCAACAATCTGTTATACACTGCAAGCCCTACACCTTCTTCAGAAGGGCAGTGAGCATAGGCAATTTCTGCATCTGTTTTATCTAGCTCTCTCAATGCATCAAAAAGTCTTTTCGCCTGAGAAGATGCATCAAAACTTTTTCCGTAAGTTACGCAAGGAACAGTAATTTTTTCTTTCTCATCTTCAAAGCAGAGTGCTGCAACTTTTTTATTCTGCGATGAAATATATTCAATATATTTTTCTGTGTCTGCTTTTATGATAACAACTTTTATTTTCGGAGCATAATGTTTGTATTTCATCCCTGGTGAAGAAGCTTTCTGGTTTTCTTCAAGCTTTGCTTTCACTGCTTTGTCAATTTCTATCTCCCCTAAAACTTCACAAAGTTCTTCAGGAGTAACACCGCCTGGTCTTAACAATCTTGGTTTTTCACCCACAAGAGTTATTACTGTTGATTCAAGACCTACATTGCTTTCTCCCCCATCGATTATAAGAGGAATTTTTCCGTTCATATCGTCATAAACATATTTTGCATTTGTAGGGCTTGGGCTTCCCGAAAGATTTGCAGACGGTGCTGCAATGGGGCAGCCTGATTCTTTTATGATTTTTCGCATCACTTCATGTGATGGCATTCTTATTGCAACGGTGTCTAAATTTCCGCTTGTAACAGACGGCACAAGGTTTGTCTTTTTCATTATTATGGTAAGCGGTCCGGGCCAGAATTTTTCTGCAAGAAGTTTTGCTTTTTCAGGAACATTTTCAACAAGAGGAATAATTTCTTCCATGCAAGAAACGTGGACAATCATAGGGTTGTCTTTCGGTCTTCCTTTCGCTTCGAAAATTTTACCTACTGCATCAGAGCTGAGAGCATTCGCCCCAAGGCCGTAAACGGTTTCTGTGGGCACGCCCACGACACCGCCGGATTTTATAATTTCCGCAGCTTTTTTTATTGATTCTTCTGATGCTTTCAAAACTTCTGTTTTCATTTTATTCTTCTGCCTTTAATTTTTCTGCTGTATCTGCAGTAATAAGTGAATCTATAAGTTCATCAATATCTCCGTTGAGCATTGCTTCAAGACGGTATAAAGTAAGACCGATTCTGTGATCGCTGATTCTGCCCTGAGGGTAGTTGTAGGTTCTGATTCTTTCGCTCCTGTCGCCTGAACCTACCTGACTTTTTCTTTCACCTGCAATGGCGTCATTCTGCCTTCTTCTTTCTTCATCAAGAATTCTTGAACGGAGAATTTTCATTGCTTTATCTTTATTTTTGTGCTGGCTTCTTTCATCCTGACATTCAACAACAGTGCCTGTGGGAATATGAGTAATTCTTATAGCAGATTCAGTTTTATTAATATGCTGACCGCCTGCACCGCTTGAACGGAAAGTGTCAATCTGCAGATCTGCAGGGTTGATTTCAATGTCAACATCTTCTGCCTCAGGAAGAACGGCAACTGTAACAGTTGATGTGTGAATTCTGCCCTGAGATTCAGTTTCGGGAACTCTCTGCACACGATGAACGCCACTTTCAAACTTGAATCTTGAAAAAGCCCCTTCACCTTCAATCATAAAACTGACTTCTTTGAATCCGCCAAGCTCTGTTTCGTTAGCATTCATAATTTCAGTTTTCCAGCCTTTTGTTTCAGCATACATGCTGTACATTCTGTAAAGAACTCCTGCAAAGAGCGAAGCTTCTTCACCGCCTGCACCGCCACGGATTTCAACAATAACGTTTTTGTCATCGTTAGGGTCTTTGGGGAGAAGCAGGATTTTGAGTTCATCTTCAATCACAGCTATTTTTTCTTTTGATTCGATATATTCTTCCTCAACCATTTCGCGGAAATCTTTATCCTGAGAAGAATCTTCAAGAATCATTTTTGCTTCGTCAATAGTTTCTTTTGTCTTTTTATATTCTCTGAATTTTTCAACAACGGGCGTGAGAGTTTTCATCTCACGCATAAGTTTTTTATATTTTTCGATATCCGCCACCACATCAGGGTCGCAGAGCATTTCATTCACTTTTTCAAAACGTTCTTCTACTTTTTCAAGTTTATCAAGCATATTTTATCCCTCTTCAGGTCTGATTATTTTTTTTATGTTTTTTTCAATTTTCTGACGCGGTGACATCACTTCGTGACCGCATTTTTCACACTTTATTTTGAAATCCATTCCCACTCGTGTTACAGTAAATCTGTCTGAACCGCAAGGGTGACTTTTTTTCATAATTATTGTATCGCCTACCTGTACATTCACAACAAATCCACCTTTCAGAATCAATTGAAATATTATTATATCATATTCTTTCAGAAATTGGAATAAGTATTTACAAATAAAGTAAGGTGGTAGAAATTATGTACAAATTCTTGCCCGAAGGCAGACTGATAAATACAAAAGATAATACTTCCAGGCTCAGAACTCCTGACACAATACGTGAAGCCTACAAAAACGAAACTATTCTTGAAGGCAGAGTTATACTCTGCGATGCTTCGCACAATCTTCACGTTGATATGGGCTGTATGACCGGTATCATTCCCCGTGAAGAAGGTGCTATCGGCATTTCAGACGGCACAACACGTGACATTGCACTTATTTCAAAAGTTAATAAACCTGTGTGCTTTATTATAACCGATTTCGGATTTGATGAATCAGGCGAAATTTACGCAATTTTAAGCAGAAAAAAAGTTCAGGAAAAATGCATGGATAATTATATCTCTTTGCTTCTTCCCGGAGATATAATTGATGCTTGCGTATGTCATATGGAGCCATTCGGCGTTTTTGCCGATATCGGTGCAGGGATAAACGCGCTTCTTCCTATCGACAGCATTTCTGTTTCGCGTATCCCTCATCCCAATGTAAGATTTCACCCGAATCAAAGCATTAAAGTTGCTGTTAAAAACCGTGATGATTCAGGCAGAATTGTTCTAACTCACAAAGAACTTTTGGGCACATGGGAAGAAAACGCAAATAAATTTTCCGTAGGAGAAACTGTTCCCGGAATTGTACGTTCAACGGAGAAATACGGAATTTTCATTGAACTTACACCAAACCTTGCAGGTCTTGCAGAATTTTCTGAAAATGTTACTGCAGGTCAGAGCACATCAGTTTACATAAAAAGCATTATCCCTGAAAGGATGAAAATCAAGTTGATAATTGTGGACTGTTTTGATGCAGTTTATCCCCCTGCTAAAATCAATTATTTTATTGAAGAAAACCATATTTCTTACTGGAAATATTCTCCCGATTCATCATCAAAAGTAATTGAAACTCTGTTTTAAAATACACTTATAAATTTTAGCAATACTTCGTCAAATTTTGTCTAATATTTTCCTAATTTCTCAAGATGCAAAGGAATATTTTAGTATCATGAAGCGACCGTACTAATATATTGGTATCATAAAACAAAATTAGGAAGAAGTGAGTATTTTGAACCGAATAAGAGATTTAAGAGAAGATAAAGATTTAACACAGTCTGATGTTGCAAAAGCCACGGGAATTGACCAGAAGACTCTATCCAATTACGAAACAGGTAAAACTAATCCTGATAGTTATGTGATAATAAAACTTGCTGAATTTTTTGATGTATCTGCCGATTATCTTTTAGGAAGAGAAAGCGAAGACTCTAAAAAAATCAATAATATCAAAAAGAGATTATGGGACATTCAGAAAGAACTGAATTCAATTCTTAATGATATTAAAAATTTATAAAAAATAAAGTTGTGAAAATCAATGAAACATTTTATCAAAAAATGCGGAATATTTACAGTATGCTTCTGTGTGATTCTGTGTTGCGTTTTAAACAGTTTCGCTTACATAGATTGTGACGGCAACATAAACGCTTATGAATGGAAAGATGTTGAACAGAATATACTATTTGAACGCTCAGGACATTCGGGCTGCTGTTATCATTCAGCTTGTGTAAAATTCAAGTATATTGAACAGGACAGACGAATTTATCTTGCTGTTTTTCTTGATAACTCAATTAACAATGATTTTGACGGCACCGACAGTGAGATTATAATTTCGTTCAATGATTCTTCTGAAGTTATTCTCCGTACCGACCTGACTTCTGATTACAACGAAGATGCTTTCCTTGTGAATTTCGGATATTTTGCAGATGGCGCAGGCGGTGGAACATACGAAACTGAAATTGTTCTCAAAGAACTTGAATATGATAATATTCTCACTCTCAATCTTACATTGAAAGATTATCATGGCGACACATCACAAACTTATCAGCTTAATATAAAGAGTGAAGAATTCAAAGAAGAAGAATCAGAATCACTCGCACAGGCTGAAAAAGAATCTGAAGAAGCCGCCGAAGAAGCTTCTAAAAATAAAACAACAAAGAAAACTTCAGCAAAAACAACGAAAAAGAAAACAACCACTGAAAAAGAAACAACTACAGAATTCAAAACTGCGGTAATTACCGAAAGTTATGAATCATATTCCCGGACCCTTGAGAAAAATAATAATTCAATCCTCATAATAGGCGGTGCCTGCGTTGTAACTTCTTTGTGCGCAATGTGCATCGTATTGTTCAAGAAAAAATAATAATAAATCCGGCTTAAAGAAAGAAAAAGCTTGTCAATTTGACAAGCTTTTTCTTATTTAACTTTTTCTGCTATGTTTATTGTATTTTCGTATCGTTTTCCGTACCACACTCTTTTATGTGCATAGTCAACCCAATCATCTGTTGAAGATTTTTCAATTTTGAGAGTTGTCATATTTTCTTTCGGAATCAGATACGACGGATTAAACAGATTTTCAAAATATTCGTGCCAATCATAAATCACATCAAATATTTTTTCTTCCTGCGACGGCAAAGCTACCATTGATTTCTGATATAATAACAAGTCTTCAAAAAGTTTATCGTCGTCAAAATATTGCTTCAGATAATTAATAACATCTTCGTAAAAACTTTCAAATTCTGCAGCACAGGAAAGGAAAAGACCTTCATAAAATTCCCAATAAATATTTCCGAAACGTTCATCAGAAAAACACAAATTTCCTTCGCCTTTAAGGAAAGCATCAATACATTCAAACACTCTGTCGAGAATTCTTTTTATAACTTTGCTTTCACTTTCTATCCATTCGTAAAGATTCATATAGAAATCATAATATGATATATTCTTTGCTTTTCTCAGATAAATTGCCATAAATTTAAGAAGTCCGAGACTATGAAAACTCTGAACACAAACTGAAAAGCGAAAAGCCTTTTCCCAATCTTCCGTACTCAATGTGCTGGTTTCTACAACAATGTCAGAGCGTGATGCATATTTCATATCTTCATCAACGCGTGTGTGAATCTGGCACAAAAGAGAACGTACAGTTTTTATTTTATATTTCTCCACAAATTCCTTTGTGTACATTATTGTGTTAGGTAAAAATTCACATCTGTAAACGCTTACATTGCTGTGCTGACCTGCTTCAATAACTTCACAAAGACCTTTGCAGAAACTGTCAAGCGTTTCTCCGGGAAGACCTAAAATCAAATCAGTGTACGTATACATACCGCTTGTGCGATATCTTGCAACCTGTTCTGCAAAATTATTGACAGACATATTTTTTCTGCCCACAATTTCAAGCACTTCAGGCGACATACTCTGAACTGCAATTGATACACCTCTGTTAAGGTCGGCATCTTCAAGTTTACGCAAAATTCTGTACGTCATATCGTCTTTGTTTTTCGCCGCAGTTGACTCAAATCTTTGAGGATAACCGTATTTCTTTTTAAGGTTCACAATATATTCTGCAATTTCTTCATCTCTTTCAAGAATTCCGAAATTGGAATCTGCACAGAAACAATATGAAATTTTATGTTCAGCCAACCAATCAAGCTCGGCTTTTACTTTTTCCATGGGGAATTGTCTGAACCCTGATTTATTGCCTCTCCAGCAACAAAAAACACATCTGTACGGACAGCCTCTGTTAGTTTCGATTACAGTGTCAAACTGTATATTTTTGTATTCAGGATTATTTACAATGTAATCAAACAATCCCATTGTATACGGTGACGGAAAATCTTCAAGGGGTGGTCCTAATTCCTTTTTTGTCTGAATTGGAATACCATTTTTTCTGTATGAAATATTAGGAACGTTTTCTAAATCTCCGTCTTGTAAAAGTTCTGTAAGAAGTTTATAAAAAGTAACTTCCCCTTCACTGTGCATAAGCAAATCGATAAAAGGATATTCTTCCAGATATTCCGTATCATCAGGAACCTGAACGCCTCCGAAAGCAATAATACATTGGGGCCATTTCTTTTTTATCGCTTCTGCCAGAGCAAGGTTATATTCAACGCTCCACATATAGTTTGAAAAACCGATAATATACGGATTTTCTATTGTTTCAAGAGCCATATCAATTGGCATTTTTGTAAAAATAAAATCGCAAAGATTATAGTTCTTTTTTATATCTTCTTTCGAAAATGAATACGCCGCTATTGCACCAACTGCGTAGGGAAGATAAACTGCTGAAGGAAGACAAGATGACTCTGAAAGTGCATTATTAGGTTGCACTAAATAAACATTTTTCACTTTTCTTCCCCTCCTTGATTTTTAAACTTTCTCTATAATACGGATAGTCTTTTTATTTCTTCTTCCGTACCAGATTATTTTCTTTGCATAGTTTTCCCAATCAGCGGGAACATCTTCTGCAAAGAAGTGAAGTTCTGTTTCTTTCTTTTCAAGACTTGCATCTTTATTTGCAAGAATATTATAAAAATAAGTTTTCCAGTCGTAGCTGTACTTTTCTGTCACATCATTTGAAGACGGCACCACAATAGTGTTTTTCTGATAAGACATCAGTTCTCGCATTATATCTTCTTCAATACCATAGCCTTTTATAAACTCTTCCGCTTCTTTGTAAAAATCATCAAGTTTATAGATATAATCAAGAAGCATTGCTTCTTCATAAGGCCATGTGATATCGCCGAATTCGCGGTTGATATATGACAAATCAACTTCACTGTGGGCAGTTGATTCAATACACTTGCTGATGCGTCTTATTGTATCACCTATTACGCCTTCATGTTTTGAAAAATAATTTATGAAAGCATCGTAGAAATTATAATAGGGCACACCTTTTGCGTTGTGAAGATAAATTGCGAAGCACTGAAGAAGTCCGTGACAATGGACGCTTTGTATACAAGCAGAAAAAATTGTTGCTTTTACAAGGTCTTCTTCGCTCATTGTTGAAGTTTCAATAATATATTCAAGTCCGCCTGAAAAGACTGCACTGTCAATTGCACAATGATTAATATTGAGTTTGTTTATTGCAGTTTTTATTCCGAACTTTTTCATATAATCTTTGTTCGAAAGAGTGGAGTTGGGATAAACTTCGCATCTGAAAACATTAATAGAATCGTGTTGTCCTCTTTCCAGAAGTTCACAGATTCCCTCTGAAAAACTTTTAAGAGTTTCTCCGGGAAGGCCTAAAATAAGTTCTGTGTAAGTGGGAATACCTGCTTTGTGATAAAGTTCAAGCTGATCTGAAAGTTTATCCTTGTTCATATTTTTGCGTGAAATATTTTCAAGGACTTCTTCTGACATGCTCTGGAAAGCAAGTGACACACCTTTGCTCATCCCCACATCGTTGAAGAGTTTATTTATTGTGAAAATTCTGTCCGTTTTATCTTTTGCAAAACAAGCACCGAATTTATCAGGAAAACCGTTCTTCTTTTTCATCGAAACTGCAAACTCCGCAATTTCTTCATCACGCGGGAATAAGCCGAAGTTTGAATCAACACACATACAATATGAAATGTTGTGCTCAGAAATCCATTCCAGATCCTTCTTTACCCTTTCCATCGGGAATAATCGCATAGGTAAATCATAGTCACACCAATCGCAGAAAGAACAGTGATAAGGACATCCTCTGTTTGTTTCCAGCTGGGCATTGAATTCAAGATTTTCAGGCACATTCAAAAGTTTGTCAAAAACACCTGTGAGATAAGGTGAAGGATAATTTTCCACACCTTCTGCCTTATCTTCTCCTTTTAAAATTCCCCCGTCTGAATTTCTGTAAGAAATGTTTGGTATTCCTTCAAGCGTTTTGCCTGCAGCCAATGCTCTTAAAATTCTTGTGAAAGGAATTTCACCTTCACCAAAAATAAGGATATCTATAAACGGATATTTTTCGAGGAAATCAGAATTTCTTGACACCTGATGGCCACCGAAAACAATTGTACATTCAGGATATTTTTCTTTTATGTTTTTTGCCTGTTCAAGGTTGTAATTATAATTCCAGAAATAGTTTGAAAATCCCACAAGAAAAGGGTCTTTGATTGCAGACATTACATCTTCAGATGAATCTTCCTTGAAGATAATTCCTGCAAGTTCATATTCACTGTTTATATCTTCAAACTGCAATGCGTATGAGGATAAAACACCTACCGCATAAGGATAATAAATTGAATTTCCAAGCAGTGTATTCGGTTGAATAAAATATATATTCTTTTTCATACACTTAACACCACACTTTTTTAATCAATATACTCTATTTTTTTAATAATATTCTGTCCGCCTTTTCTGCCATACCATACAATTTTTTTAGCATATTCAGGCAGGTCGTCGGGAGTAGAAGATGAATCAATTTTTATACCGTGCTTTCTCTCTTCAAGAGGTTTGTAATTGTTCTGATAAATATTTGAAAAATACGAATAAAAATCATAATCAAGTTCAAGCACAGCACCTTTTGAAAAAGGATTTTTCACTATGTTTTTCTGATAACTCAAAAGTTCTTCAAACAAATTTTTATCATCAAAATATTCTTCAAGGAATGAATTCATTTCACTATAGAATTCATCTCTGTTTTTCATAGCTTTGAGAAAAGCACCTTCATCAAGTGGCCATGTAAGTTCTCCGAAGCCATCAACTGTACAGGTAAGTGACCCTGCATTTGCAAGAACTTCTCTGTACTTTTCTTCAAGCCATAAATAAATTTTACCACAGATAGTTTCGGGATTTTTTACAGCATATTCAATAAGGCTCTCATAAAATTCCGAATACTTTATCTTATTTTCATAATAAAGATAAATTGCAATGCACTGGAAAAGGCCCAGATTGTGGAAAGCTCTTACAAACACTGCAAAGATGTTGCTTTTTATCCACATTTCTTTTGACATTGCGGAAGTGGAAACAACTATTCGTGAAAACTCAGTAATATCTCTTTTATCAGGCACAACATGGTACTGATGCTGCTCTGTAACTGCATATTCAATTTCGTATTTCTTCATGTATTCCGGGTCATTCATAATTGAATTCATCAGAAGCTCGCAGTTGAAAAAATTTATTGACATATGCTGACCGCACTCAAGAAGCTGTTCCATTCCGTCACGGAAACTTTCGTATGTTTCGCCGGGAAGTCCGAGAATAATTTCCGAATAAGAACCGATGCCGTTTTTGTTATACATGCTCATAAGTTCGTGGAAATTTTCAATAGGCATATTTTTTCTGTAAATATTATCAAGCACATTCTGATGAAGTGACTGAAAAGAAAGAGTTGCGCCCTTGCACATTCCGGCATCATTCAGGCGTTTGTTGATTCTGAAAACTGTTTCTGAATTATTTTTGGAATACGTCGCCTGAAACTTCTGCGGATATCCGTTTTCGCAATTCTTTTCAATCATATATTGTACAATATCTTCATCTCTTTCAAAAAGCCCAAAGTTTGCATCTGCGCAATAACAGTATTCAATTTTATTTCTGCTCATCCAGTCAATTTCCGCTTTGACTGTTTCAATATCATAAAGCCTTACTTTTGCTTTTTCATTGCCCCAATCGCAGAAAGCACATTTGTTGGGGCAGCCTCTGTTTGTTTCAAGAATTGCAGAAAATTCAAGTTCTTCTTTTTCCACAAGTTCGTCAAAATATCCCTCGAGGTAAGGTGAAACTCTTTCAGGAATATCTGCACGTTTCTTCTCTGTGAAAACAGTTTCATTCCCTATTTTATACATAATGTTGGGAATGTTTTCTGCCGTTTCTTTACCTGCAATAAACAGAAGAAGCTTTCTGAAAATTTCTTCACCTTCGCCGAAAATTGCAAAGTCAATAAAATCACTTTTTAAAACATCACTCTCTCTGTAAATCTGATGTCCGCCGAAAATGATTTTACAGTAAGGATATTTTTCTTTGATTTTTTTCGCCAGAACCTTGTTATATTCATAATTCCACACATAACAGGAAAAACCTACAACACAAGGATTTTCAAAGCTTTCAACAACTTCATCTATATCGGATTTTTTATAAATAAAAGATTTGAAGGTAAATTCACTCTTCACTTTTTCATCCCTGAATGCATACGCCACCAGTGTTCCTGCAGCATAAGGAAAATAAACAGAATTTCCGTATTGTGAATTAGGCTGCACCATATATAAATTTTTCAGAGCGAATCACCTCTTTTCTTTCAGGATAATTTTTTATATTTCTTCTATTTTGTTGGGCATACTTGAGAACATCATTCTGCCGTTTCTTCTGCCGAACCAGATTATTTCTTTTGCGTATTCTATCCAATCTTTTGTATCAAAAGGAGTGGAGAAATTATATATAACATTTTCGTTTTCAAGAGGAATGTAAGAATTGCAGAGAATTGCATCAAAATAATCTCTGAATTTATACGAGAAAGGCACTGCATAATTGTTGTGCAGCGGTCTTAAAACAACAGACATCTGGTATCTGAATAATTCTTCAAGCATATCCTCATCTTTGATATACCTTCTGACGAAACTTCTCATTTCATCATAAAAATCTGCTGAATCATAAAGGCAGTGGAGAAATACTGCTTCTTCAAGGGGATAAGTAATTTTACCGAAAATATCATTCTGATAAACAAGTCCGCCTTTGCCGTCAACAAAATTGTGAAGAACGTTTGATACCATTTCAAACAAAGGTTTACAGAATACACTTTCTTCTTCAATAAATTTGTGAAGAGATTTGTAAAAATCGTAATAAGAAACATTCATTTCTTTTCTTATATACATTGCAATGCACTGCATAATTCCGAAGTGATGAAAAGACTGAACACAAGTTGAAAATTCATTTGCTTTTATCCAGTCATCAACGCTCATCGTGTCTGTGCCAACTACTATGCTTGAAGCACCCGAAAGCACATCGTCCATGCTTTCGCAGTGGTATTGATTAAGAGAAGTTGTGACAACTTTTATTTTATATTTTTCCATATATTCAGGACTTGCGAGAGTTGAATTAGGAAGAAGTTCGCAGTAATAAGCACTTACCGAGCTATGCTGACCAAGTTCAAGTATTTCACATAAACCATTGCAGAAAGTGTCGAGAGTTTCTCCGGGAAGGCCCAGAATAAGTTCTGTATAAGTTGAAATACCCGAACCTCTGTAACGTGCAATCTGATTTGCATACTGCTCTTTTGATATATTAACTCTGCCCACATTTTCAAGCACCTTTTCTTCAAGGCTCTGCATTGCAAGAGTTGCACCTTTACCGATTCCGTGTTCTGCAAGAAGTTTGTTTATTCTGAAAACGCGGTCAATTTCATTCTTCGCGTAAGATACCTGCAAACGATTGGGATAACCTTTTGTTTCTTTAAGTTCAACTAACTTGTTTGCAATAATTTCATCACGCTCAAACATTCCGAAGTTTGCATCAACGCAATAAACAAATTCCATTTCGTGCTCTGACATCCATTCAAGTTCTGAAAGCACTTTTTCAAGAGGAAACAAACGCACTTTTGAATTCAGTTCGCCCCAGTCACAATAAACGCAGTTATAGGGGCAACCTCTGTTTGTTTCAAGCACACACGAAAAGCGATAATCTTTATTCTTTAAAATTTCGTCAAACACACCTGTAAGATAAGGTGACGGATAATCAGAAATTGTAATTTTCTTTTCTTCTGTCTGTACAAGGTTTCCATCTTCATCCCTGTAAGAAATGTTGGGTATTTCTGAAAAATCGCCATTTTCATCAAGGCAGATAAGAACATCCCTGAATGCTTCCTCGCCTTTTCTGTGAACAAGGATATCAATAAAATCGTAGTTTTCAAGAAATTCCGTTGTAGGCGGTACGTGATGTCCGCCGAATTCTATAATACAATCAGGATATTTTTCTTTGAGCTTCTTGGCGTATTCAAGGTTATAACTATAGTTCCATATTGAGTTTGAAAAGCCTACAAGCGCAGGGTTTTCCAGGCTCTTGATACTTTCATCAATATCTTCAAGGCTATATATAATTCTCTTGAAATCATATTTACTTTTAACTTTTTCATCATTCATGGCAAAAGCAACAAGCATACCCACCGCATAGGGCAGATAATATGTGTTGCCGTAAAGGCAACTTGCCTGAACAAGGTAAACATTCTTTTTCATATCTGAAAACTTCCAATCTTTATCAATATGAAATATCCAATCTTTTTATGGTTGAATCAATTGAAGTAAATCTGTTTTTTATAAACTCCTGAACATCTTCCGCTGTGACATTTTCTTTCAGCACAGCAAGCAGATATCCACCGCCACCTGCTCCACAGATTGAAACTGCATCAGCAAAATTTTGAAGTAATTCTTCGGTCAATTTTTCTATTTTATCGGTTGTTACTTTAGGAGAAATTTTTTTAAGCAAGTCAAAATGTTCATTAAGGCATTCTTTAAACTTTTTGAAATCATCTTTTTCAAAACTTTCACAAACTGAAACATTAAGTTCTTTGATTTCTTTGTAAGCAATCAATGCTTCTTCGTTTTTTTCAAGATATCTGTCCGCAACATCGCCTACAATAAAACGTCCGAAATGCCTTTGCCCTGTGGGCACAAGTATAATTTTTTCAGAAAAAAATCTTTTAAAAGTTTCTGATAATTCTATCTGTCTGACAGATAATTCCTGTTCAATTCCGGGCAAAGATGATGTAATTTTTACACCCGGAAAAATTCCTCCTGCCTGGTCCTGCCAACCGCCGCCTGTTTTCATAACCTGCTCTGCCACAAAAACCATTTTGAGAATTGACTTTTCATCATAGCCCAGATTGAACATTTCATCAAAAACTTTAAAGCAACCCGCAAGAAGAATACTACTTATGCCAAGGCCTGAGCCTTTGTCAAGCGAAATAACTTCTGTTGAAAGTCTGAATCCGTTTTTCAGAGAAGTGTTTTTATCTATTCCTACCGTTTCAAGCACTGCTCTGTGCAGATTAAAATCAGATAAATCATCTTCGTCTGATTCAGCATTTAAAACAAAAATCTTTTTTTTGCCGTCACTTACAAACTCAATAACTTTTTCGTCAAGTTTTTCTATCTTCACACGGATAGGTTTTTCTCCGTCAACCTTAACTGCAACGTTTATCACTTCTCCGCCATTGTCAATGCAATAAGGCATAGCATCTGTCCATGTGCCAGACAAGTTTACTCTTATCGGCAACTCTGTTTCAGCCTTATCTTTAAAACATTTTATTTCTTTCAATTTTTTTCTTGTTTCAAAAAAGCTTTTTATAACTTCTTCTCTTATTTTTTTATATTGGTTTTTCAAAAAAAAATCTTTCTTATCTTTTATATATCTGCTTCTTGCAAGATAATAATCTGCATCTGCGTTTTTGGTGCAGTAATCAAGGCTCAGCTTTTCTTCATCAGAAGAGTTCACAAATTTCAGATAAGAATCAGTAAACGAATTACCTTTATAAAATCTGGGAATATACCACAATTCTTCAGAAAATATTTTTTCTTTCGGATTTTCTTTTATATCGCAGATTATCGTCACAAATCCACCATCTGCAAGTTTAATTCCGCAGACAGTTCTGTTATCATGTATTTCAACATTCTGAGAAAAAGTAATATCGCTCACCAGACAACCGGAGCCGATTTTACAGCCTGCCTCCAGAATCACATTATCGAGCACAGTATTTTCCCCTACAAACGATTTCTCATTTACAAAACTGTTGATATTTATATATGAGCCATCTTTTTGTGCAAGTTCAAAAATATTTGCAAGTGATTCTTTCGCCGTTCCCATGTGAAGAAATTTCTGATCTTCAAGCACAGAAACCTCCAAAGAAAAAGGCGAAATAACATCAAACAAAATTTCACGGATTTTCAGGTGAATTTCGTTCTGAAGGTCTTCTTTCAGAAATTTTTCTCTGTCAATTTTCTGAGAAAGCAATGCAATAATTTCAGGATAAAGATTAAGATCAATTTTGCCCGAAACCAATTTATCAATAATTTTATTTTCCTGCTCCATTTTTAATAAAGCAGTGGATAATTCATCATTAAGGTATATAAATCCCGTATCAACCGACGGCTTTTCCATATTGTATTCTATGCATTTTTCATAAAGCTCATCTGCACTGATTTTATGGGGATATTCCTGCATTATTCCGTTTTTGTCACAAAGCATCACACCGTGACGTGAGCCTGTTTCAAAATCTGTTTTTACTGCAAGACCTACATTATTTTCAAAACTTTTTACAAGTTTTTCCGTATCAACAATAATATCGCTGCAGCAGACAACTACACCTGCAGAAACTTTATTTAAGACTCTTTCCGCATTTTTAAGCAGCAGTTCAAGCAAAGTAAAAGTTTCACCGTCAACAATAACATTTGCAAAACTTTTCCCTCTTACAGAATAGTTGATTGACCGCTTGCTCATACCTCCCGAATTAACAACAAGAAGCTTTTTATCTTTGCCGTAATTGTTACCGATTACATTAATCAGAGCACCACCTGAGCCGATTCTGCAACCAAAATCCTCATCACAAACAACACGTATGTCAAAAGAATATCTGTCACAGATTTCACCGATAAGTTTTTCGCTCATCAATTTCTGTTCACTTGTTCCCACCGTAAGAAATACGGTTTCAGTGCTTCTTTTGCTCATAGAGATACCTCTTTGGTGTAAACGAGATTATTTATATTCGTGCCAACATAAAACTATTGTGCATAAATAAATTTCTCATTAATTCATCATGATTAAAAAATTTGCCAGATTGTCAACATCTGCAAGAAAAACTCTTGCTGAGAAATAGAAAAGAGTTATTAAAATAACAATAAAAACAAATGAATGTTTTTCAATTATTTCCGTTAATTTATGCATTGATTTTTCAGCTGAAACGTTTTTGGTATTAAGCAAAGAAATCATTGAAAGCGGAACAATATAGTTAATCGTATAGAACGCAGCACTGCCTGCCTGAATAAATCCGATAACAGAAAAGATATATGCAACTGCAATAGTTACCGCTGCAAATACAGGGTTAAAAATCGCAACAACTTCTTCCGTTTTCTTCTTGTCTTTCTTTTTTAAAGAAACTGTGCTTCTGTTTTTAAACATTTCTTTGAAGAAATATATTCCTAAAACAAAAACGGGAATCGCGAAGATAAACAGCAATACATTTTCATAGCTGATATGTTTAAAATAAACATTTTCAAAGAAAGTGAACTCTTTGATAAACTTGTCAAAAGCCGGATATGTTTTTACAAGGTGAGAATTCAGCACTATTCCGGCACAAATGGTAATTGCCGAAAGAATCAGCATAATAAGATTTTTTGTGCTTTTGAAAAGCTTGTCAATCTTAGAAGCAAAATAAAAAACAAGAGCCGGAAAAACATAAAGAAAAAGTGCATTTTCAAGAAGAATGGTTGCAACAAAAAGGAAAACAACAAGTGTTATCTCGTTGGGAATGATTGTTTTTTCTCTGAGTGCGTTTAAAATGAACAGCAATGCGATACACCAGATGAAAAGGTTTATACAGTTTTCCTGTTTCGCAAAAAGGAGTGGCTCTGTTACAAGAATCGCAGAAATAATCAAACCTGCTTTTCCGAATTTACTTTCCAATTTCGTCATTAAAATTGCGGACAAAACTGCAAAGAGTAATATCAGGCAAACAAACACAATCCCTACAGTTGAAAAATCAAATGTCAACGGATAAAAATCTGCAAAGCCTATGAGATCTCTGTCTGACAAAAGGACTGCTCTTAAAAAAATAAATAAAGCGACTAAGAGAGGCGCAAAATTACTTTTTTTGAATGATTTAATATTATTCATAAAATACCCCTCCTTAATTGTAAAGTGTTGCAAAGAATGTCAGGAAATAAAGGATTCCCGCAATTGATGCGATAAGATGTTTTTTACCGAATTCTTTTGCTTCTTTACAAGTGTCAACAACCGCTTTATGGTCTTTTACAACGAAGTAAACAATAAGTCCTGCCTGAACAAGAATATGATTATATAAATATTTGGAAAATTCCCATGAAAGAATAATCGCAGGAATTGCTGCTACAATTGAAATTGAACTGAGAAAATAAATAATTTTCTGAATTTTATCTTTCTCTGCTTTGATAACTTTTTTCCAAAAAATACCCATAACAGTATAAAAAGGTATCGCAACAAAAATCAGATTTAACGCAGTATTGAGCCCTCTTCCAAAGTTTTCAAAATAAATATGGAAAGACGTGTTGAGTGCTTTATCTACAGGCATAAAGAAGTCGATAAGCCACATATTTATAAAACGTTCTCTGTATTCTGGTTCAAGTTCACCGGCATAACGCTTAAAGAAGAAATCTACCATTTCCCCTGCATTTGCAAAGTCAACCCATTTTTCAGAAATAGGAGCAAAAAGTGCAAGAGCGATAATTGCGATATATGTAACTCCGCAAAGGATTCCGTCTTTTTTTGACATTCCGCCTGAATAAAATTCCTGAAGGATGATAATTGCAATAAGAATCATGCTTGTGAAAACGAAAATAGGGTTTACAACCGTTGCCAACGCACAAATAACAGGCACAAGCCATTTTCCTATTTTATTATCCGCAAGATAAACGGCAAATAGTGTAAGTGCCCAAACAAGCTTATCGAGCTTTATGTCTGTATAGAAATATTTAAATGGCATAGGAATCATAAATACTACTACCGCAACAAAAAGAACATAAGTAAGCCTTTCTTTATCAAACCTTACTTTGCTTAATGCTTTACCTATGCAAAGAGTCATTCCAAGCATAAGAAGCGCAGAGAATATAGTTATTACAGTACGCGTAATATCATCTGTTACCGTATCAGTAAACTTACTGATAATCTCTCCTACAAAACCTCTTGAAATATAGCCTTTTTCAAAAGTATAAAGATAGTGAATAAGATAATATCCGCTCGCACTCGGAATAAGCTTTTCAAGTATACAATAAAGCAAATATCCTCCAAAAACTATTAACGGAAACAGATAGCAGGAAACAACGCTTGAAAAAATGCCTTTTTCTGAAGTTAAATTTCTCCCCGCTTTTTTATCAAAAGCCATTATAAATCCCCTCCCGGAATATACATACTGATACAAAGTTAATGTTACCACAAAATCGCTTCAAAGTCAATAGAAACAACATCTGAAGAAAAAAAGAGCTCAGCAGAATTACCCCGCTGAGCTCTCGATTAATTATTCAGTTTCCCATTTGGTTTCCGAGGTTTTATTTTTCTTTGCTTCGTCCTTTTTTCTTTCGTGTTCATAAACCTTTTCAGGAATGGTGTTGAACATATATACAACAAGAACAATAATTGCTGTAACGATAAAAATTCCTAAATATCCCTTGCCGATGTTAGGCAAAGCAGCAAGGAAAGCATCAAAATCTATATGCATATTTTTTATCCTCCTTATCTGTAGAAAGCAAGAATAAGACCGCCTGCAATAACAGAAGCAATCTGTCCTGATACGTTAACACCGATTGAGTGCATGAGAAGGAAGTTCTGATTATCTTCTTCAAGACCCAATTTGTGCACAACACGTGCTGACATGGGGAAAGCAGAAATACCTGCTGCACCAATCATAGGATTGATTTTGTTTTTCTTTGTGAAAAGATTCATAACCTTAGCAAGCATAATTCCGCCGAATGTATCGAAGATGAATGCAACAAGACCAAGTCCCATAATAAGAAGTGTTTCAATTTTGAGGAATTCCTCTGCAGTCATACGTGCTGCAATTGTAACACCAAGGAAAATGGTAATAAGGTTTGCGAGTGCATTCTGTGCAGTTTCTGAAAGAGAGTTAAGCACGCCGCATTCACGGATAAGGTTACCGAACATAAGGAAACCTATAAGTGCAACTGAATCAGGAGCAACAACGCCGACAATCATAGTAATAACAATGGGGAAAAGAATTTTTGTTGTTTTTGAAACTTTCTTGCCCACATAATTCATTCTGATTTTTCTTTCAGCCTTTGTTGTGCAAAGTTTAATGATAGGCGGCTGAACAAGGGGAACAAGTGCCATATAAGAATATGCAGCAACCATAATAGCAGACAGATAAGTTGAATTAAGAGTCTGTGCCACAAAAATAGCTGTAGGACCATCTGCTGCACCGATAATTGCAACTGAAGCAGCATCGTTGGGAGCAAATCCCAGGAGTGAAGCCGCACCAAGCGTGAAGAAAATACCGAACTGAGCTGCAGCTCCAAAGAACATCAGCTTCGGATTTGACAGCAACGGTTCAAAGTCTATCATCGCACCGATACCGATAAACAGAATAAGCGGGAACATTTCACCATATTCAATACCGACTTTAAACAAAATATCAATAACTTCTTTTGCGCCTGATTCGGGCAGGTTAACAAGAATTGCACCAAAGCCCATGGGCAGAAGAAGTGTAGGCTCCATTTCCTTTTTTATAGCAAGGAAAATCAACACCGCACCGATAATCCACATTACCACAATTTTAGGTTGATCAAAAATTGACAGTAACGGATAAAATAATTCTTCCATATTATAAACCTCCGTTTTTGTAAGTTGACCACGCATATTGAATTATTACGTTTACAACCTTTTCCAATATAACATTATACTTTGAACAAAACACCATGTCAAGCAAAAACAAACTGATTGATAAAAAAATAGCGTCAATTAAATCTCATAAAACTAGTAAAAATTCATATAATATTATTGTTTTTGTTTTATTTTCAAAAAAAGTATTGACAACTTAAAAATATTGTGATATCATAAACTACGCTTTAAGAGCAAACTACAAATACGGAGAGATACCGAAGTGGTTATAACGGAACGGTCTTGAAAACCGTCGTACGGCAACGTACCGTGGGTTCGAATCCCACTCTCTCCGCCATTTACAAACAAACAGCAAATTTCGGTTTGCTGTTTTATACTTTAAAGAGAAGTAACGCTACCAATGGAGAAGTACTCAAGTTGGTGACGAGGCGCCCCTGCTAAGGGCGTAGGTCGGGTAACCGGCGCAGGAGTTCGAGTCTCCTCTTCTCCGCCAGGATCGGTAAGGTTTATAACCTTGCCGATTTTATTTTTTAAAAATTCTGACACCCAACAATCACTTTTTCTATTTAAGAAAATTTTGTCATAAATGGTAAAAATATGTCGCAAAACAATTGATTTTATTTCGGAAATATGCTATTGTAGAAGCATAATTATGCATTATATATTATGGTATGCAAAACACTGAATATTCAGTGAGAAAGGAAGAATGATAGATGGCTGTTCTGAAATGCAAATCATGCGGTGCTCCACTGAATGTGGGCGGCAATGAACAGGTTGTAGAATGTATCTATTGTGGTTTGCAACAAACCTTTCCCCGACCTGATGATGATTTCAAACTCCAGATGTTCAATCAGGCTAACGATTTACGAAGACAGTTTGACTTTGACGGCGCAAAGTCTTTTTTACAAGCTATTATCTCAAGGTTTCCTGAAGAGCCTGAAGCCTACTGGAATGTATGCCTTTGCAAATACGGAATTATGTATGTGGAAGACCAGCAGACATTAAAGCAGATTCCCACTTTCTACAGAATGATTCCCCAGAGCATTCTTTCTGATGCCGATTATCTTAAAGCTTGCCAATATGCAGGTGCTGCTTCATGGAAATATGAAGAAGAAGCAAAACAAATTGAAAAACTTCAGAGAAAAATTCTTGATTTAACAAATAACGAAGAGCCTTATGATATTTTCATCTGCTATAAAAAAACTGATTTAGACAGCGGTGCACTGACTGAAGACAGCAAAATTGCCAGCCAGATATATATGAAACTTATTGAAAATAATTATCGTGTATTCTGGGCAGAGCGTTCACTACCTCCGGGATGTGAATATGAGCCTTACATCTACTCCGCTTTGGCAACTGCAAAAATCATGTTGGTTCTCAGCACCGATAAGCGTCATTTTGAGGCACCCTGGGTAAAAAACGAGTGGATCCGTTACCTTGATATGATGAGCAGAGAATCAGATAAAACAATCATAACATGCTACAAAAATATTTCCCCTGAAGATATCCCGTCTAACCTCAGAAGTCTGCAGGCTCTCAACATGAACGATATGCTCTTCTCAAGCGATTTGCTGGAGCGCATTCAGAAAAAACTCCCGAAAAACAAGAAAGACCTTGATACTGAGTCTTTGTTCAATGCTTTCAAAAGTTTTCAGAATGCAAACCAGGCTAATGCTCCGCAATCTTCTCAGAGCAAAGAAATTTCTTTTGAAAACGGTGTTTACACCGGCGAAGCAATTGCAGGAAAGCCCCATGGACAGGGAACACACTTCCTTGCCAACGGTGATAAATACGAAGGCAGTTGGAATGTGGGCAAAATGCACGGGCAGGGAACTTTCACATACCATAACGGTGATTTCTGGACCGGCGAATGGAATAACGGCAACGCATGGAACGGAAACGGTAAATATTATCACACCACACAATCTAACGCTTTAACCTGTCAGGAAGGCACTCTCAAAAACGGAATGTTATCAGGAAACGGTAAAATTTACATTAACGGAAAACTCTCAAGAGAAGGTTTCTTCAGCGACGGCAAATTGAACGGTCATGGCACAGCCTACGTAAAAGGTCACACATGCACAGGTGAGTTCAAAGATGGTCAGCCTTGGAATGCAAAAGGCGTTTACCCGCTGACAGAAATTGACAAAGCCATTTACAACGGTACATGGACAAATGGTGCACCTAACGGTCCCGGAACCATTGAGTTTATTGAAAAAAGCGAAAAAATAGACGGAACATTCTATAACGGCCTGAATGGTACAGTTTGCTGGATTTATGATGACGGCAGACGTTACGAAGGCGAAATGAGAAACGGTATGTTATCAGGACAAGGAATTATGCTTTCCAATGACGGGAACCTGATTTACAGAGGTGAATACGCCAACAATCTTCCTAACGGATACGGCGTGCGTTTTGTAAATGAATACGAAAGATATGAAGGCGGATTCTGCGACGGACTTTTCAGCGGTCAAGGCACATATTATTATCAGCAAGGCTACTGGACCGGCGAATGGTATGAAGGTAAACGTTGGAACGGACAGGGACTTCTTATTCATCCCAACGGCAACACTTTCAATGGTTACATAGCTAACGGCGTTGCCACAGGGCGTGGCGTTTTGCAGTTTACTGACGGAAGCCGTTTTGACGGAGATTTTTACAACGATAACTACTATAACGGAACTGTTTACAATGCACACAATCAGATTATCGGTGTATATGTGAATGGTGAAGTACAACAGGCAGAACGCACTTTCGAGCAACGCATTATCGACACAGCTCTCGGAATGTTTAAATTTTAAAATCCAACTGAATTATATAAATATCGGAGGTATATAAATGGCTAACAACGATTTCAGAGAAGGCACAACAAAACCTGCCAAAGTTTCAGCTTCACGCATCAGCGTTATCAAGTTTGAAGGAAACAACAACATTTTTGTCCGGAAACATCCTGTTGAAGATTTCAATTCAGGCACACAGCTTATTGTTCACGAGTCACAGGAAGCTATTTTCTTTATGAATGGTCAGGCTCTTGACACATTCGGACCCGGACGTTATACACTGGAAACAGAAAACTTACCTTTCCTCAGAAAAATCCAGACTCTTGCAACAGGCGGGGATAATCCTTTCCATGCAGAAGTTTATTTCATCAACAAAACTGTTCAGATGAGCCTCCCCTGGGGAACTGCAGAAAAAGTAAGCTTTATCGAACCTGAAACAGAAACACCCATCAAAATCGGTGCTTACGGTAAAATGAACCTGCAGGTTTCAGACGGCAGAAAACTTCTTATCAAATTGGTAGGAACTACTGACGGCATTTTATGGGGCAATAAAGATGAGTGGATGCCTGAACAATACACTCATGATTTAAAACAGTATTTCAATCCGCTGATTCAGACTGTAGTCAAAGCAAACCTTGCATCAACAATCAAAAAATCAGGCATTGACATCTTCGAAATTGACGAAGGGCTTGAAACTCTTTCTGCTGCTATGAGAGAAAAAGTTTCTGCAGGCTTTGAAGAATACGGCTTGTGCGTTCCTCAGTTCTATGTTACATCTGTAAGCCTTCCTGAAGGCGACCCCACATTTGAACAAATTAAAGCTCTGCGTAAAGAAAAATTACATTTGCTTCAGGAAGAATACGAAGCAACAATGGTTGCTGCCCGCAGAAAGAGAGTTCTCGAACAGGAAACAACTGCATTTGAACAGGCAAAAATGCAGGCTGAAACAAAGAGAATGGAAGCCCAAGGCAATGCAGACGCAGACCTTATCCAGAAGAGCGTAGACGTGGAAATCGAAAGAAGAAAAGGTCTTGCCCAGGCAGAAATTATGCAGGCACAAGGCTACACCAAGAAAGACGAACTTGCAGCAGATGTTCAGAAAGCATACGCTGCAGGCATCGGTCAGATGGGCTCAGGTGGCTCAGGCAGTTCAGGCGGCGGTGTAGTTTCTGAAATTTTAGGTTTAGGCGTTGGTATGGCCGCTATGGGTTCAATCGGCGAACAAGTCGGCGGAGTTATGAAAAATTTCGGCGGAGTTCCCGGAGCATCTCAGCAAACAACTTCTGCCGGCTGGAAATGTTTCTGCGGTTGCGATGACAATACAGGTAAATTCTGTTCCGAATGTGGCAAACCAAAGGCTGAATTGTGGACCTGCACTGCTTGCGGAGCAACAGGCAACAAAGGTAAGTTCTGTGCTGAATGCGGTGCTGCAAAACCTGAATTGTGGACTTGCACTAAATGTGGCGCTAAAGACAACAAAGGCAAATTCTGCGCTGAATGTGGCGAAAAAAAGGAGGATAATCAATAATGAATAACTCAGCTTCAAAGTCAAAAAACACTCTTCTTATGGCATTGCTCGGCTTCGTTGCATATAACATCGTTGTGTTTGCTATATGCGGTTTTGAAGACCACGGCGGAGCTTTCTGGACTTCATATGTATTTATGATTATTGCATTTTTAACAACAGCAGCAAACGGATACCTTCTCAGCCAGAAAAGCGAAATGCCCAAAGACTGGCTGTTAGGTTACCCGATTATCAGACACAGTGCTATTTTCATCGTCATTGAATTAATAGCATCCTCTATATTTATGTATCTTGATTATGAAAATGATTTGGATTGGAAAATCGCACTTGCCGTGCAGACACTGATACTTGCCGCTCATATTGCTATCATCTTTTCCTGCTTCAAGGCAAAAGAAGAAATAGAACAGGTTCAGACAAATGTCAAAACGAAAACAGCAAGAATGAAATTCCTTCAGGTCGATATCGAAATGGTTGCAGCAAACACAGACAATATGTTGCTCAAACAGGAATTCACAAAACTTGCAGAACAGGTAAGATTCAGCGACCCCGTAAGCAATGATCTTCTTGCTAACATTGAAAATCAGATTGCTCACACAATAGAACAGGCAAAAACAAGAATTGCTCTCAACGATGTTGAAGGTGCTCTTGCACTGTGTCAGAAAGCATCTCAGTTGTTGCTTGAGAGAAATAAAAAATGTAAGATCCTGAAATAATTCAGATTACAATTACAATCACCAACCACGCCCGAAAGGACGTGGTTTGAATAATAACCCTATAAGGGTAAACAATACCAGCGGCGCCTGAAGGCGCATCTAAGCAACATCAACCGCAAATTGGTGTTGCTTTTATTTTAAGT
>SVOW01000020.1 GCA_015066175.1 Oscillospiraceae bacterium
AAAACTGCGTTTTCTACACCTCATCAGTCACCTTGCGGTGACAGCTTCTCCTCAAGGAGAAGCCGAATTAACATCCCGATAAATTATAATTTATATGCATATTACGGCTACAGTCTCCCCTTAAAAAAGTAAGGGGAGATGTCATTTTCGTATGGAAATGACAGAGGGGATTTTTCGTTGAAAATTATAGTTTTTTGCTCATTTTCAGGATTTTGCAGGCACAGATGCCTGAAAAAATGAAGGTGAAAATAATTACAATCCACCTGATGCACTCAATCATTTTAAGAACGTGTGAACTGCATTTTATTGTTGAAATAATACACATTATATGGTTTAACATCTGTTCAGACTCCTTTCAATAAAACTCCGTGTGCTATTGAGGGCACAGATTCGCCCTGCATTGTTGACGTGGGCGAAAGCAGAGCACCCGTTGCAACAAACAGAACTTTTTTCAATTTGTATTCGCTTATCTGCCTGAAAACATATGAATTGAGAATGCTTGCAGAGCAGCCGCAGCCTGAGCCGCCTGCGTGAACATCCTGCTCTTTGCGATAAAACATCATTTTTCCGCAATCGTCGTGTACGGAAGAAAGGTCGATGTCGTAATCTTTTTGCATAAGCTGAATAAGAAGTTCACTCCCCACAAAGCCAAGGTCACCTGTAAGAATCAGGTCGTAATCTTCAGGTTTTGTTTTTGTTTGGGATAAAAATGTGTGAATTGTGTCTGCAGCGGCAGGAGCCATAGCAGCCCCCATATTGTTGGCATCCGTAATGCCCAGGTCTTGTATTCTGCCGAAAATCACGCTTTCAATCTGAATTTTTCCGCCGCTTTTTTCCAGAAGCGTTGCCCCTGCAGCAGTGCAGGTTCTTTGTGCAGTAGGAGGCCGCTGACCGCCGTATTCAAGGGGATATCTGAACTGCTTTTCAGATGAGCAGAAGTGTGACGATGTGGCTGCGATTGCTCTTTTTACTGCACCGCTTGCAACAAATACTGATGCTGTGGCAAGTGTCAGTGCCATTGTTGAGCAGGCTCCGTACATTCCTGCGAAGGGAATTGACAAATCGCGTATGCCGAAAGTAGAGCCTGTGCATTGGTTTAAAAGGTCGCCTGCAAAGAGCAGGTCAATTTCTTCTTTAACGTATCTTGATTTTTCTATTGCCTTTTCAATTGCCTTTTTCTGCAGAGTGCTTTCTGCTTTTTCCCAGCTGTCTTCGCCGAAAGTCACGTCATCCCATATTTCGTCAAACTCATTTTTCAGCGGTCCTTTGCCTTCTTCTTTCCCTACAACAGAGCCTGAAGAAACAACTGTGGGAGGATTTCTGAATTTTATTATTCTGTTCATTAAATCACCGCTTTTATTATCTGTATCTATTTACTTTTTATTCTTAAAATGTTATCATAAAGCAAGCACGTAAAAAGGAGAAAGAAAAATGAATTTTAAAAGGACTAAACTTGCGTGTTATTCCACGTATCTTTCGATGTCGGCAGTTTTTTGCCTGCCGTCTATGCTGTTTGTTACATTCAGGGAAACATACGGTATTTCTTACACATTGCTTGGAACACTTGTGCTTACAAATTTCTGCACACAGCTTCTTGTTGACCTGATTTTCACGTTCTTTACAAAGTATTTCAATGTAAAAACAGTAGTAAGGGTAATGCCGCTGATAACTTGTGCAGGGCTTCTGATTTATGCAATTTTTCCTGCACTGTTTCCACAATATGCCTATGCAGGGCTTCTTACGGGAACAGTTGTGTTTTCAGTTTCTGCAGGCTTGAGTGAAGTGCTTTTAAGCCCTGTTATTGCAGCAATTCCATCTGAAACTCCTGAAAAAGATATGAGCCTTCTCCATTCGCTGTATGCTTACGGAGTTGTGTTTGTGGTTGTGGTCAGCACAATTTTCTTCAAGGTTTTCGGCGCTGAAAACTGGATGTATCTTGCAATGTTTTTTGCAATGCTTACTATTATTTCCTGCGTTCTTTTCTGCATTTCTCCTATGCCTGAAATGAACCTTACTCAGGAAAAAAGCGAAGGCAAAGGTGCAAAAAAAGGCGTTGCAATGACGCTCTGCGTTTTATGTATTTTCATGGGCAGTGCGGCAGAAAACTCAATGACTAACTGGATTTCAAGCTACATAGAAAACGCACTGAATATTTCAAAAACTGTAGGCGATATTTTAGGTCTTACTTTGTTTGCAGTGCTCCTTGGTGTGGCAAGAACACTATATGCAAAATACGGCAAAAATATTTCAAACACACTTCTTCTCGGCATGATAGGTGCAACGGTATGTTATCTTACTGCGGCAGTTTCCACAGTGCCTGTTATTTCAATGATTGCCTGCGTATTCACAGGCTTCTGCACATCAATGCTGTGGCCCGGCACACTTATTCTCATGGAAGAAAAAATCCCCAACCCAGGTGTGGCAGCATATGCTCTTATGGCAGCAGGCGGAGATTTCGGAGCATCTGTTGCACCCCAGCTTTTAGGTGCTGTTGCCGATAAAGTTGCAGTGACGCCTTTTGCAGCAGAAATCGGCGGAAAACTGAATGTTACGGCAGAGCAGGTTGGCATGAAAGCAGGTATGCTTGTGGCAATGATTTTCCCACTTATAGGAATTGCAGTGCTCATTTGCATCAAAAAGTTTTTCAAAAAGCAAAAAACCATTAAAGCAAAATAATCAGGTGATATTATCAAAGGTCTGACTTATTTGTCAGACCTTTTGGCTTATATAGTATATAATTCCCCAGACAAATGCCGCTGTGGTAGAATAGAGAATCACAGGCCCTGCAAGCTTGAAAATATTTGCAGCAGTGCCGAGAATGTTGCCTTCTGTTTTGAATTCCATTGCAGGTGAAACAACAGAGTTCGCAAAGCCTGTTATTGGCACGATTGTGCCGGCACCTGCCACTTTTGCTATTCTGTCAAAAATTCCGATGCCTGTGAGAATCGCCGTAATTACAATGAGTGTAACCGATACGGCAGCCTTTGTTTCGTCTTCGTCAAAATTTAAAAACTGATAAAGCATTTTCAGCCCTTCACCTACAGAGCATACTGTGCCTCCGATTAAAAAGGCGTTTACACAGTTTTTCAAAACAGGTGATGGAGGAGATGCTTTTTTTGTCATTTTATCGTATTGTTTTTTGTTTGTAGCCATGAAAAAACTCCTATAATTTCAGATGATTATATTCTGCACTCAGAAATTGAAAATAAACCTGTAATTTTTAAATTTATTTTTTGTAAAATATTGCGTTTTGTATAGAAATTTGTTATCATATAATGTGAACTACAATCGGCGAAAATTCGGATTTTTTCGCTTCAGAGGATGTTTATATGAAAATAAAATCGCAAAAATTAGCGCGTTTTTCTGCGCTGTTTAATAAAAATAAGCGTTTCAGATTAATAGTGATTGTTGCTTTGTGTGTTATGATTGTTGCTCTTTTAAGCATATTTTCGTTTTTTATGACACGCATTGATTCTGCAGGAAAAGTTACTGCGGCAATTGCTGTTGAGCCTGAAAACCTTGACCCCACTTTCTGCGCTGACAGAGATACGGAAACTATCCTTGTAAACTGCTTTGAAGGGCTTATGCGAGTTGATGAAGAAGGCGAAGCCGTTAAAGCAGCAGCAAGCGATTACACTGTAAGCGGTGACGGAAAAGTATACACCTTCACCATTTCTTCATCTGCACGATGGAGTGACGGCACTGCAGTTGAAGCATCTGACTTTGTTTATGCATGGCAGAGGACTGCAAACCCATATAACGCATCTCCCTATGCTTATCTTTTTGAAAATATTGTAGGATATGACGATGTGCTTGCAGATTTTGAAAAAGAGCAGAATAAAGAAACAAACGAAGAAGGCAATTATGTCACAGTTGATATGACAAAGCTGTGGGTAAGAGCAGCCGATTCAAAAACACTTGTGGTAAAGCTTAAAGAAAAAGACCCGTCTTTTCTTATGAAATGCACGTCTGTTGCTTTTCTTCCCTTGTGTGAAGATGTTGTAAGACCAAACACAAGAATCTGGAGCACAGACCCTGATATGTTTGTCAGCAACGGTGCTTTCACCCTTTCTTCATGGACACCGGGCAGTTACCTTGACCTTGTGCCCAACGAAGATTTCAGAGATGGTGAAAATGTGAAACTTAAAAGCATCAGATTTTATTTCGTTTCCGATGCTGACAGAGCATACGAAATGTTCAAAAATTCCGATGTGCTTTATTCAGGTGTTTTCTCAGATGAAACTTTCACTAAAGCTGAAAAGAAAAAGACTTTCACTTCTTATGATGAATTAGGCTCATATTTCCTTTATTTCAATCAGGCTGAAGCACCATTCAACGATGTGCGTGTGAGAAGAGCCCTTACTCTTGCAATAGACAGAGTGAAATTAGTTGAAGAAACGGCGTATTCAAGGGGTAAACCTGCAGGGGCGTTGATTTCAGACGGATTTTCATCTTTCAGGGAAAACGGGGAAGAATATTTTGACCCTTACGATACAGAAGCGAATATCGAAAAAGCGCAGGAGCTTCTTGCTCAGGCAGGATATAAAAACGGAAAAGGTTTTCCTGATTTTGAATATCTTTACAATGATAACACTTTCAGCAGAGAAACCGCAGAGTTGCTCGCAAAAATGTGGGAAGAAAATTTAGGCATTGAATGTGTTATGAAAAGCGTAAGCTGGTCAAAGCTTGACGAAATGCGAAGACACGGCAATTTCACCGTTGCAAAAGGCGGTATGATTGCACCGTATAACGATGAGTTATACATCCTTGAGCAATTCACTTCAGATAACAATTTCTGCTCATGGCAGAATGATGAATATGATAACCTTGTTCTGCAGATGATGGCAGATTCATCAAATGCTTCACACAAGGCAGAAAAAATTCTTATGGAAGACTGGGTTGTGTGTCCGCTTTACTATTATGTAAACGGCTACCTTGCTTCAAAAAGAATGGATAATTTTTATGTGACTGATTCAGGCGTGGCATATTTTATGTACGCAGATGTTAATGTACTGTAAAGGAATGGTAAAAAATGCTGGAACTTAAAAATGTTTCTTTCAAAGTAGAGACCCAGAAAGAGGTGCTCGAAATTGTAGATAACATAAATCTGACCATAAAAGATGACGAATTTGTTGTAATCACAGGCCCTAACGGTGGCGGTAAATCAACTCTTGCAAAGCTTATTATGGGCATCGAAAAGCCCACAAGCGGTCAGATTCTTTTCAACGGAATAGATATTACAGATATGTCAATCACAGACCGTGCAAAATTAGGTTTAGGATATGCTTTTCAGCAGCCTCCCAGATTCAAGGGTATCACAGTAAGAAGGCTTCTTTCACTTGCTCACGGCAGCGAATTGCCCGAAGACCTTTGCTGCTCTTACCTTACAAACGTAGGTCTTTGTTCAAAAGAATATCTCAACCGTGAAGTTGACGCGTCTCTTTCAGGCGGCGAAGTTAAGCGTGTTGAAATTGCATCAATTATGGCACGTGACCTTAAAGTTGCAATTTTTGACGAGCCTGAAGCAGGCATTGACCTGTGGAGCTTCACAATGCTTGTTGAAACTTTCAAGGTTATGAAAAACAAACGCAATCAGGCAATTGTTCTCATTTCCCATCAGGAAAGAATTATGTCTGTTGCAGACAGAATTGTGGTAATTGCAAACGGTAAAATCCGTGAAGAAGGTCCGCGTGAAGAAGTTTTCCCCAGACTTCTGGGCGAATTTGACGGCGGTTGCAATTTCAGGGGTAAATAATTGGCAGGAGGCGAGATAAAATGATTGAAAATAAAGTTGATAAAGATTTGCTCTCGGCTGTTGCTGATTTGCACGATGTTCCCATGGGTGCATATAATATCAGAAAAAACGGCGAGGGCATGGCAAGAAATTCCACAAAAAATATTATTATTGAACCTAAAAAAGACAAACCCGGCATAGATATTATTGTAAAACCGGGCACTAAAAACGAAAGCGTTCACATTCCCGTTATCGTAACTGCAAGCGGTGTGAAAGACCTGACATATAACGATTTTTATATCGGTGACGATTCCGACATTCTTATTGTTGCAGGCTGCGGAATTCATAACTCAGGCTCAGAGCAGTCAGAGCACGATGGCATTCACACTTTCCACATCGGCAAAAATGCAAAAGTGAAATATGTTGAAAAACATTACGGCGAAGGCGAAGGCACAGGCGAAAGAGTTTTAAACCCCACAACTGAAATTGAAATGGACGAAAATTCTTTCTGCGAAATGGAAATGATTCAGATTAAAGGCGTTGACTCCACTCTGCGTGAAACAAACGCCCATCTCAAAGCAGGCGCAAAGCTGATGATGATTGAAAAATTAATGACTCACGGCAAGCAGGTTGCACGCTCAAATATGGTAATCAACCTTGACGGCAAAGACGCAAGCACGCAGATTATTTCACGTTCAGTTGCAAAGGACGAATCAGAGCAGGTTTTCTACCCGAGAGCAGTGGGCAATGCTCCCTGCAGGGCACACGTGCAGTGCGATTCAATCATTATGGACAATGCAAAGGTGCGTTCAATTCCTGAAATTGCCGCAAACCATAATGAAGCGCAGATTGTGCATGAAGCAGCAATCGGCAGAATAAACAACGACCAGCTCGTTAAATTGCAGACCTTCGGAATGAGCGAAGAAGAAGCAGAAGAAATCATCATCAAAGGTTTCCTTAAATAAAGGAGAGTAAAAATTATGGATAAACTTATTTCATTGCTTTATGAAGATTCATCTCTTTCAGTTGATGAATTGGCAGCAATGCTGGGCGAAAGCGAAGAAGATATACAGAAAAGAATTAATGAATATAAAAAAAGCGGTGTAATTCTCGGCAAAAAAACTTTTATCAACTGGGATAAAGTTGAAAATTCAGGTGTAACAGCAATTATCGAGCTTAAAGTCACACCTCAGAAAGAGACAGGCTTTGATGAAATTGCCGCAAGAATTTCAGAATTTGACGAGGTTGACACAGTCCATCTTATGGCTGCTGATAACTACGACCTTTCAGTTACAGTAAGGGGAAAAACAATTCAGGATGTTGCAATGTTTGTTTCCCGCAGACTTGCCACAATAGATGCAGTACAGAGCACTGCAACACATTTTCTTCTTAAAAGATATAAAGAAAACGGTGTCCAGCTCACTGTTGGCGAAAAAGACCAAAGGAGCATGATGTTGTGATAAATTACGAAGAAATCCTGAATGATAATATAAAAAAAGTAAAGCCTTCGGGAATAAGAAAATTCTTCGATATTGCCAACGAAATGGAAGATGTGATTTCACTGAGTGTGGGTGAGCCTGATTTCACCACACCGTGGCACGTAAGAGCAGCAGGCATTGAATCCCTTGAAAAAGGCAGAACATGGTACACTCCCAACAGAGGTTTTGCTGAATTGAGAAGCGAAATTGCAAAATATTACAAGCGTCGCTTCAATGTTGAGTATAAAGATGAAAAAGAAGTGCTGGTCACTGTGGGCGGCTCGGAAGCTATTGATTTGTGCATCAGAAGCCTTGTGTCAGCAGGTGACGAGGTGCTTATTCCACAGCCTTGTTTTGTTTGTTATGAACCGATGACTTACCTTGCAGGGGGAAAACCTGTGATTATCGAAACAAAGGCAGAAGACGAATTCCGCCTTACTCCCGAGCAGCTTGAAAAAAATATTACTGACAAAACAAAGCTTCTTATTCTCCCTTTCCCCAATAACCCCACAGGTGCAGTTATGAAAAGGGAACATCTTGAAGCAATTGCTCAGGTGCTCAGAGATAAAAATATTATTGTTTTATCAGATGAAATTTACGCTGAACTCAACTACGGCGAAGAAAGGCACGTTTCTTTTGCAGAAATTGATGGTATGAAAGAAAAAACCGTTGTGGTAAACGGCTTTTCCAAATCATATGCTATGACAGGCTGGCGTTTGGGCTACGCTTTAGGTCCTGAAGAATTGATTGGGAAAATGACAATTGTGCATCAATATGCAATTATGTCTGCACCAACTACTGCACAGTATGCAGCAATTGAAGCCCTTAAAAACGGTGACGAAGATATTGAAAAAATGCGCAGCGAATACGATTTAAGACGCAGGCTTGTGGTAAGCGGTTTCAGAAAAATGGGATTTGATTGCTTTGAGCCTGAAGGTGCATTTTATGTTTTTCCCTGCATAAAAAGCACAGGGCTTACGTCTGACGAATTCTGCTCAAGGCTTATCCGCGAAAAGCATGTGGCTGTTGTGCCGGGCACTGCATTCGGTGATTGCGGCGAAGGTTACGTGAGAGTTTCTTATTCTTATTCAATCACTCATATCAGGGAAGCACTCAAACGCATACAGGAATTTGTCGAAGAAAATAAAAATTAAAAAATTCTCTTGCAAAATTATACAAAAAAATGTATAATATACATGTAGCACTATAACTTTTTGAGGTGAAGAAAAATGTCCGCAGATTTGCATTGTCACACTAAATTATCTGACGGGTCACTCGGTATTGATGACCTCATTATCCTTGCCAAAAAGCAGGGTATTAACACTATTTCTATAACAGACCATAACTGTCAGGCAGGTAACATCAGAGGGGAGCTTATCGGCAAAAGGCACGATGTGAAAGTTATCCCCGGTGTTGAATTGTCATCAACTGATGAAGAAACAGGCGAAGAGGTTGATATCCTTTGCTATCTTGCAGACAGCCCCGCAAGGCTTGAAGGTCTTTGCAGAAGAAATATGTTGGCTTGTAAGAAAGCAAGTCAGTTTATGATTCTTGCAGCATCAAAAAAATATAATATAACACCTGAGCTCATTGTAAAATGTGCCACAGGTTCAACTAATATTTACATATGCCATATTATGCGTGCGCTGGTTGAAAGCGGCTTTTCAACAGAGTTTTACGGTGATGTGTATAAAGAACTTTTTGAAAAAGGCAGTGCAAATTCTGTATATTATCAGGCAAAATATGCAGATACTAAAGAAGTAATCGATGCAATCCACGAATCAGGCGGTATTGCAATTCTTGCTCACCCCGGCAGATACAGCGATGGTTTTGTTGAAAAAATGTTAGCAGCAGGTATTGACGGACTTGAAGCATGGTGCCCTGAAAATACCAAAGAGCAGAGCGAAAAATTTGCAAAGCTTGCAAAACAGAAAAAACTGCTTGCTATCGGCGGAAGTAATTTCCACGGAATGTATAACAAAGAAACAATTTCAATCGGTAATTTCGCTACACCTGATAAGCAGCTTGATGAACTTATGAGCTACAAAGCAAGGCAGAAAAGACTTCGCAAGAAAGCTGAGCAGGAAACAGAAAAATAAATCCATAGGAGAAAAATTATGCATACTTTTGACGACAATGACGTTAAAATTTTCGGCGGTTCTAAAATAGAAAACGAGGCAGACGTGCTTATCCGTGTTGTTGAAATTATGAAAAAGCAACGTGCCAACGGCAATATGGACCGTGCAAAAGATCTTGGTGTTAAAATTGCACGCCAGATTTATTCTCCCGAGAATATAAATGCTGAACTTGCAGATATAATTGAAAAATATAAAGCAGACGAAGAAGTTTATGAGCAGATTAAAATGCTTGTAACCTTTGTTGCTGAAGCGCAGATTCATCTGCTTCTTGAAAAGTATTCTGTTTCAACAATGACAGTGAATGCACTTTATGACGAGCTGATACAGCTTGACGATGATTTGTACGATAACATCACAAACGCATTTACTTTCTATTATCTTGAGCTGAGAAAAGGCGGAGATGTTTCGTCACATCTGGGCAAACGTTTTGCAAAACTTTGCGGTGACGGCGAAAACGAAACTCTCAGAGAGCTTGGAAGCAAGCTTTATAATTCAATCAACGAAATCATAAAAGAAGAAATCGATGCAACAAATTTTGTAAATGATTAAGGGAACTCTTGTACGGGTTCCCTGTACTTTTTTCAGGAGGTTTGTTTATGAACGAAAAAGAACTTATTCTCAGAGCAATTGAAATAAAGAAAAATTCCTATTCGCCATATTCTGATTTTGCCGTAGGTGCAGCACTTCTTTGTGCTGACGGCGAGGTTTTCACAGGCGTCAACGTGGAAAACGTTTCATTTGGTCTTACAAATTGTGCCGAAAGAACAGCGTTTTTCAAAGCTGTTTCAGAGGGTAAAAGAACTTTTGAAGCAATCGCAATTGTGGGCAAAGACACATATCTTTCACCTTGCGGTGCTTGCAGGCAGGTTATGGCTGAATTCTGCGATGAAAATTTCAGAATAATTTTCGCAAAAAATGAAAATGATTATATTGTGAAAACTCTCGGCGAAATTCTGCCCTTTTCATTCACGGAGGTTGATATGAAATGAGAATGTACGACATTATTCTGAAAAAACGTAATGGCGGTAAGCTTACAAAAGAAGAAATTAACTTTTTTGTAAAGGGCGTTACAGATAAAACAATTGAACTTTATCATATTTCAGCACTGATGATGGCAATTTATTTTCAGGGAATGGACGAAGAAGAAACGCTCAATCTCACCCTTGCAATGTCAGATTCAGGTGAAAGAATGAATCTTGAAAAAATTGAAGGAATCAAAGTTGATAAGCATTCAACAGGCGGAGTGGGCGACAAAACAACTCTCGCTGTTGTTCCAATAGTTGCTGCCTGCGGAGTAAAAGTTGCAAAAATGTCAGGCAGAGGTCTTGGACACACAGGCGGTACTATTGATAAGCTGGAATCAATCGAAGGCTTTCAGACATCAGTTGAGCCTGAAAAGTTTTTTCAGATTGTAAACACCCACGGCCTTTGCGTTGCGGGTCAGTCCATGAATCTTGCTCCTGCAGATAAAGAGCTTTATGCTCTGCGTGACGTGACAGCAACTGTGGAAAATTTTTCACTTATTGCATCGAGCATAATGAGCAAGAAACTTGCTTCAGGCAGCGATTGCATTCTGCTTGACGTGAAAGTGGGCAGCGGTGCTTTTATGAAAACCTATGATGATGCAGAAAAACTTGCGCAGGCAATGGTAAAAATCGGCAATGGTGCCGGCAGAAAAACTGTTGCAGTTATTACCGATATGGATAAGCCTCTGGGCAACGCAATCGGCAACAGCATCGAAGTTATTGAAGCAATTGAAACATTGAAAGGTAACGGCCCTGAAGATTTTACTCTGCTCACAAAAACATTGAGCTCAGACCTTCTTAAAATGGCAGGGATTGATAATGCTGAAGAAAAAGTTGAAGAAGTGATTTCAAACGGAAAAGCACTCCGTAAGTTGGCTGATATGGTTAAAGCACAAGGCGGAAATGAAAATTACGTTTATGACACGTCACTTTTCCCCAAGGCTGAATTCACTTACAAAATAAGGGCTGAAAAAGACGGCTTTATTTCTCATATGAATGCAGAAAGCGTGGGCATCGCTTGTGCAAAACTTGGTGCCGGCAGGGAGAAAAAAGGCGATTCGATTGATTTTACCGCAGGAATAAAACTTTTAAGAAAAACAGGCGATAAAGTGTCAGCAGGAGAAGTTATTGCCGAAATGTATTCTTCAGATGAATCAAAATTCACCGATGCGGAAAAAACATTCAATTCATCCATCACCTACAGCGAAACAAAACCTGAAAAAATCAATCTGATTTTGGGGAAATTATAATTTACCATACATTTGTGGCTGTATCGTAGGGGACGGGTCTCCCGTCCCGTCATGAACTATAATGAAATTTCTACGGTGTTGCCGTCGTTTTTTTCGTGTTTTTCAGACTGACGCCCAATGGGCGCCCCTACGCCTGATATACATAAACATACTGATAAATTATAATTTATCAGGTGATTGGGATTTTTAAATAGCCTTCTCCTGTGGGAGAAGGGGGACCGCGTAAGCGGTGGATGAGGAGAAAAACAAAAAAATTCAAGCCTTACGCCTCATCAGTCACCTTTCGGTGACAGCTTCCCCCACCGGGGGAAGCCTAATGTTAAAATTAATTAAACGAAAAATTATAATTTATCTTGTTGATTAAATTTAATATCGTAGGGAACGGCGGTTTCCGACGTTCCACAAATATGCGCGTGAATTAACGGTTTGTCGGCAAGCGCCAAACCCTACAATGTTAAAATTAATTGCACGTTAAATTATAATTTATCGGGATGTTAATTCGGCTTCTCCTTGAGGAGAAGCTGTCACCGCAAGGTGACTGATGAGGTGTAGAAAACGCAGTTTTCGTATTTTTACTTTGGTTTACTTAAATTCTTACCTTTCCACCTCATCCGAGTTTTGCGTTGCAAAACCCACCTTCCCCTCGAGGGGAAGGCTTGGCAGACATTTCGACAAATTATAATTTACCGCGGTATTAAAATCAGCATCGTAGGGGCGGATGCCTACATCCGCCCGAATAAATTCACACAAAATCTGACGGGTCGATGTAGGCATCGACCCCTACAATGTAAAATCGAATATACATATAAATTATAATTTATATGCATATTACGGCTACAGTCTCCCCTTAAAAACGTAAGGGGAGATGTCATTTTCGTATGGAAATGACAGAGGGGATTTTTCGTTGAAAATTATAATTCAATTAAATTTAACATCGTAGGGGCGTCGTTTCGGCGCCCGCAAAAAATTCATCAGATTTACAACGGGACGGGCAACCCGTCCCCTACGATACAGCCGCAAATATACGGATAAATTATAATTTATAAAAAACAGGCTGGTGCATTTCTGCATCAGCCTGTAAAACTTTATTGGGTTTTAGTTGTTATCTGTTGAGTAATAAAACTCCTGTGTTTCTTCTTCGGGCATTGCTGTGGGAACAACTTTAACATCCTGGTAGCACTTCATACCTGTACCTGAGGGAAGAAGTTTACCGATGATAACGTTTTCTTTAAGACCAAGTAACGGGTCTGTTTTGCCCTTGATAGCAGCATCTGTAAGAACTCTTGTTGTTTCCTGGAATGATGCAGCTGAAAGGAATGAATCTGTTGCAAGTGAAGCCTTTGTGATACCCATAAGAACATCTTTTGCTTCAATGAAATTAGGTTCTGTGCCTTCTGCAGCAGCTTTAGCAGCGATTTCTTTGTTGATTTCGCGGAGTTCTTTCTTCTCGATTTTTGTGCCGGGAAGAAGTGAACTGTCGCCTGCGTTTTCAATTTCAACTTTTCTCATCATCTGACGAACAATAACTTCGATATGCTTGTCGTTGATATCAACACCCTGCATACGGTAAGTTCTCTGAACTTCACGGATAAGGTAATCGTGAACTGAATGAACGCCGAGAACATCAAGAATATCGTGGGGATAGAGAGAACCTTCTGTAAGAGCATGACCTTTTTCGATGATTTCGCCTTCCTGAACTCTCAAGCGGAAACCGTAGGGGATAAGGTAGCTTCTTTCATCTGCTGTTTCAGGGTCAGTAACAACAACGTGTTTGCTCTTCTTGATTTCTCTGAGTGATACAACACCTGCGATTTCACTGATGATAGCGTGAACCTTGGGTCTGCGAGCTTCGAAAAGTTCTTCGATTCTGGGAAGACCCTGTGTGATATCGCCTGCGTCTTTAGCACCACCTGTATGGAACGTTCTCATTGTAAGCTGTGTACCGGGTTCACCGATTGACTGAGCAGCGATAATACCAACAGCTTCACCGATTGTAACAGGAAGACCTGTTGCAAGGTTTGAACCGTAACATTTGATACATACGCCGTGTTCAGCTTCACAAGTAAGGAGAGAACGGATTTTGATTCTTGCGCCTTCTTTGTCAACGTTTTCCTGACCCTGAGTTTTCTTTTCATAGTCAGCGTAAACGTAGTCAGCAACCATTTCTGCTTCGTCTTCGTTCATCATCTTGTCTTTTGACATGATGAGTTCGCCTGTTTCAGCATTTACAAGGTCTTCAAGAAGATATCTGCCTGTAAGTCTTTCTGCAAGACCAACGATTCTTCTGTTACCGTCGTAAATATCGTAAACTTCAAGGCCTTCTGAACAACCGCAATCTTCTTCACGGATGATAACTTCCTGTGAAACGTCAACAAGACGACGTGTAAGGTAACCTGAGTCAGCAGTACGGAGAGCTGTATCGGCAAGACCTTTACGAGCACCACGTGATGAAATGAAGTATTCAAGGATGTTAAGACCTTCACGGTAGTTAGCCTTGATGGGAACTTCGATTGTTTTACCTGCTGTGTTAGCGATAAGACCACGCATACCTGCAAGCTGTCTAAGCTGTGAGTCGTTACCACGGGCACCGGAGTCAAGCATCATATGGATGGGGTTGTATTTGTCAAAGTTCTTTTTAAGTTCTGCAGCAACCTGTTTTGTACATTCTTCCCAAGTGTCGATAACTTTTTCTGAACGTCCTGCTGCACTGATGAGACCTCTCTGGTAGTTGCGGTCGATTTTTTCGATTTCTGCTTCTGCCTGAGCGAGAAGTTCTGCTTTTTTCGGCGGGATAGTTGCGTCACAAGCAGCAACTGTGATACCGCTTCGTGTTGAATATTTGTAACCCTGATCCTTGATTTTATCAAGAACATCAGAAGTGATTGCTGTACCATGAATTTTGATACATTTAGCAATAATCTTGCCGAGCATCTTTTTGTCAACAAGGAAGTCAGCTTCAAGTTTGAAAGCGTTTTCGGGGTCAGATCTGTCAACAAATCCAAGGTTCTGAGGAACGGGTTCGTTGAAGATAACGCGGCCGATTGTTGTTTCAACAAGCTTTGTAACTTTTTCGCCGTTTACTTCTTTTGTCATACGGATTTTGATAAGTGAGTGAAGGGTGATAACGCCTTCTTCGTATGCCATTTTAGCTTCGTCAATGTCGCGGAAAGCCTTGCCTTCGCCTTCAGCACCGGGTCTGATAAGAGTAAGGTAGTATGAACCGAGAACCATGTCCTGTGTGGGAACAGTAACAGGGCGACCGTCTGAAGGTTTGAGAAGGTTGTTTGTTGAAAGCATGAGGAATCTTGCTTCTGCCTGAGCCTCTGCTGAAAGCGGAACGTGAACGGGCATCTGGTCACCGTCGAAGTCAGCGTTGAAAGCTGTACATACGAGGGGATGAAGTTTGATTGCTCTGCCTTCAATAAGAACAGGTTCGAAAGCCTGAATACCAAGTCTGTGAAGTGTAGGAGCACGGTTAAGAAGAACGGGGTGGTCTTTGATAACAACTTCAAGTGCATCCCATACTTCGTCTGTTGCTCTTTCTACCATCTTACGTGAACGTTTGATGTTTTCAGCAACGCCTGTTTCAACAAGTCTCTTCATAACGAAGGGTTTGAAGAGTTCAAGTGCCATCTCTTTGGGAAGACCGCACTGATAAAGTTTAAGTTCGGGACCAACAACGATAACTGAACGGCCTGAGTAGTCAACACGTTTACCGAGAAGGTTCTGACGGAAACGACCCTGTTTACCCTTGAGCATATCTGAAAGAGATTTAAGCGCTCTGTTGTTGGGGCCTGTAACAGGTCTGCCGCGTCTGCCGTTATCAATAAGTGCGTCTACTGCTTCCTGAAGCATTCTCTTTTCGTTTCTTACGATGATTTCAGGAGCACCGAGTTCAAGGAGCTTTGCAAGACGATTGTTTCTGTTGATAACACGTCTGTAAAGGTCGTTGAGGTCACTTGTCGCGAATCTGCCGCCTTCAAGCTGAACCATAGGACGGATATCGGGCGGAATTACGGGAACAACGTCCATAATCATCCATTCAGGTTTGTTGCCTGACTGACGGAAAGCTTCAACAACTTCAAGTCTTTTAAGGATTTTAGCTTTTTTCTGAGTTGTTGCACTTTCAAGTTCTTCGTGAAGTTCTTTTGAAAGCGCATCAAGGTCAATTTCACGGAGAAGCTCTTTGATAGCTTCTGCACCCATGCCTGCACGGAAGTCATCTTCGTACTTTTCGCGCATATCAGCATAGTCTTTTTCATTAAGTGTCTGATACTTCTCAAGGGGAGTGTCACCGGGATCGATAACAACATACATTGCGAAGTAGAGAATCTTTTCAAGGTTTCTGGGAGTAATATCAAGGATAAGACCCATTCTTGAGGGGATACCCTTGAAATACCAGATGTGAGATACGGGAGCTGCAAGTTCGATGTGACCCATACGTTCACGACGAACTTTTGATTTTGTGATTTCAACACCACAACGTTCGCAGACTTTTCCTTTATATCTGATTCTCTTATACTTTCCGCAATGACATTCCCAGTCCTTTGTAGGTCCGAAGATTTTTTCGCAGAAAAGACCTTCTTTTTCAGGCTTGAGAGTACGGTAGTTTATTGTTTCGGGTTTCTTAACTTCACCGTAAGACCAGCTTCTGATCTGGTCAGGTGAAGCAAGACCGATTTTTATAGATTCAAAATTAATGTTTTCCATAACAACGAACTCCTTTCAATCAATAGTCTTCATCGCTTGATTCGTCATCAGCGAATTCGTCGTAAGAGGGGAAGAAATCATCGTCTTCCTCGTCTGAAGAACTTGTGTAAAATTCGTCGTCACCGTCTTCGCTTTCAACAAGGTAGCCTTCACTCTTTTCAGCGTCGTTTACGTTTGTGAATGCTTCTTCGTCAACCTGAAGGCCGACCTCGCCGTCGTCGAATGTCTGTCTTAAATCGATTTCGTTGTTGTCAGCATCAAGAACTTTAACGTCAAGTGAAAGTGACTGAAGTTCTTTAATGAGAACTTTGAATGATTCGGGAACGCCCGGAGTGGGAACGTTCTGACCTTTGACGATTGCTTCGTAAGTCTTAACACGTCCTACAACGTCGTCAGACTTAACTGTAAGAATTTCCTGAAGAGTATAGGCAGCACCGTAAGCTTCAAGTGCCCAAACTTCCATTTCACCAAAACGCTGACCACCGAACTGAGCTTTACCACCAAGGGGCTGCTGAGTAACAAGTGAGTAAGGACCTGTTGAACGGGCGTGAATCTTATCGTCAACAAGGTGGAGAAGTTTAAGGAAGTACATAACACCAACTGTAACGGGGTTATCGAACTTTCTGCCTGTACGGCCGTCTGTAAGAATTGACTTACCGTCTTCACGTAAACCTGCAAGTTTGAGAGTTTCTCTGATGTCAGATTCATGAGCACCGTCGAATACAGGTGTCATAACCTTCCATCCAAGGCTTCTTGCAGCAAAACCAAGGTGCACTTCAAGAACCTGACCGATATTCATTCGGCTGGGAACACCAAGGGGATTAAGAACAATATCAAGGGGAGTACCGTCTTCAAGGAAGGGCATATCTTCAACAGGAAGAATACGAGAAACAACACCTTTGTTACCATGACGACCGGCCATTTTGTCACCAACAGAAAGCTTACGTTTCTGTGCGATGTAGCAACGTACTGTCATATTAACACCGGGGCTGAGTTCATCGCAGTTTTCGGGAGTGAAAACTTCAACGTTAACGATGATACCGTATTCACCGTGAGGAACTCTCAGAGAAGTATCACGAACTTCTTTTGCTTTTTCACCGAAGATAGCACGAAGGAGTCTTTCTTCAGCAGTGAGTTCAGTTTCACCCTTGGGAGTAACTTTACCAACAAGGATATCGCCTGAATGAACTTCAGCACCGACTCTGATAATACCTCTTTCGTCAAGGTCTTTAAGAGCATCTTCACCAACGTTGGGAATGTCTCTTGTGATATCTTCAGGTCCGAGCTTTGTATCACGTGCTTCTACTTCGTATTCTTCGATGTGAATTGATGTGTAAACGTCTTCGCGAACGAGTTTTTCATTGATAAGAACAGCGTCTTCGTAGTTGTAACCTTCCCAGGTCATGAAGCCGATAAGGGCATTTTTACCAAGGCTGATTTCACCACCGGAAGTTGCAGGACCGTCTGCGATAACTTCTTTTTCTTCTACGTGCTGTCCGATTGAAACAACAGGGCGCTGGTTGATGCATGTACCCTGGTTGGAACGCATAAATTTAACAAGGTTGTATTCATCCACGTGGCCGTCATCTGTGCAGATAGTAATCTTTGTAGCATCAAGGCCTGTTACAGTACCTGCGCGTTTTGCGATAAGAGCAACGCCTGAGTCAACTGCTGCTTTGTATTCCATACCTGTACCAACGAAGGGAGCATCTGTTTTAAGAAGCGGAACTGCCTGACGCTGCATGTTTGAACCCATCAAAGCACGGTTTGCGTCGTCGTTTTCAAGGAAGGGAATCATTGCTGTAGCAACTGAAACAACCATTTTGGGAGAAACGTCCATGTAGTCGGCTTTAGTGTTGTCGATTTCAAGGAATTCGTCTCTGTATCTTGCTGTGATTTTGGGATTGATAAAACGGCCGTCTGCATCGAGAGGTTCGTTAGCCTGAGCAACGATGTAGTTATCTTCAACGTCAGCAGTCATATAATGAACTTCGTCAAGAACGACGCCTGTTTCTTTATCTATTTTTCTGAACGGAGCTTCGATAAAGCCGTATTTGTTGATTTTTGCAAATGTTGCAAGGTAAGAGATAAGACCGATGTTGGGACCTTCAGGAGTTTCGATGGGGCACATACGACCGTAGTGGCTGTAGTGAACGTCACGAACTTCGAAACCTGCACGGTCTCTTGAAAGACCGCCGGGGCCGAGAGCTGAAAGTCTTCTCTTATGTGTAAGTTCAGCAAGGGGGTTAGTCTGGTCCATGAACTGTGAAAGGGGAGATGAACCGAAGAACTCTTTGATTGCCATAAGAACAGGTCTTGAGCTGATAAGTGCTGCAGGAGTCATCTTATCATCGCCGTCCTGGCTCTGGAGAGTCATTCTTTCACGAACTACTCTTTCAACACGTGAAAGACCGATTCTGAACTGATTCTGGAGCAATTCGCCGACAGAACGGATACGGCGGTTGCCGAGATGGTCGATATCGTCAAGAGTACCTACACCGCAAGCGAGGCAGTCTAAGTAGTTGACAGATGCGAATATATCTTCAATTGTGATATGCTTGGGGATAAGGTCGTCGCATTTTGAAGCGAGAGCTTCTTTAAGTGCATCTTTATCATCGCCGCATTCGTCAAGAAGTGCGAAGAGAACGTCTGCACGCACGCATTCATTGATTGCGATTTCTTCAAGTTCATCTTCTGTGAACATGGGAAGGTAGGGCTTTGCGTCAACCATACCGTTTGATACAACTTTAACTTCCTTGCGGTCTGAATGAATGTCAGCTTCAACGTAAGCTTCTGTTACGCCTGCCTGTTCGATTTCATAAGCTTTTTCTTTAGTAAGAATTTCGCCTGAATCAGCAAGGATTTCGCCTGTGTATTTGTTAACAACGGGCTGAGTGAGTCTGCATCCTGCAATACGGCCTGAAATAGCCATTTTCTTATTATATTTATAACGTCCTACTCTTGAAAGGTCGTAACGATGAACATCGAAGAATAAGCCTTCAAGGTGAGACTGTGCAGTTTCGAGAGTTGCAGGTTCACCGGGACGAAGTTTTTTGAAAACTTCCATAAGAGCTTCTTCTGAGTTCTTTGTTTCGTCTTTTTCAAGTGTTGCGATAATTCTTTCGTCATTTCCGAAGAAATCGAGAATATCGCTGTTTGATGAAAGACCAAGAGCACGAAGGAAAGTTGTAATATAGATTTTTCTGTTTTTATCTATTCTTACATAGAACAGGTCGTTTGAGTCTGTTTCGTATTCAAGCCATGCACCTCTGTTGGGGATAACGGTTGTAGCGAAAAGACGTTTACCTGTTTTATCGTGTGTCATATCGTAGTACATACCGGGAGAACGGACAAGCTGAGAAACGATAACACGTTCAGCTCCGTTGATAACGAAAGTACCGCTTTCAGTCATAATGGGGAAATCACCCATATAAACTTCGCTTTCTTTGATTTCACCGGTTTCTTTGTTTGTAAGACGAGCAGTAACACGCATAGGAGCAGCATAAGTAGCGTCACGCTGTTTGCACTCATATACAGTATACTTGGGCTTGTCGTCCATTCTGTAGCCGATGAAGCTTAATACCCAGTTTCCTGTGTAGTCGACAATGTCGGCTGTATCTCTGAATACCTCTTTGAGACCGTCATTGAGAAACCATTCGTAAGATTTCTTCTGGATTTCAATGAGGTTGGGCATTTCCATTACTTCGTCGATGCGTCCGTAACTTTTTCTGATAGTTTTTCCTCGGTTGACATCTCGTACATTACCCATAGATCATATCACTCCGTTCTTTGATTTTGCAAGGTAAATGTTACAAGCAAAAATCCCTGAATTTTCAACGAAAATATGCTTGATTTTCAGCGAAATTTGTGGTATTATGATAGCACTTCAAAATACCAAGGGATATTTCACTCCATTATAATGCAGTATAGAATTTTATCACAAAAAAACGGGCTTGTCAATACTATTTGGCAAGTTTTTTCATTATATATAGAAATTTTTCCAAAAAAAGGGCATACGCAATTGTATGCCCTTATATATTTAATGTAATATAACTATTTTATTTAATTTTATTGTTCAACCTTGTTTTTTGCAGAATTCTGAAAATTGCAACAGATGCTACAAGTCCGAAAAGTCCCTGCACACTGTTTCCTGCGATTCCTGCAAGAGGAACAATGAAGTTTGCGGTTAAAATTGAATCGTAAAGATAATATCCGCCGATCATAATTATTTCTGCAATAAATGCGCTTGTGGCTTCGGGTAATATATTTTTGTTTTTCTGTTTGCTTGAAAGAAGCTTGTGGATGAAATAAGCTGCAAGAGCCATAAAGCCTTTGATAATCAGCGTTGCAGGTGCGTAGGATGTGTAGCCGAGAAGCACATCTGAAAGTGCAGAGCCGATTCCTCCTGCAAGGAAACCGTAAAAAGGTCCGAGCAGCCAGCCTGAAAGGATGACGAAGCAGTCGCCCAGATTAAGATAACCCTGTGAAGCGGGTGAAGGTATGTGTATAAATGTGCTTGCACAGCACATTGCCATAAACAGTGCTGTCATAACTGTTTTCATAAGTTTCTTGTTCATGGTATCATCTCCGCAATAAATTTTACACCAGGCAGAAAACTTTGTAAATGACAAATCTGTTGAAATTTTTTAAATTTTATGATAATATTTCTACGGAGATGATAAAAATGGATTCTATGAATTTTGATGCAATTATGGCGCAGGTGAAAGAAAAACTGATTCACTTCTGCATGACAAGCGGTCTTAAGCTTATCGGCGCAATATTGCTGCTGATAATCGGCTTTAAAATTGTGAATATTTTCGGCAAGAAAATCAAAAAAATGAAAATTTATGAAAAGCTTGACCCTACAGCAAGAACGTTTATGAGAAGTCTGATAGTGATTTCGCTGAAAATCGTGCTTGTGATTGCAGCTGCGATTATAGTGGGCGTGCCCATGGCTTCGATGGTGGCAGTTATCGGCTCTGCAGGTCTTGCAATCGGCCTTGCTCTGCAGGGGAGCTTAAGTAACATCGCAGGCGGATTTATCATTCTTGTTTTCAGACCGTTCAAGGTGGGGGATTTTATTTCTACAGTTGACGCAACAGGCACGGTTGAATCAATAAATCTTTTTTATACAAAGGTTGTAACTGTAGATAACAAAGTTGTTATGGTGCCCAATTCCATAATTTCAAATCAGTCACTTACAGATTATTCTTCAAAAGATGAGCGCAGAGTTGACCTTGTTTTCAACACATCACACGATGCTGATTTTGAAAAAGTAAAAGCAATTCTCCTTGAAAACGCAAAGAAGCATCCCCTTGTGCTTGAAAAACCGGCAGTTGAAGCATTCCTTACGGAGCACAGCACAAATGCAATGGCTTTTTCTCTGCGTGCATGGTGCAAAACAGATGATTACTGGACTGTTTTCTTTGAAATTACGGAAGGCGTTAAAAAATCATTTTCCGAAAACGGAATTAAGATACCGTCGCAGAAAGTTGATGTGCATATTAATAATTAATTACTTGACAATCAATGTGGTAATGTGTTACTATGTTAAAGTGGTAACACGATAAAATTTCAATTCAGGAGATGTAGAAAATGAAAAAGGTTATAGCTTTATTAATGGCAGTAATTTTTATGTGTCTTGGTTTTGCAGGTTGCGGCAAGAAAGACCCTGCAAAAGATGTTGAAAACATCAAAAAAGCAGGCAAAATTGTTATTGGTATCACAGACTTTGCTCCCATGGACTACAAAGAAAACGGCGAATGGGTTGGCTTTGATGCTGACATGGCAAAAGAATTTGCAGAATACCTCGGCGTTGAAGTTGAATTCCAGGAAATTACCTGGGAACAGAAAATCAATGAAATCAATGGCTATAAAATCGACTGCGTATGGAATGGTATGACACTTACTGATGAAGTTAAAGAAGGTATGAGCTGTTCAGTTCCTTACTGCATTAACTCACAGGTTGTTGTTGTGAACAAAGATGTTGCTGATAAATATCAGACAGCAGAAGCTTGTAAAGAACTTAAATTTGCTGTTGAAGCAGGTTCAGCAGGCGAAGAAATGGCAAAGGAAAACGGCTTCGAATACACAGCAGTTACAGATATGGCAACAGCACTTATGGAAGTTAAATCAGGTAAATCAGATGCAGCTATCATCGACTCACTTATGGCAGGTGCTATGATTGGCGAAGGCACATCTTACGAAGAACTTACATACACAGCAAAACTCAACAATGAAGAATATGGCGTAGGCTTCCGTAAAGGCTCAAACCTTGTTGATGAATTCAACAAATTCCTCGAAGAAAAAACAAAAGACGGTACTGTTCAGAATATCGCAACAAAATACGGTGTTCAGGAAGCTCTTGTTAAATAATTCAGTTGAAAATTAAATTACAAAACAGAGAGTGCAACACAGCACTCTCTGTTTTTGACGTATTATAACTTGAAAAGGATGTTTGATTTATGACATTTGCAGAGCAATTCACCATAGTTTTACAAGCGCTTAATGAAGGCTTCTTGCAGACGCTGAAGCTTTTTATAATTACTCTGCTTGGTGCACTTCCTCTGGGACTTGTTGTTTCTTTGGGTTCAATGTCACGGTTTAAGCCGATAAGTGCTGTGGTGAAAACTTTTGTGTGGGTAATCCGCGGTACTCCTCTTATGCTTCAGCTTATGATTATTTATTATGGTTGCTCAATATGGAGTGGCGGTGAAGATGGTCGTTTTGCAGCATCAGCGGTTGCTTTTATTATTAATTACAGTTGTTATTTCTCCGAAATTTACCGTGGTGGTATTCAGGGCGTGCCTGTAGGTCAGCAGGAAGCAGGCCAGGTGCTTGGTATGTCCAAAAAACAGATTTTCTTTAAAGTTACTCTCTTGCAGATGATTAAAAGAATTGTGCCGCCCATGTCAAACGAAATTATTACTCTTGTCAAAGACACTTCTCTTGCGAGAATCATTGCTTTGCAGGAAATTATATGGGCAGGTTTTTCATTTATGAAAGGCTCAAATGGTATCGCGGGACAAGTATGGCCTTTGTTCTTCACAGGCATTTACTACCTTGCTTTCAGCGGCGTGCTTACAATCCTTTTCAACAAAATCGAAAAGAAACTGAGTTACTTTAAGGTGTGAGGTGAGCAGAATGAGTAAAAATGAAAAAGCTTTGCTTGAAGTTAAAAATATCCGTAAAAGCTTCGGCAAAACCGAAGTTCTTAAAGGTATAGATTTTACAATGGGAAAAGGTGAAGTTGTAGCTATAATCGGCTCATCAGGCTCAGGCAAAACTACATTGCTGCGTTGCCTTAACTTCCTTGAAACTCCCGATGTGGGCACAATTTCTCTTGATGAAAAAGTGATTTTTGACGCTGAAAATCACAAGAAACTCAGCGATTCTGAAATCAGAAGTAACAGGCTTCATTTCGGCCTTGTTTTTCAGTCTTTCAATCTTTTCCCCCAGTATAATGTAAAGAGAAACCTTACTCTTGCTGCGGAGCTCCTTGAATTTGAAAAAATAAAAAACGGTTCATCACAGTATAAAGAGAAAAAAGATGCTGTTGATGCTATTTCAAAAAAAGCTGACGAGCTTCTCGTTCAGGTTGGCTTGTTAGAAAAAGAAAAATCATATCCCTGCGAACTTTCAGGCGGTCAGCAGCAGCGTGTTGCAATTGCCAGAGCGTTGGCACTTGAGCCTGAAGTGCTTTGCTTTGACGAGCCTACATCGGCTCTTGACCCTGAACTTACAGGCGAAGTTCTTAAAGTTATCAGAGAACTTAAAAACACAAACAAAACCATGATTGTTGTTACCCATGAAATGGAATTTGCAAAAAATGTTGCAGACACAATCATCTATATGGCAGACGGCGTTATAGAAGAAATGGGTCCGTCACAGGAAGTGTTTGAAAATCCGAAATCAGAAAAACTTAAATCATTCCTTAAATCTTCTTTTGAAAAACTTTAATAAAATTTAAGAAATTTTTTCAATAAAATGTGGTATACTCTTTACATTGAGAAGAGGGTGAACCTCTGACACTTGGATAGATACGGGAGATTAGGTATGAAAGTTATAAGTTTTATATTAGCTACGATAATGTTAGCTTTGTCGCTTGTCACGCCGGCGGCAGCATTGAAAGAAACAGATTCTGTTTCTGCTCAGAGCGAGAGTTCTGCTCAGGTAGGCTTCCTGAACAAAGAAACAGAAAAGGTTATCATTGCTATTGTAAGCAATATCGTAAATGAAGCAAAAACAGGAACAAGCGAAAGCGAGGAAGTGCTTGAACTTATCAATAGTCTTCCTGTTTACGAAGCCGGAGAAGAAAAACCTGATCGTCAGAATGTGAATGTAGGTCCGTTCAAGAAATATTTCGATAAAGCTTTGAAGGACCTTATAAATAAAACACTTCCTGAAGGAACAATAAGGAATTTCCTTAACCACCTTACATCAGGCATGTATGACCTTTATGTTTACCTTGTGCCCATTAAAGGCGAAGAAAATGTTTACTTCTTCTGCTGCGATTATGTTGACGATAACGGCGAAGTGCATGTTGTTTTCACAGGTGTGAGATATAACAAAGAAACAGGCAAAATTTACGGTAAAGACAATAACGGCCTTATGGGCATCGGCTTTGACTATGATGCAAAAAACTATACCATCACAACTCCTGTTAATGTGTGGATGCGTGATTTAGGCTATTCTGTATTTTTTGATATTCTGGGAAATCTTGGTTTTATGAAAACTGATACTGCCAGAGTGAAATTTGAATACGGCGGAAAATACTGGATGTTCCAGTTCTGGAAAGGCAACTACGCCTTTAATCTGATCAACGGTGCAGAGCTTGGAATCTACAACAAAACAGATAAAAATGCTTTCTCCTACAACTGTGCAACTGACGAAGAAATGCTTGTGATGTCAACGGTTCTCAAAGATGGCGATGAGGTGCTTGTTGAAAGGGAAGAAATGAGACATTGGTGGATATGCGGCTTCCGTTTCGGACCTCCTGCAGACCTTGATAACCTTGTTATGGAAAGCACAATTACTTTTGAAGACGAAGCAATGAAAGATGCATTCCTTGCTGCAGCAGAAGAATTTTCTGACGAAATGACTATCACATGCGACGGCAATAAAGTAATGATTATCTGGAAATAAATGTTAACTTAACGGAACAGTTTTGTAACTGTTCCGTTAAGATTTTTTTATTTACAAAACAAAAAAAGAGTAGTATAATTTTTATTATAGCTTAACAAAGGTGTTTGTTTATATGAGAGAAATTGATGTATCTGTTATAACTGAAAAAATCAGCCGTATGTGCGTTGAAGCTAACAGATTTCTGCCATGTGATCTGGCGGAAAAAATTTCGCAGGCTGTAAATGACGAAAGTGAAGAACTTCCGAAAAGCATTATGTGCGATATAAGAGAAAATCTTGATTGTGCAAAAGAGTTGGGAGTTCCCATTTGTCAGGATACGGGCATGGCTGTGATTTTTGCTGAAATCGGTCAGGATGTGCATTTTACAGGCGGAAGCTTTGAAGATGCTGTCAACGAAGGTGTAAGAAAAGGTTATACTGAAGGGCTTCTTCGTCTTTCAATAGTCAGAGACCCGCTGAAAGACAGGGTAAACACAGGGGATAACACTCCGGCAGTTATACACACAAGAATTGTTGACGGTGAAAATGTTAAAATCACAGTTGCACCGAAAGGTTTCGGCAGTGAAAATATGAGCCGCCTTAAAATGATGACACCATCTGTCACAAGGGAAGATATTATTGATTTCGTTGTGGAAACGGTGAAAATTGCAGGGGGAAATCCTTGCCCGCCTATGGTTTTGGGCGTGGGTATCGGCGGTGATTTTGAAACAGTTGCCCTTAATGCGAAAAAAGCACTCTGCAGAAATGTTTCAGAACGCAACAAAGATAAGTTTTATGCTGAAATGGAAACGGAAATTTTAAAAAGAGTAAATGAAACAAACATCGGCCCTCAGGGATTCGGCGGTAAAACAACTGCCCTTGCAGTGAATATAGAAACAGCACCTACTCATATTGCAGGCTTGCCTGTGGCAGTGAATGTAGGCTGCCACGTTACAAGACATTTAACGGAGATAGTATGATGAAAATGAATTTTGTAGTGCCTTGTCTTTTAGGTCTTGAAAAACCTATTGCTGATGAGCTTAAAATGATAGAAGCGGAAAATGTAGTCTGCGAAAACGGCAGAGTGTTGTTTTCAGGTGACGAAAATATTTTAGCACGTGCCAATATCTGCCTTCGCTTTGCAGAAAGAATTCAGATTCTTGTAGGCTCGTTTGTGGCGAAAAGCTTTGAAGAACTTTTTCAGGGCACAAAAAATCTGCCTTGGGAAAAATGGATTTCTGCCACAGATGAATTTCCCGTCAAAGGCTATTCCATAAATTCAACTCTCTTTTCAGTAAGCGACTGTCAGTCAATTATCAAAAAGGCAGTTGTGGAGAGGCTTAAATCAAAATATAAAATTGAATGGTTTGAAGAAACAGGACCTGTGCATCAGATTCAGTTTTCAATTATGAAAGATAACGTAAGCCTTCTGCTTGACACATCAGGTGCAGGTTTACATAAAAGGGGCTACCGCCTTGAAGCAAACGGTGCACCTATTAAAGAAACTCTTGCAGCATCATTCAATTATCTTGCACGTGTGAGAAATTATCACACTTTGTACGACCCTATGTGCGGCTCAGGCACAATTCTCATTGAAGGTGCTATGATGGCGCATAATATTGCTCCCGGCGTTAACAGACATTTCACTGCAGAAAGATGGGAGCAGATTGATAACGCTGTGTGGGCAGAAGAAAGAGAAAGGGCAAAAAGCCTTGTGAATATGGATTCTTCCTTTATTGCCTACGGCTCTGACATTGATGAAGCTACTCTTGAAATTGCCAAAATCAACGCTCAGCGTGCAGGAGTCAGCGATAAAATAGTTTTTGAAAAACGCGATATAAGAGATTTTGAGCCGAAGAGCGAAAAAGGCACTGTAATTGTGAATCCGCCCTATGGTGAAAGACTTCTCGACAGCAACGAAGCCAGTGCCCTTTACAAAGTTATGGGCGAAAAATTTGTGCAGAAACGCGGCTGGGCGTATTATGTAATAAGTCCGTCAGAAGATTTTGAATACGATTTCGGCAGAAAGGCCGATAAACGTAGAAAACTTTATAACGGCATGATAAAATGTAATTTATATATGTATTTCAAGTGATATTTTTCCGAGGTGACAAAAGGTGAAGTACGTTTTTATTGTCAATCCTGTTGCAGGTAAAGGGAAAGCAGGAAATTTTGTTTCTGAAATTGAAGCGAAATGTAAAGAAAAAAACGTAGAATTTGAAGTTTATGTAACATCAGGTGCAGGTCAGGCGAAAGCCCACACTGTCAGTCTTGGCAAAAGCGGAGAAGATATATGCGTGTTTGCCTGCGGTGGAGACGGCACTCTCTTTGAGGTTATCAACGGTGCTGTTGGTTTCGGCAATTTGAAAGTAGGCACTCTGCCTTTAGGCTCAGGCAACGATTTTGTTCGTAATTTCGGCAAGAAGAAAGATTTCCTTGATGTGACAACACAGCTTGATGGCGAAAGCCGTAGAATTGACCTTATAAAATGCGGTGAAAAATATGCCATAAGCCAATGTTCAATGGGCATTGATGCAGAAGTCTGCGCAAAGCAGACCACATTCAAAAAACTTCCCCTGATGTCAGGCGAGATGGCATATACTGCATCTCTTGTCTATTGTTTTTTGACAAAATCAAGCAATGTTTTTGACATTTCCATCGATGACGGCGAGTTTGAAACATACGATGTTTTGTTTGCCCTTTGCGGAAATGCACGTTATTACGGCGGCGGATATAAAGGAATTCCCCTTGCAGTGTGTGATGACGGACTTCTTGATTTCATCATTGTCAGAAAAGATATGCCTGTTATAAAATTCCTTAAAGAAATGAATAATTACAAAGCGGGCAAACACCTTGACTGGGACAGAACAATTTTCAGACGAGGCAAAAAAATGACTGTCAGAAGCCGCAAATTTTCAGCTGTCAATGTTGACGGCGAATGTGAATTTGTAAAAGAGCGTACTTTTGAAATTGTACCGCAGGCTGTTGATTTTATTTTCCCATCAGGTGTGAATTACGACGAAATACATAAGGTATGGGAAGAAGAAAATAAATCTTCAGCAAATCTATTTACTTCTGCAGTTTAATGTGTTAAAATAAACAGGATAACTACTTGAGGAGGCATTGCTTTGAAGGGTGCTTTTAAAGACGAAAATATAGATTTTCTTATCCGTTCAATTCTTGCTCTTGAAACTGAAGAAGAAGTTTTTAATTTCTTCTGTGATTTATGCACTGTTACTGAACTGCAATCAATTTCACAACGTCTTGTTGTGGCAAAAATGCTCAGCGATAAAGAGGTTTACAGTGACATTGTTAAGAAAACAAAGGCAAGCACAGCTACTATCAGCCGTGTTAACCGTTCGCTCAAATACGGTAACGACGGTTACGAGGTTGTTTTTGACCGTATAAGGGAGCAGGAAAAATGAGTTACGGCAGTTTCGCTTATTTTTACGACCGCCTGACTGAAAATGTAGATTATAAATCTTATGCCGCTTATATTAAGCGGCTTTTTGAAAATTACGGCGGAAACAAAAAAATAAATTCAGTCCTTGATGTTGCCTGCGGCACAGGCTCGCTTACTGCAGAGCTTGCAAGGCTGGGCTTTGATATGACAGGCACCGATTCTTCCTATGATATGCTGTCTGTTGCCCGGGAAAAGAATGGCGAAGAAAGCCTTGACATTCTTTACCTTTGCCAGAGTGCCGAAGAATTGGACCTTTACGGCACTGTCGAAGGTGCTGTGTGCACTCTTGACAGCATAAACCACATCACTGACGAAAAAGACGTAATTAAAGCCTTTGAAAAGATTTCTCTTTTTATGGAAAAAGACGGCTTGTTTATCTTTGATATGAACACAGAATATAAGCACCGTGAGATTTTAGGCGACAACACTTTCGTCTATGACCTTGATGATGTTTACTGTGTATGGCAGAATGAATTCGACGAAGAAAATATGACAACTCATATTTATCTTGATATTTTTGAAGAAACAGAAAATGGCTCTTATGAACGTTTCTGCGAAGATTTTGAAGAAAAGGTATATTCCTTTGAACAGGTAAAAAAATGGCTTTCAGGCAGTGATTTTGAACTTCTTGAACATTTTAAAGAGATGACTGAAGAAAAGCCTGATGAAGAAACACAGAGAATAGTTTATATTGCGAGGAAAAAATAAATGGGTAAAATAGTAAGATGCATTTCACAGTTAGGCGACCTGACCATAATGGCGGTAGAATCAACAGATATGGTGCAGAGAGCGCACGAAATCCACTCAACTTCCAAAGTTGCTTCTGCAGCGTTGGGTAGACTTCTCACTGCAGCAAGCATGATGGGCGCAGTGCTCAAAGGCAAAGATTCAAGCGTAACATTAAGAATCAACGGCGGCGGACCTGCAGGCAGTGTTATTGCTGTTTCTGACAGCACAGGTAATGTAAGGGGATATATAGGCGACGCATCAGTTGAACTTCCCCTTAACAAAAAAGGCAAGCTTGATGTAGGCGGTGCAGTGGGCACAGACGGCTTTGTAACAGTTATCAAGGACCTTGGTATGAAAGAGCCTTACATCGGTCAGACACCCATTGTAACAGGCGAAATTGCAGAAGATATCACAAGCTATTTTGCTTCAAGCGAGCAGACTCCCACAGTCTGCGCTTTGGGCGTGCTTGTAAACCCCGAAACAAAAGATATTCTCACAGCAGGCGGATTTATCATTCAACTCCTTCCCACAGCAATGGAAGACACAATCGAAAAGGTTGAAAGGTGCATAAAAGATATTGAGCCTGTAACAACAATGCTGGCATCAGGAATGAAGCCTGAAGAAATTTGCAGAAAAGTTCTTCCTGAGTTCACTCTTGACGTGCTCGATGAAGCAGAGGTTGCATATAAATGCACATGCACAAAAGACCGCGTAGAAAAGGCTCTCATCTCAACAGGCGAAGAAGCACTTCTCGAAATGGCAGAGGATGAAGAAACAGAAATCTGCTGCAATTTCTGCGACAAAAAATTTGTATTTACTTCAGAAGAAATTAAGAAAATCATAAAAAAATCAAAATAATTTTTGCCCACAAACCCAATAGAATCAAGGCTTTTGAAAAAAACAAAAAATTTTTCAAAAAAATTTAAAAAAAGTATTGACAAAAGGTGCAACTTAGTGTATACTTATCAACGTTGCAAATGCAAACGCTCTTAAAAAACAGAGCACAGCAGAGTGCAATATATGTGGGAGCATAGCTCAGCTGGGAGAGCATCTGCCTTACAAGCAGAGGGTCATAGGTTCGAGCCCTATTGTTCCCACCAATTATTTGGCCCGGTAGTTCAGTTGGTTAGAACGCTAGCCTGTCACGCTAGAGGTCGACGGTTCGAGCCCGTTCCGGGTCGCCAAATAATTGCCTCTGTAGCTCAGTTGGTAGAGCAGAGGACTGAAAATCCTCGTGTCGTTGGTTCGATTCCGACCGGAGGCACCATATGCGGATGTAGCTCATCTGGTAGAGCGCCACCTTGCCAAGGTGGAGGTAGCGGGTTCGAGCCCCGTCATCCGCTCCACAAGAAAGTCGCTGAAATGTAATATTTTAGCGGCTTTTCAAATAAAATAGAATATGGCGCCATAGCCAAGTGGTAAGGCAGAGGTCTGCAAAACCTTTATTCCCCAGTTCAAATCTGGGTGGCGCCTCCAAAAAATTCCTGTTCTTCGGAACAGGAATTTTTTTATCCATTGCGAAAGCAATGGCATATCATCAACAATGGCAAAATTGCCATTGTTGTATCTCATCAGTCCGTCAGGACTGTATATCATCACGCTTTAGCGTGTATCAAAAAGCTTTCGCAATGATGATATACAACTTCTTACGAAGTTGATGATATGCAATTCCTGCGGAATTGATGATATGCAATTCCTGCGGAATTGATGATATACAATGCTTCGCATTGATTTTGTACTCCCACACCCTATTGTGATTTTATATCAACTGTGCTATAATTAATTAACAAATAAGATTTTTGGAGAGTTGACATTTATGGGATATGAAGGCTCTTGGAGTGGGATGCGTAAATACCTTGAAAAAGAAATACTTGCAGACAGCCTCAAAGGCAGAGTCAGATATGGTTGTACAACATATGTCGGTATGGACGGATGCAAAATTTTTGAGGTTTGTATTGATGACAAACAAGTAAAGCGTTTTTCTTGGGAAACGGTAAACAATTATTTTATTGAAAAAGGATATAAATCAATCGAGAAGCCATACGGTGCAATTGAGTATTGGGATAAATTCTGGTCTTTGTTAGATAAATATCCTTTAAATGAGAGAACGTAATATAAAGACAGTGAATTTGCTGATGCGTTAGCTGAATATCGCAATCAAGACATTAAAATGAGCATTCAGTCTAATAACCCTATTGTAAGAATGTTTGCCATACTTGATCGCCGTATAGGTAAGCGTACACTTGAAAAACTGAAAGATACTTTAGCTGAACAGCCTGAATGGTTAAAACAGTTTTATATTTTAAGATTTGAGGCTGAGAATTTGTAAATTTATGCGGTTCTAAAATGAGACGTACCTCCAAAAAATTCCTGTTCTTCGGAACAGGAATTTTTTTATCCATTGCGAAAGCAATGGCATATCATCAACAATGGCAAAATTGCCATTGTTGTATCTCATCAGTCCGTCAGGACTGTATATCATCACGCTTTAGCGTGTATCAAAAAGCTTTCGCAATGATGATATACAACTTCTTACGAAGTTGATGATATGCAATTCCTGCGGAATTGATGATATACAATGCTTCGCATTGATTTTGTACTCCCACACCTGATTGAAAATTCATATTATGTGTGATATAATCAGTTCGACAAATAAGAATTTGATAAAACAAAATATAAAGGGGGATACAGGTATGAAAAAAGTATGTTGTGTATTGGTACTGATACTTACATTATTTATGCTCTGTAGCTGTGGGAGATATGTCAAGAGTTATTCTGCAACCATTTTGATTACTTCCTGTCAGGGCAATGAAGCAAGTATGGAATTTGATACCTTTAAGGGAACGAATAATTTCAAATTAAGAAGAGATGGTATTGCTGAGCATACACTTGATTTTGAAGCAAGTCTTGCTGAAGGCGAGATGAATGTTTATATCGGTGTTGATGGCGAAAAAGAATTGCTCCTTACTGTTAAGGGTGGAGAATCCTACGACGAAACCATTACACTTGATGATAAATATGATAACGAAAAAACAATCTACATTATTCTCGAAACGATAGGCAAATGTGTAGATGGTGATTTTGAGTTTGAATACAATTAATTAAAGTGAAGGGAACAAACAAATTACAATTTGTCGAGTTGATTTAATTTTGACAAAAACAAGTTGTAAACACAAAAAATTAAGGACTTCTTTGAAGTCCTTAATTTTTTTATCCAAGCCGACAGGCTTGGTATATCATCACGCGTTAGCGTGCATATCATCAACACGGCATTGCCGTGTTGTATCTCATCACACCGAAGGTGTGCATTTCTGTCGGCTTGATGATATACAACTTCTTACGAAGTTGATGATATGCAATTCCTGCGGAATTGATGATATACAATGCTTCGCATTGATTTTGTTTGTAACTTGTAGTATAATCACTTAAAAGGATGTGGTTATATGCCCCAAAATTATTTGCTGATTTACGCTGAACAATTAGCAACTGATATTGAATTGCTTTGCCAAAATATTAAAGCACCATCAAATACATTGTTTCAAATCCGTAAAAGTTCAAGTAGTGTATATGCAAATATTCGTGAAGCAAATTACGGTCAGAGCAGGGCAGATATGCTTTCTAAATTTGAAATTGCATTAAAGGAATGTAGTGAAACTGAAGGTTGGTTGCAGCTTTTATTTAACACAAAATTTATTGATGAAGATATATACAAAAAGACCAGAAACCTTTGTGGTCGAATAAGACGAATGTTAATTGCAAGTTGTAAAACACTAAAAAATAAGTTATAAAATAACAATTGTTGTGCTATAATCAGCCCGACAAACAAGAATTTGTAGAGGAGGCTACATTCTGTGAACAGAGAAGAATTACACAGCATTATTGCAGACGAACAACCTAATATATGTCAGATAGTAGCCGTAAAGGACAATGAGATTGTTTATAGTGATACTTGGAATAATTACGAAGAAAAAGACAATGTTCATATTGCTTCCGTAACCAAAAGTGTTATGTCGATACTCATCGGTATTGCTATTGACAAATGTCTGATTAAAAGTGTCAATCAAAAAGTGCTAGAGTTTTTCCCTGAGTATGTTTTAAAAAGAGGAGAAAAAACAATACAGGGTGTCACTTTATATCATTTGCTTACAATGACCGCACCATATAAATATAAGTCAGAACCTTGGACAAAAGTATGTACAAGTGAAGATTGGACAAAGTCCGTTCTTGATTTACTTGGTGGAAGAAACGGGATTACAGGTGAATTCAAGTATTCAACATTAGGCATTCATATATTAAGTGCAATAATAACAAAAGTCAGCAATATGTCAACACTTGATTTTGCTAATGAATATCTCTTTAAACCACTTGGAATTGAAGAAAGAAAACTTTGTATTGTAAGGGACAAAGAAGAACATATAGGCTTTGTAACTTCAAAATCTCCAAAAGAAAATGGTTGGTTTTGCGATAACAAAGGAATTGTAACATCAGGCTTTGGCTTGTGTTTATCAGCAGAAGATTTATCGAAAATCGGTCAAATGTGCCTTAATAAAGGTATGTTCGATAATAAGCAGATAGTTTCTGCCGAATGGATAACTCAAATGACTACACCGTATATCAAATGCGATGAAAAGTTTGCTTTTATGCAATATGGCTTTTTGTGGTGGGTTATTGATGAAGAAAAGAATATATACTCTGCTATAGGCGATAGCGGAAATGTAATATATGTTAATGCCTATAAAAATATCGTTATATCTGTTACAGCAACCTTTAACCCATTAGTATTTGACAGAGTTCAGTTTATACAGAAATATATTGAACCTTTCATTACGGAATAACAAATTCCAATTTAACGAGGTGATTAAGATGATCGATATTACTGCTTGGATGGAAGACTTTTTACAAGCATTAAATGAAACCTTTGCAAACCGTGTATGGTTTGTTGGCCTGCAAGGTAGTTATGG
>SVOW01000009.1 GCA_015066175.1 Oscillospiraceae bacterium
TAATACCAAATCATTCCCACTTTGTCAACACTTTTTTTAAAACTTTTTCAAACTTTCCAACCCCGCCGCGCGTTTACCACTATACCTACACTTTTTATTAATACCCTCACTTTATTTTGTGGTTTTTGCCTATGTGCTCTTTCTACTTTTATTTTCTAATACTTAATTTTCCCGGCTTTTACGTCATTTGTTCTTTTTTGTTCCTTTAACCTTTTTCACGATATTTTTTCAGTTACTACGTTCTGACGTCAATGGTAAATTTGATCAACAAAAAAGACAGGGGTTAAATCCTGCCTTTTTTAATTATATATTCACTTGTAATTAATACTGAAATACTTTAAATAGCGTAGCAGCTCTCCCGCATAATTAATTACTCAGGCAATCTGATATTTGTCCATTCCAAATTGCTCATATCTCCTGTTACTACCACTGTGCCATCTCTTTTTAATCCTATTGTGCAACAATTACCTGCAGCAATAGCCACTATTTCATTCCAATCTGAGACATTACACTCATCATAGCTGTTCCGACCTGTAGCTACAACAGTACCGTCTTTTCTGAGTCCTACCGTGTGATAATCTCCGGCTTTAACATATGCGATATCTTTCCAATCTGATGTATTGCAGGCACCATCTTCCTCATTACCAACAGCTATAACAGTACCATCTTTTTTAACTCCTATCGAAACAGCATAACCTGTGGATATTTGTGTCATATCGGCCCAATAACTCATTCCGTTACTCTCACCGAAATTATCTTCACCTACTGTCTCTACCGTTCCGTCTGCGTTGAGAACAGAAGTGTGCATATAACCAGCTGAGATTCCTACAACATCACTGAAGTACATCACGTTACACTGTTGATAATCGTTTGATCCCGTTGCCACTACAGTACCGTCTTTTTTAAGACCTACAGTGTGGACATAACCTGTTGTAATCGCTACAATATCAGTCCAATCCGATACATTACACTGGCCATTGTCATTTTTTCCGGTAGCAACAACAGTTCCATCAGATTTAAGACCTACGGTGTGGAATTTACCTGCTGATACAGATACAATATCGCTCCACGAAGAAACATCACACTGTCCGTAACTATTATCACCACTTGCAACGACGCTACCATCGTTTTTTACTGCAACAGCATGTTCCCAAAGCACCGAAATTGTTGTATGCTTCATATCATTGATATCCAAAACGACTTCGTTATTTTCATTTTCTTTTTCATCATTCACATTCTTATCAACTGCAGATGAGTTATTATTACTGCTCTCTTCTCTATCTTTTCCTGAATCATCTTTACCTAATATCAAAAATGCACCAGCAACAACAGCCACAATAAGTAATGCGGCCACAACTATGTAAATAATATTGTTTTTCTTTTTGGGTGCAGGTTTCTGCGGATTTTGTTGAGCAGGTCTCTGCTGTGCAGGACGTTGACCATTTGACTGTGTAAACTGTGTTCCGCAGAATTTGCAGAATTTTATTCCGTCGGGCAGTTGATTTTTACATTTTGGACAAGTAATCATTTTATTCTCTCCTTTTGTTTTTCTATGTTTACATCATACCATTTTGCAGTGCAACTGTGTTAATAATGTAATTTTCGATGTGAAATTTGTAAGTTCTGATGTTTTTGAACGATCATCTTGCAATATTAAAATTCATAAAAAATTTCTTCTGGATAACAAAAAGCACCCGAACAAATCAGGTGCTTCAAAATACTAGTCAAGAACATAAATTGTGATGTTACGTCTGCCGAACTGAACGCATTCATTATATGTGTTCATATAAAGGTCAGCAAGTGTACCGCTGCCGTTCCATGTGAATCCGCCTGTATCTGCAGCAATAGCATAACCGTAAACATATCTGCCGTCATTTGATACGATCCAGAGTTTTGAACCATAAGGAATAACATCAGGGTCAACAGCAATATAACCGGGCTGAGGTGCTTTACCTGTGGAAGTAATATAACCTGTATGATATGCTGTGCCGGGGCCTACAAATTTCTGCTTATAACTTACAGGAACAAGGTTTTCGTCAATTTTATACTGTGAGGGTAATGTGAAATTTGAAATTGTTTTTACGCTATCTGAGTCTCCGATAGGAACATCAACTGCAAATCTGCCTGATTCGGGCATTTTTGTGCCACGAACAACAACTTCGTCTACTGCCTTTTCAATAACTGTTTCTGAAATAACCTCAGAATCAGTTTTTACTCCATCAACATAAATATCACGGTAAAGAACTTCTTTCTTTCCGTTGACACCACTTACTTTTGTATGAGTTGTGCCTTTATACATATTTGCGTTATCTTCATAAATTGTTTCGAACTCAAGAGTTTCTTTTGCTGTTCTTTCCTTGTAGGTAACGCGTTTAACTTCAATAACTGAATTTTCTTTGATGATTGTGTCATAATCAGGTACTACCATATCGTTTTCACCGGGAGTGATGTTGAACTTTTTAAGAATCTGTTCAACACTTGATGAATATGTGTCCCCTGTGATAACTTCGTCATCAATTCTGATTTCAACAGTAATGGGATTTTCGATGATAATTTTCATACCATCAGAAAGTTTTGTTGCAAGAGGGAAATTCACATTGTCTGTTTCTGACACTTCGAGATTTTCCTGTTTGATAACATTAGCTACGTCTCCGTAACCTATTGTTTTGAATGTTTCGCCATGATAAGAAACAGAAACATTGTAACCTCTGTTGATTCTGATTGTACTCGGCTGACCGGGAACAAATTTGTCAGTAACAATAATATCGTTGTTATCTGTTACAATTCCTGCTTCCTTGAAAACAGCTGTAAGAGTTTCAGCTCTTGTGGAAATAGTCACACTTCTTTCGCTGTCAATAATAGTTACATCATAAGTCGCACCCGATGCTGCAGCAACGATAGTCATTGCACACATTATTACAAGAACAACTGAAATAGCAACTCTTGCTATTTTCCATGCCTTGCTTTCGTGGTTTACCTTAATCATAATTAACTCCTTTTCTTTGCGGAAAACGTGTTCCGCATCGTTTGAATGATGCCGAAAAATGCTCTGTCCGGCATCACGGTTGACATTATAGAGATATGTTTTCGTCTTGTCAAATAAAAAAATTTTTTATTTTTAGCTATTTTGCACAAGTTTTATTGCTATTTTAGAAAAATAAAAAGAAAACTCAAAAATCACCACCATATTTTGTGCTTTTTTACAGGTTATTTTCACAACGTTTTGGTAAAATTGCAAAAATTACAAAAGTGTTACAACACGTTACAATTATATGCTTGTTTGTAAAAAATATGCATAAGCACGCATAAAATAATGTGAGGTGATAAATATGTGCTCTATAGCAGGAAAAATCGACTACCACAGCGACCTGAAAAAAGAAGAATCTGATTTTCTGAAAATGCAGAATGTGCTTACAAGAAGAGGCCCTGACGACAAAGGAATGTTTATAGAAAACCATGTTTCACTTCTGCATACCAGGCTTGCTGTTATCGACATCGAAAACGGAAAACAGCCTATGATTGCAGAAGATGAAAAACAACGATATATAATAGTATACAACGGGGAGCTTTACAATACAGACGAAATACGCGAGCAGTTGAAAGCTTTCGGATTAAATTTCAACAGCCATTCTGACACAGAAGTAGTTTTGAAATCCTATATAATATGGAAAGAGAAATGCGTTGAAAAACTTAACGGCATTTTCGCCTTTGCTATATGGGAGAAAAAAGCAGAAAGATTGTTTGTTGCTCGTGACAGAATCGGAGTGAAACCCTTTTTCTATTATAATAGAAAGAATATGTTTGTTTTCGCTTCGGAAATCAAAGGAATAATGGCAAGCGGATTTGTGCAGCCTGAAATTGATATCGGCTCTGTTGCCGAACTCATTCTTCTGGGACCGGGCAGAACTCCCGGATGTGGCGTTTTTAAAGATATTGAAGAATTGCCGCCTGCCACCTGCGGTTATTTTGACAGAAACGGACTTAAAATCAAGAAATACTGGCACCTTGAAAGCAAAGAACATACAGACAACTTGAAAACAACAATTGAAAAAGTCCGCTTTCTTGTAACTGATTCCATTGAAAGACAGCTTGTTTCAGATGTGCCTGTCTGCACCTTTCTGTCAGGAGGACTTGATTCAAGTCTGATTTCATCCGTTGCAAACAAATATTTTACGAAGAAAGGCGAAAAACTACATACATTTTCGCTTGATTACAAAAACAATGATTTATATTTCAGAAAAAGCAAATTCCAACCAAACAGCGATTCATCTTTCATCGGAATAATGGGAGAATACCTGCAAAACAGCGAACAACATTTTGTAAACCTTGATACAGAAGAAATCGCAGATGCACTATTTGATGCAGTTGACGCAAGAGATTTGCCGGGAATGGCAGATATTGATTCGTCACTGTTACTGTTATGCAAGGAAATCCGAAAACAAGGTATCGTTGCATTAAGCGGAGAATGTGCAGATGAGATTTTCGGCGGATACCCCTGGTATCGTGACAAAGACATTCGTGAAAAAGACGGTTTCCCCTGGGCACAATCCACTGCATACCGTTACAGTTTCCTTAAAGAAGAATTCAGAAACAGAATTGACCCTCAGGAATATGTTTACTCGAGATACAGAAAAACCGTTGATTCAGCTGATACTTCAGAAGCAAAATCAGCAATTGATAAGCGGATGAAAGAGATGATGAAACTTAATTTTGACTGGTTTATGCAGACACTTCTTGACAGAAAAGACAGGATGAGTATGTATTGGGGTCTTGAGGTGAGAGTACCATTCTGTGATTACAGAATTGCTGAATATCTTTACAACGTGCCATGGGAATACAAAGATTATAATAATTATGAAAAAGGATTGTTGAGAAAAGCCATGGAAGGATATCTCCCTGATGAAATTCTGTGGAGAAAGAAAAGTCCCTATCCCAAAACGCACAACCCTGCATATCTTGCAAAAGTATCACAAATATTAAAAGAAATCATTGAAAAACCATCTTCACCAATTCTTCAGATAATCAGTAAAACACGTCTTGAAAAGCTGCTGACTGAAAATGTCGCACAACCTTGGTATGGTCAACTGATGACAACACCCCAGACAATTGCATATTTCATACAGCTTGATTATTGGTTGAGAAAATACAACGTCAGAATAGTATGAATCAAAAAAAACCCCACCGGAAGGTGGGATTTTCACAATATAGATTATGATACATAAACTGCTTTTTCGTGATAAAAAATTTCGTAAGGATTTTCTACACCGTCAAGATAACCTACAGTATTATAATTCATCGGATTACAGTAAATATTATCAGGTGCGATTATTAATTCAAACCAGCCTGCATAAACGTATACCAATTCTTCTCCTTTGTGATTCTGAAGGAAAGAATTATAATTATCAAACCAGGAAGCACCCAAAGATAATGTATCATACATCTGACCGTTATCTTTATAAAGTGTGATAATTGCCACAAGTTTATTTCCGTTGTAAACGAGATAATCTCGATAATTCTGCCTTACTTCAAAACATTTTCCTTCTGTGCCGTCGTAATTCACATGGCAATAACCTTTTTCTGATATTTTCAAAGAATCTGTTGGCTCTCCGCTTGCAGAAAGTGTTGAAAAGATTCTGCTTTTATTCAGTTCGAAATATTCCTTTGCTTCTTCATCCGTTATTTCTTCACCTGTCACTTCAAAGTTTCTGTCAAATGGCAGCGCAGGGATATTCCACCATTCTCCGACATCTACGCCGGTAGAAAACCCACCATCGGGAAAATCTTCAACTATAGTTTCGTTTTCCGCAATTCCTTCAGTGGTGACTTCAGACAGTTTTTCTGTTTTTGATGATGTGTTTTGTTTGATATCAACATTAGTTTTTCCTTGCATCGCATCAGTAACTTCAATGATTTTTTCAGAAGATGTGTCTGCCTGAAACACACCTTTCTGCCATAAGCCTATACCGAAAAACATAATAACAAAAGAACATACAACCGATATTCCTACAACTGCTTTTTTTCTTTTTGCTTTCTGATTTTTAATATATTCATCTCTGCGTGATAAAACGCTGTCAGCAATTTCATTATAATTCTTCATACTTAAAACCCTCCTTTTCAAGTTCTGCCTTAAGAGCCTGCTTTGCTCTGTACACAAGGTTTTCAATCTGACGTTTATTCTTTTTCATTACAGAAGCAGCTTCGGCATTTGAAAAATTTTCAAAATATGTAAGATACAAAACCTGATAATATTCGCTTTTCAGATTTCTCATTGCTTTATGAAGTCTGATTTTCTGTTCTTTTATGAGAAACTCTTCCTCAATACTTCTTTCTTCTGCAGATAATTCATTATGCTCATCAACAGATCCAGATGCAATTTTAGAATTTTTTCTTAAATAATCAACTGCTACATTCCGCGCTATTGCAAAAAGCCATGTTTTAAATGAACTTCTGCCGAAGAAGTGCGGTTTCTTTGTTGCAAGTTTGAAAAAAGTTTCTTCCATCAGATCTTCTGCCACAAAAATATTTTTCACATAACCGTTTATAAACAAAAGCAGACCGTCTTTATATTCTCTGATAATTTCTGTCAGACCTGTGTCATCGCCATCAAGGTAACGGCGGTAGCTACTTGCACCATTATCCATCGATTTTCTCCTTTCCGAAAAGCTTTTCATATGTAAGACGGATAAAGCATCAAAAACTCTCAACAAATCCGTATATCTTTTCTATTATATAATGAAAACAGAATTAACGCAAAAATTATTTGAAATCTGTACCCCTTATCGTGCTCTTGACTTAGTTTTCAAAAATAAGTATTATATAGAAAGGTTGGTGATATATTATGAATACATATTTCAACGAAATAAAATCGAAGCCCGTCAATACTGTAGACGGTAAAGTTCTTTACAAAATACCATCAGGTGCTTTGTGTGCAAACGGTGACCTGGGAGTTGTTTTTGACAACGATGAAAAAGACCTGATACTTCATATTTCCAAATGCGATTTCTGGAGATTTTCATCAGGCACTCAAGGTGGCGGCGGTATAAAAGCTGTAGGAAATATCAGAATCAGCAACATAGATTTATCAGAATATAACATAAAACAATATTTTGATAAAGGCTTGCTTGAATGCACTTTCTGCAACACAGAAATGGAATTTTTTGTTGCTCCTGAAAATCTTATTTATTTTGAAATCAGAACTCCTGTTTCTTCCCTTTCGCCTTCAGTTAAAATTGAAATTCCCAACACCTGCGACAGCATCAATTCCCACGAAAAAGAAAACGATATTGACTGCCACACAAGAAAATTTGAGGGTGAAAAAATCGACCTTGAATCTGCAGTAACTGTTTGCTGCAAGAAAACAGAAACAAAGGAATCTGGCAGATTCAGAATTACACGTTACTGCGTTTCTGTTGTTACAAACTTTGACGACAGCAATTATAAAAAGAAAGCTTTGGATATGATTGCTCATTCCAATTACGACAGCGACAAAACAAAAACTCAGGAAAAATGGGAAAAGTTTTTCTCTGCTTCTAAAGTAACTCTTGAAGATAAGGAAATTGAAAAATTTTATAATTCAAGCCTTTATCACCTTGCAGGATGTATGGGAAACCGTGAATTTCCACCCGGATTATTCGGCAACTTCATCACTGACGATTTCTTCCCCTGGGCAGGAGATTACCATATGAATTACAACTATGAAGCTCCATACTACTGTATTTTCTCATCAAATCATCCTGAATTGTTTGACGGATATATGGCTCCGCTGAATGCAATGTCAAAAGAAGCAAAAAGATTTGCAAAAATGTTCGGCTGCAAAGGTTATGCACTTCCCGTAAGCTTCGGTCCGAAAGCGCTTGATGTTTACAGCCAGCCTGATTGCAAAGAGCATGGCGTGCTTTTCCTTGGTCAGAAAAGCCACGCAGCATATGCCTGCGTAATTCCCATTATGCATTGGTTTTCCACATATGATAAAAAATATGCCCTTGAAAATTACTATGATTTTATATTTAATACTGCTGAATTCTGGGAAGAATATCTTGTCAAAGAAAAAGGCAGATACGTAATCAAAAACGATGCAGCACACGAAATCCCCTATTATCGCGGAAAAGAATTCAGATACATCACTCATAAAGGTCAGATTGAAACAGTAAATGCAATCAACTCACTTGGTCTTGTAAAACTGCTTTTCAACGCGGTTTACGATATGGCAAAGGAGCTTGACCTTAATAAAGAAAAATATTCTTTATGGGAAGATATTATTGAAAACCTCAGCGATTTCCCCACCTTCATCAAAAGAGGCAAAAAATGCTTCCGCTACAGCAAACGCGGTATCCGTTGGAGAAACGAAAACACAGTAGGTCTTCAGCATATTTATCCCGCTTCACAAATCGGTTTTGATTCAGGTGAAAAATTACTTAAAATCGCACGTAATACATATTTTATCAATGACCGACGTCTTGATGACAACGGTTCAAACTCCTATCTCCCTGCAGGTGCAAGAATCGGCGTTGACCCTCACTTTCTCATTGAAGGAATTCATCAGAATATAAAGGAATTTGCCCAACCAAACAGACTTTTCCGTCATCACGGAGGCGGTATTGAGCATCTCACAACAATTCCTGCAACAATTAACGAAATGCTTCTGCAAAGCCACGAAGGTATTATCAGACTTTTTCCCTGCTGGGATAAGAAAATATCTGCTTCTTTTGAAAATCTTCGCGCAGATGGTGCATTTCTCGTTTCTGCTGAATTGAAAAACGAACAGATTTCTTCTGTTAAAATCAAGAGCCTTAACGGAAGAAAGTGCACAGTAGAAAACAGTAATATAAAATCTGTTATAAGAGCCTCTGACAAAAAGGAAATCCACTACACATCAGACGGCAACATTATTTCTTTTGAAACACAGGCAGATATAGAATATATTCTCATATAACAATCCACGACGAAAGCAGTGAATCTGAAACACGGGCTCTGCTTTCGTTTTTTCTTATATTTTCATGCTCGAATTTTATAAAATTTCAGACAAAATACATAAATTTTGTGGTTTTTAACAAGCAAAAATATTGCAAACAATAAAAATATATGATATAATTACGTTGTATATTTATATCTTGGAGGAATGACATATGAAAATTTCCAAAAGAATTGTAAGTTCAGTTATGGTTCTTCTTATGGTTATGTCCGTATGCAGTGCTGGTTTTACAGCTTTTGCAGTTGAATCAAACGGTTCTATCCTTAAGGAAATCGTATTAGAGCCCACTCCACGTCCTCAGGTTCAGTTCTATTGCACAGAAGTAACGAGAGTTGCAAAAGGTGCAAACTCAATGGAACCCGGAAATCAGATTGTTAAAGCAACACCTTCAGGTGTTCCTGAACTTTCCGGTGATCACGTTTCACAGGCTTATGCAGGCGAAATTCCTGCCGCAACGAGAATTACTTTTGTTTCTCCCACTGCAGGTGTTTCGATTACAAAGTTTTCTTGCGATAACAGCACAGTAACTTTTTCAGACACATCTTTCACAGCCCCCGGTACATATACGATTGATGTTACAGGCGGTACGGCAGAACCGGGCTCAGCAATTACCTTCACCATTGACTACACGTGGACAGATGGTAACACATATCAGGAAAAATGTGTAACATATGTTGAAAACATCGCAACAGGCGGCGCTTTTGCAGAACTCAGAGTTACATGGAAACCTTATAACGGTACATCATCATGGTATAGAGGCTACGCTTCTGCTATTACCCGTGTGCTTGGTAAAGGCGTTTACTATGAAACACCCGCTGATGCCGGCATGACACAAAGAACAGGTTCATACAACGTAGCAACCAAAGCTTTCACAGATGGTTCAGGTCTTACATCTTACTACGAAGAAGAACGTGTTGAATCTGCTGGTCTTTTCTCTAATCCCAGAGAAACTATTGACCATACAAAATTTATTACCGGTACTTCACAGGCTCATGTTTATCTTGACGCTTCAGTTTCAAATTCACTTGCTGATATTAATCTGCGAATTGACGCAAATGTTGGTAACGAAAATGGTGAGACCCACGTAAGAAACAATGATACTCCAAACATTGCTTTAGGTGAATCTTACGTATTTGCAGGTGCACAGACAACTGCTCCTTCAGGCTATTCAACAAACTCAGTTGCACAAGCAACTATCGGTTATTCTGTTCCCGAAAGAAGTAACTACGGTTTCGATAGTCAAAACGGAGCTTACAGCACAATTACTTCAGGTACAAGAAACGGTGGACATATTATTACATCCCACCTTAACGGTTCTGTTGCAGGCCTTGTAAGTGGATCTGCTTATACCGTTGTTAACAGATATTATGCATATTTCAGAGGTTCATATGCGTATATTACAAACTCACCTATTGTTCCCATTGTAATGACATTCCATGTTGTTGATAAAGGAGCTCTCCGAGATCTTGTAAACTACGTTATGACAAGCGACCCTGATGTTCCCACAACACGTACACAGAAGAAAGGTGCTAATCCACAGGCTTGGTATTATCGTTCCGGTTTTTCAGCATTCCAGAATGCTTATGTTGACGCAGTCCGTGTTCTCAACAATCCCAAAGCAACTCAGTCTGAAATTGATGCTTCAACAAAATCACTTCAGACTATGTATAATAACCTTCAGCTGAAAACTGCTGATTATACACGCGTAAACGAACTTTATGATCAGGCAGATGCAATTATTGAAAATGAAGAAGCATATCCGCCTTCAGACATTGCTCTTATCAGAGAAGCACAGGAAATGGTAACAAAGAGTTATTCAATTCTCTATCAGAGTGCAGTTGACCAGATGGCAGAAAATCTTCAGATTGCTATTGACAGAGCGATGCCCTACGCTGCAAACTACGAAGACATTTATACTCTTAAACAGCAGTATGATGCTATGGACAAATCTCTTTACGAGCCCGACCTTATAGCAGCAGTTGATGCAGCATTTGCAAAAGTTGATTATACTCTCACTGCTCTTGAACAAGATAAAGTTGATGCGTGGGCAGCTGAAATTGAAGATGCAATGAATAACCTTGTACCTCTTACAGCAAACTTTGATGCACTTATTACAACACTTGGCGAAGCAAAGGGTATCGACAGAACTCTTTATATAAACGGTTCGCTTCTTCTTGATCCGATGGAAGCAGCGGAAGCAGCAATTGCAGATAATGCAGCAAATCCGTGGTTAGCTTCAAGACAGAACGAAGTAGATGCTCTTGAACAGAATCTCCGCGAAAAAATTGACGGCCTTATTTTGAGAAGTGTTTACAAAGTTGACCTTAAAGAAGCACTTGATAAAGAAATTCCGGGCATAACAGAATACTATAATCAGGATATTCTTGCAGAGTATCAGGCTCTTGTAGCAGAAGGTACAGAAATGTACAATGACGATACGCTTACAATTTTCAACCAGGCAGAAATCGACGAAATGACTGAGGCTATCAAAGCAAAATATGAAGAACTTATGGCTTCATATGATGATTCCTGCAGACATCCTATCGTTGAAGATGCAGTAGTTGAAAATAATGTTGACCCTGACTGCGTAAATGCAGGTTCTTATGACCTTGTAGTTTATTGTTCAGAATGTGGTGAAGAAGTATCACGTGAGACAATCGTAGTTGATGCACTTGGTCACACAGAAGGCGAAGCAGTTAAAGAAAACGAGGTTGCTGCAACTGCCACAACAGATGGTTCATATGATACAGTAGTTTACTGTACAGTATGTGGCGAAGAAATATCACGTGAAACAACTGTTGTTCCTGCACTCGGTCACACTCCTGCAGAAGCAGTAGAAGAAAACAGAGTTGAAGCAACATGTACAGAAGACGGTTCATACGATATGGTAATTTACTGTACTTGCTGTACTCCCGCAGTTGAACTTTCACGCGAAACAATCACAATTGACGCTCTCGGTCACACAGACGGTGAAGCGGTTATCGAAAACGAAGTTGCTGCTGATTGTGTAAACGATGGTTCATACGATACAGTAGTTTACTGCTCAGTTTGCGGCGAAGAACTTTCTCGCGAATCAATCACAGTTGAAGCTCTCGGCCATACAGAAGCAGAAGCTGTTGAAGAAAACAGAGTTGAAGCTACTTATGAAGCAGCAGGTTCATACGATTCAGTAGTTTACTGCGCAGTATGCGGAGAAGAACTTTCTCGCGATACAATTGAAATTCCGATGCTCGACGGTTACTTCAGAGCAGCAGAAGGCACAACAACAGTTATCGATACAGAACTCGGTTACATCTATGGCCTTGACATCGGTCTTGCAGACCTTGAAGATTATGTAGACTACTCATCAAGCGTTTCATACGAAACACCCGACGGAATCGGTACAGGTATGACACTTACAACATTCCGCGGCGGCGAAGAATGGGAAACTTACACAATCGTTATCTTCGGTGACCTTAACGGTGACGGCGTTATTGATATTTACGATTCATCAATCCTTGCAGCAATTGTAAACGGTGATATCGAATTTGACGAAGGTGCAGCAGAACTCTTTGCAGCTGACCTCAATGGCGATACAGCAATTGATATTTATGACCTCGCAATTCTCAATGCAGTTGTAAACGGCGAAGTTGAAATAGAGCAGGTTCCTTATGTATAATTAATTCTACAAGGGAGAGGTTTTCCTCTCCCTTGTTTTACGAAAGTAAACGCAGTCAGTTCGAAACCATCCTGACTTTAAATAAAACTACGGAGTTGGAATAAAATGACAAATAAGAAAACACGCTTCCTCGTGGAAAGCGCAATTATCGCTGCAATTTATGCAGCACTTACACTGGCAATTTACCCTTTATCTTATGGTGCAGTGCAGTTCAGATTTTCAGAAGCACTTACTGTTCTGCCTGTTTTCACACCTGCAGCAATTCCCGGCCTTGCAGTGGGCTGTCTGATAGCAAATCTGGCAGGTCCTATGTCCTGGATAGATGCAATTTTCGGCACACTCGCCACTGTTCTTGCGGCGATGTGCACATATTTTACACGTAATATAAAATTCAAAAGCATGCCCCTTTTATCACTTGTTTTTCCTGTTATTTTCAACGCATTGATAATCGGACTTGAAATAAATCTTTTCTTTCTTCCGTCAGGAGAAGCATTCACTTTTGCAGGATTTTTGATAAGTGCATTGTGGGTAGGTGTGGGCGAAGCAGTTGTTTGTTTCCTGCTCGGCACGCCTCTGGCTGTAGCATTGGACAAAAGCAGACTTTTCAAAAAAGGAGTAATACGATGACTAAAAAAGAACTTGCTTTAAAATCAGTAGACGCATTAAAAGAAAAATATCCTGAAGCAATTTGTTCTCTTGTAGCATCCAATCCTTTTGAACTGCTTGTAGCAACAAGGCTTTCTGCCCAATGTACAGATGCAAGAGTAAATATTGTAACACCTCCTATGTTTGCAAAATATAAAACCCTTGAAGATTATGCAAACGCTGATGTAAAAGACATTGAAGATTTCGTCCGTCCCTGCGGATTTTTCAGAACAAAAGCCGCTGATATTGTGGGAATGGCGCAGAAAATTCTTGCTGATTTTAACGGCAAAGTTCCCGATAATATCGAAGATTTAACTTCTCTGCCCGGAGTCGGCAGAAAAACCGCAAACTTAATCTGCGGAGATGTTTACGGCAAGCCTGCAGTTGTGGCAGATACACATCTTATCAGAATTTCAAACAGAATCGGTCTTGTTGACACAAAAGACCCGAAGAAAGTTGAGTTGGAGCTAAAAAAAATATTGCCCCCTGAAGAGAGCAATGATTTCTGCCACAGATGCGTACTTTTCGGCAGAGATATCTGCACAGCAAGAAAAGCAAAATGCGATGAATGTAATCTGAATTCTTTCTGCAAAAAGAAAATATAAGAAAAAATAAAGCCTCGTAAAGCGTAAAACTTTACGAGGTTCATTTTTTAAAACTCAAGTGTTTCAAGCATCTGAGCAAAGAGTGTGTTTGCCCATGCAAACCATGTTCTTGAGAAAATTGTGGGATCGTCCACATTGAATGATTCGTGCATGAAATTTGTACCTGCGTGAGTTCTGCTTATCATTTCAAGACATTCCATAATTTCTTCTTTGCTGTTGCTTGTAAGAATCTGCATTGTCAGAGCAATGTGCCAGATGCTGTTTTTGGGTGTATGGGGGCTTCCTACGCCTTTAGCCACTTTGCCTTCAAAATAATAGGGATTATCTTTCGAGAGAATAAATCTTCTTGTATTCTGATAAATTTCGTCATCTTTATCACAATAACCAAGATAAGGTGCTGCCATAAGGCTGGGAGAATTGGCATCATCCATAAGATTGTAATTGCCGAAACCGTCAGTTTCATAAGCATAAATTCTGCCGTATTTGGGATGAAGATAAATGGCGTAGTTTTTAATTCCGTCGTCTATTTCGCTTGAGAGCATCATGCATTTTTTTGCAAGAACTTCATTCCTGAAACCGATTTCTGCCATTTCTGCTGCGTATTTCATAGCAACAACTGCCATCATATTTGAGGGCACAAGATAGTTGAAAATACAACTGTCATCAGATGGTCTGAAACCTGACCATGTCATTCCTGTGAAATTAACAGGTCTGCCGTAACCGCCGAAAGCCATTGTATCAGAAGGTCTTGCACCTTCTCTGTCAAAGAAATAAGTTGAGTTTTCAGCGTGATGCTGTTCTTTTATAAAATGGTCAGTAATTGTTTCAAGCATTCTTTCAAATTCTTCAGTGAAAATTTCCTTATCGCCTGTAACTTTGAAATATTCATATGAGAGGTAAATTGATGCGCAGAGTGAATCAACTTCATATTTTCTTTCCCATATCAATTCGTGCTCAAAATCAGTGTTATCTTTCCAACTGTCTTTAGTGGGTTTTGCATTGAATGCATTTGAATAAGGGTCAAGGTTTACATAATACGCATGTTTGGCAATAACACCTCTTAAAATTTCCCTCAGGTCTTCATCTTCTGAGGCGTATTTGATGTAAGGCTTAAGCTGTGCTGCACTGTCACGAAGCCACATTGCAGGAATATCGCCTGTAATTACAAAATAACTGCCGTCAGGAAGTTCCTGAGTTGTTGTTTCAATTGTGTTGAGAAAACATTGTTTTGCAAGTGGAGCAAGTGAAGGAAAATGTTTTTCCATTTTCTTTTCAAGTTCATCAGCTTTTCTGATGAGAATTTCAGGTGTTTTCATTATTGTAAAGCTCCTTTTTATTCATCAAGTTTAAGCACAGCCATAAATGCATCCTGAGGCACTTCAACTGTACCGAAGTGACGCATACGTTTCTTACCTTCCTTCTGTTTTTCAAGAAGTTTCTTTTTACGTGTGATGTCACCACCGTAACATTTTGCAAGAACGTCTTTACGCATTGCTTTGATAGTTTCCCTTGCGATAACTTTGCCACCAACGCAAAGCTGAACAGGAATTTCAAACATCTGTCTCGGAATATTATCTTTAAGTTTTTCAGCAATTTTTCTTGCTTTTGCATAAGCCTTGTCAGCGTGGATAATGAACGACAACGCATCCACAATATCGCCGTTGAGAAGCACATCAAGCTTTACAAGTTTTGACTGAACATAGCCTTTGATTTCGTAGTCAAAAGATGCATAGCCTTTTGTACGTGATTTAAGGCAATCGAAGAAATCGTAAATGATTTCATTAAGTGGTAATTCGTAATGGATATCAACGCGGTCAGAAGTGATATAGGTCATATCTTTGAACACACCGCGTCTGTCCTGACACAATTCCATAATTGTACCAACATAGTCGCTGGGAGCATAAATGTGAGCGTTTGTTATAGGCTCTTCGCAGTGGTCAATAACTGCAGGGTCAGGATAGTGAGTGGGGTTGTCAATTTCAACAACTGAACCATCTGTAAGATAAATTTTATAGATAACACTGGGAATTGTTGTTACAAGGTCAAGGTCATATTCTCTTTCAAGTCTTTCCTGAATAATTTCAAGATGAAGAAGTCCAAGGAAACCGCAACGGAAGCCAAAGCCTAAAGCACCTGATGTTTCAGGCTCATATGAAAGAGCAGCATCGTTAAGTTGAAGTTTTTCAAGCGCATCACGCAGAGCTTCGTAATCAGCACCATCTGCAGGATAAACGCCGCAGAAAACCATAGGCTGAACCTGTCTGTAACCGGGAAGTGCTTCTTTTGCAGGGTTTGTTGCAAGTGTAACAGTGTCACCAACATGTGCATCACTTACAGTTTTGATTGATGCTGTGATGTAGCCAACTTCGCCTGAGGTAAGTTCTTTTGCACTTTCCATCTGCTGTGCACGCATATAACCTACGTCAACAACTGTAAATTCAGCACCTGTTGCCATCATCCGCATTGTGTCGCCTGCTTTGATTTTACCGTCTACAATTCTGACGTAAACAATAACACCGCGGTAGCTGTCGTAAATTGAGTCAAAAATCAAGGCACGCAAAGGCTTATCATCATTGTCTGCAGGTGCAGGTATATCTGCAACAATTCTTTCAAGCACCCGTTCAACATTTTCGCCTGTTTTAGCACTTACTCTCGGTGCATTTTCACAGTCAAGACCAATAATATCTTCAATTTCTGCAGAAACTCTGTCAGGGTCTGCAGAAGGCAGATCAATTTTATTGATAACAGGAACGAGCTCAAGGTTGTGGTCAAGAGCAAGATATGTGTTCGCAAGTGTTTGTGCTTCAATACCCTGCGAAGCATCGGTTACAAGAATTGCACCTTCGCACGCAGCAAGTGAACGTGAAACCTCGTAGTTAAAGTCCACGTGACCGGGGGTATCAATAAGGTTAAGAACGTATTCTTCACCGTCATTTGCTTTGTAATCAAGTTTTACGGCATGGGCTTTAATTGTGATTCCGCGTTCCTTTTCAAGGTCCATATCATCGAGAATCTGCTGTGTCATTTCTCTTTTTGAAACAGAATCTGTTATTTCAAGAAGTCTGTCAGCAAGAGTTGACTTGCCGTGGTCAATATGTGCAATAATGGAAAAATTTCTTATGTTTTCTTTTTTCAAAATTATCACCTGAAAAATTTATTTGAGTTTGTGGATAAAAAGTCCGCTTAAAAGTTTTGGTTCAAACCATGTTGATTTAGGGGGCATTACTTTGCCCGCATCTGCAATGCTCATCAGGTCATCAAGAGTTGTGGGGAACATTGAAAAGGCAATTTTCATATCACTTTGAGCACGTCTTTCAAGTTCTTTAAGACCTCTTATGCCGCCTACAAAATCAATTCTCTTGTCTGTTCTCGGGTCAGTAATGCCGAGAATCGGTGAGATAAGATTATTCTGAAGTATTGAAACATCAAGCCTGTCAACCGGGTCTGATTCATCAAATATACCGTCTTTTGCTGTAAGTTTATACCAGCATTTATCAAGATATAATCCGAAGGTGTGTTTTTCCTGCGGTCTGAAAGGTTCATACGAATTCTGTTTTTCAACTTCAAATTTTCCGCTTATTTTATTTAAGAATTCATCGTTGTCAAGACCGTTTGTGTCTTTGATAACTCTGTTATAATCCATAATTTCAAGGTCAGAGTCTGCAAAAAGCACAGCAAGGAAGAAGTTAAATTCTTCTGTGCCGTTGAAATCAGGATTTTCTTCGCGACGTTTAATGCCGACTTTTGCTGCAGAAGCACATCTGTGGTGCCCGTCTGCAATGTAATAGTCGCCTGCCTGTGACAACATTTCTTTAAGCGAAGAAATCTGTTTTTCATCTGCAATTTCCCATACAGTCTGCTGAACTTTATCGCTTTCAAAATCGTATATAGGAGAATTTTCTTCGCAGAAAGATTTTATGAAAGAAGAAATCTCATCCTTGTGTCTGTATGTCAGGAAGATTGGACCTGTGTTTGCATCACAAGTGTCAATATGACGGATCCTGTCTTCTTCTTTATCGGCTCTTGTAAATTCGTGACGTTTGATTGCACCATTTATATAATCGTCAATTGAGGCAGCACCTACAATACCTGTCTGTGCGCGGCCGTTCATAATCTGACGGTAAATATAATATTTCGGAGTTACATCGTCGATGCAGATTCCGTCTGATACTAATTTATCAAGGTTTTCTTTTGCTTTATTGTAAACTTCATCTGAATAAAGATATGTATCTTCAGGCAAATCAATTTCAGCCTTATCAACATGAAGAAATGAATATGGGTTATCTTTTACCATTTCTCTTGCTTCTTCGCTGTTCATAACATCGTAAGGCAAAGCAGCAACTTTATGGGCATATTCAGATTTCGGTCTGATTGCTTTAAGGGGATTGAATATCGCCATTGTTATTTACCTGCACTTTCGTTGAAAGACTTATATTCACCGCTTAAAATGTTTTCGCACCATTCAGTGTTTTCTTTATACCATTTAAGGGTAAGGGCAATACCTGAATCAAAGTCTGTTTCGGGATACCAGCCAAGTTCATCCTTGATTTTCTGCGGGTCAATAGCATATCTCATATCGTGACCGGGTCTGTCTGTTACATAAGTGATGAGGTCTTCGCTTTTGCCGAGATAACGGAGAATAGTTTTAACAACTTCGAGGTTGGTTCTTTCGTTATGGCCACCGATATTATAAACTTCACCGATTCTGCCGTTTTCAAGAATCATATCAATAGCCTTACAGTGGTCATCAACATAAAGCCAGTCACGCACATTTGCACCTTGGCCGTAAACAGGAAGTTTCTGGTCGTTTGATGCTTTCACAAACATAACGGGAATCAGTTTTTCAGGAAACTGGTAAGGGCCGTAGTTGTTTGAGCAACGTGAAATTGTGGCAGGCGTTTTGAAAGTTCTCATATATGCCTGCACAAGCAAATCAGCAGAAGCTTTTGATGCAGAGTAGGGAGATGAAGTGTGAATAGGTGTTGTTTCCGTAAAGAATAAATCCTTTCTGTCAAGAGGTAAATCACCGTAAACTTCATCAGTTGATACCTGATGGTATCGAGGAATGGAATATTTATTTACGGCATCGAGTAAAACCTGTGTTCCGAGAATATTTGTTGTAAGGAAAACCTCCGGGTTTTCAATTGAACGGTCAACATGGCTTTCAGCAGCAAAATTTACAACAGCGTCAAATTTTTCCTCTTCGCAAAGAGCAAAAATTGCCTTTCTGTCTGTGATATCTGCTTTCACAAAACGGAAATTCTCTTTATCAAGCACACTTTCTAGTGTATGAAGATTTCCTGCATAAGTCAGTGCATCAACGCAGACTATTCTGTAATCAGGATGTTTTCTGAACATATAGAAAATAAAATTGCTGCCGATAAAGCCTGCACCGCCTGTGACGAGTATATTTTTCATAGGTTTTTACCTGCTTTCTACACATATTTAATTTATTATACACTAAAATCATTTTCTGTACAATATTTTAAGAGTTATTTTTTAAAAAACCATTGCGAAATTTTGCACTTTAATATATAATTGGTATATTGCAAAAGCAAAGGAGACAGTTTAATGAAACTCGGTATAGTAGGACTTCCCAATGTGGGAAAAAGCACACTTTTCAACGCTATTACAAATGCAGGTGCACAATCAGCAAACTATGCTTTCTGCACAATTGAGCCTAATGTAGGCGTTGTTGCAGTGCCTGACGAAAGAATCGACAAACTTACAGAAATGTACAATCCCGTAAAAACAACTCCCGCAGTTATTGAATTCGTTGATATTGCAGGTCTTGTTAAAGGTGCATCAAAAGGCGAAGGTCTCGGCAACAAATTCCTTTCACACATCCGTGAAGTTGATGCAGTTATCCACGTTGTAAGATGCTTTGAAAACGACGATATTATGCACGTTGACGGCAACGTTAACCCTGCACGAGATATTGAAACAATCAATCTTGAACTTCTTTTCTCTGATATGGAAATGATGGAAAGAAGAATTGACAGAAGCACAAAAGCAATGAAAGGTGACAAATCTCTTGCAAAAGAAGTAGACTTCCTTAAACGTGCTTATGCTGAAATGGAAGAAGGTAAATTAGCAAGAAGCATCGAATGTGACGATGAAGAAAAAGAAATTCTTTCATCTATCGCACTTCTTACACTCAAACCTGTTATTTATGCCTGTAATATGGGCGAAGACGATTTTGTGAACGGACTTGATAACAATAAATATTATGGTGAAGTTCTTAAAATCGCAGAAGCAGAAGGCGCTCAGGTGCTTCCTATCTGCGCTGAACTTGAAGCAGAAATTGCATCTCTTGACAAAGAAGAAAAAGAAATGTTCCTTTCCGATTTAGGAATTGAAAAAGGCGGCCTTGATCTTCTTATACAGAGAAGTTACGATTTGTTAGGTCTTATTTCCTACCTTACTGCAGGTGAACCTGAAGTAAGAGCCTGGACAATCAAAAAAGGCACAAAAGCTCCGCAGGCAGCAGGTAAAATCCACAGCGATTTTGAACGTGGCTTCATCCGTGCAGAAGTTGTGAACTTTGATGACCTTGTTGCAAACGGCTCAATGGCTGCCTGTAAAGAAAAAGGCTTAGTCAGAAGTGAAGGCAAGGAATATGTTATGAAAGACGGAGACATTGTGCTTTTCCGCTTTAATGTATAACTTGACTTTGATTAAAGACATATGTTATAATTAATGTAATTAAACTGAAAGGAAAGTATATTATGAAAAAATTTATAGCAATTATCACTTGTCTTGTATTAGTTTTCTCTTTTGTAGCTTGCGGTAAAACAGCACCGGAAGAAACTACAACAGCAGCAACCACTGCAGCTGAAAACAAAGCTGAAGCAACTACAGAAGAACAAACAACAATTGTGCTTAGTGTCCCCGAAATCAGATTGAGTTTGCCCAAAGCACTTAATGTTTGGACAAAAGGTGAAAAAATCACTTATACAACTGAAGAGACAAAAACAAAAACCTGCACAGCTGCTGTTAACGACAGTATGGGCAAAGGTGATATCTTCACAACTTCTAATAAAGAAATCACAGCAGAAACAATTGAAGATATGAAAAACAGCAATTCCTGCATCGAGTTTGTTTACGATAAGGACCAGAAAAATGCATTTACCGGCGAAACTATTGTTTATGACACAGTGGTTATCGCAACAAGCGGTGATTACATTGATATCATCTGTTTCCTTAAAGGCAGCGATGTTGTAGGAAAAACTGCAGTTACTAAAGGCGACCTGAACGAAGCTCCTCTTTCAGAAAGAGTTCTTTCTTCAGTAGAAATTGTTGAAGTTGAACACACACACTAAAAATAAAACGGCAGGTTTTTACCTGCCGTTTTTTAATTCAGGAGGCAAAAATGGATTATAAATTGTGCATCGGCACAGGAATGGGTTTCTCTCTCCCTGTAGAAGAGCAGATTATTTTAATAAAAAAAGCAGGGTTTGACGGATTTTTTACAGATGCCGAAGATTATGAAAAAATAGAAAAATATGCCTGCATCGCTAAAAAAGAAGGTTTGGCTTATCAATCAATTCACGCCCCTTTCGGCAACATGCATATTATGTGGGAAGGAAATGACGAAGATGCACAGGAAGTTATGAATATGCTTTTTTCCTGCATTGATTCCTGCAAAAAAGCTGAAGTTAAAATTTTAATCTGCCATGTAATCATCGGTATGGAAAGGCACACTCCCAACAAGAAGGGGGCAGAAAGGTTTCTGAAAGTTGCTGAATACGCAAAAGAAAACGGAGTCAGAATTGCATTTGAAAATACTGAAGGAGAAGAATACCTGCAGGCTGTGCTTGATATATGCAAAAATCTTGACAACGTAGGTTTCTGCTATGATTCCGGTCATGAAAGGTGCTACAACTACAACAAGGATATGCTTTCCCTTTATGGCGACAGACTTATCGCAACACATCTTAACGATAACCTTGGCATGAAAGATGTAAACAATAAAACATGGCATGACGATTTGCATCTCTTGCCTTTTGACGGAGATTCCGACTGGGATTACATTGCTTTGCGTCTGAAAAAAGCAACCTGTCCGCAATATCTGACCTTTGAACTTATCAGCCAAAATAAACCCGGAAGAAACGAACATGACATATACAAAGATATGGATTTTGCTGCTTTTGTTGCCGAAGCATATAAAAGAGCCTTACAAATCAGGCAAAAAATTAACAATTAATAATTTTTTATAAAATTTTATACTATTTATTTCCCATTTAAAGAAATATGTGTTATAATATATAGGCAAATATTTAAAAGTAAAGGAGATGTTATCTTGAAAAAGAAATTTCTTTCTTCAATCAGCGTGATTTTAGTGCTTGCAATTATGCTTTCTGCTTTTACAGGAATCACAGCAAGTGCACTTACACTCTCACGTCCGAAAGTAACAGGCATTTCAACTGATTGTGCTTCAGTTACAGTAAAATGGGAGTATGACAATCAGGACGGTATACCTGTTGTTTTCCTCGTTTACAGGAAAGATGCAACAGACGGTGCATCATGGAGCAGAGTCGGCGTTACAAAAACAGGTGCGGATTCTTTCACAGACAAAACTGTTAAACCGGGAAAATCTTATTTCTTCACAGTAAAAGCTTATTATAAAGCAGAAGACGGCACAAAATATCTTTCAAAGAGCAGCGGCGATTACAGCATTAAAACTGTTCCCGCAAAACCCGTATTCAAACTTATAAGCAACTGCGGTGCAGGTGTTGTTATGCAGTGGGAAGAAAGAAGCGACGCAACAGGCTTCACAATCTATCGCAGCCCCACAGCAGCAAAAGGCAGCTGGACAAAAATTGCAACTGTAAGAAGCAACAAAGCAGGTCAGTTTATTGACACAAAAGTAAATATCGGCGAAACATACTATTACTTATTCAAAGCATACAAAACCATAAACGGTACAAACTATGTCAGCGATATTTCAAAAATTCACAAAAAAGTAATCAGCGACGTTGCAGTGCCTGAAAACCTCAACGCTCAGCCCACATCAGAAGGCATTCTTTTCAGCTATGACAAAGTGCCCGGAACTTCCGGCTATGCTGTTTACAGACGTGATGCAGGCCAGAATAACTGGAAGAGAATTGCAACACAGAAAAGTGTTAACAAACTTGAATGGCTTGATAAAACTGCAGAAGCAGGCAAAACGTATTACTACACTGTAAAATCATATAAAACAGTTAACGGTAATACCTCTTACAGCCCCGGTGCACAGTCTGTTCCCGCAACTGCAACAACAGGCATGTCTTCAATCAACGTTTCCGTAAGTGAGATACGTTTCAGCGAACTTCTTGAAAAGCAGACAATCAGAATTTATGTTGACGGTGCTCCAAAATACGATACACTTAAATTCTCAATTGATGATGAACTTGTTGCAACAGGCACATGGGGTAAATGGGACGGCAACACAATTGACCTTACTATTACGAGAATCGGCCCCGGAGAAACAACTCTCAGAATTTACTACGATTCATTGCCCGATGCAGACGTGCTTTTAAACATCTATGCTGATAAATTAGACCTTGATGACGACTATCTTGAAGCAAAAGATCTTATTTCAGAAGCTTATGACATCTTCAGCGAAGCTCTTTCTCTTCTTTCACAGTCACAGGATGACAGCCTTACAGATGCTCAGAAAGCAGAGCTTATCAGAGAAGCTGTTGACAAAGCAAGCGAGGTTACAGTAATCCTTGAAGAAGCAAAAGTTCTTGCAGAAAAATATGCAAGCATTAACGATGCTGACGCAAAACTTATAGATGGTCTTCTCAGAATTTCAAAATTCATTCAGGATTTTGTAAATGCAGATTCACTGGAAAGTCCTCTTATTCAGACTGCAATTTCATATCTTGAAAGAATTCTCGAAAGTGCCGGATTAGTCTGAACTTGAAAAAAGTTTATGATATAATAAAACACGAAAACTATTTCAAAAAGGAGTTGTTTTTATGAAAAAGAAAATACTTTCTGTTATAAGTATTGCTCTTGCACTTATAACAATTATGTCAGCTTTTTCTGCACTGACAGTATTTGCAGGAAAAGTTATCACACCTCCCATTAGACCTGTGATGAACAAAATCACACCCACAATCAACTCAGTTAAGTTGGAATTTGAATATGATGATGACGATTTCCAGATCCTCATCTACAGAAAAGATGCAACAACCGGTGCAAAATGGGCAAGAATTGCTGTAGCAAAAGCAGGTTCTACTTCTTACACAGATAACTCTGTTTCACCTGAAAAAACTTACTACTACACAATCAAAGCATATTACAAAGATAAGTCAGACGGTACTGAATATCTCACAAAGAGCTCAGGCGACTATAAAGTTACAACATCTCTTGCAAAACCTGCTTTTTCACTCATCAGCAATATGGGTAAAGGCGTTGTTATGCAGTGGAAAGAAAGAAGTGACGTATCAGGTTACGCTATCTACCGCAGCACAACAGGTAAGAAAAACACATGGACAAGAATTGCAACTATCAAGAGCAACAAAGACGGTCAGTTTATTGATACACAAGTAAACATCGGCGACACATTCTACTATTGCTTCAAAGCTTACAAAACAATCGGCGGTAAAGATTACTACAGTGCTTCATCAACTGTTCATAAGAGAATTATCAGTGGTGTTACACCTCCCCAGAATTTTAAAGCAGTAGTTAAAGAAGACGGCGTCTATATCACATATGACAAAGTGCCCGGAGTTCTCGGTTACTCAATTTACAGAAGAGAAGAAGGCTCAAGCACATGGGTTAAAATCAACCAGACAAGAAGCGTTAACGTGCTTGGATTTGTTGATAAAACAGCCGAAACAGGCAAAACTTACTACTACACAGCAAAATCATACAAAACTGTAAATGGTAAGACTACATCAAGTAAATCAGCTACAAACGTAAAAGTAATCAACGTTGTTTCACTTCCTTCTGTAGATATTACTCCTTCAGAAATCACATTCAAGGATTATTACGAAGAAATCACTGTTGAAATCAAAATCAACAACTTTGAAAAAGATGACAAACTTAAGGTTTACATCGACTCAACAGAAATCACTGACGAACTTCTCAATAACCAGACAAAACTTGAAGATTTCGTAAAAAACACAAAGTTCATCTACCATATCGATGAAGATAAATCAACAGATGAAAAAATTGTTCTTAACATCATCAGGGTTGCTCCCGGCACAGGCACATTGAAAGTAGTACATTCAAAATATCCTGATATCAATGCAACACTTAAAGTAAATTGCCCCGTTCTTGCATATGACACAGACTACGAAAACGCAGTTCTTAATGCTATGGCAGGATTTGAAGCAATAAACAACGCAAAACAGATTCTCGAAGAAGCAAAAGAAACAACAGGTGATCAGGCATCTATGGTCAAGAGTGCAATCATTCAGCTTACAGGTGCTAAATCAAGCCTTGAAAATGCAAAACTTCTTCTCATCAAATATGAAGGCCAGTACAGCAAATATGCTGACTACAAAAGTGATCTGAATGCTGTTGAAGACTGTCTTGATGCTGTGAATGATGCTCTTGAAGACATCAACGGCACATCACCCAAAATCAACGATGCAATAAGAGAACTTGACATTACACTTAATCTCGATGACTGATTAAACAGATAATAATAGAAACACCGGTTATCCTTTCGGATAGCCGGTGTTTTGTATTTAATATAATTACATCAGATTAAAGGTCGATGTTTTCAATAATATTTGATTCTACTGCAACGCCTTCACTGTCAATGAGGAATGAACGTGTTTCATAAGGTTCAATATCAACCCAGAAGCATGCATCAAGAAGTTTTGATTTAACAACAATTTTCTCGCTTACGTCTGCAGTCTGGCGGATTCTGATAACAACTTTATCGCTGTTTTTACAGCATTTTTTAAACGCTACAAGTTCAACTGTTTCGCTTGTTGTTTCAAAAATTTCATTTGCACAAATTTCAACATTTTCAAGCTCTTTTGCAATTTCTTCTGCTTTGTCTTTCTTTGCACAGGGGCAAGTACAAAGGAGATTTTTCCATGCACAATTGATTTCTTTTATTTTGCTTTCAGCGCCGTTTTTAATAACGTTTACAACGTCTGCAGTTTCAAGTGTAAGAAGAAGTTTTTCAATTTCTGTTTCTGCTGCAGGATCTGAATAATCAATGTCTGCAATTGCATCTACATCGTCAAGGTTATTGTAGAACTGATTAATATAGTCGTCAAAGAGAATTGTTTCATCTTCTGATGTGATTTCATCAATTGATTTTATGTTGAGATTTTTTGTTGAAATGCCGAGAATTCGGTTGATGTTTTTTGTATCAAGCCAGTAGAAGTCAGCATCAGCGCAAACATCTTCTTCGATATAACAATTTGTTTTTGAACGGAAAAGAATTTCAACAGCAAGAGGGTTGTTGATTTTTTTACCATAACCTGTGCGGAAAATTTTTCCGAAAATTTTCATGAAAAATTTCTGTGAGTAGAGCGTGTTTCTTGCTATATTTTCAAGAGAAATTTTTTCATCTGTGCTTTCACACCACCATGCACCAAGGGGCTGAAGTTTTTCTGCTTCAACGAAAGCTTTAACTTTTTCAAAAAGTTCAGGTTCGTTTTTCTTTATAATTTTATACTCTCCTGCATAGAAAGCATTGAGTTTATTATTCTCATCTTTTTCAAGGAAAGCGATTGCTTTTTTGAAGCTTTCGGAGAGGTTTTCTTTATCTGCTTTTAAAACAGCGAATGTATAATTTTTCATTATTCTTCTCCTTTAATAAGTCCAAAGTAACGGCCGGTCCAATATGCGAAAGTATAAACAAAGCAACTTTCAACGCAGTACATACCGCCTGAATCTTCTGCACAATATGCCATGGGGTTTCTGTCGTATTTTGCGATGAATCTTTCATCAGCAGGGAGAAGTGAAGAAAGTTCTTTTGTTTTTCCGCTGAAGCGGTACTGCATGGGATAGTCTTTTCTGTCGATTGTCACACCTGATGCAAGACGTGAGGGAGGACAACGGTAGAAATAATTCGCTGCTCTTTCCATGTCAATTTCATCACCTGTTGCAAGTGTGTATGCATAATCGTAGCAGGGAGAATGTTCTTTTGCAATAGTTGTTCTCCAGCTTCTGAAGCCGGTCTTCCATTTTTCAAGATATTCATCTTCTTTTTCAAGGTCGCAAAGCTGCCAGAAAGATACAACAGCCAGCATATGGTCGCCGTACATCATATCTTCTCTTAAATCGTAATCGTTTGCCATACTTGCTTTGTAGAATCTTTCGTGATGCTTTGTTGCAAGTTCGGGATAGCCGAGAGAATAAACATCTTCAAGAGCTTTCTTAACTTTTTCATCTCCACCGAGAACAAGGTCTGCAGCTTTAAGATAGAACATCATTTCAGCAGCATTGAGTGCACCGTCTGACCAACCCATTTCTGAATTGAAATAGTCAAGGTTCCATTTTGCCCATGCTGTGGGACCGCCGTGGAAATCGCACATCTGATAGCCATGATCAATGAAATGATATGTTGTTGTTTTGATTGTTTCTTTGATAATTTCATCAAGCTCAGGGTCAACAGGTCCGAGAATTTCGTGAGCATATCTCATAAGAAGGTACTGAAGTGTAACTTCATCACTTGATGTATCAGCTTTATAGATAAGATCGTCTTCTGTGTAACCTAAATCTGTATAAAGGTGTCTGAGTCTTTCGGGAATAGGTTCACCGCAATAGCATTCAGCACCTGATGCATTAAGATGTCTTGCATAGTTTGAATCTCTGAGAGTTGCAGTATCACCTTTTCTTGTAAAGAAAAGACCGTCATCGGGGATTCTTTCATCTGCACACATATATGTTCTTGCAAAGAAGCCATCACCTCTGCCGGGAACATAGAAAAGAAGAAGACAAGCTTCTGTAGCTCTTGTTGCAACGTCCTTGATACGGAGTGTTTCAGGGTCATCTGCACCTTTTTCTCTTACCAATGTTGCATAGTGGAAAATTTCACCAACAGCATATGCTGCAGTAAAGCCGCCGTCGTTATCGCATTCGTTATCATAGAATTTTGAAGAAAGGTCACGTGCTTTTTCAAGTCTTCTCTGGCTTATCATACCGCGTCTGTCAACGATATCAAGGGATTCCTGAAGAAGAACGTTTGCTTTTTCATCTGTTGAATATTCAACAAAAGTCATATGCACAACGCCTGTTTCAGTTTTAACCCATACTGAATTTCCGTCAGCAAGAAGTTTTTCAACTTTATTGTCGTTAAGGTGTCTGTCAGCAGCAAAGTACATAACCTTGTCTTCAATACGTTCTGCATTTGCATCGTATCTTGTCAGACCTGTTGTAGCACCGTACCATTCAGCACCATCATCAGTTTTTACAAAACAAGTGTAATCCTTTTTCTTTGAAGGAAGGGGAAGGGGGAAATCTGTAAGGTCAGGTTTCACACATTCAGCCTCAAACAAAGCCTTGGGGATTTCAGGAGAATCGATTTCATAAAAAACCGGCACTCTGTTAAGATGTCTTTTTAAAATATAAGGTTTCATTTTTACACCTCTCAATTTATTTCTTTATATGAGTATATCAAACATTGCCTTGGTTTGCAATGATTTTTTCATCAAGCTCAGCGAATTTATCAGAAAGAACTTCCCATTCTTCCATCAGCTTATCAAGCTTTACTTTAAGTTCGTTCATTCTGTTTGTTAGTTCGCTTATTTTTTCATAATCAGAAGCAACTTCAGGCAAAGAAAGTTCTTCTTCAATAAGTGAAGTTTCTTCTTCATTTTTTTCAATTTCTTCTTCACATTTTCTGATTGCAGTCTGCAATCTTCTGTGTTCACTTTTCATTTCCTTGCGGAGCTTGTAATCATTCTGTGAAGGTTTTTCTTTTTTTACTGCAACCACTTCTAATTTTTCGTTTTCAAGTGCAATGCAGTAATCGTCATAGTTTCCGTCAAAATTTTTTATGCCGTCATCGTAAAATCTTATAATTCTTGTGGCAAGTTTATTTATGAAATAACGGTCGTGTGAAACAGTAAGAATAGTACCGTTATAAGACAACAGTGCATTTTCAAGAGCTTCGCGTGAACGGATGTCAAGATGGTTTGTCGGTTCATCAAGAAGCAATAAGTTTGAACCTGTCAGCATAAGTTTCAGAAGAGCAATTCTCGCTTTTTCACCGCCACTGAGTTCTCCCACTTTTTTGAAAACGTCTTCGCCTTTGAAAAGGAACATTGCAAGAGCACTTCTTACTTGCGTTTCGTTAAAATCTTTGTGCTCATCCCAGATTTCATCAATAGCCATTTTGCTGTCATCAAGGCCTGCTAGACTCTGGTCAAAATATCCGATTTTAACATTTGTGCCGAAAGTAAAATCACCGGAATCGGTTGTTTCACGGCCTGTAAGAATTTTAAGCAGAGTTGTTTTGCCACAACCATTAGGTCCCAGAAGAAACATTCTGTCTTCTTTATAAAGGTTGAAATTTACATTTCTGAAAAGGCGTTTTGAATCAAAGGATTTCTGCAGGTCTTTTATAAATAAAACGTCGTTTCCGCTTTTTTCTTCTGCTGTGAATTTAAAATGGAATTCTTCCTGTTTTGCATCGGGAGTTTCAAGATTTTCAAGCATACGGTCAATCATTTTCTGTTTGCTTTCCGCAGTTTTTATATTCTTTTCTCTGTTGAACTGCCGTTGCTGTGCAATGATTCCCTCAATTCTGTGAACCTCTGCCATTGTATTGTCATAATTTCTCTGAACAGTCAGTTTATCAATTTCTTTTTGCTTTAAAGAAGTTGAATAATTACCTTTTCGTAAAGTCAGTTTTTTGTTTTCTATTTCAAGTGTTTTTGAAGTAACTTTATCAAGGAAATATCTGTCGTGAGAAATTACAAGCGAAGCACCTTTGAAGTCACGCAGAAAATCTTCAAGCCATTCAACACTTTCAATGTCAAGATGGTTTGTAGGCTCATCAAGAAGCAAAAGATTTGCACCGCTTAAAAGAAGTTTTGCAAGGGAAAGTTTTGATTTCTGTCCGCCACTCAACGCACTGACGGGAATGTAAAAATCATCCTCCGAAAATCCGAGACCAATAAGTGTTGCTCTTGCACGACTTTTGTATGTAAGTCCGCCTGAAGACTGAAACTTTTCGGTGAGAAAACTCTGCCTCGCAATAAGCTCATCAAGATTGCCTTCGTTTTTGTCAATTTCTCTTGAAAGGCTTTCAAGCTCATTTTCCATTTCAATAATGTCACCAAAAACTGTCATCAATTCACCATACATGGAAAGCTGTGAGCCGCGGCATGCATGCTGCTGCATGTAACCGATAACAGTATTTTTGCCTGTTATGATGTCACCGTCAAATGAATCTTCTTCGCCTGTGATTATCCTGAAAAGGGTAGTTTTACCAACACCGTTGGCACCAATTAATCCCACAGCTTCGTTTTCACCGATTTCGAAGTTACCGCCTGAAAAAAGAACAGTTTCTCCGAAACTCATATTCAGATTTGAAGCTGAAAGAACAGCCATCAGTCAACCCTCGTTTCAAGAAGTGTCATTTCACCGTTTAAAATAAATTTACCTGTTTTTGCAGGAACAAAAACGCAATCGCCCGCTTTGAGTGCAACTTCGTTTTCATCGCATTTAATTGTGCCTTCGCCTTCAATACAAACGAAAGAAACAAAAGATTTTTCATCTGCTTCGCCTTCGTATGATGAATGTGTTTTAACTTCTGAGAAGTTGTAGAATTCACATTCAGAGAGAAGTTTTTTAGAATAATTTTCTGTGTTTTCTTCACCTGAAAATTCAACAGTTTCCTGTTTGTTGTAGTTAATAACCTTCAGTGCCTTTTCAACATGAAGTTCTCTTTTTTTACCATCTGCACCAACGCGGTCGTAGTCGTAAACTCTGAAAGTTGTATTTGAATTCTGCTGAACTTCAACAAGAAAAATTCCTTTGCAGATGGCGTGAAGTGTGCCTGCTTCAATGTGATAACATTCGCCTTTTTTTACTTTAACACGATTTACCTTGTCGATAAAAGTGCCGTTATTTACACTTTCAATGAATTCTTCTTTTGTGATATCATCTTTAAAGCCATAAATCAGCTCTGCACCTTCGTCACAGTCAGCAATATACCATGATTCTGTTTTGCCTTCTTCGCCTGCATCTTTATCTGCTGTTTCATCTGACGGATGCACCTGAAGAGAAAGGTTATCTTTTGCATCGATGAGTTTTGTAAGAATGGGGAATTTGTCAAACTTTGCACAGTTTGTGCCCATCATTTCTGCATTGAGAACTTCGCGGAGTTCTTTTCCTGCAAAGTCACCGTTTACAACAATGCTGGGACCATCTTTATGGCATGAAAGAACCCATGCTTCTGCGGCGATTTCCTTGTCAGATTTAAAGCCGTATTTTTTAAGAAGTCTGTCTCCGCCCCACAGATAATCTTTAAGAACGGAATCTAATTTGAATATATACATTTTTATCACTCCTATCTAAATAATTATTTTACCATATACAATAATTTTTTGCAACAAAAAAGCACTCAATGAGTGCTTAAAAATAATCATATTTTTGTTTATGGATTCTGTTATATTCTTCAGCGGTGGGATAAAATTCTTCGTCACCGAAATCGTCTTCGTTAAAAAATTCATCTTCTTCTGTTTCTTCAAAATCATCATAAAAATATTCTTTCATAAAATCACCTTTCTGTTTGTTTGTGCAAGATAATTATGTACACTTTAATTTTAATTAATCATGACTTTGTTGATTTTAATAAAAACATATGATAAAATTAAATAAATAAAACGGAAAGGAAAGTTTTTATGAAAAAAACAGTTAAATTTTTAAGTTTTGTTTTAGCATTTATCATGATGTTTTCGGTAGTTTCTTTTGCTGCTGACACAACAGAGGAAAAGCCTTTTGAAAACAGCGAATTTTTTACATACGGCGATTATACTGTTCACTACAGAAGATTTTTCCCCGAAGGTGAAACAAAGGGCAGAATTATTATGATTCACGGCTTTGTCTGCTCAACGTATGCGTGGAATAATATGGCGGCAGAAATGACAGAAAAAGGCTATGAATGTCTGCTTATTGATATGCCCGGATTCGGCTACACAACAAGAGAAGACGAAAATACAGATTTTGTGCCGAGAGAAACTCTGGTACGTGAACTTGCAGAAACTATTGCTCCCATGAGCGAATGGATTGTGGCAGGTCACTCAATGGGTGGCGGTGTCGCAATGAACGTTGCTGTAGAAAACCCTGAAATCAAAGCACTTCTTCTTTATTGTCCTGCACCCATTAATGCAATGCCTGAAGCAATGAAAGGCTTTATGACAGGCAAATTTATGAGTGGCATGATGAACCTGATTACACCTTTCATCACTAAACTTACTCCTCTTGTAAGAATGGCACTTCTTATGGCAAGCATGGATTGTGAATTCACAAAATCTTATGATTTATCAGGCATCACTGAGCCTATGGCACTTCCCGGCACAGGCGGAAACCTTTTCAGAACATCTTTTACAGCAACTGTAACTGATTTTGACAAGGTAGCACAGCTTGAATGCCCCATTCTTCTTGTAAATGCCACAAAAGACCTTGTGCTTACAGGTCAGATGAAAGAGCAGACAGCAACACTTATTGAACCTGACGAAATTTACAATGTTGAAACAGGTCATTTCTGCATTGAAAACAGAAGCGAAGAATTAGCAGATGTAACAGAAGATTTCCTTGACAAAAATTTATAATTAAAGAGGACAGAATTTATGAAAAAACCGGTTTACAAAACAGCCCCTTATCTTCAGAAAGTTATGACAAGATATCCCATTGACAGCGATATCAAAAAACTGGCAATTGCCGGAGATGATTTGCTCTATGCCGCATCATCAAAGGGCTTGCACAAACTTGAAAACGGCGTATGGAGTACAGTTCTTGAAAATGAGAATATCACAGATGTTTTCTCTGACAAAAACGGAAAAACTTATGCCGCAAGCGGAAAAATTCTCTATTCGGTCAATGAAAATCAAATTCAAATAAAAAAAGAATTTGAAGAAGAAATTACTGCTCTCGGCGGTGAAACAAGGCTTTATGTTTTAACAAAAAAATATCTTTTCGGAGAATATGACGGAGAGATGAAAGTTGAAAATCACACAGAGTTTGAAAGCTTTTGTGTTGACGAAAAAAACAGCAGGGTTTCTGTTGCGAATGAACGCTCCGTTCAACGCCTTGAAGGCAAAAGAAAAACATGGAGATGCATTTTCCCTGATTTTTCACCGATGCCTGAAATGAATATACAGACAATCTGCTTTGACAGAATCGGTTACCTCTGGGTAGGTGCAAAGGAAGGCCTTTATATTTATGATTATAAAGACGGCTGGTATAACCGCAAACAAATCGGTATTCTTCCTGAAGAAAGTGTAAATGCAATCACTTTCCTTGAAAACGGTGATGCATTTTTAGGCACTGATGCAGGTGCAGTTATTATTTCAAAAGGCAGTGCAAAATACCTGCCTGCAACAAGATATGCTTTTTCAACTGAGGTTACTGCAGTTGCAGAAAGAAACGGTGTGCTTTACACAGGTTCACAGGGCGGAGTTATAAAAATCGAACAGAAAGAAATGACTCTTGAAGAAAAAGCATGGGAGCATTTCAGATTCACTGAAAAGTATTTCCCGCGTAAGCAGGGTTATGTTACAGGTATCGGCGGAATTGTAAACGGAGATATGACTAATGCAACACGCTCTCGTATTACTGATAACGACGGTCTCTGGACACATACCTATCTTTCAGCACTTTGTTTCTGTTATGCAGTCACAAAGAATGAAGAGGTATTAAAGGCTGCAAGAAGAGCAAAGGACGCAGGTCTTTTCCTGACAAGAGCACCCGAAATAAAGGGCTTTACTGCACGCGCTGTAAGATTCCCTGATGAACCAAATTGGGGTGTGGGTCTCGGAGAAAATAAAATCGACGAGGAATGGCACCGCTCATCTGACGGTACTTATGAATGGCTTGGTGAAACATCTTCAGACGAAATGACAGGACATTATATGGGATTTTTCCTTTACCATAAATTTGTTGCAGATGAAGCAGAAAAAGAAGAAATAAAAGAAGCTGTCTGCAATATCACCGACCATATTTTAGAGCACGACGGATATCTCTGTGATTACGACAATCTTCCTACAACTTGGGCTTGCTGGAACGAACACGAGTTGAATCACAACAGTAAATGGATGTGGGAAAGAGGAGTTAATTCTCTTGAAATGCTGGGCTTCCTGAAAATTGCACACTATATGTCAGGTGATGAGAAATATCTGAAGAAATATAACGAACTTATTATTGACCATCACTTCCTTCTCAACGCAGCTTATCATAAGCGTGAAGACGGTCATGCCTGTCATATTGACGATTATCTCGGTATGTGTAATATGTTCCCATATCTTATGTTGGAAGAGGACCCTGCAATAAGAGGTTATCTTCTTATGGGACTTAAGCACCATTTTGAATACGAAAGAATTGAGGGAAATCCCTTCTACAATTTCATTTACGGTGCATTTACGGGAGATGTATGTGACCTTGATTATAATGTTAAGGTGCTTCAGGATTATCCGTTGAGCCTTATCAGATATAAGATGATAAACAGCACAAGAAGAAATGTGGTTATGTCAGATGAAGGCGTTAAATGGGGAGGCGGTATAAAACCGCTTAAGCCATTTAACTGGGACGAAAGAACTTTTTCTGAGCTCGGCTCAAGACCGTATACTGTTGACGGTGGAGATGAGAGTATGGCAGTACCCGGCTCGTCATACATGCTTATTTATTGGTTTGCAAGATATATGGGAATGATTGAGTAATTTATGCTATCACTGATGTGAGTTTTCAATAAATTATTATTGTGTTTCCCATAGCAAGTTTTGGCCATAACAGCAGATTTTAAATTAAAAATACTTGACTAAAATAAAAGCGGGTGATATACTTTTAAAGTAATCACCCGCACTTATTTATTAATTGGGTTTTTATTCGAGAGTGAATACTTCTTCACTCTTCACTATTACTTCTTACTTAAAATATGGGGGCGTAGCTCAGCTGGGAGAGCGCTTGAATGGCATTCAAGAGGTCAAGAGTTCGATCCTCTCCGTCTCCACCAAAAGCCTTGAAACATTAGTGTTTCAAGGCTTTTCTCATGTCTTTTTATAAATTCCGTGACCTCTTGAATTTTTCGGTAATTTTAAGAATTCAAGAGGTTATTAAAATGGAAAAAATTGAGTTATTTTCAGGTGCGACAATCAAAGAAACTTTCAATGATTTTATATTATCGAGAAAGACAAAAGGACTTGCAGATAAAACCTTAGAAAGTTATCAACATCAATTCAAGTCAGTATCAAAACATTTGGATATTTCAATGAGCATTTTTGCACTCCAAAAGACAGACCTGAATGAAATGATTGTGAGTATGCGGGAAAGCGGGCTTGCTTCAAATACTATTAACTGTTATACAAGAATGCTGAAATCCTTTTTCTCTTGGTGTAATGAAGAGGGAATAACTGATCTTAATATTAAACTTTATAAATGCGAAGAAACAATAAAAGAAACTTATACAGACAAGGAACTTGAAAAGCTGTTAAAGAAGCCTGATATGAGAAAAAGTGATTTTGGTGAATACAGAAATTGGGTAATTATAAATTTTCTCATGAATAGCGGAAGTCGTGCATCAACTATCAGAGCAATTCAGAACCGTGATGTGGATTTGGAAAATGGAATTGTTTTTTACAGACATACAAAGAATAAAAAGGTTCAGGCGATACCGTTGTGTTCTGCTATGATTACAATTTTCAGAGAATATATGAGAATTCGTAAAGGGAAAGAAACTGATTATTTGTTTTGCAATCAATATGGGGAACAGTTATCAGAAAGTGCTCTCAGGCAGTCGATAGTCAGATACAATCACAAAAGGGGCGTTCAAAAAACAAGCATTCACCTATTCAGACACACCTTTGCGAGAAAATATCTTGTTGATTGTGGGGGAGATGCTTTTACACTCCAAAAACTTTTGGGACATTCCACTTTGAAAATGACAAAGCATTACTGCAATATTTTTGATGCTGATTTAACAAAAAACTTTGATAATTTTTCCCCACTTGCTCAGATTAAATCCAAAAGTGAGCGAATAAAGTTGAACAAAGGATATTAAACTCGCTCAAATATCCTCAAAACACCTCAAATAAGAACAAATCATCATCTTTTGATAACTTTTTGCCCGCTTTGCAAATAAAGCTATAATAACCATACAATATTAAACACTATCAGATTGAAAAACAACTCTTTTTTTGAGTTGTTTTTTTATTTTGTAAAAAAGCAGAGGAATAGTTATGTGCGAGGGTAGTGTTTCTGAACTGTTATAATATAGACACAGAAAACGAAACAGAAAGGAACGAACAAACCATGAAACAGTTCAGACAAACATTCACTTAGCACAACCAAGAGAGACAAAAAAACAAATAAAAAAGAAAACTAATTTAAAAAGAAAAGGAATTGATGATAATGAAAAATACACTTAAATTTAATAATGATAACACTGTTACAGTAACAAAGGCTTTTGCAAAGAACGCAAGAATTTATGGCACACCTGAATATAAACTTTGGCGTGAAGTGAAATCAGATAACCCTGATTTAGTAATGGTTACAAAATCAATTAAAAAGAATCCTGATAAGAAAACAAATAGAAACCTTACTTATGAAAACATGAGAATATTTATCAACGAACAGAAAGATGCAAAAGAGCTTATTATAGAATTTGAAAGACAAATCAGACTTTCAAAGGTTCAGACCTGTCCTTACTGTGCGGTTCTCGCTTGGTTCAAGAAAACTTTTGAGAATTATGATTCATACAAAGTATTTTTAAAGGAACTTAGAGAAAAAGGAAAAGATGAAACATCAGACACCACTAATGAAACACTCCCCGTTGTAGCAAAAGCGATTTAAAAGAAAGGAATTGATAATTATGAAAAAAAGAGTAAAAGTTTCAGTAAAAACAAAAGGCTATAAAATTGATTTTAAAACAGGAACACTTATTATGAATTATAAATTTGCGGGTGAAGCAGAAAAATACGGTTCGCCTGAATACAGAATGATACAAGCAATAAAGAAAGACTTTCCTGATATTCAGATGTGCGTTCAGTCAGGCAGAGAACAAAAAACAGCACGATATAACAAAAGACTTACATATTCAAACATGGAAAAATATATTAGATGCTTTGATAAATCTGATATTCTTATTAAAAGATTTGAGAAAGTAAAAGAAATGTCAGTAGTGCTGAAAAGTCCCTATAAATTTGTCTGTGATTGGTTTAATGCTCAATTCCCTAACTATAAAGAAATCCCTGAGTTTGAGGGCAATTTGACAGTTGCAAAGATAGTTCCTCTGCCTGATAAAGACAACTATCAGGTAAAAAAAGAAAAACAAGCAGGTTAAAATTAAGTCAAATAATTAACAGACATTATATTATTATATTGTGTGTTAAGAGTATAACTTAAAAAGGAATTGGAAATATGCTTGAAAAAAGAAAATATAAAATTGAAGAATTAAGAACGATTTTGAACACACGAGACCGTCAGGGCATTCAAAGAAAGCTTACTCGATATGGCTGTGAATTTGAAGTGTCAGGAAGAGGCGAAAGAACAGAATTTGATATTTTGAATGTTCCTGACGAGTTTAAAATGTTTTGTATAACGGAATTGAATATACCCGCTCAATCTGATTTCAGAAAATTGAAAATGTTTTATTATGCGTTTTTTGAAGATGAGGACTTTATCAATTTGCCTGATGTTGAAAAAGAAAATTATATGTCTGATGAATATGAACATGTATCACGAACAACTATCAGAAGTTGGGTGGGATATTTGGATAAAGCAAATCTGATACACAAAGATACAACAGATTTTACTTATTTTGCTGTGAATCATGATGAAAACGGCAAAAAGACAACAACAGAAATTTCAGCAGAAACATATAAACAAGGTTGGAGAGAATATTGGAAACATAATATCCCTGATGAAAGTTCATATGCATTTAAAAAGGCTATGGAGATTTGGGGCGGGGCGGTTTGCCGAACGCCGAAAATTATAATGAATGGTATTGAATGGGCGAAAACAGAACGCCTGAAAGAAATAATAGTAAATAGTATGCTCAAAGAATAGTATTCCATTTTTTGGAATACTGTTCTTTTTTATGTAATCGTATTTAACAAATTTTCAATATATAATGAGAGACAAACGAAAGGAGTAATATTTATGATAAATCGAGACCCGCTTCCTGATTATCACAAAGGAATGCATCTGCAAGGCTTCTCACCCTATCAGATACTTGAAGCGAGCAGAAGAACCAACAGGAAGAAGATGAAAGAAAAATCCATTCTTGAAAAAGAGATTTTCAGATTTGTTAATAGCATGATGACTATTGCAGTCAATGAAGCTATGAAAGACATTTTTGAAGATTGGAAATAAGCTAACGGCAAACCAAGAGAGATGTTCTCAGGGTTTGCCGTTTTTTTCGTTTATATTCCTGTTGGTTCGTCTGACGGTAAAAATATTTTTTCATCATTCACGGTCACAAATCCGTTTTTGAACAAAAAATCAGTTTGGAATAATTGCGAGCCACGCAAAAGCACTTATGACAGTAAAATATTTTTTCTTCCTGAAACCATACCCCCGCCTGTTCATGAAAAGGTGTTTCCAATTACTTGAACAAAAACAAGGTGATTTTCTGCGTTTTCCCGCTTCAGAACGGTCAGCATCAACTGTTCATGAAAACAGATGATTTTTTGCACACCTTATTCAGGGTCTTTTACATACTCAACCAAATCGCCCACCTGACAGTCCAAAAGTGAGCAGAGAGTATCAATGGTTTTCCATGATACTAATTCACCGTGCCTGATTTGCTGAAGATATGACTGACCGATGAGTTTTTCTTCACGGATTTTTGTTGAAGAATAACCTTTGTTTTTCAGCTCAGCCATTATGTCTATTTTATACTGTAATGCCATTTTAAACACCACCTCTCCTATTGTAATTATTCTATCACACTATTGCACTAAAAACAAGTGCTAATTTTGCACAAATAAAACACTAAAAGTTAGTGCATTATGTCAATAGACAACACTAACATTTAGTGCTATAATATATACAGTTGATAAACAACCAAACACAAAAACAAAGGAGATAATTACTATGTCATCAATCGAAATTACATCAAAAATCGAAGCACTCAGAAGCCTTGAAACACTCATTGAAGAAGCAAAGGCAGAAGCAGAAACACTCCGAGACGAAATCAAAGCTGAAATGCTCAGCAGAGATACTGAAGAAATGGAAGCGGGACAGTATATAGTTCGTTGGACTTCAGTTCTCTCAAACAGATTTGATACAACAGCATTCAAGAAACTGCACGGCGATATGTATAAAGAATTTACAAAGAAAGTCAGCAGTCGCCGTTTCACAATCTGCTAAAAAACACCAACTGCTCCACGCAACAGTGGGGCAGCAAAAAGGAGAATATCATGTCACACTTTATTGAACAGTTTTATTACGGAAACATTGAACCACAGGAAATTGCAACAGAGCTGAAATCAGACCTCAGGAAGAAGCTGAACGCACTATCACAAACGGAAGAACAGCTTACCACAAAACTAACTGATGCAGAAAAGGAACTGTTTGAAACATATATAAACCAATCAGGAGAATTTCTTTGCGTAGGTAATGCAAACAGTTTTATTGCGGGGTTCAGACTCGGTGCTAAATTCACATACGATACATTTGTTAATTAAAAGGAAGTGGAACTATGAACTACGGATACGCGAGATGCTCAACCAACGAGAGCAAACAAGACATTGACCGCCAAATCAGAGAACTGAAGAAAGCGGGTGCAACAGAAATCTTTCTTGAATACGAACATGGCGACAGTGCAATCAAGCAGGAACTTTCTTCACTCTTGGAACATGCTCAGGCGGGAGACACTGTTTATACCCTTGAAGTTTCAAGACTTGCACGAAGCACAAAGCAACTCTGCGAGATTATTGAAACGGTCAGAGAAAAGAAGCTCAGGCTTGTTATTGTGGGCAGTATTACGGTTGATTGTTCTAACGGTCAGATTGACCCCATGACAAACGCTTTCATTCAGATGTCAGGTGTTTTTGCGGAACTTGAACTTCGCATTATCAGAGAGCGGGTGCGGTCAGGAATGGCGAATGCAAAAGCTAAGGGGGCAAAAATAGGTCGCCCGCAGACAACAACAGAGCAAATCCCGCAGATATTCTTCAGACATTATCCCGCTTTTAAATCAGGCAGTCTGAACCTGTCAGAGTTCGCAAGAGTTTGCGGTCTGAGTAGAAACACGGTTTATAAGTATGTAAATCTTTTGGAAAGTTGATATAAATTTTAAGTCAGACATTTAACATGTAATCTATAAAAATATATCTGTTAAAAGTCTGACTTGAATTTTTTTAGTTTTATTGTCCGATAAACTGCGACACGCTTTTAAAGTTATTATAACAATTTTGGCACATACCGCTTTCGGCTATTTTTCGTGTATTTGAAGTGTCTGAAAACTCTCTGTCACATGATTTGCAAATGCGAACATTTTCGGAAGAGCCTGCATTTGCCCCATCACCAAGTTCTATACCCGTCACAAGACCTGCTAACAAAAGTGACAAAAGAAAGGCACATATAAGCACTTTGGCGGCAGTCTTACCACCGTTTCCGCTTTTTTGTGCTTGTTTTTCCTGCATTTCTTCTACTGTTTCATTAGACATTATTACTTTTAATAACGAAAAAGCTATTGCAAGAAAAACTATTAAAAGAAAGGACCCACAAAAAACAAGAATGAATGAGTCTGTTTTTGCACCGCCTACTATACAAGAAACACAAAAAGCCAAAATAACGATAAATATTAATATTTCTTTACGTATCGCTTTTAGTCTTGTAAATAAGTTATTTTTTTCCATTTTTTCACCTCCCAAAAAACCAAAAAAGTGTGTGCAACCGAAGTTACACACACCGAAAAATGCAGAACTTCGATTTGCTACCACACAAAATTCATCGTCATTTACACAGAAATGCGAATATAGAAGTCTGCACTTTTACCAAAAGACAAAAATGCCACTCCTGCATAAATAACTATATTGAATTTTGTGTGGTGCATTTATTATAACAATATAAACCTATATTTTCAAGTGTTTTCGCAAAAAGCAGACTCACAACTTCACTCTTTTGGTATTCTGTGTTATAATCATTCCAACAGATACAAGAGGGTGATGTTATGGCAATTGAAAACAATGACAAGGGCGGTCGCAGTGAGAACCAAAAGTTTAAGTCCATGCTTGTTGCTCAGGTTCTCTTGAAACGCACTGATGAAAACCATGCAATAAAAACATCAGAAATAATCAGTTTTCTTGAAGCATACGGAATTTCAGCAGAAGCTCATTCAATTAATCGTGATATAAGATTGCTCAATACAATTTTCGAGATAGACACCGATCCCAATATTGATGTCGAAGAGAGGGAACGCCTGAATTATTACATAGAATACGATAAGAGCCAACACGGATATAAGGTTGCAAATAGACCTTATGATTTCAATGAATTGAAGCTGTTGGCAGAATGCATTCACTCTGCTAAGTTTATATCGGAAAGACAATCAAAAAATCTACTTGAAACAGTTTATAGCCTTTGCAGTGAAGCACAGGAAAATGAAATAAAAAAGAAAGTTTATCTTGTAGGCAGAGGAAAAGGAAAAACACAGAACGAAAAAACACTGAAGTCTATAAAAGTAATAAATGATGCAATTAAGAGTGACTGTCAGATAGAGTTTCAATATCAACAATATGTTATTGAAAACGGACTTACTCAGGTGTTAAAACGGAAAGGTGCGAAATACAGATATAGTCCGTATGCACTGCTAATAAATGACGGCAATTATTATATGATTGCATCTGACCAACGAGGAAAAAATCTTTATCATTTTCGTATTGACCGAATGAAGTCAGTTAAGATATTTAACGAAAAACGCATCGGCAAAGAATTATATAAAAACTTTGATATTGAGAATTACACACGCAGAGTTTTTTCAATGTATGGCGGTGAAAAAACAACTATTAAATTACAATTTGATAATAAGTTGCTCGATACAGTAATCGAAAGATTTGGAACTGATTCTGATGTGTTTTATGCCCCTGTTGATAAGAAAACTTTTGCAGTAAGAACAAAGGTTGAAGTCAGCAGTCAATTCTACTCTTGGTTATGCGGTTTTGGCGTTAAAGTAAAAATAATAAGTCCGCAAGAAGTTATTGACGGATATACAGAACATCTCAAAGCAATAACAGAAAGTTATAAAGTTGATGAAAGTTGATACTTTGGAATGCTTTGTTCTTTTTAGATGCAATCTGATTTAAAAGGAAATTATTTGTTCGTGATTGGTGTCTTTTGATGAGTTCAGTCCCGCTTTTTGGACTGTGAAAATTGACATGTTTAGTCTCTTGGTGTTATAATAAGGATAATCGAAATTCAAGAGAACATGCGTATATAAATTCACTGTAATTTAAAAAGCGTGAAATAGCGAACCCCCTGATGTTTGGGGGCTTTCAGGCGAAGTGCGTCAGCACTGAGCCAGCGTGGGAGAAGCGGGGCGAATGGCATTCAAGAGGTCAAGAGTTCGATCCTCTCCGTCTCCACCATGGAATCCGTAATCGTTATGATTGCGGATTTTTTATGTGTTTTGCTGGGTTGCAATTTGTTGAAAGCATTTCAAAATTTAAATATTCAATTTTTTCATTTGACATAAATTTAATTTTCCTTTCTTATGATTTTATTTTTTGTGTTTTTGTTTTTAAAGTTGCTAAAGCATTTTTTCACTTTCTTCACTTAAAAATTTTGCATTTAAAAAATCCTCGCACTAAACCTTAAAGCACAAGGATATGTAATTTGAAATATAGGGTGTTAATGTGATATACTTTTTATAACCGATGAGATACGATAAATGACCGATTAGATAAAAATTAACATTTCCTCTTTTACATTTGCTATGATGGTACTGCAAATAAAAAGGAGGCTAACGTAAATGCAAGAAATAAAAACAGTTGAACTTGTCAAAAGATACAAAAATCTTACTGCTGTGAATAAGCTCAATTTAGAAATACATCAAGGAGAACTATTTTCTCTGTTAGGTGTTAACGGAGCAGGAAAAACCACAACAATAAAGATGTTAACCTGTATAACAAAACCAACGGATGGCGATGCATTTATAGGTGGATACAGTATAACCAAACAGCCCGAACAGGTTAAGCGATTGATTAGTGTATCACCTCAGGAAACTGCAGTAGCTCCTAATCTTTCTGTAAAGGAAAACCTTGAATTAATGTGTGGTATTCATGGGGTTACTAAAGAAAAAAGCAAAGCCAAAATCAATGAGCTTACCGAACAATTTGCTTTAGATTCTGTTTTAAACAGAAGAGCAGGCAAGCTGTCGGGTGGATGGCAACGCCGTGTAAGTATTGCTATGGCACTTATCAGTGAACCTAAAATTCTCTTTTTGGATGAACCTACTCTTGGGTTAGATGTTATCGCACGGCATGAGCTTTGGGATATGATTCGCTCGTTGGAGGGCAAAGTAACCGTTATTCTTACAACACATTATATGGAAGAAGCAGAATCACTTTCTGACCGTATAGGTATCATGAAAGACGGCAATCTTCTTGCTGTAGGAACTACAGAAGAATTAAAGATAATGACAGGTGCAAATGACTTTGAATCAGCCTTCGTTTCTATAGTGAAGGAGGGTGCATTATGAGAATGTTGACATTTGCAAAAAGGTGTACAAAGGAGATTCTGCGTGACCCGATAAATCTTGCTTTCGGTCTCGGTTTTCCTTTGGTGTTACTATTACTTCTGAGTAGCTTGCAGAAAAATATCCCCGCAGAATTGTTTGATATTGACACACTAACGCCCGGCATTACGGTGTTCGGTTTGTCATTTATGACACTTTTCTCCGCCACGCTGATTGCTAAGGACCGAGAAAGTGCTTTTTTGCAAAGATTATACGCAACACCACTTACAGGTTTTGATTTTATTCTTGGCTATATGCTACCTCTTTTACCTCTTGCAATCAGTCAGACAATCATTTGTTACCTGTTTGCGATTCCTCTGGGCTTGACGGTCAGCATAAACATTGTTTATGCAATAATAGGTATAATACCAATGGCTGTTTTAAATATTGCATTAGGGCTTTTTTGTGGAAGTATCTTTGGCGTTAAACAAGTCGGCGGTATTTGCGGTGCATTACTTACTAATCTCTCTGCGTGGCTATCCGGAGTATGGTTTGATTTGAAACTTGTGGGTGGATTTTTCGAAAAAATTGCGAATGTGCTACCGTTTGTTCACGCAGCAGAAATGGAAAAAGCTTTATTCAGCGGGAACTTTGAGCTTGCCTTAACTCACGTTACACCCATTATTCTGTACAGTGTATTTATAACTGCGATAGCTGTTCTCAGCTTCCTCAGACAAATGAAAAAACAATAAGGATTAGATTAAATATTTTTACTTTAAATTTTTGTGATAAAAAATCCTTGTGATTACACGAGGATATGTATTCAGGTTGATTTGTTTGGTGAAGGTGTGATATAATTACTTTGATAAATAAAGATTTGGAGCAGTATTTATTATGGCTATGTGGAATCCTTGGCGAGGTTGTAAAAAATGCAGTGATGGGTGTCTGCATTGCTATATTCATAAAGGTGATGCCAAACGCGGCATTGATACAAGTGAAATCGTTAAAACAAAAGATTTTTATAAACCTACCGAGAAATTGAAAAATGGCAACTATAAAATAAAAAGCGGAACGGTTTATATGTGCTTTTCGACCGATTTTCTTATTGAGGAAGCAGACGAATGGCGAAATGAATGTTGGTCTATGATAAAAGAGCGACAGGACTGTACCTTTCTTTTTCTCACAAAACGCATTGAAAGATTTGCTGATTGCATTCCCGATGATTGGGGTGACGGATACGAAAATGTAGTTGTTTGCTGTACTGTTGAAAATCAGAAAAATGCAGATAAAAGATTGGCATTATTTGAATCGCTTCCGGTAAAGCACAAATGTATTACTGCACAACCGTTGCTTGAAAAAATACATATTGAACCGTATCTTGATAATATTGAGCTTGTGGTTGTGGGTGGAGAGTCGGATAAATCTGCAAGACCTCTTGATTATGTCTGGGTTATTGACATCCGAGAGCAATGCATCAGAAAGAATGTCAGTTTTGAATTTAGACAATGCGGAACTCATTTCGTCAAAGACGGCAAGGAATACAAATTGCAGACAAAGGATTTATGCAGTCAAGCAAGAAAAGCAGGAATTGATTTTCAGGCTCACAGATAATAATTTGATGGAGAAATGATATGAAATTGAAGAACATTTTGATTGTTGTTAAAGATATAGAAAAATCGAGAAAATTCTATCACGATTTGTTTGGTATAGAGTTGGTGATTGACAACGACGGCAATATGATTTTAACAGAAGGACTTGTCCTTCAAGATGAAAAAATTTGGAAAAAGTTTTTAGATAGAGATATTGTTCCAAAGAACAACGCTTGTGAATTGTATTTTGAGGAGCAGGACATCGAATCATTTATTGAAAAATTAGAAAGACTATACCCCATGATTGAATATGTAAATCATCTTATGACACATAGTTGGGGACAACGAGTAATCCGATTCTACGATTTGGATGGTAACTTAATTGAAGTAGGAACACCGGTGTAATCAACAAATTCCAATTTGTCAAACCGATAGCAACAGCAAGTTGCTTGACTATAAAACACATTATCACTATAATGTTTCTGAGGTGATAACATATGGACACAAAAGATATTATTCTTGAACTCAGAACGAAGAAAGGTATGTCACAGGACGAACTTGCAGAAAAAATTTTTGTTACCCGTCAGGCTGTTTCACGTTGGGAAAACGGCGAAACTACACCTAACACAGAAACCTTGAAGTTGCTGTCAAAGCTGTTTGATGTTTCTATAAACACGCTTTTAGGTTCTCCTCGTGAACTCATTTGTCAGTGCTGCGGTATGCCACTTGAGGATTCAAACATCAGCAAAGAGAAAGACGGCATTTTCAATGAAGAATATTGTAAATGGTGCTATGCAGATGGTGAATATATGTATCACGATATGGATGAGCTGATTGATGTCTGCATACATAATATGGCAAATGAACAGTTTTCTTCTGAACAAGCCCGCGAGTATATGAAAAATATGCTTCCGAAACTTGATTATTGGAAAAAATATAAATACCTCGGCGGCGCAGAAAAATTTGAAGAGTTTAAGCAACAACTCATAAAAGAGTTCAACAATTTACATATCGAAGGGATGCCGAAAGTTGAAAAGCTTAACGCTCTTGTGGGCGGATACATCAACCTGGAATACCGTCTACCGAACGGTCAGACTGCAAAATTCCTTGATGATAATGCAACCTATCTCGGCAATCAGCTTGAATGTGAATTTGGTGGCGAGAGATGCTTCGGCATTGCCGCTAATATGGATTTTCTGCTCGTATGCACCTATGAAGAAAATGGTGAAAATCCTGAACTTGTGATATATAAAAAGAGATGACTGTATTGCTAATCCTGCCGTAAGGCTTGATTATATAAAATTTTCATTAAAGGAGATTGCTTTTTGAAAAAGACAATCAGAACAACGAAGATTGTAGCTTAAACCGGGAAGGATTTTAATGTTTTTATTCAGAAGAATTTTTGCTCTGTTTACTTCTTTATGGTTTTTTCTCAACCCTGTGTCAACAGCTACATTAGGATTTTCTGAGGGCACACCGATTATTCCCGAACGCAAGGAATACCGCTATGATAACGACAGACTTCTTATCGGTGCGTATGCTTTCAGACCTTGGGGAATGAACGACGATAATGTGAGATAGATGAGCGAGGCAGGGCTTGATTTTATCATTTCAGGAGCTACGGAAGAATATCTTGACTTGTATAAAAAATATGGAGTCAGTGTTATTGATCAGGGATATTGTGTCATAAATAAAATACAGAAAAGCATAAAAATCCGAGGATTTAAAAGCCTCGGATTTTTGTTATTTTATGCCGTATCTTTTACAGTAATCAACAACTATATTTTTAAAATGCTCATATTTGAAATTGTTTTTTACATCGCTTATATCAATATATAATCCGCTGATTAAATTCTGAATTATCGCCTCTGCGAGGAAGGCCTCAAAAACATAATCGTTTGAAAAAGCTTCTTCAATATCAGTGTTAAGGTCGGTATTTATTCCTTTGATTGCTGCACGGTAAATGATATTTTCTTTGCCCAGAAACTCACCTGATTTTTTCAAGCAGTCAAGCCCGTTTTTCATATCTGCGATGGTAATTTTTCCTTTGTATTCTATTGTTTTTTCATTCCCGAGCAAGATAAAATCAATTGTTGTTTCGAGAATTTTTGCCAAATCGGGCAGAAGAGTGATATCAGGCAATGTTTCTCCTCTTTCCCATTTACTTACTGCCTGAAAAGACACACCTATTCTGTCGCCTAATTCACTTTGTGTAATTCCTTTTGCTTTTCTCAAAGCGGCAATCTGTCCGCCGACTTTTTCAATATTCATCGCTTTACCTCCGCTTTTTAATTTCATATACATTATAACAATTCAGGCAACAAAAGAAAATAACCGTATAATTGAATATTTCTTCTCACATTTCAACCTTCCGTTATTGCATATACATTTTATTTTGTTGAAAAGTCTATGAAGGTGTGATATAATCACCGTAATATGATGAAAATGTTACAGTTTTTCTCGCGTCAATTTTATGTAATTAAAGGACTGATGTTTAATGTTTGATTCAACCACGTTATGCGGTAAGTTAATGTCTTTTATTCTTCTTGTTGTGGTAACCATATTTCCGGGCAATATAAGAAGAGACATTGTTAATTGGTTTTATGAAGACGTTGCTTTTACAGCACCTGCACTGACAACACCTGCAGAAAAGGAAAAGGTTGTACCTATGGGAGATTTTTACGTAAGCACCAAGGGAAATGACGAAAATGACGGTACAAAAGAAAAACCGTTTCTTACAATAGAAAAAGCAATTGATGCGGTAAGAAAAACAGATAAATCAGGCAAAACAGGAATAACTGTATGCATTGAAGCGGGCGAATATCGTGTGTCATCTCTCGAATTTACGAAAGAAGATTCAGGTACTGCAGATTGCCCCATAACATACTGCTCTTATAATGGCGAAGTTGTGCTCAACGGTGGTGTTACAATTTCACAAAATGATTTTGTTACTGTAAACGATTTCCCTGAAATTTCAGAAAGACTTTCTCCTGAAGCACAGCAGAATGTTGTTGTGGTTGACCTGACAAAAGAACCTTACTCTCTGACAAAAAATGATTGGGGAAAAATATATGCAATCGGCTCTTATCACACTGCTGAAAGCTATGACGGAGATTACACAGGCCCTCTTTACTGCGAGCTTTTCGTAAATGATATCAGACAGAATCTTGCACGATATCCCGACAATGGTTTTATTCATACAGAAGAAGTTGTAAAAACAGGTCTGGGCAAAGAATCAAACGGAGCTCTTACAGAAGTTGAAAACTGGGAAACAATCCGCAACCCCGAAACAGATATTTACAGAGTGAATCCTGAACTTGCCGAAAGAATTGCAAGTTGGGAAAATCACGATGACGTGTGGATGTTCGGTTTTTGGAAGTACGATTGGGCAGATGCTTCTTCTCCCATGGGTTATTTCAATAAAGAAACAAGAGAGCTTTCACCGAAATTCGTAAGCCTTTACGGCACAAAGGAAGATGCGCCCTATTATTTCTTCAATGTGCTTGAAGAGTTATCAGCTCAGGGAGAATGGTATCTTGACAGAGAAAAAGGACTTCTATGTATGTGGAAGCCTGAAAATTTTGAAAACGCACAGATTGATCTTTCAATAACCCTTAATCCTATAATTAACTCTCAGGCAGATTACCTTGTGTTTAACGGCATTACAGTAAAAGGCACAAGAGGTGACGGTGTTCTGATTACAGGCAATAACAACACGGTGCAGAATTGCCTTATCAAAAATGTTGCAGGGAATGCACTTGCTATGATAGGCTGCAACAACCTTGCGTACAACAACGAGATAACCCGTACAGGCAAAGGCGGCATTTATCTGTCAGGCGGTGATACAGTAACGCTTACTCCCGGAAACAACAAGGCAGACAACAACTATATTCACCATTGGTCTGAGATTTATCAGACATACCAGCCTGCCGTAACGTTAGAGGGTGTAGGAAACATCTGCTCACATAACGAAATGCACGATTCACCCCACGAAGCAATTACCTATCGTGGCAACAATCATATCGTTGAATATAACAATATCCATCACGTGTGTCTGCTTTCTGATGATGCAGGTGCGATTTATTCAGGCAGAAGCTGGATATGGTATGGCAATGTTGTAAGATACAACTGCATTTATAACATAGGCTCAGGCGACCACAAACCTGACGGAATTTATCTTGACGACGCCCTTTCAGGTCAGGAGATTTATGGAAATCTGCTTGTAAATATTCCGAGAAACTCCATACATATCGGCGGTGGCAGAGATAATATTGTTACAAATAATATAATTGTGAATTCAGGTAAAAATGCAATTTATTTTGATGAAAGAGCAAGAGAAGGTGCCCTTGAAAACGGTTGGTTTACTCACGCACACATAGGAACAGGCGATATGTGGGATGCACTTTACAATTCTCCGTGGCAAAGCGAAATCTGGCAGGAAGCTTTCCCACAGTACAAAAATCTTACAGATGATATCAACAAATCAAACACGGCAGAATATATCCCTAACCCCGCATGTACAATCAAAGATAATCTGATAGTCAACCAATACAAGGATATAGGCGATATATATAAATCATCAAAAAAATTCAGTGACATATCTGATAATGCTATTTTCTTAATTACAAAAGCTGACGAAGTTTTTGTTGACGCAGAGTCAGGCAATTATGCAATCAGGGATATTGAAGAATTGAGAAAATCTGCTCCCGGTTTTGAAAATATTCCCATTGAAAAAATAGGTAGAGTGAATTAAAAAAGTTAAATTATCGAATAAAAAAACAGGCGAGGTTTTTCGCCTGTTTTTTTTGTGCAACTTTAATGTAATCTGTCTGATATTAAAGCTCAATTTTTAAATTGCTTTTTGGGTTTATTGAAAAGTTTATATATTTATGGTATGATGATTACATTAAATTTAATATTGAAAGGTTGCTGTATATGGGTTTGTTTGATTTTCTTAAGAAAAATAGTGCAGTTCAGACTTCTTTAAAATCAAGACAAAATGAAACAAAAATTCAAACTTGTACAAAAGAAGTGCAAAAATTATCGTGTTCCCAAAAAGAGGTTATTATTCCAAGAGCACAAATAAAAAACACTGTAGAAATAGAAGGTCCGCCTTTATTGAGTGACTTGATAAAAACAGCCACGCCGAGCAGACAAGGTTTATATCCGCATGAAATAATGATGTTAGAATATGCACCCTGTTTCAAAAAATCTAATAATACTTTTCAGCAATTTTGGTATTATCAGTATTCTGTAACTGAACCACAGTCCCTTTTGGAGAGTTTATATAATCGTGGTTTTATTGAAGTTGGTGATTTACAGTCTGCGTTAGATAAATTGAAAATTTCAGAAATTAAAGATGAATTAAAACTTTTAAATTTGAAAGTAACAGGAAAGAAAGAAGAACTTATCAATCGACTGTTTGAAAATGGGGATGTCGATTATTTAAACAAAAAATACAAAGAAAGGTATTTTGTTTTAACGCCAAAAGGAGAGCAAGAATTAAAAGAAAATAAATATATTTCCTATTTGCATAGAAACAGATATATGTCAGTTTGGGAAATGAATGAGAAAATTGCTCAAACACATTATCCATACAGAGATATATTATGGGGTTATTTTAACGAGCAGTCAGACAAACATTTTCAAAATTGTGACTTCGGTCTTTATAGAAATATTCGATTAAATATGCATGATTTTTTGTGTGAGGAAGAGAAATATAAACCTGCATTTCATTTATTAGCTGAGGTTATTTCTTATGATTTAAGCGGTTTAGGAAATGGATATAAATTTATTTTAGATAATAAAATAGAAAAAGATATTTGCCTTGAAAGTCGACTTGTTAATTTCTTCACTAGTGGGGATGAGGTCACTCTGCCTCCAGGAATAATAAAATGTTTTGAATCACTTAAAGCAAAATTTGATTTAAGTGATGATGAATTTATTAGTTATGTTTATAAGGAGTTTTCTGAAATACATATTTATGACAGAGTTTTTAATGCAGATGAATGTGCAAATATCATTCTTTCTGAAATAGGTTTAGAAAAATGCAAAATTAAAGATAGTTATAAAGTGGCAGAACAAAGAATAAGGAAAATGAGTGTTCTATAAAATGATACCGTTAAGTTAATCAAACTAAAAATTGAGTAGAACATAAACATTTCGAGGAGGTTTAAAAAATGAAAAACTACGACATTGCAGCATTTATATGGCCATCTTATACAGGAGATGAGCCTCGCACACGTATTTTTTGGCCCGAAGGCTACGGCGAATGGCAGACAGTTAAAGCAATGACAAACAAAGGCTACAAGGGTTGCCGCTGGCCCCGTATTCCCACATGGGGTTATGTGAATGAAGCAGACAGCAGAGTTATGGAAATGCAGATTGATTGTGCAGTTTCTCACGGCGTTAATGTTTTTATTTATGACTGGTATTGGTATGATAACAGACCATTCCTTGAAAATTGCCTTAATGACGGTTTCCTGAAAGCAAGAAACAATAAAGAAATGAAATTCTGTCTTATGTGGGCAAACCATGATGCAACTCATCTGTGGGATAAACGCAACTCTGACCGCGACCTTTCAACCGTTATCTGGAGCGGTGTTGTAAATCCGCAGATTTTTTCCGAAATCTGCGACAGAACAATTGAAAAATATTTTTCAAAAGATAACTATTACTGCATAGACGGTTGCCCTGTGTATATGATTTTTGATATTGATAATTTCATCCGCTCATTCGGCACAAGCGATGAGTGCAGAAAAGGCATAGAAGAATTCCGCAAAAAAACTGCAGAAGCAGGTTTCAAAGGTCTCCATTTTCAGGTTGTGCATTGGAGAGACCGCGTTTTCAACTGGCTTCGGGATGAAGATTCACAGAAAGGTGTTACCTCTGCAAAAATGTACGATTTCCTCGGCATTGATTCAGTTACAAACTATAACTGGGGCGGCGTAGCTGATTTCGACGGAGATTTTAATGACATTGCCGATAATTATATGAATTATATTAATGAGTATTCAAAAAATCTTAACGTACCTTATTATCCTAACATTTCCGTTGGCTGGGATAATAACGTAAGATTCAACGATTTTATGCCCGGCGTTGTTGAAAACAACACTCCCGAAAACTTTAAACGCGCCTGCGAAAAAGTTAAAGATTTTGCAGATGATTCAATTAAAAATGGAGTTATGAAAGCTCCTTTTATAACTGTAAACAGCTGGAATGAATGGACGGAAACAAGCTATCTCCAACCTGACGACCTTTACGGTTACGGTTACCTTGAATCAATCAGAGACGTTTTTCTCGAGGATTGATTATGAATAACGAATTTGTTCTTCTTGAAAATATTACCTATGGAAATCACGAAAGGCAGAAGTTAGATCTTTTCATTCCGAAAAAAGCAAAATCAGACTGCGGTCTTCTGCTTTTCATCCACGGTGGCGGATGGCAGGCAGGAGATAAAACTCACCATCACCCTGACGCTGAATATTTCTGCAGAAAAGGTTATATCTGCAGCACAATGAATTACCGTTTTGTTGATGAAAACATAAACGTTTCCGATGAAATTAACGATATAACTTCTGCACTCACAGCAATAAAAAATGAGTGTTTTAAAGAAGGCTTTTCCATAGAAAAATTAATTCTGTCAGGTGGCTCAGCAGGTGCACATCTATCCCTTCTTTTTGCTTATACAAAAAAAGAAAACTCACCCGTAAAGCCTGTTGCAGTCTGCGCATATTGTCCGCCTGTCAACTTAAAATCTCCTGATTTTTTAATGGGTATTTCAGGTAAATATGAAAATTGGAAATACTGTATTCTTTCGCATTGCTGTGGTGTGAAAATCACAAAAGAAAGTTTTCTGTGTGAAACGCAACAAAAAGCGCTGGAGAAAATTTCACCACAATCATATATCACTGAAAGCTGTGTTCCTACTGCAGTTTTTCAGGGGAAACTCGACGACCTTGTGCCTTTTGAGCAAACAGAAAATTTCGTGAGATTACTTGGCGAAAAAGGAATAAAAAACGATTTTCTTGTTTACGAAAATTCCGGCCACTTACTCGACAAAGACCCTGATAAATCAATGGAATCAAAGAAAATTATTGAAAAATACGCAGAAATGTATTTCTGAGGATGAAAAGAGGTAAGACTTATGCTTAAAACAATTTATAAACTTCCGTACACTATTTTGAGAAAAACAATCTTTTTTCTCGTTGCAGGTATTATGTGTTTAAGCACATTCAGTCCGCCTGCCTACGAAGAGCCAAAGGTTTTCAATGAAAATACAGGAGATTATTTTCTTCCTGATTACGGCAACACACTGGTTTCCTGCCACAGAAGCGGTAAGGGTGCTGCTCCCGAAAATACACTTATGGCAATCAAATCCAATCTTGTGTATGCTGAAACTGATTCTGCAATAATTGAAATGGACGTTCAGCTTACAAAAGACGGAGAAATTGTTCTTTATCACAGCCTCTCTCTTGACGAAGAAAGCAACAGTGCAGAATATTTCGGGCAGGAAGGCGTGACAGTCTTTTCAAAAACATACGAGGAGCTCCGAAACCTGAATATGGGCGAAAACTTCAAATCAGGCGACAGTTACCCCTACAGAGGTTTGCGTGGAGATGACATTCCTGACGACATCAGAATTACTGCGTTGAAAGATGTGTTTGCCTGTGTTGAAACTGAAGCACCCGGGAAATACAGATATATTATTGAAGTCAAATACCCCCGCCCCTGGGCATCAGAGATTGTTGACGGAATTTATGCGCTTATGCAGGAATATGATATGGCAGACAGAGTAATCGTCGCCAGCTTCTGGCCTGATGTTTCCTGGTATATAGATAATAATTACGCAGGTGAAATCAACAGGTCTGCAAACCCCTTTGAAATAGTTGATTTTTATGGTTGCTACACGAGAAATGATGATTTAAGTGAGGAAGATTTCAAGTTTACTGCATTGCAGTTGCCATATTATTGGGATGACGGAAAACTTCTTGTTGCAAATCTGGGTCAGACAGGATTTATCGATTATGCTCACAAATACGGAATTTCCGTACAATACTGGACAGTAAACAACGCCGACGATGCTCGACAACTGGCACAAGCAGGTGCAGACGTATTAATGACAGACTATCCTGACAGAATCCGCGATGCATTGAACAAATAACTGAAAACAATTTTTCAAAAAGAAAAACCGAGGGATACCCTCGGTTTTTTATATGCTGTAAATGATTAAAATTCAAAACTATATTCGTGTTCTTCAATCCATTTTCCGTCATCAAAATCACGGAAACGAAGAAGCACTTCGTTTTCATAAACTTCCACGACTGCACCGATTCCCGTTTCATACCCATCAATCGCATGTTCGGTTGATTTGGGAAGATTTATCTGCTGAACACCATTCACTTCAGAAACAGAGCGTTCTGAAAGTGCTGAATGTGTATGTCCGCAGAAGAAGAGTACGTTTTCATAGTCGTCAATTACATTTGAAAGCCTGTCTGACGGTCCGTTTTCAATATAATTCACAGGATGGTGAGAGAAAACGAAAACAGGTTTATCTTCTTTTGTTGCCTCGTCAAGAATTCCTTTGAGCCATTCAAGCTGTTTGTCTGAAATGTCAATGCCGTTTACTGAATCGCTTTCAGTTGTGAGAACAATAAAATAATAGCCGTCAATTATTTTATAATAATTGTTTGCTTCAATTTTACAGCCTGCAAAATTTGCATAATTATTGAATCGCTCATACATTTTTTCATATCCGCCTGTGCCGTTTCCGTAGTCGTGATTTCCGGGAGCAATGATAAGATTTTCAGCAGGTCTTGAAAGTGCCAGTGCGCCAAAAAAGAAAACGCTTTCAATATGCTGTCCGTTCATTGTGTTATCGCCGAGAAACACAAGAGTATCGCTGTCTTTGCTGTTATTTACTGCTTTGAGAATTTCAGAATATTCCTTAAAAGTCTGATAATTATTTCCCTCAATATGAATATCGGAAAGCACAGTAAAGCTTGTTATCAATTCATCAGGTTTTTCAGCCTCATAACTTTCTGTCGGAGGCATTATAAATGACAAGGGCAGATAAATGAGAGTGAAAATTGTTGAGATAACGTGTTTTGCAAAATCAAGATAAACGTTCATAACCGGACCTTCTTTCCTTTTTCTTCATTATAATATATTAAAACGGCTATGTAAATGAAAAATTATGAAACATTGAAAAAAATATTGCGTTGTGATAAAATTAATTTAACTTATTTCAGAGAGGTGTTCAGAATGAAAAATGAAAATCCCGAAAAAAAGTTTTCCCACGTTGTTGTTATTGGCGTTGACGGTGCAGGTGCTTTTATAAAAAATGCAGAAACACCTGAATTCGACCGTATTTTCAAAGATGGAGCAGTTACATATGAAGCACTTTCTTCAAGACCTTCAATCAGTGCAGAATGCTGGGGGTCTATGCTTCTCGGCGTCGGCCCTGAAGTCCACAAACTCACAAACGGAATTCTTGAAAACACAACTTATCCTATTGATTCTGAATTTCCCTCACTTTTCCGCCGTATAAAAGAAAAATACCCCGAAGCGGAGCTGGGCTCTTTCTGCGACTGGAATCCGATTACACACGGCATAGTTGAAAATAATCTTGGTGTTAAACACGATACAGCTGACGACACAACTCTCACACCTATCGTATGCGATTATATCCGTCAGAATAAACCCACATTTCTTTTTGTTCACTTTGACAGCGTTGACGGACGCGGACACAAATTCGGCTACGGCACTCAACCTTACATGCTGCGCATAAGCGAGGTTGACAAACTTATCAATGATATCCATAAGGCCCTTAAAGATACGCAGATGATTGACGATACACTCTTTATCGTAATTGCAGACCATGGCGGTACAAATCCCGTCACAGGCGGCGGCAGTCATGGCGGATGGACAGATGAAGAAAAATACGTAACTTTTGCCGCAGCAGGAAAGGGCGTAAACAAAACTTACATCAAAGAAATGAATATAAGAGACCTTTCGGCAATTGTTCTTTATGCTTTTGGTATTGAAACACCTGACTTTGACGAAAACGGCTGGACATCACAGATTCCGCAGGGACTTTTTGATGATGAAAATATAAAACCCTACCGTGATATTTCTCATCTTACAGGCGCATCTCCGAGAATTTCAAAAATCCCTCACACATCTGAATTAATATGACAAAAAGGACTATCTCGATGAGAGATAGTCCTTTTAAATTTCAAGCCTGATTTTCGAAAATTATTTTCATCTGTAGAATTCTTCAATATACTCTTCAACATCTTTTCTTGTGCCTCTGAAAGCTCCCGGAGTTTCCATTTTAAGAGAAACCGTTGCTGTGGCATATAAAAGAGATTCAGGAATATCCTTTGTGAGTCTTTCTGTAATATATGCAGCAAAAGTTGTGTCACCTCTGCCCGTTCTTCCGCTGAGATTTCTTGCTTTTATGGGGCAGGTATAAATTTCTTTACCGTCATAAACAAGCACTTCGCTGTTGTGGGTAATAAGGATTTCTTTTGCGCCCCATGAGTAAAGAATTTTTGCCGCTTCTTCTCTGTCACTTGTACCTGTGAGAATTTCAGCTTCTGCAGCATCAGTTTTGAGGTAAGTGATAAACGGAAGCATCTCTTTTTTATCAGCCCAATCCTCAAAATACATCTTCCCGCTTTCTTTGTCAACGTGGCGCAGATAAGCCTGTACATCAACTGCAACAGCACCTTTTTGTGCGCATTCCTTAATCATTTCATTGGGAAAATCCCCATAAACAAGTCCTGCGAAATGGTAAATGTCACTTTCAATATCTTCAGGAATATCTTTTGCTTCAAATGGAGTGCCTACAGAAAGACACGTGCTGTCTCTTCTCTCTTTATCAGGAGTAAAATATTTATTGCGCATTGTTGAAGAATTTTCACTTTCAACGGCATAAATATCTTCAACAGGCAAAGTAAACTGCTCAAGACGGTCATAATCCGCCTTGTTTATCTTTGTAACAGCAGCCACTTTATGTCCTGAAGCATAAGCTGATGCACTTGAAAAAAGCACAGCACCTCCGCAGATTTCCACAAGATTATCTTCGTGGTCTATGTTGAAATCTTTTGTTATATGTCCGATAATAACTGATTCGTAATGTTTCAATGTTTTTTCTCCTTGTTGAATTATTTTCCTGCCTGAATTTCCTGACTGAAATATCCTGTAAAAATATTGTCCTCTGCCGTAAGAATGTTTTTATCAGGATTTTCTGTGATAATTCCGATATTTGGTGAATCACACTCTTCAGGGGCAATAAACGCATTGCCTTTTACGCTGACATTATAAACCATTGGTCTGAAAATAATATAACCGCGGCTTTTACCTATTCTGCCTGAGGGACCGTCAAAAATATTGTTTTCAATAAGGATGTTATGGTGGTCAATATCTCCATGGTGACCAATACCGGGGAAACCATCACATTTGAAAATATTGTTTTTGATTACTATATTACGGCAAACTGTGTCATCACTCTTAAAATCAATAAGAGTTCCGTCACAGTTATAAACAGGACCATAAGAACCGTGCCTCGACATATCAAGCTGAATCTGCTCATTAAAAAGAATATCAGTCTTGAATGTGTATGACGGACCGTCAAAAATACAATTCTGTACAACAGCGTTTTCCGTGCCGTTAATTTCAATACAATGCCAATGAGCACAATGACGGAATCTACAATTTTCAATGGTAATATTACTGCAATGAACTGTGTTCACAAGTGTAATACATTCATCAAGATTTTTGTTGCCATCAAAAATTCCACCTGAAATCACAACATCGTGTGTGCCCTCATATTCCGCCCAGTCAGGTTCGGAATATGAAGCAAGAAGATACCTTGTAAGAGGTTCACTTTTGTCACTTCTCAAAACAACTGCTTTGTCTGAAAATTTTAAAATCTGATTTGAATAGAAAATAAGTGCTGCTGAAACAAGATATGTACCATCAGGAAAATAAACTGTTCCGCCATCTTTTACTTCATCAATACAAGATTGCAAAGCTTTTGTATCATCATGGATACCATCTGCATATACTTCTTTGTTATTTAAAACATTTATAAAATTCATTTTGAACACCCCTGAAAAACTTAATTATTCTTTTTGTGAAGCATCAACTGCTGCGGCACTTGCCGGTGCTTCCTGCAATTCGCCTGAAGAACCTTCAGCTTCGGCGTTTCCTTCTCCTGCTCTCTGCTTGAGAACTTCCATAACGTGGGCATGCTTTTCATCGGTGTAATCCCACATGAATAGATAGGGAAGAATCATAAGGATATAACCTACAAGGTCAAAGGCAATACCCACAATCATACACTTGACTCTGATGTCTCCCATATAAAGAACATCCCAGTCAGAAGTAAAACCTATACGGTAGAAGATAAGGGGAATAATAAGTGAAACGAGAGTTGTAATGGGTGTTGTAAACCAGTTTACAATGCCCTGATAAGCTTCAAGTCTTTCACCTGAAATATACATCTGATAATCCTTGATACGAATGTTTGTATCCTGCTGTGCAATGCTTACCGCTGCCTGAAGCACGTCTCCTGCAAACAGTGCAAGAAATATTGCAAGACCGCAAAGGAAATGCGTATTTCCGAGGAAAAGAATTGCCAGAATATAAACACCGTTTCTCAGCGCAAGAACAACATATTTGAAAACAACCATCTGCTTGTATTCAAAACGTTTTCTTATCCACGGTGCAAGGAATTGTCCGGGATTACCTGCCATTTTGATGAGAATTTCTGCAAGTGAGAAGAACAAACCGGTTTCACGCCATGTGTAGATAAGAAGAATTGTTTTCATATCAAGCATACCATTGCCCAGTGAGTCAAGAAGAGATGCAATCTGGGTAATCCACAGATATTTGTTTTTGAAAATACCTGAAACGCAATGCCAGAATGAAAAATATTCTTTCTTTTCAATGGGAGGCATAGGAATTCTTTCTTTGATTTTTCCCAGACCTGCAAACATAACAGCGGAAGAAGCCACGAAGAATACGGGAAGGAGGTATCTGAACATTCCGATATCCTTGATACCATCAATAAACATAGCACCTGCAATTGTGGGCAGAAGAACATTTACGATGTTCTGCACAAAGTGGCTGATTTTAACAGGAATAGACCGAACAAACAATCTTTCGTGAGGGTCGGGGCTGATGTTGTCCGCAACAGACTGACTGTAGCCCACAAAGTTGAATATTGTGTAAAGCTGAAAGAGCAGATAAAGTGTCCACACTCTGTCTGTAAGAGGAAGTTTGTAAAGAGGAAGTTCGCAAATAAGAATAGCAACTATAATGCACTGAATAACGTTTGCATATGCAAAGATTTTGTATCTGCCCAATTTTTTGAGAAGTTTCTTTCTGATAAGAATGTTTCTGAAACCACTCCAACCGTTGGTAAGAAAATGTGCACCGAAAATTTTGAATGTACTGAAACTGTTAATACCTTTCCAGCGTGTATCCAGAATAGTTGCAATACTATCGGGAAGAATCGGTGAAAAGTCAAAAATCAACATCAACAGACCTAAAATGGTAAACGACAGATATACGTTGTTATATTTCCGTTCAATTTTAGGCGGAAGGAAACCTAAGTTAGCGTCAACACCCATGTTGAGAAGGTTCCAGAAATAAGTTGATGCAATGAAAAATACATTTATTGCACTGAAAGTAAGAATGGGGATTTCATAATAATATGCAATAAGATAACAGCCTGTGCCGAAAGTAAGGAAATTACGAAGATAGTTGAGGGTATAGTCTCCGCCTACAGCTGCAAAAATGGAGAAATATTCTTTATAGGGAACATATTTGCCTGCCGGCGGTGTGTGCCAATAGGTTTTCATCTCTTTAAAGATATTTTTACGCTGTTTAGCCTGTGCTTTTGCCATTATTTTTCCCCTCCTTCTTCCGCAAGAACAGTTGCATTAATCTGATCTGCTTCAGCACGTGTTTTTCCGTACTGTTCTTCGGGTGCGACATTTACAACTGCCTTTTTGATATTTTTAGGAAGCCAGTTTTCACCCAAGGTTATACCTTCAGCACTTTCAGCACCCATATAGAATTCTTTAAGATTTGAGCAGGAATAAAAAGCATAGTCACCGATTTCTTTTACTGAATCAGGGATATACAAAGCCTGCTTCATACCCTGACAATAGCTGAATGAGTCAGAGCCGATTTTAAGAAGTCCGTCAGGAAGTGTAACAAGTGACATGAATTCGCATTTGAAGAATGCCATATCACCGATTTCTTTAAGCGTTGAGGGGAGTTTCACTTCTGTGAGAATATTATTTTTGTAAAAAGCACATGACGCGATTCTTTCAACACCTTCGGGAATTGTGTAAGCAAGTGCTTCTTCCGGAGGTGTTTCCAATTCTTCATTGTGTGCATCATATTTGTTGTATGGGTATACAACAAGCGTTTTCATATCCTTTGTGTAAAGCACACCATCAACAGATGTGTAATACTGATTATCTTTATCAACCTCTATTGATTTTAACATTTTGCAATAGAAGAAAGAAGTTTCGTCTATGTATTTTACATCTTTTCCGATATACACTGTTTCAACATATTCATCAGTGTTGAAAGTGAATCTGCCTATTGCAGAAACGGGTTTTGATTCATCAGGATTATTTCCGTTTTCATCACGTACATAATCAATATAAATATCCTTTGTCTGAGTGTTTCCGTTAAAACCGAAAAGCACCCAGCCTTCATTTCCGGCAACTCCGCCGATGTCTGTCTGATATTCATATTCAAAGGGAGCTCTCGCCATTGAAACAAAAGAAATTATAACAGATGCTGCAATAAAAACCACAAGAACTGTTACAAAAGTTACTTTTTGCCACGTTTTCATTGTTGCTCTCTCCTTTTTTATTTCTTTAATTTAAGAACAGCGTTATAGTCATCAAGACCATAATTTCCCACAGTGTGTTTAATAAGCTCATATAAATCAACTTCATTACCATGGGCGTCTTTTAAGTTTTTAACAAAAGGTTTTATTCTTTTTACAAATTTCAGAATTGCGTCGCCCTCGTGAGTACCTTCTTTGTAAGGCTGATTTCCCTCGAAAACATATCTTACAATGTCAATTGCAAAATTGACGAAAGAGTTTTTTCTGATTGATTTATCAACGCTTACACAAAACAATTTTGCAAAACCGCCGATAGTCATTTTTGAAAGTTTTTTGCCGCCGAAAACAACAAGTTTTTCAATCAGGGCAGTATCTTTTATTCTTAATTTATCAAGAAATCTTTTGGGATCTTTATACATTGAATCGATGTAAGTTCTTATCATTTTTTCAAACTGAACTTTCAGATATTCTTCACCTGTCATTCCTTTTTTGTCCCATTCAAAATCAGGCACTGGTATGCTTTCAATCTCAACTGTGTTTTCATCTTTTATTGTAACAAGACGTATAAAAGCAGGGCATCCTATAGCAGAGCCTGTGCACACGTCGTAAAAAAGATTTCCTTTTTCAGTTTCTTCCACATTTATGCTCTGGTTGTGCATATGACCTGTAAAAATGAGATGCACTCCATTATCAGCAAGTGTTTCAATAATTCTTTTTCCGCCCTTCTGGCGAGCATCAGCAATAAGGCCAAAAATCGGTTGTCCGGGAATTACAGGATAATGCTCCATTGCAATCATCATTTTTCCGTCCTGCTGAGCTTTCTTTGCCTGAGCTTCAATCCATTCAAAAAATTCTTCTGAAAAATCAGCATTGTTTCTCTCGGCAGTATCATTGCAGATAACAAGAAGCCTTACATCATCTGATAACTCGGCAACATAAGACATATGCTCTTTATTGAATTCAATGGCTCTGTCATAACCGAATTTTCTGTAAAAATCATATAACTCAGTAAATTTTGTCCCTTCAGGAGAAATTCTTTCACCACCATCATAAGCAAAGGGATGCTCGTTGGAATCGTGCCCTGCTGTCAGCACAAAAATTTTCTTTCCTGTTTTTTCTTCAAAATTTTCAAGCAAAGCTGAAAAATCTTTATGGCTCTCTTTTTCGCCATTGAACGAAAGGTCACCTGCAATCAGAATGATATCTGCTTCATCAGCTTTTTCAAGATATTCAAAAATAGCCTTATTTATGTTCTCCGTTTCAGCAAAACATTTTTGCTCAAAATCCATAAAACGCTCATATTCGTCACCATAAGCCCCTAAGGAATTTTTAAAATAGTGTGTGTCGGTAATCACAAAAAATTTGAGTTCTTTCATCTGTGTGGTATCCCTCTTTTCTGGCGCAACTCCGGCCATATTTTGCAAAGTTACTAAAATTTTTATTAAATAAAAATCTTTTTTATATTATATTACTAAATACAAATCAAGTCAAGTTAAAATGCTTTCGTTCTCGGCTTTTAAATCAAAATTCACCACCACTTGACAATGAAAAATTAATTGTTTAAAATTAATTCACAATCAAAAGCAAAAGAGGAACACATTATGAGTAATTTCTTTTTAAAAATCACACTGTTTTTACTTACTGTTTTAACAACTCTTTTCCCTGATGCAAACACTTTAAATATAAAATATAACCACTTACCATGTTCTTTTGAAGTCGAAAATGTAAGCACTGTTTTTCAGCCTGATGATGAAAACAGCACAATGGTCTGTGAATATCCCTCAATTATAAAACTATGCCATCAGAAAAATGAAGAAAACAATGGTAAGCTGCTTGTTGCTTTTGAAAAATGGGGAGATACATATCCTGTTTTTGAAAGCGATGATGACGGAAAAACATGGCAGCAGATAACAACTGTAAAAGACAATCTTAACAAAGGTTATTGGAATGAATGGATGCCTTTTTTATATGAGCTTCCTGCAGACATAGGTAATTTTGAAAAAGGCACAATTATTCTCGCTGCAACATCAATTCTCGGCGCCGGTGATAATGTTTCAGACAGTACAATTACACTCTATTCAAGCACTGACCTGGGAAAAACCTTCAATGCATTCTGCAACGTTGATAAAGCGGGGGGTATTGATTGGGGTGTATGGGAACCATACCTTATTTATGAAAAAGAAACAGGCAGACTTTTCTGCTTCTATTCAGACGATTCTGACCCTGAACATTCACAGAAACTCGTATACAAATATACCACTGACCTTGTAAACTGGAGTGAAAAATTTGAATGTGTAGCATGTGATGACCCTTCTCTCAGACCTGGTATGGTGTCTGTTGTGAAAATGGGTAATGGCGAATATTTTATGGTATATGAGATGATAGGTTTACACGGCGGTCCGATTTACTGCAAAAAATCAAAATCTCTTGACGACTGGTCTGACGTGTCAGACTATGGCGAAATAGTATCAGCTGCAGGCAAAACTTTCGGCTCTGCTCCATATGTTGTCTGGACACCTGAAGGTGGCGAAAACGGCACACTTATCGTAGCAGGTAAACATCACATAAAAGGCAGAAGCAAAACCGGCACAGACCTTTTTGTAAGCTTTGATTACGGAAAAACTTTTATCCCTATTGATAATCCCATTCCCTATACAATAGATTCTTACGAAAGATGTGGCTACAGTCCGTCATTTTTCCTCTCACCTGATGACAACACCATTTACTTTGCCAACAATCAGCCGTGTTATGAAAGCACTTATAAAATAACGGTAGCAAAAATCAGAATTTCCGACTTTATAAAATAACAACAAAATAAATCTATCATCAGCAAACCCCGGCTCTCTTAAAAACAAGAAAGCCGGGGTCTGTTTTTCTACATTAAGTTTGCAAAGAAGTCTCCGATTCGCTCAAACAAAGCACTGAAATCCCGATATATATACATAAAGGGAGCTGCAATTGCTGCAGATGTCGCGAGAATCGGCGCAACTATAAACATAAATATTCCCATATTATTCTCCTTTCATTTATGTCTCCCCCAATACAAAATTATTTTACAAAATAACGTATTAAAGTTCAATATGCTTTCTTTTAAGAAAAATTCAAATAAAATTAAATTTTGTTAAATCGCGTAACATTTTATAAAACGAAAAATAAAAGGCTGACTTTCGTCAGCCTTTAAGTTTATTTACTTTCCAAAGGTTTTTTTGCTGTGGCTTTTTTCATTACAAAGAGGAATGCAATTGTAAGCACTGCGCCAACGGGAAGAAGTATCCATGCATTCTGGATAAAGCCTGCCATAATGTACATAACAAATGAAATCGCCGCAACAGAAATTGCATAAGGAAGCTGTGTTGAAACATGGTTAACGTGATTACACTGTGCACCTGCTGAAGACATAATTGTTGTGTCTGAAATGGGTGAGCAGTGGTCGCCGCAAACTGCACCTGCAAGACAAGCTGAAATGCCGATAACAAGCATTGTGGGATTTTCCGGGAACATAACCTGCACAATCGGAATAAGAATACCGAATGTACCCCATGATGTACCTGTTGCAAAAGCAAGACCGCAAGCAACAAGGAAGATAATCGCAGGAAGGAAGTTGTTAAGACTTTCTGCCGAACTCTTCATAAGGCCTTCAACATAAACATCAGCGCCAAGAAGACCTGTCATATTTTTGAGGGCTGTTGCAAGAGTAAGAATCATAATTGCAGGTACCATTGCAATGAAGCCCTTAGGTACACAAGCCATTGCTTCTTTGAAAGTAACAAGACGTCTGCAAATAAGATATATAACAAGAATCACAAGTGCGATAATTCCTCCCCAGGGAAGAGCCACTGTTGCATCTGTGTTACCGAAAGCCGTGATAAAATCGCTACCATCTAAAATGCCGCCTTTGTAAACAAGGGCAAAAACGCAGATTGCGATAAGTATAATAACAGGAAGGATAAGGTCGATAACTCTGCCTTTGGGATTGCTTTCTTCCATTTTTTCACCCTGCTGGATATCGTCCTGACCTGATGTGAACAAATCGCCTTTAACCTGAGCGTTGAATTCGTGAAGTTTCATAGGACCGAAATCAAATTTCATAAGAACAAGTCCGATGATAAATACGAATGTAAGAAGTGAATAGAAGTTATAGGGAATAGCTTTGATAAAGAGCTGGAGTCCCTGACCTTCTGCAGTGTATTCTGAAACTGCGGCTGCCCAGGAAGAAATGGGAGCTATCATACAAATCGGTGCTGCTGTAGCATCAATTAAGTATGCGAGTTTTGAACGTGAAACTCTGTGGCTGTCTGTAACAGGGAGCATAACTGAACCAACTGTAAGGCAGTTGAAATAGTCATCAATGAAAATAAGCACACCAAGAACGAAAGTTGCAATCATTGCACCTGTTCTTGATTTGATATGTTTCTGTGCCCATCTGCCGAATGCAGCTGAACCGCCTGCTTTATTCACAAGAGCAACAATAATACCGAGAATTACAAGGAACAGGAAAATACCTGCTGTGCCGGAAATAGCATCAATGAGACCGCCTTCAACAACGTTATCAACAATTGCCAAAGGTTTAAAATCTGCTGCTAACATTGCTCCGGCAATAACACCTATAAGAAGTGAAGAGTAAACTTCTTTTGTAATAAGCGCAAGGCCGATAGCAATAATCGGAGGAACAAGCGCCCAGAATGTGGAATAGAATCCGCTTACAGATTCTCCGCCATCTGTGGCAAAGGCAACTACTGTCATTGTACCAAGCATCAGCACTGAAGCTATGATAGTAGTCAGAACTTTTTTCGTGGTAGAGTTTTTCATAACTTACCTATCCTTTCGTTTTATAATAAAACAGGCAAAAATAAAAATTTCTGCCACCGTTCAGATTTTAACACCGGAACGGGCTTTTATAAGGCAAGTATATAATATTTTCGTGCCATTGTCAAATTTTTTTACAAAATCCTTAATAAATCGTTCTTATTTTTTGCCAATTATCAACAAAAATTGTTATATTTTTAACAAAAATCTTAAATCAGTATCTATTATTTACAATTAAGAAAAAACAGATTTTCTCTTGAAAGAATTTATTGAAGCTTTATACTAAGCAACTAAACTCAAAATCAAAGCAAAATGTTCATTAAAAGTTTATTAATTTTTTTATCAAATTTACATGAAATACACTTGCTATTTTACAAAATTAGAGTTATAATGTATGGGCAGGGTATATGCATACTCTATGAAAATCATTTTTTGGAGGATATGAAAGATGAAAAAATTAATTGCTTTACTCATGGCGCTTACTATGGTATTCGCATTCGTAGCTTGTGGCAAAGATAAAGAAGGCGACGCTACAACAAATCCTAACGCTGAACCTGTAGTTGCAGAAACAACTGTACCTTCAGTTACAGCTCTGCCCACTGAACCTTCAGCAGATGAACCTGAAGAACCCGCAACTGAAATTGTTGAAGTTACAAATGCAGACGGCGAAACTATCACTGACGCATCAGGTGAAGCTGTTACAGAAACAATCACACAGGAAGCTACAACAAAAGCTCCCGAAAAGAAACCCGAAACTAAAGCTGAAATCGTTGAATATTTCAACAAAGCAGTTAACGGCGTTAAAACAGGTGCAAAATCAATCAAACAGCTTGAAGTAGTTAACTACCTCGGTGGCGATGCTGTTATTGAAGGTGCTATTATCAATGGCATTTACAATGGTCTTGGCGGCAACGATTGGCTTGATGGTATGCTTCAGGACAACAGCCAGGGCGAAGCTACATATTCTACAAGTGCAGACATCAAAGCTAAATTCCCTGTAGAAAACGAAACATGGGGCAGTAAGCTTACAGTTGATGACGTTGAATCAGCAACATGCACAGAAGCTAACGGCATTTACACAATCACAATCAAAACTAAACCCGATGCTAAAACAACTTCAATCGCTCATGGCGAAGGCCACAACCCCAAAGTATTCAGCATTGCACTTCCTGAAACAATCAATGCTAACATCCCCGGTGTTGCACAGGGTATCGTTGGTGAAGCTGCAATGAACTATCCTTCAGGCACAGTTGTTGTTCAGATTGATAAAGGTACAGGTAAAGTTCTTTCAGCTAACTATGACGCACACTGGACAATCAACTTTGATAAGATGGGTGTTGTTCTTCCTCTTGCAACAAAATCAGCTTTCATTATTAACTGGTAAGTAATTAATTGAAACATCAAAATACGGTGATTCTTCGGAATTGCCGTATTTTTTATTTTTTTACCAAAAACACTTGCATATATTTGGTTTTTAGTTTATAATATCATAGTATACTTTAAACAAAGGAAGGAAATCATAATGAATACAATAACACCACTTCTTCTCATTGGCGGTATGTTTATTCTGACATACTTCATTTCTATCCGTCCTCAGAAAAAGAGACAGAAAGAAGACCAGCAGTTACGCGAAAATCTCCAGATTGGCGATGAAATCACAACTATCGGTGGCATCGTGGGTAGAATTGTTACCATCAAAGAAGATTCAATCATCATCGAAACAGGTGCTGACAGAACAAAAATGAGACTTATGCGCTGGGCTGTTCAGACAAACAACACAGCTACAGAAAAACTCAAAGCTGAAAGAGAAGCTGCAAAGAAAGCTGCAGAAGAAGCAAAACAGGCAAGAATCGAAGAAGCAAAAAACAAAAAGAATAAGTCTTCTGAAGACAAAAAATAATCATAAAACAATCAAAACCTCCATATCTATCTAATGATAGAATGGAGGTTTTTTTATGCCCAAAAGCAAAAGAAGAAGAAGCCCTTCTTCCAATGATAAAAACATATTTTCAGTTTTTGCTAAAAAAATAATATCAGGCGGTGCAATTTCTTCCTTATTATTTTTTCTTCTTATGTTGCTTCTTGCTTTAATAACAATGAAGGCGAAAGTATCTGACACTATGCAGAATATACTTGTATTTTTCTTCGCCGTATTATCACCTTTTGTTGGGTCATTTATTGTTTTCAGAAAGGAAAGCAACAAAGGAATAATGTTGGGAGCATTTTCTGCCACAGCATCAATTATTATTGCTTGTATTGTGCTGCTGTGCTTTTTGCATACATTAGGTACTAAAACAATACTTATGTCCGCATTAATGCTTTTAGGCGGCATATCAGGCGGAATTGCAGCAGTAAACAAACGATAATTTTTCTTGAAACGTCCTACCACCGGATTCAATAAAAAATTTGCTAAAGATATCGATAAATTATAATTTTCAACGAAAAATCCCCTCTGTCATTTCCATACGAAAATGACATCTCCCCTTACGTTTTTAAGGGGAGACTGTAGCCGTAATATGCACATAAATTATAATTTATACTATCAGTCAAATTCATATTGTAGGGCAGGGGCTTGCTCCTGCCGTTAGTTTTTTGACGGCGAGAGTAAACCCTCGCCCTACGGACGTTTATTTGAACGACCCGTTAAATTAAACATCGTAGTCAACGACGGTTTCTGACGTTGAGCAAATATGCACGTAAATCGGCGGTTTGCCGACAAGCGCCAAACCCTACAATGATAAAAATAATTGAAGTAATAGTGAAGAAGTGTGGGTGGACTCCTTTCACACCTGATTATATAACGAAAACCAATGGTCACATCGTAAGTGCGTCGTTTCGGCGCCCGCGAAATTTATATGTCATTTTATTCGGGACGGTCAACCCGTCCCCTACGATAAAAACGTTAATGGACAGACAAATTGTAATTATCAAACAAAAAAGAGAGTGGATTTCTCCACTCTCTTTTAATTTACATGTTACTTTGATTATGCAAGAGGAACCTGTGTGATTTCAGTTTCGCCGTTTACAACTGCATTGAGAATTGCAAGGTCGTAAATGTCAACTGCTGTATCGCCGTTGAGATCTGCTGCAAAGAGGATTGCATCGCCTTCTTCAAGTTCCATATCGCCGTTTACGATTGCTGCAAGGATTGATGCATCGTAAATATCGATAACACCGTCACCGTTGAGATCGCCAAAGATGATGATTGTGTAAGTTTCCCATTCTACGCCGCCACGGTATGTTGTAAGAGTCATACCTGTACCGATTCCGTCGGGTGTTTCATATGAAACGCTTGATGAGTAGTCTACATAACCTTCAAGGTCTGCAAGACCGATGTCAAGGCCATAGATGTAACCAAGTTCTGTATCGATAACTGTTGTTGTGCCTTCTTCAGCTTTGAAGTAACCGTCGAGCATCGGAATTTCAATTGTTTCGCGAGAAAGTTCTTCGCCACATACTGTACAGTAAACTACTGAATCGTATGAACCTGCTGCTTCGTATGTTGCTTCTACTCTGTTTTCTTCTACTGCTTCTGCAGGAGTGTGACCAAGTGCTTCGATTTCGAATGATTCGCGAGAAAGTTCTTCACCGCATACTGTACAGTAAACTACCATATCATATGAGCCTGCTGTTACACAGTCTGCTTCTTTTCTGTTTTCTTCTACTGCCTCTGCTTCTTCGTGACCGAGTGCAGGAACAACTGTTGTTTTACGTGATACTTCTTCACCACATACTGTACAGTAAACTACTGTATCATAAGAACCATTGTTTACGCAATCAGCAGCAACTTCGTTTTCAATCACTGCTTCGCCGTCTGTGTGACCAAGTGCATCGATAACGATTGTTTCGCGTGAAAGTTCAACTTTTTCTTCACAGCATGTGCAGTAAACTACCATATCATATGAGCCTGCTTCTGTACATGTTGCTTCTACTCTGTTTTCTTCAACTGCTTCTGCAGGAGTGTGACCGAGTGCAGGAACAACTGTTGTTTCTCTTGATACTTCAGCACCACATACTGTACAGTAAACTACTGTATCGTATGAACCGTCTGTTGTGGGAGTTGCAGCAACTTCGTTTTCAACAACTGCTTCGCCTTCTGTATGACCAAGTGCAGGAACAACGATTGTTTCTCTTGATACTTCAGCACCACAATCTGAACAGTAAACAACTGTGTCATAAGAACCATCGTTTACACAATCAGCTGCTACTTCGTTTTCGATTACTGCATCTTCAACGAAAGGATGTCTGCATGAATCGTCATATGAAGCCATAAGTTCAGCATATTTTGCTTCGATAGCTTCTGTTTTTGCGTCGATTCTTGACTGATCGTAAACTGTGAGAGAATCATCGTTGTAAAGTTCGATACCTTCTGCTACGAGTGCATCGTACTCTGCAAGGATAGTCTGGTCATAGTATTCGATAACACCGGGGATTTCAGCATCGATAGCTGCTTTGAGATCATCTTTATATGCACTTCTGAGAATAAGTGACTTAATTGTGTCATCAAGAGCCTTTGTAAGTGCATCTACTTCGTTCTGTCTTTCTTTAGCCCAAGGAGTAACTGCATTTTCTGCAACTGCTTTTTCTGCGTTGTCAATGGGATCTATAAGAAGTGAGCCGTTAATGTAAAGTGAACGATCAATTGCTTTTGCTTCAGCAAGTTTTGCATTAAGTGCATCAAAGTTTGCTGTAACAACCTGAAGGTTTGCAATAGCGTCTGTGATAGCCTGTGCCATTGCATCTACTTCATCCTGATGAAGAGCATTGAGTGTGTAGTCAACTGCATTGATAGCGTCTTCAACAGCTTTCCATGAATCTGCTGTGTAAACATTTTTGTCAAGCTTTTCTGCTTCAGCTTTTGCTGCGTAAACTGCTTCGTAGTTAGCTGCAAGAGGAGTTGCGTTCTTGATTGCTCTGTCAAGGTTTTCAGCCATCTGATCAACTGCACCCTGATAAAGGATTGAGTAGCTCTTTGTTACCATTTCCTGAGCTTCTCTGATGAGAGCGATATCTGCTGCTGAGTATGCTTCTTCGTTATCAAGGATTTCATCTGCCTGATCATAAAGAGCATTCACGCGTGTGTAGTCAGCTGTTTTGAGCTGAAGGTTGTTATACATTGTCTGAAGTGATTTTGTTGCTGCATCGATTTCAGACTGTGTTGCTTTGGGGTTATTGTATACACGGAGAGCTTCTGTGTATGCTGTCTGGAACTGTGAGAAACCTGAGCGATAGAACCAACCCTGAGGATTAGCACCTTTAAGCTGTGTACGTGTTGAAGGTGTTGTGGGGTCACTGTTCATAACATAGTCGATAAGGTCACGAAGAGCACCTTTGTCAACGATGTGGAATGTCATAGCTGTGGGAACAGTAGCAGATGAAGTCATGTTGTAGTGCTGAAGAAGACCCTTCTTAACCCACATGTATGAATAGTATTTTGTTGTAATTGTGTATGATGAGCCATCAACAAGGTTTGCAACTGTACCTGTAAGAGGTGATGTGAAGAGATGGCCATACTGACCAACACCACCTGTAAGTGTTGTCATTGATGCATTCTGTTCAAACTGTGTTACACCATGGTCTGCTTTCGCAGGGATAGCAAGACCGATAGCTGCCTGAGCTGTTGCATCGTTTGTTGTAACAATAGTATCTGTATTAGCACCTGCTGAAACCCATGCATCAGCAAGAGCTGTGTAAGGGTTATCATTGTTTCTGTCAGAAAGCTGACCTACGTTAGCATCAAGTCTGAGGTTGATGTCCTGGAGTGTAGTAGCTGCTGATGCGTCAACATAAACGTGGGCAATAGTTGTGCCGGGAACAGTAAACTCGTTTGCCTGATTGTGTTTACCTGCAGGTTTATCTGTTTTGTCATCAGCAAAAAGCAATGTATTGTAGCCTGAAGCTGTGTTTTCAATTTTTGAACCTGTAGCTACATTGTAAACACCATATGCTTTGTAGGGATCGCTTGCTGAAGTTTCGATATTTGCGGGCTGTTCATAGTAAACGCTTGTACCAAGAAGACGTGTTGAAGCAGAAGCCCAGAGACGATAGTATGAACCTGTACCTGCAAGAGCCTGAATTTCAGACTGTGCTTCTACATAAGAACCGCCGTTAGCGATTTTTTCAACGAAAGTTACGCATTTTTCCTGGTATGAGTTACCATCTGTCCATTCATAGTCAATTGTGAATGTGATAGCTGAGCCTGCTTCTGCAGTACCGCTTACGATTTCGCAACTGTATGTACCTGTCGAACCATTGTAGTTAAGGTCTGAAAGTACAACTGAATCGTTGCTGCATGAAATACCTTTAGGAGTAACACCAATTGTGTTTGACTGGAATTCAATCTTTGTAGCAATGGGTGTTTCACCTGCATATGCCTGAGCTGCATATGAACCTGAAAGTTCCGGAACACCTGAGGGTGTTGCTTTAACGATTGCTGTACCGGGTTCTAATGAATTTGCTGCAAGAGCAACTCTTGTAACCGGAGTAACTGTAAATGTTACGTCGGGACGTGCAATGGGTTCAAGAACGATTTCTTCAAGGAAAGCTTCGTTTGATTCAACTGCAAAAGCTGTGAAGCCTGTTGAAACAACAGAGAGCACCATAAGAAGAACCATTACTGAACTTAAGATTCTTTTGGTCATTTTCATCTGAAAATACCTCCTCATTAAAAAGATACATCATAATTATAGCACAGGTTTTTTTCATTTGCAATAAAATTATTAATATTTGTTTATTCTTTTTAAAAAATTTTTACTTTTCTGTGCAATTCGACATTTCTTGTTCACAAAAAATATTTATTTGCAATAAATTGTTCTTATATGATGTTGCTTTACAAAAAAACGTCGAGATAAATGCTCAGATTTACTACATTCAAATCAGGTTATATCGCAAAAAAGGAGAGAGGTTTTCGCCTCTCTCCTTAAATGATTTTATTTGTAATTATGCAAGAGGAACCTGCGTGATTTCTGTCTCACCGTTTACAACTGCATTGAGAATTGAAAGGTCGTAGATATCAACCGCTGTATCACCATTGAGGTCGGCTGCAAAGAGAAGCACATCGCCTTCTTCAAGCTCCATATCGCCATTTACGATTGCTGCAAGGATTGATGAATCGTAAATATCGATAACACCGTCACCATTAAGGTCGCCGAAGATAACGATTGTGTAGGTTTCCCATTCTTCGCCGCCGCGGAATGTTGTAAGTGTCATACCTGTGCCGATTCCGTCGGGTGTTTCATATGAAACGCTTGATGAATATTCTACATAACCTTCAAGGTCTGCAAGACCGATGTCAAGGCCATAGATAAACCTGAGTTCTGTATCGATAACTGTTGTTGAGCCTTCTGCTGCTTTGAAGTAACCGTCAAGCATCGGAATTTCAACAGTGTTGCGTGAAAGTTCTTCACCACATACTGCACAGTAAACTACTGAATCGTATGAACCTGCTGCTTCGTATGTTGCTTCTACTCTGTTTTCTTCAACAGCTTCTGCTTCTTCGTGACCGAGTGCAGGAACAATTGTTGTTTCTCTTGATACCTCTTCACCGCATACTGTACAGTAAACTACTGTATCATATGAACCATCGTTTACACAGTCAGCTGCTACTTCGTTTTCTTTAACTGCTTCGCCGTCTGTATGGCCGAGTGCTTCAATTTCAAATGTTTCGCGTGAAAGTTCAACTTTTTCTGCACAGCAAGTACAGTAAACTACCATATCATATGAGCCTGCTTCTGTACATGTTGCTTCTACTCTGTTTTCTTCAACAGCTTCGCCTGCTTCGTGACCAAGTGCTTCGATTACAAATGATTCACGTGACACTTCAGCACCACATACTGTACAGTAAACTACCATATCATATGAACCATTTGCATCAGGAGTTGCTTCAACTCTGTTTTCTTCAACAGCTTCCGCTTCTGTATGGCCGAGTGCTTCGATAACTGTTGTTTCACGAGAAACTTCGCCATCACAAACTGTACAGTAAACTACTGTATCATATCCGCCTTCTTCTGTACATGTTGCATCTTTCTGATTTTCAACAACTTCTTCACCGGGTGTGTGACCTGTTGCAGGAATTTTAGTTGTTACACGTGACAAAGCTGTGCTACAAACTGAGCAGTAAATATATGTATCGTATTTACCTTCTTTTGTGCATGTGGGAGCAACCTGATTTTTGATGACAGGTTCGCCTTCTGTGTGACCGAGTGCAGCAACAGATACCATTTTACGTGAAATTTCTTCGCCACACTTTGTACAATAGAATACGGAGTCATATGAACCGGCTCTTGTACAAGAAGCATTCTTCACATTTTCTTTAACTTCTTCACCTGCAACATGTTTGCATGTATCATCATAAGATGCCATAAGCTGAGCATATTTTGTAGTAATCTCAGTTGTTTTGATGTTAACTGCTGACTGATCATTGATTGAAAGAGTAGCATCGTTGTACATTTCTGTACCTTCTGCTACGAGAGCTTCGTATTCAGCAAGAAGTGTCTGGTCATAATATTCACGGCTGCCGGGAATTACTGCATCAATAGCAGCTTTAAGAGCAGTTTTGTCTGCTGTTTTTATTTTAAGATCTTTAATTGCATTTGCAAGAGCATTCGTCAGAGCATTTACTTCTGTCTGCCTTGATTCGCTCCATGCAACACTTTCATGGCTCGTAATAGCTGCTTCTGCATTTAAAAGAGGTGTATCAAGAATTCCGGGATTCTGATAAATTGAACGGTCAATTGCTTTTGCTTCTGCAACCTTTGCTTTAAGGTCACGGAAATCTGCAACTACTGAAACAAGGTTGTCAAGAGCTTCTCTTATAGCCTGTGCCATCGCATCAACTTCAGCCTGTTCTATATATGTTTTGCCTTCAACTACGTTGCCGATTGCTGACTGAAGGTCTGCCCATGAAGTAGCTGTGTAGTCTGTTGAGCGAAGTGATTCGGCTTCTTTAACAAGTGCAGCAACTTCTGAATAATCAGCACCGCGGATAGAAGCATTGTCAATAGCTGTTCTGATATTTTTAGCCATTGTGTCAACTGCGCCCTGATAAAGAATACTATAATTCTTCTCTACCATATCAAGAGCCTGTTCAATAAGAGCAATATCTTTTTCGTTGTAGTATTCGCTGTTGTCAAGAATAGCCTCTGCTTCTGTAACAACTGCATTCAACTGTGTATAGTCAGCGTTTTTAAGGGTAAGACCATTGTACATAGTCTGAAGTGATTTTGCTGCTGCATCGATTTCAGACTGTGTTGCTTTGGGGTTATTATAAACACGAAGTGCCGCTACATAAGCCTCCTGGAATTTTGCAAAACCTGATTTGTAGAACCATGCCTGCGGATTATCACCTTTTTTCTTATCACGCACTGTGGGAGTGTCGGGATCGCTGTTCATAACATAATCAATAAGTTCTGCAAGAGCGCCCTTATCAACAACATGGAATACCATTTGTGTAGGAACAACGGGTGATGCAGTAACATAAGCATTACTAGGTCTGAAGAAAGAGTAATATTTGTTTACGATTGTATAGCTTGAGCCGTCAGCAATACCCGAAACGTTACCTGTAAAACCATATGTATAGAGGTTTCCGAACTGACCTACGGCACCTGTTACAGTTGAACGAGCCTGTTCACCGTTGCCGTCTGCAAGTTTTTCTTTAACACCTTTATCTGATTTTTCTGCAGGGTAATATCCGAGAACACCCTGAGCCGCTGCATCATTTACAAGATTATCTGACGAAGCATTACCTGACATAACCCATACTGAATCAAGAGCTGTATAGGGATTGTCATTGTTTCTGTCTGAAAGATTTGCTACATTACCATTGAGTCTGAGGTTAATATCAGCAAGAGTATTTGCAGCTGATGAGTCAACATAGATATGTGCAACAGGAGTACCTGTTATAAAGTTTTCATAACTAACTTCAACTCGGGGAGCCATAGTCTCCTGATGGTTTTTGTCATCAGCGAAAAGATGAGTGTTATAACCACCTGCAACGTTTTCTATATAAGAACCTGTTGATACATCATAAACACCATATGTGTTGAAGGGATCTTCTGTTGATGCTGTGAAATCTGAAGGCTGTTCATAATAAACACCCTGACCGAGAAGACGTGTTGAAGCACTTGCTGAGCCGATATACCATGAGCTCATACCCATGTAGGGTTTATAAACAACTTCAATGTAAGAATATGCGCCACCTGTTGCGATATTTTCAACATATGATACGCATTTTTCCTGATATGAGTTACCATCTGTCCATTTGTAGTCGGCTGTGAAAGTAAGAGCTGAGCCTGCTTCTGCAGTACCGCCTGTGATTTCGCAACAATATGCGCCTGTTGCTGAGTCAATTTTTATGGGAGAGAATGTAACTGATTCGTTATCGCATTTGATAGAAATACTTTCGGGAGTTATGCCTGCAGTGTTTGTGAGAAGATAAACCTTTGTTGCTGAAGGTTCTTCGCCTGCATATGCCTGCTGAGCATAAGGACCTGAAAGTTCCGGAACACCTGAAGGTGTTGCCTTAACAATCTGATTGCCGGGCTCCATTGAATTTACACCCTTTGCAACTCTTGTGACCGTCGTGCAGAAGAAATCTACGTCGGGACGTTTGATGGGTTCAAGAACGATTTCATCAAGATAAACTCCGTTTGATTCTACTGCATTTACAGTGAAACCAACTGTGAGAACAGAGAAAACCATAATGAAAGCCATTACTGAACTCAAAACTCTTTTTGCTGTTTTCATTTTGTAATCGCCTCCTGTTAATGTATTCATTTTATTATAGCATACTATAGTAGGCATTTCAACATGTATGCCTATAAATGTTAAGATTTTGTTTATTTTATTATTTTACATTTGATATCGTACATGACGGAAGATGGGATTGCATATGAGAAACTGTCTCCTGGGTCACGGAGGTGTAATCTGCATTAAGATAAGAAAGTGCTGTCATACCTTCAGCGAAGTGCAGGTCTGTGATGTTTTTGTTATTGCTTACATCGAGATTAACAAGCAAAGTAAACTGTGCAAGAACAGCGGTATCTTTAAAACTATTGCTGCCAAGTCCTAACTGGACAAGATTTTTCTTCCCGTCAAGAGCAGAAATATCTTCTATGCCATTATTCACAAGTTGAAGATGAGTCATTTTATTGAGATTTTTAATCGGAGAGATATCTTTTACTTCACAGTTATCTGCAAAAAGTTTTTCCATATTCACAAGCTCTGAAACAGCTTCAAGAGATTTTACCTTGCAATTGTTAAGATAAAGTTCCTTAAGGAGATTCAGATTTTTCACCGCACTTATATCAGTCACTGCACAAGCTTCAAGATGAAGCACTTCAAGTGATTTGAAATTTGCAACAACCGATATGTCTTTGAGACCCGTATTTGACGAAAAATCAACGTACTTAAGAGATGTCAGGTTTCCGAGAGAACTGATATCTGCAATTTCATTGAATGACATTTCTATCTTTTTGAGTTTTGTCAAATTTGAAAGAGGAGAAACATCATTTATAAAGCACTCTGTCATTTTAATTTCTTCAAGATTCGAAAGAGTGCTCACAATCTGCAGATCAGAAAAAACTTTACTTCCGCTGAAATTGAATTTTTTGAGGTTTTCAAGATACGCCAGAGGTTGCGGATTATTTATACCTTTTGCTTTGATTTCAAGCGTCTGCAACTGTGTAAGATTTTTAAAAAACTCTATATTATGAACACCGGAATCTGTTATCACAAGATTTTCAAGATTCACAACAGAACCAAGTGGAGAAAAATCAATAACAGACGGTACATTTCTTATTTCAACTGTCTTAAGATTTTTCATCGTTTTGAAAACCGAAATATCACTCAATTCTTCATTGTCTGAAATTCTTACAATTTCCACATTACTCGAATCAAGAGGAGATAAATCAGTAACATTTGTCTGCATCATAGAAATAACTTTAAGAGTTTTTAAATTTCTCACTTCTTCAATTGAAGTAACAGCAGAACCATCAAGAATAAGTTCTTCAAGCAAAGGTAATTTTTCAATGCCTTTAAGGCTTGTAACCTGAGTTGCTGAAAGATCAAGTATTTTTAAGTTTTTCAGTTTTCTTACTTTTCTGATATTTACAGCGTCGCTACCTTGAAGACGGAGTACTTCCGCGTTTATATCAACCTCCATATTCCCGATAGTTACGGTATCCGATGAACACGATGAAAAAACACATACAAAAATTGTTATAAGCAACAAAACTGAAATAAATTTTTTAAACATTTCCACATATCCTTTCTTGCAGATTCTTTCAATTCGATTTTAGCAGAACATATAAAAAAAGTCAATTAATCTTGTACACAGAAAATCTTTGTGATAAAATAATAAAGGTAGGTGATGAAATGAATATAACTATGAAGGGCAACCATCTCGTTGTTGAAACAGATGATTATATAAATCTTGATTATTCTCTTGATTGTGGGCAGTCTTTCAGATGGAAAAAATCAGAAAACATCTGGCAGGCAGTTGCTTTCGGAAAGAAAATTTCAATCGAACAGAAAGACGAAAACACATTATTTTTTTATGATACAACTGAAGATGACTTTGAAAAAATATGGAAAATATATTTTGACTTTGAACGCGATTACAAAACTATACTTTCCCGCTTTGAAAACGATTCTTATTTATATGAAGCAATAAAAAAATACAGAGGTATCCGCGTACTTAATCAGGAGCCCTGGGAAGCTATATGTTCTTTCATAATTTCGCAGAACAATAATATTCCGCGAATCAAAGGAATTATAGACCGTCTGTGTGAAACATTCGGCGAAGATTTGGGTGACGGATTTTATTCTTTTCCGTCTGCAGAAAAAATCGCGGAACTCACCGCAGAAGATTTAGCACCTTTGCGTTCGGGATTCAGAGCAAAATACATTCTTGACGCTGCAAAAAAAGTTGCAGAAAAAGAAATTGATTTTGACTCAATTTATATTAACGATATTTCTTACGGCAGAGAAGAGTTGATGAAAATCAAGGGCGTAGGGCCGAAAGTTGCCGAATGTGCCCTTTTATACGGATTTAAAAAATCAGACGCTTTTCCTGTTGATGTGTGGGTGAAGAGAATTATGAGCGAACTTTATCCTGACGGAATTCCCGCCTGTGCTTACCCCGAAATCGGCATCGCTCAACAGTACCTTTTCCACTGGCGGAGAAATGTTTGATATTTATTTGACAAACATATTTTTTTGGTGTACTATATTATGGTAAAAATATTAAAGCGAAAGGGAGATACGCTATGAAATACAACATGACATTGACCCCTGAAGAAGAAGCCATACTTAACGGCTCTCAGGGCGAAACAATGGCAAAAGTAATGAAAACACTGGTGCTTTACGGTGACGCTTTCGGTGCAACAAAAATGGTTCCCGTAACAAGCGAAAAGGGCCACCTTGTAACAAGCTTCGGCCTTAAGGTTATGAAACCTGTTTACAGCCTTATGGACCAGCTTATTGAGGGCGGTGCACTTTCAAAACAGAAGTTCTCTGTAGACCCCAAACCTCTTGACCCCAACGTTCCCGCAAACTTCCTGCAGAAAACTATTTTTAACAAATTTATGTATTCAATGCAGGACAGCTACGATAAGCAGCTTGCTGATATGGGTCTTATCGATGATAAGTCTTACACATGTACATGCTACATGGAAGAAGTAGGCAATATTCCTAAAAAAGGTGATATTCTTTCATGGGCTGAATCTTCAGCAGTTGTTTTTGCAAACTCTGTTCTCGGTGCAAGATGTAACCGTAACTCAGGTATCATCGAACTCTTCGGTTCAATCGTAGGCAAGGTGCCTTATTTCGGTCTTCTCACAGACGAAGGCAGAAAAGCAACATGGATTGTTGAAGTTAAAACAACAAAGAAACCTGAAGCACAGATTCTCGGTTCAGCTATCGGTATGAAAGTTATGGAAGATGTACCTTTCGTTAAAGGTCTTGATAAATTCATCGGCACAGAGCTTGACGGAGATACAAAAGCTTACCTCAAAGACTTCGGTGCTGCAACAGCTTCAAACGGTGCAGTAGGCCTTTACCACATCGAAAACCTTACTCCGGAAGCAGTTGAAATGGGTGAAAACCTTATCGAAGAAAACGCAAAGGTTTATGTTATTGACGATGCTGAGCTTGAAAGAGTTCAGGCAAACTATCCCGTTATGTGGAAAAACAAGGAAGCAACACCTAAACTTTGCTTCGTAGGCTGTCCCCACCTTTCACATGCACAGCTTATCGAATGGACTGATAACGTTGCTGCAGGTCTTAAGAAAAATGGCCTTAAAAAAGTTTCTATCCCCACAGTATTCACAGCAGCTCCTGCAGTTATTGATGAATTCAATAAAACTCCTTATGCAAAAAAGCTTGCTGACACAGGCGTTATTCTCAGCTACATCTGTCCTTTGATGTACATGAACAATCCTCTTTGCAAATCAATGCCCGTTATCACTAACTCAAATAAGTTGAGAACATATACAACATCTCGCTATTACAGAAGCGATGAGATTCTTGATATAATCACAAAGGAGGCAAAGTAAGATGAAACAGTTTAAAGGCAGACCTGTTGTAGCAGGCAAATGTACAGCAGACGCATTGGTTTCTCACGGCGGATTCAACACTCTTGCTTCTTTCCAGAATGCTCTCCAGTTCGGCGATATGCCGTTAATCGGAGATAAAGATAAGGAAACAAAATGCGGAGACCAGAATAACACCGATCTTTACAATAAACCTATGGCACGTAAGGCACTTTGTCTTCCCCAGACAATCGGCTCAACTACAGGTGGCATGGTTCTTTACTGTGCAAAGGTTCTTGAAAGAAACCCTGCTTGTATGCTCTTCTCAGAACATATCGACTCTCTTGCAGCAGCAGGTGCAGTTCTCGGTGCAGTATGGACAGATTCTCCCATGCCCGTTGTTGACTGCCTCGGTGAAGAATTCCTTAACTATGTAAAAGACGGAATGAAAATCACAGTAGAAGAAGACGGCACAGTTACAATTGACTGATTTAAAAATACAAACACAAAAAATTAACCTTCCGTGAAAGTTTTCACGGAAGGTTTTGTTTTTTAATAACCCAATTGACAATCAAGGGATTCGTCATTTTCAATCCAGTCTTTAACCGAAATAACTCTGAAATCATTTTCATTATCACGTATGTAAACTTTTTCAATCCCGGCATTTATAATAAGTCTTTTGCACATAGAACAACTGTTTGCATTTTCCACATAATTCTCACCTGAAATATCCGTTCCTACCATATAAAGACTACTGCCCAGCATTTTATCTCTCGGTGCACTTATAATGGCATTTGCTTCTGCGTGAACACTTCTGCAAAGTTCATATCTTTCTCCGCGGGGAATGTTATTCTTTTCACGCACACATACGCCCATATCTGTGCAGTTTTTTCTGCCTCTGGGGGCACCTACATATCCTGTTGATATTATCTCATCATTTTTTACGATAACAACACCATAATGTCTTCTCAGGCATGTGCAGCGTTTTGCCACGGTTTCTGCAATATCAAGATAATAATTATTTTTATCGCGTCTTTTATCCATAATTATCCTCACTTATTAAAATAGTTTTCTCCCCTTGAAAAATTGCAAGGGGAGATGTCATCAGTGACAAAGGAGCTTTTTGCTTAAATTCTTGCTACACCTGTTTTACGGGCTGCTTCTGCAACTGCGGCTGCAACAGTTTTGCCTACTCTTTCGTCAAATGCTTTGGGAATAATATATTCGGGGCAGAGTTCTTCATCTGAAACGAGAGATGCAATAGCCTTTGCTGCTGCAACCTTCATTTCTTCGTTGATATCGCTTGCTCTTACATCAAGTGCACCGCGGAAAATTCCGGGAAAAGCAAGAACATTATTAATCTGGTTAGGATAGTCGCTTCTGCCTGTGCCTACAACTGCAGCGCCGGCTTTCTTTGCTTCATCAGGCATAATTTCAGGCACTGGATTTGCCATTGCCATAACAACAGCATCTTTTGCCATTGATTTAATCATATCCTGTGAAACACAACCGGGAGCAGAAACACCAACAAGAACATCTGCACCTTTAAGTGCATCTGCAAGTGTACCGTCGATGTTATTTTTATTTGAGATTTCTGCCATTTCTTCCTGTGCAGAAGTCATACCCGCTTTGCCTTTTACCACAATACCGAAACGGTCGCACATAATAAGATTTCCTACACCAAGCTGAATGAAAAGCTTTGCAATAGCGATACCTGCAGAGCCTGCACCGTTGATAACAACAGTTGCATCTTCCATTTTTTTACCGACACATTTAAGCGCATTCATAAGTGCTGCAGAACACACAATAGCTGTGCCGTGCTGGTCATCGTGGAAAACGGGAATGTCAACATCTTTTCTTTCTTTGAGTTTTCTTTCAATTTCAAAGCAACGGGGTGCTGAAATATCTTCAAGGTTGATTCCGCCGAATGAACCTGCAAGAAGTGCTATTGTGTTTACGATTTCATCAACGTCCTTTGAACGGATGCAGAGAGGGAATGCATCAACACCTGCAAATTCTTTGAAAAGAACGCATTTACCTTCCATAACAGGCATACCTGCTTCAGGGCCGATATCACCAAGACCTAAAACTGCAGTACCATCTGTGATAACTGCAACAAGGTTGTGACGGCGTGTAAGCTCATAGCTTTTTGAATAATCTTTGTTTATTTCAAGGCAAGGCTGTGCAACACCGGGTGTGTATGCAAGTGATAAAGATTCTTTATCGTTTACCTTCGCTCTTGCATTAACTTCAATTTTACCCTGCCACTCGTAGTGACATTCAAGGGCTTTTTTTGCATAATCCATTATTAGTCCTCCCAGGGGAATTTGTAGTCAAGACCTAAATCATCACGTACTTTTGACATTTCTGCCTGAACAGATTCATTAATCGGAACACCTGAATCTTTTCTCTGCTGCCAGATTTCATATTCTTTTTCGCCGGCTGTGTAAATTCTGTCCTGACCGGGCACTTTCTTTGAAGCGCGGATAGCACGGATAATATCGCCTGTTTTCTTTCTGCACACATCTTCGCCAAGGAAGTGGTCTGTGTCAATTGCGATAAAGAAATGACCAAGATGATAAGGAACTTTTTCGCCGTTTTCGCCAACGCCGTCAAGTGCTTTACCGTAAGCACCGTCCTGCAATGCTGCAGAGAAAAATTCTACTGCAAGAGCAAAACCGTAGCCTTTGTATCCACCGAGAGCTTCGCCGATACCGCCAAGAGTTGTAAGTGCTGCTGTGCCGTTACGGATTTTTTTCAGTGCCACGCCTGCATCGCCTTCAACAGGCTCGCCGTCTGTGCCGATAATTGTGCCGGGATGAACATCTTCGCCGATTCTTTCGTAATATTCAACTTTACCATTCTGTGTAATTGAAGTTGCACAGTCAAAGTTGAAATCAAAATCTTCATCTGTAGGCACACCGATTGTGAATGGGTTTGTACCGAACATACCGTCAACACCATGAGTTGGTGCAACTGAAGGACGTGCATTTGTACCAGTCATGCCTATACAACCTGCTTTTGTTGCCATTGTTGTGTAGTAACCTGCAATACCGTAGTGGCAGGAATTACGTACAACGACCATACCCATACCGTATTCCTTAGCCTTTTTTATAGCCATTGACATTGCCTTGTAGCCGATAACCTGACCCATGCCATCGTGTCCGTCAACAACTGCTGTTGTGGGAGTTTCTTTTATAATTTCAAAATTAGTAACAGGGTTCTGGATACCCCAGTTTATTCTGTCGATGTAAATAGGTTTGAATCTGTTGCAGCCGTGTGATTCAATACCGCGTCTGTCTGATTCAAGAAGTATGTCTGTGCAGATTTCTGCATCTTCTCTGGGCACACCTACGCCCACAAAAGCATCTGTTACGAAATCCTGCGCTGTTTTCCAATCAAGTATAACTTTTCCCATAATATATTTTCTCCTTTATTTTATTCGTGTTCTTCCCAGTCCATTGAACGTTTTACAGCTTTCTTCCAGCCTGCATAAAGCTTGTCACGTTCTTCCTCATCCATTTCAGGAGTGAAGATTCTGTCAACTTCTCTTACTGTTTCAAGTTCTTTTGTATCTTTCCAGTATCCCACTGCAAGACCTGCAAGGAACGCAGCACCTAAAGCAGTTGTTTCAACCATCTTTGGACGATCAACAGGTGTTCTGATAAGGTTTGATTGAATCTGCATCATAATATTACTTACTGAAGCACCGCCGTCAACACGCAAAGATGAAAGTTTGATTTCAGAATCTGCGTTCATCGCTTCAAGAAGGTCTGTCATCTGGAATGCGATACTTTCAAGGCAGGCTCTTGCTATATGAGCACGGTTTGCACCGCGTGTCAGACCCATCATACAACCTCTTGCATACATATCCCAATAAGGAGCACCAAGACCTGTGAAAGCAGGCACAAAATAAACTCCGTTTGCGTCAGGCACTGTTTCTGCAAGTTCATCAATACGTGGTGCTGTATCGATAAGGTGGATTTCATCGCGAAGCCATTTTATAACTGAACCTGCGTTGAAAGCACTTCCTTCAATAGAATATGTAATTTCATCTCCGATACCCCATGCAACGCCTGAAACAAGATTGTTTTTAGAATGCACTCTTTTATTGCCGGTATTCATAAGCAAGAAACAACCTGTGCCGTATGTATTCTTAGCCTGACCTTTTTCAAAACAAGTCTGACCAAACAAAGCTGCAGGCTGGTCACCGATTGAACTTGCAACAGGCACACCTGCTAAATCTTCAAGTCCTAAAATACCGTCAAGAACATATCCGTAAATTTCGCTTGACGGTCTTACCTGAGGCAACATGCTCATAGGAATTGAAAGTTCTTTACAAAGCTTTTCATCCCAGCAAAGCTTATCAACATCAAAAAGCATTGTTCTTGATGCATTTGAATAGTCAGTAACATGCTTGCCTGTCAGTTTCCATATAAGCCAAGTATCAACTGTGCCGAAAATAAGGTCGCCTTTTTCTGCTGCTTCTCTTGCGCCGGCCACATTATCAAGGATCCATTTTATTTTAGTTGCTGAAAAATAAGCATCAACAAGAAGACCTGTTTTTTCTTTGACATAATCTTCAATGCCTTTTTCTTTTAATTCCTCGCACATTTTAGCAGTTCTTCTGCACTGCCATACTATTGCATTATAAACAGGCTTACCTGTATTTTTATCCCATACAATAGTAGTTTCACGCTGATTGGTAATGCCGATTGCAGCAATTTGCTCAGGCTTTACATCTGACTGCGCAAAAAGCTGTGTTACAGAGTTGAACTGACTGTAAAGAATTTCCATAGGGTCGTGCTCAACCCAGCCTGTGTTAGGATAAATCTGATTGAATTCTCTCTGTGACTTTGCCACAATATTACCCTGTTTATCAAACACAACTGCTCTTGAACTTGTTGTTCCCTGGTCAAGTGAAAGAATATATTTTTCCATATCCTACCCTCCCTGAAAAATAAAAAGGGAAAACCCACAACTTGCAATTAAAGTTGTCTGTTTTCCCTCCAATTAACTTATTTTTATTAATTATATCTTAATCCAAAAGCCTTTAAAAGTCAATATACATATATGCTTCTTTGTTATACTTTCTGATTCTTTCTGAAGTTGGGCATATCCATTGCCTTGCCGCCATTCTGAACAGAAATGTTTGAAAGCAGGCCTACTGCAGTCCATTCAACAGCATCGTAAACATCAACATAGGGTTTTGTGCCGTTTGCAACTGCATCGATGAAATCTTTTACGATAAAGAAGTCGCCACCTTCGTGACCTGTTTTTCTCTGTTCTTCTGTTGCAGTTTTATATCTTTCAGGGAGATATAATCCTTCATATTCTTTAAGTGGTGCCCATTCCTGCTTGTAGCCGAAAACAGCATCATCAGGTTTGATGTGAACCTTATGGTCGTCACCAAGTCCTCTGGGAGCTTCATAAGCACCATTTGTACCCTGAAGAAGATAATAGTTCATCTTATGAGGTCTGTTTGAAATGCAGTCAACACGTACTTTAACAAGTTCGCCTTCGTCAAGAGTACACATTGTTACTGTTGTATCGTCCTGATGGAACTGAGGAGCTGTGAAGCTGCCTGTGCCGAAAGAAGAAACAGAAGTGATTCTCTTTCCGTCGGGGAAGCATTTCATAACCGGACCGAGAGAATGTGTGGGATAGAAGCATCCTCTTGTGCCGAGCTGCCAGTAGCTTCTCCATGAAGTTTTGCCGTTTTTGTAAACTGCAAGGTCTTTGATATCGTGAAGATATTCACCCTCTGCATAGTAAAGTTTACCGAAAACACCTGCTGCAGACATATTTTTAATCATCTGTGCCTGGGGAGAATAGCAGTAGTTTTCTGCCATCATATATGTTTTACCGCTTTTTTCAACTGCTTCAACAAGCCAATGAAGTTCATCCATTGTAACGCCTGCAGTAACTTCACTCATAACATGTTTGCCTGCTTCAAGAGCAGCAAGAGTCTGCATAACATGATACTGCATGGGAGTTGCAATAATAACTGCATCGATATCGCTTTCGAGCATATCGTCAAAAATTCTGTATGTTTTGGGGATATTGTACTGTTCGGAAATTTCTTTGAGAACATCTTCATCAAGATCGCAGATTGCTGCAATTTCAACATTTTCGCAATTCTGCAGGCCCATAATCATGCATTTACCTCTGGCACCTACAATACCTACTTTGATTTTCTTTTCCATTTTTTATTCCTCCAATTTTATATAACAATAATGACTTGCGTCTTCTTCCTTGAGCATTTCAAGTTCTTTAATGCCGTATTCTTTCATAACAGCAACCCAGCGGTCATACATACCTTCGTCGTATTCAACGGGCTGGAAACCATAAGAAAGATAACTCTTTACGGCTGCTTTTCTCCATTCATCAGTTGTGAGGAAAGCATAGTCGCAACCATCGTTATAAAGTTTATTAACAGCAATCTGATTAAGCACATTACCGAGACCTTTGCCTCTCATATCACTTCTTACAGACACCATATGTACGTGGCCCATATTTTTATCTGGATGGTAAATTACTGCAGTAGTTGCAACGTGTTCGCCGTTATAATCGATAAAGAAAAGATCCTTTTCAGGTACAAGATCATCACAACCAAAAATTGCATCCTGGAAATTCTTTTCAGTTGCATCTTCGCCTACAAGACCGTTTTTGCAGATTTCAATCCATGCGGGAATGTCACTTTCGTCTTTATAATTAACAACAGTAAAACCTTCAGGAAGTTTAATGGGGTCAGGTTTCTGTCTTTTCCAATACATTTTTAACTGTGCCATAGTTTCGCTCCTTTTTCATTGTTTCTAATATAGTATCACATTCCTACATTTTTTTCAATAAAAATTAAAAGAAAATACCTTGTTTTCTTAGCTGAAAACAAGGTATATATTATCATACATATTCAACTGTATAGCAAGGTGAACGCAGACCTAATGATTCATAAAGTCTTGCACCTTTGATTGTTTTCTGTCCGTCAATTGAAACTGTAAGGGCATGTCCGAGGTCATCGTTGACTGCACTGTCGTGTGAAATAATCTGAATCCAGTTTTCAGGGTTATCTGAAAGAGTAACGCCAAACTTGTTTTCAAGCTTGTACTTCATTTCGTCTTCAGTATAAGTGATTGTTTTTTCATATCCTGAAACTGTATAATCATATTTACTTTCAACTCTTGTAAGATAGGGGAGGTCTTGCACCCAGATGTCGCTGCATTTTGCTGTTGTGCCTGCAGAAGTTGCAGAATAAACTGTAAGAGCAACTTTTCCGTCATAAGTAAGGTACTGACCCATAACTTCGTCTACTACTTCATAAATTACATCGCTCTGTGAAGCAGAAGCAACGTTTGTTTTCATAGCGTGGTCATTTGCAACGAAGTTAATGCCGAAGTTTGAATGATATTTGCCGTATGTATAAATTGCAACACACTGTGCTTTGAGAGCTTCTTTGTTGAATGAGGGACCCATTTCCTGATAAAGGGCACCTGCAAGATAATCTCTCATTGTGTATTCTTTGCCGTTATATTTAACCATTTCCGGTGCATTGTCGTCTGTTTCAACAAGTGTTGTGCCGGGGTAATAGTGCTCAAGGATTTCAGTATATGTCATGCCATCATTTTTAGCATAAAGGTTTGCACCATTCTGGCTCATTCCGATATCATGACCCCAACCGTATGTTGTAATTTTAAATTCGCCTTTTTCTTCTGTTACTTCATCTTTACCAAGAATGATATTATATATTTTCATAGCATCGGCAACAGTAATCTGACCGTCACCATTAAGGTCTGCTCTTTTTATTTCGTCTTCAGTTAAAGTTTTTTTGCCTGCGATATGATTGAAAACTGCCATTGCGTCGCTGACTGTTACAACTGAGTCACCATTAACGTCACCCTCTGTTGCTGCGGATACGCTTACAAAACTTATGCTTAAAACTACTGTTACAATTGCTAATATAACGCTCAACCAGCGTCTGGACCTGTTCACGATAATTCGCCTCCATAAAAAACTTTATCTATCAAAACATATTTCCGTTTTTACTTAGTGCCTTATAATAGTAACAAATTTATTACAAAAAATCAAGTCTTTTATGAAAAGTTAACAATTTATTACAATTCTTAATATTTTTTAACATAAAAACGGCGTACCGTTTATACGATACGCCGAATTTTTAAAACATTTTGTTCAGAAAACAATTACTTAGATAACAACTGTGTAGTCAACAGCAGCTTTGATGTTCTTAAGGTTTGCTTTAAGAATGCTGATAGATGCTTTTGCATCGCCGATGTTGATCTTAACGAGATAGTGCCACTGGCCAGATGTGATAAGGCCTGTGCTCTTGTTGATTTCAGCTCTTACTGTTACGTTTGTGTAATTAAGAGTTACAGTTTCTCTACCTGATTCGAATGTTGCACCAAGTTCTGAAAGTGCACCGTCGATGCTGCCGAGAGTACCGATAGCTCTACCTACAGGACCTGCTTTGCTGTCTTCGTCTGAACCGTCTGTCTGTTCTTTAACAGCCATTTCGATAACGATTGTATCACCGTTGTCTGTAGCTCTGATTGCAGTAAGGTCAGAAAGTTTGATTTCACCATAACCGGGGATGAAATCTGTAGGTGATGAGTTTCTTGCAAGAGCATCTTCTGCGATGGGAGAAACTACTTCTGCAATTGTACCGATAGCACCGTCACCTGTGATTTTTTCAGCAAGGATCATCTTTGACTGACCTGCAGGAGCATTGGGGTCAGTTTTAATAACTGCTGCGTTGTAGTAGTTAAGCATATCCTGCTGTGACCATTCAGATACGTTGTTAACTGTGGGAGGAGCTTTTGTTGTTGTCGGTTTTGTAACAACTTCTGTTACTGTTTCTGTAACAGCTTCACCGTTTGCGTCTGTAACAGCTTCACCGTCAGCATTTGTAACTTCAACAACATCTGTAACAATTTCTGATTCGGGTTCTTCAGTTTCTACTTCCTGAATAGCGTCTTCTGCACCAAAAGCTTCTGTTGTTACTGTTGTAACTTCAACAGCAGCCTGTTCTTCATCTTTGCCACATGCAACAAATGCAAGAACCATTGCGAGAGCCAAAAGAAGTGCTAATACTTTTTTCATTGGAATAAATCCCCTTTCAAAATTAATTTATCTAAGTAATATAAATCTACTATAATTTTATTGTTTTGTCAATAGAATATTAATTATAATAATCTGAAAATTCATTAATTTTCATTATCTTATCTACTTTTGAAAAAATAAATCAATGAAATCTTCAGGTTTTTCTATTATGATATCTGCACCTGCTTGTGCAAGCACTTTTCTGTCACGGAAGCCCCATAAAACTCCTGTTGAAACAAGCCCTGCATTTTTTGCAGTCAGAATATCCGTATCAGAATCTCCCACAAAAATACAATCTTCTTTTTCCACACCGAAGCTTTCAATAACAGAAAAAACCATTGTAGGGTCAGGTTTGGCAGGAATGCCGTCTTTTCTGCCGATTGCTGCAGAAACCAGATTACCAAAATAATCTGAACAGAGTTTTTTTACGGCATCGTCGTTTTTGTTTGAAACGACTGCCGATTTAATGCCCATTGACTGCAGTTTTTCAAGCAATTCAATAATTCCGTCGTAGGGTTTTGTTTTGTTCTGCATATTTTTATTGTATGATGTTCTGAAAAACTCATAACACTTTTCATACTCATCTTCCGCAATTTTATAGGGCAGACATCTTTCAACAAGATTTCTCATTCCGTTGCCTACAAACTGCCTTATTTCATCAACAGTACGTTTTTCAAAACCAAAGTGGGAAAGCATGGCATTTGCGCTGTCTACCAGGTCTTCAAGAGTATCAAGAAGCGTTCCGTCAAGGTCAAAAATTATAAGCTTATACATTATTCTGCCTCGTATTCACTTTCGCCGAGGTTTATAAGTGTAATACATTTAACAGGGCAGACTTCAGTACACTTGCCGCAACCTGTACACTTATCATAATCAACGTGAGCTTTGTTGCCTTCAACTGTAACTGCGCCGTATTCACAAGTCTTTGCACATTTCATACAGCCGATACAACCTGTTTTACATTCTTTTCTTGTCATAGCACCCTTATCACCGTTTTTGCAAAGCACCGCAGCTTTGCTCTGATGAGTAGGAAGCAATTCAATAAGGTGTTTCGGGCAGGCTTTCACGCACATGCCGCAGGCACGGCACATTGTGGGATCAATTCTTGCTACGCCATCGCAGATTCTAATTGCATCATACGGACATACATTTATGCAGTCGCCAAAACCGATACAACCATACTGACATTTTTTAGGGCCGCCGAAAAGCTGCTGTGCCATTGAGCAACTGTGAACACCTTCATATTCAAGTTTTGTGTCGCAGTTTCCGCAACTTCCCTGGCAGAGAACAATTGCAGCTTTCTGTGCAACATCACCTGCAGCAAGACCTGTGATTTCTGCAATCTGTTTTGAAACATCACTTCCGCCGGGAGCACAAAGAGCTGTGTCTGTTGTTTCGCCTTTTGAAAGAGCTGCTGCGTAGCCGTCACAACCTGAAAATCCGCATGCACCACAGTTAGCGCCGGGAAGACATTCTCTGATTTTTTCTGCCTTTTCATCAACAGGCACTGCCATAACTATTGAAGCAATAGCAAGACCGAGACCTGCGATAAGGCCGATTGAGGCAACAATAATAATCGCAATAATAATAGGACTCATTTCACGTTACCTCCTTATACACCGAACAAGTTTTCCACAAGGCCTGCAAAACCGAGGAAAGACATTGAAACAAGAGCTGCCGCAACAAGAGTTATGGGCAGACCTTTTAAACTTTCAGGAACATCGCTTGATTCCATTCTTTCGCGTACGCCTGAAAACATAACCATAGCAATAAGGAAACCGATACCGCCACCAAGTGAGTTAACCATTGATTCCGCAAAATTATAGCCGTTGTCGATATTAAGAAGAACAACACCTAAAACTGCACAGTTTGTGGTGATAAGAGGAAGATAAATGCCCAATGAATTGTAAAGGGGAGGCATATATTTTTTAAGTACGATTTCAACAAGCTGAACAAGAGCTGCAATAACAAGAATAAACACGATTGTCTGCAGATATTCAAGGCCGTTTTTCACAAGCAGAAGGTTAATGGGGAATGTAACTGCAGTTGCAAGTACCATAACGAAAATAACTGCAAGACCCATACCTGTTGCTGTTTTTGTTTTCTTTGAAACACCGAGGAAGGGGCAGATGCCGAGGAACTTAGCGAGAACAAAGTTCTGTGTAAGCATCGCCATAAGTAAAATTGAGAACAATTTCATCTGTCACAGTCCTCCTTTTCCTGAGCAGTACAGGTTGCAAACATAGGACATGCTTTACATGAATGAAGCTGAGCCTTAGGTTTGCCTTTCTTTTCTGCAATTTTATTGGCAAGCATAATAAGCATACCGAAAACAAAGAATCCACCTGGAGCAAGGATAAAGATAAGTATGGGATTTTCGCCGAATAATGAATTCCACAAAGGCTGACCACCATTGATAAGGCTGATTGTGATTGTGCCTGTGCCGAAGAATTCGCGGATAAAGCCCATAAGGAACAATGCTATCGTAAATCCGATACCCATACCAAGTCCGTCAACTGCCGAAGCCACAACGCTGTTTTTTCCTGCAAAAGCTTCTGCTCTGCCAAGGATAATGCAGTTAACAACAATCAGGGGAAGATAAACACCCAACTGTTCATCAAGTGAAGGTGCAAATGCTTTTACAAGCATCTGAACGATTGTAACGAATGATGCAATAACAACTATGTAAGCAGGAATTCTTACTTTTGAGGGAATAACTTTTCTCAAAGCTGAAATTACAACGTTTGAACAGATAAGAACAATTGAAGCGGCAAGACCCATACCAACTGCACTTTCAACAGAAGTTGAAACAGCAAGAGTGGGACAAGTACCGAGCACTAAGCGAAGAACGGGGTTTTCATCAAGAAAACCTTTGGTAAGTTCTTTACCGAGAGATTTTTTCTCTGCCATTATTTATCCCCTCCTGTCAATGTGTTGAAACAATCTACTGCAATGTTTACAGCATCTGTAACTGCCTGAGAAGTAATTGTTGCACCTGTGAGTGCCTGAATTTCATTTTCTCCTGCACCATTTTTTACAACTGTAAAAATGCCTGTGTTGTCTTTGTACTGATTTTTGAATTCATCTTTTTTAGCATTCATACCAAGACCTGCAGTTTCAGCAATAGAAAGAATATCCATACCTGTAACTTTGCCGTCTTTATCAATGCCTGTCATTACTTTGATTTCGCCGCCGTAACCTTTTGATGAAGTTGTGAAAACATAGCCGATAAGGTTGCCTTTTTCGTCAAGAGCTTCAACATAGGTGCTGCCGTTAATTTCTTTTACATCTGAGAAATCGGCTGCCTGAGTGAATACACGTTTTCTTGCTTCGATTTCTGCTTTTGCATTGTTATCTGCAATTTTCGGAGCAGTTACATTATTTGTAACAGCAAGAATAGCAGTGCATATTGCGGCAATAAGAAAAAGAACGATTGTAGGAATACCTACTGATTTAAAAGTAAACTTTTTCATTATCCTTCAGACCCCGCTTTCTTTTTCTTTTCCTTTACTGTGCCGAAAGGTTTCGGAGTTGTAAGGTTTTCAATATGAGGAACAAGTATGTTCATAAGAATAATTGCAAATGAAACGCCTTCGGGAAGATTGCCGAAAAGTCTGATAAGCGCAGTTATAACACCGCAACCGATACCGAAAACAACCTGACCCTTGAAGTTGATGGGAGAAGTTGTATAGTCTGTTGCCATAAAAATAGCACCAAGAAGCAAACCACCTGAAAGAAGCTGATAAGCTAAGAATGTAAGGTTGAATTTGCCTGCGATAAGCATAATCACTGCAAATGAACCTACAAAAGAAAGAGGAATGGTAATTTTGATAACTTTTCTTGCAAGAAGATAGATAAGGCCTGCGATCAGAGCAACTGCACAAACTTCACCGAGAGAGCCTGCACGGATACCTAAAAGCATATCCTTAAGCGAAGGAAGATCTGAAAATGAAGAAGAGTTTATTTCACCGCTTCTGAAAATTTCTTTGATTCCTGCAAGAGGTGATGCAGTTGTTGCAACTTCTGCTTTCCAGAAGAAAGGTTTGTTCCATTTACCCATTTCTGTGGGGAAAGAAGCAATAAGCATAATTCTCGCTGCAAGAGCAGGGTTAAGGAAGTTCATTCCGATACCGCCGAACATCTGCTTAACAACAACGATTGCAAAAACGTCGCCGAGAATAAGCATCCATATAGGCATTGATACGGGAATATTAAAAGCAATAAGCAAACCTGTTACCACAGCGCTCAGGTCGCCGATTGTCTGGTGTCTTTTCATAACAATTCTGCAAACATATTCTGTAAGCACACATGTTCCTACTGAAATTGCAGAAAGAAGAATTGTGTTAGCACCAAAAAGGATTGTCGCCGCAATAAGTGACGGCACAAGAGCAATTACAACATCAAGCATAATTCTTGTAACCGTATCTTTTGAATGGTCGTGGGGCGATGCACTTACCATAAGTTTTTTGTCAAGACTCATTTCTTTGCAGCCTCCCTTACTACTGATTTTGCAAGACGCATATACTGAACAAGCGGTTTGCCTGCAGGACATGAATATGCACAGCTGCCGCATTCCATACATACGTTGATTCCGATTCTGTTAAGGCTTTCCACATCACCGATTTTTGCATATCTTTCAATAAGAGTAGGCATAAGGCTCATGGGACAAGCTGCAGCACATCTGCCGCAACGGATACAGTCACGCTCTGTTTTCAACTCTGCGTCGCCTTTGGCAAAAGCAAGAATTGCGTTGTTGCTCTTAATCATAGGAACATCTGTTGAGAAAACAGCCATACCCATCATAGGACCGCCTGAAAGAATCTTTTCAGGTTCTTCCTTGAACCCGCCACAGAAATCAATGATTTCCTGAATACTTGTACCGATAGGTACACGCACATTTTTAGGTTCTCTGATTGCAGAACCGTCAACCGTCATTGAACGGCTGACTAAAGGACGTCCTGTTCTCATATATCTGCCGATAAAAGCTGCAGAAGCAACGTTCATAACAACGCAGCCCACATCGGCAGGAAGTTTTCCGGGAGGAACACGTCTGCCAGTTGCTGACTGAACCATCATTTTTTCAGCACCCTGAGGATAAACTGACTTAAGAGTCATAAGTTTTACGTTGTCTTTAACTTTAAACTCGCCTGCAATTTCCTGCAAAGCTTTGAAAGCCTTGGGTTTATTGTCTTCAATGGCAATAATAACATTGGGAATTTCAAGCCATTTCTGTAAAAGCTGAATACCACCGATAATATTTTTTGAATTTTCAAGACATTCGCGGTAGTCAACAGTAATGTAAGGCTCACATTCAGCAGCGTTTATAATAAGTGTATCAATATTCTTTTCTTTGGGGAAAGCAAGTTTCACATGAGTGGGGAAACCTGCGCCGCCAAGACCTACAAGGCCTGATTCTCTTACTGCTCTGATAAAATCTTCGCGTGTTTCAACAACAGGCGGTTTTATTCCTTCATATTGACGCATTTCACCATCAGATTCAATTGTAACACCTTTTGTTACAACACCACTGGGAAGATTTACGTCACCAACGGCAACAACCTTACCTGAAACTGATGAGTGAATGGGAGCAGAAACAAACTTATCTGTATCGCCGACTACCTGGCCGACACACACAATATCTCCCACCTTCACAACAGGCTCACAAGGTGCACCTATGTGCTGCTGCATCGGAAGTACAATTTTCTGCGGCGGAGTAATTCTCACCACCTGCATTTCAGCAGTATTCTTGTGGTGTGAAACATGAACACCGCCTCTTACCTGCTTGACGGCTTTTAAAACGCCTTCAGGTCTTTTCGGACTCATTAGACCATCCCCTTCTATTTTAATGGTAATCAGATTTTATTGAAATATTTTGATTGCTTATTAAGCAACGGCATTGTAACCTTAAGCACTGTACCTGTGATGAAACCCATCACAACTGCACTGATAAGAAGCACCGGTGCATAATAAAACATTGCCGACGTTTTTGTTATAATAACAGACACACAAAGCTGCCCGAAATTATGGCATATTGAAGAAACAACTGCAATTCCCACGTAACCTGATTTTTCTTTTGTGAATTTAATCATCAGACACATGGCAATTGTGCTGAGAAGTCCGCCACCAAGGCTCATAAAAAACGCTGTGGCACCTCTCGTGAGAAAAACAAAAAGCGATTTTATAAGAGTAACACAGAAAGCCGGCGAAAAGCCCACAGCTCCTGCAGTAAACATTGTTACTATATTTGAAAGTCCAAGTTTAACTCCCGGCGGCAGGAAAGGCAATGCAGGCAGAAGATTTTCAAGAAAAGCAAGCGCCAATGCCTGTGCTGCCAGAACGCCTGTCAATGCAATTTTCTGTGTTTTCGTTTTCATAAAATCTCCTGAATCAATAAACTATTGCATCTATATTGTCTTTCTTTTCGCTTCTGACTTTTATTATCACTTTTTCAGGCAGACACGATGCAAAATCTCCGTTTTTTTCAAGCAATCCGCTTTCAACACAAATATCATCTTCGCAACAAGAAGACAAAAAGTAAATTCTTCCTTTGTCTGATCTGATAACTGTTTTGTGATGCGTGCCTGTGGTAATAACTTTTTCTTCCTTTTCAGATAAGTTTACCGTATCGATAATTTCTCCGTCAAAATAAATTTCTGCAACAAGATTGTCGCTTGAAATATTTTTAAAAACAAAAGCAAAAACTACTACTAAAACAAAAACCACAAGCAATATAATGTCACTTTTTGTAATCAATTTTCTTTCCATAGCTTAAACTCATTATTATTTATTTCTAAATTACCTTCAAGCCCTGATGTAACTCTCACCGTATTGTCATCAAAAATAAACACAGCCTCCGCGTTATATTCCTTGAGTAAAGCAAGGCTTTCTTCGTAACCAAGGCAATAGCACGCAGTAGAAAGAGCATCACTCAGAAGTCCTGAATCACACACAATCGTAACTGACAGAAGATTGTTTTCTACCGGATAACCTGTTTCTGTCGATAAGATGTGGTGATATTTTTTTTCGTCTTTTTCAGAAAACCTTTCATAATTTCCTGAAGTAGAAACAAAACTTTCTTCAACAGTCAGTGTTGCCATATAGTCATTGACACTGCCCAACGGGTTTCTTATGCCCACAGAAAAAGTTCCTTCACCATGAAGGCAGAGACTTCCGCCTACGCTTATAATACCTCTTTGCACACCATGTTTTTCAAGGATTTTTTTTGCCTCGTCACAGGCAATTCCTTTGCCCACAAAGCCAAGATCAACAAGCTGATTTTCTCCGATTGAAACTGTATCTGAATCAAAACTGATTTTTTCGTAATCAACGCCTGAAAGAATTTCATCAAGAACCTCATCTTCAGGAATATGAAAATCATCACTGCCGATATTCCATTCATTTGTTAATCGGCCGACAGTAAGGTCAACTGCACCATTGCTTTTTTCGCAGACATCAATTATATCAAGCAGATATGTTTTTGTGCTTTGTGAAACTGTCGCTTTTTTGTTTTCGTTTAGCAACGCAATTTCGCCTGATTCAATTCTCCAGGAAATATCGGTTTCTGTCTCTTTTATTTTTTCGATAATTTCGTTTGCAATTTCTTCGCCGTTTTTACCTTCAATTTTCTGTGTTATAATTGCGCCCATCGCATAATCTACGGTTTCAGTCACTTTTTGCTTTGCAACAAAATCACACACAGCAACTATGGCGATTATCAGTGCGGCTGAAACAGCAATTATTATGCCTGTTGCTTTCTTTCGGTTCAACATGCCACACCTCCCCATAATTAGTTCTATTGTACAATATTTTTAATTTAAATTCAATGCTTTTTACATTAATTAAACTTTTAACAATCTTCTCCAAAATATAACAAAAATCCGCAGAAATCTTCTGCGGATTCATGTTGAAAATATATTATGCCTTGTGCCATTTTACACCCTGAGGTGTATCTTCAAGGACAATGTTCATTGCTTTGAGTGTATCGCGGATTTCATCTGCACGTGCCCAGTTTTTATTTTTTCTTGCTTCTGCACGTTCTGCAATGAGTGCTTCAACTTCTTCGTCAAGGCTTTCTTTCTTTCTATTGTAAACAATGCCGAGAACATTTGTAAGTTCATCAAAGAGTTTCGCTGCACCTTCGCAAAGTGCCTTTGAAGGATTCTTTTCGATAACATTTGTGTTGATATCTCTTACCAGATCAAAAACTGCTGCAATAGCGTCTGCTGTGTTGAAATCGTCGTCCATTGCATTAATAAACTGTTCGCGACGTTTTGCAAGAAGTTCAAGAATTTCGTTATCTGAATCGTTTGAATCAGCAGTTGCATTTTCAAGTGCAAAATCAAGGCTGTCGCGGCAAGTGTAAAGGCGATTGAGTGATGCTTTGCACTGGTTGATGATGTCGATGCTGTAGTTGATGGGGCTTCTGTAAGAAGAAGAAATCATAAGGAATCTGATAGGTTCATATCCGTATTCATTTGCAACATCACGCACTGTAAAGAAGTTTCCCAAGGATTTTGACATTTTTACATTGTCAACATTGATGTATCCGTTGTGCATCCAGTAGTTTGCAAAGGGAGCACCATTGCAGCATTCTGACTGTGCAATTTCATTTTCGTGGTGGGGGAAAATAAGGTCCTGACCACCACAGTGAATGTCGATTGTATCGCCAAGGTATCTGTGTACCATTGCAGAGCATTCAATGTGCCAGCCCGGTCTGCCTTTACCCCAGGGTGATTCCCAGTAAGGTTCGCCGGGTTTTGCGTTTTTCCAGAGAGCAAAGTCCATAGGCTCTTTCTTGAGTTCACCAATGCTGATTCTTGCACCTGCTTCAAGGTCTTCAAGCGGCTGGTGTGAAAGTTTGCCGTATTCACTGAATTTCTTTGTACTGAAATAAACGTCACCATTTACTGCATACGCAAAGCCTTTTTCCTCAAGAGTTTTAATGATGTTGATGATTTCATCAATGTTTTCTGTTGCCTTCGGGTGAGTTGTTGCTTCGCGGATGTTCATTCCCTTAACATCTGTCCAGAATTCTTCGATATATTTTTCGCTTACTGTTTTGTAGTCAGAATCTTCTTCATTTGCACGTTTGATAATTTTATCGTCAATGTCAGTGAAGTTCTGAACAAAATTCACTTTGTATCCTCTGTATTCAAAATATCTGCGTACTACGTCAAAAACGCAGAGAGGTCTTGCGTTACCGATATGGATAAAGTTATACACAGTCGGTCCGCAGGCATACATTTTTACTTCGCCTTCTGTAATAGGTTTGAATTCGTCTTTCTGTCTTGTGAGAGTGTTGAAAATCTTCATAGTTTTACCCTTTCATTGTTTATCTTCTAATTGTTTTTTTAACTTGTTTATTTCTTCCTGAAGCCTGTTAAGCTCCTGAGCCACAGGGTCAGGAATATGAATCTGGTCAAGAGTGTCAACTCTGTTGCCGTTTAGTTTAACAACCTTTGCAGGCACACCGACAGCAGTGCTGTTTTCCGGAATATCATCAAGCACAACAGCACCTGACGCAATATTCGTATTGCTGCCGATTGTGAGAGGTCCTAAAACCTTGGCACCTGAGCCGATAAGCACGTGATTTCCGATTGTCGGGTGGCGTTTGCCTGTATCTTTGCCCGTACCGCCAAGAGTCACGCCCTGATAGATAATAACGTCATCACCGATTTCCGTAGTTTCACCTATAACGACGCCTGTACCGTGGTCAATAAAAAATCTTTTGCCGATTTTTGCCGCAGGGTGAATTTCTATTCCTGTTTTTCTTGCTGCACGTTGTGAAACGTATCGTGCAAGGAAATATAATTTTTTATGATAAAGCTTATATGCCAACCTATGTGCCCTGATTGCTTTAAGTCCCGGATATAAAAGGAGAATTTCTATAGCTGAACGTGCTGCAGGGTCTCTTTTTTTCACACATTCAATGTCTTCTTTAATCTGTCTGAACATATACGTTTCGCCTCCTTGATGCAAAAATAAAAACCTCCGTCGTCAGAAAGACAACGGAGGCGTAAAAACGCGGTTCCACTCCTGTTTATAACTCAAAAGTCTGTAACGGGACATTCCGCAAGGCGATACTTGGGTTTAACATAAAACCTGTTCCCACCTCGTGCTGACGGGTGCATTTCGCTGAGGAAAGCAAGGCACCTCACACCAAACGATGCCCTCTCTTTATGCTTTCTTATCAGGTACTTCTCCCGATAAACGCATTTAAAAAACTATAACAATATTATTATATCATAATCTTTCAGAAATTTCACTATTTATTTTGAAAAATCTATAACTTTTACTGCCTTGACAATGTAAATCAAACCTGAAATAAAAGTAAAGAAGGCAATAACCCACATTGATACATTTGAAAAAATGTAAAAAGTGTTATCAGACATAAAACTAAATTCTGCAACAAACATAATAACAGCAGATAAAAGCATCTGTGTTGCTGTTTTGATTTTACCCCAGATATTTGCAGGAATAACAACATTCTGAACAGTTGCAATCATTCTCATTCCTGTAACTGCAAATTCTCTCGTCAGAACAATCATCAACACCCATATATTGCAAAGACCGAATTTCATAAAACCTAAAAGTGCTGCTGTTGTGAGCATTTTGTCTGCAAGTGGGTCAAGAAGTTTTCCCAGATTTGTCACCTGATTGTTTCTTCTTGCAAGTTGTCCATCAATAAAATCAGTAATGCTTGCCAATACAAATAATATGAAAGCTATAAGAAAATGGTGCGGTATTTCTGAAGCTATTAAGAAAACCAGAAATACAGGTGCCATAAAAATTCTGATTACTGTGAGTAAATTAGGTAAGTTAAATTTCAAATCTCCCACCGCCTTAATCAATGTTCTCTCTGCCTACAAGATCATACTCCTGCACATCTGTCAGGATAACTTCCGCAAAATCGCCTTCTTCAAAAGAATTTTCCGAAGTGAAATAAATAAGCGTATCAATTTCGGGAGCATCCATATAGCTTCTGCCTATATAGCAATCAAGATAGCCGTCATATCCTTCAACAAAAACCTTAACAACTTTGCCCATAAGGGCTTCGTTCTTTTCTTCAACAATGTTTCTCTGCAAATCCATTATGTTCTCACCACGGTCAACTTTCGTCTGTTCATCAACCTGATTTTCAAATCCGAAAGCAGGTGTGCCTTCCTGGGGAGAATATGCAAAACAACCGAGTCTGTCAAAACGCATATCTTTTACGAACTCTGCAAGTGTTTCAAACTCTTTCTCACCTTCGCCGGGGAAACCTGTGATAAATGTTGTTCTTATCACAACATCGGGCATATAACTTCTGATTTTTTCAATCAATTCTCTCAACGATTGATCATCGCCTGAACGATTCATAAGTTTCAGCACTTTGCCGTCTGCGTGCTGTAAAGGCAAATCTATGTAATGGACAATTTTTTCATTATCTCTCATCACTTCAAGAAGCCTGTCAGTTATTCTGTCAGGGTAGCAATAAAGAACTCTTATCCATTCTATACCATCAATTTCCGCTAACTTTTCAAGCAAATCTGCAAGTTTCGGTTCATCATAAAGGTCTTCACCATATCTTGTTGTATCCTGTGCAACAACAATAATCTCTTTCACTCCTGCTGTTGCCAGCTGACGTGCCTCATCAAGGATATCTTCTTCCTTACGGCTTCTGAAATCGCCGCGTATATCAGGGATAGCACAATAAGTGCATCTGTTTGAGCAACCCTCTGCAATTTTAAGATATGCCCAGTGGTCAGGAGAAAGAATGTGCCTTGCACCATTAAGCGGCAAATCGCATTTTGGTCTGAAGAAAGCATCTCTTTTTCCTTTGAGCACACTTCTGCATATCTCTGCAATATCACCATTTGAACCGATTCCGACTACAGCATCAACCTCAGGAAATTCATTTAAAATTTCTTCTTTATAAACTTCGCTTAAACAGCCTGTAATAACTATAGCCTGAGTTTCGCCATCAGCTTTCATTTCAACAGCGTCAAGAATATTTTCAATAGCTTCCTTTTTTGCTTCATCAATGAATCCGCAAGTGTTGATAATTACAACGTCCACGCTGCCGTCTGTCATATCAGAAAAAACAAAGCCATCATCTTCCAAGCGGGCAATAATCATTTCTGCATCTACCTGATTTTTCGGACATCCAAGGGAAATAAGTGCCGCTTTCATTTCATCCATAGTGTTACCTCACCATTCTTCGTATTCATCCGATTCGCCGAATTCACAAAGGGCAGATTTTATATCAGAATAAGAATACCCCATTCTCTGCAAAGCAGCAATTACGTTTCTTCTTCCTTTTTCATCGGAAATTTTACGTGAATATTTTCTTTCTATTACACTAATTATACTTTCTTTTGCATCAATGTCAAGTGAAGAAATCACACTTTCGATTATTTCAGGTGAAATTCCCTTAAGTCGCAGTTCATTTTTAACACGTGAAAAACCATATTTTTTTCTTTTTACAAGTTCTTCTGCATACATTTGCGCAAAGGTCTCATCGTCAAGAAGACCGAGCCTGACCGCTTTTTTAGCGGCAAGCTCGGCTGCATTCTGTGAATATTTCCGACGAAGTTTGAGAACAAGTTCTTTTTCAGAATGATTTCTCACAGACAATAAATCAACTGCACTCAACCATGCTCTGCGGTTTTCTATTTCCTGCCTGAGGTCTTCAAATTCTTCTTCGTCTATTTCTTTTTTTACACACCAGGGCGACGTATACCAATACTCACTGTCAATAGTCAGTGCGTATTCATCGTCTGTCATAATGTGTACTTTGTTATTTCTGCCTGATTTTGTAGTAAGTTTCATTTTATAATCAATCGTCGTCTTCCACAATAATATCGATAGCAGCTCTTACCTGACCTTTGGTTGTAGTTTTGGGAGCAGCTGCTTTCTTTTCTTTTGCAGATTTTGCTTCAACTGTTGTTGCTTCGCCTTTCAACTTATCTTCAATTTCTTTTGCAAAGTCAGGGTTATTTTCAATGTAGTCTTTTACATTGTCGCGGCCCTGTCCGAGACGTGTTTCGCCATAAGAGAACCATGCACCACTCTTTTTGATAATGCCTTTTTCAACAGCCATATCAAGAATTTCACCGCATCTTGAAATACCTTTGCCGTACATAATGTCAAACTCTGCCTGAGTAAAGGGCGGTGCAACCTTGTTTTTAACAATTTTAACTTTTGTGCGGTTGCCGACAATATCGTTACCTGCAGCTTTAAGCTGTTCAACTTTACGCACTTCCATACGGATTGAAGAATAGAATTTAAGAGCACGACCGCCTGTTGTAACTTCAGGGTTACCGTAAACCACACCAACTTTTTCACGAAGCTGGTTGATAAATACAATAACTGTATTGGATTTTGCAACTGCAGGAGCAAGTTTTCTCAAAGCCTGTGACATAAGACGTGCATGAAGACCAACGTGCGAATCACCCATTTCGCCATCTATTTCTGCTCTGGGAACAAGTGCCGCAACTGAGTCAACAACAATAATATCAATAGCGCCTGAGCGTACAAGCGCTTCTGTGATTTCAAGAGCCTGCTCACCGTTGTCCGGCTGTGATACAAGAAGAGAATCGACATCTACGCCAAGGTTACCTGCATAAACAGCATCAAGTGCATGCTCAGCATCGATAAATGCAGCTTCACCGCCCGCTTTCTGAGCTTCTGCAATTGCGTGAAGTGCAAGAGTTGTTTTACCTGAAGATTCAGGACCATAAATTTCAATAATACGTCCTTTAGGCAGACCGCCGATACCAGTTGCTGCATCAAGAGCAATTGAGCCCGTAGGGATTGCTTCAATATTAAGGCTTGAATTCTGACCCAGGCGCATAACTGCACCCTTACCATACTGTTTTTCAATCTGAAGTAATGCCGTTTCAAGAGCTTTCTGTTTGTCTGCCATTTTTATTCCTCCATTTACTGTACAAATGTTCGTTTGACAGTATTATACATTAACACTCAAAAAAAATCAACACTTATTTTTAAATAAATCAAGTTATTTTAAGCAAAGTCCGATTATTTGTACATATAAAATCTGTTCTCTGTAATTTTGCACAAAATAAATGAAAAAAATAAAATAAATCACTTATAAAAAAATTATTGAAATTTTTTCACGATAGAGTATAATATTTACAGACCACAAGTAAAGGGGTAGTATAAATGAAAATCGGAATTTACGGTTACGGCAACTTAGGCAAAGGCGTTGAGCTTGCCGTAAGACAGAATAAAGATATGGAGCTTTTCGGAGTTTTCACAAGAAGAAATCCTGAATCGCTTAAAACATTGACAGGAATTCCTGCATATTCTTCAAATGATATTGAAAATTATAAAGATGAAATAGATGTGCTTATCATCTGCGGCGGCAGTGCAACTGACCTGCCGGAAATGACTCCGGCGCTTGCAAAGAATTTCAACGTCATCGATTCTTTCGACACACACGCAGACATTCCCGTACACTTTGCAAAAGTTGACAAAGTTGCAAAAGAAAACGGCACAACTGCTGCAATTTCTGTTGGTTGGGACCCTGGTATGTTTTCACTTAACAGACTTTACGCAAATTCAATTATCCCTGACGGAAAAGACTACACTTTCTGGGGTAAAGGTGTAAGCCAGGGCCATTCTGATGCAATCAGAAGAATTGAAGGTGTGCTTGATGCAAGACAGTACACCTGTCCCGTTGAAGAAGCAATGGAAAAAGTAAGAAACGGCGAAAATCCTGAACTTACAACAAGAGAAAAACACACACGTCTTTGCTATGTTGTGGCAGAAGATGGCGCAGATTTATCACGCATTGAAAACGAAATCAAAACAATGCCCAAATATTTCTCTGACTATGACACAACAGTAAACTTTATTTCACAGGACGAGCTTGACCGTGACCACAAAGGCATCCCCCACGGCGGCTCAGTTATCCGCACAGGAAAAACAGGTCTTAACAACGAAAACAATCATGTTATTGAATACAGCCTCAAGCTTGATTCCAACCCTGAATTTACAGCAAGCGTTCTTGTTGCGTATGCAAGAGCTGTTTATAAACTCAATAAAAAAGGTGACACGGGCTGTAAGACAGTTTTTGATATTGCACCTGCTGATTTATCACCTATGTCACACGAAGAAATGATTGCTCATCTTCTTTGATATTATAAAAAATCATACCATCTCTCCTTGGAATTCAAGGGGAGATTTTTTATGCTATCACCGATTATAACCTTTTGATAATCAAATAAAAAGTTAACCCGTAGATAGTCAAAACTACCTACGGGCTATAAATTTAATTGTTTACAGTTATACTAAAATCGGTGATAGTATAAAATTATACAATACCCTGTGCCATCATTGCTTCAGCAACTTTAAGGAAACCTGCAATGTTTGCACCTGCGATGAGGTTGTCTTTGTTGCCGTATTTTTCTGCTGCATCTGCACAAGCGTTGAAGATGTTAACCATGATACCATGGAGTTTTTCATCAACTTCTTCTCTTGACCATGAAAGACGCATGCTGTTCTGGCTCATTTCGAGAGCTGAAACTGCAACACCACCTGCGTTAACTGCTTTTGAAGGAGCAACTACTACGCCGTTTTCGCAGAGATATTTAACTGCTTCGTCAGTTGTGGGCATATTTGAAACTTCGATGTAGAATTTAACGCCGTTAGCAACGATTTTCTTTGCGTCTTCAATCTGAACTTCGTTCTGAGTTGCGCAAGGCATAACAACGTCAACTTTAACACCCCAGGGTTTTTCGCCGGGGAAGTATTCTGCGCCGAATTTGTTTGCGTAATCTTCTACCTTGTCGCGACCTGATGAACGCATTTCAAGCATATAAGCTGCTTTTTCTTCTGTAATGCCGTCTTTATCGTAAACATAACCGTCGGGGCCTGAAATTGTGAGAACTTTACCGCCGAGCTGGTTGATTTTAAGGACTGCACCCCATGCTACGTTACCGAAACCTGAAACTGCAAATGTTTTGCCTTTGATATCTTCGCCCCATTTTTTGAGAACTTCGTCACAGAAATAAACTGCACCGAAACCTGTTGCTTCAGGACGGATAAGGCTACCGCCGTAAGAAATGCCTTTACCTGTAAGAACAGCATTTTCAAAGTTGTTGCAAACTCTCTTATACTGACCGAAAAGGTAACCGATTTCTCTTGCACCAACACCGATGTCACCTGCGGGAACGTCGATGTGTGAACCGATGTGACGTGAAAGCTCTGTCATAAAGCTCTGGCAGAATCTCATAACTTCAGCGTCTGACTTGCCTCTGGGGTCGAAATCTGAACCGCCTTTACCGCCGCCGATGGGGAGACCTGTAAGTGAGTTTTTGAAAATCTGTTCAAAACCAAGGAATTTGATGATACCTTCATAAACTGAGGGATGGAAACGGAGACCGCCCTTGTAAGGACCGATTGCGCTGTTGAACTGAACTCTGAAGCCACGGTTAACCTGAACTTTGCCGTTGTCATCTACCCACGGAACGCGGAATTTGATGATTCTTTCGGGTTCAACAATTCTTTCAACAAGATTTGCTTCTACATATTCGGGATGTGCTTCAATAACGGGTTCGATTGATTCGAGAACTTCTTTAACTGCCTGATGGAATTCAGGTTCGCCGGGATTTCTTTTTTTCATGTTCTCGTAAACATTTGACAAATATTCGTTCATGTTTGTTTACTCCTTTTCTGCTAAAAATACCACGAAAAATATATCTTCAGCAATAAAAATATTTCACGCTACATTGTATTATCCAAATGTTAAAAAAATGTTGCAGAAAAATTACTGTTTTGTGAACAATGAATTTTTCTGCAACTAAACTTTCAATTTGTAAAAAGAGGAAACAGGCGGCATTCTCTGTTTGATAAAGAACGTAAAACCGCCTTTATTCCACAATTAAAGAGAGATTTTTTAAAATTATTCGTCAGCGTTAGCTTTTGCTTCTTCAATAACTTTCTGTGCAATATTTGCAGGTGCATCTTCATATCTTGCAAATTCGATTGTGAAGTAGCCCTTACCATGAGTTACTGAACGAAGGATTGTTGCGAAGTCACCCATTTCACTCATAGGAACATCAGCAATGATTTCGCTCATCTTGGGTTCTTCAGCAGGTCCCATGCCAAGCACACGGCCTCTGCGTTTTGTGATATCGCTCATGATATCGCCCATCTTACGATCCTGCATGTATGCTTTAAGTGTTCCGATGGGTTCCTGGATTGTAGCCTGTGCGTTAGGCATAGCATTTTTGAATGCAAGGCTTGCAGCAGTTTTGAATGCCATTTCAGATGAGTCAACGGGATGATATGAACCATCGTAAAGAACAGCTTTCACACCAACCATGGGATAACCTGCAAGGAAACCACGTGCAACACTTTCTCTGAGACCTTTTTCAACTGCGGGGAAGTAGTTCTTCGGAACTGAACCACCAACAACCTCGTTGTCAAATACAAGATCCATTTCTTCACAAGGTTCAAATCTGATCCAAACATCACCGAACTGACCGTGACCGCCTGACTGTTTCTTATGACGGCCCTGGGCTTCAACCTTTTTACGGATTGTTTCTCTGTAAGCAACTCTCGGATTTGCAAGGTCAATTTCAACGCCCATTTTATTGAGTTTTGAAACAACAACGTCAAGATGCTGTTCGCCGAGACCTGCGATAATCTGTTCTCTTGTTTCGTTATCTGTATAGAATTTGATAACAGGGTCTTCGTGCATAATCTTTGTCATGCTTGCAGCAACTTTTTCTTCTTCACCTTTCTTGCGTACCTTAACTGCTCTCTGAAGGCAAGCATCAGGGAATGTAAGACCGTCAAGGAAGTAAACTTTCTTCTGGTTGCAAAGAGTGTTACCTGTTCTGAAACCGCCGAGTTTAGCAATAACGCCGATATCACCGGCAGGAATACAAGCAGTTTCTTCCTGTTTTGAACCTTTGACAAAGATGATTTTGCCCATCTTTTCAAGCTGTTCTTTATTTGCATTATAGGGCTGTACGTCGGGAGTAATTTTACCGCTTACAACCTTGAAGTAAGACATTTTACCAACATAGGGGTCAGCAACTGTTTTGAAGCAAATAGCTGCAAGTTCGCCGTTTTCATCGCAAGCAAGTTCAACTTCGTTGCCGTCAGCATCTTTAGCGATTTCGCCCGCTGCTTTCTTTGCAGAGGGAACATCGTAAACCATAGCATCAAGTACAAGGTCAACAGCTTCCATATTGTAACCTGAACAACCGTAAACAGGAATAACATCACCTGCAGCAACGCCTGTGCTCAGACCGCGGACAATTTCAGCCATTGTGAATTCTTCACCTTCGAAGAATTTTTCCATAAGTTCATCGTCTGCAGTAGCAACTGATTCAATGAATGCTTCTCTCATTGAAGTGATAGTATCATCAGCAGGAACATCAACCTGAGTTGCAACACCATTATTATATGTATATGCCTTGTTTGTGATGAAACTTACATAACATTTAACTTTGTCGTTTTCATAATAAGGAACAACAACAGGGCAGATTTTTGTGCCGTACTCTTCTTTAAGAGCATCAATTGTTTTGTAGTAATCTGTATTTTCAGCATCACACTTTGTGATAGCGATAATTTTACTGATTCCTCTCTTTGTTGCAGCTTTGTAAGCTTTTTCAGCACCAACATCAAGAGCTGAACCTGCAGCTGTAACGATAAGTGCACAGTCAGCAGCACGCATACCTTCGCTCATTGCACCTGCAAAGTCAAAGAAACCGGGAGTGTCAAGAATATTTATTTTAGTATCTTTCCATTCAACTGCTGCCATAGCAAGAGAGACGGAAGTTTTTCTTCTTTTTTCTTCTGCATCAAAGTCAAGAACTGTATTTCCGTCAGCAACACGACCAAGTCTGTCAGTTGCTTTTGTAAGATAAAGCATTGCTTCACAAAGAGAAGTTTTTCCACGTCCGCCGTGACCGGCAACTACAATATTACGAATGTTTTCAGCATTATAGGCTTTCACCTAAAATTCCTCCTTTGTATACTGGTTTGCTGCATATGCAAATTTATTCTGCAGCCGTAATACCCGTCTATTATATCACGCGTTTTGGAAAATATCAATAATTTTTTTCAAAAAAACTAAAAAAAATTATATATTTTCTGCAATAATGCACAAAAAATCTTATATTTAATCTTTTTAGCAAAAAAATTTGACTTCTTTTTTTCCCTATGATATATTTTCCTGAGAGGTGATTATTTGTGAAAACAATAAAAAAAGGCGTACTCTTTGATATGATAAAGCAGGTACCGCGTTTCCTTGTAACAGACGTAATGAACATTGAAGAATGGTCTGCTACAGAAGGCATTCATTCTGATTACGGCGTTTTTGAAAGATGGGAAAATACAAAAACCACAAAAAAACTGGGAGATACATGGGAAACAGGATACCATCGTACAACATGGTTTGAAGCAGATGTTTTAATTAAAGATAATTTTCTCAACAAAAAGCTCTACCTTGAAATTGATTTCGGCGGCGAAGCAATTGTAAGGGTTGATGGTAAAATAGTCGGTGCAGTAAGTTCGGGTATGAAATTCGGTTGGGTAAACCGCGACCAGATTTTTCTTCCTGTTTTCACTGAATCAGGGAAAACGATTCATATAGAAATTGAATCTGCCCTCAATTCCGCAGGTTTTTGCGATTTTGCAATGGAAGGCGCAACTAAAGAAACATATATTCTTGATAAAGCACGTATTGTTGCAGTTGATACTGTTACTGAAAGTTATATTTACGATATAAACACTCTGTGGGGTGCTCTTGATTTTGTTGAAGACAGATATATAAACGCAAAGCTCTATGAGGCACTTGACAATTCCGTTCACCTTGTTGATTTTGATTTTGATGGTGATACAGGCAGAAAATCAATTATCAGTGCAAAAAAATATCTTGATGAGCAACTTAAAAAACTTTCATATATTCCCACCTCAACAGTTTACCTTACAGGACACTGCCATATCGACATTGCATGGCTTTGGGAAGTGAGAGAAACTGTAAGAAAAACTGCACGTACAATGGCAAATAACCTTGAGCTTATGGACAGATATCCTGACATGGTTTTCACTCAGAGTCAGGCGATTCTTTATGACTTCCTCAAAAAACATTACCCCGAACTTTACGAAAGAATAAAAGAAAAAATCAAAGAGGGGAAATGGATTATAGAAGGTAACTCATGGGTTGAAGCAGACACAAACGTTGCAAGCGGTGAATCACTTATACGTCAGCTTCTTTACGGACGCGAATTCTTCCTTAATGAATTCGGCGTGCTCAGTGATACTTACTGGCTTCCCGACTGTTTCGGATTCTCATGGGCTTTGCCACAGATTATCAGAAGAAGCGGCATGAAATATTTTGTCAGTGCAAAGCTTGCAGGTCAGGATATCAACCCATTCCCCGTAACAACTTTCAAATGGAAAGGTGCAGACGGAAGCGAAGTGCTTGCTCACCTCGTAAAAGGCAAAGGCTACGGCGGTGAAAGTGAAGCTGAAGATATTATGGCTTACGACAGGGACAATGAACAAGCCGATGTTTTACCCTCAACTGTCGGTATGTTCGGCTATGGTGACGGCGGTGGCGGCTGCACTTACAGTATGGTTGAAAGAGCAAGGAGAATCGATAAAATACCCGGTCTTCCCAACGTTAAAATGCAGGGCGTTTCCGCTTTGTTCAAGGAAGCAGAAAAGAAACTGAGTGACCTTCCTACATGGTATGATGAAATGTACTATGAAAACCACAGAGGTACATATACTTCACAGGCCATTATCAAAAAATATAACAGACAAAGCGAATTTCTCCTTACAAGAACAGAAATGCTTCTTGCTTTCCTTGAAAACGTAACCGGCGAAAAATATCCCAAAGAAAAACTTGAAGAAATATGGAAACTTCTTCTTAAAAATCAGTTCCATGACACTCTTCCCGGCACATCAATTCACGAAGCACATATAGATGCTAAAAATGTATTTGAAAAACTGATGAAAGACGCAAACGAAATCAAGGCAGATGCCTTAGAAAAATTAAACGCCAAAATCAATGCACCTGAAAACTCTGTTATAGTCTGGAATATGCTGTCTTTTGAAAGAAGCGGTTTTGTAACCATCGGTGATAAAACTTTCTATGCAGAAAAGGTGCCCGCTTTCGGATACAAAGTTTTTGATTTAAGCAGCATCAGAAACAAATTCAGAAAAGTAAAGGTTACAGAGAAACTTCTTGAAAATGAAAAATTAAAAGTGCGCTTTGATAAAAACGGACTTATTACTTCGATTTTCGATAAAGTAAACAACCGCGAAACTCTTTCAGGAAAAGGAAATCTTCTTACAATTTTCCAGGATAAACCTATCCACGAAAGCGCATGGAATTTAGAAATAAATTACCAGAAAAAATTCTGGGATTTAGTTGATGCTGACTCAATAAGTGTTATTGAGTCGTCAGAAGAAAAAGGCGTTATCAAAATTATCAGAAAATTCAACAAATCAACAATTACACAGAAAATTATTCTTCGTGCAGGCTCATCACGTCTTGATTTCGAAACAGAAGTTGATTGGCATGAAACAGAAAAAACTCTTAAAGCTGCTTTTGTAACGGATATTCTTTCAACAAAAGCAACTTACGAAATCGCGCATGGTTCAATCGAAAGACCCAATCATTACACAACATCATATGACCTTGCAAAATTCGAAGTATCTGCACATAAATGGGCAGACCTTTCTGAAAGCGATTACGGTATAAGCATTCTCAATGACTGTAAGTATGGCTATGATATTTATGAAAACAGAATGAGAATAACTCTTATGCGTTCACCTAACTGTCCTGACAGAACATCTGACCATGGCATAAACACATTCACTTACAGCTACTATCCCCACAAAGGGAACTGGACAGAATCTACAGTTGAAGAAGCTTTCAGCCTGAATGTTCCGTTTGAAGCATTTATAAAAGGTGAAAACTGTGGTGATTCTGAAACAGAAAAATCCTTTATCAATGCTGATACAGACAATATCGTAATCGATGCACTCAAAAAATCCCAATCAGATGACGGCTACATTTTAAGACTTTATGAAAGCAAAAAACAAAGAAAAAATGTAACTCTTACACTTGGTTTTGATTTCAAAGAAATTATCGAAACAAATATGATGGAAGTTGAAGAAACAACTGTAAAATCAAAAGACAATTCTTTTACATTCAATCTTAAACCTTCCGAGGTGAAAACGTTCAAAATTTTAACATAAAATGTATTGTATTTTTACTTTTTTTGTGCTATCATTTATTGGTATAAAAATAACCTTTTCAGGAGGTAAGAAAGATGAAAAAAATTATTTCAATCGTGCTCTGCATTGCTATGATTATTTCAACATTTGCAATTGCAGGCGTGTCAAACGTATTTGCAACAGAAGTTGACGACATCAGCGACGTTGCGACTCTCGCAGCAAACGGAAACGGAGAATACACTCCCGTTGTTTTCCTGCCCGGTATAGGTCAGTCACAAACTTATGCTTATGACGCTGACGGTAATGTTATCACAGATTGGAACCTTATCGGTGTAAACCTTGACCTCAGCTCAGCAGAGAATATCTTCACTCTTCTCAAAGCTGCTCTTCCCCTTATCGGAACTCTTATCGTTGGTAAAAACCTCGTTTCAGATGCAGCTCTTGCAGACCTTGTTGATATGCTTTTCGAATATTGCAAACTCGATGCAAACGGCAAGCCCCCTGCAAATGTAGAAACTCCCAACTTCAGAACAAACCTTGGCAACTATGAAAAAATGTATGGCGAAAAAGGTAAAGAAGGCAGAGACATTTTCCTTAACAGAATCCCTTGCCAGGAACTCGTTGACATCATCGGCGAAGAAAATGTTTATTGCTACAACTACTCTGCATTCTCTTATACACTTAACGAAGCTGATGGTCTTGACGATTTCATCACAAACGTTGTTAAAAAAGAAACAGGTGCAGACAAAGTTATCCTTGTTCCCATGAGTATGGGTGCTACAGTTACAAGTGCTTACCTTGCAAGACATGGTCATAAACAGGATGTTGAAAAAGTTATTTCTATCGTTGGCGCATGGAATGGTAGCGACGTATTTGCAGACCTTCTTGAACTCAAATATACAGATAAAGCTCCCGACCTTCTCTACAACGGCATCATCGCAGATCTTGTAGGCGATCCCTATGGTAACCTTATCAACGTTGCTCTCAGACTTTTCCCCAAACCGGTTCTCAGAGAATTCATCGACCAGGCTCTTACAGCAGTTATCGAAAATCTTATCTGCACAACAACTTCTTTCTTCTCACTTGTTCCTTATGAAAGATATGACGCTATTGCAGAAAAATATCTCACAGGCGACGATATGAAAACAATAAAAGCACAATGCGATGAATACCATAAGATTCAGGGTAACATCAAAAATACTCTTTACAACTGCCGCGACAATTACGGTGTAGAATTCTACTTCATCTGCGGTTATGATATGGGATTCGGCGAAGAAACAGGCGACTTCGCATTCTTCCAGTTTTTTGAATCAGCATCTACAACAAACTCAGACGAAATCATTCAGATTTCTTCAACAGGCGTTGGCATCACAGCTGCTCCTGCCGGCAAAGAACTTCCCCTTGATTACAAAGCAGTAAATCCTGTATGTACAGATAAATCTCATAACCACATTTCACCCAACAAATCAATCGACGTTTCAACATCTCTCTTCCCCGAAACAACATGGTGTTTTGTTGACCAGACTCATGAACTTACATGGAATGATACAGCTCTTGACCTTTGCTATGCAATCGTATTTAACGAAGTGAAAAATATTCACAACGACAAGTATCCTCAGTTTAATGAATCAAGAGATATTAAAGACCTTAAGAGAGATTATATTCCTGATGCAAAGGCTCTTCTCAACGGCGAATATGAAGGTCTTACTCTCACTGCAGAACAGGCTACAAAACTCTCACAGCTTGTTGCAGATGCAGAAGCAATGATGAACAGAACAATCAACGACCGCGACGAAGATGACAAAATCATCAAAGCTCTCCGTGATTACATGGTAGAAATCGGCCGTTACGAAGCTGATTCAGAGCCCTCAACAACAGATAAAGCTCTTAACTTTATTTTCGGCGGTATCAACGATATCGTTTATGCTATTGTCGGCCCCAGAGGTTTCTCAGACTTGTACAACGAATTTCTTAGCAATCTTAAAAAATAAAAATCAATAAAACTATGGTGGGTGGGGCTGAGAAATTAGCCCCACTTTCTTTTTGAAAAGGTGAAAACTATGGCTCAGAAAAACAGTTGCCATAAAGTAAATATAACATCCATCAATTCTTCCGGTTTCGGTGTGTGCAGAATAGACGGGGTAGTATGTTTTGTTCAGGGTGCAGTAACAGGCGATGAACTTGAAATCAAAATTATAAAATCAAAGAAAAATTACAACATCGGCAGAATCGAAAAAATTATCACTCCATCGCAGAAACGCACTGAAAATGATTGTCCTGTTTTCAAAAAATGTGGTGGCTGTGTTTACCGCCACGTAAAATACGAAGATGAGCTTGAAATCAAGGAAACAATTGTCCGTGATGCTTTTACAAGAATAGGCCACTTTGAAAACATTAATCTGAAATCTATAATCGCACCGGAAAGCACTCTGCGTTACAGAAACAAAGCACAGTATCCTGTAAAAAACGAAAACGGCAGAATCAGAGCAGGCTTTTTTGCTGCAAGAACACACGAAATAATTCCTTGCGAAGATTGCCTTCTGCAGCCTGAAATTTTTTCTGATATCACAAAAGAAATTTGTTTGTTTGCAGACGAAAACAAAATCACTGCTTACGATGAAAAAACAAACAAAGGTTTTTTGCGACATATTTATCTTCGCATCGCAGAAAAAACAGGGGAGATTATGCTCACTCTTGTTGTAACCGGAAACAACCTTAAAAAGTCAGATGAATTAGTCAACAGACTGACTGAAAAATTCCCGCAGATTAAAAGCATAGTGCTCAATATAAACGCTGAAAAAACAAATGTTATTTTAGGTGAAGAATGTATCAATCTCTACGGAAATGGATACATCACAGATATTCTTTGTGATACTAAAATCAAAATTTCTCCTCTTTCATTTTATCAGGTCAACCGTCGTCAGGCGGAAAAACTTTATGAAAAAGCCCGCGAATATATGGGTGATACGGAAGGCAAAATAGTTATGGACCTTTATTGCGGCACAGGCACAATAGGCCTTTGTACGGCAAAAGATGCTGATAAATTAATCGGTGTGGAAATTATCGAGCAGGCAGTAAACGATGCAAAAGAAAACGCAGAACTGAACTCAAGAAAAAACACTGAATTCATCTGCGGTGATGCCGAAAAAGCTGCTGAAATTTTAAAAGAAAAAAATGTAAAGCCCGATATAATTGTTGTTGACCCTCCGAGAAAAGGGCTGACACCCAATCTGATTGAAACCATAAATTCTTTCGGTGCTGAAAAAGTTGTTTACGTTTCATGCGACCCTGCAACATTGGCAAGAGATTGCGAAATTTTTGCTTCTTACGGCTTCTGCATTGAAGAAGCAACCCCTGTAGACCTTTTCCCCCGCACAGCACATGTTGAGACGGTTGTTTCTTTAGTCAAACTTCCGCCTGATGATGTTATCAACATTGAGCTTGACCTGACAAAGCTTGATATATCAATAAATGACGGCAAAACGACCTATGACCAGATTAAGGCTTATGTGCTAAAGAAGTACGGATTAAAAGTCTCAAGTCTCTATATTTCTCAGATAAAACGCAAACACGGCCTTGAGGTCAGCGAATCTTACAACAAGTCTAAAAAAGACAACCAGCATATTCCTCAATGTCCCAAGGATAAAGAAGACGCCATAACAGATGCGTTAAAATATTTTAAAATGATTTAAATGTTGATAATGCTGTTTGAACACCTGAATCAGAGCCTTAAAGGGGCGCTGAGCGCGTTATCGTTATATTTTAATGTAGATTGTTGTCAAAACAGAAAACTCGTTTCAATGCCGTTATACGCGATATAAACAAGTAACCCGTGGAACACTCCACGGGTTTTTGCTTTGTTGTTTAGTTTTAATCATCAGTTGGCACACCAATGAATTTTACAATACTATCTACCTTATCTGCGGGACAGGAGAACCAAGCGAAATTTTTATTGAGGAAGCCGAAAATCATATCATCTTTGTGTTGTTTTGCGATGGTGAGAAACGGTGTAAAGTCACCGATTTGTACACAGATGATACCTTTTCTCGGTTTTCTCCTTGTATCAATACGGATTTTGCTTCCTGCCATTACATCCACTTCTTCAAAGCTTGAATCGTGAACATAAATCTCTCTGAAACGAGCGTTTTCATCGTATTCAGGATTTTTAAGCTGCGGATAGTATTTTTCGTTTCCCATAAATGAACGTATAACTTTGTCGTCATAGTCTTTACCTGCACTCCTGCAGAAAAGTTCAAGAATCGGAAATGGCATAGGTGAATCTTCAGGTGACATAATTTCAATTATTTCTAAAATCTCTGTTGCTTCCGGGGCGTGGCTTTCGAATGATGTGTTTTCTTTGTCGGGATTCATAACAATTCTCCTTTCAATGATTACGCTTCAAGTACGGGTACACCGATGAATTTAACCGTTCTGTCAAGGTTTTCTTTTAAGCAGGTGAAGCAATTGAAGAAAGGATTGGGGAAAGTGAAAAGCATTGTGTCTGCCGATTCCCTTGCAAAAGCGAGAAACGGATAATCGCCGATCTGAATACAAACAAGACCTGTTTTTCTTTGAACAGATGTGTCAATAACAACCTTGTCACCGAATCCGATTCCTTTGTTTACGAAACTGTCGTCACGCTGATAAATCTCTCTGAAACGGAATCCTTCGGCATGTTCGGGGTTGTCCTTGTGTAAATCGCGACAATAACCAATTGATCCAATCGGACACAAATCTTCAACAGAATTTTTGCCCATAAATCTTCTGCGAACTTCAGAAAGGGCGAAAACATCAACTGTGTTACCTGTTGAATAAGTGATCAGGTTGCTTATGATTTCCATTGATTCAAGGTCGTGGATTTCTGCTGTTGAACTTCTTTTTTCGTTGTTCATAATTTTTCTCCTTTGTTTTGAAATATTAAGGAGAGAAAGTTTGCTTGTTCACTTAAAATTGTTATTCTATTGTATCGTGTAGGAACAAAAGTGTATCTCGTATTGTGGACTTTTCTCCTTGTCTTAAGCATACATCAACCGAACACTTAAGTCAACGCGTAATAGCGCACGAAATTTTCGGCACTTTTTTCAAACATGAACGTGCAATGCGCACAAAAAGCACCGAAATTATTTAAAATGAATTATCTCCTATGTCCGAGCCAAGGTCACAGGTGTATCTCCATTCTACTTCATCACCGTTTTTCAGTTTATAATCACTGCAACCGTAATTAGGGAAAGTACCGTTTACACAATACATCCACCCTGATTTTGTTCCGCAGTCTTTCTCGTAAATTTGATTTATTCCCTCAATATAATAGTTATCATATCCGGGAGTGTAAGAACTTTCCATCTGAATATTATTTTCTTTGCATATTCTTTTGAGCACATCAAAAACTGTTTCGCCCTCTTCGAATGTAACTGTTGTTTTTTTCAGAATAACACCATCAGCAGGGAGAAATTCTTTTTTGTTTGATTTCAGACTGTCCATATTATTCAGTATGGTTTTGCACTCAATAACAAAAGTACAGGTGTTTTGCTTTTGGGTTGTAGTTTCGGGCTTTTTAGTTTTTGTTGTAGTTTCAGGCTTTGGGGTAACTTCAGATTTTGTTGTACTTTCTTTGTCTGTTGTTAATTCGGTGAAGGTTTCTTCTGTTTCACTTGAAGAAGTTTCTGTTATTTCGCTTGTAACGTTTGTTTCTTTCTGTGTAGTTGTGACCACAGAATTATCAACCTTTTCAACGTTCAGACCACATCCGCTGAAAAGAAAAACAAAGAACAAAAACAACGGCAATATCTTTTTCAATTTTCTCCCTCCCCGAAAAGTTCATATTTAATTTTTACTCGTTCAAGTTTTTCGGAAATAGGTTTATATCCTATTAAAAGAATCAGGAATGTAGTTATTCCGTGAATAAGATTATATACAATTCCCGATGAATAAATTGATATAATTGAACCGATTGAAAAATCCTTTGTCATCAGCACTACAGAACCGAAATCAACTATAAGTCCGTAAACTATAAAACAGGAAATACCACCTGCAACGCTGATAAGAAGATTTGATTTTCTCACTTTTTTGTTTTCACATATAAATGCAGAAACATAAACTGCCATTGCCATTCCCAACATCTGAAACGGCGTAAATGCACCCTGACCGAAAAACAGATTTGACAGAAGCATTGACAATGCGCCGATGGCGAAACCGATTTCTTTCCCGAAAACTACGGCTGAAATAATCAGTATTGCACACATAGGCTTTACCTGTGGTATCTGAAAAAATGCAACCCGTGAAACAACTGCAATTGCAGAAACCGATGCCATTATTACAAGCTCTCTTGAGCCTAATTTTTTCTTTTTAAGATTAAGAAAGAACGGCACAAATGCCATAATGGCAATTAAAATTGCAGTTATGTAATACTGTTTTCCCTCAAGGAAAAAGGCACCCACTAAAACAAGGGCAGGTGCTAAAAGGAAAATTAAAAGAAAAGTTGTTATTTTGCTTTTAAGCATTCAATCACATCCTCACAGGTAAGTGCGTTTCTGATTATGCCCTTTGCAATTCTGCAGGCAGATGTTGTATAAAAAACATTTGAAAGGAAAAATTCACGGGCAGTTGAGTAGGAAGAAATTTTTCCGTCAAAGACCATTGCGCAGTAGTCAGCGTGCTTTGCCAGAAATTCAACATCATGGGAAACCATAACGATAGTTTTGCCTTTACTTTTAAGTGAACGGAGAATTTCTGCAAACTCCTCTTTAAAATCGTTATCAAGACCTTTTGTCGGCTCATCAAAAAGCATAATATCGGGATTTTTGAGCAGCAACATTGCCGTTGCTGCTTTCTGACTTTCGCCGCCGCTTAAATCATAAGGGTGTTTGGAAAGCAGGTTTTCAATTCCCATTAATTTTGCAGTTTCGATGATTTTCTCCTCTGTACTGCAGATTTTCTTCAGATTCAGTTCAACTGTTTTTTCTGTAAAAATGAGCCTTACATCCTGTGGTAAAGACGCAATCTGCAGATTCTTTGAATTTTTCACTTTGCCTTTATAGGGAACTTCCGTTTTTGCAATAATTTTAAGGAGCGTGGATTTTCCTGCACCGTTACCACCCGTTATTGCAAAAATTTCTCCTTTGGGAATCTTCAGACTGATATCTTTTAAAATATCTTCACCGTTTTTAAAATATCTGAAAAACACATCTCTGATTTCTACAGAAAAATCATCAGGTTTCTTTTTCACTTCTTTTTTGATTTCTTCAACCTGATTATCAAGAGTTTCTCTGAGCCACTTTCTTCCCTCTCTTACAGTTACGGGGCAATCACCTTTTCTGATTTCAGAATAAATTCTCATTGCACTCGGTAGGGAAGATTTTATGATGTCAAGTTTTCCGATTTCTGACGGTGATGAAACTGCAACTATTTCGCCGTCATCCATTACTACAACTTTATCTGCAACAGGGAAAATTTCTTCAAGGCGATGTTCTGTGATTATAACTGTCACACCAAGTTCTTTATTTATTCTGTCGAGAGTTGTAAGAAACGTTTCCGCAGAAACAGGGTCAAGCTGTGATGTAGGTTCATCAAGAATGAGAATTTCAGGGTGCATCGCCATAATTGAAGCAAGGTTTAACATCTGCTTCTGACCGCCTGAAAGTTCGTTTGTCTTTTTATCAAGCCATTCTTCTATACCGAAAAAAGTTGCCATTTCAGCCATTCTGACTGTGATTTCATTTGATTTAAGGCCCATATTTTCAAGCCCGAAAGCAAGTTCATGCCACACTTTATCAGTTACAATCTGATTTTCAGGGTCCTGCATAACAAAGCCTATTTTGTCGGTCTGTAAAATTATTTCGCCCTCTTTTTTACCTTTGGGTGCAAGAACAGTTTTCAAGTGCTTTAAAAGTGTTGTTTTTCCGCAACCGCTTTTTCCGCACAGAACAACATATTCGCCTTCATCAATTGAAAGAGAAATATTTTTCAGTGCAGTTTTTTCTTCAAGTGGATACCTGAATGTCAGATTTTCGATTTCAATCTGCGCCAATTTAATTCCTCCTTCAAATCAATTATCAAGGGTAAAAAACAAAGTAAAATATAAAAAACAACAGTTATAATTTCAAATGCAGTTAAGGGATTTATAACGGTGTTTATTTCTTTTATGATATAAGTTATGCCGAAATCTTTTCTCGAATTTATTAATATATAAGGATTGTAAGAGGCATATAAGCCGTTTTTAAATTTACAAACAGCAACAACTATATCTGCAATAATCATTGTGGTCATAACAATGCCGTCGCTTTTTGTAAAACGGAATCTTGAATAAAAGCTTCTTTTGTTTTCGCCATAGCTTCTCGCTCTCATTGAATCGGATGTCTGAATTGCATTTTCAAGTGCCCACGTAACAAGAATTGAAACTGATTTAACTGCATTTCGGATTCTGTTTAAGATTTTCTTGTCGTCATCTGACTGCATAAAGCCTTTCTGTGCTTGTGAAATTTCTGTGTATTTTCTTCTGTAAAGAGGTACAAAACGAAGTGCCATAGTAACGACAAGCGCCAATTTCGGAATACCTTTTCCGAGAACAAACATTATTTTATCTGCCGTTACAATCTCGTTGAAGCAGAAAAACCACAACATAGTTGTTACAACTGTCAGACCTAAAACAAAGCCGTAAATATAGGCTTCAAGAGTTATATTGTTACCGTTGGAAATTTCATAAAGCACGGTCATTCCGTAATGATTAAAAATTCCGTTTATGAGCGTAACAAAAATAAGCATCGGCAGAATAAAAGTGAAGATTTCTTTTACTGCTTTCTTGCCTTTTAATCTTATATCAAGGCACACCGATGCAAAAAAAGACACAAAAAGGCATACGGGATGTAAAAATAACATCCCGAAAGTAATAACACTTATGAAAAACATTACATTCACCCAGGGGTGGTAACTTTTAAATCCCGTAGCCATAAAATTAAATTCCTATAAATGAAAAAATACTTTTGAAAAATGATGCTATTGCTTCGAAAATATCAATAAAGAAAGCAAAGAAAGCATTTGTTTCTTCCATGTTTTCAATATTTTCTATTGCAAAAATATAACCCGAATCATTCTTATAAAACAAAGTTCCGTCTTCTGATACTTCAATAGGGCTGATGCAGTAGTTTCTCATTCCTTCATCAGGTACAAAAAGGTCAGTTGCTGAAACTTTATCAGCAGAAACATCAACTATGCTGATTCCTCCCGGGGAAGCATTGTAGGTTGAATAAACAAAGGTTTTATTATCCTGCACGGACAAAGTAACTTCATTCTGCGGATAACCTTTCATAGATACGCTGTGAAGTATTTTTAAGTTATCAGCATCAATTATTTTCAGGTAACCTTTGCCGAAGCTTTCTCCCTGAACACCAATATAAATTCTGCCGTCAGAAATTGCAGGTGTTGAAGTTGAAGCTCCGCCGAGTGAAAGTTTTTTGAGTGATGAATCATCAAAAGCACCTTTGCTGAATTTAACACTGTAAAGATATCCCGCTTTTGTTGCAAAATAAAGTTTTGAAGTATCTTTGTCAAAAGTGATTCCTGAACGCTGATCTCCCATGATTTTTATGGAATCAGCAAGTTCTCCTGTTTCCTTATCAAAGCAGAAAACAGATGATTCTTTATTGTCATAAACTGTACCGTCATCTGAACCGAAGATAATGTAGTCACCTGTAACAACACTTTTTGCCCAATAGAAACCGCCTTTATGAGTATAAGTCCATGAAGCCGTTTTTTCTTCGTGGGTGGATTTTTTATCTTCATCTTTTGTGCTGATGCAGACATAGTTTGCTTTTTCAGTTTCATCATTCCAGAAACCTGTATAGGCTTTGCCGTCAGACACAACAATTCCCGTCAATGACTGACCGCCGAGAGCATCCTTATAAATCCACTTTGATTTAAGTGTTTTGAAATCAAAAGCCTGAACGATACCGTTATCGAGAGGACAATAAATCACACCATCAGAATAAGTTACGGGGGTATAACTGAAAGATGGAGTTTCTGACATTTCGGCTTGCTTTATAATCTTACCGTTTTCTGCATCAATTTTATAAAGAGTTTTGCCACTCATAACAACAAGATAACCATCTGCAAACACCGGCGGTGATGGTGCGTCTCTGTAAGAAGTGCCCAGTTTCAGAGCAAAACGAAGGTTTGCCTGTTCTGTTGATGTAGGTGTTCTGAAGTCAACTGTTTTAGCACCCGCTGTCACAAAGCAACAAGCAAACGCAATCAGAACAACTAACATAACAGAAATTGTTTTTTTAATAAATCTCAATTTTTTTCACCTACTCAGAAAAGGCTGATAACAGCGTTGTAAACCCATACAAAACAGGCAACAACTTTATCAAAAATATTCTTGAAGAAATTTACAACCTTCTGCCAGAATGTAAGTTCTGCAGGTTCATCGGGAGTTTCAGGTTCTTCCGGATTTTCGGGTGTTTCAGGTTCTTCTGCTTTTTCAACTGTAACCTTTGCCCAGTCTATCACAACAGGACCTTCTGCAATCGTACCTGCAACATAAAGAGAATACTCTCCTGCCTCTTCAAATGAAATCTTTGCTTCACCATTTGCATCAAGCGTTGCAACCTTTTTAAAACTGCCATTTCCGTCTGAACAGAAGATATCAGCACCTGCTGCTTTTACAGAGTTTGCTGCAAGAGTTTCCTCTGTTGAATTACCGTACCATGAACTAAAAGCAGTAACAGAAAGTGTAATTTCTTCGCCTGTTTTTACATTAAATTCATTTTCCTTGAATTCTGCTTTATAATCTGCCCAGGAACTCAGATCCTGATAGAAGAAATATGTAATTGTGTCATTGTTCTTAACAACCGCTGTGTCGCAGGCAAGACCGGTGTATGAGCCCCAGCTTTCGTTATAAATTCCGTCATTCGGCATTCTGTTATTAAGGAAAAATCCTGCTGATGCAGTATCTTTACCAAATGATTTCGTCATAAAGCTATATGTCATTACAAGATAGTTGTTTGCAGTTTCAGGAGTAAATGCATCTCCATAAAGCTTTTTGTGTGCAGCCACGACAACGTCAAAAATTGTAACGCCGTTTACAGGATTTCCGTTGTGGTCTGCAGACGCTACTTCATAGCCATATTCTTCTGCGATACCGTCATAGACGGTGATTTTTTCGTTGGGCATTATAACACTACCGTCAAAAACACTGAAATTTACTGTAACGCTGTTGTCGGTTGCAAGCACTGTAGGAATCATGGAAATGAACATTACAAGTGCAAGAAGTATGGATAAAAATTTTTTCATAAATAAAATTCCTTTCATATTTAATTCTGCCACTTTTCAAACAATGTTCACTCCTCTCCACGGCGTACCGACTTTTACGGAAATGGCATTTGCGACGGATTTGCACCGAACTCACCGAATTTTTATATTAAGGATTACTCCTCATTTTTCATTTTTTCTCTGAGCGCCCGTTCTTCTTTCAGGCGTTTTTTTCTCGCCAGACGCTTTGCTCTGTTTTTGTCAAATTTCTTTTGCTTTTTCGGTTCTTTAAGCCCGGCTTCTTCCAATGCCCACGGCCACGGTCCGAAAAAACCTTTTATTTTCATCACATCATAATCAGAAAAATCTGATTTTTTAGGAAGTCTGTTTTCTCTCTCGGCAACCTTTTTCAGTTCACCGAGATAATATTCCCGTGTTAATTTTTTCTCATCAGGCATCGTTTTCACCTCCGAACAAATAAAAAAATCCGCCTTCATCACGGTGATGAAAGCGAACGGAAAATTGAGCGTACTTAGGGAAAGGCACACCAAAATAACCGCACCTTTCATAACCCAAAAGTGTTTCAACAATAAAACGAACAAGACAGGTATTCCGACTTTTACGGTAATGGCAGTTGCGACGGATTTGCACCGAACTTCCCTCAGCATCTCGTTCAACATATTTATTTTTATAAAGTGTATCACATTGTTTTTTGGATGTCAAGCAGTTAGTATAACACCATAATTAATTTTATATAGATTTTTTCTGTACTGTGTGCTATAATGTTTAAAATCGTTTATGCAGAGGTGTTTTATGAATATAACAATTATTGATGGTCAAGGCGGACAGCTGGGAGCTCAACTGGTAAAGGAAATATCATCAAAATTTCCGGACATCAATCTCACTGCAATAGGAACAAACGCTGTTGCTACCGCCACAATGTTAAAGGCGGGAGCTGAAACTGCCGCAACAGGTGAAAACTCTGTTCTTGTGGCATGCCGCAAAGCTGATGTAATAATGGGACCTGTGGGAATTGTAATAGCAGATTCATTACTTGGCGAAATCACTGATAAAATGGCTGTTGCAATAGGACAAGCAGACGCAATGCGTATTCTTCTGCCGATGAACAAATGTGACAATTTAATTGCCGGAGTTCCGGATTTAAGCACCAAAGCATTGATAGCAGATGCTATCTCAAAATTACATATCATAATCGACAACCGCAAATATTGACAATAATTGATAATTGTGTTATATTACAATTGCTATTTAGAAGAATAGCATGGAAACAGAAGTTTCTTTTCAATCCAGACCAAAATAATCAACTTAACGATACTATGAAAGTGTCATTGTCTCTGAAGAGATAATGACACTTTTTTGTATTTAAGAAAGGAACTCTTTATGAAAACTCAAAACAGATTACAAAAAATGGTCCTCGCCGCTCTATTTTTAGCTCTTGCTTATGTATTACCATTTCTAACGGGACAGATTCCTGAAATAGGTTCAATGCTGTGTCCGTTACATATCCCGGTTCTCCTTTGCGGTTTCATCTGCGGATGGCCATGGGGACTTGTTGTCGGATTTATCGCTCCGCTGTTTCGTTCTCTCACACTTGGAATGCCCCCGTTATTTCCCACCGCAGTTTGTATGGCATTTGAACTTGCCACATACGGAGCAATTTCGGGATTAATGCACAAAATATTACCGAAGAAAAAGGTATATATCTATTGCTCTTTGATTATTTCAATGATTTTAGGCAGACTTGTATGGGGAGCCGCAATGTTCATTTGCTTAAACATCAACGGCAGCGGCTTTACTTTTGCCGCTTTCCTTGCAGGTGCATTCACAAATGCAATCCCCGGAATCATCATACAGATTATACTGATACCAATTCTTGTTATGTTGCTTGATAACCACAAAATATTAAACAGAAAAGACTGATATGGCGATAATTATGAAACAAGAAGAAAGGACCCGGAAGCTGCTGATAATGCATTATCAAAAATATCCGCAATTACAGATTCAGGATCTATTCAAATATCTTCATCAAAGTTCATTCGGATGTGAACATATGGTGTCCTCTCTAAAGACATCAATAGAGTATATCCGTAATGAAATCCAGGAACAAACTTTTTATGATGATACTCTTATCGATGTTCTTGACGGAGAATACAGTCGTGTTCATCTTGCGTATATAAGTCAAGGGTTAAGCGTTGAAACACTTGGCAAACTTTTCTTTTCGTCTGCTAAAAAAGAGAAAAACGGAAGAACGAACTTAGAGAAGAAACTTAAAGTTGCAAAAGAACTCATACATGAAAACATTCTTCCTTTTCATATGAAAGAATTTGAAAAAGCTATGAAAGAATGGCAAGTTGACGGCTATCCTGCAAAACATCATTCAGATGTTTTTCGTGCGACATACAATCCTGCATATCGCGTTATCGCAAATAAATATGTGAAATTTCTGCCAACCTTTGCAACAATTGATAAAATGCTGCAGAACGGATCGCAAAAAATTGTCATTGAAAGTGACAGCACAAACGATAAAACTTTATCCGAAATATTGGAAGAGTTTTATGATTGCAAACGTTTTCATATAGAATACTCTTCATCTTCTTTGAATGAAAAACAGCAGAATAAACAAGAAGTAATTATAGAGTTCATCTGAAACTGTTTTATATGATAGCCTGATTTTATCAAACAAAAGCAAACTCATTAACTATTAAAGACAATACTAAATCCCGTACGAAAACTATCAATTTAAAAATACCTAAAAATATGTTTTCGTATACGAAAAGTCACCTTTTACAGGTGGCTTTTTCTTTTTGCCTGTTGAAAAATAAAACATAAAACCACACCTTAATTTTTTTGGTCCCCCTAATCTTACAAACTTTATTGTCAGGATAAATTTCAGCAGGCAGAAAAGAGGCGAAAAATACGCTTGCGTATCTCTGAAATATGGCGTTTTTGCGCCATATAAAATAATCGTCTTTCAGGAGACGATTGATTGCAATAAAAACCTGTGGTCAGTATGGTTTTTATTGCAGAGAGGGTGGAGTCCGCAGACTCCGGGAGAGCATCTCCCACACCCCGCCCCTCCGGCGTAAGGAGCGAAATGGGTTTGTGCGAAAGCGCAAACACCATTGAGTTGTTGTTTTGCAGGGCAAAGCAAATTTTTCTGCGTACAGCAGCGAATGAGGTTTTCTTGTTTCGACTTCAGAGGAGAAACATTTCTTATGAGGGAACACTTCCCGAATAAGAAATCAAACCTCTAATGCTGCAAACAAGGAAAAATATTGATTTGAACAAAAAACAACTGAAAAAATATTCTAATGAAAGGATGACATTTATATGGAAGCCCCTATGACTATAAGATGGACTACCAGCCCCATAGTAAAACAAGGACATAATGTCCGCGACCCCAAGTATATAAAAAATCAACCACACATCCAACCTGATGGAGAATACGAAATATGGCTACATAAAGATATCGATGAAGCCTACCACGAAATTTTTGACGAATCTATACAAGAACACAATGAGAAACAAACGGATTCTCGTAGAATAATCAAAGATTACAGAGAAGAAATGAAAAAATCCAAACAGAAAAACGAAGCATACGAAGTCATTGTAAGTGTAGGCAACGTACTCAATCATCCGACCGACGAAATGAACAGAGAAATCATGAAAGAATATGTGGACGGATGGAATGAAAGAAACCCCAATCTTATTCTGATTGGAGCATATTTTCACAATGACGAGGTCGGAATTTGCCACTCCCACATAGACTATATTCCTGTGGCTTATCATAATTCGCGCGGTATGCGTGTTCAGAATTCCAAAAATCAGGCACTTCGCGAAATGGGATTTAAAAATGAAAATCATCGCTATAGCGAAACAGAATCTACTCAATGGATGGATCGTGAAAGAGCAGTTTTCGAAGAACTCTGCGTTAAACGTGGTCTTAAAATTTATCATCCCATGGCAGGTAAAGGAGCCAAACACCTTGAAAAAGAAGCGTATATTCTTACTCAAAAAATTAAGGCTCTCAAGGAAATTATTGAAAAAGCATCAGATCCCAAAACTTATACAGCAGATGCTAAAGAATTATACGGTGCTTATCTTCTTTTAAAAGTCGATCACGAACTCGATCCTGAGTTTCAGAAATTAGTTTCTTGGTTAGAAGGTAAAATTGCAGAAGAAAAGGAACTTGAAAAAGAACTTTCTTTTGGTAAAACAACTTCTTTTGAAGAAACCGATATCGACTTTGATATTAATGCTCCTTTTGACATTTAAGAAAAACACCCAAGGACCAGCAAAAAGGTTACCTAAGACTATTTACTTCACTAAAGAAGGCGACAAACTTGTTGAAAATTGGGTTATGAACTAAATGCAAATTTCACTCTGAGGATAGACGGGAAAGGTTTGATCCACCCGTAAAATTTTTATTATAAACGAAGCTTTGCTTCAAGGATGAACATGAACATAATCCCGAAAGGGTTTATAGAGTCCTCGAAAAATCTATTTTGTGAGGATATACATAATGTTTATTCCCGAAAGTTTCAGCCCTGAAGAAAAGGCTGATTTCACCGTGTTTATAAATTTCATGCTTGAAAAACTGGAAAAATACGGTGATAAAATACAAGAGGATAACAAGAATCCTGATAATCAGGCCTTGACACCCTGATAAAATTACGTTATATTTTAAATAGTTTGACCGATAATTACCGTTAGTAGTATGGAGGTTCTATATGAAACAGATAAAATGTTATATGTATACCCGTGTGTCAACTGCCGTACAGGTTGAAGGTTTCAGCCTTGATGCACAAAGGGACAGAATAATGCGTTATGCCGACGGCAATGATTTCAAAATTGTAGGTGAATACTGTGATGCGGGAAAATCGGGCAAAAACATGGCAGGTCGTCCGCAATTCAAACAGATGCTTGACGATATTGAAAGCGGCAAGGATGAAGTTGAGTTTGTTCTTGTGTTCAAACTTTCCCGTTTCGGAAGAAATGCCGCAGATGTTCTTACATCCCTTCAGTTTATGCAAACCTATGGTGTAAATCTGATTTGCGTTGACGACTCCATTGACAGTTCAAAAGATAGCGGAAAGCTTATTATTTCAGTGCTTTCCGCTGTTGCGGAAATAGAAAGAGAAAACATTCTCGTTCAGACTATGGAGGGCCGTCGCAGAAAAGCCGAAGAAGGCAAATGGAACGGCGGTTTTGCTCCATACGGGTATGAGCTTATCAAAGGTGAACTTCATATTGTCGAAGACGAAGCTGAGTTAATCCGTCTCATTTTCAAACAGTTCATAACAACAAATATGGGCATTAACGGTGTGGCAAAATGGCTTAACGATCAGGGTTATAAGAAAAAACTCCGTCAGAACAATAAACTGGAAGGATTTACAACGCATTTCGTTAAAGGTGTTCTTGATAACCCGGTGTACTACGGAATGATTGCTTTCGGAAGACGGAAAACCGAGAAAATAAAAGGAACAGTAAATGAAACCCATGTTGTTAAAAGTGATGATTATATCTTGCAAAAAGGCATACATGAGGCTATAATAACAGAGGAAGAATGGAAAGTTGCTCGTGCCAAGAGAGAACGCACAGGCGGTAGAAATGAAAAGAAATTTTCTCTGGATCATGCTCATATTTTATCAGGACTGATAAAATGTCCTGTATGTGGAGCAGGTCTGACAGCTAACTTTTCAAGGAAGCACAGCAAGGATAAATATGAACGCTTTTATTATCATTGTAAGCATTCACGTTTTCTTCCAAATGGTCAGAAATGCAACTATAAGAAAAACTGGGTGCAAGAGGATGTAAATGCTGCAGTAGAAAGAGTGATTTACTCGCTTGTTACTAACCCGGATTTTGAAAAAGCGATGAAATCAGAAATCGGAGAAAGTCTTGACATAACTAATCTTGAAAACGAGATAAAAAATCTCCGAACACAGCTTCGCCGAAAAGAATCAAATAAAAATTCTCTCATGCTACAGATTGATAGTCTTAACCCTGATGATGCTCATTATCGTAAAAAATATGAAGATATGAATATCAGACTTGATTCATTTTATGAAGATATTGAATCTCTGGAATATCAGATTAACGAAGCGGAAACAAGACTTGAAAATATACAACAACAAAAAATCAATGGCGAAACAGTTTACAATTACCTGATTTTCTTTGAAAAATATTACTCTCAATTTAGCGAAGAAGAAAAGAAAGAATTTATGAATGTACTGATTGAGAAAATCGAAATTTTTGAAGAAAAGCAAGAGAACGGACTGTTTCTCAAAAGCATCAAATTCAGATTCCCCATATATTTCAACAGTGGATATGTCAGGGAGTTGTGTTTGACTGAAAAAAATACCGTTGAGACGGTTGCTCTTTTGTCCCAACGCAGAGCAGATACACATATATGCATTGATTTAGACCTTGACGACCTTGATATAACCTCTGCCGAAATGAAACAACCTATAGTGAAATCAAGGAATATGTGCTTAATAAGTTCGGACTGCATGTATCTTCACTTTATATCGCACAGACAAAAGAAAAACTCGGTATGCCTCGCAGAGAAAACTTCAACAAGGGTAAAGAAGGACACAGAGTACCAAACTGTCCACCAGAAAAAGAGAAAGCAATCGAAGATGCTTTTAAGCACTTTGGGATGCTCTAAATTGGCCCAAAATCGCTTTTAAGCGGTTCAGTGGTGTAATTCCATAATACAAGGGATAAAACACCGCTTAAAATTGGTCCTATAAGGGAATAAAAAATGCTATGGGGAAATTTTCTCATAGCATTTTTAACTGTTCGAGTAAATTGGAATTTGAACAAGAGCAGCGCACCATCAATGGCACGCTGCTCCGTTTGTTTGTTTAGTCAAAAAGTTGTCCTGGGAGTTTTAATTTTTCTTTGTAGGGAAATGCTGTGTCAAATTCTGCGGCTTCTTCTTCGCTAACGAGGTATCCTTGTGGTGGTTCATATTCCCCAGTTATACCGT
>SVOW01000002.1 GCA_015066175.1 Oscillospiraceae bacterium
TTCGTCCTCCTTTGATTTTTGCGGTTGATGTTACTTCTCCCATTATATCAAAGGAGGACTTATTTTTTTGAATGAACGCTACTGCTTTTTTGATTTCCACAAGTAAAACTTGTGGTTGAGTACATAAATTGAGGCGTTGTGTTTATGTGACACAACGCCTTTTTCTGCAAATACACATATAAATTATAATTTATATGTTTCAGACAAAAAGTCTCGCTATTAATCTGATGAAATTTTCGCGGGCGCCGAAACATTTCCGTCAGGAAATACATCACATCGCGTAAGCGATATATCACTGCAACGCAATATCACTTTGCGTAGCAAAATATCACTAATTATAATTTGTGATAACAAATTATAATTTATATGCATTCTGAAATCATAACGGTAGGGCGGGGGCTTGCTCCCGCCGCCAAATTTTGCGTAAATCTTACGGCAGGACCAAAGCCCTGCCCTACGAAGGTTAAAATTAATGTACGGTAAATATAATTAAATTAAGCAATAGTTAAATTTCAACTTGCGGTTGAAAAACATCACCTGATATGTTATTGTTAATGTGTGATTTGTGTGATATATTTAGTTTAACAGAGTGATTAAGGAGATAACACAATGAATATCGGAAACAAAATTAAAGCGTTGAGAAAAAGCAGGGGAATTACGCAAGAGCAGCTGGCAGAAGCCATAGGAATATCTTTTCAGGCGGTCAGTAAGTGGGAAAACAACATCGCACTGCCTGATATAACGCTTGTGCCGTTAATTGCGAATTATTTCGGCGTTACAATGGATGAGCTTTTTGATTTCAGTTTAGCGGAAATGGAAAATGAAGTTAAAAAAATAGTTGATGACGCGTATAAATACAGAGAAATCGACCCTGAGAAGAGCAGGGGAATTCTTGAAGAGGGGCTCAGAAAATATCCGGAAAACGATATACTTCTCAACAATCTTCTTTATGTTATCATTGACCCTGACGAAACAATAGAAATGGCATCAAAACTTGCAGAGAAAACAAGATTTGACGAAGTGAAATATGATGCACTGCGTTTTCTTGCATATGCCTATAAGAAAAAAGGCGACCTGAAAAGTGCAGAGTCTGCAATAGAACAGATTCCCGAAATTTATTTTACAAAACTTACTGAAATGGCATATCTATTAGAAGGTGAACCGAAATTCAGAGCTGCCGAAAAGCAGAAATGGATTTCCTTTGAAAACCTGCTTCAGATGATGTGGAAAATCGCAGAATGCTATGAGGATAAGGGAGAAACAGAAAGAGCAATTGAAGAAACCGAAAAGGCACTCAGTTTAATACCCATTCTCGGTCACCCGAATTTTGAAATTTACACAGATTATTTTACTGAACAAATTGAAAGATTGAAGAACAAATAAAAAAAGCACCACTGATTTTCCGCGAGAATTTCAGTGGTGTTTTGGTTTTAACAGAGTTTTGAAACTTTGTCGAAGAGTTCATTTCTGTTTGATACCTTAAGCTTTTTATAAATGCTTGAGGTATGTTTTTTTATTGTGCTTTCCGTTACGAAAAGACTTTCTGCAATTTCTTTTCTTTTCTTATGTTCAAGTATAAATTTCAATACTTCTTTTTCGCGTTCGGAAAGATTATTTTCCGTTGCAAAAGAAGTAAGAATATTGTTGATTTCTTCTTCGGTAAAAGAATCTGAATTACTTTTTTCAGTTACAATCGTATCAGGGATTTTTTCTGCTTTATTCATTTTTTCATAATCCTGCAAAATTCCGTACAACAGAAGAATAAGCCCTTCTGTTACAATATAAGAAATTGAAAGAAATTCAAATTGAGAATGAATCAGGTTTTCTACCAACCATATTGAAATATTTCCGATAACCACAAAGGCAAGAAACATAGAATGCTTGATTGAAACGGCTGTTTCCTTTACAAGTGTGTAAATAATTATACCCACCATTGCAGCAAAATAAGCAAAGAGATAAATTTTGTAAACACTGTGAAGGGGACCGTAGTCTTTCACAAGAACTGCTACACCGTCAACAAATGTGATAGAAACATTTTTGTAATAAATTGGCAGGTATCCACCACTTGTTGTAATAAAAAGCATAACGGTATTTATTCCGATTAAAGCCCAGGGGAGTACCTTAGGAATTTTAAATCTTAAAAGATTTACTATCATCATCAGTAAAAGAAACGGCAGGAAAACGTTACCGAGATATGCTAACCTGTTTGCCCATAAAGCACCGTCAAGAGTCCTGGATAAGGATAATAAAAAGTAACCCAAATCACAGACAGAAACAGAAACAAAGAGGAGCATAAGCCAAGTGTCACGTTTGCGGTCAACAAAAAAACAAGTTACAATCATCAATAATGAAACTGCAAAAACTATGCCGTAAAGTGTTGCCATATAAATCCTCCTTCATCTGTTTTATGTGAAATAAATATATCATAATTTATTCATAATGTCAAACTGATAAAAGTTATCGGCTGTTTTTCGTTTTGTTAATTTTATACAAAGTGCAACAGTGAAATTTGACAGGGTAGCCCTAAAAGTAGCCCCTGGTAGCCCTATTTTTTTGAAAGTAGCCTATAAGGCTACTTTTTTTGAACGTTTTTTGGTGCTAAAATCAAACTGAGTTAATGTAAAGGAGATGACATTTACTATGAATAAAAAATTAAAAGCAATTTTAAGTTTTATGATGTGTGTAGCTCTTGTTTTTGGCAGTGTACCGTTTACACATAATCATGATGAACATGACCACAATGACGGCGTCTTTGCTATTTCGGCAAATGCGTGGGAGCAGGAAGGTTATTGTGAACATTGCAGTGGCTTTATCGGTGATAGCTGGATATGTGAAGGCGGTGAGCATTGCAGTGAAGACAGTGACCGTAGTGATTGTTACGAGGCTTGGCATTGCGACAGTTGTAAAGATTGCCTTGATAACGAAGATGATAAATGCGACGAATGCGGAAATTGTATTGAAAAATGCTGTGATTGCGACAACAGATGTGTTAACTGTGGCGAAAAGAGTAATGACCTCTGCGAAGGTTGCTGGGAAAAATGCTCAGAGTGCGCAGAGGATGAAATCTGCTCAGATTGCGGTGATTACTGTAAAGATTGTAGATTTGACTGGTGCGAAACCTGTAAGTTAGGCGACTGCTGTGCTGTCACTTGTGCAGGCTGTGATTCATCTTGCAGTGAATGTGCATATATGTGCGATGACTGCGGCTTGTGCTTAGATAACGAATGTTGTGAATGTGATGACCGTTGCAGTGGTTGCGGTGCAAAAACCGACAATATCTGCGAAGGCTGCGGAGCACTGTGTTCTGAATGTTCACCAAGTGAGATGTGTGGCGATTGCGGAAAAATGTGCGCTGAATGTCTCGATGCTTTCTGTGAAACATGTTGCCTCGGCAGCTGTTGTGTATTGGTATGTGAGAATTGTAAGGGTTGTTGCGAAAACTGTGAAGTAATCTGTGAATCCTGCGGACAGAGTTGCGTAGAGTGTGGAGACTGGATTTGTGACGAGTGCATGAAGTGCCCAAGCTGTATAGGCGATGATGATTTCTGCTACAGTTGCAATACTTGCGGAGCCTGTGCAGTTATATGCTATTGCGGTGAAGGTTGTTCAAACTGTGCAAGCATTTGTGAGGGATGCGCAGAAGCCTGCTCTAATTGTGAAAGTTCAACATTATGCACTGAATGTGGAGAGTATTGCGCATCCTGTATGGGTGATGACTGGTGCGATGGCTGCGACAGCTGCGGTGCGTGTGCCATTATATGTGATTGCGGCAGTGGATGCGATTTATGCACAACAGTCTGCGAAGGCTGTGGCGAGCAATGTGAAAACTGTACGGGAATGCTTTGTGAAGAATGCAGGCTTTGCGTTGGTTGTGTAGGCGATGACGGTTGGTGTTCAGATTGTAATGCCTGCGGAAACTGTCGTGATGTCTGCTATTGCGGAAACGGATGCTCTGCTTGTGCAACCATTTGTGAAGATTGCCTTGAAAAATGTACAAAGTGTGCGGAAGAAGCTATTTGCGGAGGATGCAATATATGCAGTGACTGCGTAGGTGGTGAAGGAAATTTCTGCACTAACTGTGAAACATGCATTAACTGCGCTGAATATGTCTGCTACTGTGGCAATGGTTGTTCTGAATGTGCAACTGTCTGCCAAGATTGTCTTGAAAAATGTACAAATTGTGCAGAAGAAGATATCTGTGGCGGTTGTAATACCTGCATTGACTGTGTAGGTGGAGAAGGAGACTTCTGTAGAAATTGTGAAACTTGCATTAACTGTGCGGAATATATCTGCTATTGCGGAAACGGATGCTCTGAATGCACAGATGTCTGTGAGGGTTGTGCAGAACATTGCGAAAACTGTACGGGAATGCTCTGTGAAGAATGCAGGCTTTGTATTGACTGTGTAGGCGATGATGGTTGGTGCTCAGATTGTAATGCCTGCGGAATTTGCCGTGATGTTTGCTACTGCGGAAATGGATGTTCTGCCTGTGCAACTGTCTGTGGAGAATGTCTGGAAAAATGTACAAATTGTGCAGAAGAAGATATCTGTGGAGGATGTAACACCTGTATTGACTGTGTAGGCGGTGAAGGAAACTTCTGTACAAATTGTGAAACATGTGTTGACTGTGCAGAATATATCTGCTACTGCGGAAACGGATGCTCTGAATGTACAGATGTCTGTGAGGGCTGTGCAGAACATTGCGAAAACTGTACGGGAATGCTCTGTGAAGAATGCAGGCTTTGCATTGATTGTGTAGGCGATGACGGTTGGTGTTCAGATTGCAATGCCTGCGGAAACTGTCGTGATGTCTGCTACTGTGGAAATGGATGTTCTGCTTGTACAACAGTTTGTGAGGGTTGTCTGGAAAAATGTGTAAATTGTGCGGAAGATGAAATATGTGATGGTTGTGGCACGTGCATTGATTGTGTGGGCGGAGAAGGTTTATTCTGCAAAAACTGCGGTACGTGTATTGATTGTGCGGAATATATCTGTGCATGCGGCGAAGGATGCTCAAATTGTGCAACTATATGTTGGTCATGCGAAGAGCAGTGTGAAAACTGTAATGACGAATTCTGCATTGATTGCGGAATCTGCAGAGATTGTGCTGAAAGCATCGGCTGGTGCGAAGGCTGTAATTCATGCGGAGATTGTGCTGATGTTTGTCCGTCTTGCTCAATGAGTTGCGATAATTGCGGTGAAATCTGTATTGAATGCGGAGAGTGTTGCCTTGAATGTGCAGAGGCTTTCTGCGGATCTTGCGGATACTGTAAAGATTGCGCAGGTGAAAATGGCTGGTGTTATAATTGTGACAGTTGTGGATACTGTTCAACTGTATGTGTATGTGAAAATGGCTGTATCAACTGTGCAACAGTATGCTTTGAGTGTGAAGAAAAATGCTCAGAATGTGATTCTGATTTCTGTGAAGATTGCATGAGATGTTACGACTGTTGTCAGGAAAACGCATCAAATTATGGTTGTGATTGTGGCGAATACTGTGTGGAAAGTTCAGATTGGGAAAGCCACCTTTGCGAAAATTGTGAAACTCCTCTCTGTCAGGTTGACGTGTGCTATTTCTGTGGAAAATGTATTGATTGTTGCGGGTATGAATCAGAATGTAACGAAAATATGTGTGTAGAAGAAGATGGCTATAATGAACATTTCTGCACAGAATGTGGCTATTGTTTCCATAGCGTTACACAGTGTGAAACATGTGCAGATGCAGACAAACTAATTTGTAAAATGTGTTGTATAAACCTTGCTTCAATTGCAGGTTGTTATTGTGGCGATATCTGCATAAATGACGATAATTTTGCTGAACACATGAAAACTGTTCATGACGTGGACATAGGTGTTGAAGTCGGCGGTACAATAACAAGTTATCTGAGCGAAACTGATGAAATTAAAGTTCAGCTTCTTGAAGCAGTTACTTATGAAATTGTTGATGAAATTACAGTAAAAGGCAAAATTGCAAATTATAGTTTTGACAGTGTAGCCAATGGTGATTACGTAATCAGAGTAATCAAAAATAACCATGTAACACGAGAAATTGATGTGATTGTTGATGGCGAAAATGTTGCAACTGATGTTAAAATCAACCCGAAAGGTGACATTAACGGCGACGGTAAAATTATGGTAACTGACTATTCTGCAATTTTAAGGCACGTAAAAAAGGTAAAAAATCTTGAAGGTTATGAATTTGCCTGTGCGGATGTCAACGGTGATGGCAGAATTATGGTGACTGACTATTCCGCGGTTTTAAGACACGTTAAAAAGACTTCATCTTTGTGGTAAACTTTATTAAGTTTTACATAATTACAAGGAGGCAAAAACTATGAAGAAAACATTTACGAAAAGGTTTTTTAGTGTTTTACTTTCTGTTGTAATTCTTGTAGGTGTTTGTACACCTGTATCCGTTACGGCAGTAACAGAAGAAGAAATCTACGGCTATGACCCCAACTATGAGCACGGCTACTTTTTAGGTGGCAGAGGCGAATGGGAAGGCGGCACATGGATTCGCGAGGTCTATGATTGGGACGATATGGATCAGGTGTTCAAAATGCTGGACAGCAGCTCTATGTTCAACTATGGTTATGTGACAGTCAAGCTGATGGCTGACCTTTCTATGACCGCCCAAGGTCTTGCCAATGATGCCTATACTATGAAAGAGTATATTGTTGACTACGGTTCGAAAAACATTGTTTTCGACTTCAATGGTCACACCTTGAGTGGTACCGACACAGTATCCACCACCAATCAGGAGTATCCGTTGGAATCCTTTATTCGGTTGTTTTTAAACGGAGGAAACGTACTTGCCTTTACCGACTCTGTGGGAGGTGGCGGCATCAACTTTTACTCCTCACGCGCAATAGATAGCAGCCTTGCTGCACTTCACGTCTATGCAGTTGGCTCTCGCGGTACATACGATGAGGATGCCCCGAATTCCTATCCCGCAAAGGTCATTTTTAACGGTGGTACCTATGAAATGACCGCAAAAATTGAAAAATTCGCTCAGGGTACATGCCATGGTGATGTCGAATTCCGCGGTACAGTGATTGCGGACTATGTTGACGTAGAGATCAACGACGGTACCTTTATTGCAAACAGTGAGGGCTTGATATCCAGTTACGAGAACAGGGATATGTGCGCACGTGAGCTTGCTGCCTTCGGTACAACTATTTCGGACTGGTTTAATTTCCCGTATGAATATCACCCCAATGACGAAGAGATAACACCGTATGAAGAAACGGGACGTACTGTTATCAACGGCGGTAAATTCATCTCCGATGGCTATGCAGTCCATCATTTTGATAACTGCGAGGTTTATCAAATACTCGGCGTAACAGGTGTAGTTCAGACACTCGACAGTCATTTTCACGTAAACTACCCTACCATCAACGGCGGATATTTTGAAGGTCAGATGGGCTTCACCGGTCTTACCTTTATATACAGTGACGGAAACGAGGATCTTAACTCCCGCCCTGCATCTGAAATTATTCCCGAAACGGCTCTGTTTGTCGGTGTTGACAAAGACGGTGACGAAAGTACGGATATCACTGATTGGGATTGGAAGGATCTCCACGATATGCAGTCGTGCATTGTGATTTCCGGGGATGCAATTAAGCTTAATACCACACCTGAGGGTGAAGGCGATCCTATCCAGCTTACGAGAACAGTCAAGCAAAGCGATACCTTTGAGATGAGCTGGACGGTGCCCGCCTATCTGGAAGGCGTGGTAGTGTGCCAGCCTGTGTTCACCATTACCCGTCCGAATTCTGCCATTGAACCCAAAACCTATTCGAAATCTAAAATAACGCTTGATTACTCTGAATATCCCAATGATGTAAATGTAACTTGCGGACTTTATGTTTTTGTAGAAGGTGCAGGCGAAGGTGCTTTATTACAGCAGGCAGGCTATATCCATAGGGACTATACTGTTGATGTCAAGCGTATCTACACCGCGACCGACGCATGTATGAAGTGCTATGTCTCGAATAGAGGCTGGATCTGGAATGAAATAGTTGAGGGCGGAACCTGTCGCTTTGTGATTTCACCCAACGATTACTACGAGCTGACCGATCCCGATCAACTCCAGGTATACGTTAACGACGTTCTCGTAACGCCTGATGAGGACGGCATATATACAGTTGAAAACGTGACCGAAGATCTTGTCATCTCCTGTGACGGCGATGGCTTCACAAGTTATTCCAATTTGACGATCACCGCGGGTGAAAAGACCGTAAAGGAAAAGATCTTCGACGGCGGCACCTATACCTTTAAAACCCTTGAAGAGTTCGGCGCAACGGTGCCTGAAAATTCCACATTTAACGGTTGGAAGATCGGAAACAAAATATATCAGCCGGGTGAAACTTACACAGTGCCCGGCGGAGGCGAAATCAAGATCAACGCCGTGTTTACAGGACTTTATAACGTCACCGTAGAGAATGGTATTGCTTACGCAGATGAAGCTCACACTCAGCCCATCACTTATGCGGCAGAAGAACAAGTGATTTACATCGTAGCAGACCCGGCGCCAGAGGGCAAGGTGTTCAGCTATTGGAACAGGACTTTCGTTACCCCTGGCGGTCATGGTTGGTTCGATGATAGTGAATCTGCCGAGACCACTTTTACGGTATACGACAGCGATGTTGTTCTCACTGCCGTTTACGAAGTCCTTGTAGACGAGATTGTCATCAATGGTATGACAAAACCCTCTGCAGGTGTTTCGATTGACAATTCTGATTATTCCTACAAGTGGGGTTGTAGCGTTCCTGCTGATTCCGGCTATAGCCTCGGCATCAGTTATTGGTATGACATTACCGAGGGTGAACCTGAATTTGCAATGAGCGACGGCGACGTTTTCCAAATAGGTCATACATACCGCTTCAAAGCGAGAATCCACTTGGGTGCCGACCACTTTTTCCCCGCAAATGCAGAGGATATTTCCGTAACCCTTGCAGGCATTAACGCTGAGGATTACGAGTGGACGATCAATGAAATCGGATATACATCCGCAACTATCTATTTCGAGTTCACCTGCGAAGAAGCACCGGAAGGCGGTGTCACGGTCAGCGGTACAGCAGAATCTTTCGGAGATGAAGAAGATGTGTTGTTCATTGACCTCATTCTTGCAGGTTCAACCGAGAAAAGCTATTCAGCAATTCTTGCAGGAACAAAAAGCGATTTTGTTGTAGAAAATGTAGCCCCCGGAACATACACAATGAGAGTCTATAAAAATAACCACGTAACACGTGAATATGAAGTCGTGGTTGCTGATAAAGACATAGTTCAGAACGTGAAAATTCACCTTGTCGGCGATATTAACGGCGACGGTAAAATTATGGTAACTGACTATTCTGCAATTTTAAGGCACGTAAAAAAGGTAAAAAATCTTGAAGGTTATGAATTTGCCTGTGCGGATGTCAACGGTGATGGCAGAATTATGGTGACTGACTATTCCGCGGTTTTAAGACACGTTAAGAAGACAAGTTCACTGTGGTAAAACCCTGAAAGATATATAACAAAAAGCAGAGTTGAGTAAAATCAACTCTGCTTTTTTCTGTGAATTATAATTTATCTGTGTATTTCTAGTTTCAGCCTCCCCTTGAAAAATTTTCCAAGGGGAGATTCCCCTGTTAGGGGAAATGTCCGAAGGACAAAGGGGTTCCCGTTTCTGGGAAGAAAGTGGCAAAATCTTTGATTTTGACGGAGGGGATTTTTTGCTTGAAATTACTGAATTTCTGAAAGTTTAACCGGTCTGTGTTCTTCAACTGATTTTTTAGCAGCAAGGCCGATTTTAACTGACTGCATACCTGCGTGGATACCAACGGGAACATCTTTATCGTTTTCAATAGCATCAACAAACTGAGCAACTTCGTCTGTGAAAGACTGCATATATCTTTCAAGGAAGAAGAACAGGGGTTTTTCGCCTGTTACGCCGTTTTCGTCAGCGATAACAGCTGATGAAAGTGTATCGTTTGAAGTAGCAACCATACCTTTTGAGCCGAATACTTCTGCTCTCTGGTCGTAGCCGTAAGCAGCTCTTCTTGAGTTATCGATAACGCAGAGAGCGCCGTTTGCCATTTTCATTGTGATGATTGCTGTGTCAACGTCGCCCTGTTCGCCGATAGCGGGGTCAACAAGCACTGCAGACTGAACATAAACTTCTTCAACATCGCTGTTTACAAGGAATGTTGCCATATCAAAATCGTGAATTGTCATATCAAGGAAGATACCGCCTGAAACCTTGATGTATGCGGGGTTGGGGGGCTCAGGGTCACGTGAAGTGATTTTAACAATATGAGGGTCGCCGATTCTGCATGCGTCAACAGCTTTACGGATAGCAGCAAAGTTGTGGTCAAATCTTCTGTTGAAACCAACCTGGAATTTAAGGTTTTTGCCTTCAAGAGCATCTGCAACTGCCTGAATTTTTTCGATTGAATGGTCAACGGGTTTTTCACAGAAAACGTGTTTACCTGCGTTTATTGCTTCAACTGAAATTGAAGAATGTGTGTCAGTTGATGAACAAACCATAACTGCATCAATTTCGGGGTCAGCAAGAATTTCTTTATAATCCTTTGTTATAACTTCAACGCCCATGCTCTTAACGAATTTTTCTGTTTCTTCGTTCATAAAGGGGTCAGCAATTGATTTTACAGTTGCACCCTTAACGTGATAGGTGATTGACTGAAGATGTACTTTACCGATACGTCCTGCACCGATAATACCGATTTTAATCATTTTATTCAAATCCTTTCTTTAGGAAATTTTAAACTTATATTGTGCCGTCCCATGTACTTACTTCAAGGGCTTTCTTTTCGTCTTCAGAGAACCAGTGAGTAGTTACTGCTTTTGATTCTGTGTAGAAGCGGTAAGCATCTTTGCCGAGACAATGAAGGTCACCGAAGAATGACTGTTTATGGCCTGAGAAGGGGAAGAATCCAACGGGCACGGGAATACCAACGTTGATACCAACCTGACCGCCGTCTGTGTGACGTGCAAATTCTCTGCCGTAGAAGCCACTCTGAGTGTAAATAACAGAGCCGTTAGCATAGGGGCTTGCGTTCATGATTTTAAGACCTTCTTCAAAGTCTTTACATCTCTTGATACAAAGTACGGGTCCGAAAACTTCATCGCTGCCGATTGTCATATCTTCTGTAACGTGGTCGAAGATTGTTGGGCCTACAAAGTAGCCGTTTTCATAGCCTTCAACTTTTGCGTTTCTGCCGTCAAGAACAAGTGTAGCGCCTTCGCGGACACCCTTGTCAATATCAGCAATAACTTCATCGTAATGCTTTTTGTATGTAATCGGTCCAAGCTTGGAGTTTTTATCCCATGAAGGTCCGAGTGTGATTTTTTCTGCCTGTTTCTTGAGCTCAGCAACGAATTTGTCAGCGATACTGTCAACTACAACGCAGCATGAAAGAGCCATACATCGCTGACCTGCGCAACCGTAAGCGGAGTTGATAACACCTGCAACAGTTCTTTCAAGAGCGCAGTCTTCCATAACAAGTGCATGGTTTTTAGCCTGACAGAGAGCCTGACAACGTTTACCGTTTCTTGCAGCTCTTTCATAAATTTTAAGGCCAACGGGAGTTGAACCAACGAATGTAACGCCAACGATGTTGGGGTGGTCAAGGAGAGTGTTGATTTCGTTTCTTGAGCAAGTTACGATATTGATAACACCATCGGGAACGCCTGCTTCTTTGTAGATTTTTGCAAACATCATTGCAGTTTTAGGTGTAAGTGAAGCAGCTTTAAGTACCATTGTGTTACCGCAAGCGATACAAGTAGGAGCCATCCAACCGAAAGGAATCATAGCAGGGAAGTTAACGGGAACAATTCCGAGGAATACGCCCATTGCTTCACGGTATTTAACTGTGTCATAACCTGTTGAAGCGTCCATAAGGCTTTCGCCCATCATAAGTGAGGGAACCTGAGTTGCAAGCTCTGTGCCTTCCTTTGCTTTCAGAACGTCGCCCTCAGCCTCTGACCATACTTTACCGTTTTCTTTTGCTACGCACATTGTGAGTTCTTCCATGTTCTGCATGATAAGATCTCTTACTTTATACATAATCTGTGCTCTTTTGATTGCAGGAGTTGCTCTCCATGCAGGGTAAGCAGCTTTTGCTGCTGCAACTGCTTCTAAAACTTCATCGTTTGTGCAACAGGGTGCCTGACCGGTAACTTCACCTGTGCTGGGGTTGTGAAGGTCATACCATACGTCTGTTTTTGAGTCTTTGAATTCACCGTTTACAAAATACTGTAATTTTTCCATTTATTTACACTCCTGCTTTTTCTCTGATATATTTTCTTGCTTTTACTGCATATTCAAAGGGATTTGCAATTGCGGGGTCCTGTTCTGCTTCAACAAGCATCCATCCCTCGTAATCTGCTTCTTCAAGAACTTCGAAGATAGGTGCAAAATCAATCATACCATCGCCGGGCACTGTGAATGCACCAAGTCTTACGCCCTGAAGGAAGCTTAAGTGTTCGTCTTTAACTTTTTTAACGATTTCGGGGCGGATATCTTTAAGGTGAACATGTTTGATTCTCTTTGCGTATTTTTTAAGCACTGCAAGGTAATCTTCACCGCAGTATGCAAGGTGACCTGAGTCGAAAAGGAGATATACGCTGTCAGGGTCGCAGAGTGACATCATTTTATCAATTTCTTCCGCAGTCTGAACAACTGTACCCATATGATGGTGATAAACGAGAGTAATATCGTATTCTTTTGCGATTTTGCCAAGCTTTGAAAGACCGTCAGCAAATTTTTTCCATTCTTCATCGTTCATAACATATTTCTTATCAAAAACAGGTGTTTCCATCTGTCCCTGAATGCTGTAGCTCTGTTCTGATGCACCGATTCTTTTTGCACCGCAAGCTTTAAGGAATTCGCAGTTTTCGCGGAAATCCTTTTCCACTTCTTCAAAGGGTTTTGTAAGGATGAAAGATGAGAACCAACGGTTAGCAATCTGCAGACCTCTGATTTCAAGTTTTTTTGTTAATTCTTCGGGGCATTTGGGATATTTGTTGCCGATTTCGCAACCTTTGTATCCTGCAAGAGCCATTTCGCTTACGCACTGTTCAAATGTGTTTTCTGCACCGAGGTCGGGCATATCATCATTTGTCCACGCGATAGGAGCGATACCAAGTTTGATTTTTTCACAATTCATATTCAACAATCCTTTCAGATTAATATTTTCTTGCTTCTTTAAGGTGTGCTTGTTTTTCAGCGTATGCCTCTTTACCTTTTTCAGTGCGGGGGATATCGCTGCAGCCAACATTCCACCAGCTGCCGTAGCCGTCTGTCATTGTTTTGGGAAGCACCTTGATATCAATAAGCGTTGGCTTGGTCTGTTTGAGAGAATCTTTGAGTGCTTCTCTCAATTCATCGGGAGTTTTTGCAGTGTATGTAACATAGCCGTAGCCTTTTGCACACATAGCATAGTCGATATTCATAAATTCGCCGTATCTGATGGGGTCATCACCATTTCTGTAACGTGATTCTGTGCAGAGTGCTGCAACACCCTGACCCATCTGGAGATTGTTAATGCAACCGAATGATGCATTGTCAAAGAGAAGTACGTTGATTTTCTTGCCTTCCTGCAATGCAGTAATCATTTCAGAATGGAGCATATTGTAGCTTCCGTCACCGACCATTGCATAAACTTCTTTTGCTTCATCAGCAAGCTTTGAGCCGAATGCACCTGCAATTTCGTAACCCATACAGGAATAACCATATTCCATATTGTAGCTGTAAAGGCTGTCTGTAGTCCACATTCTCTGCATACATCCGGGAAGTGAGCCTGACGCTGCAACAACAATTGCATCTTCGGGAATAATATCTCTGATTATGCCGAGAGCAGTTGTCTGGCAAAGCACACCGCCTGTAGCACGTGAAAAGTTTTCAAGGTTATTTTCAACTCTCACCTTGTTTTCAGGCTCAAAGTTTTCAGCAGGGTATTCGATAGAAGTAAGACGAGCCATTTCGTCGTCCCACAATTTTTTAGCGCTCTCAATTTCAGTTGTGTATGCTGATTTATAATCGCCCATTGCTTTGTCAAGAGTAGTAATACCTTCTCTTGCATCAGCAACGACAGAAATACTGTCAAACTTCTGTGCGTGGAAAGCACTTGCATTGATTGTTATAACCTGAGCATCTGCATAAATCCATTTTGAAGAAGTTGTAAAGTCTGAAAGACGTGAGCCGATTGCAAGTACAACGTCAGCATCTTTCGCAATTGTGTTGGCAGAAGCATTACCTGTAGCGCCGATACCGCCGAGATTAAGCGGATGGCTTGACTTGATAGCACTTTTACCTGCCTGAGTTTCTGCAAAGGGGATGTTGTGCTTTTCGCAGAAAGCAGCAACTTCTTTGCCTGCCATACTGTATCTTACACCTCCGCCTACGATAACAAGAGGTTTCTTGCTTTCTTTGAGAGCTTTTGCAGCCTGCTCAATTTCGTAGTTGTTGGGGATAGTTCTCTGAATATAATGAACTCTTTTTCTGAAGAATTCTTCGGGATAATCGTAGCTTTCGCCTTCAACATCCTGACACATTGCAATACATGCAGCACCTGTGTGAGCAGGGTCAGTAAGCACACGCATTGCATTTGTAAGAGCTGACATAACCATTTCAGGTCTTACAATTCTGTCAAAGTAACGTGAAACGGGTTTGAAAGCATCGTTTGTTGTAACTGTTAAATCCTGGGGCTGTTCCATCTGCTGAAGAACGGGGTCAGGCTGTCTTGTTGCAAATGTATCACCCATAAAAAGAAGAAGGGGTACATTGTTTACAGTTGCGTTAGCAGCAGCAGTTACCATATTTGCAGCACCGGGTCCGATAGATGACATACAGGGGAGAATCTTAAGTCTGTTATGCTGTTTTGCATAAGACATTGCAGCAAGAGCCATACCTTGTTCATTTCTGCCCTGCATAACTTTGATTGAATGTTCAGCCTGTGAAAGTGCTTCGCCTACACCGATAACACAGCCGTGGCCGAAAACTGCATAAAAGCTTTCTACAAATTTGCTTTCAATCATTTTGCCATCCTGTTCAATTGTGACGTACTGATTGTCAAGGTATCTGACAATAGCTTCGCCACAAGTAAGTCTGATTGTGCCCATTTATACTCATCCTTTCGTTAACCATTCGTGTTCAGGTGACACAAAACGTGTTGTTTTATACCAGGGGTCGCCGTCGAGATGACGAATCATCCACACATAATACATATTGTAGCCTGGTGCAACAACCTGCTGATGGTCTTCGCCACCGTCTATGAAACAAGCGGAAGAATCAACGCTTTTATATACTTCATCAGCGTTGAAGCATGCACCGAAGCCCTGAGGTTTATCAAATCTGTAATAGTAAACTTCAGGCTGTGGATGATGATGGGGAGGGTAACTTGACCATCTGCCCGGTTTATTGAAAACTTCACCCATAACCATATTTGAATAAGGTGCATTGTCAGGGTCAAACATTGTTGAAACAACTCTGTGACCTGCACCGTCCCACTGACCTTTGCCGAATTCCTGATAAAGGCAGTTTTCGGGGTTATAAAATACGGGTTCAAATTCTTTATCGTTATCTGTCTGCTGAATGATTATTTCACTGTCAGCAAGAGCTTCAACTGTAAATTCTGTGTTTTTTGAAGCGTGAAGACAGTAAGGCTTCATATCAAATGGGTTTTCACGCTTACCTGTTTCTTCCTTGCTGTTACAAGTGAATTTAACTTCACCGCCAACGAGCAGAATTGCAGTTTCGTTTTTATCTTCGCAGAAAGAAATTTTTTCTCCTGCTTTCATATATTTTACTTTGATGTTCATTAACATATGAGCGTTTTTGCCGTTCATCTCGCAAAGCACTTTTTCGTTATTTTCGTTTAATACAGGTACTTCAAACATTTTCTTAACCTCTTACTACCATTTCTCCGTAAAGCTCTTTTTCTTCTGCAATGAACTTTTCAACAGCTTCAAGTGAAGGCATAGCCTCTGAGCAGCTGTGAGCAGAAATAAGCATTGATGCAGATGCAGAGCCGTATTCGAGAGCATCGATAATTTCGCATCCGTCAAGAAGAGCTCTGATGAATGATGAAGCATAGCCGTCACCACCGCCGAAGCCTTTGAGCATTTTTACTGGGAAGGGTTTGATTGTGTAGCTGTTGCCATCGTTTGTGTAAGCAGTTGAGCCGTCTTTGCCGTGCTTGATAACAACAATTTTTGCACCGTAAGAGCACCAGAGTTTTGCACTTTCTTCGTCAGATGAACAAACACCTGTGATTGCTTCTGTAAGGTCAAATTCTTCTCTTGAGCCGAGAATGATATCAGCATTTCTTGCTACCATTGAGTAGTAAACGGAAATTTCGTCTTTGTTTTTCCATGTATATGAACGGTAGTCAATATCAAAAATCAAGGGAACATTGTTTTTCTTTGCAAGCATCATCGCCTTGAGTGCAGCTTCTCTTGAAGGAGACTGACAAAGAGCAGTGCCTGAAATCAGAAGAGCCTTTGTCTGGCAGATGTAATCTTCATCTATATCATCAGGATGAAGCATAAGGTCTGCCACACCTTCGCGGTACATAAGAATACTGCTTTCTGTGGGACTTTTGATTTCTGTAAATGTAAGACCAAGATTCTCACCATTTTTGCAACGGGTGATGTGGCTTGTGTCGATACCGTCTTTTTTGAAATAATTTATAACATAGTCACCGAACTGATCGTCGGAAACTTTAGCAAAGAAACCGACTTTTTTACCAAGTCTTGCCATACCGACTGCAATGTTTGCAGGTGAACCGCCAACGTATTTGTTGAAGTTGCTGCTTTCAGACAAGGGTTTGTTCATGTCAGTGGGATTAAAGTCGATAGCGATTCTTCCAAGTGGAATAAGGTCCAGTGGACGTGATGAATCAAATTCAATATAAGCCATTTTTTTACCTCCATAAAACGAGTTTATGCCGAATGAGTAAAACCCATTCGGCAATAAATTTAGTCAATAGTAATACCTAATTCTTCGCGTTGTTCAGCAAGTTCTCTTGTGATTCTCTCTTTCTTTTCGCCTACAAGGTCGTAGAAGAACATCGGGATAGCACACAAAAGCATACTTACGCCGGGAACAATTGAGATAAGTGAGAACATTGCAAATTGCATATTCTGCGGTAAGTCAAGAGCAGAAATAACAGCTTCTTTTGCATACATGCTTGCGGGGTCAAGGTTAATAACCATATACATAAGGATAATGCCTGTTGTTGCAACTGCGTTACCAAGCTTGTTAACGAATGACTGGCAAGCTGCACCGAGAGCATTATCTCTGTGCCCTGTTGTAAGTTCCATATAGTCAAGGCAGTCGCCAATCATTGCAGAAGATGTAACGTTGAGCGCACCAAGAGGAACACAGGAAAGGATAATAAACGGAATGCAAGCATAAAGTGCATATCTTGTATCAACAACCAGACCGATTATTGTGGTGCAGACAGATGCTGCAAAACCAACAAGGCAGGTGAAGATAATGATTTTTTTATAGTTGAATTTCTTATAAAGGAAGGGCATAACGAGCATTGAACCGAACATACCTACAGCAGCACATACCATAAGAACTGTACTTACTGTTGAAATACTGTTCTGAATAAGTTCTGCTTTAACTTCAGGAGCCATATCAGGTGTGATCTCGGGACCAACATAAAGACCGTATCTTGCAACGTGAACAGATGCAGCCTGAACAAGATATCTTCCGCTAGAAAGAACACCCATAATAACAACAAGCATAAGAGGCTTGCATTTAAAAACTCTGCTGAGTGTGCCGGGTTCTGATTTGTCACGTCTGGGTTTGTTGGGAATGTTAACGCGTTCTTTTACATGGAAATATGTGTTTGCGTAAAGGAGTCCACCAAGAACTGACGCGATAACTGCAATAAGCATATATTTATACTTATCCTGTTCAACAGTTGATGCAGCAGGGAGAATTTTCGGAACAACAAAACCGAGAACTGCAAATATAAGCATCGGAATTGCAGAACCTACGCCGTTTACTGTTTTGCCGACGGAAATAACTTTGCCTCTTTCGTCGGGGTTAGGAGTCATAACATTGGGCAGACTCCAGAAAGGAACGTCTGCAATGGTGTATGTCATACCCCAGAGAATATAGACAATACCTGCATAAACCATAAGCTGGTTTTTGGAAAGTCCGTCGGGGATATAGAACATAAGGAAGGATAAAACTGCAATAGGCACAACTGCCCAGAGGATATAGGGTTTCATTTTACCCCATTTGGTTGTTGTTCTGTCAACAATCATACCCATCATAGGGTCGTTAATTGCGTCCCAAACACGTGCAAGAAGCATGAGAAGAAGAACGAATATAAGCGGTAACTGCATAACGTTTGTGTAGAAGTCAGATATGTAAGATGACATAATTGCATAAATCATGCCCTGACCTGCACCGCCGATACAGTACATATAAAATTCCTTGTTAGGAACATATTTTTTCGAAGTATCTATGGCTTTTACTTCAGTGTCCATTTTTTACCCTCCTTAAGGAAGTCAGATTGTTTTGTTATCTGATGAAGAATGTGAGAACTTTCGCAAAGCAGAGAGCAACCTCTGTCATACCTGCAAGGAATTCGTGTGCTCTGAATTCAGCAATGCTTACGCCTGATACTTCAGGAATAAGTGAACCTTCTTTAAGAGCAAGAGCGTGGAAATAGAGCATTTCTGTTTCATATTCCCAGGGATTATCTTCATAGATAGTGATAAGTCTGCCACCTCTGAATGTATCATTTTTGTATGATTCACTTGTGATACCGGGTGTCATAATAGCGTCAACACCATTGTATTCAGCAATAAATGAATTTACGTGGTCGTGGCCGAATACGCAACCGAGAACATCACCGCGTTCAACGAAAGCATCCCACTGACCGTCGTTTTCAGTTGAGGGGCAGGGGGGCTCAAGAATAACGCCGCTCATAATTCTTGTGAATACAGGAACAAATGAGTAAGCATTGCCGTTAGAGAAACTTCTGCCGATGAGACCGAGGAATGAGGGGATTTTGGGAAGAATTGCAGCAACGCCTTCTTCTGTGATGATATGTTCAAATGCAATTGAAGGAACTTTGCCGCCGTTTTCTTCTTCGAGCTGTTTACTTACGCTTTTGTACCATTCAATCTGGTCTTCTCTTACGCAGTCATAAACTCTGCTGCCGTATTCATCGTAATACCATGAACCATCTTCGTTTTTAAGATAGTCACCGCTGTCAAACATCCAGAGGTTGAAAGCAACTTTTGAACCATCAGATGAAAGGATGGGAAGATTGTGGGTTGCACATCCGTGAAGAGCAGGGTCTGCATCATATGCAAGACAGCCTTCATATGACTGATAGATTTCAAGGATATCTTCTTTTGTAAGTGATCTGTCTTCAACATCGTGGTTGCCGAAAACGAATGTAAATTTCTGATTTCTTTCAACAAGAACACTTAAAAGCTGGTCGTAAGCAGCTTTATCGTCAATTGTGATGTTGTCACCATTGAAAACAACAAGATCAGGTTTAACTGTGTCAATAGCTTCTCTTATGTACTGAAGTGTGTCTTCGTTTACAGGATTGTCGTCCTGTACGTCAGCAAGAACGAGAATTTCAAATTTGCCGTCTTCGCCGAACTGAAGCACTGTTTCTGCTTCTTCTGTTGCAAAAGCAGCAGGAGCAACAGCGCAGATAAGCATTACTGTTGCAAGAACGATTGATAAAATTTTCTTTTTCATGTTTAAAACCTCCAATTGGTATAAAATACAATATATTGTAACATAAAAATTATACAATATCAATATTAAATTACATAATAATATGACATTTTTTGTTACACTCCCTCAAGATTGAAGGGCGGAATAAAGTCTTCACTTGAAGAATCAAGTTCCTGAATAAAAACGTTTTCAAAACCACATTCTTCCACTATGGATAGTGCCTTGTCATATTCTCGTGGTGTGATTTTTCTGTTGATTTCTTTATATTCCGATGCCTTGCCCATAGGCACATATTGGCTCATAAGGCTGATAATAACATTTTCAGAAAGTTCATCTTTTATCCACTGAAGAATTTTTCTTGTCTGTGTCAGATTAAGTGGCAGAACAAGATGGCGTATAATGACGCCTTTCTGCATAATTGAGTTTTCATCAAAAATGTTTTCAGGTTGTTGTGAAATCATTTCCTTTACTGCTTGTGATGCTACTTCAAAATAATCTTCAGCTTTTGAATATTTTTTGCTCACTTCATTATCGTAATACTTTATGTCGGTCAGATAAACGTCTATAATTCCGTCAAGTTTTTTAAGCATTTCAACGCTTTCGTAACCTGAACAATTATAAACAATAGGAATTTTCGGGCGATAAATTTCCAAAGCTTCAAGAATCTGTTCAACGTAGTGAGTAGGCGTCACAAGGTTTATGTTGTGAGCTCCTTTTTCTTCAAGTTCTTTGAAGATTTCAGCGAGACGTTCAACTGAAATTTCTTTGCCGTAGCCACCTGAACTTATTTCTTCGTTCTGGCAATAAACACACCTGAGCGGACATCCTGAAAAGAAAATTGTACCTGAACCGTTTTTGCCGCTGATGCATGGCTCTTCCCAGAAGTGAAGTTCTGCTCTTGCTATTTTAATTTTGTTTTTCATACCGCAGAAACCAGCTTGTTTTTCGCGATCGATATTACATTTCCGCGGACACATATTGCACGTCATAATTTTACCTCAAAAAATTTAGTTACAGCAACATTATAGCATTGATTTTTAAAAAATAATAGAGTATAATTAATAAAAGTTTATTTTTCGGAGAGATGCTTTATGGTTCTGACCATTGATATCGGGAACACAAATATCACAATAGGCGCATTTAAAGATAACGAGCTTGTTTTTGTTTCGCGTCTTGCAACTGATAAAAAAAGAATGGCAGACCAGTATGCCTGCGAAATCATGAATATTTTCAAGCTGTATTCAGTTGAAAAAAGTGATTTTTCAGGAAGTATTCTGAGCAGTGTTGTTCCTGAAGTTACTTTCCCTGTAGGCGAAGCAGTAAGAAGGCTGACAGGTATTACTTCACTGATTGTAGGGCCGGGAATAAAAACAGGACTTAACATTTTAATTGATGACCCATCAATACTTGGTGCGGATTTTGTAACAGGTGGAGTTGCGGCAATGAAAAAATATCCATTGCCTTGTTTTGTTGTTGACCTTGGAACTGCAAGTAAGATTTATGTAATTGATGAAAACGGAAGTTTCCTCGGTTGTACTATTGCCGCAGGTATCAATGTTTCGATGAATGCACTTTCTGCATCAGCATCACTACTGCCGAGTATCGGCATTAAAAGTGCAAAAAGTGTAATCGGTAAAAATACTGTGGACTCAATACTTTCAGGCACTTTAGTCGGCACTGCCGCAATGATAGACGGAATGATTGAAAGGTTTTCTGAAGAAATAGGCAGAAAACCTGCTTCAATAGTTGCGACAGGCGGCTTTGCAAGAAGTGTGATTGCAAATTGTAAAACTGAAATCGAATATGATAAGTACCTTCTTCTTGAAGGGCTGAAAATCATTTACGATAAAAACGTAAAAAGTAAATAATTTAATTTTTTGCTAAATTTTGCGCCGTATCCGTGTTAAATGCGGAGCGACAGCAAGGAGGAATATAAAATGCAAAAAACACAAATGTCAAAACTGGTGAAGTTCACACAGCTTGCAGTATTAACTGCTATAGTTGTTGTAATGTCCTTCACACCACTGGGGTATCTGAAAATAGGACCTCTCTCAATCGCTCTTGTTATTATTCCCGTTGTCACGGGTGCAATTGTCCTCGGACCTGCTGCAGGAGCTTTTCTGGGGCTTGTATTCGGTGTAACCAGTTTCGCACAGTGCTTCGGAATGGATGCCTTCGGCACAACTCTTATGGGTATCAGTCCGTTTTTTACTTTCGTGATGTGCATTCCTACACGAGTTCTCGCAGGATTTTTATGCGGTCTCGTTTTTAAAGGAATATCAAAAGCTCTCGATGGTAAAAAATCAGCAGGTATGGCTTTTCCTGTTGCTGCGGTAAGCGGACCTGTTTTCAACACTGCTTTCTTTATGGCATCACTCGTTTTACTTTTCGGTAAAACAGAGTTCATTCAGAATATGATGACACAGAGCGGTGCAGGCAATTTCCTTGCGTTTATTGTAGCATTAGTTGGCGTAAACGGTCTTGTTGAAATTGCGTCATGCCTTATTGTTGCTTCTGCTGTAAGTAAAGCACTTATGGTTGCAAATAAAAAAATGCGAATCTGAAAAATTTAAGCCGTACATATTTGTGCGGCTTTTTATAAAGGGGAGACAGATATGATTTTTCCAAAGTCAAAAGAAAAAAGTTTAAGTAAAGATCTTTTCAAGAATCCCACAAACGAATATCGTGGTGAACCTTTCTGGGCACTTAACAACAACCTGGATAAGGAAAAAATGAAAAAACAGCTTGATTATTTTGAAGAAATGGGTATTGGCGGTGCGCACATGCATTGCCGTACAGGTCTTGATATCGACTATATGAGCGATGAGTATCTTGAACATTTCAAAGCTTGTGTTGAACGTGCAAAAGAAAAGGGTATGAAAGCATATCTTTATGACGAAGACCGCTGGCCTTCAGGCTTTGCAGGCGGACTTGTAACTTGCAATGAAGAATTCAGAGCAAGATACATCGCTTTTTCACCCATAAGGAAAGAAGACGCAGTTGAAAGAAAACTCAACGATTCACAGAGTATGGGTTCTCTTTCAAAAGATGGTGAGCTTCTTGTAAAGTACGATATCACTTTGGAAAACGGATATCTTAAAAGTTATAAAAGACTTGCTGAAAACGAAGACGGCAACAATGTATGGTATGCATATCTTGAAGTATCAAAGCCGTCTGCATGGTTTAATAATCAGACTTATGTTGATACTCTCAATCCCGATGCAATCAAAAAGTTTGTTGAAGTAACTCATCAGAGATATTATGATGCACTTGAAGAATATATCGGCGATACAGTACCTGCTATTTTTACTGATGAGCCGCAGCACACAAGAAAAACTTCACTTGATTTTGCAGAAGACAGAACAAGTGAGATTATTCCCTACACAGGCAGACTTCCTGAAATTTACAAAGAAAAATACGGCGAAGATTTCTTTGATACTTTGCCTGAAATTTTCTGGGATCTGCCTCAGTCAGAAGTTTCTGTTGCAAGATACAGATATCACGACCTTTCTGCAGAGCTTCTTGCATCTGCATTTGCCGATACAATCGGTAAATGGTGCGATGAACATAACCTTCCTCTTACAGGTCATATGATGGAGGAACAGAATCTTAATTCGCAGACTTCTGCAACAGGTGAATCAATGCGTTCATACCGTTCATTCGGTCTTCCCGGTATTGATATGCTCTGCGACCAGAGAGAATACACAACTGCAAAGCAGGCGCAGAGTGCATCTCATCAGTACGGCAGAGAAGGTGTTCTCAGTGAACTTTACGGTGTAACAGGTTGGGAATTTGATTTCAGAGGTCACAAACAGCAGGGTGACTGGCAGGCAGTGCTCGGTATTACAAACCGTGTTCACCATCTTTCATGGTACAGTATGGAAGGGGAAGCAAAACGTGACTATCCTGCATCAATTTTCTATCAGTCACCGTGGTACAAAGAATATAAACTTATTGAAGACCATTTTGCACGTGTAAATACTGCAATGACTCGCGGTAAGGCAGAAGTTAAAATCGGTCTTATCCATCCGGTTGAAAGCTTCTGGGTGCGTTTCGGTCCGCAGGAACAGACAGGTCTTTTCAGAGAAGAGCTTGAACAGAACTTCCAGAATGTAGTTTTATGGTTGCTCTCAAATCAGCTTGATTTTGATTTCATTGCTGAATCACTTCTTCCTTCACAGAATAAAGGGCAGTCAGGCAAAACTTTCAATGTGGGCGAAATGAATTATGACGTTGTAATTGTGCCTGCTCTTGAAACTATCAGAGGAACAACTCTCGAAAGACTTAAGGCTTTCAGAAAAGCGGGCGGTAAAGTTATTTTCCTCGGCTCTGTGCCGAAACACGTTGACGCTGTGAAGAGTGATGAAGCACTTGATTTTGCAAAGGAATGCGACAATGTTTCCTTTACTCAGGCAAGTCTTGTAAAGAGTCTTGAAGAGTTTAAAACAGTTTACCTTCTTGACGATGCAGGTAAGAATGCTAAAAACCTTTTCTATCAGTTGAGAAACGATAACGATTGTAAATGGCTCTTTATTGCAAACGCACAAAAACGTATGTCTGACCTTATTGATGAAACAGAGCTTACAATCAAGGTGAAAGGCACATTCAATGCAGAACTTTATGACACGTTGACAGGTGAGATTTCTCCCATTGATTCTGATTGCAGAAACGGATTTACTGTAATCAAAAAAATAATTTACAGCCACGACAGCGTACTTCTTAAGCTTACAGAAGCAGAAGAACATTCATCAGTTCTTTCTGTCAGTCAAAGAGATGTTGCCCAAAGAATACATCTTCTCGGTGAAATGGAATATGAAATGTCAGAGCCTAATGTAGCACTTCTTGAAAGAGCAGAATATCGCTTTGACGGCGGTGAATGGCAGGCTGAAGAAGAAGTTCTTCTTATTGACGATAAGTTCAGAGAAATACTCGGTTATCCCTCAAGAAAAGAATCTGTTGCGCAGCCCTGGGTAATCAAGAATGAAGAAAATGCTGGCCATACACTTGAACTGCGTTACACAATTCATTCTGATATTGACACTGAGGACGATGTTTATTTCGCTTACGAAAGACCTGAACTGTGCGAAATCAGCGTGAACGGTGAAATTCTTGAGCAGAAATACGAGGGCTTCTACGTTGACGAATGTCTTGTTAAAATGAACATCGGCAAGCTTCATAAAGGTGATAATGTAATTGAAATTAAAATGCCCTTTGCGAAGAAAACAAACGTTGAATGGGGTTATCTTCTCGGTAACTTCGGTGTAATTGCTGAAGGCGAAAGAATTACAATTACCGAAAAACGCAAAGAAATCTGCTTTGGTGAATACTTAAGATATGGTATGCCTTTCTACGGCGGTAACCTTACATATAAGTATAAAGTAAATGTTGAAGAAGGCGATTACAGGCTTTCCTGTACTATGTTCCGTAACCCCGTTATTGCAGTTTCAGTTGACGGAAAAGACTGCGGAAGAATTGCTTTTGAGCCGTATTCAGCAGAATTGGGACACCTTGAAGCAGGTGAACACCTTATTGAAATCACAGCATTTGGTCACCGCTATAACAGTTTCGGTGCAATCCACAATAACGATTTAACAAGAAAATGGCACGGTCCTGATGCATGGCGTGTTGAGCATGAGGAATATACAAAATACTATTTCTTCAAGCCTATCGGTATCCAGAAAGAACCTGTTCTTGAAAAATTGGAGGAAGTAAAATGATTATAGTTTATGTGCTTCTTGCAATTCTTGCTGTAATTGTTGCGTTGCTTCTCGTTGCAGTTATCAATGCAGTAAGAATAAAAGCAAAACCCATCGAAGGTAAAGAAAAACTTGATTACACAAGTGAAGAAGAAAAAATGTATGCCGAAAAACTTTCAAGAATGGTTAAGATTCCCTCAATTTCGTTAAGAGGAAATACTGACCTCAGCGAGTTTTACAAACTTCATAAAGTTCTTGAAGCAGATTTTCCGCTTATTCATGAAAAACTTGAAAAAGTTGAAATTGAAGGAAATCTCCTTTATAAATGGACAGGCAAAGATTCTTCACGTGCATTTCTTCTTATGGGACATCAGGATGTTGTTCCTGCAGAAGAAACTGATTGGAAATACGATCCGTTTTCAGGTGAAATTGCTGATGGTGCAGTTCACGGCAGGGGAGCAATGGACTGCAAATGTACAGTTCTTGCAGAAATGTCAGCAGTTGAAGAACTTCTCAAAGAAGGTTTTGAACCTGCTTGTGACGTTTATCTTGCATTTTCAGCAAATGAAGAAATTTTCGGTGGCGGAGCAGATTTGATTATTGATTATCTCATCGAAAAAGGTGTTCGTCTTTCTTCAGTTATGGACGAAGGCGGAACAATTATGGAAAAAGCATTCCCCGGTGTTGCTTGTGACACAGCAGCAATCGGTATTGTTGAAAAAGGTAACTGCAATATTAAAATTATTGCAAAAGGTGCAGGCGGACATTCATCTACTCCGCCGAAAAACACACCTCTTGCACGTCTTGCAGCTTTTGTAAATGAAGTTGAAACAAAGAAACCTTTCAAAAAAGTTATGGGTGAGCCTGTTAAAAGAATGTTCTCATCAGTTGCACCCTATGCTTCTTTCCCAATGCGTCTTGTGCTCGGTAATGTGTGGCTCTTCAAACCTGTGCTTGTGGCTCTTTTGCCTGCACTTTCATCTTTTGGCGAAGCATTCCTTTCTACTACTTGTGCATTCACAATGTGTGGCGGTTCAACAACACCTAATGTTATTCCCGATGAAGCTTATGTTATCTGTAATATCAGACCTTCAACTCATCAGGATGCAGATGCATCAATTGCAGTTCTTGAAAAAATTGCTGCAAAATATGATCTTATTGTTGAGCCTATGAACAGAAGAAGTGCTTCAAAGGTTACAGACCCTGACGGAGAAGAATTCAGTTATCTTAAACAGTGCATTAATGAAACACTTCCTGATGTTTGCGTTACACCTTACTTTATGGCAGGTGCTACAGATTGCAGATTTTATGAAAGAGTTACTGATAACTGCCTTCGTTTCTGCCCTGTTAAGCAGACTCCCAAACAGCTCGCAGCAATGCACGCTGCAAATGAAAATATTTCTACAGACAATCTTGCAGTTGGCGTTAAATTCTATAAATACTACATTAGGAACCATAAATAATTGATTTTAAAATCGGAGCGGTTATAATGATAAATAATAGACATACGAAGTTTATATCTGTTTTGCTGGTTTCTTTGATATTTGTATCTGTGTTTTCCTTTTCCGTAAGTGCAAAAGATGTGTGGAACTGCAGTAAAGGTGATATATTTGAATTCGGTTCATATCCGCAGACGAAAGTGGAAGATGCACAACTGCTTTTAAAACTCAATTCCTGCGAACTTAACTGGATATCATATGATTACTACAGCGGTACAGGAAAATGGTACGACGGCAAAATGGAATCATCAGATTTTATGAAATATGCCGATGTTGATTTTGACGGAAACAAATACCGTGCAGTAGTTTTCAGTCAATTCAGACCTTACTGCACAGGTCTTACAAGTGAAAGTTCTTATCAGGATGATAACGGCTACAAAGAAAATACAGTTTATTGGTTCAGTTACGAACCGCTCAGGTGGCGTATGCTTGATGCATCTGAAGGCTTTGCCGTATGCGAAAGCATTATTGATGCTCAGGCATATCACAACACTCTTTATTATTATTCACAAGATGATACAAGAGAATATTATCAGGACGATTCCTGCCTTGTTTTTGCAAATAATTATAAGGAAAGTTCAATAAGAGAATGGCTGAATAACGATTTCAGCAACACTGCGTTTTCCGAAAACGAAAGGAAAGCAATAAAAGCAACAGATTGTGACAACAGTTCGTGGAATCCTAATTATACTGAATTCAATGGTGGCAATACACAAGATAAAGTTTTTCTGCTTTCTTATAACGATGTGCTTAATGCTTCATATGGCTTTGACTCTGACAGAACAAAAGTTGACATTTTCCGTCAGGCAAAAACTACTGACTACGCAGTATGTCAGGGCTTGAATGTACATAATTCAGATGATGAATATTCAGGTAACGCCTGGTGGTGGCTTCGTTCACCGGGAAGTTATTCAGGCAGTTCATGCGGAGTAAATTTTGACGGAAATGCAAGTCATTATTACAACACAAATTATGTTCTTAACGGAATAAGACCTGCCTTGAAACTTGATATTAAGGCTCTTGTTCCGAAAACTCAAGTCAAGGCAGAAAACATTGTTGTTTATTATAAAAACACAAACGCCTTAGAAACAGAGATTAAAGAAATTGAAGGTGTTGACTACACTGCGGAATATCTTTCATCTGATGAAAAAGTGGCGATTGTAGATGAAAATGGTAATGTAACTGCAAAAGGCAGAGGCACAGCAGAAATCACCTGTATTCTGACAGATGAATACGGAAACGTAACAGAAGATACCTGTACGGTTGAAGTTAAACTTTTTTGGTGGCAATGGATAATTTACATTGTTCTTTTCGGCTGGATATGGTATTGATTATGTAAACAAAAAAATGTACGCGGAATGGTCTGATTAGCAGATTGTTCCGCGCGTTTTGGTTAAATTCAAAAAAGTTTGTTTAATAATATAATTCTTATTTTGATATATTCATATTGATTTTTATATTTTATGGTGCTATAATTTCAAAAAATGCTATATTTATTGAAATAAGGGAGTGAATAAATGAAAAAGGTTATCAGCAAAATTATAATTGTGTTAATTGTTGTTATGACAATGGCATCACCTGCGTCGTTTACTTTTATGCAAGCGCAGGCTTATGGCTCAATTTCATATGCACTTAATTCCGACGGAAAATCCTATTGCGTATCTGATTGCGATGATAACTATTTCGGCAGAGCTAAAATCAGCGCGACTTACGATGGCTTGCCTGTTACAAAAATTGCGGACAAAGCTTTTGACAACAGCGATATCTATGAAGTTGTTATTCCTTCATCTGTCACAGAAATCGGCGCATATGCTTTCAGCGGTTGTGAAAAACTCAAAACAGTCGGCTTTTCTGACGGTGTAACAGAAATCAAGCCTTATGCTTTTGCAAACAGCACAAGGCTCAGAGAAATTTCAATTCCCGCATCAGTAAATCTGGTTGGTGACTATGTTTTTACAGGCTGTACTTCGCTGACAAAGGTGTTTTTTGAAGGAAGAAAAACTGAAATCAGTATTTTTTCTGATGCAGGCAGAGCAGAAGGAGCAGTAGTTTTAGGTTACTCGAATTCAACTGCTGAAAAATACGCGTTGAATAATAACATCGAATTTGACTCAATTGTTTGCGATAAAGCCGTTATTCACACTCCGCAATCAACAGCAGATGGTATTGTACTTACATGGGATAAAGTTGCAAATGCATCTTCGTACAGAGTGTATAGAAAAGCAGGTACCGAAACTTCATGGACGTTTCTTTCAACTGTTACAAGAACAAAATATACCGACAAAAATGTTGTTTCAGGTGAAAACTATATCTACACCGTTAAGGCTTGCAATAACTATGTAGATGGTGAATATGACAGGCAGGGTGTTGATACAAGGTATCTTAAAGCACCTGTGCTTACATCTGTTTCGTCAGATAAAAAAGGTGTTACTGTAAAATGGGAAGCAGTAAAAGGTGCTCAGGAATATAACGTTTACCATAAAACAGGCTTTGGAAGCTGGGTGAAAGTGGGCACAACCACATCAACTTCTTTTGTTGATAAAACTGCTCAGAACGGTAAAACTTATACATACACAGTTACTGCGTCTGCAAAGGTTTACAGAAAAACTGCAACTTCGTACTATGATACAACAGGTCTTAAGGTTAAAGTTGAACATATTGCAACGCCTGCAATTGAATCGGTTCTTGTAACGGACCTGAGTGAAATTACAGTTAAATGGAATATAAACGAAGGTGCCGATTCTTACCTTGTTTATCGTTCTGAAAAATCAGACAGCGGTTTCATAGGCATCGCAAAAGTTAAAACAAATTCATACAAGGATACTTCGGTTGAATTCGGCAAAAAATATTATTACAAAGTAATTGTTGTTGATAACGATGTGCAGAGCGAAGCATCTTCTGCAAGAGGCAGAACAGCAACTGTTCCTGCACCTGTGATTGATAAAAATATTTTTGCAACTTCTGACAAAGTAACAATCACATGGGGCAAGGTGTCAGGTGCATCAGGTTACTGCTTGTATCGTTACGACAGCGCTAAAAAAGATTGGGTGAAAATTGCAACGTTAAGAGGTAATTCAAACGTTTCATACACCGATAAAAGAACAGGCGTTAACAAATACAGAGTATATGCTTTCAGAACAGTTAACGGAAAAGATTACGCAGGTGCTTATTCTGCTGTTCTTACAACAGATACCTTTAAAAAACCAACACTTTCTGTCAAACAGTATGAAAGCGGTCTGGTGAATCAGGTTACATGGACACCTATCTCAAATGCAACAGGATATCTTCTTTACTATAAAGAAGGGGACACAGGCAAGTGGACACGAGCTGCAATTTTAAGCAGCCGTATCACAAGCTATACAATGAACGTAAACCACGGTGTGTATTATTACTGGAGAGTACGTCCGTTTATTGAAAAAGATGGTTTCACAATTGGTGGCTCATATTCAAACACTGACGATGTTATGATTTACTACACACCAAGTCTCCGTGTAGCAGTAAGCAAAGATAAGGTTGAAGGCGCAAAAACTGTTTCGATCACAATTGAAAACAAAGGTGCTTGTCCTGTTCGTATACTTAAAGAAAATGCGTATATTTATAACGGACCTGATAAGATTGATTCCTATGGTACAATTTCACTCATCGACAGCACAGGAAAGAAACTTGATTATCAGGATATTGCACCGGGCAAGACAGCAACTGTAACATTCCTGCTTGATGGAGTTAAAAAAGGATATTATGACTCGAAAACTCTTATTCAATTCTATTTCAATTACGATAATATGAAATATATTTTGCAGACAGACCCGTCGCTTACGGGCAGTCAGGCAAGGTATCAGTTAGCGTAAAATAACAACAAAGACCGTATTACTGTTTTGGTAATACGGTCTGAATTTTATTTGCTTTTTATTTGTCTGAATATTTTCAGAAGCAAAGGTCTTATGGGGAAAAGGATAATCCACAGTTTTGATAAGATTAAGAATTTTTTTGATTTAATCGAAAAAATCTTTCCTTTTCTGTTGATTTCAGTAACGCGTGCAATAAGCTTATCAGGCGGAAATAAACCATCCGTGTAAGTGTTTCCGTCGCCGGCAGTAATAAAACCTTTGTCAGCTATTTTAACAACTCTGTGCAGCAGATATGTGTTTTCTGCGGGACTGAACAAAACAATATCGCCCTTGCTGATTTCGGCGAAGGTGCATTTTTTTATTGTAACACAGTCTCTTCTGCTTGTAAAAAAAGGCCACATACTTTTATCAACGGAAGACTACGGTTTATTCAGCGTTTTCAACGCCTATTACGTAGTTCTTGTTATTGTGACAACGCTGTGTTTACATATGGGCGGTATAAACAATGCTTTCGTTAAAAACTCTGCATCAAATGAAAAATTGTATCGGCATTTCAAAGTTTGTCGAGGAAATCAAATCATCGGAAAAAGTAATTTCTTCTTCTTTGCACGGAATTATATTGGCAGAAACATACGGCGTACCTGCTGTTTTTCTTAACACAGGCGGTTATGTGGATAATGCACTTATCAAGTATTATGACTGGTATTATTCAACAAACCGTTGGAATGTTAAAATGGCAAGAACTATAGAAGATTATGATTATACATTTGAGATAAAAGGAAATATGACGCTTACACTTGATGGTGAATCTTTTAAATTAGATGATGTCGTTTACGTCATTGATAAATAAGTAAGATTGAAAAAGCTGTAAAAAACTTGCGTTTTTTACAGCTTTTAATCTTTTTGAATTGTTTATTTGATCAGATCAACAATTTCACTTACTTTGCCGTTTTTGATATAAACACGAGGTACACGTTTGTTTACGTTGCAGACAAATTCATAGTTGAATGAGCCGGACATTGCTGAAAGTTCTTCAACTGTGATTGTTTCGTTGCCGTCTTTGCCTATAATAGTAACAACATCGCCTTGTTTTACATCGTCAATGTCAGTTACATCAACCATCATCTGGTCCATGCAGACTCTGCCGATGATGGGAGCAGATTTGCCGTTAATAAGCACACGGCCTTTGTTTGAAAGTGAACGCGGGTATCCGTCAGCGTAACCGATGGGAATAGTTGCAATTTTAGTTTTGCCTTTTGTTACATATGTTGCACCGTAACTTACTGTGAAGTTTTCGTCAACTTCCTTTACATACACAACGTGGCTTTTTATACTCATGGCAGGGGAGAGTTGTATGTTGTTTTTATCAACTTCATCAGAAGGATAAAGTCCGTAAGTGATAATTCCGTTTCTTACCATATTTGCATATGCTGAAGAAAATTCCATAATGCCTGCAGAGTTGCAAAGGTGTTTTACTGGGATTGAAACGCCGCCGTTTTCAAGTTTTTCGCAGAAGTTGTCAAACATTTCAATCTGACGGTAAGTCATTGCTTTATCAGTCATATCAGCACAGGCGAAATGTGTATAAATACCGCTGACCGTTATGTTTTCGAGTTCATAAATCTTTTTGATTTTCTCGAAACTTTCGTCAGAGGGTATAAAACCGATTCTGCCCATACCTGTGTCAAGCTTGATGTGAATATCAGCTTTTTTGCCGAGAATACCTGCAATATCATTAAGTTTTTTTGCGTGATTATATTCAAATACAGTGCTTGTGATATTGTTTTCGATAAGCTCTCCGTAACTTTCTTCGAAAGCATAATCAAGCAGGAGAATGTTTCCGTCAATGCCATGTTTGCGAAGCTGGATTGCTTCTTCTGCGGTTGCAACACCGAAATTGTTGATGTCAATTTCAGTTAAAGCTCTTGCAACACGTAAAGCTCCGTGGCCGTAGGCATCAGCCTTGATAATTGCAAGCACATCAACATCTTTTCCGACTTTCTTTTTGGTTTCATTCACATTTCTGCAGATTGCATCGAGATTTATCTCTGCATAAATTCGTTTAGGTAACATAAAAACAACTCTTTTAAATGAATTTTATCCCATATATTATATAACTATATTTTTCAAGTGTCAATAATCAGAAAAATATTGATAAAACAATATTGACAAAACACATTAAAAATGGGATAATAACTTGGTATATAACTATTTTGAAAAGGGATGATATTATGGCAAAAGAACTTGCTAAACAATACGACCCGAAAAATGTTGAAGATAGGATTTACAAATTCTGGCTCGATGGTAAATACTTTCATGCTGAACCCGATGAAAGTAAAAATCCATACACAATTGTAATTCCGCCACCCAACATTACAGGTCAGCTTCATATGGGACATGCACTTGATAATACTCTGCAGGATATTCTTATCCGTTTCAGAAGAATGCAGGGTTACGATACATTGTGGCTTCCCGGCACAGACCATGCATCAATCGCTACAGAAGCAAAAATCGTTGAAGCGATGAGAAAAGAAGGTATCTCAAAAGATGATATCGGCAGAGAAGGCTTCCTCAAACGTGCATGGGACTGGAAAGAAACTTACGGTGGAAGAATTATCGAACAGCTCAAAAAGCTTGGTTCTTCATGCGACTGGGACAGAGAACGCTTTACACTTGACGAAGGCTGTTCAAAGGCTGTTCTTGAAGTTTTTTGCAGACTTTACGAAAAAGGTCTTATTTACAGAGGCGAAAGAATAATCAACTGGTGTCCACATTGCCTCACTTCAATTTCTGACGCAGAAGTTGAATATGAAGACCAGGCAGGTCATTTTTGGCACCTTCGCTATCCGCTTAAAGATGGTTCAGGTTACGTTGAACTTGCAACAACTCGTCCTGAAACACTTCTTGGTGATACTGCCGTTGCAGTCAACCCAAATGATGAGAGATACAAGGATATTATCGGCAAAACTCTTATCCTTCCCATTGTTCATCGTGAAATTCCCGTTGTTGCTGACGAATATGTTGAAATGGATTTCGGTACAGGTGTTGTTAAAATCACTCCTGCACATGACCCCAACGACTTTGAGGTTGGCAAACGTCACGACCTTCCCGTTATCAACGTAATGACTGATGACGCAAAAATCACAGAAGATTATCCCAAATACGCAGGTATGGACCGCTTTGAGGCTCGTAAGGCTATTGTCAAAGACCTTGAAGAAGAAGGTGCACTTGTACGTATTGAAGATTATAGCCATAACGTTGGTACTTGCTACCGTTGCGGAACAACTGTTGAACCCAGAGTTTCTTTGCAGTGGTTTGTTAAAATGGAACCCCTTGCAAAACCTGCAATTGAAGCAGTTGAAAACGGTGATGTAAGATTTATCCCCGAAAGATTCAACAAAAACTATTTCCATTGGATGAGAAATATCCGCGACTGGTGTATTTCACGTCAGCTCTGGTGGGGTCACAGAATTCCTGCATATTACTGCGAAGAATGCGGTGAAATCACAGTTGCAAAAGAAGCTCCCGATGCTTGCCCGAAATGTGGCGGTAAAGTTTATCAGGATCCCGATACACTCGATACATGGTTCTCATCAGCATTGTGGCCTTTCTCCACACTGGGCTGGCCTGATGAAACAACAGACCTTAAACGTTACTATCCCACAAGCACTCTCGTAACAGGTTACGACATTATCACATTCTGGGTTTCAAGAATGATTTTCTCAGGCCTTGAATATATGGGCGAAAAACCCTTCAGCGATGTTCTTATCCACGGCCTTGTTCGTGACGCTCAGGGCAGAAAGATGTCAAAATCACTCGGTAACGGTATTGACCCCCTTGAAATAATCGACAAATACGGTGCTGATGCATTGAGATTTACTCTTGCAACAGGTAACAGCCCAGGAAACGATATGCGTTTCTCTGACGATAAAGTAGAAGCAAGCCGTAACTTCGCAAACAAAATCTGGAATGCTGCAAGATTTATCCTTATGAATCTTGACGAAAATGAACCTGCAGCACATATTCCTGCTGATTTGGCACTTGAAGATAAATGGATTCTCAGCATCCTCAATAACGTATGTAAAGATGTTACAAACAACCTCGAAAACTTCGAGCTTGGTATGGCTGTTCAGAAACTTTACGACTTCATCTGGGACGTATTCTGCGACTGGTACATTGAAATTGCAAAAATCCGTCTCCAGGCAGGCGGTGAAGGTGCGAAAACAGCAAGAGCAGTTCTTGTTTATGTATTTACAGATATCCTCAAACTTCTCCATCCCTTCATGCCTTTCATCACAGAAGAAATCTGGCAGACACTTCCCCACGATGGCGAAGCAATTATGGTTTGTGAATATCCCACATTCAAGGAAGAACTTGTGTTTAAAACAGAAGAAACTGAAATGGGCAGAATTATGGATGCAGTCCGTGCAGTGCGTAACCGCAGAGCAGAAATGAACGTTCCGCCTTCAAAGAAAGCACACATTTACATTGAAAGCGATTTTGAAGACACATTCTCAAAAGCAGGTGTATTTATGCAGAGACTTGCAAGTGCTTCTGATGTAACACTTGGCAAAAACTTTGATTTACAGGGTGCAGTTTCTATTATCACTGCAGACGCAAAGATGTTTATTCCTATGGATGAACTTGTAGACTTCAAGGCTGAAAAAGCAAGACTTGAAAAAGAACGTGCAGCAGCACAGAAAGACCTTGATTTTGTTATGAACAAGCTTAACAATCCCGGTTTCGTTGCAAAAGCACCTGAAAAAGTTGTTGCAGGTCAGCGTGAAGCTGCTGCAAAGCTTACAGAAAAAATAAAGATGCTTGATGAAAGTATCGCTTCACTCGGAGTATAATTATGACTTATGACAATGCTTTGGAATATATCCATTCATTTCTGAAATTCGGCTCAAAGCCGGGACTTGAACGTATCCTTGCATTGCTTGAAAAACTCGGCAATCCGCAGAAAAATCTGCGGATTGTTCACGTTGCAGGCACAAACGGCAAGGGTAGCATTTCCACAATGCTTTCTAATATTTTCATAGCTGACGGCAAAAAAACAGGGCTGTTCACTTCGCCTTATATAGTTGATTTCTGCGAAAGAATTCAGGTTAACGGAGAAATGATTCCCCACGAAAAATTAGCAGAAGAAACTGCAAAAATCAGACCTATTGTTGAAGAACTCAATTCTGTGGGAATTGAGCCTACTGAATTTGAAATTATAACTGCAATGGCATTTGATTTTTATTGTCAGGAAAACTGTGATATTGTTGTGCTTGAAGTCGGTCTTGGCGGTCTTCTTGATTCAACAAATGTTGTTGAAAGACCGCTGGCATCTGTTATTACTTCAATTTCATTTGATCACACTGAAATTCTCGGTGATACACTTACAAAAATCGCAGAGCAGAAGTGCGGAATTATCAAAGAAGATTCGGTTACTGTTGCTTATCCTTTGCAGGAGCTTGAGGTTATCAGGAAAATAAGACAAACGACAGGGGAGAAAAACAATAAACTTGTTGTGCCTGATTTGTCTCTGATGGAAATTGAAGAATGTTCTTTTGAAAAAACTATTGTTAAATACAAAGATAATCTTTTCACTCTCCGTCTTTTTGGTGAGCATCAGATATATAATATGCTCACAGCAGTTGAAACTGCTTTTTCTGTTGGCGTTGATGTAGAAAGCATACAAAAAGGCATTGAAAACACAACTATGCCTGCGCGTGTTGAATTTCTTGATAAAAGAATTGTTCTTGATGGCGGTCACAACGAAAGTGGAACACAGATGATGGCAAAAGTTTTGTCTTTGTTTGAAGATAACACTGTTGTTGTGAGCATGATGGCTGATAAGGATGTTGAAAATTCAGTTAAGAATCTCTCAACCAATGCGAAAGTAATGATTGCAACTGAATGTTCAAATCCACGTGCAATGAAAGCGGAAGAACTTGAAAAAATCTGCAGTAATTATTGTAACGAAGTTTATGCAATTGCTGATCCCTTTGATGCTATTGATAAAGCGTTTGAACTCAAAGGTGATAATCTTGTTGCAGTGTGCGGTTCTCTTTACCTTGGTTCACAAGTGAGAGAATACCTTAAAAAGAAAATAAAATAGTTTCAAGACCACCTTTTGGGTAAGTCCCGAAAAGTGGTCTTTTCTTGTGTGTTAGAATTTGACAAAAAACAACATATAGTGTATAATACAATGGATTGGATATTTATTTAGTAGTATCAGAATGTTGAAAGGATTGTCATAAAAATGGCTAAAAAATCAACTTATAATGACAGTAATATTTCCCAGCTTAAAGGTGCTGATCGAGTAAGACTCCGTCCCGGTGTTATTTTCGGCTCTAATGGTCTTGAGGGCTGTGAACACGCATTTTTTGAAATTCTGTCAAACTCAATTGACGAAGCGCGTGAAGGTTACGGCGACAAAATTGTTGTCACTCGCTTCCTTGACGGCTCAATTGAAGTGCAGGACTTTGGCCGCGGTCTGCCCGTTGACTATAACGAAAAAGAAAAGCGTTACAACTGGGAACTTGTTTTCTGCGAACTTTACGCAGGTAGTAAATACGATACAAATGACGGTGGAGGAAGTTACGAATATTCACTTGGTCTTAACGGTCTTGGCCTTACTTCAACTCAGTATGCGTCAGAGTATATGGATGCCGAAATTTTCTATGGTGGCCACAGATACGAAATACACTTCAAAAAAGGTGAAGTTGCAAGCGAACTCATAAAAGAACCGTATAATAAACGTAATACAGGCACACGTATCAAATGGCGTCCTGACCTTGAAGTATTTACTGATATCAATATTCCTCTTGAATATTTTCAGGAAACAATGCAGAAACAGTCTGTTGTTAATGCAAATGTTAAATTCATTCTTAAAAATCAGACTTCACGCGGTTTTGAAACATTCGAATATATGTATGAAAACGGTATTGAAGACTATGTGAAAGATTTTGTAGGTGAAGAAAATGCTTTCACAGGTGTTCAGACGTGGCACGCAGAGCGTGTAGGTCGCGACCGTGAAGATTTAAGTGACTATAAAGTTAAAATCAATGCATCTCTTTGTTTCTCAAACAAAAAACAGCTTAAAGAGTATTTCCATAACTCAAGCTTCCTTGAACATGGCGGTGCACCTGATAAAGCTGTAAGAAACGCGTTTACTTATCAGATTGATAACTACCTTAAACAAAGTGGAAAATATACAAAGTCAGATTCAAAAATCACATTCCAGGATATTGAAGACTGCCTTGTTATTGTTATCAGTTCATTCTCAACTCTTACTTCTTACGAAAACCAGACAAAGAAATCAATCACAAACAAATTCATTCAGGATGCAATGACTGATTTCTTCAAGCATCAGCTTGAAATTTATTTCATTGAAAATAAGATGGAAGCAGATAAAATTGCTGACCAGATTCTTATTAATATGCGTTCACGTGTTAAAGCAGAAGCCACACGTACAACCCTTAAGAAAACTTTGAAAGCAAATAACGATTTCAAAAACAGAGTTCAGAAATTTGTTGATTGCCGTAGCCGTGATGTAAACGAACGCGAAATCTTCATTGTGGAAGGTGATTCAGCTCTCGGTGCTTGTAAGCAGGCAAGAGATTCTCAGTTCCAGGCAATTATTCCCGTAAGGGGTAAAATTCTCAACTGCCTGAAATCAGATTATAACAAGATTTTTTCAAGCGAAATCATCACCGACCTTATCAAAGTTCTTGGTTGTGGTGTAGAGGTTAACTCAAAGAAACACAAGGAACTTTCAAACTTTAATCTTGATAATCTTCTGTGGAATAAAGTTATTATCTGTACTGATGCCGACGTTGACGGTTATCAGATACGCACACTTATTCTTACTATGATTTACAGACTTATGCCTTCGATCATTGAGGCTCATAAGGTGTTTATTGCAGAGTCACCGCTTTATGAAATTCAGTCAAAAGACCAGGTATGGTTTGCTTACACTGAAAAAGAAAAAGCCGATGCTTTGGCTGAAATCGGAAATCAGAAATATACAATTCAGCGTTCAAAAGGTCTTGGTGAAAACGACCCTGATATGATGTGGCTGACTACTATGAATCCGAAAACAAGAAGACTTATTCAGGTTGAACCTGATGAAGCACAGAAAATGGCAGATACTTTTGATTTGCTCCTTGGCGATAACCTTCAGGGTAGAAAAGACCACATCACAAATGATGGTTATAAGTATCTTGACATTACAGACTTAAACTAAAAGGGGGAGATTCAGATGGCTAAAAAGAAAAAAGAACTTGACCGTTCAAATGAAGAAATCAACCCCAACGCACATATTTTAGGTGCAGGTATTGTTGTTGAACAGAAAATTACCGACACTCTTGAAGAAAACTATATGCCCTATGCCATGAGCGTTATCGTTTCACGTGCAATTCCCGAAATTGACGGTATGAAACCCTCTCACAGAAAACTCCTTTATACTATGTATAAAATGGGTCTTCTTACAGGTGGCAGAATCAAGTCTGCAAACATCGTCGGCCGTACAATGCAGCTTAACCCTCATGGTGATGCAGCAATTTACGAAACAATGGTGCGTCTGTCAAAGGGTAATGAATCACTTCTGCATCCTTTTGTTGATTCAAAGGGTAACTTCGGTAAAGCATATTCAAAAAATATGCAGTACGCAGCATCACGTTACACAGAAGCAAAGCTTTCTCCTTTCGCAGCAGAGCTTTTCAGGGATATTGATAAAAACACAGTAGATTTTGTTCCTAACTACGATAACACAATGCAGGAGCCGTTGTTGTTCCCAGTATCAGTGCCCACAATCCTTACTAACGCAAACCTTGGTATTGCTGTTGGTATGGCAAGTAACATCTGCTCGTTCAATCTCCGTGAAATTTGTGATACAACTATTGCACTTATCAAAAATCCCGATGCAGACCTTTTTGAAACTCTTAAATGTCCCGATTTCGTAAGCGGTGCACAGGTAATTTTTGACAGAGATGCACTTAATAGCATTTTTGAAACAGGCAGAGGCTCTGTAAAAATACGTTCAAAATGGACTTATGACAAGGTAAATAAATGTATTGATATCACAGAAATTCCTACTACCACAACTTCAGAAGCAATTATTGAAAAGATAATTGAACTTGTGAAAAAAGGTTCATTCAAAGAAATAAAGGACATCCGTGATGAAACAGATAAGAAAGGTCTTAAAATCACAATTGATGTCAAAAACGGCACAGATGTTGATAAACTGATGTCAAAGCTCTTTAAGTCAACCACTCTTGAAGATACTTTCTCATGTAACTTCAATGTGCTTATCAAGGGTATGCCGAAAGTTTTAGGTGTGCGTCAGATTCTTCAGGAATGGATTGAATTCAGGACTGACTGTGTACGCCGCCGTCTTGAATTTGACCTTGCAAAATGTAAAGACAAGCTTCATCTTCTCCGCGGTCTTGAAAAAATACTTCTCGATATCGACAAAGCAATTCAGATTATCCGCAACACTGAAGAAGAAGCAGAAGTTGTGCCAAACTTGATGATAGGTTTCGGTATTGATAAAATTCAGGCTGAATACGTTGCTGAAATCAAACTCCGCCATCTCAACAAAGAATATATTCTTAAGAGAATCAAGGATATCGAAGAACTTGTTGAAAATATTGCACTTCTTGAAGATATTCTTTCAAGCAAGCAGAAAATCAAAAAGATTATTGTTGAAGAATTAAAGGCTGTTTCTGCAAAACATGGTCAGGACAGAAAATCTGAAATCATCTATATCGACGAAGATGAGGAAGATGAAAAGGAAGAAGAAATTCCTGATTATCCCGTAATTCTCTTCTTCACAAAAGAAGGTTATTTCAAGAAAATTCTGCCCCTTTCTTGGCAGAAGAGTTCAGGTGAGCATAAGCTCAAAGAAGGCGACGAAGTTATAAAAATGGTTGAAACTTCAAACAAAACAGACCTTCTTTTCTTCACAAATAAATGTCAGGTTTATAAAGCAAAAGCAAACGATTTTGACGAAACAAAAGCAAGTAACCTTGGTGAATTCGTCGGCTCTTATCTTGGTATGGATGAAGGGGAAACTGCAATTCATATGATTGCAACCCAGGATTATAAAGGGTATGTTATGTTCTTCTTCGAAAACGGTAAGGTTGCGAAGGTTGACCTGAAATCTTACGAAACAAAGACCAACCGTAAGAAACTTATCAAGGCTTACAGTGATAAATCACCACTTGTTGCAGTTAAATATGTTGAAGAAGATAAGGAAATTGTGCTTATTTCTTCTGCAGGCAGACATCTGCTTGTTCACTCAGGTGTGATTTCACCGAAAACCACAAAAGACACTATCGGTGTATCTGTTATGACCCTCAAAAAAGGTCAGAAACTTTACGAAGTAAGAGATTATAAGCAGGGTGAATTTGCTAAACCCTACAGATATAAAACAAAGAATCTTCCTGCTTTAGGTATGCTTTTAAGTGCAGAAGATGCAGGTGAAGCAGAAGAGCAAATCAGTATGTTATAAGGTGAAAGCATATGATTTATAAAAATTTTAAAGACAAAAAACTGTCTGCTCTCGGAATGGGATGTATGCGTCTGCCCGGTGATGGCTACGGCAATCCTTTCATTGAAGAAACTGAAACACGTAAAATGGTTGCATATGCTTTTGAAAAAGGCATCAACTATTTTGATACAGCCTGGGGATATCACGCAGGCAAATCAGAAATTGTAATGGGTAACATTCTTCGTGAATATTCGAGAGAAAGTTATTATATTGCAACCAAATTTCCCGGCTATGATTCATCCTGTTGGGATAAAGTTGAGGAAGTTTTTGAAAAGCAGATTGAAAAAACAGGTATGGAATATTTTGATTTCTATATGTTCCACAATGTCTGCGAAGTAAATATTGACGCTTATCTCGACCCGAAATACGGCATCTTTGATTACCTTAAAAAGCAGAAAGAGCAGGGTAGAATAAAGCACTTAGGTTTCTCTGCACATGGTGACCTGCCTGTGATGAAACGCTTTCTTGAAGCATACGGAAAAGATATGGAATTCTGTCAGATTCAGCTTAACTGGTTTGACTGGACATTCCAGGACGCAAAAGCAAAACTTGAACTTTTAAAAGAATGGGATATTCCCGTTTGGGTTATGGAGCCTTTGCGTGGCGGAAAATTTGCAGAATTAACGGAAGAAGACATAGATGAACTTAAAAAAATCAGACCTGATGCCAATATCATCGAATGGTCGTTCCGTTTCCTCCAGCAGTTTGATAACGTTAAAATGATACTTTCAGGTATGTCTGTTTTTGAACAGATGGAAGAAAATATCAGAATTTTCGAAACTGATGAACCGCTGAATGAAGAAGAAACAAATGCACTTCTGAATCTTGGTGAAAAAATAATTGCAAGAAATGCACTTCCTTGTACAGAGTGCAGCTATTGCACAACTCATTGCCCTATGGAACTTAACATTCCGCGTTTTATTTCACAGTATAATGAAATTTGTTACAGAGGACCAAGCTTCCTTGTATCTCTCGAAATTTCATCGTTACCTGATGATAAAAAGCCATCAGCCTGCCTTGGCTGTAAATCCTGCGAGGAAGTTTGTCCGCAGCAGATTAAAATCGCGGATATGATGGCAGATTTTACAGAAAAACTCAAATCATAATTATTAAACCTTCCGTCAGTTTCATATTAACGGAAGGTTTTTTCATACATAAATTATAATTTACCGCGGTATTAAAATCAGCATCGTAGGGGCGGATGCCCACATCCGCCCGAATAAATTCACACAAAATCTGACGGGTCGATGTAGGCATCGACCCCTACAATGTAAAATCGAATATACATATAAATTATAAATTGTCTATTGCATAAATATTGTTTGCGTGTTAGAATGTCTTTGCAGTGTATTATATTTTACGTATATACGTATTAAAAAAGGAGAGACGGAAATGAAACGTACAGCGAAAAAATTCTTATCCCTTTTACTTGTCCTGACGATGACAATAGGTATTGCACCTTTGTCAGGCTTTGTAGGGCTTGAGTTACCCCAATGGCTCAATTTAAAAAACATATTCAACATTGAAGCTGAAGCCGAAGAAACAGAACCAAATAGCGGCACCTGCGGAGATAATCTTCAATGGTCTTTTAATACTGACACCGGTGTGCTTGATATTACCGGTACAGGTGACATGGAGGATTATAATTATGATTATAAGCCACCATGGTATTTAATTTCAAATATCAAATCTGTAAATATTGCCGAAGGCGTGACAAGTATAGGCGATTATGCTTTTCATTATTGTAAGAACCTTGAATATGTGTATTGTGGTACGCTGAGTATAGGTGCTCGTGCTTTTGAATATTGTCGAAACCTCAAATCAATATCCGGTAGTATTATAGCTATAGGTGAGTATGCTTTTTATTATTGCAGCAGCCTTGAAGCAGTTGCATTGTCTGAAGAGTTAACAAGTATAAGCGATTCTGCTTTTTCTGGTTGTAGCAGCCTTGAATCAATCACAATTCCTGATAATGTAACAAGTATAAGCGATTCTGCTTTTTCTGGTTGTAGCAGCCTTGAATCAATCACAATTCCTGATAATGTAACAAGTATAGGCATTCGTGCATTTGCACAGTGTGATCGTCTTGAATCAATCACAATTCCTGATAGTGAGATAAATATAGGCTTTGGTGCCTTTTTTCTTTCAGCATTTTATAACAACCCTGACAATTGGGAAGATGGTTTTTTATACATAGGCAATCATCTTATTTTTGTAGAAAAAAATGTATCAGGGGCAGTTGAGATAAAGCAAGGAACTAAGACAATTGCCAGTGCTACTTTTTATTGTTGCAGTAGTATTGAATCAGTTACGATGTCTGGAGAAACAATATTGATAAGTGATGATGCTTTTTATGATTGTGATGGCCTCAAATCGGTTACAATGTCCGGAGAAACAATATTGATAAGTGATGATGCTTTTTATGATTGTGATGGCCTCAAATCGGTTACAATGTCCGGAGAAACTGTAAGTATAGGCGATAGTGCTTTTTATTCTTGCGAAAATCTTAAATCTATATCCGGCGGTACACTCAGTATAGGTGCTTATTCTTTTTTTGGTTGCGATAATCTTAATTCTATATCCGGTAGTATTATAGCTATAGGTGAGCGTGCTTTTTCGAGTTGCAACAGCCTTGAATCGATTACACTGTCTGAAGAATCAATGAGTATAGGCGATTTTGCTTTTTCTGGTTGCGATAATCTTAAATCTATATCCGGCGGTACACTCAGTATAGGTGCTTATTCTTTTTCTGGTTGCCAAAATCTCAAATCAATATCCGGTAGTATTATATCTTCTATAGGTGCGTGTGCTTTTTCTGATTGCAGCAGCCTTGAAACAGTTACATTTTCTGAGAGGTTAACAAGTATCGGTGAATATGCATTTAGTTCATGCAAAGGCCTTGAATCAATTGTTATACCCGGAAGTGTAGCAAGTATTGGTGAATATGCGTTTAATGAGTGTGAAAATCTTAAAACAGTTACAATTGAATATGGAGTGGAAACTATTGGTGATTCCGCTTTTGAGCGTACCGGAATTAAATCAATAACGATACCGGATAGTGTGATATATATGGGTGATTATGCTTTTGCTGACTGTGAAAGTCTTGAATCAATATCTGTTTCTGAAGGTGTTACCTGCATAAATGAGGGGATGTTTTATTGCTGTAAAAACCTTTCTTCAGTTGATTTAGGGAATAAAACAGATACAATAGAGCAATATTCGTTTTATACATGCCAGAGTCTTAAATCAATAACACTTCCTGATACGGTTACATTCATAGGAGCAATAGCCTTTTCACAGTGTGTTAGTCTTGAGGCAATTGATTTTCCCGATAGCCTTACACACATAGATGAAGGAGCCTTTCAGAGCTGTATCCTTTTAAAGTCAATAACTATAGGTAAAAATGTTGGATTTATTGGTGAAGCAGCTTTTGGATTGTGTCTTGCCCTTGAAACAATTATTGTTGACCCTGAAAATCAGTATTACTGCAGTGATGAGTACGGTGTTTTATATAATAAAGATAAAACAACGTTAATGCAATATCCCGTTGGTAATGATAATATAACAGATTTTGAAATACCTGAAAGTATAGTTACAATAGATACATATTCTTTTGCTTATGGTGAAAATCTTAAATCAATTCTGATACCTGATGGTGTTGAATTTATAGGGCTTGCTGCATTTGGTATGTGCACAAATCTTGAATCAATTGAAATTCCTGATAATGTAAAGGTTTTAGGTCGTGGAATATTTCATAGTTGCAGTGGCCTTACTTCAGTAACTATCGGCAGTGGAGTTGAAACTATAATTAGAGAAGCATTTGCTGAATGTATAAATCTTACAGATGTTTACTACATAGGCACGGAAGAAGAATGGAATGAGATTGTAATTTACGAAGATGGAAATGAATACTTACTCAACGCTACAATACATTTCAATTCCTGTAAGCATACTTATAATGAGATTGTAATTCCATCAACATGTAAAGTGGCGGGTATGCAGTATAAAATTTGCGTTGTATGTGGTGATGCTACTGAAGCAACAATTCTTCCTCTTGCTGAGCACACATGGAGTGAGTGGAACATTATCCGCGAAGCAACAACCCAGTCTGACGGATTGAAAGAAAGAGAATGCTCTGTTTGCGGAGAAAAACAAGAAGCGGTTATCCCGAAAACCAAAGAAATTATTGATGACGAATCTGGTATTGTAATTGAGTTTGGCGATGAATATGATTCAGACATTGAATTAAAAGTTGAAAAAACTTTTGACGGAGATTCATACCAGCTTATTGATTTGAGCTATGGTAGCAATCAATCGGTAATATTTGATATTTCAACCGTAAAAGATGGTGAGAAAGTTCAGCCTGACGGTAAAGTTAAGGTGAAAATTCCGCTTCCCGAAGGTTTTGGAACAAAAAATATTTTTGTTTGCTATGTTGACTCTGTAAACGGAAAAGTTACAAATATTCCCGCAAAAGTTGTTAACGGATATGTAGAGTTTGTAGCAGAGCATTTCAGCTATTATGCAGTTGTTGAAAAACTTGCAAAAGTGAATTCTGTTTCAGTTGACGATATAGAAATGAACTACAAAACCACTGCAACAATTGTGGCTGTAATCAATGCTGATGAAGGTCTCGGTTATACTGTTTCTTATAGTTCATCAGACGAATCAGTTGCAACTGTAGATAAAGATGGTAATGTAACATCTGTCGGCACAGGCGAAGCAGAAATTACAATCACGATAACAGATGAAAACGGAAAAGTGACAGAAGAAACCTGCAAAGTCACTGTTTCATATGCATGGTGGCAGTGGATTATTATAATTGTTCTCTTCGGTTGGATCTGGTATTGATTCTTTTTATCGGTGTATGGAAACATGCACCGATTTTTTCGTTTTTTATTGAAAAAAATATACGTGCTGTGTTATACTCTATTTATACCATAACAAGAGGTGGAAATTTATGAAAGCTAAAATGACCATTGCAAAAGAATTGAAAACAGGCGACATCGACAGAAGAATGTTCGGCTCTTTCGTTGAACATCTTGGTCGTGCAGTTTACGGCGGTATTTATGAACCCGGTCACGCAACTGCAGATGAAGACGGTTTCCGTAAAGACGTTATAGACCTTGTGAATGAACTTGATGTTCCTATTGTCCGCTATCCCGGCGGTAACTTTGTTTCAGGTTACGATTGGGAAGACGGTGTAGGTCCTGTTGAAAAAAGACCTCAGCGTCTTGATCTTGCGTGGGGCACAACTGAGCCTAATACTTTCGGCACAAACGAATTTATGAAATGGTGTAAAAAAGCTAACACTGCTCCTATGATGGCAGTAAATCTCGGCACAAGAGGTCCTGATGAAGCAAGAGCACTTGTTGAATATTGTAACCTTAATACAAATACAAAATATGCCAATATGAGAAAAGAACATGGCTACGAAAAACCCTGGGATGTAAAACTCTGGTGCCTTGGCAACGAAATGGACGGAGCATGGCAGATGGGCGCAAAAACTGCTTACGAATACGGCAGAACAGCCCTTGAAGCATCAAAACTTATGAAATGGGTTGACCCTTCAATCGAAACTGTTCTTTGTGGTTCATCAAGCAGAAATTCAAGAACTTTCGGCGAATGGGAAACAACTGCCCTTGATATCGCTTATGACAGTGTTGATTATCTTTCACTTCACCAGTATTACGGCAATTCAGAAAGAAATACAGAAAAATTCCTTGCTCTCTCAACAGAACTTGATGAATTTATTTACAGCGTAATCTGTGCCTGCGATTACATAAAAGCGAAAAAACGCAGTAAGAAAAAGATTATGCTCTCATTTGATGAATGGAATGTATGGTACCATTCATGGGGTGCACCCATTGAAAAATGGTCAACAGCACCGAATCAGCTTGAAGATATTTACAATTTTGAAGATGCGCTTGTTGCAGCTTGTATGCTTATCACACTTCTTCGCCATGCAGACAGAATCAAGGTTGCATGTATTGCTCAGCTCGTAAATGTTATCGCACCTATTTTCACAAAAACAGGTGGCGGTATTTTCCGTCAGACAACATTCTGGCCTTTCGAAAGAATGTCAAAATATGCACGTGGCATTTCAATCAGACCTATTGTTGATTGCCCGAAATACGATACAAAAGATTACACAGACGTGCCTTATCTTGAAACAATTGCAACTTATGATGAAGAAAATGAAGAAGTTGCAGTATTCATTGTTAACCGTTCACTTGATGAAGATTGCGTAATTGATTTCAAACTTCTTGATTTTGATGGTTACAAGCCTGTTTCATTTGAATCAATGGATGGCTATGATAAGCTCCTTGTAAATGATTTCGGAAAAGAAATAGTTTGTATGCACGCAAATGAACTTCCCATAAGTGATGACGCAATTTTCACTGCAAACCTTAAATCAATGAGCTTCAACGTAATCAGATTTAAAAAATAAGGTGATTCTATGAGATTACTTAATAAATTAATCCGTAAAATTTCAGGTGCTGAACTTGCACAGGACCAGCATGGCGGAGTTGCAGGCGGTAAACCCAACGAAGAACTTGTTCCTTTTCTACGTCAGTGTGCTGCAGACGGTTGCGTGCTCTTGAAAAACAATGGTGCTCTGCCCTTTGATAAAAGCAATAATGTTGCAGTTTTCGGCAGAGTTCAGTATGATTATTTCTATGTGGGTAACGGCTCAGGCGGTGACGTGCGTACACCGTATAAAATAAATCTTATTGACGGTCTTGAAAAAAGCGGACTGAATCTCAATAAAGATTTGATAAACAAGTATAAGCAATGGTGCACTACTCCTAAAAACATCCCTGACCCCGGTTTCTGGGCACATTGGCCAAGATATTATAAAGAAATGCCATTGTCTGTGTCTGACATAAAAAAGGCAAAAGAAACAAGCGATTCTGCGCTTGTGGTAATCGGCCGTTCATCAGGCGAAGACAGAGAAAATGTGCTGAAAAAAGGCAGTTTTTATCTTACAGATGAAGAAAAGAAACTCCTTGATAAAGTAACATCAGTTTTCGATAAAACCGTTCTTGTGCTTAATATAGGCAACATTATCGACTTTGAAGAAATTGCATCTTACGGTGATAAAATTTCCGCTATTCTCATTGTATGGCAGGGAGGTATGGAAAGCGGTAATGCCGTGGCAGACGTGTTATCTGGCAAAGTTAATCCCTCAGGTAAACTTACTGATACTATTGCAAAAACATACGCAGATTACCCATCATCAGATAATTTCGGGAAAATCAAATTCAATAATTACGTTGAAGATATTTATGTAGGCTACCGTTATTTTGAAACTTTTGCCCCTGAAAAAGTTCTTTATGAATTCGGTTTCGGACTTTCATATACTACCTTTGATGTGAAGTTTATTGAAGCCAGAAAAAATGACGACGAAATTCTTTTCACTGCAGAAGTAACAAACACAGGCTCTGCTGCAGGTAAAGAAACACTTCAGCTTTATCTTTCTGCACCGCAGGGTAAATTGGGTAAAGCAGAAAAAAGTCTTGTAGGATTTAAGAAGACAAAACTTTTACAGCCCGGTGAAAGCCAGATAATCGAAATTTCATCCAACAAATATATGGGTGCTTCTTTTGATGATTCAGGTGTTACGGGCAATAGAAATTCATATATCCTCGAGCAAGGTGAATATAATTTCTATCTTGGTACAAGTGTTAAAAAATGTGAAAAAATTTTTTCTGTTAACCTTGAAAAAGATAAAATCCTTGAAACTCTTATTGAAGTTATGGCAGTTAAGAAAGAAATGGCTTTTGACCGCATAAAAGCAGAAGAAAAAGGCGGAAAAGTTGTTCTTTCAAAAGAAAAAGTTCCTACAGTTACAACTGATTTAAGAAAAATCATTCTCGAAAATCTCCCTGAAGGCAAAGAAATGACAGGGGATAAGGGCTATAAACTTGCTGATGTAAAATCAGGTAAGGTTTCTCTTGATGATTTTGTGGCACAGCTTGATTTAGAAGAACTTGAAGCAATTTCACGTGGTGAAGGTCTTATGAATTCTTCACTTGGTGCCAAAGGAAATGCAGGCACATTTGGTGGTGTTACAAAGTCGCTGCGTGATAAGGGCGTTCCTGCAATGACTACAACTGATGGCCCGTCAGGAATCCGTCTTATGGCATCTTGTTCACTTCTTCCTTGCGGTACTGCAATTGCCTGCACCTGGGATGAAGAACTTGTTGAAAATCTGTTTGATGTTTTAAGTAAAGAAATGGCTGACAGAAAAACAGATATTCTATTAGCACCGGGTATGAATATCCACAGAAGTCCTCTCTGCGGAAGAAATTTTGAATACTATTCTGAAGACCCGTTGTTAAGCGGTAAAATTGCATCTGCAACGGTAAAAGGTATTCAGCATAACAATCGTTCTGCTTGTCCTAAGCACTTTGCTTGTAATAATCAGGAATTAAACAGAAATCATAACGATTCTGTTGTCTCACAAAGAGCATTACGTGAAATATATCTTAAAGGTTTTGAAATCTGCGTCAAAGAAGCAAAACCCTTGAATATTATGACAAGTTATAATAAAATCAACGGTGTTTGGAGTCACTATAACTATGAACTCTGCACTACGGTTTTACGTAATGAATGGGGCTATGAAGGCAATGTTGTAACAGACTGGTGGATGAGATATGCACCATCGCCTGAATTCCCTGAAATGAAGGATAATGCTTACCGTGTGCGTGCGCAGGTTGATGTGCTTATGCCGGGCGGTAAGACAGCCGTAAGTAAAACTGCCTCAAACGACGGCTCACTTACAGAAACTTACGGAAAGAAAGACGGCATCACTCTCGGTGAAATGCAGAGAACTGCAAAAAATGTTCTGAAGTTTATTCTTGCTTCAGGTAAAATTTAAAATTAACAGCAGAGGATTTGGTGAATCCTCTGCTGCTTTTGTTTGAATGAATAATGGTATAAACAATTTCAGAAAACTACAATTTCCAGTCTGATTATTACAATATGCTTGTTTGTTGGTGAAAGAAAGTATATGATTATCTCACACAAAGCAACTGTGGTTACGGGGGAAATTGTTATAACAGATTTGTTGTAAGTAATTGGTTGTGTTCATTTAATGTTCAGAATCGATTATTAAAAAAACTCCCTGATTCAGGGAGTTTTCTTTGTGTATATTTATAAGTTATTTTTCAGTTTTCTTTTCGTAGTTGATTTTGTAGATGAAAGCGGCTGCAACTGTGGCACATACGGCTGAAATAAGCTTTCCGAGAATCATAGCAGCAACATATTTTTTATCAAAAGCCATTGTAAAAGCAAGGTGATCACCAAAAACAAATGATCCGGAAACTACAAAAGCCATATTCATAATTATACCTTTTTTATCCATTTTTTCAGCCATTTCAAATGTGGGAATGCTGTTTGCAAGGGAAGAAATAAATCCCATAACAGAAACATCGTTGATTTTTAGAACTTTTCCGAACTTTGCAAAAACTTTGCCGAGAACTTTTGAAACAACAAAAATAAGCGGAAATACACCGGCTAAAATTATACCGATGTTTGCAACAATTTCAAATCCTTCAAGTATATCCGTCATTCCGGGGATGAGAGTTTTGCCTGTCAGCGATTTGAATATGCCACCAACAAGTCCTATTGTTACAAGGCATACAATCAGGTGACCGAGAATTTTAAAAATCTTCACAGAAAGATTGGGAGCTTTGATAATTCCGATACAAGTTATAACAGCAATTACAATAACAGGAGCAAGGTTTAAAAGCAAATCTTTAAAGCTGATACCAAGCATAAGACCTGATGCGATACAACCCACAGGAATTGTGCCGATACCGCAGAGAATGCCGAGAAGCACTTCTTTGTGAAGCTCTTTTTTGATTGAACGCAGTGCAACAGGTATTGTAAAAGAAATAGTAGCACCAAGCATTGAAGCCACAATAAGGCCATTAAAAGCACCGTAGATTTCTTCCTGAGCAAGGCTTTCGGCAAGACTTGCACCACCTAAATCGTTTGCAAGCACACAGCCGATTATAACTGACGGGTCAAAGTGAAAAACTTTTGCTACAGGGGTTATAACGGGAATAAGTATTTTTGTAAAACTCGGTGCAATGCAAATCATACCAACCATAGAAAGAGCAAGCGAGCCGGTTGCCATAATTCCTTTTTCAAATTCCTGACCGACACCGAATCGGTTTCCGATAATTCTGTCAACTGCACCAAGAATTGCAAAAACAGCAAAAATGAACATAAGAATTGTCATTAATATCTACCCCAAAATGAAATATGAGTTATTTTATCACAAAAATGTGCTGTCTGCAATATAAAATTTTTAAAAACATATTGTAGTTTGCGAAAAATAGTGATATAATTCAATATATGTATAAAAATGCAGATTTATGTAGTCAATGGGAGGGATTTGTCACATGAACATTTCCGAATTGAAAGGACGAATGTTATTTGTGATGGATTTTTCTGCTGTTGTTAATATCAACTCGCAGGAAACTTGGGAAAAGTTAACAGATCATATAATAGCAAATGAAATCAATGTTTTTGTAAGTAAAGAATTTTACGAAAACTATGAAGTTATTATAAAAAGTCTTCATGAGGAGCAGAAAAAGATAGCAATCAAAGCTATTAACTTTCTTCAGAAGCTTGATCAGAACAAATTACTTGTAACTAAAGCTGATATCACAAGTTGCGTTGAAATTGTTGAAAAACTTTGTCACAACCCTAATGTTTGCTTTGTTTACTACAGTGATTCCGAATTTGCCGAAGCAGTCGTAGCTTCAGCGCAAAATCCTGAATGTAAAGCAATTATTATTGATGAAGAAGGCAAAATCGGCGTTTACAATAAAAATGAAATAATAGAAGCATCAAAAAGAGATATAGACCAGTCTGTTATGGTGCAGGGAGCTTTCTCTATTGATTTTGAAGCAAAAGAAGGCGTGCGTGTTCTTACAAGTGCCGGCAAGGTAGTTACTTTGCAGAAGTTTATTGCCCGTGGTGGTGAAGGTGCAGTTTACGATTGCGACTATCCGGGAAATTATGTAGTTAAAATCTATCATAAGGGTCAGCTTACTCCATTGCGACTGAAGAAAATTCTTCTTATGGAGAAAAAGCAGGTAAGCTATAAAGGTTTGTGCTGGCCTGAAAAAGTTGTTTATTCAGAAAAAGGCAAACCGGTCGGCTTTATTATGAAAAAGGTTTCGGGCAAAAACATTTCAACTGTTTTTGACGGTTCAGACCAGATCATTAAAGCATTCCCTAATTGGAAGAAACAGGATCTTGTTGATTTTTCTATCAAACTTCTTCAGAAAATTCAGTATCTTCATCTGCTTGGTATTATGGTCGGAGACCTCAGATTCAAGAATATTCTTGTAAGCCCCGATGGTGAACCTTGCCTTGTAGACCTTGACTCATGTCAGGTTAAAGACCTGCCTTGTCCTATCGGTTTCCCTGATTTCACAGCACCTGAACTTCATGGTGTTGAACTTAAAAAAGTTCTCAGAACTTTCGAAACTGAAAGTTACGCCTGTGCTGTGCTTATGTTTAAGATTCTTTATTGCGGTATTCACCCTTATGACCAGCGTAATGGTGCTGATACCATTGAAGAAGAAATGCAGGCTTTAAGTTTCCCGTATCCCGAAACTTCTTATGGTGATTTCAGCAGAATTCCCATGATCGGCGGATATGAGTATTTGTGGAAAAATACACCTAATCAGTTCCAGAAGTTTATATACGATATCTTCAAAAACGGAACAAGATATACTGTGTCAGAAATGATTCTGATGCTCAAAACTTATAAAAAATTCATTGAAAGTAAAAAACGATTGATTCCTTCGGTCGATGAATTTATATTTGATTAAAAAAGAGGAGAAATATAATTATGAGCATTTATGAAAACTTGTCAGCGGGCGATTTCGCCAAAACCACCAGAAAAAGACTTCCTATCTGCTTCTGCCTTGATGCAAGCGGTTCAATGGAAGCTCCTACAGCAAGTGGTAAAACAAGAATGCAGGAACTTAATGAAGCTTTTGAGAAATTTATCAGAACAATGAAAAGCAACGATGATGTTAATTCATCTGCAGATATTGCTATTATCACATTTGGTGGACAACCCTACATAAGCAAACCTTTCGGACCAATTTCTGATTACTATTATTCACGAATCAACACTGTTCCCCGTTCTTTCACTCCTCTCGGAGAAGCTATTCAGGTTGCTCTGAAACTCTTTGAAATCAGAAAAATTGCTTACAGAGAAAAAGGTATCAAATACTTCCAGCCCTGGCTCGTTGTTATCACAGATGGTGAGCCCGAAGGTGCAGAAGCACTTGAAAATATGAACATTGCAATTCAGCAGACAGTTGAGCTTGAAAGAAACAACAAACTTGTTGTTTTCAACATTGGTATCGGTTCAGATGCAAACCTTGCAATGCTCCAGCGTCTTTCAGTTAAGAGAGATGCTCCCATTAAAGTTGACGAAACTAATCTTGATGAACTCTTCAGTTTCCTGAGTTCAAGTTCAGAAAGCATCATTGGTGGCGAAAACCAGGATATTCTTTATGGTGCAAATGAACTCCCCACCGGTACGGAAATAAATCTTGATAGTTGGATCTGATGACAAATGAAAATTATACAACATTATGCCCAGGGCGGTAAGCACAAAGCAAATGACCTTCCATGTGAAGACAGAACATATTATATGTGTGCCAATAACGTATCGGTTATTGCTTTGGCTGATGGTGCGGGCGGAAAAAGATACACTCATGCAGCAAAAGGTGCTGAGTGCGTAACAAAAACAATATGTGAATTTTTCTGCAACAACTTTGATAAATTCAATGACATTAACGATAGTGATGAAATGAAAAACATTTTCACCGCTGTATGTCATCATAACCTTAAAATTGTGGCAGAAAAAGAAGGCCTTGATGATATATCAAAATTGTCGTCAACTTTACTTGTTGTTGCCGTGAAGAATAAGAAAGCAATCGTGTGCCATATCGGCGACGGTGTAATCGGCAAAGTAACCCAAAACAATACAAGTGTTGTTTCTGCTCCAGATAACGGTGAATTTGCAAACCATACTTTCTTTATTTCCAATCCTGCAGCAAGTGAACATCTTAATATTATGAAAATGCCGGTTGACGATGTTGTTTCATTCTTCCTTATGAGTGACGGCACGGCAGAATATGTGTACGATGAAGATGCGGCCAAATTCCATGATTCTGCAAGAAAAATGTCTTTGATGGCACTTGAAGAAAACGGTGAAGAAAAGTTAGCTGAAACAATTGATAAATTTATGATTGGCCCTGACCCCACATCAGATGACTGCTCTTTCATAACGATGATTTTTGAAGAAAAGGTTGCAAACTTCGATGTGGGTCTTCCTAAAAACAGTTATGAAGGCGAAATTGAGCCTCCGGCTGTTGCTGAAACAGCGACTGTAGTAACAACCACGGACGCGGTTAATGCAACTGTACCGCAGCAGGTTGCTGTTGCTGATGATGTCAATGATTTCGCAGATAAGCCTGTTGCCAAAACGAATCAGAAGTCTAAAGGCATCAATGTCAATATGCTTAAGATTATTGCGTTGGTTATTTCTTTACTCAGTGTGATACTGCTCGCTTACACTATAAAAACTGCAGTTGATATTTCAAAAGAAAATAAGAAATCTGAAGATACTCACGCAGTAGAGAAAGATACTGACGAACGTAAAGACAGTGACAAAGCAGATACACATAAGAACAATAATCAGAATAACAAAGTTGATGTTGACAACAAAGTTGATACTAGCAACAAAGATGATGTTGTTAACAATGAAGATGTCGATGACAAAAATGACGCTGAAATTATAGTTGATGCCGGCAATAAAGATGGTGTTGTCGATAAAGAAAATGCCGGTAACGAAAATGATGCTGAAAATAAATCTGATGTTAATAATAAGCTTGACATCAACAGCAGTGATGACGGCACAGACAGTGGCAACAACGATGATGCCAATAACAACGACAATAGCTTGAACGACAATAGTATCAATACAAACGATAGTATCATCAACGAAAATTCCGGTGACACTGACCAGGATGTTGTGGCTGACACTGTTGAAGAATAATCTTAAATTAATAACGATATAACTTTGGATAAGTAATTATAGTTGTTATCTGTGATTATAGACTAATAATTAAAATGATTTAAACCAATCAGGAAAGGTGATTAATAATGGACGAAAAAATCGGCGGATTGTCAATAGATGACATTGTAGGAGCAGCAACTGATGACCTTAACGGTAAAGCTCCTCAGCAGAACAATACACAACCTTTTGCACAACCTAATCAGTTCGGAGCTTATCAGGCTCCTGTTGAACCTCAGAATGCTTACGCTCAGTCTCCTGTTAATCCTGCACCTGTAGCAGTTCCTACTTTCTGCGGCGAATGCGGTTCACCTATGACAGGTGATTTCTGTGGCAACTGTGGCTGGAGTGAAAAAAGCGCTAATAATAATTTCGCAAACAACAATAGTTTTGCAAATGACGGTGGTTCTGTTTGTGAAAATTGCGGTGCACCTATGAACGCAGGTGAAATGTTCTGCGGCAATTGTGGTTGGCAGGTAGGCACAACAGTGCAAAAAGAATTCTGCCCTGAATGCGGTTCAGTTGTAATCAACGGCTTCTGTCAGTATTGTCAGCAGAATACAAGTGACAATGATAACAGCGGTTGGCTTCAGCGCTTTAAAAATTTCAGAGACGGTATTTAATTTAAGCGATACCATTTAAAATGCAATAGTTTCTTTGTTTGTGAAAACGGATGCAGAGAGACTTTTGTGTAGTTATTTTAAGAATCGGGATGTCAAATGAATATAACCAACGAAAATAAAACTGCTCATAAAAAGTCAATATTGAATTTTAACGCTAACGAATGGGCAGTGGACAAGCCTGTTGCAAGGCCATTCAGACCTGCACCACCTGTGACAAATCAGCAGGCATTTAAACCGATTGCTGTAAATGTACCGCCTGTTTCCGCATCTAAAGTAAGTGTACCATCTATTAGTAGCATAAACACAATACCACAGCCGATGAATAATAAACCAAAATCAAAGTCGAAAGTGTTGATTGCTGTAGTTGCCGTGATTTTAGCTGTTGTTATCGGAATAGGTGTATACGTATATAACAATTTGTTATGCCCGGAGTGTCACAGCGATTTTATTGATAAAAACAATATGTGTTCAAGCTGTTATGATAACAATGTTCAGGATTGCGGTGATTTTGCAACTCATGGATTACATTGCTATAATTCAGATGGTGAAGCCATAAGTGTGTGCTCATCTTGTTATATTAATGATGTTTGTGATGAATGTAATACGTATTTTCCGGATATAGATTTGCTTAAGGATGGTGAAAAACTTTATTGTCCTGAATGCAGTCCTTCGGTAATTGGCATATGTTATAGTTGTGAAGAATTGATACGCACTGATGATCCGTATGAAATAGATTTTGAAGGCGACTATTTCCATGAAGATTGTTATAATGATTTTTACGGAAATTGAGTGTTATTACCGATAAAAAACGAGGTTGAATGTGAGATGAAAAATGATATTTCTCATAAAAAATCTGTGTTGAATTTCAACGCAAATGAATGGGTGGTTGAAAGACCTGCTCAGAGAATAAAACCTGTTGTGACAAACCAGATAAACAATTCTCAAGTGAATACCAACACCAATAATGTCAGCGTTCCGATGGTTGATAGCGGTCAGAATAAGGAAAAAAATCCGGTGCTGATAGCAATAATTGTTGCACTTGTTGTTATTTTGTTTGCTTTTGCTGCAATTATTATCAGCAAGAAAAATTCTGCATGTATTGATATCGGACAAGTAGTGCCGATTTCTTATATTGAAGCACAGTTCCGAGGAGTTTTGGGCAATCTTGTGAGATAGATTTCGACTGTTTCTACGATGGTGCGTATAACAAATTTATGATTAATATTTAATACAAAAATTTATATATAATTAATTTTGTATTTAATTTAAGAAAGGTGGCAAAATTATGAATGAAAATTTCCAGAACAATTCAAGCACAGGCCTTGAAGGCGGTCCTGTAGGCACAGGTGCACCGGCAGCTCAGAATAATACTGTTGATTATGCTCCTGATGCTTATTCAACACAGCAGCCTGTTTATCAGCAGCCCGCTTACCAGCAGCCCGCTTATCAGCAACCTGCTTATCAGCAACCTGTAAACACACCTGATTATAACAACTTTCCTGTTGTTGATGAACCCGAACCGCCTGCAAAGAAAAAGAAAACAGGCTTACTTATCGGCATAATTGCTGCTGTTGTTGTATTGCTTGCAGGTGCAGCAGTTTGTGTTTTCTTGTTCTTGTGTAATGACTGTAAGAAAGCATTTTCAACCACAAGTTATACTGACGAGAATGGCAAAACAGTTAAAGTATGTCAGAGTTGTTATGACGACAGCATTTGTCAGGAATGTAAAGAATATGCTTCAGACCTTAAGTCATATGAAAATAAAGATGGCGACGAAGTTGAAGTATGTGAAGAATGTTTCAATAAAGCAACCTGCGATGTATGTGAAGAATTTGCTGAAAAATTCACTACATATACCGACGAAAAAGGTAAAGAAGTTTCAGCATGTGCTGCTTGCTACGACAAAGTACATTGCTCAAGCTGTAAAGAATATGTAGTTAAAGACGATAGAAAAGATTATACAGAAGGCGACACCACAAAGATGCTTTGCAGTGATTGTTATGATTTGGCAACAAAGGCATGTGATGTTTGTGCAGAAACTTTTGGTGCATCAAAAACATTCAGCTATGAAGACAATGCCGGCACTTCTTACACTGTATGTGCTGATTGTTATAACGCTGCAACTTGCGACGATTGTAATGCTTACCACGGCGGAAGCGGCACTAAAACATACAGAGACGCAAGTTCAAAGAAACACGAAGTTTGTGCTGATTGCTATGATGCTAACACATGTGATGAATGTAATGCTTATGTTGCTAACGGTGCAGCACTTTGCGATGATTGTAAAGATGCTGATAATAATGAAAGCACAGCTCTTTACTGCTGGTACTGCGGTGGCAGAATCGGTTCGTCAGATTCTTATAAAGTGGATTACGAAGGCGATGTTTTCCATATAAGCTGCTACAGTGAAGTGTTTGACAGAATGTATTGCTGGTACTGCGATGGAGAAATTTACGCAGGCTCAGACTACGAAGTAGACTATGAAGGTGACGTTTACCATCCCGCTTGTTACGATGCAGTCTTCAATACAGATTATTATTGCTGGTATTGCGATGGAATAATTGACGATTATGATTCTTATGAAATAGACTTTGAAGGGGATATCTTCCACGAAGAGTGCTATTATGAATTTTACGGTTATTAATCCGGATATCGCTTAGCGCTTGGAAGCAGAGTGATTTCTGCATAGAAGTCATTCTGCTTCTTAATTTAAGAAAGGCGGATATAGTATGGATGAAAATTTACAGAATAAATCATCTTCAGGTTATGAAGGCTCTGATTTGAATTCAGGTATTCCTGAAGCAAACGGTTTTGTATCTTCCCAGGAAAATACGGTTGCGTATATATCTGATTCAGATATTTCTCAGCCGACAGCTTATCAGCAACCTAAAAAGAAAAAAGGTCTGATTATCGGCATAATCGCTGCTGTTGTTGTATTGCTTGCAGGTGCAGCAGTTTGTGTTTTCTTGTTCTTGTGTAATGATTGTAAGAAAGCTTTTTCAACCACAAGTTATACTGATGAGAATGGCAAAACAGTTAAAGTATGTCAGAGTTGTTATGACGACAGCATTTGTCAGGAATGTAAAGAATATGCTTCAGACCTTAAGTCATATGAAAATAAAGATGGCGACGAAGTTGAAGTATGTGAAGAATGCTTCAATAAAGCAACCTGCGATGTATGTGAAGAATTTGCTGAAAAATTCACTACATATACCGACGAAAAAGGTAAAGAAGTTTCAGCATGTGCTGCTTGCTATGACAAAGTACATTGCTCAAGCTGTAAAGAATATGTAGTTAAAGACGATAGAAAAGATTATACAGAAGGCGGCACTACAAAAATGCTTTGCAGTGATTGTTATGATTTAGCAGCAAAAGTATGTGATGTTTGCGCTGAAGCTTTTGGTGCATCAAAAATATTCAGCTATGAAGATAACGCCGGTAATTCTTACACAGTATGCGCTGACTGCTACGATGCAAGCACATGTGATGAATGTGGTGCTTATGTTGCTTCCGGTGCAGCATTGTGCGATGATTGTAAAAATGTAAACAATAACCAAAGTGAAGTTCTTTACTGTTGGTATTGTGATGGCAGAATAGATTCTTCAGATTCATACAAAGTAGATTTTGAAGGTGACGTTTATCATATAAGTTGCTACAGTGAAGTGTTTGAACCAAAGTATTGTTGGTACTGTGGTGAAGAGATTTACGAAGGATCAGACTTTGTAGTAGACATTGAAGGTGACGTTTTTCATTCCGATTGTTACGACGTAACATATTATCCGCTTTTTTGCGGGTATTGCGACGAAATAATCGACGATTATGATTCTTATGAAATAGACGTTGAAGGAAATGTCTTCCACGAAGATTGCTATTGTGAATTGTACGATTATTGATCTGAATAATCACTTAAAGTGTAAAGCTGAATGCTTTCTGCATAGAAGTCATTCTGCTTTTTATTTAAGAAAGGCGGATACAGTATGGATGAAAATTTACAGAATAAACCATCTTCAGGTTATGAAGGCCCTGATTTGAATTCAGGTATTCCTGAAGCAAACGGTTTTGTATCTTCCCAGGATAATACGGTTGCGTATATTCCCGATTCAGGTGTTTCACAGCAACCTGTCTATCAGCAGCCGGTTTATCAGCAGCAAACTGTTTATCAGCAACAACCTGTTTATCAGCAACAAGCTTTTTATCAGCAGCCTGTTTATGATAACGTTTCTGTGGCAGACGATTCAAAGCCACCTAAAAAGAAAAAAGGTCTGTTCATCGGGATAATTATAGCTGTTGTTGTGTTGATTGCAGCAGCTGCTGTGTGCGTTTTTCTGTTTTTGTGCAGTGATTGCAGAAGTGCTTTTGTAACCACAAGCTATACTGACCTCCAGGGCGATGAACATCGCGTGTGTCAGGAATGTTATGATGAAAATGTTTGTGATATATGCAATAAATATAGTGCAAGATTTAAAAGTTATGAAAACCAGGATGGCGATGAAGTTGAAGCTTGTAAAGATTGCCATAACAATGTAACATGCGATATTTGCGAAGAATTCACAGAAACTTTTATATCTTATAAAGATAATCTGAATAAAGAATATTTGGTGTGCGACGATTGCTACAATGAAACACATTGTGCTGCTTGCAGGAATTTCGTGCCTGAATATTACAGATATGAGCATTATAACGATAACGGAAAAGCAGCAATGTTGTGCGAAGATTGTTATGAAGCGGCAACAATGGAATGTGATACTTGTTATGAACCTCTTTCTCCTGAAACTGCTCAGACATATAAAGATAATTCAGGTCATACTTACACAGTGTGTGAAGATTGCTTTAATAGTGCAACATGTGATGACTGCAAAAATTATCTCGGAAGTTACAGAGTATATACATATGAAGATAACAATCACGTAGAACATCTGGTTTGCAGTTCGTGCTACGACAGCAATACATGTGACGACTGCCACAAATATGTTGCTCCTGATAAATGGGCTACATATACTAATAGTTATGGTGAAGACTGTTACGTGTGTCTTGACTGCGCATATGATCATTATACAATTTATTGCGATATATGTTATGATGAAATCAACACCGTCACAGACAGATATTATGTAGACGAAGATTATTATAACTATTATATTTGTGAAGATTGCTATTACTACTATTATTAAATTAAACGGAGACTAATATAAAAATGAACAATATTCCACATAAAAAGTTAATATTGAATTTCAATGCAAACGAGTGGAGTGTTGATATGCCCGTTGCAAGAAAGCCTAAACCTGTTGCACCGCCACCGAAAGTTGCATCAAACCATACTGTTATGTATGCTCCTGACCCGGATATGTCTGCAACTCCGCTGATTCAACAACCGGGCCCGAAGAATCTTTACCAACAGCTTGTTAATCAGAATCAAACTTATGGCAATGTTGATGATTATGATAAACCTGAAAAGAAAAAAAGCAAAGGTTTTATCGTAGTGATTATTGTGATTCTGCTTATAGCAATTGCAGGTGCAGCTGCTTATATTATCATGTCTTTGTGTGATAATTGTCATACAAAGCTTGCAGGTCAGAGTTACACTGATGACAGTGGCAAAAGTTACGATGTGTGTCAGGAGTGCTATGACGAGAATATTTGTGCAGATTGCAATAAGTACAGTGCGGATTTTTCAACTTATACAGATGATAACGGCAAGGAAATCAAAGTTTGTCCTGATTGCTATGATAAATCAACTTGTGACGATTGTGAAAAATATGGTAAAGAATTTGTTATGTATCTTGATGACAGCGGAAATGAGTATTCTGTTTGCCGCGCTTGTTATGAAAAGGCAAATTGTTCAGATTGTGGCATTTTTATTTCTGAAAGTCAGAGAAAATCATATTATGTGGGCGGAGAGTATGTTACTTTGTGTCCCGATTGTTATGATATAGCAACTTCGATGTGTGATGATTGCAACAAGCCTCTTGACCCGTCTGTAGCAAAAACATATGAGAATGAATACGGTGATGTTTACACTGTATGTTCAACTTGTTATAATGAAGCAACATGTGATGATTGTTTTGCTTATCACGGCGGATATGATACAATGGTTTATGAAGTCAGAAGTGATGGTACTCGTCATGAAGTGTGCGAAAACTGCTTTGACCTGAATACATGTGATGACTGCTATGAATACGTTGAACCGGATTCATGGGAATCATATGTTGATGCCGATGGAATTACTCATTTGGTATGTTATGATTGTTATTATGATCAGTACACAGTGTATTGCTGGATTTGTAGTGAAGCAATCAATTTTAATACCGATATATATCATAATTGCATTACTGAAGACGGAAATATGGTTGAAGTATGTGATGATTGTTATTATGCATACGTTTATTGAGATTTGAATAAAAAACTATCTGTTGAATTAAAATACCGCATACACCTGAGTGTATGCGGTTAATTTTTTTCTAATCAATAACCGATTGCAAGACCGAATAAAAGAATTGCACTTGTTAGCACAAGATTTATAGCCTGAAATTTCCAGCTGAATCTGAACCATTTTCCATAACTTGTGTCTGCAAGACCAAGGCTTATAAGAAGCGCAGGGTTTGTAGGGTAGAACACGTTTGAAAAACCATCGCCAAAAGCAAATGCGACAATGCAAAGCTGTGTGGATATTCCGAAAATCTGTGCCATAGGAACAATTAAAGGAATGAGCATAAATGCTTTTGCAGAGCCTGAAGGAATGAAGAAATTCATTACGAGTACAATCAGATAAATGAAAAGTATAACGCTCCAACCCGGCAAAGTTTCAGCAAGACCGACTGCTTTGTGGAGAATTGTGTCAAGCACGTGTGCTTCTTCAAGAGTGTATTTGATTGATGAGGCCATAAGAATCATCACAACTGCAGGCAGAATGCTCACAACACCATTAAAAAAAGTTTTGCCAAGCTCTTTTCCACTCATGCCTGAAACAAGCGTTGAAATGATGCCTGCAAGGAGAAACATCACGGCCACAATTATCATTGTGTAATCCTGCAAAGCCGTAATAAAACCTGAAGAAAGCACTGTAAGAATGCCGATTGAAAGAATCGTTACAAAATAAATAAGAGCCTTGTCTTTCTTAAGGTCAGGGGCAGAAATATCACTTGTTACTGTTTTACTGAGCGGTTTTTCTTTTTTCTTTGCATACATATAAGTAAACAAAAATAAAACAACATAAATCAATGCAAATGAAAACAAACGCATCCATGCACCTGAAAACATAGGTAAACCTGCAAGCTGCTGTGCAACACCGACAGTGAAAGGATTGCATACGCCTGATGCAAAACCGCAACCAACAGCAAGAAGACTCATGCTGATACCTGTCAATGCATCCCAACCAAGGTTGATTGCCAACGCAACTACAATAGGTACAAGAGGTACGCATTCTTCAAAAGATCCGATCATAGCACCCATTGCCATAAAAAACAGCATTATAATTGCCATAAGCTTGTAACGTACATTACCAAAACGTTTTACTGTTTTTTCAAGCATATATTTCATCAGGCCGCATCTGTCAAGACTTGTGAAGATACCGCCGATAACAAACAGGAAAGCAACAACTGCAATCAAAGTTGTATTACCTGATGCACCAAGTACGAGAATAGGGGAGAGAAGCCATTTCCAGAAAGGGATTGAGCCATCAGTATAGGAAAAACCTTTCTCAATGTCAATTATCATATTTCCTTCACTATCGGCAATTCTTGCGTATTCTCCTGCAGGAACAAAAATTGTAAGCAGATACGAAGCTACCATAAGCACAAAAATCACAACAATAGCTGTGATGAAAGATTTAACGCTTATGTTAAGACCGCCTTTTTCATTTTTACTCATAAGGTCGCCTCCAATATGTATTTATAAATTTAACTGCTTTTTTGCTTTGAACGCAATTGCGTTTTTCGAACGCTTTCACAATAGAAAATTCACAGTATTATATCATATCATTCTGACAAAAACAAGTAGCACCGACTTTTTTTGTTATATCACATAAATTTTAAAATATAAATTGTAAAACAATCGTATTTTACAAATTAGACTTCTTTTTTTACAATCTATTGCAGAATTTAATAAAAGGTGTATAATATTCACATAAGAAAAATAAAGGAGAATCAGATATGGTTACTTGCCCGAAATGCGGAAAACAACTGCCTGACGGCTCAAAATTCTGCAAATTCTGTGGAAATCAGGTTGCTATGATGCCGTCACAGACTGCACCTGCCTATAGTACAGTACCGCAGAAACAAAACAATAATAAAGCTTCTGCTAATAAGAAAAAATCTCCCAAAAACATAATCTTTGCAATTATCGCAGTTATTCTCGTTGTTGCAATTGCAGTAACAGGTTGGTTTTTGTGGGATCATTTTGGCGGAAAGAAAGATGAAGAATCACTTAACGATAAAGAAAAACTTACGAAAATACTTGAAGAAAGCACAACTAAACCTATTGTTGAGTTTGTGTATGACGACTATGATTCAGATGGTACATACGAAGCATATGCCGTTGTTGGTGAAACAGTTGATGAAGATGATAAACATCCTGAATTCTATGATGCTGATATTTATTTTGTAAATAATAAGAAAGCACAGAAAATCAAAGAAAATGTCAGCGGTCAGGTTAACGGTAAAATTAAGCTTGAAAAGACTAAATATATTTCTATTGAAGTATATGAAGATGGCACGAAGAAAGGTAAGTCATTCATTTACTCAGCTGAAGGCACAAAATTTGTTGAACCCGATATTTCAGGTAAATATTCTCGTGTACGTCTTGAAGACGGCAAACTTGTTGCTGATGATGAAAACGGCAAAAAAATCGAAGTTGATATCAACGGCAACAAATTAACTATTGATTTTGACCCAGCGGTGTATGAAGATACTGTCCTTGCACAGTACAGAAGGGTTCTTGGCGGTGAGTTTAATAGTCTTTCTGATAGTGAAAAGAATTATCTTCATGATGATCTACTGTTTGCATATGAAAATGGCGACAAATTTTATTACGCGTTATATGACATCGACAAAAATGGTATAGATGAGTTGTTTATTTCCTATGAAGGAACATATTCGTTTGGTAGTAATGTTTACGCTGCATATACTTATGGAAATGGTGATGTTCATTACCTGGAAGGTAGCGGCTACAGATACTGGCTATATCCAAAGTCAAACGGGAAACTTGTTCAAAATTATAATGTCGGCGCTGGTGCAAATGGTGCAACAATCTTTGTGATCGGCAGCGACGGATATACTATAGAGGCAGAGATTAGTTTAAGTTACTATTACGATGGCTATGATGGCAGTATAAGTTACTACAAGACTATAAATGAAAAACAAGAATCAATCAGCGAATCAGAATACAATTCGTTCAGATCACAATATGGTTTGGATGAATATTTGTCAGCAGATAGTGATATTGATTTTGATTGGATTGAACTTACACTTGATGATTCAACAAGCAATCAGATGTCAATCCCTTCAGATGCAGTGTATTATAATGGTAATTACTATAAACTGTACGATGAAGGAATGACTTGGGATGAAGCAGTTGCTTTCTGTGAAGAAACAGGAGGACATCTTTGCACCATTACCAATGTAAATGAACAGTTGCATATTGAATCTATGATGAATTCCGGCACAAAATATACATATTGGCTTGGCGGTAAATCGACCGATGGTGTATGGTCATGGATTACAAACGAAGCTTTTTCATATTCAAACTGGGCAACAGGTGAGCCTAATCATTTTAACGGTACAGAAGACTGTCTGATGATTTATAATGAACCCAACCAGACAAACGGAAGCACTTTCGGTAGCTGGAATGACCTGACCTACGATTGTAGGTGTTATGGTGACGATTACTTTTCTACTGACATTTTCGGTTTCATCTGCGAATGGGAAGGTAACTGATTAAACGTAATATAAATTATAATTGATTCCCACAATACGACAAAAAATTTTCCTCTTGTTACGTATACTATTTACGTGACAAGGGGGATTTTTTTCGGGAGGGGATATTTTGCAGGAGGTAATTTATGTTGATGTGCTTGTAGTGCTGAATTTGTTTATCAGTTATTTTCTTTTGCTTGCTACATCATTTTCAATGAAAGAAAATGTAAAAAAATTAAGGCTGTTTATCGGCGCATTTCTTGGCGGAATCTATTCGCTTGTTGTTTTTCTTCCCGAAATGGGTTTTGTATTTAATGTTTTATCCCGTATATCAGCAGGAGCGTTGATTGTTTTTGCATCTTTCGGATTCAAAACTTTCAGACGTTTTCTACGTCTGCTTTTAACATTTGTTATGATAACTTTCCTTTTTGCTGGTCTGATGATAGGGCTATGGATAATTTTCAGACCTCGTGGAATGGTAATCAATAATTCATCTGTATATTTTCAGATAAGTCTTCCGTTACTGGTTGTTTCAACTGCAGTCTGCTATATTATTTCAAAACTTGTGATAAAGTTTCTTCACAGAAACAAACCGCAAAAAACAATTTGTCGCATAAAAATTGTCAATTTTGATGAAACACTTGAAGGTTCAGCAATGCTTGATACGGGTAATACGCTTTCTGAAGGTTTTTCGGGTTATCCCGTTGTGATTTGTACATATGATTTCATTAAAAATATCATACCTGCAGAAAGTGAAAATTTTTTCAGAGGCAATGTGAATGCACTTGATGCAATTGCCGACGAAAACTGGCGAAAAAAATTACGGGTTGTTTCTTTTCATACAGTAAGTGATACAGGTCTGATGCCCGCTTTTCAGCCTGATAAACTTATAATTGATAATATGCAGGAAACTGATAAAGTCTACATCGGCGTTATGAGCCGCAAAAAATATATAAACGAAAGCTTTGATATGCTTTTGAATCCAAATCTTTTCTGAGGTAAATGCAATGAGAATAATTTCAAAAATAAAACAGAAACTTATTTTACTTGTTGAAAAAATAGAATTCAAATTTATTCAGCAGGAAATATATTATATCAATGGTCCGGAAACTTTGCCGCCACCACTTACTAAAGCCGAAGAAAAATCAATTATGCAGCGAATTGAAAAAGGTGATGACAGTGCAAGAGAGCCGTTGATAGTGCATAACCTGCGTCTTGTGGTGTATATCGCTAAAAAATTTGAAAATTCAGGGGTTCCTACAGAAGATCTGATTTCAATAGGAACAATAGGTCTGATAAAAGCAGTCAACACTTTTTGCCCGGCAAGAAACATCAAACTTGCAACATATGCTTCAAGGTGTATTGAAAATGAAATTTTAATGTATCTTCGCAAAACTAATGTGCTCAAAACAGAAGTTTCCATTGATGAGCCACTGAATGTTGATTGGGATGGGAACGAACTTCTTTTGTCGGATGTTCTTGGCAGTGAGAGTGACACAGTAGGTCAGCCTATAGAAAAAGAGGATGAAAGGAGACTTATTCTGTCTCTTATTGACCGATTGTCTGAACGCGAAAGAACAATAATGAAAATGCGTTTTGGTATCGGCACCGGCCGTGAGCATACGCAGAAAGAAGTGGCAGATATTCTGGGCATTTCACAAAGTTATATTTCAAGATTAGAAAAAAGGATACTCGAAAAAATAAAACGTGAATTAGAACGCGTATCTTAAATATAAATTTTTATTTTATTGAAAATACCCTTGATTTTTTCTCTGTAAGTGATATACTTTATAGGTGGATTAAAATGTAATTATTGAAAGGGAAAGCAATGGTATTTTCAAGTCTTGTATTTCTGTGCATATTTTTCCCTGTTATTATAATCGGGTATCATCTTTGCCCTGTTTTGAAAGGTAAAAATTTGCTTCTTCTATTGGCGTCACTCTTGTTTTACGCTTGGGGTGAGCCGAAATGGATAGTAGTAATGCTTGTTACTACATTAATAGATTATTTAGCTGGTGTTATAATCGGCAAGTCAAAGCGGAAAGGTGTCAGAAAAACTGCTTTGTTTTGTTCGGTTGTGTTAACTCTCGGCTTTCTTGTTGTGTTCAAATATCTCAATTTCTTCACATCAAATCTTAATTTAATACCTTTTATTGATATCCCGCAGACTAATCTTGTGTTGCCTATTGGTATTTCATTCTATACTTTCCAGGCATTGAGTTATGTTGTTGATGTTTACAGAAATTATGTAGGTTATCAGAAAAATTATTTTAAACTTCTTTTGTATGTGAGTATGTTCCCGCAACTTATTGCTGGTCCTATTGTGCGCTATGTTGATATCGCAGAAGAAATTGATGAAAGACACGTAAAGCTTGTTGATTTTTCTGCAGGTATAACTAAATTTCTTGTCGGCCTTGCAAAAAAAGCAATTTTTGCTAATTTTGTAGGTCAGCTCGCCACAAACTATCTCAGTGATGATTTATCATCTGTTACTACTCTTGGTGCATGGACGGGTATTATTGCGTATTTCTTCCAGATTTATTTTGATTTTTCAGGATATTCCGATATGGCAATCGGTATGGGCAAAATGCTTGGATTCAGATTCCTTGAAAACTTCAATTATCCCTACATTTCATTATCAATAACTGAATTCTGGAGAAGATGGCATATGAGCCTTTCAGGATTCTTCAGAGATTATGTTTATATTCCTTTAGGTGGTAACAGACGTCATCAGTTGAGAAATATGTTTGTGGTATGGATTCTCACAGGCTTCTGGCATGGTGCAAGCTGGAATTTTATTCTGTGGGGTCTTTATTACTTCCTCATTCTTGCGTTTGAAAAATATGTACTCAATAAAATTATGGATAAAGTGCCGAAAGTTTTCAGGCTCGTTTATTCTCTTTTCTTTGTGATAATCGGTTGGGTATTCTTCTATTTTGAAGATATTCCCTCAATCGGTAAGATGTTTGGTGCAATGTTTGGTATTACTTCATCTGCTTCTTACACTGCATCCGATATCACAACGCTTACCAATAACGTATTCCTGCTTGCAATTTGTGCAATTGCAGTAACACCTGTTTTGAGAATTATTGCAAACAAGCTTTCTTCAAAGCTTTCAAATACCCCGGGCGGCGTAATTGTAAATGGTGTGACAACACTTATCTTTCAGGCAGCAGTGCTTGTTATCTGCCTTGCTTGTCTTGTCGGATCAACTTACAATCCGTTCCTATATTTCAGGTTTTAAGGAGGGGTTTGTATGAACGAAACTACAGAAGCAAAGTTGAAATTGAACAAAGAAAAGAGAATATATTCAAGGGTTTTTGCACTTGTGGCTGTTTTCCTGTTTATGTTTGCTTTAGCAATTCTCGGTGTCATTAGTGCTGTTGATGTTGATAAAACAGTTTCAGACTCTGAAAACAGAACACTCGCCACAATGCCTGAGTTTTCATGGAGTGCATTGTTGGACGGAAGTTTTATGAAAGATTTTGAAGCTTACTATTCAGATACTTTCCCGTTACGTGATATGTTTATGCAGCTTAACACGAAAATCACTTCTGTTCTTACTCAATTCGGCGGTAAAGAGGATACTGTTCTTATCACTTACGAAAAGCACGATTCTGACTTTGTCGGTGAAGGTGTGGACCTTGGCGTAGAAGGCGAACAAGCACCATCTCAGAATCACCATGCTTCAGAAGATGAAGTTGCAGTCAAAGGTGCAATACTTCTCAGTGGCACGCGTGCAATGGAAGTGTTTACAAATTCATCTGCAATTACAGATTCTTACTCTGCACTTGTGAATAAAACGGCACAGTCAATGCCGGCAGGTGTTCAGTTTTATTCAATGATAGTTCCCACATCTGTTGAGTTTTACGGCACAGAAACCTACACTTCAGGTGCGCATTCGCAGAAAACAGCAATCAATGACGCTTATTCAAAGATGGATAACTCAATTATAAAAATTGACGTGTATCCCTATCTTGAAAAAACAGCAGATCAGTATATCTATTTCAGAACAGACCATCATTGGACTGCACGAGGTGCATATCAGGGTTATCTTGCATTTTGCGATAAAACGAAGCAGACTCCTGTTGCTCTTGACGCTCTCGAAACGGGCAAAATTGAAAATTTTGTCGGCAGTCTTTATTCTGCAAGTAATGCAGATGTGCTTAAAGAAAACCCCGACTATGTTGAATATTTTAAAACAAGAGTCGATGTAACGGGTACCGTTTACCCTGACAGCAGTCTTACAAACGGTCAGCCATTTTATATTGTGGCTCGTGCTGTGAATTCAGACAACAAATATCTCGCTTTCATCGGCGGTGACCAGCCACTTGAAAAAATTGTAACAAGCAACAAAAACGGCAAAAAAATTCTTGTTATCAAAGAATCTTACGGTAATGCACTTGTACCTTTCTTGTGTGATAATTATGAAGAAGTATATGTTGTTGACCCGAGAAAAACAAACTTCAATCTGCCGGAATTTGTTGAACAACAGGGCATTGGCGAAGTGCTTATGATTAACTATTCATTTGCAATGTCTAATAAAACATTCTCCGATGCTATGTATTCTATGTTAGGTTAGGAAGATAAAAATGCAGTTTATTGCCCTCGATTTGGAATGGAATAATGTCTACGGCAAGAAAATCAAAGGCTTTTTTAATGAAATTATAGAATTCGGTGCCGTAAAGGTTGACGCAGAGGGTAATATCTACGATGAATTTACCTGCCTTATAAACACGCAGGTAGGCAAAAAACTCCGTGCTAACACAAAGGAACTGACTCATATCACAAATGATGAAATCAAAACAGGTATTCTTTTTACACAGGCTGTTTCCGAATTCAAAAAATGGATTGGTAAAGAAGAAAGTGTAATTATGACATGGGGCGATGGTGATGTGCGTGTGCTCATAGATAATTGCAAATACTTCGGCTGTGGCGAAAAAATTCCTTTTCTTGATAAGTATATGGATTTGCAGAGATATTTTCAGCGAATCAAATGCACATCAAAGTCGCAACAGATCGGTCTTGCAAACGCCGCCGAGATGGTAGGAATAAATAATGATGACTATTCTTTGCACAGAGCTCTTGATGACAGCAAAATCACAGCAGCCTGTTTTTCTGCAATCAGAGAAGACAAAATTATAAATGAGTATATAAAAGTATGTAATGATGAATTTTATTCAAGAATAATTTTTAAGAATAAGGTCATCAGTTCAATGAAAAATCCTCTTGTTGATAAATCTTATCTTAACTGTGTCTGCGAAGATTGCGGTAAACCTGCAGTAGCGTTGACTAAATGGAAATATTCAAATCAGTATTTCCGTGCACAGTATTTCTGTGAAGATTGTAATAAAAAATATCAGGTCAATGTCCGTTTCAAAAAACTTTATGACCGCACAGAAATCAGAAAAATTGTAAAACCAATTGTTGAAGAAGCAGTCGCAGAATAACGTTGCAAAAGAATTAAATAAACTACTAAATACAAAAACCGTATCGATTGATACGGTTTTTCTTTTATACGAATGATTTATTTCATGTTTTCTTCGTATGATCTGATCATCTTTTTAACCATCTGACCGCCTACTGAACCGGCTTCACGAGATGTGAGGTGACCATTGTAACCCTGTTTCAAATCTACACCAACTTCTGATGCTGCTTCCATCTTGAAACGGTTGAGAGCTTCACGAGCTTCGGGTACCATACCTCTTGATGAGTTACTTCTTGACATAATTTTCAACTCCTTTGCTGTTGTTTTGCGTTTGCAAAGTTATTGTTGGCTTTTAAACCAAAAATATTATGTGTAAAAATTTCAAAAAATCAAACCACGGAAACCCTATAAAAATAAAAAACCGAAAGTTTTTACGCTTTCGGTTAATTTAATATTACATTGATGCGACAATATCTTTCATTGAATACATTCCGGGTGTTTTACCTGCCATGAATAATGCAGCGTTAAGAGAGCCGTTTGCAAAAATCTGTTTTGACATTGCGCTGTGACTGATTTTGATTACTTCATCCTGACCGGCAAATATGATTTCGTGTTCGCCAACTATTGTTCCGCCGCGTACAGCGTGGAGACCAATTTCATTCTTTGTTCTCTTTGTGCGTTTTGAATGTCTGTCAAATTCATATTTTGGAGCAGTTTCAAATTCACAGCTTATTTCGTCTGCAAGCATAAGTGCCGTACCTGACGGAGCATCAATTTTCTGATTGTGATGTGCTTCAACGATTTCAATATCAAACTGACCGCCGAGCACTGCAGTTGCTTTTCTTGCAAGTTCAGCAATGAGATTAACACCTAAAGACATATTAGCACTGAAGAAAATTGCAACTTTTTCTGAAGCATCAGCAATTTCCTTTTTTTGGCTTTCATCAAGGCCGGTTGTGCAGATGACAGCAGGTGTGTTTGTTTTCACTGCGTAGTCAAGAATGCCTTTTAATGCACTGGGATGTGAAAAGTCAATAATCACATCAACCTTTTCTTTTGCGTCAGCAGGGGAAGAATAAACAGGGTATTTGCCTGAAGTTGTGTTCACGTCTGTTCCGCATACGATTTTTAGGTCATCGAAATTTTTTGCACATTCGGTGATTGTTTTACCCATTTTTCCGTTGCAGCCGCTTAATAAAATATTGACCATTTTAAAATTCCTTTTTTATCAAAACTTAAACGAGGTTATATTTTTCAAGAACTTTTCTAAGTTTTTCTCTGCCTTCGTCTGACATGCCTGTAAGGGGAAGTCTGCATTCGCCTACGTTCATACCCATCATGTTCATTGCTTCTTTAACAGGAATGGGGTTAACATCTGAGAAAAGAGCATTACAGAGTTCTGTATATTCAAGCTGAAGTTTAACAGATTCTCTGATTTTGCCGTCTACACCAAGCTGTGCAATATCGTGAGCAATTTTGGGGCAGATGTTTGAAAGAACAGAAATTGAGCCTTTACCGCCCATTGCTGTGAAAGCAGAAACTTCATCGTCATTACCGCAGTAGATATCAAGGTTATCACCGCAGAGTGACATTGTTTTGGCAAGTGCTGAAATGTTTGCGTTTGCTTCTTTTGTAGCAACGATTTTCTCGTTTTCAGCAAGCACGGCGTATGTTTCGGGGAGAATGTTAACGCCTGTTCTTGAAGGAACATTGTAGAGAATGATAGGAGTGTTAACTCGTTCTGCAATGTAGTTGTAGTGTTCGATAAGACCCTTCTGTGAAGTTTTGTTGTAGTAGGGTGTTACCATAAGAAGACCGTCAACACCTGCGTTTTCGCATTCATTTGCAAGTCTTACAGCGTATTTTGTTGAGTTACTGCCTGCGCCTGCAACAACAGGAACACGTTTGTTTGTAACGTCAACTGCATATTTTACAACATCGATATGTTCAAAGGTTGAAAGTACAGATGCCTCGCCGGTAGTACCTGCGATAACAATACAATCAGTGCCTTCTTCGATCTGCTGGTCGATAAGTTCACCGAGACGTCTGTAGTTTACGTCCATGTTTTTGTCAAAAGGAGTAACAATAGCAACGCCTGCACCGGTAAAAATAGTTTCTTTCATTTGGATTCCTCCTAAAAGTTCAAATCAGTCCGATTAAAATCAGTCCATATATCCTTCTGCACAAAGAAGCTCTGCCATAAGAACTGCGCCGCCTGCAGCACCTCTTAATGTGTTGTGAGAAAGGCATACGAATTTATAGTCATACTGTGTATCTTCACGAAGTCTGCCGATAGAGATTGCCATACCGTTTTCAAGGTCACGGCAAAGCTTTGTCTGAGGCATATTGTCTTCTTCAAAATAGTTAAGGAACTGTTTGGGTGCAGAGGGGAGTTCAAGTTCCTGAGCTCTGCCCTGATAATTTTTCCAGATTTCTTTGATTTCTTCAATTGAAGGTTTGTTTTCAAATCTTGCGAAAACTGCTCCCATATGTCCGTCTGAAACAGGAACACGGATGCATTGTGCTGTGAAGTTGGGGGAAGTTGCGTTTTCGATGTGGTCGCCTTCGATTTTACCCCAGATTTTGAGAGGTTCCTGTTCGCTCTTCTGTTCTTCGCCGCCGATGAAGGGGATTACGTTGTCAACCATTTCAGGCCATGTTTCAAATGTTTTACCTGCACCTGAAATTGCCTGATATGTGCACACAAGAACATCTTTGATGCCGAACTTTGAAAGAGGGAAGAGTGCGGGAACATAACCCTGAAGAGAACAGTTGGGCTTTACTGAAATAAAACCACGTTTTGTGCCGAGACGTTTTCTCTGTGCTTCAATAATTTTTGCGTGTTCTGCATTGAGTTCAGGAAGAAGCATGGGAACGTCAGGTGTGCCTCTGTGAGCGCTGTTGTTAGAAACAACAGGACATTCAGCTTTAGCGTATTTTTCTTCAAGAGCTTTGATTTCATCTTTATTCATATCAACTGCACAGAAAACAAAATCAACCTGTGAAGCGATTTTTTCAACATCTTCTGTTGCATTCATAATAACTAAATCAGCCATTTTTTCAGGAATGGGTTTTTCCATGCACCAACGTGCACTGACTGCTTCTTTGTAAGTTTTGCCTGCTGTTCTGGGGCTTGCTGCAAGCACTTTAACGTCAAACCAAGGGTGGTTTTCAAGCAAAGTTGCGAAGCGCTGACCTACCATACCTGTAGCGCCGATGATACCAACATTAAATTTTTTCATAACTTTACCTCCGATTTTGCAATTTGGCATTGAAAAATCACACAATAAGTGTTAATATATTAAATACCGTATACGGTATATATAATACCATTATATGATTTCGTTGTCAAATATTTTTATGTACAAATATATAGGATTTATTGAGGATTTATTATGAAAAAAAGCGACTTTTTCTACAATTTACCGCCTGAACTCATTGCACAGACACCCATTGAGCACAGAGAGATGTCAAGACTTATGAAACTTGACAAAAACTCCGATGAAATCAATCATTGTCACTTTTATGAAATTGTTGATTTTTTGAATGAAGGCGATTGTCTTGTGCTCAACAATACAAAAGTGCTTCCTGCACGTCTTTATGGTGTGAAAGAAGAAACAGGTGCTGTTGTGGAATTTCTGCTTCTCAATCAGATTGAACTTGATGTGTGGGAAGTTATTGCAGGCCCCGGTAAACGTGCAAAACCGGGCACAAAATTCACTTTTGGTGAGGGACTTCTTAAATGTGAAGTGCTGGAAATTCTTGATGGCGGAAACAGAGTTATTAAATTCTTCTATGACGGCAATTTCTACGAAATTCTGGACAAAGTGGGAGAAATGCCCCTGCCACATTATATTACCGAAAAACTTGAAGATAAAGACAGATATCAGACTGTTTATGCTGAAAATTTAGGTTCAGCAGCAGCACCTACTGCCGGCCTTCATTTTACCCCTGAATTGCTTGAAAAAATCAGAGAAAAAGGCGTAAAAGTCTGTTTTGTTACTCTGCATGTAGGTCTCGGCACTTTCAGACCGGTTAAAGCAGATGATATTCTTGAACATAAGATGCACAGCGAGCATTACTGGCTTCCGAAAGAAACTGCTGATGCAATAAACGAAACACATAAAAATGGCAAAAGAGTTATTGCAGTCGGCACAACTTGCTGCAGAACACTTGAATCTGTGGCAACTTTCCGTGGTGAAATCAGAGAAGATGAGGGGTGGACAGATATTTTTATCTATCCCGGATATGAATTCAAGTGCATTGATGGTCTTATTACCAACTTCCATCTTCCCGAAAGCACGCTTATTATGTTGGTAAGTGCTTTATACGGATACGAAAAAACAATGCAGGCATACAAGGTTGCAGTCGAAAATAAATATAGGTTTTTCTCATTGGGAGACGCCTGCTGCATTCTATAATTTCCAAGGAGTAATCATATGTATAAACTTATAAAAAAATGCGGTAATGCAAGGCGAGGGGAATTTACAACGGTTCACGGTACAGTGCACACACCCGCTTTTATGAATGTGGGCACTTGTGCTGCAATCAAAGGCGGACTTTCTTCTTATGACCTTGATGAAATAAAGTGTCAGGTTGAACTTTGTAATACTTATCATCTTCATGTAAGACCGGGCGATGAGCTTATCAGAGAACTTGGAGGTCTTCATAAATTCATGGGTTGGGATAAACCCATTCTTACAGATAGTGGCGGTTTTCAGGTTTTTTCGCTTGCCAAACTGCGTAATATCAAAGAAGAAGGCGTAACTTTCGCTTCTCATGTTGATGGTAAAAGAATTTTTATGGGTCCTGAAGAAAGTATGCGTATTCAATCAAATCTTGCTTCGACTATCGCAATGGCATTTGACGAATGTGTTGAAAATCCTGCACCTTACAAATATTCAAAAGAAAGCTGTGAAAGAACAACACGCTGGCTTTACAGATGCAAAGAAGAAATGGAAAGGCTTAACTCTTTGCATGATACTCTTAATAAAAAACAGATGCTTTTCGGCATAAATCAGGGCTGTACCTATGACGATTTACGTATTGCACATATGCAGAAAATTGCAGAACTTGACCTTGACGGTTACGCAATCGGCGGTCTTGCAGTAGGTGAACCGAAAGAAGATATGTATCGCATAATTTCTGCAGTGGAACCGTATATGCCTAAAGAGAAACCGCGTTATCTGATGGGAGTAGGAACGCCGGGTAACATCATTGAAGCAGTAAGTCGCGGTGTTGATATTTTTGACTGTGTTATGCCTTCAAGAAATGCACGTCACGGACATCTTTTCACATGGGATGGTATTATCAATCTTAATAATGCAAAGTTTGAAAACGATTCTGAACCGATTGAAGTTGGTTGTCAGTGTCCCACTTGTCAGCGTCATTCAAAAGCATATATACGCCACCTTTTCAAAGCAAAAGAAGTTTTAGGTCTTCGCCTGGCAGTTACTCATAACCTGTATTTTTACAATACACTCATGGAAAAAATCCGCGAAGCACTTGATAATGATACATTTGATGAATTCAAAGCTAAATACGTTGACCTCCTTGATACAAGGAAGAAATAAGAGGTGTTTTTATGAAAAGGATTATAGCTTTATTTTCTGTGGTAATTTGTATTATTGCTGTTTTTGCAGGTTGCAAAAAGGTTGACAGAAACGCTGAAACAACAACAGCTACTACGACCGTTCCAACTTATACTATGCCTGAGCCTGAATCAGAATATGACAAAGATTCTCGAACAATGAAAACCGTTTATAGGGATATAAACGGAGAAGTTTTTCAGATTGTAATAAGTAAATATGATGAAAATTCAAATCTTATTGAATTTGCTGAATATGATGCACAGAATAACCTCAATTATATGTTCAAGGATTATGAATACAAAAAAGTAAGTTCCGGTTACATTCTGCTTCAATACAGCAGATATAATGAAAACAAAGAATGTGACACTATCTACAAATATACTTACGATGAAAACAACAACCCGGTATCAATGGAATCTTTCAATCCTGATGGCACACTTATAACTAAAAATGAATTTTAAAATTAGGCTGTACCTGTTTTGGGTACAGCCTTTTTGTCAGCAATGCTTTTTTGACGGCGGGAAAAACTCATTTGTCGGGAATCCGATCTTTCTGAAAGATTCGCAAGGGTCTTCCGCGTTGAAACAGCATTCTTTATCGGGAATGCAGAAATCATATGCAGGAATAAGTATCTGCACATCTCTTTCAAGCTGAACAATAGTGAAAAGTCCGAGAGTGACTTTTACTGCAGTTTCATTATCGTTGCAGAAATTGCCGTCAAAGCAATTTGCTACACAACAGGGAATACGGCATCCGCAATCGCAACATTCATCTGTTTTACAGAGTGAAGTTTCAAGAACAATCGGATCAACTGTCTGTACTTTTGCACGAGGTGCAGTGTTTATGCAGGGGATACGGGCGTCATCTTCGTTTTCGCATGATTGTGAAGTGAAAGTTCTGACCGTGCCTTCACCACCGAAAAGAACACATTTTTTGCTGAACATCGCAAGACCGCATACTTTTTGTGTTTCACAAGATGGTGAAGTAAATACTTCAATGTGAAGCCTGAAGAAAAATGTGATATCTACAGAATAACATCCTTTATTGAAAGGCACTTCTTCAACATTAATGCATGTGTTTATGATTTCAGCCTTTTTTGTGCGGACTGATTTAGCACAGTTGATTATATGTTGCGCAGTGTCAGTGAAATGTACTCTCAAGTCAGCCAGACAGTCTCTGTCGCAGCATGAATCGTAAATTCTGCTTGTGTCAATACAAACAGCTTCTTTGAACTTCTGGTTATAACCTGAGTTACACGCTCTGTTTTGTGCCATTTGCTTTCCTCCTTATAAAGATTTGAAATTTATAAAACTTCACTACCATTATATGAACGCCGTTGTGTTTGGTTAATGATGTAAAGAAAAATGGTATCAGTCAAACCATTTTTTTGTTTTTTCTCAATTTTTATGCATTTTTCATTTTTTGAGCAACACAATATATAGTATCTTGTGTTTTCTCTACCCACAAATATTCGTTCATACACAATATATTGTGGTGTGGAAATTTTTAGCAAAAAATGTCGACAAACCTTGATATGATTGGGTTTGTGAGTGATTTTTATGTAAAAATCAGTTGTGTATATTTATTCAAACGTATACAACATTTAGAAAAAACTTAAAAAATAACCACAATATATTGTGAAAAGGTGTTGACAAGTGTGATATCTTGTGCTACAATAATGCCCGTAGCCACTAAAATTTATTTCGTAATGGAGGAAAAAATATGTATCGCGTACAGAAAAGAGACGGTAAAATCGTAGATTTTGACATTATCAAAATCGCCACTGCTATCAAACAGGCATTTGAATCATGCGAAAAAGATTATAACGACAGCGTAATTGATTTCCTTGCACTTAAAGTTACTGCAGACTTTGAGCCCAAAATCGAGGATTCACTTATCACAGTTGAAAACATTCAGGACAGTGTTGAATCAGTTCTTGTTCAGGCTGGTTATGCTGATGTTTCAAAGTCATATATTCTTTACAGAAAACAGCGTGAAAAACTTCGTAATATCAAAGGCACACTTCTTGACTATAAAGATCTTGTTGATAACTACGTTAATGTTAACGACTGGAGAGTTAAAGAAAACTCAACTGTAACATATTCTGTTGGTGGCCTTATTCTTTCAAACTCAGGTGCAATCACAGCTAACTACTGGCTTTCAGAAATTTATGACAGAGAAATTGCCGATGCTCACAGAAACGCTGATATTCATCTCCATGACCTTTCAATGCTCACAGGTTACTGTGCAGGTTGGTCACTCAAACAGCTTATTAAAGAAGGTCTTGGTGGCGTAACAGGTAAAATCACATCTGCTCCCGCAAAGCATCTCGCAACACTTTGTAATCAGATGGTTAACTTCCTTGGTATTATGCAGAATGAATGGGCAGGTGCTCAGGCTTTCTCATCATTTGACACATACCTTGCTCCTTTTGTAAAGGCAGATAACTTGTCATATGATCAGGTTAAAAAATGTATCGAATCATTCATTTATGGTGTAAATACTCCTTCACGTTGGGGTACACAGGCTCCTTTCTCAAACATTACTCTTGACTGGACTGTTCCCAATGACCTTGCTGAACTCAACGCAATCGTTGGCGGCAAAGAGCAGGACTTCAAGTATAAAGATTGTAAGAAAGAAATGGATATGGTTAACCGTGCATTCATCGAAATTATGATTGAAGGCGATGCTCACGGCAGAGGATTCCAGTATCCTATTCCCACATATTCAATCACAAGTGATTTTGACTGGTCAGAAACAGAGAACAACAAGCTTCTCTTTGAAATGACATCAAAATACGGTACACCTTATTTCTCAAACTATATCAACAGTGATATGGAACCCAGCGACGTAAGAAGTATGTGCTGCAGACTTCGTCTTGACCTGAGAGAACTCCGTAAAAAATCAGGTGGTTTCTTCGGCAGCGGCGAAAGCACAGGTTCAATCGGCGTTGTTACAATCAATATGCCCAGAATCGCTTATCTTGCAAAAGATGAAGCAGATTTCTATAAACGTCTTGACAGAATGATGGACATTTCTGCTCGTTCACTTCATATCAAGAGACAGGTTATCACAAAACTTCTCAATGAAGGTCTCTATCCTTACACAAAACGTTACCTTGGCACATTTGAAAACCACTTCTCAACAATCGGCCTTGTTGGTATGAACGAAGTTGGTCTTAATGCAAACTGGCTCGGTAAAGATATGACTCATAAAGAAACACAGCTTTTCTCACAGCAGGTTCTTGACCATATGAGAGAAAAACTTTCTGACTACCAGGAAATGTACGGCGACCTTTACAACCTTGAAGCAACTCCTGCAGAATCCACATCTTACAGACTTGCTAAACACGACCTTAAGAGATATCCCGATATCAAAACTGCATCAGAAGGCGATGAAACACCTTACTATACAAACAGTTCACACCTTCCTGTTGGTTACACAGAAGATATCTTTGAAGCACTTGATATTCAGGACGAACTTCAGACAAGATACACTTCAGGTACTGTTTTCCACGCTTACATCGGCGAAAAAATGCCTGATTGGAAATCTGCTGCAAACCTTGTTCGCAAAATCGCACAGAACTATAAACTTCCTTATTATTCAATTTCTCCCACATACTCAGTATGTAAGAGCCACGGATATATCGCAGGCGAACACTTCACTTGCCCTGAATGCGGCGAACCTGCAGAAGTTTATAGCCGTATCACAGGTTACTACCGTCCTGTTCAGAACTGGAATGACGGTAAACTCCAGGAATACAAGCATCGTAAGCTCTATGATGTTATGAATTCAGAATATCATGCAAAAGAAGATATCTGCGAATGTGATGCAGAAGAAACAGCAGAAGTAAACATTTCAAACAGAACACTTCTTTTCACAACAGCAACTTGCCCCAACTGCAAAATCGCAGTGAGCCTTCTTGACAAAGCAGACGTAGAATTTGAAAAAGTTCTTGCTGAAGAAAATGCTGACCTTGCAAAAGAACTCGGCATCAAACAGGCTCCCACACTTGTAGTTGTTGATGAAAATGGCGTTGCAAAATATCAGGGTGTATCTGATATCAAAAAGTTTATTAAAGCATAATTTGCTTTTAATAGTTTAGCCTTACTAACAAGGGATTGCTGAAAGTCTATATGGCTTTCGGCAATTTTCCTTTTATTTGACAAATGTTTTTTGATATGTTATTCTCGGTTTGGTGATGAAAATGCCTTTACAGATTATAAGACAGGATATTACAAAAATTGAATGTGATGCAGTAGTAAACGCAGCAAAACCGTCTCTTTTAGGAGGAGGCGGAGTTGACGGTGCAATTCACAAAGCGGCAGGACCTGAATTGCTTGAAGAATGCAGAACTTTAGGCGGTTGCAAAACAGGTCAGGCGAAAATCACAAAGGGATATAACCTTCCTGCAAAATACGTTATCCACACAGTCGGACCTGTATGGAAAGGCGGAGAAAAAGGGGAGAGAGACTACCTTTATTCCTGCTATCGTGAAAGCCTTAAACTCGCAAAAGAATACGACTGCGAAAGTGTGGCTTTTCCTCTTATTTCATCAGGTGTTTACGGCTATCCCAAAGATAAAGCCTTTAAAGTTGCAATAGATGCTATAAGTGAGTTTCTTTTGGGAAATGATATGACAGTTTATGTTGCTGTTTTTGATAAGTCAGCATTGTCTGTCAGTCAGAAGTTGTTTAACGAAATCAAAGTATATATTGACGACAATTATGTTGATGAAAACCTAATTTTGAGAAGATGCAATATTTACGAAGCGCCGGGTATTGCGATGTCAAAAACACCTTTTGAAGTGTATGATGCCTGCGAATGTAAAGCAATTTCCATTGAAGATGCACTTGAAAGTATTGATGAAAGTTTTTCCCAGATGCTTCTTCGTAAAATTGACGAAAAAGGTCTGACAGATGCACAGTGTTATAAAAAAGCAAATATCGACCGCAAACTGTTTTCAAAAATACGCAATGATATAAATTATAAACCGAAGAAAACAACAGCTATTGCTTTTGCAATTGCACTGGAATTGTCACTCGATGAAACAAAAGATATGCTTATGAAAGCAGGCTATGCACTCTCTCACAGCAATAAATTCGATATAATTATTGAGTATTTTATCGTTAACGGAAATTATAATATCTTCGAAATCAACGAAGTGCTTTTCCAATTTGATCAGAGTCTTCTGAGCGTTTAATTTATCGCATTTTACAAAATTGTCATCGTTTTTTACAAACCCTTGCAGATTTATAAAAAAGGTGTATAATGTTCTCATAACGAAAAACAAAGGGGAAATTACTTATGATAACTTGTCCGAAATGCGGAAAACAACTTGCAGACGGTGCAAGATTCTGTAAATTCTGCGGTAGTCAGGTGCCGCAGATAAATGTGCAGAACCCGGTGCAGAATAACGCACAAATACCTGCTCGTGAAATACAGGTGACAGCTCCCGCACCTGAAAAGAAAAAATCATCAAAAGGAATTGTTATTGCAATTGTTGCGATTGTGCTTATTGCAGCGATTGTGCTTGGTATAATTTTTCTCCCTGACCTTTTTGGTGAAAAAGAAGCAGACCTTACTGACAAAGAAAAGCTCACACAGCTTCTTGAAGAAAGCACAACGAAGCCTATAGTTGAATTTGCTTATGACGACTATGATAATAACGGCACATATGAAGCATATGCTGTTGTGGGTGAAACTGATGAAGAAGACGCAGAACACCCCAAATTCTATGATGCTGACATATACTTTGTAAACGAGAAGAAAGCACAGCCAATCAAGGAAAACATCAGCGGTCAGGTTAACGGCACAATTGAGCTTGACGAAATAATTTACATTTCAATTGAAGTTTTTGATGAAGATTCCGGCGAAGGTAAATCATTTATTTATACTGTAGATGGTGATAAATCAGAAGAGCATGAGGATTCAGGTAAATATTCTGATGTTCACGAAGAAAATGGCGAAGTTATAGGTAAAGACGAAAACGGTGAAGAAGTAAAAATTGTAATTATTGAAAAAGAAGAAATAAATACAACAGAAAAAGAAGAAACCACCAGGGAAGCTGAAACAACAACTGAAAATGATGCTTCAACAACGCCGTCAAATGGTACATCAAGTGGAATCGCCAATGCCAATGTAGGCGATTATATAACCTTCGGCTCATACGAACAGGATAACAACACCTCAAACGGCAAGGAAGCAATAGAATGGCTTGTGCTTGATAAGCAAGACGGAAAAATCCTTGTAATCAGCAGATATGCCCTTGATTGTCAGCCATATAATGAAGAAGGGATGGATACCATATGGGAGATTTGCACATTAAGAAGCTGGCTTAATAACGAATTTTTAAACACAGCCTTTACATCAAGCCAAAGGTCAATGATACCAACAGTAACAGTGAAAGCAGAAGATAATACAACTTACGGAACTGACGCCGGAAATGACACACAGGACAAAGTGTTCCTGCTCAGCGTAAGTGAAGCAAACAAATATTTCAGTTCAGATAGTGCAAGAGAATGTAAACCAACAGTCTACGTAGCAGCACAGGGGGCGGATGCAAGCGCTGACGCGGAATATTACGGCAACTGCTGGTGGTGGCTGCGGTCGCCCGGCTACATTCAGGATTTTGCCACCAGTGTCAACTATGACGGCGGCGTCCGCGAGCACGGCGATTCTGTCGACTACGATTACATTGCTGTCCGCCCCGTTTTGTGGATAAATCTTTAATCTGAAATCTTCAAATCAGAAATCGTCCGTTCAGCGCCGCAGGTGCAAATTTGTCGCTTTTCAGGCGACCATATTGCAATTAAATATCTCTATAATGTAGTCGTAAGGTGAAAACACCAAACGACTATATTTATTTTTCGGAGGTATTTGAAATGAAAAACAACACAACAGAAATGGTATTTATCCTTGACAGAAGCGGGTCAATGCAGGGTCTTGAAAAAGACACAATCGGCGGTTTCAATTCGATGATTGAAAAGCAGAAAAACATTGATGGCAGATGTTATGTATCAACAGTTCTTTTTGATGATAAAAGCGAAGTGCTTCATGACAGAATAAGCATTGATAAACTTTCCCCAATGACAGAAGACGATTATTTTGTACGCGGTTGCACAGCACTTCTTGATGCAGTAGGCGGTGCGATTCATCACATCGGAAATATTCACAAATATGCTCGACATGAAGATGTGCCTGAAAAGACGATTTTTGTTATTACAACTGACGGAATGGAAAACGCAAGCCATATTTATAGTGCGCAGGATGTAAAACGTATGATTGAAAGGCAGAAAGAAAAATACGGCTGGGAATTTCTTTTCATCGGCGCTAACATTGATGCTGCATCAGAGGCTGAAAAAATAGGCATCGAAAGGAATCGTTCAGTTAATTATACTGCTTCACCCAAATGCACTGCCAACCTTTATGAAGTGGTGGAAAAAACTGTGAGAAATTACAGAAATTGCGATAAAATTGCAGATAATTGGACAGAAGATATAAAATAAAATATCATCCTGATTTAACAAGTAACAAAACAGTGAAAAATGTTTGCGAAATCGTTAATTTTATTGACAAACTGACCTTAATTTGGTATAATAATAAAAATCTTATGGCTTAGATATGCCGAGGGATTGAAGATATTAAATCAGTTTGTATTTTTGTATCCCTGTCTTTTCCGGCAGGGATTTTTTTAGGGAGAATGTAATATGAACTTTGTTTTAAAAAATGCAAATGTCTATCGTAAAGGCAAGTTCATAAAAGGTGATATTCTTGTAAAAGATGGTCGCCTCAGCCACCTTTTCGGTTTTTCATCTGTTCCTTGTGATGCTGCCGTTTATAACGCTGAAAATTGCATTATTATTCCGGGTCTTGTTGATGTACACGTGCATCTCAGGGAGCCCGGTTTTTCTTTTAAAGAAACCATAAAATCAGGAACGATGGCTGCAGCACATGGCGGTTTCACTCATGTGTGCTCAATGCCTAACCTTAACCCAGTGCCTGACAATATGAAAAATCTGAAACAGCAGCTCGATTTAATCAAAAGTGATGCTGTTATCAAAGTTACACCTTATGGCTCAATTACTATCGGTCAGATGGGTGATGAACTTTCTGATATGGAAGATATGAAAGACCTTGTGGCAGGCTTTTCTGACGATGGCAAAGGCGTGCAGGAAGCTGAAATGATGGTTATGGCAATGGAAGAAGCAAAAACCTGCGGAAAAATGATTGTTGCTCATTGCGAAGATAATTCATTGCTTCGCGGCGGATATATCCACGATGGTGAATATGCTCGTCTTCACGGGCACAGAGGTATCTGCTCTGAAAGCGAATATCTTCCCATTAAACGCGATATTCATCTTGCAAAACGCACAGGCTGCAGTTACCATGTTTGCCATATTTCTACCAAAGAAAGCGTTGAAATTATAAGACAGGCTAAAAAAGAAGGCATAGATATTTCCTGCGAAACAGCACCTCATTACCTTGTTTTCAACGATATGGATTTGCAGGAAGATGCAAGATTCAAAATGAATCCTCCCATAAGAAGCGAAGAAGACAGGCTTGCTCTTATCGAAGGCATAAAAGACGGCACAATCGAAATGATTGCAACTGACCATGCACCTCACACTGCAGAAGAAAAGGGCAGAGGTCTTGAAAAGAGCTTAATGGGTGTTGTAGGTCTTGAAACTGCATTCCCTGTTCTCTGGACAGAGCTTGTTATGAAAAATGTTATCACCGCAGAGCACCTTGTTAAGATAATGAGCACAAATCCCGCAAAACGTTTTGGATTTGAAAGCGGGCTTGATAACGGCAAAATTGCTGATTTTGCAGTGTTTGATGTAAATGAAGAATATGAAATTAATCCCGAAGAATTCCTTTCAATGGGCAGAGCAACGCCCTTTGAAGGAAGAAAAGTTTTCGGCAGATGTCTTATGACTGTATGCGGGGGAGAAATTGTTTACAGTGATATGGAAGGACGGAAAGAATAATGCAGCAGACTATATTTGAAATTCAATCCAATGAAAAACTTGCAAAAGATGTTTACAGAATGGTCCTTGCAGGCGATACATCTGATTTAAAGAAACCTGGTCAGTTTGTAAATATAAAGCTTGACGGTTTTTTCCTGAGAAGACCTATTTCAGTGTGCGATTACGATGAAAATGTGCTTACACTTATTTACAAAGTTGTAGGTGCAGGCACTGAAGTTATGAGTAAAATGTGTAAAGGTGAAAAGCTTGACATTCTCACAGGCCTCGGTAACGGCTTTGACACTTCAAAAAGTGGTGATAATCCCGTTGTTATCGGTGGCGGTGTAGGTGTTCCTCCAATGTTCAACCTTGCAAGAAAGCTGATTGAAGAAGGCAAGAAAGTAACTGCTGTTCTCGGTTTTAATAAAGAGGAAGAAATCTTCTACAAAGATGAATTTGAAAAATTAGGTGCAGAGGTTTATATTACAACTGTTGATGGCTCTGTAGGTACAAAAGGTTTCGTTACAGATGCAATGAAAAATATTGATTTTTCTTATACCTACTGTTGCGGTCCTGAACCGATGCTCAAAGCAGTATATAACGCATCTGATAAAGATGGTCAGTTCAGTTTTGAAGAAAGAATGGGTTGCGGTTTCGGTGCTTGTATGGGTTGCAGCTGCAAAACAAAATACGGCAACAAACGAATCTGTAAAGAAGGCCCTGTGCTTTGCAAGGAGGAGATAATATGGTAAACACAAAAGTTAATTTATCAGGAATTGAACTTGATAATCCTATAATCCCTGCAAGCGGTACATTTGGTTTCGGTTATGAATTTGCAGAAATTTATGATATCAACGTTCTTGGTTCACTTTCCTTTAAAGGTACAACCCTTGAACCCCGTTTTGGTAATCCGACTCCGCGAATTGCAGAAACAGAAAATGGCATGATTAACTCAGTGGGTCTTCAGAACCCCGGCGTTGAAAAAGTGATTTCAGAAGAACTTCCGAAATTGCGTGCTTGTTTCAATAAACCGATTATGGCAAACATCAGTGGCTTCTCAATTGATGAATACAGAACATGCTGTGAAAAAATCGATAAAGAAGACCAGGTTGAATTTATAGAAGTAAATGTAAGTTGTCCTAATGTGCACAACGGTGGTATGAGTTTCGGCACTTCTCCTGAAAGTGCAGCAGAGGTTACAAAAGCTGTAAAAGCTGTTACAACAAAGCCTGTGTTTATTAAACTCAGCCCTAACGTGACTGACATTGTGTCAATTGCAAAAGCTTGCGAAGAAGCAGGTGCAGATGGTATCAGCCTTATAAACACGCTTCTTGGCATGAAGATAGATTTAAAAACAAGAAAGCCTGTTATTGCAAACAAAATGGGTGGTTTTTCAGGGAATGCAATTTTCCCTGTTGCAGTAAGAATGGTTTATCAGGTTTATGAAGCAGTAAACATTCCGATTATCGGAATGGGCGGCGTTTCAAAGGCTGAAGATGTAATTGAACTTATGCTGGCAGGTGCAACTGCAATTGAAGTCGGTGCAGCAAACCTTGTTGAGCCCTTTGCTTGTAAAAACATAATCGAGGATTTACCCCGCGTTATGGCTAAATACGGTATTAATAATTTAAAAGATATAATAGGAGGCGCACACTAATGGGAAAAGATGTAATTATCGCGTGTGATTTTGACGGCAAGGAGGAAGTGCTCAAGTTTCTTGACAAATTCACAGGGAGAAAACCTTTCGTGAAAATCGGTATGGAGCTGTATTATTCAGCAGGTCCCGAAATTGTTAAAGAAATCAAAGCAAGAGGACATAAAATTTTCCTTGACCTCAAACTTCACGATATTCCGAACACAGTTAAAAAATCAATGGCAGTTTTGTCAAAATTGGATGTTGATATGTGCAACCTCCATGCTGCAGGTACAGTTGCAATGATGGAAGCAGCAATTGAAGGACTTACACGTCCTGACGGCACAAGACCTTTGCTTATTGCTGTCACTCAGCTTACTTCAACAAGCGAAGAAAGAATGAAAGAAGATCTTCTTATCGATAAACCTATCGATGAAGTTATTATGCACTATGCTTCACGTGCAAAAGTTGCAGGCCTTGACGGTGTTGTTTGCTCACCCCTTGAAGCAAGCAAAGTTAAAGATGTCTGCGGTAAAGAATTTCTTACAGTAACACCCGGTGTGCGTTTTGCAGACGGTGATGTTGGTGACCAGGTAAGAATTGCAACTCCTGCAAGAGCAAAGGAAATCGGCTCTGACTATATCGTAGTAGGCAGACCTATAACTCAGGCAGAAGACCCGGTAGCAGCATACGAAAGATGCGTAAATGAATTTGTTGATTAATAGTTTTATATAAAGGAGAAAGACATTATGGAAAAACTTATTGCACAGGATTTGCTCTCTATCAGAGCTGTATTTTTCAGACCTGACGAACCCTTTACATGGGCAAGCGGAATCAAAAGCCCGGTTTATTGTGACAACAGACTTACTCTTACAGCTCCCAAAGTAAGAAACGATGTTGAAAACGCACTTGCAGAAACAATCAAAAAAGAATATCCTGAATGCGAAGTTCTTATGGGAACAAGCACAGCAGGTATTGCACATGCTGCTATCACAGCACATATTCTTGACCTCCCTATGGGTTATGTACGCTCAGGTTCAAAAGACCACGGCAGACAGAACCAGATTGAAGGTAAACTTGAAAAAGGTCAGAAAGTAGTTGTTGTTGAAGACCTTATTTCAACAGGAGGCAGCGTTATTGAAGTTGTAAATGTTCTTCGCGAAGCAGGTGCTGAAGTTCTCGGCATTGTAAGCATCTTTACTTATGGTATGCAGAAAGGTCTTGACAGACTCGCTGCGGCTGATGTTAAAAACGTATCTCTTACAAACTTCGACGTTATTGCTAATGTTGCTGCTGAAACAGGCTACATCAAAAAAGAAGACGTTGAAAGACTTATTAAATTCAGAAATAATCCTTCAGACGAAAGCTGGATTGGGTGAACTATATGAGAAGTCTTATTGATATTAAAGACCTGTCCATCGAAGAAATCGATGAACTTATTGTAAAGGCAAACGATATCATAGAAAATCCTAAAAAATATGCACATGCTTGTGATGGACTCAAGCTTGCAACACTTTTCTTTGAACCTTCAACAAGAACAAGACTCAGCTTTGAAGCAGCAATGTATGAACTTGGCGGTAATGTTTTAGGTTTCTCAGAAGCACAGTCAAGTTCAGCTGCCAAGGGTGAGAGTGTATCTGACACAGTGAAAACAGTAAGCTGTTATGCTGATATTATTGCAATGCGTCATCCTAAAGAGGGTGCACCACTTGTTGCTTCAAGAAAAGCATCTGTGCCGATTATCAATGCAGGTGATGGTGGACATAACCATCCAACACAGACACTTACTGACCTGCTTACAATTCACCGTGAAAAAGGCAGATTTGACAACCTTACAATCGGCTTCTGCGGTGACCTTAAATTCGGCAGGACAGTTCATTCTCTTATTGAAGCAATGTCAAGATATAAGAATGTAAAAGTTGTACTTATTTCTCCTGTGGAACTTAAACTTCCCAGCTACATCAAACACGATGTGTTAAGAGCACACAACATAGAATATATCCAGACGACAAATCTTGAAGAAGTTATGCCTACACTTGACATTCTTTATATGACTCGTGTTCAGCGTGAAAGATTCTTTAACGAAGATGATTATGTAAGACTTAAAGATAGCTATATTCTTACACCTGAAAAACTTGTCAATGCAAAAGAAGATTTGTGTATTATGCACCCACTGCCGAGAGTTAATGAAATTTCAACTGAAATTGACGATGATAACAGAGCATGTTATTTCAAACAGGTACTCAACGGCAAATATATCCGTATGGCGCTTATTCTTAAACTTCTGGGGGTGGAATAATTGATAGTTGATGCAATTAAAAACGGAATTGTAATTGACCATATCACAGCAGGACATGCTATGGAATTGTATTCAATTCTTGAACTTGATAAGCTTGATTGCACAGTTGCAGTTTTAAAAAACGTACCCAGTAAGAAAAAGGGTAAAAAAGATATTATAAAAATCGACACACTTCTCGATGTTGATTTTGACGTTTTAGGCTATGTTGATCCCAATATTACTGTCAGCATTATTAAAGACAGTAAAGTAGAAAAGAAACTTGAAATGAAATTACCTGCAACTGTTACCAACGTTATCAAATGTAAAAATCCCCGTTGTATTACTTCAACTGAGCAGGAGCTTGACCATATTTTCAAACTCACAAATGCTGAAAAGAAAATTTACAGATGTATTTACTGTGAAAGTAAGGCAAAGTAATAAAACTGATAAAAATTAAGTCAAAACAACACTTTTTTTGTAAGTAAAACTGTTGACTATCCATTCGGCAGAATGTATAATTGTTATATTAGGTTAATATGCGTTTTTCACAACTGACGGAACAGGTGGAAATAACACCAGGGGAGTGGAAAACATATAAATTTGTCGACCGTCTGGGCAGTTCTATCTACATAAATTGTGGGGCAGAACTGCCTTTATCTGCTTTTTATCAGATAAAATATATTCCTCAGGAGGAAATCATAATGAAAAAAGTTGCTATTATTATGGGCAGTGACAGCGACCTGCCCGTTATTGAAAAAGGTATCGCAAAGCTTGAAGAATTCGGAATTGATTTTGAAGTTCACGTTTTTTCAGCTCACAGAACACCTGTTGAAGCTAAAACATTCTCTGAATCAGCAAGAGAAAACGGCTTTGGCGTAATTATTGCAGCAGCAGGTATGGCAGCACATCTTGCAGGGGCTATTGCAGCAAATACTACATTACCAGTCATCGGAATTCCTGTTAAATCAACTAACCTTGACGGTATGGACGCACTTCTTTCAACAGTTCAGATGCCCACAGGTATCCCTGTTGCAACTGTTGCAATCAACGGTGCAGCAAATGCAGCACTTCTTGCAATCGAAATTCTTGCAGTAACTGATTCAGAACTTGCTGATAAACTGGACAAAATGAGAAAAGACGGTGCTGAAACAGTTCTTAAAAAGGATGCTGCAATATCAGCAAAATACTCAAAATAAGGTGATGTAAATGGGCGGCTTTTTTGGCGCAGTATCAAACAGAGATTGCGTTATAGACGTTTTCTTCGGAGTTGACTATCACTCACATCTTGGCACAAGACGTGGCGGTATGGCAGCATATGATGAAGAAATCGGTCTGCAACGCGAAATTCATAATATAGAAAACTCTCCTTTCAGAACTAAATTTGAAGGGATTACGGAAGAAATGAAAGGTAATTCATGCATTGGCTGTATAAGTGATAATGACCCGCAGCCTTTGCTTATGCGTTCAAAACTCGGTGTCTACGCAATTTGTAATGTGGGAGCAATAAATAACGCAGACGAATTAGTAGAAAAATATTTGTGTGATGGCGGTCATTTTACGGCGATGACAGGCGGTAAAATTAACTCAACAGAACTTGTTGCAGCGTTAATCAGCACAAAACAGAGTTTTGTAGAGGGAATTAAGTTTGTGCAGGAAGTTATTGACGGTTCAATGTCAATTCTTGTTCTTCTTGAGGGTGGTACGATTATTGCCGCAAGAGACAAAATGGGAAGAATTCCTGTTATCATCGGCAAAGATGATGATGGTTACTGTGTAACGTTTGAAAGCTTTGCTTACGATAAATTAGGTTATGTTTTTGAAAAAGAATTAGGTCCTGGTGAAATAGTTTCTATCACTAAAGACAAGATTGAAGTCTTGTCAGAGCCGGGAGAAGAAATGAGAATATGTGCATTTCTCTGGACATATTATGGCTATCCTACATCAACATACGAAGGTGTAAATGTTGAAGCTATGCGTTGCAGAAACGGTGCAATTATGGCTGAAACAGATAAAAAGAACGGCATAGCACAGGAGCTTGATTATGTTGCAGGCGTCCCTGATTCAGGTACTCCTCATGCAATCGGTTATGCAAATGTCAGTAGTGCAGATTTTGCACGTCCGTTTATCAAATATACACCTACATGGCCGAGAAGTTTTATGCCCTCTAATCAGAAGGAACGTAATAAGGTTGCAAAAATGAAACTTGTTCCTGTCCATGAACTTATCGAAAATAAAAAACTTCTTTTCGTTGATGATAGTATTGTACGTGGTACACAGCTTCGTGAAACTGTAGAATTTCTTTATGAAAACGGAGCAAAAGAAGTTCATATACGTTCTGCTTGTCCTCCTATTATGTACGGATGTAAGTATCTTAACTTCTCACGCAGTACATCTGAAATGGAGCTTATTGCAAGGCAGACAATTATGGAGCTTGAAGGTGAAAAAGGCTTTAAATACATTGAAGAATACATCGATGGTGAAACTGAAAGAGGTAAGGCAATGCGTAAAGCAATCTGCGAAAAACTTCATTTTTCATCTCTTGAATATCAGTCACTTGAAGGTGTGATAAAATCAATCGGATTACCGGAATGCAAGGTTTGCACATATTGCTGGAACGGTAAAGAATAAGTAAATAATTAATTTTTTATATTGAAAGGAAGATTCACTGTGAACAATTCTAAATCTGACAGCTACGCATCAGCAGGTGTTGACATTACTGCCGGTTACAAAGCAGTTGAACTCATGAAACAGCACATTGCAAGAACTATTACCAAGGGTGCCGCATCCGATATCGGCGGTTTCGGCGGACTTTTTGAACTTGATTTAACAGGTATTTCACGTCCTGTACTCGTAAGCGGTACAGATGGTGTTGGTACAAAACTTAAACTTGCATTTATCATGGATAAACATGATACAGTAGGTATTGACTGCGTTGCAATGTGTGTAAACGACATCATTTGCTGCGGTGCAAAACCCTTGTTTTTCCTTGATTATATTGCATGCGGTAAGAACATTCCTGAGAAAATTGCAAGCATTGTTTCAGGTGTTGCTGAAGGCTGCGTTCAGTCAGGCGCATCTCTCATCGGTGGTGAAACTGCAGAAATGCCCGGTTTTTATCCCATTGATGAATATGACCTTGCTGGCTTCTCAGTAGGCGTTGTTGACAGAGAAAAAGTTGTTGATAACAAAACAGTTAAAGAAGGCGATACAATTATCGCTCTTAAATCAAGCGGTGTTCACTCAAACGGTTTCTCACTTGTGAGAAAAGTTTTTGATGTTGAAAATAATGATATCAAAACTCCTGTTGAAAAACTCGGCGGAAAATCAATCGGTGAAACCCTCCTTACACCTACAAAAATTTATGTTAAACCTGTTCTTGCACTTCTTGAAGAAGTTAAAGTTAAGGCTATTTCTCACATCACAGGCGGTGGTTTCTACGAAAATATTCCGAGAAGTATTCCTAAAGGCTTTGGTGCAAAAATCAAGAGAAGTGACGTTCAGGTTCTTCCGATTTTTGAACTCATTGCAGAAACAGGTAATATCCCCGAAAGAGATATGTTCAACACATTCAACATGGGTGTTGGTATGAGCATTGTTGTAGCAAAAGAAGATGCAGATAAAGCACTTGAAATTCTCCGCGCAAACGGCGAAGATGCTTATATTCTCGGTGAAGTTGTGGCTTCCGAAGAGGGTGTTATCATTGAGTAAAAAAAATATTGCCGTTCTTGTTTCAGGCGGCGGAACAAATCTTCAGAGTCTTATTGATTGTCAGAAAAACGGATATTTCGGCGAGAGTGAAATTACTCTTGTAGTTGCATCAAAACCGGGTGTTTACGCTCTTGAAAGAGCATCAAATGCCGGTATAAAAGGCACAGTTTTTGCAAGACGTGACTATGAAGATATTGCTTCTTATTCAAAAGCACTTGTTGAAACTCTGCAGGATGCTGACATTGATTTAGTTGTTCTTGCAGGCTTCCTTACAATAATTGATGAACAGGTTTATGAAGCTTTTCCAAACAGAATCATAAACGTTCATCCGGCTCTTATTCCATCTTTCTGCGGCAAAGGATTTTATGGCTTGCACGTTCATGAAGCGGCTTTGGCAAAAGGTGTTAAAGTTTCAGGTGCAACTGTTCATTTTGTAACACCTGAATGTGATGCAGGCCCTATAATTCTGCAGAAAGCAGTTGAAGTAAAACAGGGTGATACTCCCGAAACACTTCAGAAAAGAATTATGGAAGAAGCAGAGTGGAAAATATTACCCCTTGCAGTAAAACTTTTCTGTGAGGACAGAATAACAGTTGAAGATAACATAGTTGTTATAGATGAAAGGGAATGATGATATGGAGATTAAAACTATAGCTAATGAACTTAATTCTCTTGCTTATCATGGCAGAGGTATTATTATAGGTAAAAGTGCTGACGGTAAAAAAGCTGTAACTGCTTATTTCATTATGGGCAGAAGCGAAAACAGCCGTAACCGCGTTTTTGTTGCAGAAGGTGATGCAATGAGAACAAAAGCTTTTGATGAATCAAAAATGACAGACCCGCATCTTATCATTTACTATCCAGTAAGAGTTCTCGGCAACAAAACTATCGTTACAAACGGTGACCAGACAGACACTCTTTATGAACTTATGGATAAGCAGATGACTTTTGAACAGGCTCTTCGCACAAGAGAATTTGAAGATGATAAACCTAACTTCACTCCCAGAATTTCAGGTATCATCCGTCTTGAAAATGACGGCATGAACTATGCAATGTCAATTCTCAAGAGTGCAGAAGGTGACGATTCTTCTTGTGAAAGATTCACATATGCTTATTCAAACCCCATTGCAGGTAAAGCAAAATTCATCCATACATATAACTGTGACGGAAATCCGCTTCCCTCATTTGAAGGTGAACCCAAAACACTTGAACTTCCCGATGTTTCAATTGATGAACTCACAGACCTTATCTGGACAAACTTAAATGAAGATAATAAAGTTTCTCTTTTCGTAAGATATATTGATATCGAATCAGGTAAAGCAGAAACAAGAATTGTTAATAAAAACAAGTAATCAGGAGGCTTATCATGAAAGAATTTGAACTTAAATACGGTTGTAACCCTAATCAGAAACCTGCAAAAATTTTCATGGCTGACGGAAAAGATCTTCCCATTGAAATTTTAAACGGCAGACCCGGTTTTATCAATTTCCTTGATGCTTTCAATAGCTGGCAGCTTGTAAAGGAAATCAAAGAAGCTTTAGGCGAAGTTGCTGCAACTTCTTTCAAACACGTAAGCCCCACATCTGCTGCAATTGGCACAAAACTTCCCGACAGCCTTAAAAAAGCTTGCTTTGTTGATGATATCGAAGGTCTTGATGATTCTCCCTTGGCTTGTGCATACGCACGTGCAAGAGGTACAGACAGAATGTCATCATTCGGCGACTGGATTGCACTTTCAGACGTTTGTGATGTAACAACAGCAAAGCTCATTGCACGCGAAGTTTCTGACGGGGTTATTGCTCCCGGTTATGAACCCGAAGCACTTGAAATTCTCAAAGGCAAGAGAAAGGGTAGTTACAATATCGTAAAAATTGACCCTGACTATGTTCCCAATCCCGTTGAGCATAAAGATGTTTACGGCATCACATTTGAACAGGGCAGAAACGAATTCAAAATTAATGAAGAACTTCTTTCAAACCTTGTTACAGAAAATAAAGATGTTCCCGACAGTGCAAAAAGAGACCTTATTATTGCTCTTATTACACTTAAATATACACAGTCAAACTCTGTTTGTTATGCAGTTGACGGACAGGCTATCGGCGTAGGTGCAGGTCAGCAGTCAAGAATTCACTGCACACGTCTTGCAGGTAACAAAGCAGATATCTGGCACCTTCGTCAGCATCCTATGGTGCTTGAACTGCCTTTCCTTGATACAATCGGCAGACCTGACAGAGACAATGTAATCGATGTTTATATTTCTGATGATTATGAAGATGTTCTTGCTGACGGTAACTGGCAGAAATTCTTCAAAACACAGCCCGCACCTCTTACAAGAGAACTCAAGAAAGAATATCTTTCTTCTCTTTCAGGTGTTGCTCTCGGCTCTGATGCTTTCTTCCCCTTTGACGATAACATCGAAAGAGCAAAGAGAAGCGGTGTATCATATATCGCACAGCCCGGTGGCTCAATCAGAGATGATGTAGTTATCAATTGTTGTAACAAATACAATATGACAATGTCATTTACAGGAATGAGATTGTTCCATCACTAATTGAATGTAACGTACTAAGGAGATTATTTTAAAATGAACTTTTTTGACGAACTCGCAAATTATGACAGCGAAGTATTTTCAGCTTGTGATCTCGAACTGAAAAGACAGCAGCACAATATTGAGCTTATAGCTTCAGAAAATATTGTGTCACGTGCTGTTCTTCTTGCTGCAGGCACAGTTCTTACAAACAAATACGCTGAAGGTTATCCCACAAAAAGATATTACGGCGGTTGTGAAAAGGTAGACATTGTTGAAAATATTGCAAGAGAAAGAGCGAAAGAACTTTTTGGTGCAGAACATGCTAATGTACAGCCTCACAGCGGTGCAAATGCAAACCTTGCAGCTTTCTTTGCTTTGCTTGAATGCGGAGATACCGTTATGGGTCTTAACCTTGCAAACGGCGGTCATCTTTCTCACGGCTCACCCGTAAACATTTCAGGTAAATATTTTAATGTTGTTCCCTACGGTGTTGCAGATGATACTGAAATGATCGATTATGAGGAAATGAGAAGAATTGCTATTGAATGCAAACCTAAGATGATTGTTTCAGGTGCAAGTGCATATTCAAGAACACTTGATTTTGCTAAAATCAGAGAGATCTGTGACGAAGTCGGTGCATATATGATGGTTGATATTGCTCACATCGCAGGTCTTGTTGCTGCAGGTCTTCATCCCAGCCCCGTACCTTATGCAGATGTTGTAACTTCAACTACTCATAAAACCCTTCGCGGACCTCGCGGTGGTCTTATTCTTTGCAAAGAACAGTATGCAAAACAGATTGATAAGGCTGTTTTCCCGGGTACACAGGGTGGTCCGCTTATGCATGTTATCGCTGCAAAAGCAGTTGCTTTCGGCGAAGCATTGAAACCTGAATTCAAGGAATATCAGGCTCAGGTTGTTAAAAATGCCGCAACACTTTGTCAGGCGATGAAAGATGAGGGCTTCAGAATCGTATCTGACGGCACAGATAACCACCTCATGCTTGTTGACCTTACTCCTTTTGATATTACAGGTAAAGAACTTGAGAGAAGACTTGATGAAGTTCATATTACAGTAAATAAAAACACAATCCCCAACGAAAAACAGAGTCCTTTTGTTACAAGCGGTATCAGAGTAGGCACTCCTGCAGTTACTTCACGCGGATTCAAAGAAGAAGAAATGCTTCTCATCGCTAAATGGATTAAGCTTGTTGCAACAGATTTTGAAAATTCAAAGGACAAAATTGCTGAAGAAGTAATGGCGCTTTGCGAAAAGTTCCCGATTTATCAGTAATATAATTGGAGGTAGACCCGATGAAACTTTTAGTTGTCGGTGGTGGCGGACGTGAACATGCTATCATCAAAAAACTTAAAGAAAATAAAGATGTTGAAAAAATTTACGCACTTCCCGGTAACGGTGGCATTGCTGCAGATGCAGAATGTGTAGCTATCGGTGCTAAAGACATTGAAAAGCAGGTAGAATTTGCGAAAGAAAATGGTATTGATTTTGCAGTTGTAGCTCCTGATGATCCCCTTGTTTTAGGTGCTGTTGATGCTCTTAATGAAGCGGGAATCAAATGCTTTGGTCCGAAGAAAAATGCAGCAATTATCGAAGGCAGTAAAGTTTTTTCAAAAAATCTTATGAAAAAATACGGCATCCCAACTGCAGAATATGAGGTTTTCTCTGATGCAGAAGATGCACTTAAATATATCGAAAATTGTCCTATTCCCACAGTTATCAAGGCTGACGGTCTCGCACTCGGTAAAGGTGTTATTATTGCAATGACACGCGATGAAGCAGTAGCAGCCGTTAAGGAAATTATGGAAGATAAGGTTTTCGGTGAAAGTGGTAACAACATTGTTATTGAAGAATTCCTTACAGGTCCTGAAGTTTCTGTTCTTTCATTTACAGATGGCAAAACTGTTGTTCCTATGATTTCATCAATGGACCACAAACGTGCACTTGATAATGATGAGGGTCTTAACACAGGCGGTATGGGCACAGTAGCTCCCAACCCTTATTATACTTCTGACGTTGCAAAAGAATGTATGGATAAAATCTTCCTTCCTACAATCAACGCAATGAGAGCAGAGGGCAGGGAATTTAAAGGTTGCCTGTACTTCGGTCTTATGATTACTGAAAAAGGACCTAAAGTTATTGAATATAACTGTCGTTTCGGTGATCCTGAAACTCAGGTTGTTCTGCCGTTGCTTGAAAGCGATTTGCTCAATATTATGATTGCTTGTGCTGACGGTACACTTACTGAAGAAATGGTTAAATTTTCAGATGAAAACGCTTGTTGCGTTGTTATGGCATCTGATGGCTATCCTAAAAAATATGCAACAGGCTTTGAAATTAAGGCTGAAGAATCAGATGATTACGAGCTTTACATTGCAGGTGCAAAACTTTCTGATGATGGTAAACTTTTAACAGGTGGCGGTCGTGTGCTTGGAGTTGTTTCAAAAGCAGACACACTTAAAGGCGCTGTTGAAAAAGCTTACAAGTCAGTTGAAAAAGTGAGTTTTGACAATGCTTTTTATAGAAAAGATATCGGCAGAAGAGCACTCTTGAAAACGGAGGAATAATATATGGTTTACAGAATTTTTGTAGAAAAAAAAGCAGGCCTTGAAAATGAAGCAAATGAACTCAAGCATGACCTTCGTTCACTTCTTTCAATCAAAGGCCTTGAAAAATTAAGACTTTTCAACAGATATGACGTTGAAAATATTGACGCAGATTTGTTTGAAAAAAGCAAAATGACAGTTTTTGCTGAACCTCAGCTTGATAACATCAGCGATGATTTTTCAGATGATAACGCTATCATTTTTGCAACCGAATATCTTCCCGGTCAGTTTGACCAGCGTGCTGATTCAGCTGCTCAGTGTATTCAGATTATTTCACAGGGTGACAGACCTCTTGTGAGAACAGCAAAAGTTTACGCTCTCTACGGTGAAATTTCCGATGCAGAACTTGCTGAAATCAAAAAATACGTAATCAACCCCGTTGAATCACGTGAAGCTTCTCTTGAAAAGCCAGAGACACTTGCTGTTGATTATGAAATTCCCACAGAAGTTGAAACGCTTGATGGTTTCCTTGATTTAGATGCAGACGGTCTTGCACAGTTTGTTAAATCATATGGCCTTGCAATGGATAATGACGATATTAAATTCTGTCAGGATTATTTCAAAACTGAAAACAGAAATCCCACAATTACTGAAATCAGAATGATTGATACATACTGGTCTGACCATTGCCGTCATACAACTTTCCTTACAACTATCGATAGTGTTAAGTTTGAAGATAAGCTTATCGAAAACGCATGGAAAGAATATATCGCAAAACGTGAAGAACTTGGCAGAACAAAACCCATTAACCTTATGGATGTTGCAACTCTCGCAACAAGAGTTCTCAAAGCAAACGGCAAACTTCCCAAGCTTGATGAATCAGAAGAAATCAATGCTTGTACAGTTAAAATGACAGTTGACGTTGACGGAGTAGACGAAGAATGGCTTCTTCTCTTCAAAAACGAAACTCATAACCATCCCACAGAAATTGAACCTTTCGGCGGTGCAGCTACTTGTATTGGTGGTGCTATCCGTGACCCGCTTTCAGGCCGTTCATATGTTTACGGTGCTATGCGTGTTACAGGTGCAGGCAACCCTTTGAAGAGTGTTGCTGAAACAATGAAAGGTAAACTTCCTCAGAGAAAAATCGTAAGAACCGCAGCTGCAGGTTATTCTTCATACGGTAACCAGATTGGACTTGCTACAGGTCAGGTTGATGAACTTTACCACGACGGCTACGTTGCAAAGAGAATGGAAATCGGTGCAGTTGTTGCAGCAGCACCTGCTAAAAATGTTCGTCGCGAAAGACCTGAAGATGGCGATGTTGTTATTCTTCTCGGTGGCAGAACAGGTCGTGACGGTTGCGGCGGTGCAACAGGTTCTTCAAAATCACATACACTTGAATCTCTTGAATCCTGCGGTGCAGAAGTTCAGAAGGGTAATGCTCCGGAAGAAAGAAAACTCCAGAGACTTTTCAGAAACGCAGAAGCATCTTACCTTATCAAACGTTGTAACGACTTCGGTGCAGGTGGTGTTTCAGTTGCTATCGGTGAACTTGCTGACGGTCTTGAAATCGACCTTAACAAAGTTCCGAAGAAATATGATGGTCTTGACGGTACAGAGCTTGCAATCAGTGAAAGCCAGGAAAGAATGGCAGTTGTTGTTGAAGCAAAAGACGTTGCACGTTTCCTTGAACTTGCAGCTCTTGAAAACCTTGAAGCAACTCCCGTTGCAACAGTTAAGGCTGAACCTCGTCTTGTAATGCATTGGAACGGCAAGAAAATTGTTGACCTTTCCAGAGAATTCCTTAACTCAAACGGTGCTGAAAAGCATATTGATATTGCTCCTGTTAAACCTGAATGTTATAAGAAAGCCGTTGAAGGTTCATTCACAGAAAACCTTGAAGCACTTGCAGATGACCTTAACGTATGTTCCAAGAGAGGTCTTTCAGAAAGATTCGACTCAACAATCGGTGCAGGTACAGTGCTTATGCCCTTCGGTGGTAAACATCAGCAGACTCCCATTCAGGCAATGGTACATAAAGTTTCAACTGAAAAAGCAAAAACAAACAGTTGTTCACTTATGTCATGGGGTTACAACCCGTTCATTGCTTGTAAGAGCCCCTATCATTCAGCATACCTTGCAGTAATTGAATCAGTTTCAAAACTTATTGCAACAGGTGCTAAATTTGAAGATGTATACCTTACATTCCAGGAATATTTTGAGAAACCTCTCAAATCTCCTACACGTTGGGGTAAACCTCTTTCAGCACTTCTTGGTGCATTCAAAGCACAGCTTGAACTTGAAATTGCTTCAATCGGCGGTAAAGACTCAATGAGTGGTTCATTTGAAGATATCGATGTTCCGCCCACGCTTGTTTCTTTCGCTGTAACAACAGAAAAAGTTGACAGCATTGTATCTCCTGAATTCAAAGCAGCAGGTCATAATGTATGTCTTCTTAAGCCTGAATATGATGAAAACGGTCTTCCCGTAACTGCATCACTTAAGGCAAACTTTGATAAAGTCAATGAACTTCTTTCATCAGGCAAAGCTGTTGCAGCTTATACACCCACTCTCGGTGGCGTAGCAGAAGCAGTTATGAAGATGTGCTTCGGTAACGATATCGGCTTTGAATATAATGCAGAAATTTCAAATGATGAAATCTTTGGTTATAACTACGGTGCATTCGTTCTTGAAATGGCTGATGATACACAGGTTGGTATTCTTCTCGGTAAAACTACAGAAGAAAAAGCAATCGTTAAAGGCAACGAAAAAGTCTGCCTTAATAATCTTCTCAAGATTTATGAAGATAAACTTGAACCTATCTATTCTTGCAATATCGAAACAGAAGGTAAGGAAATTCCTGCTTTCTCATTCGAAGCAAGTGAAAGAAAAGCTCCTGCAATCAAGGTTGCAAAGCCGAAAGTTCTTATCCCTGTATTCCCCGGCACTAACTGTGAATATGATTCAGCAAAAGCTATGGAATATGCAGGTGCAGAAGCTGAAATTATTGTTCTTAATAACCTTACAGCAGACGGCATTACAAGAAGTGTAGAAAGATTTGCAAAATCTCTTGAAACAGCACAGATGATTTTCGTTCCCGGCGGTTTCTCAGGCGGTGACGAACCCGATGGTTCAGGTAAATTCATCACAGCATTCTTCCGTAATGCAGCAGTTAAAGAAGGCGTAACAAATCTTCTTGAAAACCGTGACGGTCTTATGTGCGGTATCTGTAACGGTTTCCAGGCACTTATCAAACTTGGTCTTGTACCTTACGGTAAGATTATTGATACTGATGAAAATTGTCCCACACTTACATTCAACACAATCGGTCGCCATCAGTCAAGATTGGTAAGAACAAGAATCGCTTCTAACAAGTCTCCATGGCTTGCAGCTACAAACGTAGGTGACGTTTACACAGTGCCGATTTCACACGGCGAAGGTCGTTTCCTTGCAAGTGAAGAACTTGTCAAGAAGCTTGCTGAAAACGGTCAGATTGCAACTCAGTATGTAGACCTTGAAGGTAATCCCACAGATGATATCCGTTTCAACCCCAACAACTCTGTATGCGCTATTGAAGGTATTACTTCACCTGACGGCAGAGTATTCGGTAAAATGGGTCACTCTGAACGTAAAGGCTACGGACTTTACAAAAATGTTGACGGCGTTTACGATATGCAGATGTTCGAGTCAGCAGTTAAATACTTTAAATAATTATAACAGCGGAGACACTCTGATGTCTCCGCTATTTTTCGGAAGGAAATTTTGATGGAAAAATCTTTTGAAAATCTCTATTTATCACCTGAACTTAAACGTGCAGTTGACGAAATGGGATTTAATGAAATGACTGATATTCAGTCGCAGGCAATCCCTCTTATCCGCACAGGATGTGACGTTATCGGTCGTTCACAGACAGGTACGGGAAAAACTGTTGCTTTTGCAATTCCTGCCCTTGAAACTATTGATACAAGCCTTGAGAAAGTTCAGATTATAATTCTTTGTCCCACACGTGAACTTGCAATGCAAGGCGCAGGAGAGATAAAGAAGCTTTCACGTTTTATGAATGGTGTGAGAGTATGCGATGTCTATGGCGGTGCTGCTATGGACAGACAGATTACAAAAATCAAGCGTGCTAACATTGTAATCGGCACACCCGGCAGAATAATGGACCATATGCGCAGAAGAACACTTAAACTTCACGATGTAAAAATGGTTGTTCTCGATGAAGCAGATGAAATGCTCAGTATGGGATTCAGGGAAGATATTGAAGAAATTCTTTCGCATACACCTGACGACAGACAAACTGTTCTTTTTTCTGCTACAATGCCTAAAGAAATTCTCGATATCACAGAAAAATTCCAGCGTGACCCGATGATGATTGAAATAAAATCACGCAGCCTGACAGTTGAGCATATAAAACAGCATTTTATCGAAGTGCCGATGGGTAAAAAGATGGATGCTCTGAATATGCTTCTTCGTTATTTTTCACCGAAAAGAGCAATGATTTTCTGTAATACGAAAGCAATGGTTGAAGATTTAGGCAAATACCTGAAAGAAAACGGATTCGATTCTGAAAGCCTTCATGGCGATATGCAGCAATCTTCCCGTACGCGTGTTATGGATTCTTTTAAAGGCGGTTTAAGTAATATCCTTATTGCTACAGACGTTGCAGCACGCGGTATTGACGTTAATGACATTGATTTTGTTTTTAACTATGATATTCCGCAGAACAGAGAATATTACGTTCACCGAATAGGTCGCACAGGCAGAGCGGGTAAAGATGGTACAGCAGTTACAATTTGCAGCGGAAGACGTCAGATAACTGCAATTAAAGATATCGCCAAAAGCACTAAATCTGAAATTGAACAGCTTGATTTGCCAAGCACAGAAGATTTGAGAAATAAGCTTATTGAAAGAGAGCTCGTTCTTCTTGAAAATCAGCTTGAAATCAATGCTGATGACAGATATAACAAAATTCTCAATGAACTTTTAAGTAAAGGTTTTTCACTTTACGAACTGAGCGCAAAACTTCTGCAGATTATTATGGGTGAAAAGATTGAGCAGATATCTTCTCTTGAATCTTTCGGCAAAAAACAAAGAGGAAATGATGAAGATTTTCAGAAAATCCGTATTTCAATAGGTAGAACGAAAAAAGTTGCACCTAATCATGTTCTTTGTGCTGTTGCAGACCGAACAGGCATTTCAGGTAAAGAAATCGGTAAGATTGAAATCTACGATGAATATACTTTAGTCGGTATCCCTAAAGATAAAGTTGACGAAATTGTGTTTAAAATGTTAGGTTGTAAAATTAACGGCTTCAATGTTGATACAAGAGTTTATCAGGATAAAAATACTAAAGTCAAGCCTGAAAAACATCAGAAAAATTCTCATAAAGATAAACCTAAGAATTACAAAGACGGCAAATATGACAGAAATAAGGAAAAATCTTTCAGAAAACAGAAAGATAAATTAAAAAACAAGAAAAGAAGATAAAAATATCCCTCAACACTCATTGAATGTTGAGGGATAAACTTATTTTTCAAGAGAAATAAGCATTGCAGTCAGATTATCATAGAAATTATGCACATATTCTTCGCTTGAGAAAAGACCGATTGGCGTGCCATGATCGCCTTCAAGAGTCGGCATTACATTCCATATTCCCGCTTCGATTTTTCCGTCGTAATCTTTTGCAGGCTCATCTATGGGATTTTTTGCTGATACTGTATCAACGAGTCCGTCATTTGCGCGCCAACTTTCGTCAAATACAATTCCGTATCCATCTTCAGGCAATCCGTAAAACCAAAGCAACATTGAGGTTAATATCAGGAAAGGGAAATCAGTTTTTGTGGGTAAGTGGGTTTTTTCGCTTGTCGCATTGTATGAATAGCAGAAATAATTTATATTTTCACTGAGTTCTGTATACTGATTTAGTTGCTGAGCACCTTTAAAAGATAGGTCAAGAATAACAGTATCTTCCGAAGATGAAAACTTATTCAATGATGAAAAGAAACCATCAGCGGTCGGCTCTTTGCCGGGAATATTGGTCAGACCAAAATGTTCAAGATGAAAATCAACAAGTATTCCGTTAAGAAAAGTTCTGCCGAGAATTGCAGCATATGTGTTTGCTACAGCCTTAAGTAATGGTTTAAGACCCAGATCTGTTCCGACATTGTAGGCGATAGTTCCGTTGTTGGGTGAACATATTGTTGTAACGCTTTCAACGTAGTTTTCTTTACCGCCTGCAAAAAGTCCTGAAATTTCGTTTGACGGTGTTGCATTTATCTCTTCTTTATCACCATATGCCAGCAAGTGAGCAAGAATTCTTGCAACTTGTCCACCATGGCTGTGACCGATAAGATGGATTTTTTTGCTTTCACTCCAACCTTCAAAAACAGGTTCTTCATATGTTCTGCCATATCGGCTATGACCATGAGCTTTAGAATGAGCTTCACCGTAGTCAACTGTTGTGCCTGTAAGCTGAGCATAAATTTCACATGCGTTATCCCATGCGCTTGAAATTGGTCCTACTGAAACATCATAGCATTCCATATTGTTTTCACGCAGATATTCCATAAGGCTTCCTGTTGTACCGCCCCAGTAAGGAGCAATTTTGTTAATGCCTTCATCCTGACCCCAACCAAACATACCATGAATAAATATGAAGGGATATTTGTTTTCAGTTTGTTTTTCTGCTGCAAATGCATTGATTGTAACTGAAAAAGCCAGAATGACGCAAAGTAAAAGTGAAATTGCTTTTTTCATATTTTCACAACCTTTCTTTTTCAAGTATATACTGTTGATGTTTAACAAGTGTTAATCTTTAGTTAAAGACATATTTATATCTTTGTTTACATTATAAAACAAAGTATTATTTAATACAATGACATAAAAATTAAAAAGTATAATTTTTTATAAAAACTTGACTAAAAGATAAGATTGTTATATAATTAACCCAATATATTAAAAGCTGTGACGAGTTTAATTTTTTATTGAGCGCATACAGAGAGAAACCTCGTGGCTGAAAGGGTTTTGCGTAATCGTAAAAAAGATGCCGACTTTGAGCTGTGCTGTGATGAACAGCAACGTAAATCTGCGTTAAAGATAAATTGAGTGGTGCTTTTTGCACAATTCGGGTGGTACCGCAGGACATATGTCTTGTCCCGATTTGTCAGAAGGGGATTTTGTATCCTTTTCTGTGTGCATGAGGCATTTATTTTTTTGTTTAAAATTTTCAGAATATATATTAAGGAGTAAAAATTATGAAATGGACAGGTCTTAATGAACTTCGTGAGAAATATCTCGCATTTTTTGAAAGCAAAGGTCATCTTCGTTTGCCTTCATTCTCGCTTGTGCCTCAGGGCGATAAGAGCCTTCTTCTTATCAACTCAGGTATGGCACCTATGAAAAAATATTTCACAGGTGAAGTAACACCCCCCAGAAACCGTGTTACAACTTGCCAGAAATGTATCAGAACACCTGATATTGAACGTGTTGGTAAAACTGCACGTCACGGCACATATTTTGAAATGCTCGGTAACTTCTCATTCGGTGATTATTTTAAAAATGAAGCAACTGCATGGGCTTGGGAATTCTTTACAAAGGTTCTCGAAATCCCCGAAGAAAAACTTTATTGTAGTATTTATGAAGAAGACGATGAAGCATTTGACATCTGGACACAGAAAGTTGGCGTTGATCCCAGCCACATTGTAAGACTTGGCAAAGAAGACAACTTCTGGGAACATGGTGCAGGTCCTTGCGGTCCTTGTTCAGAAATTTATTTTGACCGTGGCGAAAAGCATGGTTGCGGTTCACCTGATTGTGCAGTTGGTTGCGAATGTGACAGATTCATCGAAGTATGGAACCTTGTTTTCACACAGTTCTCAAACGACGGTGAAGGCAATTATACAAAACTTGACCGTTGCAATATTGATACAGGTATGGGTCTTGAAAGACTTGCTTGTGTTATGCAGGATGTTGACAATCTCTTTGAGGTTGACACAGTGCAGAATATTATGAAGCACATTATGGAAATTTCAAAAATTCAGTATCACGACAACGAAAAGACAGATATTTCACTTCGTGTTATTACTGACCATATCCGTTCAACAACATTTATGATTGGTGACGGTGTTATGCCTTCAAATGAAGGTAAAGGTTATGTTCTCCGCCGTCTTCTCAGACGTGCTGCAAGACACGGTAAACTTATCGGTATCGACAAACCCTTCCTTTATGAAGTTTGTGATACAGTAATTAAAGAAAACGAATCAGCATATCCCAACCTTGTTGAAAAACGCGATTTCATAGTGAAAATAATTAAGATTGAAGAAGAAAACTTCAACAAAACAATTGACTCAGGTATGCAGCTTCTTAATACAATGATTGAAAATACTGAAAACTATGTTCTTTCAGGTGAAGATGCATTCAAACTTTCAGATACTTACGGTTTCCCCATTGACCTTACAAAAGAAATTCTTGAAGAAAAAGGCATGAGTGTTGATGAAGAAAAGTTCAAGGAACTTGTTCTTGAACAGAGAAACCGTTCAAGAGATGCTCGTAAAGATGCAGGTGCAGAGGCATGGAAAGACAGTGGCGTTGTAACCAAAGGTATTCCTGCAACTGATTTCGTTGGTTATACTGAATTTGAAAATGAAGCAGAAGTTGTTGCTCTTATTTCTGCCGGTGAAAGAAAAGAATTTATTGAAAACGGCGAAGAAGCAGTGCTTGTACTTGATAAAACTTCATTTTATGCTGAAAGCGGCGGTCAGGTTGGCGACACAGGTGTAATTTCACTTGGCGAAACTGTTTTTGAAGTTGTTGACACAAAGAAAACACACGATGGTGTATTCCTTCATTACGGTTCAATTGTTGAAGGCGATGGAATCAAACTTGGCGATAATGTAAAAGCAGTTATCAACAAAGACGAAAGACTTTCAATAATGCGTAACCACACAGCAGCTCATCTTCTTCAGGCAGCTTTAAGAAAAACACTCGGTACTCATGTTGAGCAGGCAGGTCAGCTTGTAAACAAAGACGCAGTACGTTTTGACTTTACTCATTTCTCAGCACTTACAGCTGAAGAAATTGCAGAAGTTGAAAAGATTGTAAATGAAGAAATCCTTTCTGCGGCTGTAGTTTCAATGACAGAAATGCCTATTGAAGAAGCAAAGAAAATCGGTGCTATGGCATTGTTCGGCGAAAAATACGGTGACGTTGTAAGGGTTGTAAGAGCAGGTGAATACTCAACTGAACTTTGTGGTGGTACTCACGTTTCTTCAACTGGTAACCTTGGTCTTTTCAAAATTGTAAGTGAATCTTCAGTTGCAGCAGGCGTAAGACGTATTGAAGCAGTAACAGGTAACGGTGTTCTTGAATTTATTACAAAGAAACTTTCTCTTATTGCAAATACAGCAGAAACACTCAAACTTGCTAATGTTAATGACCTTGATAAACGTGCAGAAAGCGTAATGGCTGAAATGAAAGATAAAGACAGAGAAATATCAAGACTCTCATCAGAACTTTCTTCAATCAAAGCAAACAGCCTTTCTTCATCAGCAAAAGATGTTACAGGTGTTAAACTTATCGCAACAATCGTAGAAGACATGTCTGGTGACGACCTTCGCTCAATGTGTGAAGCACTCCGCGATACAAGCGAAGATGCAGTTATCGTTGTTGGTAATATAAACAAAGAAAAAGGTAATATCAACTTTGCTTGCGGTTGTGCTAAAGGTGCAATTGCAAAAGGTATGAATGCAGGTAATATTGTTCGTGAGGTTGCAAAACTTGCAGGTGGTTCAGGCGGCGGACGTCCTGATTTCGCTATGGCAGGCGGTAAAGATATTACAAAAGCAGAAGATGCTATAAACGGCGTTGAGGCAATCGTTACTTCAATGGCAAAATAAAGGAGAATAACAATGGATTGTTTGTTTTGTAAAATTATAGCAGGTGAAATTCCCTCAAAAAAAGCATACGAAGATGAGCTTGTTTATGCTTTTCACGATATTGACCCTCAGGCACCTGTTCATATTCTCATAATCCCGAAAGAACATATTAAATCTGCAGACGAAATAACAGCAGAAAACAGTGCAGTTGTAGCGCACATTTTTGAAGTTGCAGCAAAATTGGCTAAAGAAAACAATTTGTCTGCTGATGGTTACAGAATCGTTACTAACATCGGAGAAGCGGGCGGACAGACAGTAAAACATCTTCATTTCCATCTTATGGGCGGAAGAAACTTTACATGGCCTGCAGGCTGATTTAAATTAGTTTATCGGAGCTGAAATAAAATGGAAAAAAGACCGCTTGGATTTATAGGCGCAATGTTTTTCACAATAATGGTCGTTTTATCACGATTCGGTTTTGAAAAATCATTGTATATTCTGCCTGTATTTCTTGCTGCGGTCTTTTTGGTTTTTCTTAAACAAAAACGTCTTAGATTTTTCACAGTAGTAACGTCTTCAGTATTATGTGCATGCATAATTTTTTACGTTGCTGATACTGATTACAAAACAAAGGCTGAATATTTTTCGGGCGAAAATATTTCAGTTGAAGGTGTTATTTGTGAAAGACCATATTTTGATGGCGAAGGGTATGTATTTTGCGTTAAAACTGATAAGATCAACTCAGATGATGTATCAATGAAAATTCTTGTTAAATCACGCACTTTACCTGAAAAGGCGTTATTATACAATAAAATCTCTTTTAATGCTGAATTATTTAAAACTGAATCTGCAATTAATAAAGCAGATAATATTGTACTCACAGGATATTGCGACAATCATTCTCTTGAAGCATGTGAAAATAATTCTAAACCGCTGAATTATTATCTATTGTCATATAAGTATAAATTAGTTGACAATATTTATTCTTTTGTTCCCAATGATGTTGGTGCATTTATCGCAGGTATTACTTTTGGTGAAAAGGATTTGTTGAGTGATACGACTTCTCATAATTTCAGAATAACAGGTACTTCACATATCCTTGTTGTTTCGGGTCTTCATACTGCAATTTGGTCAGGTGCACTATATTGGTTTCTGAAAAAATTTCTTTCAGAAAGAAAATCTTCCCTCGTTTCAATAATATTTTTATTGGTATATATGGCGTTTACAGGGTTTACGCCATCAGTTGTGCGTGCAGGGGTTATGATGATTCTGAATTATTCAGCAAAAATATCAGGAGAGATTCCGGATTCGCTTAATACGACAGGATTTGCTGCACTTGTGCTGACAATAATTAATCCCTTTTCTGTATATAATGTGGGCACTGTATTTTCGTTTGCTTGTGTTTTCGGTATATTGCTCGGAAACAAATTTGTTTATCCTTCATTAAATAAGCAGATTCTTCGTATTAAAGTAAAAACCATAAGAACAGCAGTTTCGTTTATTGTTTCAACAGTGTTTATTTCGCTTTCAGCACAAGTTTTTACATTTCCTGTTTCTGTTTTATATAATATCGATTTTTCATTTATCAGCATAATCGGCAATTTCTTTGTTTCAATTTTTACAACGGTTGCAATGGTTTGTGGTGGTATCGGCAGTGTCTTTTTATTGTATGCACCTGATTTTATTGTAACAAAACTGATTTTTGGTACATCAATAATCTTTTCAAGGATTATTCTGCATATAACTGAAAAATTGTCTGTACTCGATAAGTTTTATGTAAACGTAACAACAATGGAAAACTACATATTTCTTATTTTAGCAGGTATCATTCTGTTTCTACTTGCGTTTGCAACGTTTTCAATCAAAAAGAAAAGTGCAGCATTTTCCTTGTTTCTTATTCCGATATTTTTTATATCTAATTTTATTCCATCTGTTTATAGGCAAATTTACGTGGATTTTGCAGTTATGGATGTGGGACAAGGCTTGTGCGTGACTTTTACAAATAATGGTGAAACGGTAATGCTGGGTTGTGGTACAGACAGTTACTATCCTCTTAACAATATCTATAATTATCTTGAATTAAGAAATGTTGATAAAATTAAAGCTCTTTATCTGCCTGTTGATTCCGGTGCCAAACTTGTTGCAAGTGCAAGAAAAATCAGCGAAGATTATGTTGTTGAATCTGCAGTGACATCGTCTGAATATAAATTTTCATTTGTTTGTGATAATGTTACGTCGGCCGACCATGTAGTAGCAGAATATTTTCAGGGTAAACTCAAAATCGACTACCATACATATGAAAAATGTTCATTTGCACTGGCTGAAATTGGTCAGACACGTATTCTTATAAATTTTTATGGCAATTTAAAGAATGAATATTTGCCACAGAGTTGTATTAACCCCGATATTTATGTTACAATGAATGCAGATTCATACAAAACGGATTTTTCTGCAACAAAAGAATATATTCTTTCTGCGTATTATGAAGAATATATTCCTGAAAATGCCGATAACATTCACATAACAAAATATGATTCAGAATATATCAAAGCGATTAAGTATTAAGGAGTAAAAAGTATGCCTGAAATATTTGAAAATGATATAAAACTTCATATAAAGTCCTGTAATTTTTCCAATGTGTATTTTATTTATGGTAATGAGCCGTATCTTAAAGAGTTTTATGCGGGAAAAATCATTGAAAAGTCAGTCAACAAAGATTTTGCAATGTTCAATCTGCATATTTTTAATGGTGATGATGTTTCTCTCAATGACGTTGCCGCTTGTTGCGAATCGTTGCCTATGATGGATGAGCATTGTTGTGTTGTGGTTAAAGATTATAAATTTGACAAAGCAACAGAAGATGAAAGAAAGCAGATTGAAGAAATAATTTCTGATGTGCCTGACACAACTATTCTTGTGTTCTGGATGCAGAATGTTGAAGTTGATGCGAAGAAAAACGACAAATGGAAAAAAATTCTGACTTTGATGAATAAATACGCAAGCACTGTTTCTCTTGATAAAAAAACACGTTCAGCACTTGTTAAACTTCTTGTTTCCGGTGCTGATAAAAGAGGCTGTTCGATTTCATCTCAAAATGCAGAACACTTGATTAATCTGGTAGGGGATGATATGAATAATCTCCTTAATGAACTTGAAAAACTTTGTTTTTTTGCTGATAAAAGCGAAATAACAAAACAACACATAGAATCATTGGCTATTCGTTCAGTATCAGCAAGAGTTTTTGACCTTGCAACAGATATCGTGCAGGGTAGGAATGAAAAAGCTTTTGAAGTTCTTAAAACTTTGCTTTCGCAAAAAGAAGAACCGGTCAACATCAATAGCCAGCTTATTAATGCTTATGTTGATATTTACAGAGCAAAAGTGTTTCTTTCTTCAGGTGAAAAAGCTGATGGTGCTGCTAAGTTTTATAACTATCAGAACAAAACTTTCCGCCTTACAAATGCAGCAAGAGACGCATCAAAAATTGATATTTCAGCAATCAGAGTGTGTCTTGATATTCTTGCTGCAGCAGATACAAAACTTAAAAGTTCAGCAGTAAATAAATCGCTGATTCTTGAAGAAACAATTGTAAAACTCATTTTAGCCGCAAATGGTGAAAGGGTAACGGTATAATGATAAAAATTAAAGAGGCTGTAATTGTCGAAGGAAAATATGATAAAATTAAGCTTGCTTCCATTCTTGATGCTCCTATAGTCACAACAGATGGTTTCAGAATTTTCAAAGACAAAGAAAAGCAGAATTTTATCAGAAGTCTTGCAGAAAAAAGGGGAATTCTTATACTCACAGACAGTGATTCGGCAGGGCTTATGATACGTTCTTTTCTTGGTGGAAGCATAAAAAAGGAATACATAAAGCATGTGTATATCCCTGAATTGTTTGGAAAAGAAAAAAGAAAAAACGAAGCTTCAAAAGAAGGGCTGCTTGGAGTTGAAGGAGTTTCAAAAGAAATTATTCTGAAAAGTCTCGAAAGAGCAGGGGTGTTCGCTCAGGATTCGCCGGAAGCAGAAGACCCTATAACTAAAATAGATTTGTATGACGATGGCTTTTTCGGCAAAGATAACTGTACAGAAAAAAGAAAAATTTTACTCAAAAAAGTTTCCTTGCCATCAAATCTTTCGACTAATGCACTTGTGCAGATGCTTAACGTTTTTATGACAAAAGATGAATATAAACTTTTGGTAAAGGAGATTGAAGAAAGTCTATGAGAATCGGTCACGGATACGATGTACACAAATTAACTGAAAACAGAAAATTAATTCTTGGCGGAGTTGAAATTGAATTTGAAAAAGGTCTTTTAGGTCATTCTGATGCAGATGTGTTACTTCATGCTATCAGTGATGCACTTTTGGGTGCAGCAGCATTGGGTGATATCGGAAAACTTTTTCCTGATAATGACGACAGATTTCTGGGTGCAGACAGCAGAAAACTTCTTGAAGTTGTTGTGTCAAAACTTAAAGAAAATGGGTATGAAATCGTTAACATTGATTCTACTGTTGTTGCTCAAAGACCGAAACTTTCACCGTTTATTGATATGATGCGTGCAAATATTGCAGAAAGCTGTGGTCTTGATATAGGTCGGGTGAGCGTAAAAGCTACAACTGAAGAAAAGATGGGCTTTACAGGCGAAGGTCTGGGAATTTCGGCACATGCAGTTGTTTTGATAGATTAGGACAAATTATGCCTTATTTCATATTATGATAATGATATCATTATGAAATGAGGTGAAATAATGGATAAAGCATTTGTAAAAGTCAAATCTGTAACACATGCGATAAAAGCAAAAGATGTGCTAAATTCAAACGGCTATAATGCAAAAGTTGTGAGAAACACTGATAACTCTGTTGGTGAAAGTTGTGGCTATTCGGTAGTTTTTGATGGCGATATTATGCGTGCAGAGGGAATATTGCGTGATTATCATGTGAAGTTTTCTTCATCAGGCAAAATCCGAAACAAACTATGATTTATCTTGATAACAGTGCCACAACTTATCCGAAGCCCGTTGCTGTGCGTGAGATGTTAAGAGTTGGTCCTGTGGTTTATGGGGCAAATCCCGGCAGAGGCGGATATCCCATGAGTAATTCTACAGCACTTGAAATTTACAAAGTTAGAAGTAAAATTGCTGAATTTTTCGGTGCTGAAAGTGAAGAGCAGGTTGTATTTACTTTTAACTGTACCCATGCACTCAATCTTGCTATAAAGGGTCTTGCTAAAAAAGGTGGACACGCAGTAACCTCGTGTCTTGAGCATAACTCAGTTATGCGACCACTTTATAAATTGCGTGAAAGCGGCGATTTTGATTTTGATATTGCAACTGTTTTTTCTGATGATGACAAAACTGTTGCAAGTTTTGAAAGCAAAATTAAAAGCAACACAGATTTCATTGTATGCACTTATGCTTCGAATGTATTTGGTGATATTCTACCTGTTGAAAAGATAGGACATCTTGCCAAACGATATAATATCCCTTTGATTGTGGATGCAGCACAAGCGGCAGGCATAATTGATATAGATATTACGCGTGATAATATTTCCTGCCTTTGTATGCCCGGTCACAAAGGTTTATATGGTCCTGTAGGTACAGGTGTTATGTTGCTTTCTCAAAATTGTTTTCCGGACACCATAATTGAAGGTGGCACAGGTAGTGAAAGTAAAAATCTTTCTCAGCCTGAATTTTTGCCTGACCGCTTTGAGAGCGGTACGCTTAACACTTATGGTATTCTTGCTTTGGGCAAGGGGATTGACTTTCTTAAAAAGAACAAAATTGACAATATCAGAGAACATGAAAATGAGTTGATTTATTATCTTTATAAACAGTTTCTCAATTCCGATGATGTTATTTTGTATAATGAATTTTTCTCTGAAAAATTTGTGCCTATATTGTCATTCAACGTGATAAATATGCAAAGTGAATTAACTGCATCTATATTAGCAAAAGAAAATATTGCTGTAAGAGGCGGTTTTCATTGTAATCCAATGGCACACAAATACTACAGAACATCGCACTCAGGTACAGTGCGGGCGTCTGTTTCAGCGTTCAATAAAAAAAGTGATATAAATTTTTTAATCAATTTTGTAAATAAAATTGCCAAAATTAAAAAAGTATGATACAATAAAATGCTGATATTATTTTCGGGAGTTTTAATATATGATTAGTGGAATATTTTCTGAATATACGTTGAAGCTGAAAAATGTCTTGATGTCTTTCGGCTTTACTGATTTATTAGATATCTGCCTTGTTGCCTTTATAATTTATCAGGCAATAAAGTTGTTGAGAGATACGCGTGCTTTTCAGCTTTTGAAGGGTCTTATTCTTGTTGGGCTTTCTTTTGTTTTAATCAAAATGCTCAATATGCAGGCAAGTGAGTATATTTTCAAAACATTGTTTTCAAACCTCATTCTTGTGCTTATTATTATTTTTCATCCTGAAATCAGACATGCACTTGAAGTTGCAGGTGCAAATGGTTTCAGAAATTTTGCGAAACGCTTTTTTGCAAAACGACGTGAAAATACAGATTCACAAAATGTGAAAGAGGTTGTTGATGAGTTTGTAAAAGCCGTTGTAAATATGAGCGAAAATAAAGTCGGTTCACTTACTGTTTTTGAAAGGCAGACACTTTTAGGTGAGATTATAAAAACAGGCACCGTTATAGATGCTGCTGCAACTGAGCAGATGTTTTGCAATGTTTTCTTCCCTAATTCTCCGCTTCATGATGGTGCTGCAATTGTGCGTGAAGGTCGAGTGCATGCTGCGGGATGTATTCTTCCGCTTACAAATAACAATAATAAAGTCAATAAGGAGCTCGGAACACGTCACAGAGCTGCAATTGGTATGAGTGAACAGAGCGATGCGCTTCTCGTTATAACAAGTGAAGAAACAGGCGTTATTTCAATAGCTGAAAAAGGTAATCTTACACGTAACCTTACTCCAGAAGAACTTACTGATAAACTTATGAATGCCCTTACTTTCACTAAAAAAGACAGCAAGGGTACAGTAAAATCTTTCATTGAATTTACCAAAAACAGAATGGGAGGTATGTTTGATGAAAAATAATGATACTTCTGTTTTCAACAATAAATCAGGATTCGGAAAACTTATTCATAATCTGTTTTATAACAACAAATATCTTGCAATATTTTCTTTTGTTCTTGCAGTTGTTTTTTGGGTTATCGTTGTGATGGAATTCAGCCCAGAAACAACTTATGAAATTAAAGATGTTCCTGTTGCAATTAATGTTGAAAACTCAACTGCCGAAAAGCTTGATCTGCTTCCGTTTACAGATAAAGAATTTAAAGTTGATGTTACTATTAAGGGCAAAAGATATGCAATAAATAAAAATGAATTATCAGCAGAAGATGTTACTGTCAGTGCAAATCTTAACTACGTTGATTCTGTTGGTTTGCATAGCCTGCAGCTTGTAGCAAAGAAAACAGATAGAGCATCTGACTTTGAAATTATTTCGCTTTCCAATGAAGAAATCGAAGTATATTTTGATTTATACAAAGAAATTGAAGTAGAACTTAAAACAAAAGCATTGCCTGAAAACCTTATAGCTGAGGGTTACTACAGCAATGGTCCGATTCCTTCACCTAAAACAATTGTAATAGGCGGTGCAGCAACTCAGATTGACCTTCTCGACAGAGAAGGAATTTATGCTAGAATTGACCCTGACGAATTAGCTTCAACTTCAGCAATCAAGAAAACAACGCATTTCAATTCAAAAATTGACCTTGTAGATTCTTACGGTAATATTATTAATTTTATCGAAATTAAAGAAACTGCACCGGTTGTTATAACAGTCCCTGTTATGAAAAAAGCTGAGTTTGCAACGGATGTTGAGTTTTTCGATACTCCTGAAAACTATCAGGATTATATAAATGACATTTCTATCAATCCTGAAACGCTGAATGTTTGTGCTGCTTCGGATGTCGTATCTTCTCTTGAAAGCATTATTGTCGGAAGAATTGATTTCTCCGAGCTTAAAGAAGGAAAAAATATTTTCACTTTCTCAAAAGAAGATTTCGGTGCAAACCTTACAATTTTCGATCAGATTGACAAAGCTACAGTAGTTGTTGATATTCAGAATGTTGCTACAAAGAGCGTGTCGATAAATTCGAGTTCAATCAACTTTATTTTACCTGAAAATTACACTATATCTTTAGTTGAAGATTTTTCAACAATAAATGACATTGTGATATACGGGCCTGAAGAAGAAATTGCTAACCTTGGTGCGGAGTCAGTTTCTGCAACAGTAAATCTCATAGGATATACAGGAGAAACAGGAAGTGACACTGTTATTGTTGAGATTAATGTTAACAACGAAAAATGTTGGGCATATGGTGTTTATGAAATACCGATTGATGTTATAGTTAACTAAAAGAGTAAGACCACAGAATGCATTCTGTGGTCTTTTTTTATGCTATTAAATTAAAATATGTTTCGAGAATTATGACTTCGCCTGATGTATAATCATAATCCATAATTATTCTTGTATATCCGATACAATCTTGTTGCGATGTAAGAGTTACATATTGATTGCAACCAATTTCAAATAATCCGTCATCATCATAGTCATATGGCTCAAATACATAAAATGAATCTTCAAATTTCACTTTACTGTTATAAGAAAGAACATTACCGTTTGAGTCCCAGTATTTTTCTGCTAATGGAGAATTCTGCAGACTTACTGTTTTATTCATACCTGTTTTGGAATTGGTTATTTCGACACTGAAATTGTCTTTTAATGAACCACTGAAACCAAGGGATATTGTGGAGGGGTCAAACAATTCCTCAAAACCATTTGTTGTGATTTTCAAAACATAGTTTTCATATTTTGCAGGATTATTTCCGATGTATTTATTTGCATGAACAATTATTTCGTCACCAAATTTATCATCAAGGTTAGCATAATATATATTTTCTATGATATAGCTACCGGGAATTTCTTTATAAAACCTTTTTCCGTCTTTTTCAATGGTAAAAAGATATATCGATCTACCGGCTGAATTAAGCGAATAGAGTTTTAATTCTCCAAATGAAGTAATTTGTGTTTGGATAAGTTCTGCACTTTCCAGATTGTAGTCAGCAGGTTTTTGAGTTGAAGAATTATTGTCAGGAGAAGTGTTTGTTGATGTCGTGGGAACTTTGCTGTTTTGATTTATTGAATTGCCCGGATTATTACCTTCAGTATTGTCGATATTTACATTGTTTCCGTTTGAATCTGTAGACGGTTGTTGATTATCAAAACCTTGTGTTACTGCAATAGTATTTCCTGCTTCATCAGTAATGAAAACTGTGCTTGCATCAGCGGTGTCAGACTGACTTTTATTATCATCTGTTTTTACACTGATTATTATTACACTTACTGCTATTAATACAATAATCAGCACCCCGATAAGAATTTTCTGCTTTTTTTTCATTCCGTTTACCTCCGCGAATATCATGATTGAATAATACCACGAATTTATTTTTTCGTCAAGAAAGTAACTATTTGCGTTTGAGTCTGTCAGATAAAGTTGTAAAGTAAAAGCTTTTACACAGTTTGTGACCATGTAAAAGCTTTAAAATCAGATTGTTAAAATTTTCTGGCACCATTGAGCTATATTAACCATTACTTCTTCTTTGCCGAATTCGTTGAGAATTTCGTGACGCATTCTATCGTATAGTTTAATAGTAACTTTGTTGTGGCCTGTATTTACGTATTCTTTATATACTTTTTCAACACCGGTACCGTAACTTCCGACAGGGTCTTCTTTACCTGAAATCAGGTAAATAGGCAAATTTTTCGGTGTATTAACAAAACAATCCTTTTTTGAAACACTATCAAGCACACCGAATAAATCTGTGAAACCTTTTGCTGTGAATAAAAATCCGCAAAGAGGGTCAGCGTTATATTTTTTTACAACTTCTTTGTCAGTTGAAAGCCAACCGAACCCATTGTCATCTTTAGAAGCACAACGTTTGTTATATGCACTGAAAGCAATAGAATTTATCAGTTTGCTTTTGTGTTTTGACCCTTTGATTTTTGCAATGGTATTTGCGAGAAAAATGCCCATTCCCGAAGCCGGGTTAGGCCCGCTTGTGCCACAGATAATTGTTGCATCAATGTCATCAGCATACTGTGAAATATAACTTCTCACAACAAATGAACCCATGCTGTGTCCGAAAAGCACAACAGGCACACCTGGGAATTCTTTTTTGGCACGCAGAGTAACTGTGTGTGCATCCTCAACAAAAGCTTTCCATCCATCTTTTTCGCCAAAATAACCTAAATCATCTTCTGTCTTGATGCTTCTGCCGTGACCTACATGGTCGGTTGCAAAAACAGCAAAGCCAATTGTTGTAAGGAATTTTGCAAATTCTTCATATCTGTCTGAATGTTCAGCCATACCGTGCACTATCTGGAAGATACCTTTGATTTTATCAGGGTCAGATGGTGTCCAGCTCTGATAAAAAATACCTGCAACGCCGGAAGCTGAAACGAAAGAGTCACCGTTTTCAATAGAGTAAATGTTATGTAATATGCTCATAATTTTACCTCCGATTAAAATTTATTAATTAATTATATCATACTTTTTATTAAATATCCATATATCGGAATAAAAATTAATATTAATTATAAATCAGTCAATTTATTGACTTTTTTATAGTTTTATGTAACAATTATAAAGTATAGATTTATAATTTCATTCAAAGCAATTGAAAGGATTTGAAAATATGGAAAAAATATTAATCGTTGATGACGAGGTAGAAATTGCTGATTTGATATCAGACGCTTTAAGTGATGAAGGTTTTGACACACTTACTGCATATGATGGAGAAGCCGGACTTGAAGTTGCAAAGAATAATCCTGACATTTCACTGATTCTTCTTGATATTATGATGCCGAAAATCGATGGTCTCACTCTTTGCAGGAAAATAAGAGATGCTATTACTTGTCCCATAATTTTTATCAGTGCTAAAAGCAGAACACTCGATGTTGTTGTCGGCCTTGAAATGGGTGCCGATGACTATATTACAAAACCTTTTGTGGTTGAAGAACTTGTCGCTAAAGTAAAAGCACACATAAGACGCGACAGGAGAAGTAATGTTTTACCGGATTCAACAGCCGATACAATAACTATAGGTGAGTTTGAACTCCATAAAGACAGTTATGATCTGCTCAAAAATAAAGAACGTGTTATGCTTTCTACAAGAGAATTTCAGCTTCTTGAATACTTAATGGAAAATGCAGGAAAAGTTTTATCACGCGAGGATATATTCAACCACGTGTGGGGTTCTGAATATGGCGATATCGGTACAGTTGCTGTAAATATAAAAAATCTTAGAAATAAAATTGATGAAGAAGGCAAATATATCAAAACTGTCTGGGGTGTTGGCTATAAATTTGTTTCTCCGTTTTCAGGTGAATAATTAATATGAGTATCAGAAGACGAATTTCAGTATTATTTCTAATAGTATTCATAATCAATCTTGTCGGCATTTATGTGTATTCAATTCTTGTTTTACCCGAGGGTGTCAACGAGCATGTCGTATCAATTAAAGAAGAAATCAACGGAACTGTTCAGGCTGTAATGCGGCAACTTGAGTATTCTGACGATTTTGAGGCATCTGTTGATGAGAGCGTAATTAGTGATGATATGCTTATATATATTGAAGACATTGATGGCCAGATTGTATATACTTATCCTGACGAAACTGCTTATGAAAAAATAAATAAAGACAGCGATTTTTACGTTACTGCTTCTGAAAAATTTCTTTCAACCAACAGCAACGGTCAGCAGATTTATTTTATCAAAGGCGCTGTTGCGATTACAGATAACAGTATGACTTTAGACAGAATCCCTTCTTTCATGAACCTTTATCTGAGTCGTATGATTTCTTTTGAAGCCATATTGTTTACAATAGCAATGATAATTGTTATTTTCGTAATCGGAAGAGTAATTATTATTCCTATTGAAAAACTTACAGCATCAATCAGAGGTTATAAGAAAAATGTTCACATTACTGAAAGTGATGAGAAAAATGAACTAAAAGCGCTTAATAAGGATTTTGAAGTTCTCGCAAAATCAATTACTGAAGAGCAGGAGAAACAGACAAGAATCATTGCATCAGTTTCCCATGATATTAAAACGCCCCTAACATCAATTATGGGATATGCCGAGCAGTTGAAAAAAGATGAAATTTCTGTTGAAAGAAAAAACAGATATGTCAACACAATTTATGAAAAGTCTATCGCAATCAAAAAGATGATTGAAGGACTTGATGACTATCTGACCTATAATGAAAGCAACTCTTCATCTGAAAAAGTTCTGATTCCTGTTAAACAACTTCTTGTTGCCGTTGATTCTTATTATCGTGATGACCTTGAACGTGAAGATTGTGATTTTTCAATTGATGATCAATCCGGCGATTCAGTTGTCGTTATCAATAAAGCAGATATGCTTCGTGTTTTTGGCAACATAATTTCTAACAGCACAAAACACAGAACAGATGAAAAACTGAAAATTCATATTGAGGCAGTAAAAAAATATCGTGATATTGAATTCAGAATATCTGACAATGGTGAAGGTGTAGAGGAATGGCAATTGAAAAAGATTTTCGAACCGCTTTATACTACCGATGAAAGCCGCAGCAAATCAGTTTCAGGTCTTGGGCTTTCAATAAGTAAAGATATTGTTGAGTCCCATCAGGGTAGAATGTATGCAGAAAAATCACAGTTTGAAACAGGACTTTCAATTGTTTTCTCCATACCTGTTGCGAACAAGAAAAATTAATATAAGTAACAAGTTTAAAGCACCGATATGCAGAAGCATATCGGTGCTTTAATAATTATTATTCTGTTTCAGTTGTATCGTTGGATTTATTATCAGGCTGAGCTTCAAGTGCTTCATTTGCCTGCTGTAACATTATTTCAGCATTTTGTCTGTCAATTTCATCGAGAATTTTTCTTGTAAGTCCCATATCCTGAGATGGGTCAAATCTTAATGTGAATATTCTGACGGGTTTGATTTTTCTGACAACAAAGAAATACAGAAGTAAAATTATCAATCCTGCAATTGACATACAAATACCGATTTTTAATCCTTGCGGAGTGTATTTGAAATCAATTTCATGTTTTCCTTTTTCAAGATGAATTCCCAGAAGCGCTTCACCGATGGGGAACATTTCTTCCGTTTCAACAACCGCACCGTCTACTGTAATCTGCCATCCTTCATCATAGGGGATAGATGTGTAAAGAACGCCATCTTCAGGTGCAGTGATTGTTCCTGAAATTTTAGTATCAGTGAATTCCTTTACTGAAAGTGACTGATTTTTGAGAATTTCGTATCCTTCAAGGAATTTATCCATATCTACAGAGCGAAGCATAAAATCGCAGTAACCGCTTGTTACGCCTTCATTTACGGTGAATTTAAGTGTAACAACTTCATTCTTTTCGCAAACGCCGAGATCAAGGATATAGTGTTCATCAGAAGCATCCTGAGTTTTTTGTCTGCCCTGATATTCTACTGTAAGCGTGCCAAGGTCGCTTGTGTCAACATAGAGATAAAGGTTTTTAGTTTCTTCAGGCATAATGAGAATAGTAATTTCCCCGGTGCCGTCTGTTGCATCAGCAGTAAACCAGAAACAGTTTGAACCATCTGACGGATTAGTAAGGTCACTGACTCCATAGCCTGTAATGTCGAAAATCGGTTCTTCAATAAATACATCGTCAATACCTGTTGCACATTCAAAGTAGTCTTCCTGCACAACAAAAGGATTGTAATGTGCATAATCCCATTCTTTCATCATATCATCAACCATATAAGCGATGGGGAGAGAATATTTGTTTTCATATGCAGTAAATGTTTTGTTTTTATCAATATAATCAAAAAGATCTTCATTCATTATAACTTCACTTGAATTGTTAACTATATATTCAAGTGAGAACATTGCGTTATAAACAGGCGTCTGCATATTATAAGTGTATGAATTTATATAGTTACCATACATACCGAGATTCTGTTGAAGGTTAGAAAGTTTTTCGTAAGCCATTGATGAGAAGATAGAAACACCATTGTAATCATACCAACAAGGATCCATTCTTGTGCGAAGGTTGGTAAGTTCCATTCTGTAAATATTGTCGTTTCCGTGTTCTTCGTCGATTGTTTCTTTGATTTCAACGAAATCTGAATAGTCTGTGCTGTAGTATTTAAGTTCCTGATTCATAACATAGTTGTCAGTGCTTGCAATAGCGTATTCTGAGATAAGGCAACAAAGTATGAAAAGAGAAGTTGCCTGACGATTGAATTTTTTATTACTGAGCAGATAGAATCCGACAGAATAAATAATTGCGAAAGCAAGGCTGATAAGAACAGAATCATCGTCAACATTTTTTGAACCGATTTCCTCTACCATAATTACGAACAAAACTGTACCGAAACCAATTCCGAGAAGTTCTTTAGGACTGAATTCTTTAATGCGCATAAGTGTCTTGAATGCGATAACAAGAATCACAAATGTGTACATGAATGAGAATCTGTATGGTAAGTCGTTTGGAAAATGGAAACCATGCCAGATATAGTTAAGGTAGTTAGTGTTAAAACTTACGTACAACACGCCAAGTAACACTGTTGTTGATATTTTTTCGCGAAGTGAAATTGTTTTTGTGAAGTAAAATAACGGTACGAGCATTACTGTCATAATAGAACAGTAAACATTTGGAAGTACATCCACGCCGCTGCTTCTGATGGTTGGTTCAACGCTTGCAAGATGATTTGCGAGAATATCAAAAACCGAGTTATACATCTGCAATTCTTCAGGGAAAGTACCTGATGTTGCAGAGCATGCTTTTAAGATAAAGTAAGTGGGCAGAAGTGCAAATGCAACGCAAAGAGCTGCAGTTATTGCACCGAATGCAAATGTTACGCCGCTTCCGAGAAAACGTGATGAACGTATTTTATAAAAATATCCTTTGTTTGATGGCTTGTCCTTCTCATATGGAAAACGGATATCTGCAAGAGAATCTGAAATTGAATAGTGAGCGAAATAATAGTAAAGGAAGTAAAACACTGAGAAAAGACATACCATGTATGCCATATAGTAGTTTGAAAACATAGTAGCAGCAAGTGACAATATAAACATCATCGGTTTGCCACGGTTTATAATGCGTTCAATTCCCAATAACACAAGCGGAAGCATTACAAACGCATCAAGCCACATAAGATTCCAATAATATGCTATAAAGTAACCGCTGAAGGCATATAACACGCCGAAACCTGCGGTAATATAGCTGTGGCGTTTTAAACTTTTTTTGAGATAATAAGTGAAAGTTGCTGATGCGAAAACTGCTTTTGCGAAAATCATTACACCAATTGCTACGGGAATATTTTCATGACTGAAAAGCAGAATGATTAATGAAAGGGGACTTGAAAGATAGTTGTAAAAGTTACCGAGGAAACTTGAACCACCACCGGCATTCCACGAATATAAAAGACTTTCACCGCCTTTAATTCTTTCGTAAAGTTCAGCAAAAAGAGGACCATATTGATGATAAAGGTCCATACGCAATATTGTGAAATTTTCAAACGGAATCATATTGTAACAATATGCAATAAGCAGTGTAAGCAATAAAGAACCGAACATTGAAAGGAAAATGAATCTGTTATCAAAAAGTTTCCCTTTCTGAAGTTTCTGAATAAGAGTTTTCATATTAAACCTCACTTAAATTATAGTATTAGTATTTTAGCACATAATTAATGAATATTCAATAAAAAGGTCAAAATTATTAAAGATTGTTCTATTTTATAATCTGTAAAAATATATATAGGACAAAGGTAAGGAGTGATAGCTGATGGATGTCCTGAATTTTGACAGTGCGGTTTCCTTTTTGTCTGAACAAATTCGCAAATATCTGTGTTGTTTAAACGATAAAATCAAAAATAATACTTATGAAATCAGATTGCGTACTGAAAAGCCTGTCGTCATTGTGACATCTGACAATACATATTTTCTCGATAAATCAGGAAGGGCAACTACTATAATTTCAGAAAATTTGTATAAAGTGTCGTGTGAAGAAATGAAAACATGTTTTAACAGACTGTGTAATTTTTCTGTCTATAGCCATTCAGAAAGCATATCACAAGGCTTTATCACTCTTAATGGTGGACACAGAGTAGGTATAACTGGTACAGCGGTAATGCAGAATATGTCTGTCAGAACTATAAGAGATATAAATTCATTAAATATCAGGATTGCAAGAGAATTCATAGGTTGTGCTGATGAAATTCTAAAAACTGTTTTCAGCAACAGACTTTTAAATGTAATCATTGCCGGACCACCATCAAGTGGCAAAACTACTTTACTCCGTGATATAGCTCGCCAGGTTTCATCAGGCAGATTCGGAATTTATCATAAGGTCTGCATTGTTGATGAGAGGTTTGAAATATCACCGGTCAGTGATGGCATATGTTGTTGCGATACAGGTCCAAATACAGATGTGCTTTCAGGCTTCAAAAAGTCAGACGGAATAATGTGTGCTTTGAGAACATTATCACCGGATCTGATTATCTGCGATGAAATAGGTACGGTCGAAGAATGTGAAGCTGTTAAAAGCGGGCTGAATTCAGGTGTAAATTTTGTTCTGACAATTCACGCTTCAAGTATTAATGAATTAAAAAACAAACCACAGTTCATTTCGTTGATTCAAAGTGGCATAAATGCCAATGTGGTGATACTTTCAAAAACACCTTGCATAACAGATGAAATTTATTTAACAGGGGAAAAGAATGTTGAAGTTAACAGCACTGATAATATTAGCTATAACTTTTCTGCTAACAGGGCAATATGTTAATCTCAGAATGAAAAAACGCGTAAATTCACTGAACAGTCTTATTATATTGATTGAGAGTATAAATTCGCAAATTTCATTTTCTCAGAAAAATATTATGCAGATTATTGAAGAGTCTGTTTCTGATGGCAAAAAAGATTTAAAAATGATAAGTGAATTAATAAAAAGACAGGATTCCGATTTTGCTGAAAACTGGAAAAAAACAGTTGAACTTTTCGGCAAAGATGATTGCCTTAATAGCGAAGATAAAAAGATTTTGTGTTCATTTGGCAATGAATTGGGTGTTACAGATTTAGAAGGGCAGAGTAATAATTGCCGGTTACATATAGATTTGCTGAAAAAACAGTTGGATTCAGCTGTTAAAACTGTCAGAGAAAAAACAAGAATGAATACTGCAATCAGTTTGTTTCTTGCTTCTGTTTCAGTAATAATTTTTTATTGAGGAATTGTAAATATGGGATTTGAAATTGTAATAAAAGTTGCTGCAATCGGCTTGCTTGTGGCAGTTATAAATCAGGTTTTATCAAAATGTGGCAGGGATGAATATGCAATGTTGGTTACTCTTGCAGGGATTCTCGTGATAATTATGATGATGTTGCCATACATAAGTGAGTTATTCAGTTCTGTTTCATCAATAATTGATTTGTAAAGATGAAAATATTTGTTCTATCTATAATTGTTGCCATTCTTTGTATGGTGATAAAAAATTACAAGCCTGAATATGCTCTGTTGTGTCAGTTGTGCGGTGTTGCAATTATTATTGCTTATTCGCTCAAATCTTTTAGTGATGTTTTTTCATCGTTGACTGATTTGTTTTCTTATTCCGGGCTGGATGAATCATTTCTTTCTGTTCTTCTGAAAGCTTTATGTATTTCAATTATTACAGATTTTGCTTCGTCTGTTTGTCGCGACAGCGGTAACGGTACGTTATCAAATGGTATTGAATTGTTTGGCAAAACGATAATTATTTTTATGGCTTTGCCGATGTTGAAAAAACTTGCTGAATCAGCCATAGGATTTTTAAGGTAATGAGGTCTGCTGATGAAAACGTTTAAAACAATGGTGTTGATAGTTGTTATTTTCTTATCATGTTCTGTTCAGGCTTTTGCCGCTGAAGAAGATGGCATCTTTGAATACGAAGAAAAATATTATCAGATTCTTACGGATGAATTATCTGAAGATACGCAGAAAATACTTGAAGAAAGCGGAATAGATGATATTGATTTTGAAAGTATAGTTTCTTCTCAACCACGAGATATAATAAATTTTTTTAAGAATTCAGCAATGGGTACTGTCGACGGACCGATAAAAAATTTCATAACCAATTGTCTGGTGATTGTTGTAGTAAGTATAGTGTCTTCATATCTGTCTGATAATGAAAAAAAGAAAAAATCAGTTAATCTTATTATTTATGCGTACATAGCAATTTCTGTTTGTGTACCGGTTGCACCGGTTATCACAGCGGGTGCGGCGGCGATATCGATGAGCAGTAAGTTTATGTTAGCTTTTCTGCCTATACTTGCCGGCATAATTGCAGCTGCAAGAAATCCGATACTCGCACTCAATTACAATTCGCTTACGTTATATCTTGCACAAGGCATTTCAGCATTTTCGAGTAATATTCTGTTACCGTTTGAAGGTATGCTTTTTGCACTTGTATCAGTTAATATTGTATCAGATACGATGAATGTCAAAAAATTAGCTTCATCAATTAAAAGTACTGTTACAAAAACACTTTCTATCCTTGCATCAGTATTTGTATCTGTCTTGACAATAAAAGGTATTTTGTCGAATATTGCTGATACAGTTACATCAAGGGGTGCAAAACTACTTGTAAGCTCAATTGTGCCTGTTATCGGCGGTTCAATGGGCGAGGCGTATGCTACTGTAGTCAATAGTTTGCTTCTTGTGAAAAGTTCAGTCGGGATTTTCGGAATTGTTTCAATAGCAGCGATAAATCTGCCTGTAATTATTGAACTTTTGTGTTGGTCACTTTCTTTGTCGTTTTCAGGAGTTTTAGCTGATGTTTTTGGATTAAACACAATAGGAGATTATTACAGAGAAGTCTCAGATATAGTAAAAACATTCAATGTAATTCTGATTTTTACTTGCGTGCTATTTATAATTTCAACAGGAATTCTGCTAACGCTAAGAAATTCAGTTTAGGTGTTTTGATATGGATAGAATAAAGCAATGGATAATTACAATAGTTTTATGTTCAGTAATTGCTGCAGTTGTAAATATTCTCACTCCTGACAGCAACGTAAAGAAAACAATGAAAATAATTGTTGCTTCTTTTCTTGTCTGCGCATTTATATCACCGTTTATTCAGGGTGAAAAAATAAATTTTAAAGAAGATTTACCTGATTTTTCTTTGTATTATTCATCACTTTCGCTTGATATTTCAGAAACGATGATTTCAGAAACAGAAAAAACTGTAGTAAAAAGTATTTCTGATACATTAAAAGAAGATCAGGTTGAATATATCGAAATCAACGTTAAGGCAGAAGTAAATGATAAAAACGAAATATATATTGATTCAGTAACAATTACTCTGAGTGATGAATACAAATCAGAAGAAAATGATATTTCAGGAAAAATACAATCTATGTTTGCAGTGGAGACTGATTATATATGGGTAAAAAATTAGAAAAAATCAAAGAAATTCTGAAAAATGACAAAAAATTATTGATTGTTATTATTATGGCAATAGTCGGAGTGATATTGCTTATAATCAGCGAGTTTATCGGAAAAGAAAAAGAAACAATCGAAAATGTACCTGCAGACAGCTATGAGTATACTCAAATGATTGAAAAGAAACTTGTTAATATTGTTTCCTCAATTGATGGTGCAGGCGTGTCTGATGTGATGGTAACACTGGAAACAGGAGAGGAAAATGTATACGCAAGGCAGATAAAAAGTGATGAAGAAAAAAATGAAAATAAAGATTCTGCACAATATGAATATGAATATATAGTAATAAAAGCAGGAGCTTCGCAGGAGGGTGGAATGTTGCTGAAAGTTGTGCAACCGGACATCCGAGGTGTGGCAATTGTCTGCGAAGGCGGTGACAATGCAGCAGTGCGTGAAAATATTATTAACACAGTATCTGCCGTGCTTGACATAAATACAAATAAAATCAGCGTCTGTAAAAGAAAAAGCTGATAAGGAGGAAATTTTATGGGATTTATAGTAAAAAAAAGACAACTGATTCTTGCAACACTGATTGCTGCCCTCGGTGTGGCTGTGTTTGTGAATTGGTATTACAACAAACCGGATGTGCAATCATCTCAAGAAGTCGCACAGACAACGCAGATTGAAAAAATCGGAAATGCCGAGACATCACAGTTGGGCGAAGCACAACTTGTTGATTCAAAAAATATCACAGAATTTTTCAATACTGCACGTATTAACAGACAGAAATCACATGATGAATCGCTTGAAGTATTGAATGAGATTATTAAGGATTCATCGTCTTCGCCTGAAGCTGTTGTGAGTGCACAAAATGCTCTGGAAGAAATTTCAAAGGTAATTAAGCTTGAAACCGACCTTGAAAATCTGATTGTTGCAAAAACAGGTGGTGAGTGCGTTGTAGTTATAAATGATAACAAAGCACAGGTGATTGTGAATAAAAACACACTAAACGACACAGTTTCTACACAGATTATTGACATAATTGCCTCTCAGGCGAATATTTTTTCAGAAAATATTACATTAATTGAGGCAAAATAGTTGAGAAATTTTTTCTTTGTGGTATAATATAAAGCAAAGGAAGGAGGCTGACAAAAATGTCAAATATAAATAAAGGCCGAAATTCCGGAAATCTTGTGATTTCCGAGGACGTAATTGCAGCTATCGCAGTAACTGCATCAAAGGATGTTGAAGGTGTAAGTGGTTTTGCTTCAAAACCTATAAAATTGCAGAATTTTTATAAGATTGCTGATTCAGCTTCAAAAGCTGTTGAAGTGACTATGACTGAAACAGATATTAAGATTCATATTTACATCAAAGTAACGCAGGATGCCAAAATTCCGCTTGTTTCAGAGAAAATTCAGCAGAACATTAAAAATGCAGTTCAGAATATGACCGGCACAATGGTAAGTGAAGTTGACGTAACTGTTGCTACCGTTGAACTTGACGAAGAACCTACACAATCTTAAATTATCAAGATTTTCAAACTCCGCAAAACAGAATAAGTGTTTTTTGCGGAGTTTAATTTTTCACCACGGAGGACAAGCTATGACCAGAAGAGAAGCAAGAGAGCAGGCTTTTGTATTAATGTTTGAAAAAAGTTTCAGACCTGACGAAGCTGTTCTTGATATTGCAGAAGATGCATATGAAGATGAGCAGATTGAAAAAGACGATTTCGCTCTGATGCTTGCAAAAAAAACAGAAGATAATCTTGAAGATATCGATATTTATATTGAAAAATACAGCAGAGGCTGGAGTATCAGACGTATACCCAGAGTTTCACTTGCTATCTTGAGAATTGCTATCTGCGAGATTCTTTTTCTTGATGAAGTACCTGTTGGTGTTTCAATTAACGAGGCTGTTGAACTTGCAAAGAAATATGCAGGCGAGAACGATGGCTCTTTCATCAATGGTATTCTCGGCTCTGTTTCAAGGGATAAATAAAAATGGCTATGTTTCTTGGGATTGACACAAGTAATTATACTACTTCTGTCAGTGTGTATAATAACATAACAAATGAAGTTTATCAGGCAAAGAAATTACTTCCTGTTAAAGAAGGCTCTATCGGATTAAGACAAAGTGATGCTGTGTTTCATCATACAGTGCAGTTACCACAGATGTTCGATGAATTGTTTTCGGAAACTAAATATGATATAGATGCAGTTGGTGTTTCTGTCTCACCAAGAGATGAAATAGGGTCATATATGCCTTGCTTTCTTGCAGGATTAAGCTGTGCAAAAGTTGTAAGTAATGCGAAAAACATTCCTATTCATCAATTTTCTCATCAGGCAGGTCATATTGCTGCAGCATTATATTCTTCAGATTCAATGGATTTGATTGATAAAGAATTTATAGCTTTCCATCTTTCAGGTGGCACAACTGAGGCTTTATATGTGAAACCTGATAAAAACAGGGTTTTTAATATATCTCTTGTTGCCAAAACTCTTGATCTGAAAGCCGGACAAGCCATTGATCGTGTGGGAGTAATGCTGGGTCTTCAGTTTCCTTGCGGAAAAGAACTTGATAAACTTGCAAATTTAAGCAAAAATGAATATAAAATTAAGCCTACAATGAAAGGCGCTGATTGTTGCCTTTCAGGCGTTGAAAATAAGTGCAGTAAAATGATTCATGAAGGTGAAAGCAAAGAAGATATTGCGAAATATTGTATAACTTATATTGAACGTGCTCTTGAAGAAATGACAAAGTCGCTTTTATCTCAGTATGGTAATCTGCCTCTTGTATATGCAGGGGGAGTAATGTCAAATTCCATCATCAGCCGTAATTTTCAAGATAAATTTTCAGGCAGATTCGCAAAACCTGAATTTTCATCTGATAATGCCGCTGGAATTGCGATACTTACTGCAATCAGGGAGAATAGAAAATGATAACTCCTTCAGCTCTGACTGTTACACAAGTCAATACTTATATTAAATCGCTTATAGATGAAGATATAAATCTCAGATCGGTAATTATAAGCGGTGAAATTTCAAATTTTAAAAATCACTACAGGACAGGTCATTTTTACCTGACGCTTAAAGATGAAAATTCTTCGATTAAAGCTGTAATGTTTTCAACTGCAAACAGAAGACTTCGCTTTATGCCTGAAGACGGAATGCAGGTTATTGCTGTTGGCAGAATATCTGTATTTGAACGTGATGGCCAATATCAGCTTTATATTGAAGATATGATGCCTGATGGTTTTGGAGGCCTTAATCTTGCATTTGAAAAATTAAAACAGAAATTATCAGAAGAAGGTTTGTTCGATTCTTCACATAAAAAGGTTATTCCTGAATGTCCTATGCGCGTAGGCGTAATAACGTCACCTACTGGAGCAGCGATTGAAGATATTCTCAATGTGCTGGGTCGACGTTTCCCTTTGGCAGAAGTTGTTTTCAAAGGCGTTGAGGTCCAAGGTGTGAATGCAGCACCGTCAATAGTTGATGCAATAAAAACTTTTGATGAATTGCAAGCTGCCGATGTGTTGATAGTGGGCAGAGGCGGTGGCTCAATTGAAGATTTATGGGCTTTTAATGAAGAAAGCGTTGTACGTGCGATTTATAATTGTTCAATTCCAGTAATCAGTGCTGTCGGACATGAAACGGACTATACACTTTCTGATTTTGTGGCGGATTTACGTGCACCAACGCCTTCAGCAGCTGCAGAGTTGGCTGTTCCTGATATGCGCGAGCATCTGGTGTATGTTAATTCGGTCAGAATGTTTCTTTCAGATTATATGTTGAATAGAATTAATGCGGAAAGAAATAAAGTTCAGTCACTTGTAAATTCAAAATCTTTCGTAAAACCTGCCGATATGATCAGATCACACAGACAATATCTTGATAATTTAATGTTATCCTGCGAAAGCTCTGTGCAATTGAGCGTAAAAAAACACAGGCTTGAATTTTCTTCTTTAGTGGGAAAACTTGATGCAATGAGTCCGCTTAAAGTTTTGTCACGTGGCTATGCAATGGTTACAAAAGATGATAAGGTGCTTACAAGTTCAAGCCATGTTATGCAAGGAGATGAACTTAATCTTCGCTTTGCAGACGGCAACGTGAAATGTGAGGTAAAAAGATGAAAAAAATGACATATGAAGAAGCTTTGAATAAGCTTGGAGAAATTGTTAAAACCCTTGAAGAAGGAAGTCTTCCTCTGGATAAAAGTATGGAACTTTTTGAAGAGGGCACTAAACTTTCCGCTTTCTGCGAAAAATGCCTTAATGAAGCAGAGCAGAAAATTAAAGAGGTTGGAAATAATGAATGAATATACTTTTGAAGGTTATCTTGAGTTAATAGAAAATTATCTTAACAACAGTATAGATAAATCCTGCTATGACGAAGAGATTGTTGCGGATGCGATGCGTTACAGTCTGCAGAATGGTGGTAAAAGAATAAGACCTGTGCTCGTGCTTGAATTCTGCCGTCTTTGTGGCGGAGACATTGAAAAAGCATTACCTTTTGCAGCAGCAATAGAAATGATTCACACTTATTCGTTAATTCATGACGATTTACCTTGCATGGATGATGATGATATGAGAAGAGGGAAGCCGTCTTGTCATAAAAAATTCGGCGAAGAATATGCTTTGCTTGCGGGAGATGCATTGCTTACACTCGCTTTTGAAACCCTTACGAATGCGGATTTAAGTGACTCGCAAAAGGTTTCCGCTGTAAAAATATTGTCTTCATATGCCGGATATCAGGGTATGATTGGAGGTCAGACCGTTGACCTTATGAGCGAAGATAAAGTAATTTCACTTGACAGGCTCAGAACAATGGATAACCTGAAAACAGGTAAATTAATTAATTGCTCAGCAATACTTGGTTGTATTGCTGCAAACGCAGATGAAAATAAAAGAATTGCTGCTGAAAAGTTTACTTCTGCAATCGGTCTTGCTTTTCAGATTGTTGATGATATACTTGATGTTACTTCAACAGCTGATAAGCTCGGCAAACCTATCGGCAGTGATAACGAAAAAAATAAATCTACTTATGTTTCTATTCTCGGACTTGAAAAATCCAGAGAATATGCAGAAGAACTTACAAAAGAAGCAATAAATGCCCTTGATTGTTTTGAGAATAACACTGCTTTTCTTAAAAATCTTGCATTAAAACTTCTTGAAAGGGATAATTGATAAGATGAATGAAAACAGATTATTAGATGCTGTAAATTCACCATCAGATATTAAAAATCTGACATACGAACAGTTAAGTGTTCTCGCAGGTGAAATCAGAGATGAACTCATAGCTACTGTTTCAAAAAACGGCGGTCATCTTGCATCGAATCTTGGTGCAGTTGAACTTACAATTGCACTTCATAAAACTTTCAATTCGCCTGAAGATAAAATTATATGGGATGTTGGTCATCAGGCGTATACACATAAAATTCTGACAGGCAGACGTAAACAGTTTTCAACAATCAGAACTGAAGGCGGACTGTCGGGTTTTACACGTCCTGATGAAAGTGAACACGATGTTTTTGCAAGCGGTCACAGCAGCATTTCTGTTTCCGCTGCTTATGGTGTTGATATTTCAAACACACTTCTTTATGACGATTCAAGAAAGACAGTTGCTGTGGTTGGTGACGGCTCTTTCACAGGTGGTCTTGTTTACGAGGGTCTTAACAATGCAGGTAGAGACGAAAAGAGCAACCTTATTGTTATCCTTAATGATAACAATATGTCAATTTCACAGAATGTGGGCTCTGTTGCAACTCATCTTTCAAAATTAAGAACAAAACCCAGATATTATCTTCTTAAAACAGGAACATACCGTTTCCTTTCCTGTATTCCCGTCATTGGCAAACCTATTGCGAAATTCATACGTAACCTCAAAAATTACATCAAAAGTTCACTATATGGTACAACTATGTTTGAAAAAATGGGTTTTGCATATATGGGACCTTTTGATGGCCATGATATTGAACAGCTTTGTTCAGCTTTTGAAATTGCAAAAAATAAACATGAGCCTGTTATGATTCATGTGCTTACCAAAAAAGGTAAAGGATATAACTTTGCAGAAGAATCTCCAAGCACATTCCATGGTATTTCAAAATTTGACGTTGAAACAGGCGAAAGTGTTTGCGGGAAAGAAACTTATTCTGATTTCTTTGGCGAAAAACTTTGTAAGGAAGCTGAAAACAATGACAAAATCTGTGCTATTACTGCAGCTATGAGTCTTGGTACAGGGCTTGAAAAATTTAGTAAAACTTATTCAAGCAGATTTTTTGATGTTGGTATCGCAGAAGAACATGCTGTAGTTTTTGCATCAGGTCTTGCAAAAAACAATATGATTCCTGTTTTCTGTGTTTACTCTACTTTTCTCCAACGATGCTATGACCAGATAATTCACGATTGTGCAATGCAGAATCTTAAAATAATCCTTGCCATTGACAGGGCAGGTTTTGTTGGGCTTGACGGTGAATCGCATCAGGGATTGTTTGATGTTCCTTTCCTCAACACCATACCTAAAATTGAAGTTTATTCTCCATCTTCGTTTGCTGAACTTGATTCAGTTTTCGATAATTCAGTTAAAAATATTCAGAATTCAGTTGCGATAAGATATCCGCGTGGTTGTGATGAAGAATTGCCTGAAGATTATATTTACAGTGGCAACGATTTTGATGTATATGGCAAAAAAGCCAAAAATGCAATTGTGGTTTACGGCAGACTGTTTGCAAACGCTTGCAAAGCACAAAAGATTTTAGCTGAAAACGATATAGATGTAAAAATTATCAAATTAAATAAAATAAAACCTATTAATGAAGAAGTGTTTGAAAATATCGAAGGAATCTATAATATATTTTTCTTTGAAGAATCTATAAGAAATGGTTCTGTAGCTGAAAGATTTGGTTCGCTTCTTTTAGAAAAGCGTTATAAGGGAAACTATCATATAACAGCAGTTGGCGAAGAATTTGTAAAACCTGCATCTGTGGAATCCCAGCTTAAAAAATATGGCCTTGATGCAGATTCAATGGTGAAAAAGGTGAGTGAAAATATTGGCTGAAAAATTACGTCTTGATACTGCAGTTTTTGAACAAGGTCATGCTGAAAGCCGTGAAAAAGCAAAAGCACTTATTATGGCAGGTCAGGTTTATGTAAACGGACAAAAAGCATTAAAATCAGGAATGTTTCTGAAACCTGAAGACTCCCTTGAAGTCAGAGGAAGCAAAATGCCGTTTGTCAGTCGTGGCGGATACAAACTTGAAAAAGCACTTAACAGCTTTGATTTTAAACTTGATGACAATATCTGTATGGATATCGGCGCTTCAACCGGTGGTTTTACTGACTGTATGTTGCAACGAGGTGCAAAAAAAGTTTATGCAATTGATGTTGGCTATGGTCAGCTTGCTTGGAAATTACGTACTGATGAAAGAGTTGTAAACCTTGAAAGAACTAATTTCCGCTATCTTGAAAAAGAAACAGTAAGTGAAGAAATTGACTTTGCAAGTGTAGATGTTTCGTTTATTTCTCTAAAAATAATTTTGCCCGTATTGCGTGATTTTTTAAAAGAAAAGGGTAAGGCAGTCTGTCTGATTAAACCTCAGTTTGAAGCAGGCCGCGACAAAATAGGTAAAAAAGGCGTTGTACGCGAATTGTCGACTCACGTTGAAGTGATTGAAACGATAGTTAATTTTGCTTTTGAAAATGGTTTTTCAATTCTCGGTCTTACTTTTTCCCCCATAAAAGGTCCGGAGGGAAATATAGAATATCTTATGCTTGTTGAAAAATCAGATTCTCCTGAAATGCTGAGTTCTGTTTCACCAAAAGAACTTGCTGAAGAATCACATAAAAACCTGGATAAATGAGGTGAAATAATGTTTGCCATAATTCCTAATCTTTCGAGGCATAATGCTGAAGATGTAACGCGTGCTGTCTGCAATGAATTAAAAATACTAAATGCAGAATTTGCTTTGCTTAATGAAAACAAAGATGTCTTCTCTGATATCTGTAGTCAGTTTTATGATGAGGAAACACTTTACAAAGAAGCCGATGTTGTGATTGCAATCGGCGGTGACGGGACTATAATTAACAGCGCTAAAAAAGCATCTGATGCAGGCGTGCCGATTCTTGGGATTAACGCTGGCAGAGTGGCTTTTATGGCTGGTCTTGAACCGCAGGAACTTTCACTTCTCGACAGACTTATAAGTGGTAAATATTCTGTTGATAAAAGAATGATGCTGGCAGCATATGTTGTTGTTGACGGGAAAATTGTAAATGAATTCAATTGTGTTAATGATGTATTTGTTGGCAGGGGAACACACGTAAATATGGTGCGTCTTACAATAAATTGCGATGATGCACAAGTCAGTGAATATTATTCAGACGGTGTCATTATTTCCACGCCAACTGGTTCAACAGCTTATTCGCTTTCTGCAGGCGGTCCTGTGATTGACCCGCTGATTGAAAGTATACTTCTGACTCCTGTTTGTCCCCACTCAATGTTTCAGAGACCTATGATTTTCAGGAGCGACAGTGTTCTTGAAATTATCGATAATAATGAGCCAGGAAATGTATTTGCTTTTTTTGACGGCGGACAAGCCGTACCTATTCCGGAAAACAGTAAAATTATTGTAAAAAAATCAAATAAAACGGCTGATTTTATTCGCATAAAATCAGATACGTTTGTTGATATACTTAACGCAAAACTCAGAAGTAATTAATTTGCCTGATAGGAGATTACATTATGAAAAGAAAAAGACATTCACTGATTCTCAAACTTATTGAAGAAAAACCAATTGCAACCCAGGAAGAACTGCTTGAATATCTCTGCAGTCACGATTATGATGTTACTCAGGCTACTGTTTCAAGAGACATCAAAGAACTACGTCTTATCAAAGTTGCTGATTCAAACGGCAGATATAGATACAGTCTGCCTCAGGAAAAACCAAATGATTTGAGTTCAAAATTTCAGATGATTTTTAATTCAGCAATTAAGAGTGTTGATTATGCAATGAACATTGTCTGCATAAATTGTCATTCAGGTATGGCACAAGGCGCTTGCAGTGCTCTTGATAACATGGGTTACACTGAAATTGTAGGTACAGTAGCAGGCGATGACACAATTTTTGTTCTTTGCAGAACAGAAGAAAATGCAGGTTCTCTTGCTGAATCTCTTAAGAGATTTATTGAAAAGTAATAAGGGTGGTTAGTTTTGCTTAACAGTCTGAAAATCGAGAATATTGCTGTAATCGAAAGTGCTGATATCAGTTTTGATACCGGCCTTAATGTGTTGAGCGGTGAAACAGGCGCAGGTAAATCTATTATTATTGATTCAATAAATGCAATTCTCGGTGAGAGAACATCAAAAGAACTTATCCGCACCGGCACAAATGCTGCATATGTTACTGCGTTTTTCACATCTGTTACAAAAGAAACTGAAGCTAAACTTGACGAACTTGGCATTGAAAAAGAAGAAGATTCTTCGCTTCTTATTTCGCGCAGAATTTCTGCAGACGGAAAGAATGTTTGCAGAATCAATGGTGTAACAACTACTGTTTCAATGCTGAAAGAAGTAGGTAAAACACTCATTGATATTCATGGTCAGCATGATAACCGTTCATTGCTTTTAAAAGAAAACCACTGTGCATATATTGATAAATTGGCAATGAACGAAAGATTATTCAACGAATATGTTTCTTGTTATAAAAAGTTTGTTGCAATTAAAAAGGAACTAAAAAATCTGCAGAACAGTGAAGCTGAAAATGAAAAAAACGCTGAAATTTACCGTTTTCAGATTGATGAAATTGAAAAAGCAGATGCAAAAGAAGGCGAAATTGATGAACTTATCAGTCTTCGCAACAGACTTGCAAATGCTGAAAAAATAAGTGCTGTTCTTAATCTTTCATATGATGAATTCAGCGGTAATAATGAAGAATCAGGTATTCTGTTAAGATTAAAAAATATAATTTCACAGATCAATACTGTTACAGATTATGAAGATATGAAAGAAGTTTCACGTAATCTGCAAACTGCCGTGTATACTCTTGAAGAATGTGCACAGAGCGTAAAACATGGTCTTGATTCAGTTGAATTTAATCCCTCTCTTCTTGAAGAAACTGAAGAAAGGCTTGACTTGCTTTCAAGACTTACTAAAAAATACAATACTGATGAAAAAGGACTTGAGTTAATTGCTCAGAGTTTAAAATCAGAGTTAGAAAAAATCGATTCATCTGCAGAAAGAATCGAAGAATTAACAGCTGAACTTGACTCAGTCGGTCAGAATCTGCTTGCTTCTGCAGAAAAACTTACAAAATCACGTGTAAAAGCTTCAGAGATTTTTGAGAAAAAAGTTGCTGATGAGCTTGCTTTTCTGAATATGCCGAATGTTGTGTTTAATGTTGATATAAAAGATAAAGCATTGGGTCTTACAGGTAAAGACGATATAGAATTTTTGATTTCAGCAAATATCGGCGAATCTCCGAAACCGCTTATCAAAATTTCATCTGGCGGTGAGCTTTCAAGAATAATGCTTGCGATAAAAAATGTTCTTTCTGAAAAAGATGACATTATGACTATGATTTTTGACGAAATTGATACAGGAATCAGCGGTCAGGCAGCCACAAAAGTAGCTAAAAAGTTGTATGATGTTTCAATCGGCAAACAGGTTGTTTGTGTAACACATCTGTCGCAGATTGCATCTTTTGCAGATAATCATTTGTTCATAAGTAAAGAAACAACAAATGAACATACTTTTACCAAGGTTAAAACTCTGGCACAGAATGAACGTAAATATGAGCTCGCACGTATCAATGGTGGTTCAGTTATTACACAGAGTCAGCTTGATGCATCAAATGAAATGCTTTTGCAGGCAGCAGAATATAAAAGGGGAAAATAAAATGGATCAGAAGAAAATAGACAGAATAAATGAACTGGCTCGTCTTGCCAAACAGCGTGAACTTACACCTGAAGAACAAGATGAAAGACAGAAATTAAGACGAGAATATATTGATGCTTTCAAAGCAAGCTTAGTGGGCACTCTTGAAAACACATATATTGTGGATGAAAAAGGCAATAAAAGAAAAGTTGAAAGAAAAAAATAAACATTTTTGATTTTAAAATCAACACTTTTACATCAATCTCAGGATTTGATTGACAATGTTGTTGTATGCTGTTAAAATATATTTAAGATTATAGAAAGGCAGGTGGACAAAATGATGATTAAATTTAATTTCCTGAACCGGGGAGCCATTTTGTCCGTTTGCGATTGATATAATATCTTTCTGTATTTATAAGGCATCTCCGTTTGGGAGATGCCTATATTTTTACAGAAAGAGGATTTATAATGTATAAAATTAAATTATTTAACGCCGATGACATTGATCTAAAAAAATTTTGCAGACATTTTATAAAATACAAAAGAAAATCACTTAAAAACCAAGGTGAAAATCCCTTGGGCAAAAAACATTTTAAAGAGCTTTTTTATAGTATTATTTCAGATTCAGCAAAGGATTTTATCAGTGAAAACCTGAACTGTTTTTTTTGTAATTAAAGAAAAAAACAACATAATCGGATTTACTTCAATATCGTTAAAATCAAAAGATGTGGTTGATATACCATATGATTACGGTAAAGTTAAAGATTTTTACATTGCACCAAAGTACAGACGAAAGGGATTCGGTAGGATTCTGAATAATTACATCGAAGATGTTTTTATCAAGAACAAAACAAATGTTGTATTATTAAGCCCTGACCCTGTGAGTGGAATTGATTTTTGGAAAGCGATGGGATATAACGATACAGGTATTCATAAAGGGTGGGGTAAACATTTTGTTTACATTAAACATTTATCTGATAATAAAACTTCACTTAAAATTGATAGCGCTATTTTAGAGCTTATTACACCAACAGATTTAATCGGAATAAATCCGTATAATAAACCGCAGCTGAAAGAGGTTTACTGTATATGGAAAGAATATTGTAAAGATATAAATCAAAAACAACGCAGAAGTGATGTTAAAAATATGGCTTGGAATGCGAGAAAACACAAAAATATCAGCTTTAGAGCTGTTTATTACGAAGGGAAAATTATTGGTTTTAAATATAAAGCATATGATGAAATAAACTATATATTACCTGAATACAGAACAAAGTTGTTGAGATAATAACAATTTTAAGGCACCTGTTTTTACAGGTGCCTTAAATATTTATTGTTAACTTATGGCATATATGCATTTGAGAATGCTTCTGTAACAATAATATCATCATCCGTTGCTATGTCGTTTGCATCTGCTTTTTCGGTTGTTGTTACAAGTTTTCTGCCTATATTATTTTCTGTGAATGAATTGATGAAAGCTTCTGCGTTTTCTTTACCGATATAATATAAATGTTGTGTGTGGAAGATATTAATGCACAGATAGCCGCTTCTTGCTATTCCGATATAGTATCCGAGTTCATCTGTTATAGATTCAATTTCAATATTAAAGGTAAGATCATCAAGTAAAACTATGTCTGTCGGTTCTTCGATAGGCTTAAGGGATTTGTGTTTGTAAAGAAAATCGGTAATATCAGATTTTTTTGGATTACTATATTCAATTACAGCAATGTCATTTTCTTTGTAGTAACCGCTATTAATATTAATATTTTCCTCAAAATTGAATTTCTCGATAAGTTCGCCTAAAGTTTCAAATTTACAGTTGCGGTTAGTATATGAGAAATAATTTTCATCGCCTTTGAATTTAACAGCTATTGCACAGTAAGAGGATGTATTTTTTATTTCGTAAAGTGTTGCATCTGTTGTGTGTTTTTCGTTACTGAATGGGTCGTATCCCGTTGCAACCGTATCCCGGATTTTTTTACCAACAGCTGATTTGTCGATTTTTTTTACGATAAAATAGTTTGAACTATTGTAATCTACATTGGGATATTTTTCCTCTATGCTGTAATTTTCCCAGGTATCTGCGCCAACGATAACTGTTTCTGTTACAAATTCAGTTGCCGGTTCTGTTTTTGTTTCAGTGACACTATCAGGATTTTTTTTCTCTGTGGTCACTTCTCCTCTTGTTGTTATTTCACTAGTTTTATTACTTTCATATATGTTTTTATTTGAATTGACTACATGAAAATGATAAGCTGTTACACTAATACCAACGGCAAGAATAACACTTGCAGCAACTGCCAACCATTTATAATATGTTTTATTTTTTGCTACTTGTTCAATGGGCATTGCTTCTTCTATGAATTCATTGTCAATTTCATTCAAAGCGTTAAGTATTTTTTTTTCCTTCATATTTCAACACCTTCTTTTTCTAAAAATTCTCTGAGCTTTTCTCTTGTTCTCATAAGGCTCATTTTTACCTTACTTTCAGTAAATTCATTAATTTTTGCAATTTCTTTCACAGACATAATATACCAATATCTCTGCAAAAAAATTATTCTGTTTTCATCAGAAAGGTTTTTTAAGAATGTATTGAGAAATTCTGCTAATTGTGAATTATCCGCTACTTTTTCTGTTGAATTGGGTGAGGGAATGCAATCGTGCAATTCATCAATAACAAGTGTATATGTATTTTCACAGCGCTTTTTAGCTGATTTCTTTTCAACTATATCAAGTGCGTTATTTCGTGTGATTTTGCCGAGAAAAACAGACAGCTTGTTGGGTTTATTAGGCGGAATAGCATTCCATGCTTTAATGTATGTATCATTTACACATTCTTCAGAATCTTCGTTGTTGTTAAGAATGTTAACTGCAATGTAATAGCAGTATTTTCCGTATTTTTTGTCGCTTTCCTGAATGGCACTTTCGTCTCTTTTCCAGTATAAATCAATAATTTCTCTATCGTTCATTTTAACCCTCCTTTAGTTTTCTGAAAAGGCCTTTCACTACAATAGACGGAATTTCCTTATTTACGTCACATTGTATCATATATTTTTTTGTTTGTGTCAATCAAGATATAAATTAATATTATAGTAATAAACGATAATATCAGGAGGTAAGCAGATGAACAATTCTGAATTGCAGAATATGATTGAAAAATACAAAAAAGAATTGCTGAAATATGCCAATGAAAATGGTGGCTTCGTAAAAAAAGAAATACTTGAAAAAGAACCTGAAGCGAAGCCTGTTGTGGCTGTAGTCAGCTCTGACGACTATACGAACAGAGAAGCTGATATAACTGAACTTGAAGGGACAAATCCCACAGGCTATAATGCGGGCAGAGTAGAGCCTGTATATAGCAGTGCCGAGGATTTCAGACGAAAGAATGCAGGCGTGGGAAGAATGAAAGTTCAGGTTTTCAGCGGCAGAGAAGCATTTCCGGTTGTGAGTGCAAGGGTTCAGATTTCTAAAAATTTTGAAGACGGTGAAAGGTTCTTTGCTGATGAACTTACTGACACAAGCGGCATAGTTGAAGGAGTTTCTCTTATTGCTCCGAAAAAAGATCTTGCTCAGGAAAACAATGAAATTCTTCCTTATTCCACTTATACAATCAAGGTTACGCATCCTTATTATATCACAACGCTGTACACAAATGTTCCTGTATTTGATGATGTTTTATCTATTCAGCCTGTAAATTTAGTTCCGAAAACCGGTACACCTTCAGATGATAACGAAATAATATATGTTGATGAAGAACCTAAAGACTTATAAGGAGAATTATTTATGATTAATGAACCTTTTATTCCCAGAACAATAACAGTCCACCTTGGACCTCCTGATTCAAACGCAGAAAATATTACTGTGAATTTTCCTGACTACATAAAAAACGTTGCATCAAGTGAAATTTATCCTACATGGCCCGAAAATGCTTTAAGAGCAAACATTTATGCAATAACAACATTTGCACTTAACAGAATTTATACTGAATTCTACAGAAGCAAAGGCTATAATTTTGATATTACAAATTCAACACAATATGACCAGTCATTCGTAAAAGGCAGAGATATTTTTTCAAATATTTCACGTTTAGTCGATGAACTTTTCAATGACTACGTTGTTAAAGATGGAACAATTTCTCCGTATTTTACTCAGTATTGCAGTGGTAAAGGCGTAAATTGTAAAGGACTCAAGCAGTGGGGAACAGTTGACCTTGCAAACCGCGGATATACACCCTATAACATTTTAAAATATTATTATGGTAATGTAAATCTCGTAAAAAATGCACCCGTCAGAAGTAATATTCCGTCATATCCGGGCAGAGCACTACGTCAAGGTGACAGAGGTGAAGATGTGCGCACAATTCAACGCGAACTCAACAGAATTGCTGCGAATTATCCTGCTATTCCTACCGTTCCTGTTGACTTGGGCGTTTTTGATGCAGCAACTGAACGTGCTGTGCGTGCATTTCAGAGAATTTTCAATCTTACACAAGATGGAGTTGTGGGCAAAAATACATGGTACAGACTGAAATATATCTATAACAGCGTCAAAGGTCTGTCGGAACTTTATTCAGAGGGTATTACTAAAACTGAAGCAGAACGCAGATTCAGCAAAGTGTTGCAGCAAGGAAGCAGGGGAACAGAAGTAGGCAGTTTGCAGTATTATCTTAATTTTATTGCTTTTTTCAATGATTCATTGTCTGAAATTGATGCCGATAATATTTTTGGTCCTGCAACAAAACGTGCTGTAACTGCATTTCAGCGATACTACGGCTTGAATCCTGACGGAATTGTAGGCAGGGACACATGGAACAAAATACAGACTGTATATCAGAGCATTATCAACAATCTGCCGCGGGAATATCAATCATACAGTTCTCTTTTATATCCAGGTTACGTTTTATCATCAGGTTCAACAGGAAAAGTTGTTGAACAACTTCAGACTTATTTAAGAGTAATCGGTCAGAACAACTCATCTGTGCCGGTTATAAATGTTGATGGTTCATACGGTAACCAGACAAGAAACGCTGTTTTGGCTGTGCAGAGATTATACGGAATTGAACCTACAGGAATTGTAGGACCGCTTACTTGGAATGCAATTGTTGAATTATACAATGGTTACAGAGCATAATTTTATGATTTTAAGGCAACATAATTAACATAAGGTGGTGTTGTCTTGAAAAAAATCAGTGGTAATTATGCAGAAAATATCAAAGAACTTGACAATATTTTAAGAGTTAGTGAAAATTTTGATTTAATCGGCAGAGAAATGTTTATTGGTGGCAGAAATGCAAAAATGTATTTTGTTGATGCTTTTTGCAAAGATGAAATTCTTGAAAAAATGCTTGAATATCTGTCTCGGCTTGAACCTGAACAAATTCTTATTGCCAAAAACACAAGAGAATTCTGCTCTCGTTATATAACTTACACTGAAACCGATGTAGAATCAGATGTTGATACAGTTGTATCGTCTGTTCTTTCTGGTACACTCGCGTTAGTAATTGAGGGCTATAATCAGGCGATAATGATTGATGCCAGAACTTATCCTGTCAGATCTCTTGATGAGCCTGATAATGACAAAGTTCTACGTGGTTCACACGATGGATTTACTGAAACAATTGTCTTTAATACTGCATTGATACGCAGGAGAATCCGAGTACCTGAACTGACTTTTCACGCAATGAAAGTAGGGAAAAAATCAAAAACTGATATTGCTCTTTGTTATCTTGAAAATGAAGTTGATAAAAAACTGCTGGAAAATCTGAAAAAACGAATTGAGAATATAAATATCAATTCGTTAGCAATGAGTCAGCAGAGTTTTGTTGAAAGCTTGTTGACTAAGCAATTTTATAATCCTTTTCCGAAAGTAAGGTATACAGAAAGACCTGATGCCGCGGCTGCTTCAATAAATGAAGGAAATATCGTAATTCTTATTGATAATTCGGCAACTGCAGTTATTGTGAAAACAAGTTTTTTTGAGTTTTTTCAGGATTCAAATGACTATTATTTTTCACCGATGATCGGCTCATATTTAAGATTTGTAAGAATGATAGTTTTTACACTTTCGATTCTCATAACACCGATATGGTATCTTCTGGTTAAGAATCCTGATTTTATTCCGGCGTGGCTATCATTTATACGAATAGAAAACCATACACAGGTACCTGTTTTAGCACAGATTTTAGTTATTGAATTGATTATTGATATGCTTAAATTGGCATCAATCAATACACCGCAGGCTCTGAGTGGGTCTTTCAGTGTGATTGGCGCGTTGATTTTAGGTGAATTTGCTGTAGGCGCAAAATGGTTTTTGCCTGAAGTTATTCTGTATATGGCTTTCGTTGCAATTGCAAATTTCACACAGCCCAGTTTTGAATTAGGTTACGCAATGAAATTTTCAAGAATAATGATAATTGTGCTTACCGCGTTGTTTAATTTTATCGGTTTTTTTGCAGGTTTTGTAATTACAATTCTTCTTATTGCAACCACTAAAACTCTCGAGGGAAGAAAATATCTGTATCCGATAATACCATTTGATAGAAAAGCTTTATCAAATCTTTTAATCAGAAAATCAATAAATAAAAGTAAAAACTAATCAGTAAGTATATTTTCAAAAAATTTTTCCGTCGAAATATATGACGGTCTGTTATATCTTCCAAGGTGATACAAACTTTCAGTATCACCTTGTTTAATTATATTTATTCTTTCTTCGCAAAGTAAAGCTGCTTTGAATCCTAAACTTTTTGAAAGGGAAATGGTTTCGTTTTTATATGCACCAAAAGGAAATGTCAATGTGTTTGGCATATAGCCTGTTTTTTCATTCATAATATTCTGCATTTTAGTAATGTCAGCACCAACTTCAACGTTATATGTTGCAACGTTTTCATCAGTTTTTTTACTGATTCCGTGCCGCCCTGTGTTGTTTTTATGCAAGTCGTAAGAATGATTCTGTATTTCTATAACATTACCTTGGGTTAATTCCTTTATCTGATGCCAGTCCATATAAGAGTAAGTAATGTTATGGTCAGGGTTTTCGGTGAAAAATGTTGTATATTCTCCTACAATTGATGCAACAGCGCACATTTTCATTTCTTTTAGCAATGGATAAACATATGCATAAACACTTTCAAAACCGTCATCAAAAGTTATCATAATCGGTTTTTTAGGCAAACTTTTTTTACCATAAACAAAGTCGATAAGATCAGTCATATCAATCGTTGTGTAGCCTTTGCTTTTTATATATTTCATATCTTCTTCGAATTGGCTGTACATAACGGTATATTTGCCTTTCCTTGAACTTTTCTTTGTTATCTGGTGATACATAATAATAGGAACTCTGATACCTTCCTTTTCTTCGGCCACTGTCACAAAAGGCTCAAACCATATAAAACCACATACGAAAAGCAGAATAATTACGAAAACGAACACAAAATTCTTTCTGATTTTTATTACCATATAAATCCCTCCTGAAAAATTATATGTTTTTATAGATATGAAAATAATAAAACTTGATATTTTATCTTGTTAGAGTTATAATAATCTGAAAAGCATTTGAAAGAAGTGATATACTTTGATTAATGAAATTGAATTAATTGATTTGCTTGAAAAATTGTGTATCGCTGATGGCACACCGGGTAATGAGTGTGCTGCAGCAGAAATAGCAAAAGAAGCAATTGGAAAATATATGGATGCACATATTGATAATATGGGCAATGTTGTTGCAACACAAAAGGGGAATGGTAAACATTTTCTTCTTGATGCTCATATTGATAGAATCGGTATGGTTGTAACATCAATTGCGGATGATGGCTTTATTAAAGTAGGGGCTTGCGGTGGTGTTGATGCACGCACATTTGATTCTGCAGAAGTTATAATCTACGGTAAAAAGCCTGTTTATGGTGTTATTTCTGCAATTCCCCCTCATCTGACCAAATCGGGCGAAAACAAAGCAAGTGATATAACTGATGTTGTGATTGATATCGGTATGGATAAAGAAACTGCTGAAAAATATATCACTCCGTCTGACAGAATTGTTTTTAAATCATCTTTCAAAAAACTTCTTAATTCACGCGTGTGTTGTGCAGCTCTTGATGACAGAGCGGGCGTTTTATCTTTGGTACTTGCAGTTGATATGCTTAATGAGAAAGAAATAAAACCCAATCTGACAGTTGTTTTTTCTGTTTGTGAAGAAACAAACGGCAGTGGTGCGAAAACATCTTCTTTCAAGGCATCACCAGATGAAGCTATCGCGGTTGACGTAAGTTTTGCTACTGCTCCTGATGTTTCAGATGAAGAAGCAGGCATTTTATCGGCAGGACCTATGATTGGTTTTTCTTCAACTCTTGATTATAATATGAGTAGGCAGTTAGTTTCGGTTGCTCAGAAGAATGATATTAAATTTCAGAAAGAAATTATGGGTTCAAAAACAGGTACAAATGCCGATGGTATTGCTGTTTCGGGTTGTGGTGTTAAAATGGGACTTGTATCAATACCGCTGAGAAATATGCACACTCAGGTAGAAATTGTTGATGTTGATGACATCAGAAATACAGCAAAGCTTATTTGTGAATATATAACTGAAAGAATGGAGGAATGCTAAATGGAAAGAATCCTTGAATTTGCAAGAGATTTGTGCCTTATTGACGGCATTTCTTCACGCGAAGATGATGTAAGAGATTATATAATCAATAAAATAAAAAACGAAAATACTTGTTCTTTTATTGTTGATAATCTTGGCAATCTTATTGTTGAGAAAAAAGGTAAGAAAAAACCACAGAATAAAATTATGATTGACGCTCATACAGATGAAGTTGGCCTTATAGTTTCTTATATCACCAGTGACGGCTTTCTTAAAATTCATAATGTAGGCAGTATCAATGCAAAAGTCTTGCTTGGTAGAACTGTAAAGGTTAATGGCTTGACAGGTGTTGTTGGTATCAAACCTGTTCATCTTGTATCTAAAGATAAATCAAAAGACATTCCTGAAAAGGACAGCCTCTATATTGATATCGGCGCTTCAACAAAGGAAGAAGCGGAAAAATATGTTTCATTGGGTGACAGTGTAACTTTTGATTCTGATTGGTCAGAATTTGGCGAAAACAATGAATTCATCAAAGCAAAAGCCCTTGATGATAGACTTGGCTGTGCAATTATGCTCGAAATGCTCCTTGAAGAACAGGAATATGACCTGACTTTTACTTTTACTGTACAGGAAGAAGTGGGCTGCAGGGGTGCAATTGTTGCTACAAACAGAGTCAATCCTGATTATGCAATTGCTCTTGAATGCACAACAGCATCAGATATAAATGGCGTTTCAGGCGAAAAACGCGTTTGTTCTCTTGGTGGAGGCGCTGTAGTGTCTTTTATGGATGGTGGCACAGTATATCAGAAAGATTTATACAGAAAAGCGATGGATATCGCCGAAGACAGCAATATTAATGCTCAGACCAAAACTATGATTGCCGGCGGTAATAATGCCAGTCAGATTCACAAATCAGCTTGCGGGGTTAAAACTCTTGCTGTTTCTGTGCCTTGCAGATATCTTCATTCTCCATCTTGTGTTGTGAAAAAATCTGATGTTTCTGATGTGAAAAATTTAGTTGTGAAGCTTATAAGTGAATTTGCCTATGATTAAGTTGATAGAAAATTTGAACGATTATGATTTTTCATCATTTGAAAATGATGTGTTTTTTCAACGCATCTGTTCAGATTATGAATTGTGTTCAACGTTTAATGATTCATTGTTTTATGTTTCTGTCAGAAATAACAATGTAGATGCAGTGATTTCTAAGATAAAAGGTACTGTTACTTTATCGTTGTTAAACGAAACAGACTTAGCAGAAATCAATGAGTTTCTTTCAGTTATTGGTTATTATGTGATTTTGTGCGACGAAAGTTTTTCAGAATACTTTTCGGGAGAAAAAACTTCAGGAAATATTCTGAAGATAGCGGCTGAAAAGAAAAGTATTTGTAAAGCGGAAATGCTTTACAGCGAAAAATTAAAAGATATGTATGATTTAGTAGAGAATGTTTTTTATCTTGACGTTGATTATATGAATTGGTTTGCAGATATGTCGCATAAAATCAGGCATAATTCTGCTGCGTTGTGCGGAATTTATGCAGATAACAAGCTTGTATCAGCGGCATTTTCTCTTTTTGAAACGGAGAAAAGCGCTGTGATATCTTCTGTTGCTACATCAGATGAATATAGAAACAAAGGTTATGCAACGGAAATTGTAAATGCTTTGCTTTCAAGAAATTCAGGCAAAACTGTTTATGTTTTCACTGAAAATGAAAGTGTTGATAATTGGTATAAAAAAATCGGTTTTAATGAACATAAAAAGTGGAGTGAAATAAAAAATGTATTATAATTTCAAAATAAGTGATAAAGTTTTATCAGCATCTGAAAAGGCTATGGAAAAAGCTGTAGCATCTTTTGCAAATATTGATAGAATAACTGAGCAAAATCAGATTAAAGTGCTTTCAGCTTTTACTGAATTCGGAATAAGCGAAAGTCATTTTGCAGGATCAACCGGTTATGGCTACGGCGACAGAGGAAGAGAAACAATAGATAAACTTTTTGCAAAATGTGTAGGCGCTGAAGATTCAATTATAAGACATAATTTCACCTGCGGTACTCATACACTTGCTGTGGCTCTTTTTGGTGTATTAAGACCGGGTGATACAATGCTTTCTGTTACAGGCACACCTTATGATACAATTCACAGTGTGATTGGTCTGACAGATGATAAAGGTCAGGGGTCACTCAAGGATTTTGGTATAAACTATATGCAGGTTGAACTTAATAATGAAGGAAGGCCTGATTTGCCTGCTATTGAAAAAACTTTAAAAGAAAACAGCATAAAAATGGTTTACATACAACGTTCACGCGGTTATTCGTTGAGACCCACATTGAGCGTTGCTGAAATTAAAGAAATTGTTGAACTTACTCATAAATGCAGTAGTGCGATGGTAATGGTTGATAACTGTTACGGCGAATTTACAGAGGTTATTGAACCCGGTGACGTTGGTTGTGACCTTTTTGCAGGTTCACTTATTAAAAATGCCGGTGGCGGTATCGCAAGAACAGGTGGATACATTGCAGGCAAAGAAGAATTTGTTGAGTTGTGTTCTTATAGAATGACAACTCCCGGTCTTGGCAGAGAAGTCGGTGCAACACTCAATCAAAGCAGAAATCTATACATGGGACTTTTCAGTGCCCCTCATGTTGTCGGCGAAGCTTTAAAGGCTGCTGTATTCACTGCAGCTTTATTTAAAGAATTCGGTTTTGGTGTAACTCCTGAAATTAATGAAACTCGTCATGATATCATTCAGGCAGTTAAACTTGAGAAAGAAGAGAATCTTATTGCTTTCTGTCAGGGCTTACAGAAAGGTGCACCTATTGATTCAACTGCTGTTCCAGAACCATGGGAAATGCCGGGATATGACAGTAAAGTAATTATGTCGGCAGGTGCGTTTATTTCAGGTGCTTCTATTGAACTTTCAGCAGACGCTCCTTTGCGAGAACCTTTTGCTGTGTGGATGCAGGGTGGACTCAATTTCCACAGTGCAAAACTCGGAATAATGCTTGCTGCTGAGGAAATGAATAAAAGGGGATTATTAGATGGCAGATAATTACAGATACGATGGTATAACAAGTGATGCTTTATTTTTGCTTGCACGCAACAGGTTTGAAAATGATAAAAACTTTTACGAAGAGCATAAGCCTGAAATTAAAAAAAGTGTAATAACACCGGTAAGACAGATTATTGATGCACTTCTTGATGATATGTTTTCATACGATAACAGAATGGTGCTTATTCCATGGAAAATGATTTCAAGAATAAGACGCGATACTCGTTATTCAAAAGATAAGTCACTTTATCGTGAAAATGTCTGGGTAATGTTTATGCGTGACAAAAAAGCGAATCCGTATATTCCATGTTTCTGGCTTGAAATTTTCCCTGACAGATATACATGCGGCATAGGTTCTTTTTACACAAATGCATCATATCTTCAACTTTACAGAGAAAAAATTCTTGCAGAGCCAGATAGATTCAGAAAGGCTGTAAAATCATGTGAAAAAACAGGTGCTGTGTTAAGTCTTGATTGTTATAAAAAACAAAAACCAGGTGATTGCCCTGAAGATTTGCTGAATTTTTATAACACCAAAAGTTTGTTTTTCAGATGTGATTATTTCGATATAACGGAGCTTGAAAGTTCAAATTTTATTGAAAAAATAAGAGGTAACTATAAAGCTTTTTATCCCATGTACAAATTTTTACTTGAGGTGACAGACAGATATGTTGCCTTAAACGGAGGAGAATAATATGCTGGAAAAAATGTGGGGGAAATTCAGAAGTGGTTCTGATGTACGCGGTATAGGCGTGCGTTCGGGTAAAGATGATCCTCTTTATCTTTCAGATGATATAGTTGAACGAATTGCCTGTGGCTTTGTTGAATGGCTCCGTAAAAACAGAGGCGATGATGTGCAGATTACTGTTGCAGTCGGTCATGATACACGCATATCTTCCCCAAGAATTAAAGAAAGGGTAGTTGATGCACTTATCAAAATGGGTGTGGAGGTGTATGATTGTGAATATTCTTCAACACCTGCAATGTTTATGACTACAATCAACCTTGGTTGTACGGGCGCAATAGAAGTAACTGCAAGTCATCATCCCTATGATAAAAACGGTCTTAAGTTTTTTACGCGTCTTGGCGGTCTCAGCGGTAAAGATATTGATGAGATTCTTTACTTCGCACAGGAAAATCAATTTATTTATGCAGAAAAATTCGGCACATCACAACGTGTTGATCATATGAAGATTTATGCTGAAAATCTCCGCAAGATGATATGCGACGGTATTAACGCAACAGATTATTCACGTCCGTTACGCGGTTTTAAAATTGTTGTTGATGCAGGTAACGGTATCGGCGGATTTTATGCAACAAAAGTTCTTGCGCCTTTAGGTGCCGATGTCAGGGGCAGTCAGTTCTTGAATTATGACGGTATGTTTACAAATCATATACCGAATCCTGAAGATGCAAATGCAATGAAGTCAATTAAGGAAGCTGTGATAAAAAATGAGGCAGACCTTGGAGTTATTTTTGACACTGACGTTGATCGCGCAGCTTGCGTTGATGATTCAGGCACAGAAATAAGCGGAAACCGCCTTGTTGCACTTGCGGCTGCCATCGCACTTGAAAATAATGAAGGAGGCACAATTGTAACTGACTCAGTAACCTCAGATGCTCTGACTGAATTTATCGAAAACGACCTTGGCGGAAAACACCTTGCTTATAAAAGAGGATACAGAAATGTTATAGATAAGCAGATTGAACTTAATCATTCTTCTGTTAATTGTCCGCTTGCAATTGAAACTTCGGGTCACGCAGCTTTCAGAGAAAATTATTATCTTGATGATGGTGCATATCTTATTACTAAAATAATTATCAAAATGGCACTTCTCGCTAAAGAAAATAAAAGTCTTTATGATTTGATCAATAATCTTCGCGAACCTGTTGAAACTCTTTCTATGAGATTTAATATCAATATGTCAGATTTCAAAACGTATGGTGATGAATTAATCGCTGCATTGAATGGGTTTGCGCCTTCATGCGAAGGTTGGACTGTGAAACAAGACACATATGAGGGGTTCAGGGTTACGGTTGACAAAAATAACGGGAACGGTTGGTTTTTACTCAGAATGAGTGTGCACGACCCGGTTATGCCGTTGAACATTGAAAGCAATGAATTTGGTGGATGCTTAATAATTTGCGAAAAATTATATTCATTTCTTAAAGATTATAATGAAATAGACATTTCACCATTGAAAAATGCAATAGATAGAATAAAATAATTATCACAAAAACAGTAATCACATCATAGATTGTAATGATGTGATTACTGTTTTTTTATACAAAAAAATATATTAAAATTATGCATGTTGTATAATTGTACTTGTTTTTATTTAAAGTTTAAAAATATTTAACAAAAATGTATAAAAAATAACGTAAAAATTGAAAAAAATTCTTGATTTTTCCAAATTAATGTGATAATATTTTATCGATGATGGAATGGTGTAGTGGGACGTATTCATCATTTCACCAATCAAAAAATCTACTTTTCCGTAACAGCGGAAACTTAGGAGGAAAAGATCATGCAAAAAATTATTTCATGGATCCTCACTGTTGTTATGCTTGTTATGAGTTTCTTTGGCATAGGCGCAGGAAACGAAATTGGTATGACAAAAGGCGAATGGATCAACGAAATGGCTGCAACTCTTGGTCTTGACGTTGCTGAAGATAAAACAGCAGCTGACGCTTGTCTTGAATGGGGTATCATCGAAGCAGATGATATGAACGATCTCGGTGAAGCAGCTGACGCAGAATTTGTATTCAGCACACTCAAAGCTGCAGCTGAAAAGCTCGGTGTTAACTACGCTGAACTTACTAAAGCAGCTATTGAAGCAAAATTACTTAACGCTTTTGGCCAGCTTAAAGGCGATGCAAAAGAAGCAGCTGACGCTGCCTACGGTATCCTTGGTATTCTCAAAGACCTTGTTGATGACAAAGAGGTAGAAGATTCAGCAGCTAAAGTTGCTTACGCTAAAGGTGTAGTTGAAGTTACTGAAGATTATTCAGTTAACGGCAACACAGTAATCCTTCCTGCAGGTACAGACCTTGCAGCTGGTGATGTATTTACTGTTCCTCAGGTAAATGGTAATCTCGCAGGCGGCATCTATGAAGCAGTTTCAGTTAATGAAACAGCTAATGGTCTTGTTGTTGAAACAAAAGAAGCAGCCCTTGAAGACGCTATCGATTCTCTTGATTACGCAGCTTCATTCTCACCCAACATGGCAGCAGCTCAGGTTGTTTCAGGTGAAGGCGAAGTTATTCAGGAAGGCGTAGCTAACAACGAAGGTATCAAAGAAACAATTGACGAAGTTAAGGGTCTCCTTTCAGACAAAGAAGCTCTTAAAGGCGCAATCAAAGATCTCCTTGTTGACACTCTTTCAGAAGGTAGCTTCTCAGTAGGCGATGCAGACGTTGACTACGCTTTCAAAGATGGCGGTTTCGATATCGCTATTTCTGGCCCCGTAGGCAAAGGCATCAACATTTCAAAATCATACTCAGTTTCTAACCTTGAACTCCTTACAAAGTTTGACGGTTCTTTCAAGAACGGTAAAACTAATGTACAGGAAGGTTACTTGAAACTCAACTATGATTGCGTTGACACAACAAGAGTTAGCGGTTCATACGCAGCTTCTCTTGTATCAACTCTCGATGAAGATATTTCTAGCCTTGAAGTAGCAGAACAGATTAAACAGAACTTCTCAAACCTTAAACTTCAGGAAGGCACTGCAGAGTTCCCCGTATTTACAGCTCACATTGCTATCCCCAACGCTCCCTCTATCACAATTAAGATGACAGCTAGCGTTATCATCAACGTTTATGGTTATGCAGAACTCATCATCACAACTGAAAACTGCGTAGGTTACGAAATCATCGACAACAACGGCAGATTTATTTTCGAAAGAACAGAAACAGCTCCCAAAGTATTCAATGCTATGGGTACTGCAGAAGCTCTCATCGGTCTTAACGTTGGCCTTTGCGCATTCGGTATTTCACTTATCGACGTAGGTCTCCAGGGTGGTCTTGGCGTATATGTATACTGCACAATGACACTTCCTTACGATGGCGACTTCGTAATGACATCAATCGAAGATATCCCCGCTAACGTGCTTGCACAGTCTGTAGCTATCCTTGATAATGCTGACGAAATCACAGTATCAGGTGTAGCAGATTTCTATGGTGTATTCAGAATTTCACTTTGCGAAAACAGCATCACAGATAAGATCGGTCTTTCAAAGACATGGACAATCGTTGATCACAACAACGGCGGTACATTCGCTACAATTAACTTCTGATCAACTTTAACACAAACCTATGACCTCGTCCAATCATAAGGTTAAAAAGGGTAGTCGGTGCACCGGCTACCCTTAATTTTTATTATGATGTGTTTTTATTAATTTTAAACTAAAAAACCAGGCAGTGCTTTAATTGATTAATGCACTGTCTGGTTTGTTTCATCTGTTTTTTATTAATAATAATTTGCCGGTCCTGACCGTTATTTCTGCTTTTTTACCTTTAATAACCTCATTACTGGTAGCATATTGAAATTCGGGAGTAATCACTGCATTTTCAAGCGGAAATTTTGCGTTTTTAATAGTAACACCTTCACTGATTCCAAACATGTTAATTAACGAAAAATATGGAAAGCAGTCATCAACTGTGGCAGAAGTACTACAGTTAATGATTTCCATTTCTGAATAATCATCAATAATTTTACCTGACTTGCCGATAGAATCAAGATAATTCAGAATAGAAACATTAACGAGAGTATGATCCAGACGATTGCCGATAACACCAATTAAAATAAAGTCATCGAAATTTCTTCTTATGGCTTCTTTAATTGCAAAAAATGTATCAGTGTCATCTTTTTCACGTGGCAACACAATTGTTTCAGTGCTTGTTTCCGGTTTTTTATGTGAATCGAAATCGCCGACAATTAAATCTGCATTGATTTTAAGTGCTTTCAAATGTTTAAGTCCGCAGTCACAAAAAATATTAAAATCATCGTTTTTCAGATAACTGCGAATAGCATCATAGTTATTTATGTCAGCTCCTCCGATAATTACACATCTCATAAGTTTTCCTCCGAATTTATTTGCGTATATATTATATCAATTTAATTTAAGATATGCAACTTTTTAATTTCTTTTTATTGTATTTATATTGAATAATCTGTCGATTGATGGTAAAATATATTATCAACGTTTATATAGGTGAAATAATGTATAAAAGATTTTTGGATTTAAGAAAAAAGATAATAGAAAAAGAGTTTTCCCGCATGAACAAAATGCAGTTGGAAGCAGTTTTACATACTGATGGACCTCTTCTTATCCTTGCAGGTGCAGGCAGCGGTAAAACAACTGTAATCGTAAACAGAATCTATAATCTTATTAAATTTGGTAAAGCTTATCAGTCGGATAAGTGTTATTTTAATGTTAGTGAAACTGATATTCAGCTGATGCAGGATTATCTTGATGGTAATATCAGCGATATGTTTGATATCGAAGATTTAATGAGTGTAGATTGTGCAAAACCATGGCAAATACTTGCGATTACTTTCACTAACAAAGCAGCAGGTGAACTTAAAGAAAGACTTACAAATATGCTCGGCACTCAGGGTAATGATGTGTGGGCTAGCACTTTTCATTCGTTTTGCGCCAAAGTTTTGCGTCGTGATGGTGACAAAATCGGTTTTTCTTCTAATTTTACAATTTATGACACTGATGACAGTAAACGAATGATGAAAGAATGTATGCGTCAACTTGAAATCAGTGATAAAATGCTTCCTGTTAAAACGGTTTTGAGTGAAATCAGTCATGCGAAAGATTCACTCATTTCACCGGTAGAGTATGCTAAAAATGCGAGCAGTGATATTCGTTTGCAGATGATTTCACGTGCATATACAAAATATCAGGCAATGCTTAAAAATGCAGATGCCATGGATTTTGATGATATTATTGTAAATACTGTAAGACTTTTTGAACAACACAGTGATGTGCTTGAATATTATCAGAATAAATTCAAGTATATTATGGTTGACGAGTATCAGGATACAAACCATGTTCAGTATAGATTAACTGAACTTCTTGCTGCTAAGTCGAGAAATATCTGTGTTGTTGGTGATGATGATCAGAGTATTTATCGTTTCAGAGGTGCAACAATTGAAAATATTCTTTCTTTTGAGGAACGATACAACAACACTAAGGTAATCAGACTTGAGCAGAATTACCGTTCAACACAGAATATACTTGATGCTGCAAATGCAGTTATTGCAAATAATGAGGGACGAAAAGGTAAAAATCTCTGGACTGATAATGGTGAAGGCGATCTTATAACACTTTCAATTTCTTATGATGAACGTGAAGAAGGCAGGTATATCGCTGATACTATTATAGATAATGTTTCAGATGGCAAAAAATGGTCTGACCATACAATTCTTTATAGAATGAACTCACAGTCAAACGCAATTGAAAATGCGCTTGTACGTTCAGCTGTGCCTTACAGAGTTATTGGTGGTCATCGATTCTATGAACGCAAAGAAATCAAGGATGCACTTGCTTATCTCACTGTAATTAATAATCCTTCTGATGATATTCGTTTAAGAAGAATTATTAATGAGCCCAAAAGGGGAATAGGTGACACAACAATCAACCATGCTATGGAAATTGCAGCTGTTCTTTCAACTTCGCTTTATGAAGTTCTTCTCCATTGTGAAGATTATCCCGTTTTATCAAGAGCATCTGCGAAAATCAGAGTGTTTATTGATATGCTGGAGTCTGTCCGTGCGAAAACTGAATCTTTACAGCTTAATGAATTGTTTGAACTTATAATGACAGAAAGCGGCTATATTGCTTCATTGGCTGCAGATAAAGAAACGTTTATTGATCGCACAGAAAACCTTAACGAATTATCCTCAAACTTACTTAAGCATCAGCAAGAAACTGAAAACGCAACTCTCGGAACTTTCCTTGAAGAAGTTTCACTGATGACCGATATTGATAATTACAATGCCGAAGCTGATACGGTTACTCTGATGACTCTTCATTCAGCAAAAGGTCTCGAATTTCCTGTTGTTTTCATTGCAGGAATGGAAGAGGGGATTTTCCCTGGAATGCAATCCATGTTTATTCCTTCAGAAATAGAGGAAGAACGCAGACTTGCTTATGTAGGGATTACACGTGCTAAAGAAAAACTTCATCTTACAGCCACAAAAACAAGACTTTTGTTCGGTTCAACTTCACACAACAGACCTTCTCGTTTTGTTACTGAAATCCCTGCTCATCTTGTTGATAACATTTCAAAAAGCAGCATCACAACTGCACAACAGATTATGTTTTCAAAAACAGAGCAATCAAAGACAGAAAAATCTTATACTATTCCAAAAAATTACTCACAACAAAAGACGTCTGCTGCCGGTAAGGATTCCAATGCGAAATATAATGTTGGTGATACAGTTGTACACAATGCTTTTGGCAAAGGTGTAATTTTATCTGTTCAACCGGTCGGTGGTGATTATTTCCTTGAAATTGCTTTTGAAAAAGCAAGCACAAAGAAAATTATGGCTGCTTATGCTAAATTGAAAAAACTGTAATCAGGAGGCGACTTTATGGCAAAGAAAAAAAGTAAAAATCTCACAAAACGTTTTTTAAAATCATTTCTTGTGACAATTATTATTTGTGTTACCGCTTTGTTTGTTGTCGTAAATGTTTTTGATATTCCTCGTATTGTAAAAGACAGCGATGTGTTTCCTGATACTTCAACATCTTATGAAGAGAAAAAATACGATAAAGACGAAGTTGTAACAACAGCCTCCCTTTCAAGTATAGGCGATTTACTTATTCACGCGCCTGTGTTTAACAGCGTTATAACTTCTGATGGTAGTTATGATTTCAGCCCGATTTTCAGATATATAGGTCCATATCTTAATGAATATGATTATAACATTGCGAATCTTGAAGTTTCACTCGGCGGTACTGAAAATGGTCTTCAATATTCGGGATATCCACTGTTTAACTGTCCTGATTCAATTGTTGACGGTGCTGCAGGTATGGGTATTGATATGCTTTTATTAGCGAATAATCACACCTATGACTGCGGATATAACGGATTTGTCAGGAAAATTAATGTTATCGAAGACAAAGGGCTTAGTTATTCAGGAGTTGCAAAAGATAATTCACAGAAGCTTTATAATATTGTTGATATCAATGGAATTAAAATAGGTATTATCAATTATACTTATGAAACTCCATCATCTGGAGAGGGCTCTAAAGCAATTAATGGTATTCTCGTTGACTCTCAGGCGGCACCGCTTATAAATTCGTTTAATTATGAAAATCTGGATGCTTTTTATACTGATCTCAAAGCAAAGATTGCAATGATGAAAGATGATGGCGCTGAAGCAATTGTTGTTTATCCGCATTGGGGCACAGAATATGTGCTTGATGGTAATGACTATCAAAGGGAAATGGGTCAGAAAATGTGTGATCTCGGTGTCGATGTAATTATTGGTGGTCATCCTCATGTGGTTGAACCTGTAACTACTTTTACATCTGAAATTTCGGGCAAAAGCACTGTTTGTTTGTATTCAATGGGTAATTTCATATCTAATCAGAGAAGACATCTTATGAACCTTTCTACAGGCAATACAGAGGATGGATTGATATTTATTGTGAATTTTGAAAAATATGGTGATGGCTCTATTATTGTAAAAAGTGTTGAAGCAATTCCTACGTGGGTTGATTTGTCTGATGGTGAGTATACTGTGATTCCTCTCGATAAAAATATTTCTGATTGGGGAAGTCAGTTTGGTCTTTCTGAATATTCAGTTGCTGCTGCAAATGAATCCTACGACAGAACTATGGATCTTGTCGGAGATGGTATAGCGGAATTCAACAACAGCGTCGCTTTTGTTGATGATACAAAGTAGTTATATTGACCGGTGCGGTTATTTATGTTATAATTTATTTAGTTTATTATATGGGGGCTAATTAATGAAAATAAACAATACAAATGGTAAAATTATATTTTATATAGCGCATATCGAATTGCCTGATATTAATGCACTTGCACATAGAGTTCTTGCAAACTGTATTGCTTTGCGTGAAGCAGGTTACAGACCGATTCTTATTGGCTATAGTAAAGATAAATCCACATCAAGAGATATTGAGAAAACTCATTTTGTTGTGAACGGTTTTGACTGCTATAATATCCCTTATCCTATTTCAAATATGGATTGGGCAAAAGATGCAGTAGAATACCGAAAAATTAAGAAATTTATTGAAAATTTCTTCGTCGAAGGCGTTCATTCAATTGTTTGCTGCAGCATTGGCTCCACAAATTTCTATGGCTTAATGAGATTTGCTAAAAAACACGGAATCCATATGGTATCAGATACTGAAGACTGGTTTGATAAATTTACCGGTAATATTATCAGAAGAACATATAAAAAATTAGATGAAGAAGTTTATGTTAAAATTCTAAAACCAATAATCAAAAATGTAATTACTATTAGTCCGTTTTTATATGATTACTATACTAAAGTTCAAAACTGTAACTGTATTATCGTGCCATCATTGTCATCTGATACCGATGTTCGATTTAAAAATTTACCTGAATACGTTGTTGATGATAAACTGAAATTTGTTTTTTCAGGTAATCCCGGATATAGAGGAAGCAAAGACAGAATTGATTGGTGTGTAAGAGCGTTTGCTCATTGTGCACCTGATAACGCGGTTTTTGATATCTTCGGTGTTGCTAAGGATGACTTTATTGAGCAGTTTCCTGAATATGAAATTGAAGCGAGAGATCCAAAAATCACATTTCATGGTTTCTGTGACAACAGAACTTGTCTCGAAAAAATTGCTGTTGCTGATTTTACTGTTTTTGCACGTCTTTTGTGTCAAGTTACTATGGCCGGTTTCCCGACAAAATTCTCTGAAAGCCTTAATATCGGCATTCCTTCAATTACAACTCCGACCAGTGATTTGACTGATTATATTTCAAATGGCGTTAATGGGTTAATTTCTGAAGAAGCAACATACGAATCTTTTGAAAAAACTTTTAAAATTGCTTGTTCGTTAAGTAAAGAAGAAATAGCTCGTATTCACGAAAACTGCAGAAATGATAAACGACTTGATTGTAAATATTACACACAGATTCTGAAGGATTATTTTGATAATTTATATTAATATCAATCACCAACCACGCCCGAAAGGACGTGGTTTGAATAATAACCCTATAAGGGTAAACAATACCAGCGGCGCCTAAAGGCGCATCTAAGCAACATCAACCGCAAATTGGTGTTGCTTTTTACTTTAAGTGTTGAAATGGATCTTCATATTCTTTGAAACTCAATTGATCCGAAACCATATCTTCATTTTCTTGATCTCGCATATACTTTTGTATCGTTGCCTTGTTTGCTCCAACCGTACTTACATAATAACCTTTTGCCCAAAATGTTCTTCTTCCATATTTGTATTTATGTACTCAACCACAAGTAAAACTTGTGGTTGAGTACATAACATAAAAACCTCCGATCAATTGTCGGAGGTTTTATTGGTAAGCAGTTTTATTTATTGTGTTAAATGTCAAGTATGTTGAAAGGTAATTTATAATCCGAAAAATAATCTTTTGCCCACATCGACGGTGAAGTTTCAGGTTTAACACGTAAAATTTCCAGAACGCTTCCGTCTTTGCAAGCAACTAATATTCCACCATCATCAGTTTTTGCAAAACAGCAACCTTGTGGCAATTGTGTGTTCATTTCACAATCAAAATTAGAGCTAAGAATTAATAATTTTTCTTTAGATGTATTTATAAAAGTTCCGGGATATGGGTTGGTCTGTGCTCTGATGAAATTGTGAATAACAAATGCATCCTGAGCAAAATCCTTAATCTCACCATCTGCAGGTCTTCTTTTTTTATAGTATGTTGCTTTTGTATCATCCTGAATCATGGTATCAAATACGCCTTCTGACCATTTGCTTGCGTATTGTGCAACTACGTCAGCAGCACACTTTGCTACTTTTTCATAAACTGTGAACACCGTATCGTAAGGTTCAATTCTGAAAAATTTTTGAGCATATAATTCGCCTTTATCATATTCGCTTACCATTTTGAAATAACTGTCGCCCCATTCGGTTTCACCGGTGAGGATAGCCCAGTTGACACAAGCAGCACCGCGACCCTTCGGGAGAGGAGCAGGATGTTCACCGATACAGCAATATTTTGGTATATTGAGAACAGCATCTGAAAACTTTTGTGACCAACCGGATTGCAAAATAATATCAGGGTTAAGGTTTTTCATAAAATCCATACACTCTGCATCATTAATGTTATCACAATAAAAAATTGGGAAATTGTATTTTAAAACTAAATCAGCGTATGAATCATAATTAGCCTTGTTGATGGCTTGTTCCTGATTCAAGTTTACAACACCTACGAGTTCAGCACCTATATCTGTATTGTTCATGAACTCTTCGATTATATATCTGCCAACATTTGTGCAAGCTACGAGTACAAATTTTCCCATAATATCATAACCTTCTTTAATAAAATATATTTTATAAACTTATCTTAACGGGCACAAAACCTTCAGCGTATTTAACTTTGTTAGCATATCCCCAAATTTCAGTTCTTTTTAGAGAAATATCAAAAAGTCTGTCAAAGCGATTGTGATCGCCCCTGTAATGATTAAGCGCTTTTTTCTTTGCCTCATAATGATCGCTGATATCAAAGAAAACAGTGGGGTAGAATGCTTTATCAAGAATATAGCCATTGCTCTGATAATAAAGGATGTTTTTGCAATGTCTTGCAGCAGTAAGACAAATTTTTGAAGCTGCGATATGATCCTGATTCATATCGGAATCGTAATGTATAAATACAGTATCAATTTCTTTGTTGAATATAATTTTTTCTACCCTTTGCATAACCTCAGTAGAGTAAACAAGTTCATTGCATTTTATCATTTCAAAATCGCAGATTTCTTGAACATTCATTTCTTTGCATGCGTTTGCCGAATCAATTTGACTGCTCTGCATATCAACATGAATATTCATTTGTTCAAAGTTAGTTACATTGTCTGTAAGCGTAAGCTTGTAGACGTTTTTGCCTTCAGATGCAAGTTTAGCCATTGTTCCGCCACAACCAAGTTCAGCATCATCAAAATGAGCTCCAACAACTAATATGTTTTTCATAGTTTACCCCCAAATTTAAAATTTAATTTTATAAAGTTATTTGTTTTTATAATCTGAATAAGGTGTACTGATACCTGTTACTGTGAAATTTTCAGGTTCGAGTTCAATGCTTTGTCTGTAAATACTCATTACAAGCCCTAATGCAACATAAACTGACAAAGTAGATGAACCGCCGGCACTCATAAATGGTAGTGTAATACCGATAACAGGAAGAAGTTGAAGGCACATCCCTATATTGATTATGATTTGTGACAACAGCATGAAAGCAATACCATAACAAATCATTGTTCCTGGATTATCTTTTGAACGTCTTCCGTTATGAATGATTCTGAAAATGATTACCGTAAATAAAACAAGAAGTCCTAAACAGCCTACAAAGCCAAGCTCTTCACCAACAACAGATAAAATCATATCATTTCTGCTTTCAGGAACAATACCATTTTGTGTGAAAGTACCTTTAAAAAGACCATGTCCGAACAAACCACCGGAGCCAATTGCTTTGATACAGTAATCCTGCTGATAAATAACGTCACCGTATGATTCAGGGAAAAACAGTGCAAGAAAACGCTCTTTCTGAATTTCAGAGAATATCTTTGTCCAGACAATGGGTATCATCGCAATAACTGCAAGGAAGCCTATTGCAAAATAACGTAAGCGGACATTCGCAACAAACATCATACCGATATAAATGATAACAAAAACAAGTGCAGAACCGATATCACCGGTAAAAACAACAAGTCCAACATAAATGAGTGCATGAAGGGTTAAAAATCCAATGTTTGCAAGCTTGTCTATATCATCAGCTATTAATTCAATGTGAACTGAAAAAGTTACTACAAAGGCGATTTTTACAAGCTCAGACGGTTGAAAATAAAACGAATCGGTGATTTTAAGCCATGTTTTTGCGTCACTTCGTGCATCCGGACCAACACCAAAGAAAAACAACGATATCATCAGTAACAGAGCAACACCGGCAATAATCGGCCATATTTTAATAATCAGTTCATAGTCAATCAAGGAAATTATAATTGATATAACAATACCGAGAACAATGGCAATAATCATAGTTTGCGTATCACGTGAAATAACCTGATCTTCGGTTAAAGTGTAAATAGTTGCACTATGAACAAGTATAGCACCAAAAGCTGAAGCGATCATACAAAGAAAGAGCGTCAACCAATCAGTGCGTTTAAAAAAATTCCCTAAATTTTTACGTAAACTTTCCAAAGAAAGCACCTCTGCATTTTTATTCCATTACATTATACATTTTTTGACCATTCAATGCAAGTGATTTTAAATTTTTTACTTAATTATTGACAAAAAATAAGCTCACCATAAACAGGTGAGCAGTATTTTTACTTATCTGAAAAATGCAATAAGGAAGCAGGAAACGAGTGTCAAAATAAAGAAAACAATTGCAACATATTTTGTAACCTTTACAAGTTTTGCTTCCATAGTGCGTCCCTTGTGTTTGCCAAAGAAAGTATCTGCACCGCCTGCGATAGCGCCTGAAAGACCTGCTGACTTACTTTCCTGAAGAAGTACAACGATAATAAGGAACAAAGCTAATACAATAAGTCCGATAGCCAAAGCTAATTCATAAATTTGCATCTGCATACCAATAGAACCTCCAAATATTATTTCCGATATATTCTATCATAGTACAACTAAAAATGCAAGTGTTTTTATAACTTTTTTCACTATATTTTGTTATTTATTTTCGGTGGATGGTTATTTATAGTTTTTTTGTTAATAATACTGTTACAGTTGAGTTTAAGCTGCGTTTGTACTTGGCTGTTTAAAGCCGATTATGTTGGAGTGCCGACATAATCGGTAATTTTATGATTTTATATTTACTTTTTATTTAAAAGTGGTATAATAGTAAAAAAGCATTCTGGAGTACATAATGAAAAAATATCATTCTTTTAGTGCATCTGAAACTGAAAAAATAGCATCTGATTTTGCAAAAACACTCACAGGAAATGAGGTTCTTGCAATGTTCGGTACACTCGGCATGGGGAAGACTGCTTTTGTCAGAGGTCTAGCAAAAGGTCTTGGGAACGATTCGGAAATCAGCAGTCCGACATTTGCAATTGTGCATGATTATGGCGGAACTCCTCGTTTATATCACTTTGACATGTATAGAATAAGCACCTGGGATGATCTGTATTCAACAGGTTTTTTTGATTATCTTGATATGGGTGGTATACTTGCTGTTGAGTGGAGCGAAAACATTGAAAATGCGCTGCCTGAAGGTTACACAAGGATTGTTTTTGAAAAAGGTCAGGACGAAAACGAGAGGACAATTACTGTTTATTCGCCTGAGGAGGTTAACTGATAAATGATAGTGTTAGGTGTGGACAGTTCAGCAACTGCTGCAAGTGCTGCAATAATTGTTGATGGCAGGTTAGTCAGCGAAGTTTTTTCTGACACAGGGCTTACGCACAGCCAGACATTGCTCCCTATGATAGACAGTTGTTTAAAAATGGCAGGCGTCAGCGTTGATGAAATCAATATGATTGCAGTAGCTAACGGCCCGGGTTCATTTACTGGAGTAAGAATAGGTATCTCGACTGTAAAGGGAATTGCCTTTACAAATAATGTATCTTGTGTGGAAGTTTCCACGCTTGAATGTATGGCGTATAACCAATTAAGTTTTGACGGAATTATTTGTTCTGTTATGGATGCAAGATGCAATCAGGTTTATACGGCGTTTTTTGAAAGCGTTGATGGTTGTAAAGTTAATCGCTTGTCAGAAGATAATGCTATGTCTATTGATGAACTTGGAGATAAAATTGCTGAACTTGATAAAAAAGTAATTTTTGTTGGTGATGGTGCTGATATCTGCTACAACAAACTGAAAGACAGAATTGATAATATTTGCATAGCGCAGCTTCACATGAAGAAACAACGAGCATCTTCAGTTGCGATGTGTGGACTTGAAAAGGATAGTAAAAAACCAAAAGATATTACTGTAAACTACATTCGTTTACCGCAGGCGCAAAGAGAATTATTAAAGAGATAAATTTTGGAGGTAATATTATGTTAGCAATCGGTTGTGACCATGGTGGTTTTAAATTAAAAGAAGATATTGTAGCTCACCTTAAGAAAAATGGTGTTGTGTTTAAGGATTTTGGCACATTTGATGAAAACAGTGTTGATTACCCTGATATTGCAAGCGCTGTTTGTGAAAGTATTATTGCCGGAGAGTGCGTAAACGGCATTTTGGTTTGCGGCACAGGTATTGGTATTTCAATTGCTGCAAATAAACACAAAGGTATCCGTGCTGCTGTATGCTCAGATGAATTTTCAACAAAATTTACAAGACTTCATAATGACGCAAATGTTCTTTGTCTTGGTGGCAGAGTTGTTGGCCCCGGAATTGCGTGCGAACTTGTTGATATATTTTTGAACACAGAGTTCGAAGGCGGCAGACATGCAGTGCGTGTTCAGAAAATCCACGATATAGAAAATAAATAATTTTATATCATAAAAAATAACCTTCCTGAATATATTTAACACAAAGATGTTAAATATCAGGGAGGTTTTTATTTTGGATGTTAAATTAATAAGATTGCGTCGTAAAAAGAAAGCATATGTTGGCGGAATTGTAGTACAAGCAAGCAGGCATATTGTAATATTGATTTTATTTGCTGTTCTTTTTATGGGGCTTTTATCCGGCAATCTGATTGTAAAAAGTAACGAAAATATATATAATAAAATTTTTCAACTGTTTAATGATTATATCCTTTCATCTTCAGGACAGGCATTTATTAAGACTTTTTTCACACAAAGTGTTTATAATGTAGTTTTGATTTTTATTATGTCTGTTTTGGGGCTTTGTGCGGTTGGTTTTCCGCTACCGGTGCTTATAACTTTTATGAAAGGAGTAAGCATAGGTGCACTCAGTTCATTTTTGTATACACATTACACACTGAAAGGTTTCGGTTTTTGCATGTTAGCGTTTTTTCCTGTGCAGATATTATATTGCTTGATTTTGCTCCGTGCAGGAAAAGAATGTTTCAATATGTCAATTAATATTTTGCGATATATAGCTGGAAATAAACAGAAAAATGATGAAGATCTCAGTTTAAAACTATATTTATTGCGAAGCTTGATTTTATTGATTTTTGTTATTCTTGTATCTCTGATTTCTACAACAATAACAGTGTATATAAATCCGTTATTTAATTTTTAATCTTCGGTTGATTCGGCAAAACCATTCAACGGATTTAAATTCACTGCGTTTTTTAGTTGTTCATCGGCAACATGAGTATAAATCTGAGTTGTTGAAAGATTTTCGTGTCCCAAAATTTCTTTTAAGAGCAACACATCAACATCACCATATTGATACATTAAAGTTGCTGCTGTATGTCGGAGCTTATGAGTGGAAAAGCCAAGATTGCTCAAGCCTGATTTGTCAAGAGCGGTTTCGACAATATTCTGTACACTTCTTCTGCTGATGCGTTGTTTGTTTCTGCTGATAAACACAGCATTACGGTCTTTTACTCCATCAACAGGCCGTACTTTCAGATAATTATTAAGTGCTGCGACGCAAGATGAATTAAGATAAATTTTTCTTTCTTTATCACCCTTACCGGTAACAGTGATTGTGTTGTCGTCATGTATATCCTGCAGGTTCAAAGTTACTAATTCAGCAAGACGCAGACCACAATTCAAGAATAAAGTAAGTATGCAGAAATCTCTTTCTTTGTTTGGATTTGAATCGTTATAAACGCAGTTGAGTAACATTCTGCTTTGTTCGAGTGATAAATATTTAGGTAGAGTTTTCTTAAGTTTTGGTGCCTCAAGTTCTACAAAGGGATTTTCTTTTATAACAAGTTCTCTTGTGGCAAGATATTTGAAAAAAGATTTAAGTGAAGTGACTTTTCGTGCACGGGCGGTAGAATCGTTGTTTCGTTCGTTTTTACAATACAACAAAAATTCATATCCATCATTCAATGTGACTTTAGATAATAGTTTTTCATCAATATCCGAGATATCAATTTCTTCAAAAACTGTATTTTTATCAACAAGCTTTTTACTGACTTTAAGAAAGCGAAGAAAAGTACGCAAATCAGATGCATACTCAAGTACAGTAAGCGATGATTTGTTTTTCACAACTTCAAGATATGTGAGAAATTTTTTTAATAAATAGGGGAGTTGTGCAATATCTTCTCTTCTCATACTTTCCTCCTGATTTTATAAATTAAAAAGTTCTTTTGTGTTGTTACGGGCGGTTTTAACGACTGTGTCGTAGCTAATCCCTTTTATCTCTGCGATTTTAAGTGCAGTATATTCAATCATATCTGATTGGCAACGTTTGCCTCTGAAAGGTACAGGACTCATATATGGTGCATCTGTTTCAAGTAAGATTCTTTCCATTGGTACGAGTTTTGCAACCTCTACTGGTTTAACAGCGTTTTTGAAAGTTACTGCACCTCCAAGACCGATGTACATACCCAATTTTATCGTTTCTTTTGCAAGTTCAACACTGCCTGAAAAACAATGAACAACGCCTTTTGGTTTGTATTTACGAAGAATTTTATATGTTTCTTCATGTGCTTCTCTGTCATGAACAATTATTGGAATGTCGAGTTCTTTTGCAATTTTAACCTGACGCTCAAACATTTCAATTTGTTTTTCTCGAGGGGAGAAGTCATAGTGAAAATCAAGACCGATTTCACCTAAAGCGACTACTTTTCTTTCATCGAGTAATTTTAAAATTGCTGCAAATTCTTCATCATTCACGTCTTCTGCTTCATGAGGATGTACACCAACTGCAGCGTAAATATTTTCATATTTTTTTGCAAGTTCAACGCTCGCTGACGATGATTTAAAATCACAGCCGCAATTTATAATACCGCAGACTTTATCTGAAAACAGACCGTCAAGCACTTCCCGACGGTCTGTTTCAAATTTTTCATCATCATAATGAGCGTGAGAATCAAAAATCTTTTCCATAATTCTCACCTGAATTTAATTATCTTATTTTTGCACCTACAGGCATATCATCAACAAAAATAACTTTAACGTCATTTTCGCCGCAATCAGCTGCAAGTATCATACCGTTGCTTTCAACTCCACAGAGTGTGGCAGGCTTCAGGTTGGAAACGACAATTACGTTGTGACCTATAAGCTCATCAGGTTTATACCAGAGAGCAATGCCAGAAGCAACTGTTCTGGGGTTTGCAGTGCCATCGTCAAGAGTGAGTTTAAGGAGTTTTTTAGCCTTTTTAACGGGTTCACATTCTACAATTTTAGCAACTCTCAAATCAACTTTTGCAAAATCTTCAATACCGATTTTAGCAATGCCGTCAAGAACTAATTTTTCTTCTTCTTGTGTTGCTTTGTTTTTTTCTTCTATTTCTGCAAGCATTTTTTCTGCATCTATTCTGTTGAAAAGAGGGGAAGGTGCGGTAACTTTATTGCCGATTTCAAGTGCACCAAATGACTTTATTGTGTCATATCCTGTTGCCACTGTATTAAGCTGTGCAAAAATCTTTTCAGAAGTATCCGGCATAAAGGGCGAAAGAAGTACAGCTGTAAATCTGATGCTTTCAAGAAGATTATAAAGAACAGTTGCAAGTCTGTCTTTCTTTTCTTCGACTTTTGCAAGTGCCCAGGGCATTGTTTCGTCGATATACTTGTTACTTCTCTTTGCAAGTGACATAATAGTATCAAGTGCATCGCTGATTTTGTATTGTGCAATCAGATCTTCCACTTTGCCGATAGTTGAAGTAGCTAATTCAATAAGCTCGTCATCAACATCTTCTTTGACTTCAGGGTTAGAAATAACACCATCAAAATATTTATTTGTCATTGCGATTGTTCTGTTTACAAGGTTACCGAGAGTGTTTGCAAGGTCAGAGTTATAACGTTCAATGATTGTTTCATATGTGATTGAACCATCAGAAGTATAAGGCATTTCTGAAAGAAGATAATATCTTACTGCATCAACACCAAGGAGTTCAACAAGGTCGTCTGCATAAATAACATTACCACGGCTTTTCGACATTTTGTCTGTACCGAAAAGAAGCCACGGATGACCAAATACCTGTTTCGGAAGAGGCTCACCAAGTGCCATAAGCATAATGGGCCAGTAAATAGTATGGAAACGCACAATATCCTTACCGATAATGTGAACATCTGCGGGCCAGTATTTTTTGTATTTATCATCGCTTCCATCAGGGTCATAGCCTAACGCAGTGATATAGTTTGAAAGTGCATCAATCCATACGTAAACAACGTGTTTGTCATCAAAATCAACAGGAATACCCCATTTGAAAGATGTTCTTGAAACGCAAAGGTCTTGAAGCCCGGGCTTGATAAAGTTGTTGAGCATTTCTTTCTTTCTGCTTTCAGGGAAAATGAAATTATCATTCTGCTCAATGTATTCTTCAAGCTGTTTCTGATATTTTGAAAGACGAAGGAAATAAGCTTCTTCTTTTGCTTTGGTAACTTCTCTGCCACAGTCAGGACATTTACCATCAACAAGCTGTGATTCGGTCCAGAAAGATTCGCAGGGGGTGCAGTATAAGCCTTCGTATTCGCTTTTATAAATATCGCCCTGTTCATAAAGCTTTTTGAAAATCTTCTGAACAGTTTTTTCATGGTAATCATCAGTAGTTCTGATAAAATGGTCGTAAGTAGTGTTAAGTAAATCGCAGATACCTTTGATTTCGCCGGCAACTTTATCAACGTATTCTTTTGGAGTTACGTTTGCTGCCTTTGCGTATTCTTCAATTTTCTGACCATGTTCATCAGTACCGGTGAGGAAAAATACATCATAACCCTGCATTCGTTTGAATCTTGCGAGTGCATCGGTAAGAACAATTTCGTAACTGTTGCCGATGTGCGGCTTTCTGGATGTGTAGGCAATTGCCGTTGTGATGTAAAATTTTTCTCTCATAATAATTTTCCTTTCTGTATAAATGCTAAAAACAAAGTGCCTTATCTAAAGGCACCTTGTTAAGAATTTCTATTAACCCCAACTTACAAAAGTAAGGTTTTCATTGGGAACCCAACCTTCACCATAAGCATTTCTGACTTTACTGTATGAACCGCTGACTCCAATAACCTGAACGCTGTCACCCGACATAAGATATAAAATCTGTGTTGAAGTTGTATCGGGATTTGCTCTGGCGAAAATAACATCACTGCTTTTGATTTTGCAGTTCATTACTGTGCCTGCAGGTTTTGATTTGAATGCTTCAACTGCTTCAGCGTAGTTTGAAATATCAGTATCAACCTGTGTGGGTGCTTCAGTTGTTGCTTCTTCAGGTTTTGTTGTTGTTTCGGCTTCAGTAGTGGTTTCAGGAGCACCGGTTGTTGATTCTTCCTGACCCACAACCTGAAGATATTTAAGGTTAACCCATCCGTTTTCGTCAAGGTTTGCAGTCTTGCACCATTTGCCGTCTGAACTGAGTTTATCGATAACAACTGTTTCGCCATCCATCAATAAACGGAAACCGGGTAAATCCTGTTTAGGTTCTTTTCTGAGATTGATGCCGGTGCCATCCTGTGTTTTTACAACGCATTTTGTACCGGGCTTGAATTTAACTTCATTCTCAGCTTTCTTAGTGGTGGATTCTTCTTTTACTGTATTGCTTTCAGTGATAGTGGTTGAAGGTGCTTCAGTTTCTTTTTCTGCTGATTTCAAACGTATAAAAGATGAAAGTTTTATTATTCCGAAAACAAGACCAACTACAACAGCTGCGATTATAACAAAAACACAAAATGCTCTGAAAATTCTGCCGAATTTCTGTTTAGCAGAGCCGATTTTTCTCTTTTTGTAAGCTTCGCTACCGGGTGAATAGTAGTTATCTTTATATTTGCCGTATTCATTTTTATAGTAATTGTAATCATTTCTGTTAGCCATATATATATAACCTCACTTAAAATTATAGGTAAATACATCATAATTATACAATGATATTCTGCCGTAGTCAAGAAGAAAAAACGAAATTTTGAGATATATTGTCGATAATTATTCAACTATAATTTCTTCAGGTGAAGATACTGTGTATTTTCCGTCACCATCAATGTTTATTACGATTTTTCCGTGTGGTGTAGGTATACTGATTTCGACATGTTCAAGACCATATGTTGAAGGATTCAATTTAATCTTTTTCATGCCCGGTTCAAGAATTTGTATCCCCGAAAAACGCGCAGGCAATTGATATGCAGGTGTACCACCCCAGGCATGGCTGTAGTCGCAATCAAATCCAACCCAGACTTCTTTCAGACCTTTGTCACATTCATCAACGAGTTTTGTCCATTTTCTGAGCAAATCAACACCGTATTTGCCAAAAAGACCTGTTTTGTAAACTGCGTCGATTACAAAGTGCATAAAGTATGGATTTGCCTGAATCAGCGCTTTGTTTTCAATTATTTCTTGCATCAGTTTTTTAGCATTTATTTCATCACATAAACCGTATAAAACGGCGAGAGTGTTAGAATGAACGCTATAGTAACGTTTTTTATATTCGCAAGGTCTCCATTCAATTACTTCATCATTGAAATTTCTGCCATCGAAATACAACCCTTTTTCATTATCAAAGAATGTTTCGTTGAATGATTTTTTTAACTTTTCTGCCCTTGTTTTGTAAATTACAGATTTGTTGTCGTTAACAATATCACATAGTTTTACAGCCATATTCAGTGCATCGTAGTAGAAAGCGTTGAGCGCTGTTTCGCCTAATGCACGTGGCGGATGATGCATTGAATATGAATCGTAGACAACGTGGTCAACAAACATATAATTTGGCGGATTCGTGATAAGTCCGTCGTCAGTTGTATATGAGTTGAATCTGTTGAGCAGAATATGTAAAGTTTCTATTGAATATTCGATAATTGATTTATCGCCACTGTACATATAGTAATCATAAATCATTCTCAACAAAATAAGGCTGTATGTTGTGTGGAACATAAAACCATCATTCATTTTGAGAAAATCAATTGTACGTATAATATCAAATCGTGTGAGTTTTGTGTCACCGAAGCAATAATAAGTCATAAGACTTTCTATGTAGTAATCACCTGTGCAAGCAAGATTTTCCTGATGATACGGACTATCGAGATGCAAAGATTGTCTGCAAATTCCAAGGGTATGTTTACATAGTTCAAACACGCGATTCAGTTCACAGTCACTTGATTTGAAAAATCCATCATCAGGCTCGTCATAGTGAGTTGAAATTATACCGATATTTCTGATTTCGGCATCTTGCCTTTCTGTAAACACAACGCCTATTCTCATAACACCGATGCTCTGAAGTCTTATTCCACGATAGTTAAAATCAAAAATTTCCTCGATTCTTATACGTGTTTTATCATTATGACAGATTTGCCCCAAAAACTCCTGACAATCAACATCTGCGATTAAGTTGTTGCATCCTGAAAAAGACATAACGGGGTAACCTGCGTAAATTTTATCAAATATGCAATCAATTGTTACAGGTGAACCGTATTTTATAATTACAGAGTTGTTTTTTACCACGACTCTGTCTTTATAAATATCAGGTACAATGATTTCAGAAGAAGGAACATATTCTTCAACAAGAGGTTTGATAGGTGAGGGGTATAATTGCCATATATTATCTGTCAGAACAGCATTTTCCCATGGAGAACCATAATAACTGCATCGGAGATTCTGCGGTCTTCTATAGCTTTCTGTTGCACGACAAAGCCATGTTTCATCAGTGAATATATTCTCTGTTGTCGAGTCGGAGAAATTTATTTCAATATTTGCAATAAGGCAAGGTTTGCCTTTGGAAGTATCAGTCATAACTTCGGGGATAGTCTGAACTTCTGCATAAACTTCATTTTCACCGATTTTAAAATCAACGGGATATGTAGTGTAATAACACTTCGGCAATGAATGGGGATTACTGAAATCACCGCCTGCACAAACAGGTCCCATACCGATTACTTTATTGTTTACAGATAATCTGTATTTGCAATCAGCAAAAATTGTGATATAAGCAGAAACAATTTCTTTGCTTATGTTGAAATTTTTTTTGAATTCAGCAACTCTGAATTCATATCCGTCAGAAGACATCATTGTTGTTTCAAAGCTTTTTTGAAAATCAGGATATCTGTTTTTATCGACCCAAATTGTTTTAGCGTTGCCAAGTGACTTTGTCATAATGCACCCCTCTTATTTATTTGCAGATAATTCGATATAAAGATCTTTGATTTTGTTCATTAAATCTGCGATTTGTATACTCTGAGGACAGAAACTTTCACATAATCTGCAGGAAATACATCTGTCGGCTCTTTGATTGTTTTCAACGTTGTTGTAACGTTTCAGAAAATCACCAGCATTCTTTTCAAGTCTGTATCTTCCCCATATGCTGAGCATCTCAGGAATGTCAATGCCCTGTGGACAGTCTTTAGTGCAGTATCTGCATTTAGTGCAGGGGATTGAGAAATATTCTTTGAATATCTTTGCCGCTTCTGACAAAAGAGTGTTTTCGTCTTCAGTAAGAGGTTTAAAATCAGACATTGTTCTGATATTGTCTTCAACTTGCTCAGAAGTTGACATACCGCTTAACACAGTAAGAACACTTTCGTTGCTGGCTGCAAATCTTATTGCCCACGAAGCGATTGATTTGTCAGGCTCTGCTTTTTTGAGAAGTGCATTTGCTTCTTCACATAAATTTGCAAGAGCACCGCCACGAACAGGCTCCATAACTATAAGAGGCAGATTGTATTTTTTTATCATCTCATATTCTTTCTGAGCACTGCCTGTTTCAGCATCAAGGTAGTTATACTGAAGCTGAACAAAATCCCATTCATGGTCAGAAAGTATTCTTTCAAGGCATTCGAGTGAGCCATGAAAAGAAAAACCAAGGTTGCGGATTTTGCCTTCTTTTTTCTTCTGTGTTAAGAATTCATAAGTATTGTATTTTTCAAGTTTATCGTAGTTTTCATCGTTGAGACTGTGTTCAAGATAAAAATCAAAATAATCAACCTGACACCTTTCAAGCTGATTATTAAAGATTTTTTCGATATCAGCCTCTTCTTTTACAAACCATGGCGGCATTTTTGAAGCGAGAAAAAAAGATTCACGCGGATATCTTTTGAGAGCAACACCGACAAATTTTTCGCTTTCACCGCCGTGATAACCATAAGCTGTATCAAAATAATTTACACCGCTTTTGTAAGCAAAATCAATCATTTCCACTGATTTTTCATAATCAATTCTGTTGTCATCACCGTCAATAACCGGGAATCTCATGCAACCGAAACCAAGAAGTGAAACTTCTTGCTGAGTTTTCTGATAAAGTTTTTTTGTAACCAAAACAATACACCTCGTTTTCAAATTAATACTATAAAACAATTATATATTATTTTGGTTCTTTGTCAATAAAAATCAGCTTGTATATTCTTCAATTATTTTTATCAGTTCTGAAGCTGTATTTACGCGTATCCCGTTTGCAAGAATTAATTGGTCATTTTCAGGTAACGAACTGACATAGGTGTCGTAAACTTTGTATGGTAACTTAGAGTCTTTTTCAAAAACAGCAATTTTTCCGTTAAAGACAGAGATTCTGTATTTATATTCAGACGAAGTTGTTTCGATAGACTCTTTTGTTGTTAATTCAATAAAAGAGTTGTTGATTTTTTCAGTGAAAATATTTGTTGCAAGCAACGAAAAAGCAAAAACAAATACATAAAAATATACAATTTTAAACTTATTCATCTATTTATATCACCGCTTTGATAAGATATTCTATAAATATGGTTGACGTCAAGGGGGAAGTTATTCAAAAAGTTGTAAAATTCTAACAAAATTTTTATTTTTTAAAAAAACACTAAACAAAATTGATTTTATGTGTTATAATACAATTAATTATAATGAAATACTTGTCTTTTAAAGATGAGGAGGATATAAATGGCCCCGAGAAACAAGAAAATCAAAAAAAGATCGATGGTCTTATCAACAATCGGAATATTTTTCAAGAGTATATTTCTGTTTATACTCCTGACAGGCATCGCAATCAGCGGATATGTAATTTACAAATCTGCTCAGTATGTCAATGGCGAACCATTTGCTCTTGATAAATACAAAGCTGACCAGGTGCAGACTTCAATTATCTATAGAAGGGAAACTGAAGAAGCAGAATTCACTGAATACACCAGACTTCATGGTGAAACCAACAGAATCTGGGTCAGCCTTGAAGATATTCCCAGAGATATGAAAAATGCAATAATTGCTCTTGAAGATAAGCGCTTCAACGATCATAATGGTGTTGACTGGATCAGAACAATTGGTGTTATGGTCAAGCCTAGTAATTCCGGTCAGGGTGGTTCAACTATTACGCAGCAGCTTGTTAAAAACCTTACTGACGAAAAAGATGTTACTTTTGTTCGTAAATTTAAGGAAATTCTCACAGCCCTTAACCTTGAAAAGAATTATAGCAAAGATGAAATATTGGAAACATATCTCAATACGCTCTACCTTGGTGAAGGTTGCTATGGTATCAAAACTGCAGCGGAAGTTTATTTCGGTAAGGAAATTGAAGACCTTAATCTTGCTGAATGCGCAACGCTTGCTTGTATCACAAAAGCTCCGGGTATGTATGATCCGTTGATAAATCCTGAAAATAATGCTGAAAGACGCAAGTTCTGTCTTGACAGTATGCTTGCTGAAGGATATATCAACAGAAGAGAGTACAAAGAAGCGCTTAACTGTGATCTTGTTTTCTCAAATGATCCTAATTTTGTAAGTCAGATTGAGGAATCTACTGAAATTGAATCACCAGAAACAATACAGAGTTATTATGTTGACCATATTATTAACCAGCTTATTGAAGATTTTCAGACAGACTACGACCTTTCATATATTCAGGCATGGAAGAAAGTTTATTATGGCGGTTTAAGAATTTATTCAGCTGAAAACACTGAAATTCAGGATTTACTTGAAAATGTATATGAAACACGAGAAGGTTTCCCTGATATCTATGGTTCAAACGGTGAACGAGTCCAGAGTGCAATGACTATTATGGATTATCAAGGCAGAATTGTTGCATTGGTCGGCGGTGCTGACGAAAAAACCGAAGACCGATCGCTGAACAGAGCTACTCAATCGCCGCGACAACCGGGCTCAAGTATCAAACCGTTGAGTGTTTATACTTACGCTATTGACTCAAATCAGATTACGTGGGGCACTCGTATTCTTGACTATTCAGGCACTAAGCGTGACGGTAAACTTTGGCCTACAAACTATGGTGGTTCAACAGGTTCAGGTGCATATGTAACAACTCAGTATGCACTTAAAAAGTCGTTGAACACTGTTCCTTACAGAATTCTCGAATATGTGGGTCTTGATAATGCCTATGATTTCATGAAAAATAAACTCTATTTTACCACAATGGTTGATGGCATTGATGATGCTGACTATTCACCCCTTTGTGTTGGTGGTATGAACAGAGGATTGACTTCTCTTGAAATGACTGCAGCTTTTGCTGTTTACGGTAGTGGTGGTAAATATTATAAACCCTATCCTTATTTCAAAGTTACAAACAGTGATGGCTCAATTGTTTACTTTGATAATACTAAACCCGAAGGAGAACAGGTCATTTCTGCAGACACAGCCGAAGTTATGAACAGAATGCTTCAGACAGTTATTACTGAGGGTACAGGTAGTGGATATGGTGTTGGTGATTTCCAGACATTCGCTAAAACAGGTACAACTACCAATAACTATGACCGTTGGTTTGTAGCAGGCACACCTTATTATGTTTCTGCGGTGTGGTATGGTTACGATAAAAACAAATCGATCAGTTCTTCGGCAAGTAACCCTGCCGCTCAGATTTTTGAGTATGTTTACACTAAGATTCATGAAGACTTGCCTGAAAAAGAATTTGATTATCCTGGTAGTAGGGCAAAGGAAGTAAAATATTGCACATATTCAGGTCAGCTTGCAGGACCATCATGTTATTCTACTTCAAAAGCATATTTTACAAGCCAATACGACATTGTTTGTAATGGTAAGCATTACGGAAATAATGGTGTTATCGGTGGCGAAGGCGGATGGTCCGGAACAGGCGGCGGATCTTCATCGACTGAAGAAGGAACTACCACACCATCAGAAAATGGTGATAATCCTAATGTTGATCCGAACAATCCTGATGCACCGGTAGTTCCGGAAGTTCCACCAACAACCTTCCCGATTATCGGCGGAATGGATGAAAATAGCGGAGATACCGGCTCAGTTTCAGGTGGAGAGTAAATGATTATTATGTCTGTTGATTATGGCGATACCAGAACAGGTGTCGCCATATGTGATAAAAGAGAAATTTTAGCGAGCCCTGTTACTGTTATTACAGAAAAATACAGGCCGAATTTAATAAAAAAGTTAATAGAAATTATAAATGAAAGAAAACCTGAACTTATTGTTGTTGGTTTACCTAAAAATATGGATGGGTCTTGTGGTGAACGATGCGAAAAATGTACTGAATTCGCAAATGAATTGCGTGAAGTCACAGGCATTAAAGTTGATATGTGGGATGAAAGGCTCACAACTGTTTCTGCTTACAGAGCGTTGAATGAAGCTGATTTCCATGGCAGAAAAACACGTCAGGTAATAGACGCAGTTGCAGCTGTCACAATTCTTCAGGATTATCTTGCAAGAAGAAAATCACAGAATGGTTGATTTCATATTTGTTTAACATATGCATAAACTTTTATTGAGGTGTGTGCGTATGATAAACAGAAAAAAGCTCGTGTTTTCTTCATCAATTCTGCTTGGTTTGTTTTTTGTGCTGAGTATATTGAGAATTACTGACACAGCCCGCCTCGCTTCGTCGAATGCTGTTGTCAATAAATTTCCTGAAATCAAAGTAATTATTGATGCAGGTCATGGCGGTGTTGATGGGGGAGCAGTAGCATCAGATTCTACTCTTGAAAAGGATATAAATCTCGATATTGCTCTGAAACTTAATGAATTGCTTAAAATGTCAGGCGCTGAGACTATTATGACCCGTGAAAGTGACATTTCAATTCATGATGAATCTGCAAAAACAATCAGGGCAAAAAAATCCAGCGATATACATAACAGGTTTAATATACTGAAAAGTAATCCTGATTATATTTTTGTTTCAATTCACCAGAATACATATAGTCAATCGCAATATAAAGGCGCACAACTGTTTTATTCACCTGATAATGCAGGCAGCATTGATCTTGCAAGATGCATTCAGACTTCGATTTCCGAGCGTTTGCAAAAGTATAATGAACGTGAAATCAAAAAATGTTCTACTGATGTTTTTTTGATTTATCACGCTCAATCAGTTGCGGTTTTGTGTGAATGTGGTTTTTTATCAAACCCTGATGAACTTGACAGTTTAAAAAATGATGAATACAGAAAAGAAATTGCTTTTTGTATTTTCAGCGGAATACTTGATTATTATTCATCTTTAAAATAACGGAGGTGCTTTTCTTGGCAGGGAAAGCAAAAACAATTTATGTCTGTAGTGATTGCGGATATGAAAGTTCAAAATGGTACGGTTCCTGTCCCGGTTGCGGAGAGTGGAACACAATGCAGGAAGATGTGAGAGTTCCTGTTACTGCTAAAAATTCAAAAACTTCACCCTCAATCGGTGCTGCAAAAGCAGTTCCGATTAAAGACATTTCTTTTGCTGATGAAGTAAGATATAAAACAGGAATGAATGAGCTTGACAGAGTTCTCGGCGGTGGTCTTGTTAAAGGTTCGCTTGTGCTATTAAGTGGTGATCCCGGTATTGGTAAATCAACAATTCTGCTTCAGATTTGTCAGCATTTGGGTAAAAATCATAACATTTTATATGTGTCAGGTGAAGAATCATCAAGACAGATTAAAATAAGAGCTGACAGACTCGGTGTAGAAAGCGATAAACTGTCAGTAATGTGTGAAACTGACGCAGAAAAAATTGCAGAATTTATCCGTGCTGAGCAACCTGAAATAGTAATTGTTGACTCTATACAGACTATGAATATTTCAGAAATTTCGTCTTCTCCCGGTAGTGTTTCACAGGTAAGAGAATGCACAAATTTACTTATGAGAACAACGAAAAGCCTTGATATTCCTATGTTTGTTGTGGGTCATGTTAATAAAGACGGCAATATAGCAGGACCCAAAGTTCTTGAACATATAGTTGACGCTGTGCTTTATTTTGAAGGCGACAGAAACTTATCATACAGAATTTTAAGAGCTGTAAAAAACAGATACGGTTCTACTAATGAAATCGGCGTTTTTGAGATGATGGACAGGGGACTTGCAGAAGTTGAAAACCCCTCACTGATGCTTATTTCAGGCAGACCGAAAAATACTTCAGGCTGTTGCATTGCTTGCGTAATGGAAGGTTCACGTCCTATTCTTGCTGAAGTTCAGGCACTTGTTACTTCTTCAGGATTTGGAAATCCCCGCAGAATGGCGACTGGATTTGATTATAACAGAATGGCGATGATTATGGCAGTCCTTGAAAAAAGGGGAGGCTACTTCTTCGGAAATATGGACAGTTATGTTAATGTTGTAGGCGGTCTTCGTCTTGATGAACCTGCAACTGATTTGTCGGTAGCTATGGCACTTGTTTCTTCACTTAAGGATGTGCCTGTTGAAGATGACCTGATCGCTTTTGGTGAAATCGGCCTTGGCGGAGAATTACGTGCTGTAAGTAACTGCGAGCAAAGAATCAGAGAAGCTGCACGTCTTGGTTTTACAAAATGCATTATTCCTGCATACAATCTGAAAAATCTCAAAAATAAAATCGACGGCATAGAAGTGCTTGGTGCGAAATACATAAGACAAGCCTTTGCTGTTGCTATAGGTTAATTATATGTTTTACCCACATTTACCGGACAAGCAAGTGAATAAAGTTATAATCGGCAGTGGTTATAATGAAGAAATCTATATAAATCTGCAAAAACTCGGTATTGAACCCATATTGACAGCAAAAAGCACAAATGTTCGGTCGGGGATTCGTAATCATGCAGATTTATGTGTGTGTCCGCTGACAGATAATAATTTCTTATTATCAAAAGAACAGGTTGAATTATCCGATATTTTAATTAAAAACGGCTGTAATACTTCGTTTATTGATGAAGATTTAGGATATGATTATCCGTCAGATGTATTATTGAATTGTGTTATAATCGGTAAACACATAATTTATAATCCGCAGACTGTATCTTCAAAAATCAGAGATTTTGTCAGAAAAAAAGATTTAATTGAAGTGACGGTCAGACAAGGGTATACTAAGTGTTCGATAACGCCACTTACAATTGATAGTTTTATCACTGACGATATTTCTATCGGCTCCAGAGCAGTTGATTTCGGATTCGATGTATTGGTAATTGGTAAAGGCGAGATTAAATTAAAAGATTTTAATTACGGATTTATCGGTGGAGCTACAGGCAAAATATCTGAAAATAAATTAGTAATTACAGGCAATGCAGCAAAATTATCTGATTATGATAAGATTAAAAAGTTTTTATATAAGAAAGATATCGAATTGATTCAGTTGTCAGATGGGGATGTTGAAGATATAGGTTCGATTTTTCCCATTGACTGATTGAAGGAGAGTACCTGAAAATACACATTATAAACAAAAGAGTACCCTGAAAAGAAATTGCACTAACTGCACAAAATAAATGTTTTGTGCAGTTCAGGGGAGTGAAAAGCGTTAATTTGACTATTTTAATGTAAATAAGCAGTTTGGTATAGAATTAAGCACATCCGTTGGCTTTATAGCTTTCAGATGTGCTTTTGTTTTTATAATAATGAATAATGTATTTGTGAAATTATTTATTCAGAAACTTTGCAATTTCTTTAATTTCAATTAATGCAGCGTTATCATCTTCTGCGGAAACATTGTTTGTATTGAAACTACCTGTTAATCTGAAAATATCCGTAACATTTATATGCTGCATTATTGTTTTTAACGTCAAGTAAGCACTTTCAGGTTGACCGTCACCACCACCCACAAGAATTATTGTACCTTTCTTAGGCTTTATTTCAGAAGTTTTGCCTTGAAATTGCCTTAAAGTATAATACCGTTGAAATCTACTGCAAATATCAAGAAGTTTTCCGGTTGGCTGCGAGAAATATATTGGCGAAGCCATAACAATATTATCACATTCTTCAATATAATCATATGTTTCAGACATCTCATCGTCCATTGAACATCCGTTGTTGCACCAACAATATCTACAATCGATACATGGCGAAATATTTGAATAATATGCATTAATAATTTTATATTCGCCATCCAGAATATCAGTTAATTTATTGATTAAACTGACTGTATCACCGTTTTTTCGAGGTGAACCATTTAAAATAAGTGTTTTCATAATCAAATCCTTTTAATAAAACCATAACTTTTTTTGAAATATCCTTGTGATTCATAAAATATATGAGCATCCGCTCTTTGCAGACCACTATTGAGAAGAACCACTTCTATGCTGTTTTCTTTAGCCCAATACTCTGCGGTTTTAAGTAATTCAGTGCCGATACCTTTTCTTCTGTATTCTTTTGAAACTGCGAGTGCAATTATTTTCATACCCTCATTTTCTAGTTCAAATGCAAGATAGCTGACACAGCCGATAAATCCAACAACTTTATTATCATAACAAGCAACAAAAATTTGATAATTGCCACGTTTAATCATTTCATCAACACGAATTTTTAACTTATCGAGATTGCAATTATAACCTAAATCCTTTTCAAGTATGTCGCGTATAGCGGTGATATCTTTACTTTCATATTTTCTGTAAATCATATTTAAAACCTCAGTAACATGTAAAATACTCTAAAATTATACCACTCTCCCCTTTCAAAGTAAACAAATATTTTTGTTGTCAATTTATACAATAATATAGCAAATTTACACAAAATTATCTATCAATATTTGAAATGTTTTACTTTACTAAAGTGATAAATTATAGTATAATATTACAGTATATTTATTTTGGGGGTGTATCCTTTGCAGCAATACATAAATTCATTGCCGATTGAGGACAAACTTACTATTGAACTGGCAGAACTTTTTGAAAAATTCGGTTATAAAAAGTACTGTATGGATAAATTTGAAGAGTATAGCTTTTACAGCGATAACAGAGATTTTCTTTCAGGTGAAGGCATTATAGCGTTCAATAATTCTGACGGTCGTCTTATGGCTCTTAAGCCTGATATAACTCTTTCTATCGTTAAAAATTCAAGAATTTCTTCCGATACTCTCACAAAATCGTATTATAACGAAAGTGTTTACAGAATCGCAAAAAACACTCATGATTATAAAGAAATCAAGCAGACAGGCGTTGAAGTTTTAGGCAAACTTGATGCATACAATATTTCTGAAATTATTCTTCTTGCACTTGAAAGCCTTGACAAGATTGATACTGAAAATATTCTTTCAGTTTCCCATATGTCTGTTATTTCAGCACTTATGGAGAAATATAATATAACTTCACGCAAACTTAAAAAGAAAATTATTGATTTTATTATCGGCAAAAATATGCATGATTTAAAAAAGCTTCTTGTTGAAAATGATATTGATGCAGATAAATTTATTGAAATTGTTTCAATAAGTGGTGAAATTGATTGCGTTGTTGAAAAGCTTGAAAACTTTGCTTCAGACGGATTTGATTTTAATAATGCAATTGAAGATTTCAGAGTGATTTCCGAAATACTTAAAATAAATACCTGCAAAAAGAATGTTACAGTTGATTTTTCTGTTCTTAATAACACAGATTATTATAACGGCATTATTTTCCAGGGTTTTGTAAAAAATGCTCCCAATGCTGTTCTTGCAGGCGGAAGATACGATAACCTTGCAAACAAAATCAGAAAGCACACAGAGGCAGTAGGTTTTGCGATTTATCTTGATAACCTCAACTTATGGTATCCGAATAAAAAGGAATTTGATACCGAAATTGTTATTATCAACAAATCAGGAAATGCATCTGAACTTCTTAAAGTTGTTAAAGATTTTACTGATAAAGGTCATTCAGTTAAAGTTGAATATACAACACCTACTGATTATACTTTCAGAACTCTTTATACATTTGACGGCACATTGAAGGAGGGAAAATAATGCTGAACATTGCTTTACCAAAAGGACGTCTCGGCGATAAGGTTTACAATCTCCTTTCATCAATCGGTTATGATTGTGCCGAGATTTATGAAGACAACAGAAAACTTGTTTTTGAAAACCACGAAAACGGTGTAAGATATCTCCTTGTTAAACCGTCAGACGTTGCAGTTTACATCGCTCACGGTGCTGCAGATATCGGCATTGTTGGTAAAGATTGCCTTGATGAAGGCGATTATGATGTATATGAACTTCTTGACCTTGATATAGGCAAATGTCATATGTGTGTTGCAGCCAAAAACGATTATGTTGAAGACCCTGACAGGCCTATACGTGTTGCAACAAAATTCCCTAACATAGCAAAGAGATATTATGCATCTTTCAACCGCGAAATTGATATCATCAAACTTAACGGTTCAATTGAAATAGCTCCCCTTTTGGGTCTTTCTGATGTTATTGTTGATATTGTGGAAACAGGCACAACTCTCAAAGAAAATAATCTTTCTGTATTCACAAAAATCCTGCCTATCAGTGCAAGACTTATTGCAAACAAATCATCTTACAGATTCAAGCAGGACACAATTAACGAACTGACCGAAAAACTGGAAGTTAAACTTCAGGAGGTTAAAAAATGATTAAAATTATAAATATGGCTGATGCTAAAAAAGAAGATATTCTCACCCGCGATATCAACACAAAAAGTGGTGTTGAAGATATAGTTTCAGGCATCATTGATAATGTCAGAAACAACGGCGATAAAGCTCTTAAAGAATACAGCCTTAAATTTGATAAAGCAGAAATTGAAAATCTTGAAGTTACAAAGGAAGAAATCGAAGAAGCTTATAATTCTGAAGATAAAGCTTTTATTGCAACTCTTGAAAAAGCACGCGATAACATCCATCACTTCCATTCACATCAGGTGAGAAACAACTTTATAATCAATGATAAAGACGGTGTTATTTTAGGACAGAAAATCACACCTATTGAGAAAGTAGGTCTTTATGTACCCGGTGGTACTGCAAGCTATCCATCAAGTGTTCTTATGAACGCTGTTCCTGCTAAAATTGCAGGTGTTAAAGAAATTGTTATGGTAACTCCTCCTGATAAATCAGGTAACATACCTGCGCCTATTCTTGCAGCTGCAAAAGTTGCAGGTGTTGACAGAATATTCAAAACAGGCGGTGCTCAGGCTGTTGCAGCACTTGCTTTCGGTACAGAAAGCATGCCGAAGGTTGATAAGGTTGTAGGTCCCGGTAACGTATTTGTTGCAACCGCAAAAAGAATGCTTTATGGCCTAGTTGACATTGATATGATTGCAGGTCCCAGCGAAATTCTCGTTCTAGCAGATGGTACTTGCAACCCTGAATTTGTTGCCGCTGACTTACTTTCACAGGCTGAACATGATAAACTCGCAAGTGCAGTTCTTATTACAGATTCTGCTGAACTTGCACACAAAGTATCTGCTGAACTTGAAAAACAAATTCCTGAACTTCCCAGATGTGAGATTGCAAGAACATCTATTGACACTAACGGTAAAATCATCATTGCAGAAAATATGAGACAAGCAGTTGAAATCAGCAATGAGATTGCGCCTGAACACCTTGAAGTGTGCGTTGACAATCCCTTTGAACTGCTTAACCTTATTACAAATGCAGGTTCAATTTTCCTTGGTAAAAATGTTCCTGAATCATTAGGCGATTACCTTGCAGGACCTAACCACACACTTCCCACATCAGGCACAGCAAGATTCAGCTCTCCCCTTTCTGTTGATGACTTCATTAAAAAATCTTCATTCATTTATTTCTCTGAAGAAGCGTTAAACGAAGTCGGCGAAGATGTTGTAAGATTTGCAAACAAAGAAGGTCTTCACGCACACGGCAGAGCAGTAAGCAAAAGATTAAAATAATTAAGAAGGTATCTACCATGAGCAGATTTATGAGAAAAGAATATGATTCAATAGTGCCCTATACTCCAGGTGAACAGCTTAATGATAAAAAATATATCAAGCTTAATACTAATGAATCACCATTTCCTGCTTCTCCTAAAGTTCTTGAAACTATAAATGAAAAACTTATTTCAAATCTCAGGTTATATTCTGACCCGAAACTGAAAAAAATCAAAGAAGCAATAGCTGAATTTTACGGTGTCAGTGCTAATCAGATTTTTGTCGGCAACGGTTCAGACGATGTTATTGCATTTGCTTTTATGGCTTTCGGCGGTCTCGGCGGAGAATTCTGTTGCCCTGATATTACATATAGTTTTTATCCCGTTTTCGCTGATTTATTTAAAGTGAATTTGGAACAGATTCCTCTGAAAAGTGATTTCAGCGTTGATGTGAACGACTATGTAAATAAAGGTAAAAATATCATCATTGCTAATCCCAACGCACCTACTGGTCTTGCTTTAACACACGATGAAATTGAACTTATAGTTAAAACAAACCCTGATAACGTTGTAATAATTGACGAAGCATATGTTGATTTCGCACCTGGTGTAAGTGCTGTTGATTTAGTTAATAGATATGAAAACCTTATGGTAACACAGACTTTTTCAAAAAGCCGTTCACTTGCAGGTCTGAGAGTAGGTTTTTCTGTTTCATCAAAGGCTCTTACAGATGACCTTGAAAAGTTAAAATATTCATTTAATCCTTATAACGTAAATACCCTTTCTGTTGAAGCTGCAGCTGCGGCAATTCTCGACAGAAAATACTATGAAGATACAATTTCACAGACAATTGAAATACGTGAATTTACAAAAAGTGAACTTATTAAAAGAGGTTTTACAGTTACTGATTCTAAATCCAATTTTGTTTTTGCAAAAAGTGATAAAATCCCCTCATCTGAACTTTATGAAGAATTGAGAAACAGAGGAATACTTATCCGTTATTTCAATTCACCACGAATTAATGAGTATTTCAGAATGTCAATGGGTACTATGGAGCAGATGAAAACAGTAATTGAAGTAATTGATGAAATTATAAAGGAGCGAGAATGATGAGAAAATCAGAAATTATGAGAAAAACAAACGAAACTGATATTTCCCTTTCACTTTGCCTTGATGGCACAGGAAAAACTGAGCTTGATACAGGAATAGGTTTTCTTGACCATATGCTTGACCTTTTTGCAAAACACGGCAGAATGGACCTGAAAGTTAAATGCACTGGCGATACATATGTTGATTTTCATCATTCAGCAGAAGATATTGGTATAGTTTTAGGTCAGGCTTTCAAAGAAGCTGTAGGTGATAAAAAAGGCATTAAGAGATATGGTAATATGCTTCTTCCTATGGATGAATCACTTGTGCTTGCATCACTTGATATCAGTGGCAGAGCATATCTTAAATATGGTCTTGAAATTCCCACAGAAAAAGTCGGTGAAATGGATACAGAGCTTATTGAAGAATTCTTTATCTCATTTGTAAGAAATGCAGATATCACACTTCACATCAAGCAGCTTGACGGTACAAATTCTCACCATATTATTGAAGCAGCTTTTAAAGCAGTTGCACGCGCAATAAGGGAAGCAGTAAGCATTGATGAAAAAGCAAAAGATGAAATCCCCTCAAGCAAAGGTCTGCTTTAATCGGAGGAAAAACAATGATAGCAATAGTAGATTACGGTTGCGGCAACCTTTTTTCACTTACAAGTTCAGTAAATGCATTGGGACTTGATACTTGTGTTACGGGTGACGCTGATAAAATAAGAAATGCCGACAGAATAATTCTTCCCGGTGTTGGTGCATTTGAAGATGCAATTAATAAATTAAGAAATTCAGGTCTTGCTGATGTACTTATTGAAGAAGCTAAAAAAGGCAAACCTATTCTTGGTATCTGCCTTGGTATGCAACTTCTTTTTGATAAGAGCTACGAATATGGCGAACATCAGGGATTAGGTCTCATAAAAGGCGAAATTTGCCCATTTAACGGTGATATTGATAAAAGTCTTAAAATTCCTCATATGGGTTGGAATAAGCTTAAATTCGTAAGAAACAGCTCGATTTTCAAATATATTACTGAAGGCGACTATATGTATTTTGTTCATTCATATTACGGCAAAAACTGCAAAGAAAGCTTGCTTGCTGTGAGTGAGTATGATGTTGATGTGCCTGCTGTAGTAAACTATGAAAATATTTACGGTATGCAGTTTCATCCTGAAAAAAGCGGCGAAAAAGGCCTGCTTCTTTTAAAAGCATTTTCAGAAATTTAAGGAGAAAATAAAATGGAAATTTTTCCCGCTATAGATATAAGAAACGGTAATGTTGTAAGGCTTACTGAGGGCGACTATAACAGAATGACTGTTTATGGCTCAAGCCCCCTCGAAATGGCTGAAACATTCATAAAAAAAGGTGCAAAAAACCTACATATGGTTGACCTTGACGGTGCTAAAGACGGTGCACCTGTTAATTTTGACGTTATTAAAAGCGTTGCTGAAACAGGTAAACTTTTTACCGAAGTGGGTGGTGGAATCAGAGACGAGAAAAGAATTGAAGATTATCTCTCGCTCGGCGTTAACCGTGTGATTCTCGGTACTGTTGCAGTACGTAACTTTAAATTCGTTGAAGAATCAGTAAAAAAATATGGTGATAAAATTGCTGTGGGCGTTGATGCACGTGACGGTAAAGTCGCAGTAAGCGGTTGGCTTGAAACAACTGAAATTGATTCACTTGATTTTTGCAGAAAACTCCGCGATGCAGGAGTAAAAACTGTTATTTACACTGATATTTCAAAAGATGGCACACTCTCAGGTACTAATCTTAAAATTTATGAAAAGCTCTCAGAAATCAAAGGTCTAGACATTATTGCTTCAGGTGGTATCACATTTGAAGATGAGATAAAAAAACTTGCAGATATGAACACTTACGGCGCTATTGTGGGTAAGGCTGTTTATGCAGGTAAGCTTGACCTTGAAAGAGTTCTTAAAATTGCCAAGGGGGAAAGTGTGTAATGATTACAAAAAGAATTATCCCCTGCCTTGATGTCAGAAACGGCAGAGTTGTTAAAGGTGTGAATTTTGAAGGAATTCAGGACGTTGCAGACCCCGTTGAACTTGCACATTTTTATAACGACAGTGGTGCTGATGAACTTGTTTTCTATGATATTACTGCTTCACACGAAGGTCGAGGTTTATTTACTGATGTTCTCAAAAAAGTTGCATCAGAAATTTTCATTCCCCTTACTGTTGGTGGCGGTATTAACACGGTAGATGATTTTGACAGAGTTTTGAAATGCGGTGCAGACAAAGTTTCTGTCAATTCAGGTGCAATAAACAACCCTGATTTAATTACTCAGGGTGCTAAAAAGTACGGCGACCAGTGCGTTGTGCTTTCTATGGATATCAAGCGTGTTGACGGTGAATTCCATATTTTCAAAAATGGTGGCAGACTTGATACAGGCATTGATGCTATACAGTGGGCTGTTGACGGCGAAAAACGCGGTGCAGGTGAACTTGTCGTAAACAGTATCGACACTGATGGTGTGAAACAAGGCTTTGACACAGAACTTCTCAAAGAAATTTCTTCAAGAGTTTCCATACCTGTTATCGCAAGCGGTGGTGCAGGCAAAAAAGAAGATTTTGTTGAACTTTTCAACGCAGATTGTGCAGATGCAGGTCTTGCAGCATCAATTTTCCACAGAAAAGAAGTTTCAATCAAAGAATTAAAGAAGTATCTTATTGCAAATAATATTGAAATGAGAATATAAGGAGAAAAACAATGGATATCAAAGAATTAAAATTTGACGAAAAAGGTCTTATTCCTGCTATAGTTCAGGATTTTTACACAAAGAAAGTTCTTATGCTTGCATATATGAACGAAGAAAGCCTTAAAATCAGCATTGAGGAAGGGAAAACTTGTTTCTTCAGCAGAAGCCGACAGGAACTTTGGAGAAAAGGTGCAACTTCAGGTAACGTGCAGAATATTGTTTCAATCAGAACTGATTGTGATATGGATACACTCCTTGTTGATGTTATCAAAGAAGGTCCTGCTTGTCACACAGGCAGTGAAAGCTGTTTCTTTAACGATATTGTTGAAGCAGATAAAGAAAACGGTTTCTCATATCAGGGTCTTTACGATATGCTTGTTGGCCGAAAAATTGAGAAAAAAGAAGGTTCTTACACAACATATCTTTTTGAAAAAGGCATTGATAAAATTCTCAAAAAAGTCGGTGAAGAATGCACAGAAGTTATTATCGGTGCTAAAGGCGGAGATAAAGCAGAAACAATCTATGAAATCGCTGACCTTGCTTATCACGTAATGGTGCTTATGATTGAAATGGGTATCACTCTTGAAGATGTTACAACTGAACTTTCAAAACGTCACATTATTGATAAAAAAATCAAGCAGGAAAAAATGCAGTAATAAACATAAGTTAATAAGGAGCTGATTTTGTGTCAACATTTTTTGCCAACATAGTTTCAGTTTTCATTTCTTTCTTTGCATCATTTTTTGGCATATTTGGTATTGATATTTATAAGAACGGTTTTGATGATATTGATTTTTCAGCCGTAAAAAGTATTTCTTTTTCATCAGAACTTGTTCTTGACGATGTGCACGATGGCTCGCACACAATTCTTCAGGGCGGATGCACTGATGGAAAATATGCATATTTCTGTTCAGACAATCCTAATTCAGACACATGTTCGATTTCAAAATATAACATTATTACTTGGGAAGAAGTTGCACGATCTGCTCCTGTTAAAGTTGATCACGCTAACGATATAACATATAACAAAGATAAAGATTGTCTTGTTGTATGTCATAATTCCCCTGTCAGAACTCGTGTATCTTTTGTTGATAAGAGATCACTTGAAATAATCGAAACGTTTGAAATTCCTCTTGAAATTTATTCAATTACATACGATGCAAAAAATAACAGATATGCTGTTGGTATTTCGTATACATTTGATTTTGCAATTCTTGATAAAGATTTTAATGTAATCAAAACAGTGAAAGGTGTAAAGCCGAAATCTACACTTAAACAAGGCATGGACAGTGACGGAAAATATATTTATTTTCTTTTAAGTTCACCTAATGCTATTTCAGTTTATGACTGGGACGGTAACCATTACGGTATATTCGAATTAAATGACGAAGCAAAAAAATATGAAACTGAAAATATGTTTCTGATAAATAATGAATTATACATTGGTTATAATTCAGGTTATGGTAAAATTTATAAAACTTCATTTGAAGCAACATATTAAAAATATAGCGGTAAGTTTTAATTACTTACCGCTTATTTTTTTATTAAAATAAAAAATGCGCAGCCGAAGCCACGCATGAAAAATGCTCTGCTCTGTTTGCTGCGACACAAGTTTTTCGACCAACTACCAAGGTAAGCGAAAATAGAGCATGCATTTTTACCTGAATAAAAAAGCAACCCTGATTGTTGGTATTATTTACTTGCGTCGCGTGTTTATTCTATCACATATAAAAATCTAATGCAATAGAATTTATTAATTTAATTTTTCACAATTACGGACAAAGTACATACTATGGTATTGAAAACCTAATGAAAGGAGAATAGTTTTGCAAAGAATGTACGACTATCATCACAACAATATGCGTATGTACAGTGAAAACGCATACAGACAATGTGAAAAACGAAATGTAATCAAAAAATGTTGCATTCAGCCTGAAGGGAAATTCCCTGAATGTACACCTGTTGCAATGGCATACATTCCTTTTCAGGATGCAACGGAAATTTATGATGAATGTAAAGCTTTTGAAAGAGGCACTGCATTCCCCTGCCTTGATAAACCTTTCCTCGGAGGTAGTTGCAGATGCTGAGAAATAACGAGCTTCTTAAAGAATTATCACAGGTAGCATTCATTATGTGGGACCTGCATTTATATCTTGACACCCACACTTGTGATACAGATGCAATTGCTCTTTATAATAAATATAAAGAAAAATATCTGTGCCTTAAAGATGAGTTTGAAGAAAAATACTGGAAACTCACTTCAACAGATGCACAAGGTGTTGAATGGATTAAAAACCCATGGCCATGGGAGAAAGAAGGTTGTGACTGCTAATGTTCCAATATGAAAAAAGATTACAGTTTCCTGTTAATATCAAGAATCCGAATCCGACGCTTGCAAAAATAATTATCACACAGTATGGCGGACCTGACGGTGAACTTGGTGCTTCGCTCAGATATTTAAGTCAGCGTTTTTCAATGCCTCATGCAGAATTGAAAGGTCTTCTTACTGATATCGGCACTGAAGAACTTGGCCATCTTGAAATGATCGGCACAATTGTTTATCAGCTGACAAGAAATCTTTCAATGGAAGATATTAAAAAGGCAGGCTTTGATGCATATTTCGTGGACCATACAACAGGAATTTATCCCCAGTTTGCATCAGGTTTCCCCTGGTCTGCAGCAACTATTCAGTCAACAGGCGACACAATTGCCGATTTACACGAAGACCTTGCAGCAGAGCAGAAAGCGAGAAAGACATACGACAACATCTTACGTCTTGTCGACGACCCTGATGTAAAAGAGCCAATAAAATTCCTTCGTGCAAGAGAAATAGTGCACTATCAGCGTTTTGGTGAAGGATTGAGAATTGCAACTGACCGACTTGACAGCAAAAACTTTTACGCATTCAATCCGAGTTTTGATAAATGTAAATAATATTCAGGGCAGATGGAAAACATCTGCCTTTTTCATTCGGCATAGTAAAAAGCAAAACCGCAAGTTTAATCTTGCGGTTTTGCTTATGTAATTATTCTTTATTTAACTGATTCAATAAACCTGAGGAATGCTTTTCTGCCCTCTTCAGTTACCTTGTAAACGCCTGCATCTTCAAGAACTTTTTTGAACACAAGACCTGTTTCTTCTAAAATGATGTTGTGTACGTTTTCTTTGGTGATTTCGTGTTTAGCTTTAATTTCCTCGGCCCAGTCAGCATGAAGGCTGATTTCGGCGTTTTCTGCAATATTTTCGCCATTTACAAGTGCTTCTTCAAGAACTGCAAGTTCTTTCTTGAGTCTTGATGGTAAAACAGCAAGGCCCATAACTTCGATAAGGCCGATATTTTCCTTTTTGATGTGGTGAAGTTCAGCATGAGGATGATAAACACCTAAAGGATGTTCTTCAGTTGTGATGTTATTGCGAAGAACCAAATCCATTTCGTAGCTTTCGCCACGTCTGCGTGCAATGGGAGTTATTGTGTTGTGCTTTTCACCGTCTGTTTCGGCAAAAATAAATGCATCTTCATCAGTATAATTTCTCCATGCAGTGAGAATTCTATCTGCAAGGTCAGCTAATTTTGCTTTATCATCACCGCAGATTCTGATTACTGACATAGGCCATTTAACAATACCTGCTTTGATGTCTTCAAAACCTTCAAATGCAACTTCTTGTTCAATGGGTGCTTCTGCCATAGCAAAAGTATAATTACCGCCCTGGAAATGGTCATGAGTGAGAATTGATCCGCCAACAATAGGCAAATCAGCATTTGAACCGATGAAGTAATGAGGGAATACTGTCACGAAATCAAGAAGTTTTGCAAAAGCATTTTTATTAATCACCATAGGTGTATGCTCATTGTTGAAAACGATGCAATGCTCATTATAGTAAACATAAGGAGAATACTGCAGACTGCTTGCAGTGCCGTTTAATTCAACGGGAATTGTGCGGAGTGTCTGACGTGCAGGATAGTTCATTCTGCCCCTGTAGCCTGTATTTTCGCGGCATAACATACATTTGGGATAACTGCTCTGTTTTGCAAATTTTGCAGCGGCAATAGCTTTAGGGTCTTTTTCGGGTTTTGAAAGATTAATGGTAATATCAATATTGCCGTATTCACAAGGATAAACCCATTTCATATCCTTTTTGATTCTGTATCTTCTTATGTAATCGCAGTCGCATGAAAGTTTATAGAAATAGTCTGTAGCCATTTCAGGAGATTCTTTATAAAGAGTATTGAACTTTTCAATAACCTGAGAAGGTCTTGGTGTTACCGCAGACATAATTCTTGTATCAAACAAATCTTTTGCTGTAATATTATCGTCAATAATTCCGTTTTCTACAGCGTATGAAATGAAGCCTGAAAGAATATCTTCCAATTGAAGTTCAGGACAGGAATCAACCTCTTCAAATTCATCAAGATTGAGAATATCAAGAATTGTATTGATTGCATAATATTTGTCATTTACGTCAAGTAAGCCGCAATCAAGAGCATATTTAATCAAAGAATTAATGTATTCAAAAATCAACTTTATATCCCCTTTATAATTTTTTTACATTGTATCACAAAGCAGCAATTTAATCAATAACTGCAAAACAAAAATATGCAGATTAAAAGGAAAAAACACCCACCAAAGTGGGTGTTTGCATTGAAGATAGAATTTACTCCTCGTCTTCAAGTCCCAGAAGCCACAAAACGGAAACGTTGAGTGTGTTAGCGATAACGATAAGTTCTTTATCTGTTACGCTACGAATCTGGCCTTCAAGTTTTGAAAGACCTGAAGCGTTGAGATCGATACCTGCAATCTGAAGCTGAGTAAGCAAATCTTTCTGCTTCATACCAATGCTCTTTCTCTTTTCTTCGATTCTCTGACCGACAATGTTTCTTGTGCCTACGGCCTGTTTACGAACTCTCATTAAAAATACCCCCATATCTTTCAAGAGTTTGTGTAATATAATTGTGCCACTTTACTATACATACATTAATTTTACCATTTTTTTTCGACTTTTCAATACATGTTTTTAATTGTTAACAATTTGTTCATATATTCTGTATTTTTTTTACTGATTTTTAATGAAATCACCACATTAAAAGCATCTTCCGCCTTGATTCTTCTTGCATTTTTCTCCATTAGCACATTTAATACACACTTCATTTTCCAGTGATTTTCCGTCAAAGAAACAACGCAGGTTTTCAAGTGTAGTTGTTGTGATATTATGCAATGCTTCGTCTGTCAGAAACGCCTGATGTGATGTTACAAGCACATTGTTCATTCCGATAAGACTTGTGAGAATATCATCATGAATTATTTTGTCACTTTTGTCTTCGTAAAAGTAATCTGTTTCTTCTTCGTAAACATCTAGGCACGCACCGCCGATTTTCTCCGATTTGAGACCTTCAAGCAGCGCTTCGCTATCAATCAGCGCTCCCCTTGAAGTATTAATGATATAAACATTATCTTTCATAAGTGAAATTGTCCGCTTATTAATAATATATCGTGTTGAATCATTCAATGGACAATGGAGAGAAATTATATCAGATTTTTTACACAGCTCTTCAATTGATACATATTCAATGTCTGTTTCTTCCGCAGGAAAAGGATCGTATGCACAGATTTTCATACCAAAACCTTTGCAGATTTCAATGAATATTTTACCTATTTTACCTGTACCGATTATTCCTACAGTTTTTCCGTATAAATCAAAACCAACAAGTGAATCAAGAGTAAAATTGTAATCCCTGATTCTGTTGTATGCTCGTGGAATTTTTCTCACAAGTGAAAGCAACATCCCCATTGCATGCTCAGCAACTGCATATGGTGAATATGCAGGCACTCTTACAATGTGAATTTTACCATATGCAGCTTTCAAATCAACATTATTGAAACCTGCACAGCGTAGTGCAAGTATTCTTATGCCACTGTCGTATAATGTATTGATTGTTTTTTCATCAATATCATCGTTTACAAAAGCAACGACAGCATCGTATCCGGCTGATAATACAGCTGTTTTTTCTCTCAATTTTCCTCTGAAATATTCAACATCAACCGAATATTCATCCTTGAGTTTGTCAAAATACTTTTTATCATAAGATTTTGTGTTGTAAAAACAAATTTTTTCCATCTCATCACCTATAATTATTATACTGAATATATTATGCTGAAAAGATTGACAAATAATCTGTTTTCAATAAAGAAATATTATTCACTACTTGCAGTTGTCGGATGAAAATGATATAATCAGATATAATATTTTTTTGGAGATGTACAGTTATGTATCAGCAACTTATTGATTATTTTGAAAACAAGAGTGTTTTAATTCTCGGATTCGGAAAAGAAGGCCAGTCAACATATAATTTTTTGAGAAAATTTTATCCTGATAAAAAGATTGCAATTGCCGATAAAAGAGAGTTAAAAATTGATGATAACAATGTTGAGTTGATTACAGGTGATAAATACCTGGATGCCATTAATGATTTTGATCTGGTTATGCAGAGTCCCGGAATCTCTCTGAGAGAAGTCAATGTTGAGGCAACAACCGAAATAACAGGTCAGATGGACTTATTCCTTCGTTTCGCTGATTGTATTAAAATCGGCATAACAGGTACTAAAGGAAAAACTACCACAACAACTCTTGTGTATAACATTGTTAAAGCATCAGGCAAAAAATGTGCTCTTATAGGAAATATTGGTGTACCTGTTTTTGAAAGCCTTGATGATACTGATGGTCTTGTTGCTGTAATCGAAATGTCATGTCATCAGCTTGAGTTTGCAAAAAAATCACCCGATATTTCAATTTTTACAAACATTTACCCAGAACACCTTGACCATTATAATGGTTTCGAAGGATATTATGGTGCGAAACTCAATATTGTAAATAACCAGAATGAAAATAATTTCTTTATTTATAATTCAGACCAGAAGGAACTTGCTGAAATTTTAGATTTCACTAAAATAAAATCAAAAACTATCCCCGTAAGTTATGAATACTCTCTGAAAGATGAATTTTTGCAGAAACTCACAAAAATTAATGACAATCTTAAAGGATATCATACTCACCATGATATTTTCCTTGCAGCTAATGCTGCACGTTGCCTGGGTATATCAGATGAAGATATAGAAAAAGGTATTAAATCCTTTGAACCGATTGCACACAGAATGGAAAAAGTCGGCACATGGAAAGATATTACTTTCTACAACGACAGCATTGCAACTATCCCCTACGCTGTTATGTGTGCTGTAAATGCACTTGAAAAAGTTGACACACTTATTTTTGGTGGTCTTGACCGTGGCATCGATTACAGTACATTTGTTACTGACCTGAATGAAAGTAAGCTGAATAATTTAATCGGTCTTCCTGAAACCGGCAAAAATATCATCGATGAATTGAAGAAAATTAACTGTTCAAAAAATCTGGTAATTGTTGATACGATGGACGAAGCTGTTGAATGTGCTTATAAATGCACTGAAAAGGGTAAAATCTGCCTTTTCTCCCCTGCTGCTTCAAGTTATAACCGTTACAGAAACTTTGAAGAAAAAGGTAATCATTTCAAGAATTTAGCAAAGGAATACGGAACCAAATAAAATATTATCAGATAATAGTTCAACGGTGCAACCAACAAAATCAGTTGCACCGTTAATTTTTGATTATTTAATTATAATTCTGAAAAGTCTTGCACCATGAGAATTAACTTTTGCTGAGAAATTGCCGTCTGTTACGGTGTATTCTTTATGAGACCACATATCCCATACACTATAGTTCACGCCACCGATTGAAATGTCAGTAATATCAAAACTGATTTCTCTTTCTTTTTCATCAGTATTGAAAAATGCCACATATTTGCAGTTTTCACCATTTGAAGTCCATATGATTTCACCTTTATTGTCAGTTTCATCACGGCTGAACTGTCTTGCACCATAAGAATTTTTAAGCATATCAATTAGCTCTTTATTCTGAAGAAGCGAGAGAGTGAATTCATCGTTTTCGCGCATTTCTCCACCCATCATAAGTGGTGAACGAAAAATTCCCCAGAGTGTCATCATAGTTATCTGTTCATCGTGAGTGAAACGTGTGTATCTGTTTCTGTATTGCGGGAGTTTTTCAGTAATCTGAATTCTGCCTAAAGGAAGCATATCACAATCAGGCCATGCACCTGGCTGAACATATTTCTGCCAAGCATAGCAACGTTCAAACATAGCGTGGAGTTTGCTCCATTCATCCCAGAAATCGCCTGTCATACGCCAGAGATTAGCGTGTGCTGCGAGATGCGCGTGTTCTTCAACAGGTGCAGGACCTGGTGAAAGGCTAAGCACCATATCTTTGCCGCATTTGTCAATTGCTTTTCTGAGCATTTCAATTTCTTTTCTTGCAGAATATGGATTGTGGGGATAAATTTCTGTATTTGCTATATCATCGCACTTAATGTAGTCTACGCCCCATGAAGCATAAAGTTCAAAGATAGAATCGTAATATTCCTGAGCACCTTTCTTGGATGTGTCAAGACCATACATATCAGGGTTCCATTTGCAGATTGATGACGGATTAGCAACATCTCTTGCAGTCAAGCCTTCACATTTAATTTTTGTGTTCTGGTGTGCTGCCTGACGCGGAATACCTCTCATAATATGAATACCGAATTTTAGTCCGAGAGAGTGTATATAATCCGCAATTGGCTTGAAGCCTTTACCGTCTGCTGATGAAGGGAATCTTTCAACTGACGGAATAAGACGTGAATATTCGTCCATGCAAAGCGGAGCAAAATAATGGTAGTAAAAACTATCTGCAGTAGGTTCAGACCATTGAATATCACATACAACATATTCCCAGCCATAGTCTTTGAGATGTTCTGCCATATAATCTGCGTTTGCAAGCAGTTGTTCTTCGTTTACTGCAGCGCCGTAACAATCCCAGCTATTCCAGCCCATAGGTGGAGTAAGAGCAAGTTTTTTATGCATATAATCTACCTCTTTTTATAATAAAATTACACAACTATTGTAGCATTGACAGTTGATAAAAACAAGTGTATATTTTATAAAATACATTTATTTTATTTATAAAAAAGAGAGAAGCCGAAACTTCTCTCTTTAAAATCAGATATTATAAAGTTTTTTGAAATGCTGAGTAAGATTATACATCTGTTCAATTTCAAGCTGACGATTACGTTTGAATTCGCCTGCATCTCTTGCTCTTGAAATATATTCCATTTTGTTTCCTTCAAGATTCTGATAGTATTTAGCATTTACGGGATACATCTGGCATTCAGCTACTGAGAAGAATCCTACAAAATCCTGAACTTTCTGTGCAAGTTCGGGGTCTTTATCGAAGTTTTCGCAGAGCCATACATAGAATTCAGGATGGAAGTTTGCCATAACGCCTGAGAAACCTGCGCAACCAATCTGCATTGATTCAAGGAATGTTGCTGAGTTTGCATTGTAAATTTTGAAATCTGTGCCTTTGACAGCATCAAGTTTTGCTTTGATTTCGTCAAGGTTACAGCTTGTATCTTTAAGGAATCTGAATTTACCTGTCTGGCTGAGTTCTTTAAGAACCGCAGGTGACATAAGTCTCTTGTAAGGATAAGGACATTCGTAAATACCAAGGCCAATTTCAGGAATATTGTTAACCACATATTCCATATTTTTAAGGAATACACTGTCATCTTCATCAGCTTTTGCAAGTCTGTTTGAAATGAAAACATAACCATCGATACCAACATCGATAAACTGATTAGCTTCTTTGATCTGTGTATCAAGGTCATCTGCTGTGTGGCCTGATGCAACAATAGTCATGTTTTTAGGAGCGTTTTTCACAATAAACTTAAGCAGTTCAAGTCTTTCTTCAAAAGAAAGGAAGAAAATCTCGCTTGACTGACAAATTGCAAAAATTCCTGCAACACCTTTTTCGTCGTACCAGTTGATAAGTTTTTCAACAGCATTGTAATCAATTTTATTATCTGCTGTGTATGGTGTTATCATTGTCGGGTAAACACCATTAGGAATATCTTTAATCATATGTAGTTGCTCTCCTTAAATTAATTTTTTTCAATTTTGTAAAAGATTTTTTTACCTTTTTTTATAATAATATCTCCTGATGAAATTTCATCAGCAGTAATTACTTTTGAAAAATCAGTAACTTTTTCGTCATTAAGTGAAATACCGCCTTGCTGAATAAGACGTCTTGCTTCACCGTTTGATTTTGAAAGACCTGCTTTAACAAGTATTTTGATGATACCAACTGCACCATTTTCAAAATCGGCATCTTCAAGAGCAATTGTGGGCATATTTTCAAGGTCTGCTCCACCTGAGAACAAGGCACGTGCAGCATTCTGAGCTTTAACTGCTTCTTCCTCACCATGAACAAGGTTTGTCATTTCATAAGCAAGAATTTCTTTTGCTTTATTAAGTTCGCTACCTTCCCACTTATCCATTTCGTCAATCTGTTCAAGAGGAAGGAATGTAAGCATTCTGATGCATTTAAGAACATCATCATCACTCACGTTTCTCCAATACTGATAGAAATCAAATGGAGAAGTTTTGTTGGGATCAAGCCATACAGCATTACCTGCAGTTTTACCCATTTTGTTACCATGAGAGTCTGTAAGAAGAGTAATTGTCATACAATGAGCATCTTTACCAAGCTTTTTACGGATAAGTTCTGTACCGCCAAGCATATTTGACCACTGGTCATTACCACCAAACTGCATATTGCAGTTATAGTGCTGATATAAGTGATAGAAATCGTATGACTGCATTATCATATAGTTGAATTCAAGGAAAGATAACCCTTTTTCCATTCTCTGTTTGTAACAATCTGCACGGAGCATATTGTTAACTGAGAAACAAGCACCTACTTCACGGAGCAATTCAACATAATTAAGGTTAAGGAGCCATTCAGCATTGTTAACCATTTGCGCTTTGCCTTCACCGAATTCGATGAATCTTTCCATCTGTTTTTTGAAACATTCAGCGTTATGGTCAATGTCTTCTTTTGTAAGCATTTTACGCATATCTGTACGGCCTGAAGGGTCACCAATCATTGTTGTACCGCCGCCGATAAGTGCGATGGGTTTATTTCCGGCCATCTGGAGACGTTTCATAAGTGTGAGAGCCATAAAGTGGCCTGCTGTGAGGCTGTCTGCAGTGCAGTCAAAGCCTATGTAGAAAGTTGCCTTTCCGTTATTTATCATTTCGCGGATTTCATCTTCATTTGTAACCTGAGCGATAAGACCACGCGCAATGAGTTCTTCATACAATTTCATTTTTTTCATCCTTTCGATATATGCCTTTGCCGACGGTACACAGCCGTCGGCTTTGTTTTTAGTTTTCTTCACTTTCTGATTGTGTTTCAACAACAGTTTCTTCTTTTGATTCTTCAACAACATCTTCTGCAATATATTCTTCAAAAGTCACTGTTCCATCCATAAGATTTTTGAAGTCTTTGCCGTCGATTTTTTCTTTTCTCATAAGAACCTGGGCTATTAAATCAAGTTTATCCATATGGTTGGTAAGAATTTTTTCAGTACGAGAATATGCGTTTCTGATAATATCGTCCATTTCCTGGTCAATTAAAGCAGCAGTGTTTTCTGAGAAGTTTCTAGTCTGGTTATAATCTTTACCAAGGAAAACTTCATGGTTTGTTGAACCGAAGTTAATCGGACCCAATTTATCGCTCATACCATAGCGTGTTACCATATTTCTTGCAAGTTCAGTTGCACGTTCAATATCGTTTGAAGCACCACTTGAAATATCACCAAGCACAAGCGCTTCTGCTACACGTCCGCCAAGAAGAATTACAAGCTGATCAAGAATATCTTTCTTGGAAATGAAGTTCTTATCTTCAGTAGGAATGTGCATTGTGTAACCACCTGCCATGCCTCTGGGGATAATTGAAATCTGATGAACAGGGTCCTGTCCTTCAAGATAATAAGTTGAAACTGCATGGCCTGCCTCGTGGTAAGAAACAAGTTTCTTTTCTTTAGGTGTGATTTTATGTGATTTCTTTTCAGTACCAACAACAACTTTTATTGTTGCTTCTTCAATTTCATCTTTTGTTATTGCTTTTTTACCGCGACGTGCTGCAAGTAAAGCAGACTCATTAAGAAGGTTCTCAAGGTCAGCACCTGTGAATCCTGCAGTCGAATGTGCAATTACTTTCAAATCTACATCAGGAGCAAGTGGTTTGTTTTTAGCATGGACTTTAAGAATTTCTTCTCTGCCCTTTACATCAGGTCTGCCAACAGTAATTTGTCTGTCAAAACGACCGGGTCTTAAAAGTGCAGGGTCGAGAATGTCAGGTCTGTTGGTAGCAGCAATGATAATAACGCCTTCATTAACGCCAAAACCGTCCATTTCAACGAGAAGCTGGTTGAGTGTCTGCTCTCTTTCATCATGGCCGCCACCCATGCCTGCGCCTCTGTGACGACCTACAGCATCAATTTCATCTATGAAAATAATTGAAGGTGAGTTTTTCTTCGCTTGTGCAAACAAATCACGTACACGTGATGCGCCCACACCAACATACATCTCAACAAAATCTGAACCTGAAATTGAGAAGAAAGGAACATCTGCTTCCCCTGCTACAGCACGAGCAAGAAGAGTTTTACCTGTTCCGGGAGGGCCTACAAGAAGGATACCTTTGGGAATTTTTGCTCCTAATTCATTGAATTTAAGAGGCTCGCGTAAAAATTCTACAATTTCAGCAAGTTCTTCTTTTTCTTCATCAGCACCAGCAACATCAGTAAATTTATTTTTGCGTTTTTCATCTTTAGCCTGACGGACTCTTGCTTTGCCGAAACTCATTGTTTTGTTCATATCATTTCCGATTGATTGGTTCATTCTCTTGAACAAAACAAAAGTAACTATCAATAACACTGCAATGAGAAGAATATTCGGTAAGAGGTTTACAATCCAGGAATTTGACTGTCCGGGGTCATAATCGACTTTAATCGGTTTGTCAGGATTATTGACGTTATATTGTCTTACCTGCTCGTGTATATCTTCATAAAAAATCGTAACATTAGGAACAGTGTAAGTATTAGGATAATTTTCTTCGCCATTTGAATCAACATCTTCAACTTTGTCAGTGTTAAGACGATACTTAAGTTCACCGCTGCTGAGATTAAGAGAAAAAGCTTCTACTTTATTATCATCAAAAAGCTGAATAACTTCATAATACTGTTTTTTGTCAGTCTTAGCATTGCTCATATAGAAATATACACCTGAAATTATAACAACAGGTATCAGTATATATGGCAGAATAACTGCTAATTTTCGGAATTTTTTGTTAGGTGTTTTATCATCTTTGTTCAACGGAACATCCTCCTTGTATTATGGTTCATTATTTTTAATCAACCATGCTGATGTTTATAAATTTACGGGTATTTTTATCTGGCACAACTCTTGAATCTGCACCGATTCCTTCAACCCAGACAACGGAAGTTTCATCAGCTAAAACTATAAGACTATCTCTTGTTTCCGGGATTATTTTCATTTCATTAAAAAGTTTTTTCAAACTTTTTGTTACTTTCCTTACAGGCAGTGTGATTTTATCGCCATCGTGTCTTTTTCGCAAAAACAAACTACCGTTAATTTTATCCCAATCTAATGTAGAAAGTACCATATCTTTGTAAATTTTTTGTGTACATTCATTATTTAATTCTAATTTAACAAAATCATTCTTCCAGACATTACCTGAAAAAATAATCTTTTCTTCAGTAAAATTTTTGCAGACAAGATCAGATAAAAAATACAATATACCACGCCTTACCACAATAGTTTCGCCTGAAATAATTTCAGCTTTACCACCGGATAAAATTGAAACAACCATTTCGATATGTTTCATTTCAGGTAAGGATTTGCATTTGTCGTATATTATCTTTGCAATCACGCGATTTTTTAACGCATTGTCTGCGCGTGATAATACATCAGCATCAAAACCAAAATCAAGATTAATCGAATTGTAGAACTTTTCTGTTTCTTTTTCAAGAAAGAATTCATCTTCACGTAGTGCTGTTACACATCGTAAAAAAGATGTATCAAAAGACGGATTCAATTCTTTTAATAACGGAATTATATTATGTCTTATTTTATTACGTGTATAATCGTCAGTCAGATTTGTGCTGTCTGTTACATATTGTAAATTGTTTTCCTTGCAAAAAATTTCTATTTCATCACGTGTGCATTCAATAAGTGGTCTGATAATATTTCCTCTTACAGCAGGAATGGAACATAATCCTTTAAGGCCGCTTCCTCTTGCAAGATTAAAAATCATTGTTTCTTCACAATCGTTGAGATTATGCGCAGTGGCAATTTTTGAAGTTTCAGTTGATAACGATTGAAAATAATCATAGCGTAAATTTCGTGCATATTCTTCAACACTCTGCCCTGCTTTTTTTGCTTCGTTTAAAACATCAGCTCGCAGTACGGAAAGCATTATTGAATTTTTATCGCAAAAATCTCTTACAAAATTTTCATCGCGGTCTGATTCTTCGCCTCTTAAGCAGTGATTAATGTGTACAGCATGGATTTTTAAATTAAATTCATCTTTTAACGAATTTAATATGTATAACAAACAAGTTGAATCTGCACCGCCTGAAAAACCTACAATAATTTCAGTAGCACCATTGAGCATAGAAAATCTGCAAAGAGTTTTCTTCACTTTACATATCATTTCTGATTTTCTCCATAGAAGTAAACAATGTATAGTCTTTATTGAAAATAAGGTGAACATCTGCTGTAGGACCATGTCTGTTTTTAGCAATAATCAGATCAGTCTGATCAGCACGAACTTCTTCTCCATCGTCTGTTTCAGGTGTTTCGCCATAGTAATCAGGACGATGAAGCATAAGAACTATGTCAGCATCCTGTTCAATTGAACCTGATTCACGCAAGTCTGCCAATTGAGGACGGTGACTCTTGCCTCTGCCTTCAGTACCACGGTTAAGCTGTGCGCAAACAATAACAGGTATCATAAGATCTTTTGCCATAAGCTTGAGAGCACGGGTAATCTGCGAAATTTCCTGCACACGGTTTTCAGCACGTGTAGCAGAAGTTACAAGACCAAGATAGTCAATAATTACAACTTCCACATCTTTTTCACGTCTTATTCTTGATTTCATTTCCTGAACTGTGATACCGGAAGTATCATCAAAATACAGTGGACAATCGCTGAGCATAGCTGTTGCTGTGCCGATTCTTGCCCATTCATCAGGTGAAATGTCGCCGCTTCTCATTTTTGTGCTTTCAACTCTTGCTTCAGTAGCAAGCACACGCTGTGCAAGCTGCTGTTTAGTCATTTCCAGTGAAAACATAAGAACTTTACGTTTACCTATCATGGCAACATTACGTGCAAGGTTAAGGGCAAATGTAGTTTTACCCATAGCAGGTCTTGCACCAATAAGAATAAGGTCTGATTTATTAAGGCCGTTGATAAGCCTGTCCAGATCTTCAAAGCCCGTAGGATAACCTTTGTATAAATCCTTATCATCACCTGAAAGTTTCTGAAGTTTATCGTAAACTTCATTAATGATGATATCAGAAATTTTAGATGGACCATTCGAAGTTTTACCCTGACGGATATCATATATTCTTTGTTCTGCAGCGTCTATAAGAGTATCAGCGCTTTCAGTTTCGTTTGAAGCACTTGACATAATGTCTTTTGTTGCTGTAATAAGAGAACGGACATAGAACTTTTCTCTTACGATTTTTGCATATGCTTCAACGTTGCGTGAAGTCGGCACTGTTTCTGCCAACTGAAAAAGATAATTTTTACCGCCTGCGTCATCAAAAACACCTTCGCTTTTAAGGTGCTCAAGCACAATAACAGGGTCAATCATTCCGCCGAGAGTATCAATTGTTACCATTGCAGCGAAAATTGAACGATGCTGCGGTAAGAAGAAATATTCACTTTTAAGATATTCAACAACCGTAGTCATGCAATCAGGGTCAATAAGAATTGAACCTAAAACTGCTTGCTCAGCTTCCAGACTGTGGGGCAATGATACGCCATCCAATGATGTTAAATCCATAATTGTACCTCAAAAACTTATTCGCCTACGAAAACGAAAATTTCAGCAGTAATACCCTGATAAAGTTTAACTTCGGCTGTGTATGTGCCGTAAGATTTGATGTCAGAAACTGAAATCTTCTTTTTGTCAACTTTAATGCCGAATTCTTTATTGATTTTTTCAGCAATTTCTTTTGTTGTCACAGAACCGAAAAGTCGGCCGCCCTGACCTGCAGGAAGTGAAAAACGAATTGTTTTTCCTTTGATTTTTTCAGCAGAAGCCTTAGCGTTTTCAGTTTCAGTTTTAATTCTGAATTTTTCAGAATCTTCTTTGTTTTTAAATTCACTCATTGCCTGAGCGTTAGCTTCAATAGCCAGTCCTCTCGGGAAAAGGAAATTTCTTGCATAACCGTCTGATGTATTAACGAGGTCCCCTTTTTTGCCGAGACTCTTTACATCCTGTTTAAGTATAACTTTCATATTTATAGCCTTCTTTCAACATCTCAAAGATTTTCAAAATAATTATCGATTGCTTTTTTCAACGCTATGTATCCATCGCGTGATTCTGTATTTTTAAGCTGTGCAGCTGCCATTGTGAGATGGCCGCCACCGCCGATTTTTTCCATTACAAGCTGTACATTCAATTCGCCGAATGATCTTGCTGATATATTCAATGTATCGTCTGTTTTGAAAATAACAAACGATGCTTTGACACCGCTTATGTTAAGCAATTCATCAGCTGCCTGAGAAGTGATTATTCTGATATCGCGATGCTTGATATCAGTAGCAGCAATAGCACATTCTTTATAAATAATAGTTGAAGCCATAACCTCAGAGCGTGCTCTGTGTTCTTCAGTTGATGAGGCGAACAATTTTTTAACTTTAACGGAATCTGCACCTTTACTTTTAAGATAAGATGCTGCATCAAATGTTCTAGCACCGGCACGGAGTATGAAGTTTTTAGTATCAAGCATAATTCCTGCAAGAAGTGCATCTGCTTCTGCTGGACCAATCATAGTCTGATTAGATAAATACGGAAGCAGTTCAACAAACATTTCGCTTGCAGAAGAAGCAGAAGAATTGTGATGAAATACAACAGCATTATCGAAATAATCAACTGCTTTTCTGTGATGGTCAATTACAACAACAGTTTTTGCATTGTTGATAATTTCAGGTGATTCACAATAAGAAACGCGATGTGTATCAACAAGGAAAACAATTGTGTCATCTGTCAGTTTCTGCAGTGCAGACTTTTTGTCAATAAAAGGATTATTGCCGGTTTCAGTCACATATTTTGAAACAAGTTTTTCAGCAAGCGTACTGTCATATTCATAAACAATATGTGCTTCTTTACCAAAATATTTCATAACTGAATAAATACCGATTGCAGTTCCTACTGCGTCAAAATCTGCAAATTTATGTCCGACAATTATGCAATTCTGTGAATTTACAATTAATTGTCTGATAGATGAGGCAACAACACGTGAACGAACTTTGTTTCCTTTTTCAGCTCCGGCAGAAATACCACCATAGAAATCGAAATTATCAAAGTTTTTAATTGCAACCTGATCGCCGCCACGGCTGAGTGCCATGTCGAGAGCCTGTTTAGCATTAAGGTCACATTCTTTCAGGGTTTCAGCCTTGCCGACACCGATTGAAAGAGTTGCAAGACAAGGTTTATCGTTATATATAAAGTCTCTGACTTTTCCGAGAAGTGAAAACTTGTCTTTTATCATTTTCTGCAGGTCAGTTTCATGGCAGATAACGACAAATCTTTCACTGCCGAGTTTTCTGAATACACCATTATATTGAGAAAACCATTTTGAAACTTCTTTGTCAAGTGCACTTGTAAGTTCAGATAATTCGCTGTCTGTAAGATTCTGGAACATCTCGTCAAAATTATCATACATGCCCATCAATACTGCAGGTTTGAACATATCATATTTAACAGCTTTTTCTTTAAAAACGGATATATCGAAGAAATATAAGAGATATTCATTTTTGCCCCTGAAGTTTACATTAGAAACAAATACTGAAAAACATTTGTCATCAAATTCAAGATATCCCGAACCTGATTTGAAAAGTTTATCAATATCCATACTTTTAAGGTAATCGCCAAGGTATGTGCTGTTAAGATTAAGTCCTTTTGCAATTTTCGATGCAAAATCGTTGTTATACCAAAGAATTGTTCCGTTAGTATAAGCAAGTACAGCAGCAACCGGTAGATTTTCGAGCGCATTTCTGTCTTTATTACCAAGACCCTCAGCAAATTCTGCCAATGAATAAAAGTGCTCGTTGTGCCAGAATTTATCCAGAACAAAATATGCAATCGCAAATCCAAGGATTGCTACAGCACCTATTATTGCCAGAGTCTGATCCTGAAAAAGTGTAATTATAACAAAAGCTGACGCAAAAATCAGTATTGATAAAATGTACCACTTCTGTTTTAAACGTTTGTTTTTCATTTAAACCTCCATAAAAATGGGAAGAATCATAGGCGAACGTTTTGTTTTTTCAAACATGAGACGTGACACTTCGTCACGTACTCTTGATTTAAGTGTTGCCCAGTCTTTAACACCATTTTCAAGACACATATCTATTGCAGCAAAAGCAACTTCTCTTGCTTCGCCCATAAGGTCTTCTGCTTCACGTACATAAACAAATCCGCGTGAAAGAATCTCAGGTCCTGCAAGAATATAACCATTATTCAGGTCAACTGTAGCTGCAACAATTACAAGGCCATCTTCAGAAAGACGTTTTCTGTCACGTATAACAATATTTCCTACATCACCAACGCCTGAACCGTCAACAAAAACCTGACCTGCAGGGATATTCTCATCGAATCTGAACTCATTTTCAGATACAATAATCTGTGTTCCGTTATCAGCGATAATGATATTGTCAGGGTCAATTCCGATACTGTCGGCAAGCATACCATGCTTTGTGAGATGCTTCAATTCACCATGAACGGGAATAAAATATTTTGGTTTAAGGAGACCCATAAGCAATTTAAGTTCTTCCTGGCAAGCATGACCTGAAACGTGCACATCGTACATTTTCTCATAAACAACTTCTGCGCCAAGGTCCATAAGTTCATTTATAACTTTGCTCACTGTTTTTTCATTGCCCGGAATCGGCTGAGCAGAAATAATTACATAATCATTAGGTGTTATCATAACCTTGCGGTGTTCAGACATTGACATTCTTGAAAGCGCTGACATTGGCTCGCCTTGGCTGCCGGTTGTTATAAGAACAAGCTGATCAGGTGTGTAATTTTTTATCATATCAATGCTTATAAGAACACCTTCAGGAACTTTCAGATAACCAAGTTCTGAGCTGATAGCTACAACATTTTCAAGACTACGTCCGGAAAGAGCAACTTTTCTGCCCAAAGATTTTGCTACATCAATAATCTGCTGAACTCTATGAATATTAGAAGCGAATGTTGCTACAATTATTCTTCTGTTACCTGCTTTTCTGAAAAGATTTTCAAAACTTTCTCCGACTTTACGTTCACTTTCTGTATAACCTGGACGCTCAGCATTGGTTGAATCAGAAAGCATACAAAGCACACCTTCATCGCCTATACGTGCAAAACGATTAAGATTAATCACTTCACCATCTATTGGTGTGTTATCAATTTTGAAGTCACCTGTCTGCACGATAGTGCCTGCTTTTGTTCTTATTGCAAAAGCAACGGCATCGGGAATTGAGTGGTTAACATGAATTGCTTCAACAGTAAATTTACCGAGAGTGATTTTGTCACCAGCACTGATTACGTTGAGTTTAGCACTACTGAGTAGATTATGCTCTTTAAGTTTACCTGAAATAAGGCCGATTGTAAGTTTTGTTGCATAAACAGGAATATTTACACTTTTGAGCAAATAAGGTAAACCACCGATATGGTCTTCGTGACCATGAGTTATAAGAATACCTTTGATTTTATCAATATTTTTTTCTACGTAAGAAAAATCAGGAATAACCAGGTCAACACCAAGCATATCAGGGTCAGGGAAAGACATACCGCAATCAACAAGTATAATTTCATCTTCGTATTCATACAAAGTCATATTCTTTCCGACTTCATGTAAACCGCCGAGAAAACCAATCTTCACGGGAGTAGGAGGAAGAAGTTTTTCAATCGCTCTTTTGCTTGATTTTTTATAATAATGCCTAATATTCCCCTGTTTCGCAGAGGATTTTTTCTTTTTATCATTATTAGAAATTTTTTTATTCTGATTTGATTTATTTTTATCGTTTACAGGCATATTTTTCTTTAGAATCTCCTTTGTAAATTTGTTATGTATCAAATCTATATAATTGTATAAAATACTTAATCAATTAATTATACATTCAAGTGGTATTTATGTCAAGTTTAATATGGTTGATTTTTCCTTATTTTATTCACTTAATGCGTGTTTCTGTGATTGAAAAACTGCAAGTTTGTCACATCTTTCGTTTTCAGGATGACCATTATGTCCTTTCAGCCAGAAAAAAGTTACTTTATGTATATCAAGCAGTAGCAGCATTTCTTCCCACAAATCTACATTAAGTGCAGGTTTTTTATCTGCTTTTTTCCAATTATTTTTCTGCCATGAATATACCCAACCCTTTGTCACGCTGTCGCAGACATATTTCGAATCTGTAAACAAATGCACTTCGCAGGGCTCTTTCAGAGCTTTAAGACCAGAAATTACTGCCATCATTTCCATTCTGTTGTTTGTAGTTTCGTGCTCTCCGCCTGAAAGTTCTTTTTCAACACCGTTATATCTTAAAATAGTTCCCCATCCGCCCGGGCCAGGATTACCTGAACAAGCACCGTCAGTAAACATTTCTATAATTTTCATTTTAACATACCCTTATCTTTTTTATATGCTGCATCCAATGCATTTAAGACAATTCTGTCAACAGCAACATCAGATTTTACGCAGTTGTTTTTGACAGTCGTAACGATTGAATCAGTCACAATTTCAAGCGATTCTTTTTTGGTCAAACCGTATTTCACGCCGACTCTTGCAAGAGCATCAGCAAAAAGATATACATATGCAGGAGAGCATCCTGCAACAGCCGAGTAAGCAGAAAATTTATTTTCTTCAACTTCAATTGACTTTCCGAAAGAATCAAGAACTTTTTTTGCAAAAACTTTTTGATTTTCAGTTACATTTTCAGATGCGCAGAATCCGGAAACGGCTTTCTGTGCCATTGCGTTGATATTTGGCATTACACGCACAATACGAGCATCGTAATCAAGTAAAGCTTTCAGTTTTTCTACAGACTGACCTGCAGCAATGCTGACGACAAGTGGATTTGCTTTACAAAAAGTTTCTCTTAACGGTTCAATCACCTTCTGTAAAGCTATCGGCTTTACAGCGAGTATAACACATTCACAGTTCTCAACAAGGGTTTCGTTGCTTTCAAACGCTGTAATTCCTAAGGAAGATGCACCTGAGTTGAGTTTGACAGTGTCTGTATCATATGCACCGATTTCTGAATTTTCAAAATTCCCTGAACGGATAAGACCTTTTATAATTGCTTCTGCCATATTACCGAAGCCAATAAAACCGATTTTTTTCAAATTTAAACATCCTTTCTTTACATAAAGATTTGTTGTAAAGATAATACCTGAGTTATTTCTTCTGTCAATTGAAGTAAAAATGCTTTTGTTTCTTTATTTTTTAAAAGCATTTTCCCTGCCTTGTATACTGATTTTTCAAATTTTCTGTCTAATGCCATCTGATCATAAAGAAGCGGACAAATACCTTTTGCACGCGGGTCATCAAAAACATATATCTTATTGTTATCAACCACCGGAATCAACGGAAAAATTCTACATGAAATCGGTCTGAGATTTCTGTCACATTTTCCCGAACAGACAACAATGTTTTTATTGTCTTCACTTCTGATGATTTTAAAATTGCTATTGTTGTTATACCTTGATTCTTCACCGGGAAACAAAAGCATACCCGTCTGATTATCACCTTTGCAACATTCACAATCGCACAGTCTGCCGCAATCAGTTTCAATTGGTGTTACCGATTTAAGGATATTATAAACACGATCAATCACTATATCTTTTTTCATAATACTTCACCATTATAATTATTCAATATTAGTATATCGCACCAAAGGAAAAAAGTCAAACAATATGACAATTATTGACACTTAATAATTAATTTGATATAATATTTTCATCATTGATTCCGAGGTAAAATATATGAGTAAAAAGAATAATAAAGCAATTTTTAATACAACTTTACGACTGGTTTATTCGGCCTTATTTCTTTCGTTAGCAATAATTCTTCCATCAATAATAAGCATGAGCACACCTCAACTTGGTCAGAAATTATTGCCTATGCATATACCTGTTATGCTTTGTGGTTTCATCTGCGGCACTCCATACGGTATGGCAATCGGCTTTACTTCACCTCTTCTGAAGTTTGTGATCACAGGCACGCCATTAATGCCGACCGCTATTTCTATGGCATTTGAACTTGCAGTTTATGGTGCTACCTGCGGCCTCTTATATAAAGCATTTCCCAAAAAAATCGGTTATGTTTATCCTACGCTTATTATCTCGATGATTTCAGGCCGTGTTATCAATGGAATAATCAACTATCTTCTGACAACCACATCAGATAATACCTTTGCTCTGAAATCATTTATAACACTGACTACTGTTAATGCACTGCCGGGAATTATAATTCAGCTTGCAATTATACCTTTAGTCATTTTATCATTAAGAAAGACGAAGTTCATGCTCAATGGATAAGACATTACTTAAAACTATAGATGATCTTCTGAAAGATGAAGGAAAAATTATAATCGCTATTGAAGGCGGTTGCACATCAGGAAAAACAACACTAGCAAAGAAGCTAAAGGAATACTATGACGCAAATGTAATTCATATGGATGATTTTTTTCTTCCGTTTGAAATGAGAACACCGGAAAGAATGAAAGAAATCGGCGGAAATATTGATTACGAGAGATTCAAAAAGGAAGTTGCAGATAATATTCTTAAGAATGAAAGTTTTACTTACGGTGTATTTGACTGCTCAATCGGAAAAGTTAACAAAACAGTTAACGTTAAATATAAAAAGATTAATATTATTGAAGGTGTTTATTCGCTTCATCCAAATTATGAGCATATTTATAATATGAAAATTTTTCTAAAAATTGATGAACAAAAGCAGATTGAAAGACTTAAAATAAGAAGTCCTGAAAAGTTGGAAAGATTTATCAATGAATGGATTCCGAAAGAAAATGATTATTTCAAGAAGTTCAGAATTGAAGAAAAGTGCGATTTGATATTCAAAACCTGACAATAAAAGATTTTTAAGTTTTTTTGAAATTACTATTGATTTTTTTGACATAATAAACTATAATGTATTAGTAATTTCGCCGGAATGATGGAATTGGCAGACGTGCTGGACTCAAAATCCAGTGGTAGCGATACCGTGCGGGTTCGACCCCCGCTTCCGGCACCAAAAAAATCCTGATAACTGATTGTTATCAGGATTTTTTATTTTATAAATTTTCATTATACTTTTCTGCCTGAAGTGTAAACATTTCTGCGTATTTACCGCCGAGTTTCATTAATTCTTCGTGACTTCCGCTTTCGATAATTTTTCCTTTTTCCATCATAAAGATTCTATCAGCGTGTCTTGTTGTTGAAAGTCTGTGTGAAATGAATATAACAGTTTTCTCCTCGGATGCCTGCATCATTGTCCGGTTCAGTTCATATTCAGACATCGGGTCAAGATTAGCAGAAGGTTCATCAAGAATAATGAACGGACATTTCTTGTAAAACGCTCTTGCAATAGCAATTTTCTGCTGTTCACCGCCGGATAACATCATACCGTTATCATCGAATTCACGAAGCAAAATTGTATTAACGCCATCAGGTAATTCTTTATTAAATCCGGCAGCTTTAAGGGCTTTTAAAACTCTTTCTTCATCAAAGTCTTTTTCAAGTGCAACATTTTCACCAATTGTAGCAGAGAAAATCTGAAAATCCTGAAAAACAGCAGAAAAACGCTCTCTGTGTGATTCGACAGTAACATCCCTGATATCTGTGTCGCCTATTTTAATCGAACCGTCAGTCACATCGTAAAGACGCAGAAGCAGATTTGTAAGAGTTGTTTTACCTGCACCATTATATCCTACGAGTGCAATTTTTTCATATGGTTTAATTTCAATATTGATATTTTCAAGCGCATATTTTTCACTGCCCTCATATCTAAATGAAATATCATTAATTCTGATTGTTTCAGGTTTGTCGCAAACAGCAACACTATCTCCGTCAATAATATCTGATTCAGCAGCAAGAAAAACTCTGTATTTTTCAATCATTTTTGCACGCTCAGTAAAGGTTCTGATTGAATAAACAGTAAGATATAATATGGATGCACCAATCTGTACTGCACCATTAAAAGCAGCTACAAAGTCACTTGCATCGAGTTTTCCTGTAACTAAAGTCTGATAACCGATGTATGCAGTAAGAGCAAGCATAAAGCCTATAACCTGAATGCCTGTTTCCTGAGCAAAAAATCCCCATTCAATTTTTTTAAGAAATTTCCCTTCAGTTCTGTAAGTATCTTCAACACTTTCGTCAAATCTTTTAAGTAGGAGATTTTTTATGCCACTTGTTCTTATTTCTCCGGCATAATCCTGCAAATAAAAAAGACGCGCAAAATAATCACTTTTTCTTTCTTTTTCGACAATTGCTTCACGACGTTTCATTTGCAGATTGCCAAGATATCTGCCGAGAGGTACAAAACCAAAAACAAATATAAAAACAATCAAAAGGCAAATGGGGTCAATGGTAAGCATAACAGCACTGATTGAAAGGAATGAAATTATCTGTGCTACATAGTGTCTTATATTTTCAAGAAAAGACTGAATGTTTTCAGAAGAAGTCTGCACTGCGAGAATAAAATCGCCGTAGAACGACGGATTATCGTATTTAGCCAAGTCAAGTTCAATAGCTTTATTATAAAGCTTTGAGTGTATTCCGAGATACATTTTTTCACGTTCTCTGTGTCCGTACAATTCATAAAAGGCACTTGAAAAAATCCTTGCGAGAATCAGAACACCGACCATTAATGCAACACCGGCAATAATTTTTTTCGAATCAGCACCGTTCTGCACTTCGTCTATAACAAATTTTATACCAATTACAGATATGAGTTTTCCTGGAAGAATGGTGATAATTTCCTCGAAAATTTCACCAAGAACAAGTCCGGGAGAAATCGAAAACATCAAGCGTAGCATATACCATGAATTTGAGAGGATTCCGTGATTTTCATTTTTTGTTTTCTTCATTTCACTCAACCTCCTCACTGTAGCTGGATGCCTGCATAGTGAACATTTCAGCATATATTCCGTCCTTATTCATCAGCTCATCATGAGTACCCGATTCAAGAATAGTTCCGTTGCCGAAAACAAATATTTTATTCGACAAAGCAGCGCTTGAAAGTCTGTGAGAAATAAAAATAACACTTTTGTTTTCAGTTTCAGCAATAATACTTTCATACATTTTATATTCAGCTATCGGGTCAAGCGCAGATGAAGGTTCATCGAGAATAGCAAGATTATAGTCTTTGGCAAACATTCTTGCTGCAGCGATTTTTTGCTGTTCACCACCTGAAAGTCCTGTGCCTCTATCATCAAATTCTCTTGTTATCACCGTATTACCTTTTAAAGGAAGTTTTGAGATTTTATCATAAACACCGCTCTTTTTGAGAGATGTTTTAGAAATCATAGCGTCCTCGTTATTTTCAACTTCGTGGCAAAGAACATTTTCATCAACGGATAATGCGTAAACTTTGTAGTTCTGAAAAACTGTTGCAAGGCGTCTTCTTAATGAATTAATATCGTATTCAAGAATATTTACACCATTGTAGAGAATTTCGCCTTCAGTCGGGTCGTAAAAACGAAGAAGTAACTTTACAAAGGTTGTTTTGCCTGCACCATTGTGGCCTACGATAGCTACTCTGTCTTCTTTATTGATTTTTAATGAAACATTTTTCAGTGAATGTTTATCGCTTGAAGGATAGCCGAAAGAAACATTTTTAAATTCAATTGATTCAAATTCTCCTGCTACTTTTTCGCCACCTGAAACTGTGGGTTCAAAATCAAAGAATTCTTTAAGGTATCCGAAATATAGAGAAACTTTCTGCGTGTTTGAAGCGCAGGAAATGCACTCGTTTATAACTGAATTAAGATTGCCTACGGCAGTCATTACAACAGAAAAGTCTGCAAGTGCAAGATTCTTTTTCACAGCATATCTGTAACATGTGTAAAGATATGTTGCGGCTATAGGGAAAGCTTCACTGAATGCACTTACGATGAAATCGATAACAGCAACCCTTATACCATACTTCTTTATAATAGCTCTGTTATTTTCGACCGCTCTTTTCATTTTTTGATACATCACGCCGAAAATGTCAGATGTCCGCATATCTTTAGCAAAATCACGCAGAAATACCGTTCTCTGAACATAAGATTTTTCTCTTGTGTTAGGAGTCATTTCTTTATCTTTCTGAATTTCAAGCCTGTTTTTATATCCGAGAACAAAAAATACAATCAACAACATTGACATAATAAGTAGAATCCACGGGTCTATCGAAATGATATAAACCAACAGAAAAATACCTGTAATCACGCTTGAAATAAAGCGTGCTACATTATAACAAAAATCAATGTATCTTTTGTTTGTAACTATTTCTGTAGCTCGTGTATATTTGTCATAGAATTCGGGATTTTCGTAACACTCAATGTCTACCCTGCCCGCCTGAGTGAAAATTCTTTTATTCAAAGAATGATACACTTTTCTGTAACACAATGTAACATAATAATCACTGAAAATTTCCAATGCTTTTGCGATTATGCCTGAAAAAACAAATATACCTACCATTATCATATATTCTTTATAGGTGGATTTTTTTTCAATCAGACCAAGCAAAACCCGCAAAAATAATATCTGCTGAATGAAATTTGCAAAAAACCAATATGCCGTCTGCGTCAGTGTCATCATAGGAATAGCCATCGGCGATGCTTTCGAGATAACTCTGAATGCATAAGCAATATTCTTTAGTGTTTCAAAAGTTTTTTTATCTTTTTTATTATTTTTCTTCATTTTAATCACTTGCCAAAAAAATTATCTGTCAAAAATTTTATCGTAATATGCTTCAATAACAATGTTTCTGTCATAGTTTTCTTCAACAAATTTTCTACCTTTTCTGCCCATTTCAACTTTATCTTCATAAGGCATTTCAATAAACTGTTCAAGAGCACGTACTAAATCATCAACATCTTTTACATTAAAGCCGATACCCGTTTCGCCCTCAATATATGTTTCTTTACAGCCTGTAACACGTGTTGCAAGTACAGGTCTTGCACAAGCAGAGCCTTCAAGAAGCACATTTGCAATACCTTCGTGATATGACGGCAGAATGTTAGCCCAGCCCTGTTTTACATAAGGGTGAATATCATTCTGTGAGCCGTGATATTTGATAATACCTTTTTCGTCAAGTTCTTTTATGTATTCGGGGTCCACATCTTCTTCAAGAGGACCTATCACATCAAAAATAACGTCGGGATATTTCTCTTTGATTATTTTAGCAGCATCAAAAAGTTCAAATGAACCCTTGTCTCGCATAACACGGCTTACAAAAACAATCCTGATTGGTGAGTTCTCATCAGGATATTCTTCTGCACAATGATAAGTGAGATTTACACCTGAGCCGGGAATGATTGAACTATTGTTTTCATTGATAATACCGGCATTTTTAAACAAATCATAATTGGGTTGATTCTGAAAAAATGTGTGGTGATTTTTTCTCAGGCCTGCTTTATAAAGTGTCATTGTCAGTTTACTGAGAAGTCCTCCGTTTGCAATAGAAGTGCCGAGACCCGTAACATTAGAAATACACTTGTTTTTTGTCAGTCCGCAGGCAAGGCTTCCGTATATATTCGCTTTGATTGTGTATGTCAGGACTGCGTCAGGTTTGAGTTTTTTCAGCGTTTTGATATAAGAAAGGATAAGTTTTAAATCCGCTATAGGGTTTGTACCTCTGCGGTCAACTTTCGTAGGAATAATTTTGCAACCCATTTCTTCAAAAAGTTTATTATCTTCACTTTCTGAAATAGCTAGGTATACTTCATTTCCCTCTTTTATAAGACGCTCCATAAGTTCCCTGCGGTAATAATATAAACCGGTAAAACCATGTGCAAGAAATAAAATTTTCTTCAAAAAAATCACCCTTTGTTACTTAATCATTTAATTGTATCATTATTTATTTTCAAAGTCAACACAGTCTTATCTTGACTTTATTTTTCAGATATTTTATAATTTTACGGATGTAATCTTAGGGGTGTAAATCAATGTTAAAAAACAAAATAAATTGTTCTGATTTCAAGAAAATTTTCAATAATCCTGTTGCATTTTTGAAATGGGTGCTAATATCAGTCGCCGTAGGTTTCATTGTTGGCGCCGTTGGTGTTGCTTTTCATTTTGCAGTTGATTTTGCAACTGAAATAAGAACTGAGCATCCGTGGATAATTTATTTTCTCCCCGTTGGCGGACTTGTGATTGTGCTGATTTATAAACTGTGTAAAAAGGAAAACAACAAGGGGACAAATGATATTATTCTCGCAGTAAGAGAAAACAAAACTCTTTCAATTCTGATTGCTCCTCTGATCTTTATTTCAAGCACAATTACTCACCTTTTCGGCGGTTCATCAGGCAGGGAAGGTGCAGCACTGCAATTAGGTGGTTCAATAGCCTTTTCGTTAGGTAAACTTTTCAGACTTGATGAAAAAGACCACAAGATTATTGTTATGTGCGGAATGAGTGCTGCGTTTGCTGCATTGTTCGGTACACCAGTATCTGCAGCAATTTTTTCACTTGAAATTACAAGTGTGGGAATAATGCATTTTTCAGCACTTGTTCCTTGCACTGTTTCTGCAATCGTCGGAACAAAACTTGCTGAATTATTCGGAATAATACCAACACATTTTGAGTTAAGCGGACTTCCTGATTTCAGCATTTTATCTTTATTGAAAGTAGGCGGTCTTGCGGTTCTTTGTGCAATACTGAGCATCTGGTTTTGCACAATGATGCATAAATCAGAAAAAATGTATTCACGTTTCCTGAAAAACAGATATTTGCGAATTGCTGCAGGCGGCGCAATAGTAGTTCTTTTTACATTATTAGTCGGTAGTTACGATTACAATGGTGCAGGTATGGACATAGTCGAAAAGGCAATTTCGGGAACTGCAAAAAATGAGGCTTTCCTTGTAAAAATGTTATTCACAGCATTAACTCTGAGTGCAGGATATAAAGGTGGAGAAATTGTGCCTGTATTCTTCACAGGTGCAACTTTCGGTAATGTTGCCGGCAAGCTTCTGCGACTCTCCCCTTCTTTTGGTGCAGGAATCGGGCTTGTTTCACTTTTCTGCGGTGTCACAAACTGTCCGATTACTTCGATAATTCTCAGCGTTGAGCTTTTCGGTGCAGAAGGAATTATATATTTCTTGCTTTCTTGTGCAATAAGTTACATGCTTTCAGGAAACAGTAGTCTGTATCACGACCAGAAAATTATTTATTCAAAATTTACATATGAAATAATTGACAAAAAAACTCAATAAAATGTGATAATATTATTGAAATCCACGATATAATGTGGTATGATTGTAAAAAAGCACAGAAAGCAGATGATATTATGAAAAAATTTCCTGTTGCTCTTCAACTTTATTCTGTAAGAGATAATATGGCAGAAGATTTTGAAGGCACACTTAAAAAGGTTAAAGAATTAGGTTATGACGGTGTTGAATTTGCAGGTCTCTTTGATAAAACACCTGATGAAGTGAAAGCACTAGTTGATGAAATCGGTCTTACTCCCATTTCTGCTCACGTACCCTACGCTGATATGGTTGAAGACACAGAAAATGTACTTTCAGGATACGCAAAAATCGGTTGCAAATATGTTGTAGTGCCCTATATGACAGAAGAATACCGCCCCGGTGCTGAAAAATTTGATGAACTCATTGAGGGTATCAAAAAAATCGGCACTAAGGCAAAAGAGCTGGGTATGACACTTCTCTACCACAACCACGATTTTGAATTTGTAAAAATCGGTGAAGAATATGGTCTTGATGTGCTTTATGCATCAGTTGACGAAGAAATTTTCAAAACTGAACTTGACACTTGTTGGGTTAATGTAGGTGGTGAAAATCCTGCAGAATATATTCTCAAATATTCAGGCAGAAGCCCTGTTGTTCATCTTAAAGACTTTGTTATCAACGGTGAACAGAAAGGTTCACTCTATAAACTCATCGGTATTGATGATGAAGAAGCATCTGACAACTCAGAAGAAGGCTTTGCTTTCAGACCTGTTGGTTACGGTTGTCAGGACTTTGGTGCAATCCTTGAAGCAAGCGAAAAAGCAGGTGCTGAATGGGTCGTTGTTGAGCAGGACGAAGCTACAATGGGCAAAACTCCCATTGAAAGTGCTGAAATGAGCCGTAATTATCTCAAAGATAATTTTGGTATATAACTTAAATCCTTATTAAAAGCGAGGTATATAAAAATGGCAACAGAAGAAAAAGTAAACATTCTTGACGAATTCAAAGTTAAACACGAAAAGAATGAAATCGACACAAGCAAAAAGCTTAAAGTAGGTATCATCGGTACAGGCTGGATTGCAGATGCTCATATGGAAGAATATCTCAAAATGCCTGATATCGAATTTGTAGGTGCTGCAGACCTTATCCCCGGCAAAGCAGATGCTTTCCTTGAAAAATGGGGCGTAAAAGGTGCAAGAACATACCTTTCACACAAAGAACTTCTTGATAACGAAGAACTTGACGCAGTAAGTGTTTGTACTTATAACGCAACACATGCTGAATGTACAATCTATGCTCTTGAAAAAGGCGTTAACGTACTTCTTGAAAAACCCATGTGCGTTACAACTGAAGAAGCAGTTGCTATCTGCAAAGCTGAAAAAGCAAGCGGCAAAATCGTTTCTGTTGGCTTCCAGCCCAGATTTGACGAAAATATGAAAATGATTAAAGAAATCGTTGAATCAGGTGAACTTGGTGAAGTTTACTACATTCAGACAGGCGGCGGCAGAAGACGCGGTATCCCCACTCCTTTCGGCACATCATTCATTGAAGAAAAAACTGCCGGTATCGGTGCACTCGGTGATATCGGTTGCTATTCACTTGATATGCTCCTTAACGCTATCGGTTATCCCAAGCCACTTACAGTAACAGGTTATAAATCAGACTTCTTCGGCAAAGCTGATGATTATGAACACAAAGATGTATTCGGTGTTGACGACTTTGCAGCAGCATTTGTTCGTCTTGAAGGCGGCATTATCCTTGATTTCCGTATTTCATGGGCAATGAATATGGACACTTGCGGTGACGCTCTTATCCTCGGTAAAAAAGCAGGTCTGAGAATCCCCTCAACAGAATGCTGGAACGGCTCAATCGGCGGTCCTCTTAAAATCTACCGCAACATCGGTTCAAGCGAAGTCTGCACAGAAATTCCAGAAAAGAACAATGACGGTGAAGGCAACTTCTATAAGAAAATCCGTTCATTCCTCGATGCAGTTAAAACAGGTGGTCCTGCTCCTGTTCCCACAAGCCAGATTCTTTACAACCAGGCTATTATCGACGGTATCTGCAAATCAGCAAACCTCGGCAGAGAAATCGAAATCGAAATTCCTGAAGTATAATAAACAGAATAATAAAATCAAGAACTACAAGTCTGCAAAGGCTTGTAGTTCTTTTTGCAATTCAATGTTGAAAACAGATTATTTATATGATATTATGAAGAAAACAGAACTTAAGTAGGTGGATAGAATGATCGAATCAAAATGCGGTATACTTTGTTGTTCCTGTAATTTCAGAGATACTTGTGGTTGCGGTGGTTGTATAGAAACAAATGGACATCCGTTTTATGGCGAATGTCCTGTTGCGAATTGTTGTCAAAATAAAGAAATAGCTTATTGCGGTGAATGCCCTGATATGCCTTGCGAATTGCTTATAAAATTTTCCTGTGACCCTGAACATGGTGATAATCCAAAAGGTGCCAGAATTGAGCAATGTAAAATATGGAAGGCAGAAAGCTGATATGAATAAGAGTATCTTTGATTACATTGTTGAGAATTTAAGCGGTGATATGAAGCAAACTGCTTTAGATTTCGCAAATTATTTACAAGATAGCAGTGTTGAGTTTATCAAAGACAACGGTTATTGGAAGGACAGAATATATTATCTTTGCAAATTCAATGGTGAATATGTTTGTTTTATTGCAATTAAGGACCCCAATGAACCTGAAAATCATTGGACTATTTGGTCTGAGGACAGTAATGCCTACGAAGATGCAAATGCTGACGATAGTGTAATAAATGCAGCGTGGAAACATGTTGACCATTGCGGAAAATGCGGCTCCTGCGGGGGCGGAAAAACAAAAAATATCTTCGGTAAAATATTTGACGATGTATGTGGTTGCACTTTTCGTATTGATAATGCAACTCAAAGTGATTTGCCGTTTTTGAAGAAAATGATTGAATTCCGAATTGCCGAAATTTCAGGAAAATCTATTTAAGTTTCAGAGGATAAGTATATGAACAAAAAATTTGATAACATATTGAAAGAGCGTTTCAGTAAGGATTCTCTTATATCAATTGCAACTGTTGATAACTGCAGTATTCCGTGGGTAAGAACAGTTGATGCGATTTATATTGATGGAGCATTTTATACCATAACTCACAACTCAACTAACAAAATGAAACATATCAGCAGTAATCCCGTTGTCGCAATTTGTGGCGAATGGTTTTCAGGACACGGCAAGGCTGAAAGTTTAGGATATATCCGAAATGAAAAAAACAAGGATTTGGCAGATGAATTAAGAAAAGCTTTTGCATCGTGGTATGATAACGGTCATACAAATGAGAATGATGTAAATACCATAATATTAAAAATCACTGTTACAGACGGCATTATTTACGAGAACGGAAAAAGATTTGAATTTTAATTGAAAGTGTAGTATAGAAACAAAAAAGGATAGCTCTTTAATCGGAGCTATCCTCTTTTAATAACTTCACTACGTTATCTATCTTCCAAAATCCTCCATAAAGACTTAAGAAACGCTTCATCTTGCTCTTTCGTTCTTTTTGAAGGACCTTTCGTTCTTCCGCCTGCCATTCTTACTTTCTTTGCAAAATGGCGTTGTTCAAGTAAAGAACCAATATTGAACTCGGTAAAAATAAGACCATTCTGATTAAGCACATTTGCTTTTTTAGCAAGGCACATTGCCGCAAGACCATAATCCTGGGTAACAACCACATCCCCTGCTTTTACAAGGTTCACAAGTGCGAAATCTGCGCTGTCTGCGCCTTTAGATACAACAATAGTTCTTGCATTTTCACGTTCAATCATGTGTGAAGTGTCGCAGAGTAAAATACATTCTTCAACATTATGTTGTCTTGCACAATCAAGTGCAATATCAGTTACGGGACAAGCATCTGCATCAATTAATAATTTCATTATAATCACCAAAAATATTTTATCACAAATTTGCTTAAATTGCAAAAATATGTTATTATAAATTCAAAGTGTGGTGTTATTATGAATGTAGTTGTAGCTATTGACTCATTTAAAGGAAGTCTATCATCTTTACAAGCCGGGAATGCTGTTAAAGAAGCTTTAATAAAAGCAGATAAAGCTTCTACCGCAGAAGTATTTTCTCTTGCAGACGGCGGAGAAGGCACTGTTGAAGCAATGTACGAAGGTCTTGGCGGAGAGATTAAAGAAATTGAAGTAACAGGTCCGATTTTTAATAAAGTTAAATCCCGATATCTGATTCTTCCGGATAAAACCGCCGTTATTGAAATGGCAACAGCAGCAGGTCTTAATCTTGTACCTGAAAATAAAAGAAACCCGATGGACACTACTACTTTCGGTGTTGGTGAATTAATTAAAGACGCAATTTCTTCAGGCTGCAGAAATTTTATTATCGGCATAGGTGGCAGTGCTACGAATGACGGCGGAATCGGTATGCTTTCGGCGTTAGGTTATGATTTCAGAGATGAAAACAACGAAACTATCCCCCTTTGCTGTAAGGGACTTGAACATCTTTATGAAATATCTGCAAGGAATGTTTTACCTGAACTTGAAGATTGTAAATTCCGTATTGCTTGTGATGTAAACAATCCCCTTTGCGGTAAAAACGGATGTAGTTACATTTTTGCACCACAGAAAGGCGCAAGTGAAGACGACATTGTAAAAATGGATTTATGGCTCAAAAAGTATGCTGAAATTGCAAAAACTATTTCATCAGATGCAGACTCAGACTTTCCCGGTGCCGGTGCTGCAGGTGGTCTCGGCTTTGCTTTCCGCACATTTACAAATGCAGAGCTTGAATCAGGTATTGATATAATAATCGATGCAATCTGTCTTGAAGATGGTATAAAAAACTGCGATATAGTTGTTACAGGCGAAGGTAGACTTGACAGCCAGACGGTTATGGGAAAAGCTCCTATAGGTGTTGCAAAACTTGCTAAAAAATATGGTAAAAAGGTTATTGCCTTTTCAGGAATAATCGGAAACGGTGCTGAAGTCTGCAATAAACACGGCATTGATGCATTTTTTCCCATTGTCAGGACAATTACAACAGCAGAAAGTGCAATGAAACCCGATAACGCATATAAAAATTTAACTGATACTGCATATCAGGTTTTCAGATTAATTAAATAAAAGGAGAACAACAATATGGAAGCAATATTTACTAAAATCTCGGCATTCTTTATGTCGATTATCACAGCAATCACTCTTTTGCCCACCAATATAGTAAACACTGTTACAAGTGATACAGGTATTATTGAAAAAATCGTTTTTTCTGAATATAATCAGGTATCAGAAAAATTCTGTGAAATACCCGCACTTGATACAGAATTTGTACCGCAAGGTCTTGCTTACAGTGATTACCTTGACAGAGTACTTATTTGCGGTTATATGGATGAAGATGATTCAGCTTCAAGAATCTATGTTATCAATCCTGAATCAGGTGAATGCGAAAAATTTGTAACGCTTATTGAAACTGACGGTGAAAAATACACGGGTCACTGTGGCGGTATCGCCACATTCGAAAATAATGCCTGGGTAGTTTCAGGAAAATATGCACGCAGACTGTCTCTTGATGCACTGAAAAATGCCGAAAACGGCACCTCAATTCAATTTATTGATAAATTTAATACAGGCACCAGAGCATCATATGCAAACTGTTCGAACGGCATTTTATGGGTTGGTGAATACCACAAAAACGGAGACACATATAAAACTGAAGACAGCCATCATTTAACTTCTCCAAATGGCGAAAAAATGTTTGCATGGACCTGCGGTTATATCCTTGAAAGCGGAAACGAAACAGGTTTTGATTACGACGGAACATCAAAGGAAATTGTTGCTCCTGATTATATTCTTGCTACTGAATCAATGTGTCAGGGCTTTATGCAGCTTCCGGACGGCAGATTTGTCACAAGTATCTCAGGTTCAATTATCAATTCTCAACTTAATACTTTTGAAAATGTTCTTGAAAATAACGAAGATGCAACAGTAACGGTTTCTGGTAAAGAAGCAAAACTCTGGTTCCTTGATTCAACAAAAATGGTTTCTTCGCTCAATGCTCTCCCTCGTTCCGAAGGTGTCGATAATTACAACGGCAAAACTTTGGTGCTTTATGAATCAGGATGCAAGAAAATGTTTGCTGCACAAATTGTAAGAACAGAAAATGTGTGGAGTGTTACATTATAAATAACTTGATTTAGTCAGCAATTTATGTTATTATGGTAAAAATATAGATTAAGGATGTTGTGCTTTGAAAGTTCTTGAATCGGGTGAAAACTACCTCGAAACAATACTTGTTTTAAATAAACAAAATAATAATGAAACACGTGCAATAGATGTGTGCAATTCTCTCGGATTCTCTAAACCTACAGTAAGTGTAATGCTCAAACAATTGCGTGAAAACGGATATGTTACTGTGAATGAAAAAGGTTTTTTGAGCCTGACTGATAAGGGGTTTGAGATTGCTAAAAAGGTTTATGAAAGACATAATGTTATTGCCGAATTACTTATGGCAATCGGTGTCAGCCGTGAAACAGCCTTGAAAGATGCATGTAAAATAGAGCACGATATAAGCGATGAAACATTCACTCAACTTAAAATTCAACTTGAAAAACTAAAATGATAAAGTAGAACCCACAGAGCAGTTAAACTCTGTGGGTTAATTTTTTAATCATATAACTTCGCAAGACCGCCTTCTGACGTTTCTTTGTATGTTCTTGAAATATCACGGCCTGTTTCATACATGGTTTTAATAACGAGGTCAAGTGAAATTTTTCTTGAATCACTTAAAAAATTGGCAAGATTCACAGCATTCAACGACCTCATAGCAGCAACTGCGTTGCGTTCAATACACGGAATCTGAACGAGACCGCGAATGGGGTCACAAGTAAGGCCTAAAAGGTGCTCAATTGCGATTTCAGCTGCATATTCGATTTGTTCTATACTTAATCCGTAAAGCTCTGCAAGAGCTGCTGACGCCATCGCACACGCTGCACCGATTTCAGCCTGACATCCGCATACTGCACCGCTGATTGAAGCATTTGTTTTTATCAGGTTGCCGATAAGACCTGCCGTTGCAATTGCGTGGAGAATGTCTTCGTCATCAACTCCCCTTTTTTCGCTTACATATTTCAGAACTGCAGGCATAACACCTGATGAACATGATGTTGGTGCAGTGACAATTTCAGCAAAAGCAGAATTTTGTTCGCTCACTGCAAATGCGTAAGAACAAACAAGACGGTTTTCGCGTGTTTCGTGGCTTTCGTCTATATATCGCTGACGATAAAGGAATTTTGCTTTTCTTTGAACATCAAGTCCGCCAAGTAGTATCCCTGTGCTTTCAAGTCCGTCTTTGACGGATTTTTTCATAACATTCCAGATATTATCAAGATAGTCCCATATTTCTTTGCCTTCAACTTCTTCAACGTATTCCCAGAGTCTGATACCTTTTTCACGACAATAATCAGAAATATCTGAAAAAGTGCTGTGTGGATAAATCAACTGCCCTTCAGATGCATCTTCACCATAAACTTCCACTGCACCTCCACCGACACTGATAATATATTTTTCATCAGTAACTTCACCATCTTTAAAAGAAATGAATTTCATTGTATTGGGATGAGGGAGATTTTCAGTATCAAGATCAAAAACAACTTCTGTACTGACAGGCAGAAACACGTTTCTGATTAAACTGTCTACGCTGTAAACTCTACCGAATTTGCCCAGTGAAGCATATAATATTACTTTGAATTTGTCTGCTTCGGGATGTCTGTCTTTGAAGAGTCTTGCAGCTCTTTCAGGACCAATCGTGTGTGAACTTGAAGGTCCTCTCGTGACTGTATACAGTTTTTTCAGTGAAAGCATTTTTCTGCACGGCTCATAAGTAAAATCATTTTTTGTCAAATCATGTTTTTCGCTCAATAATTCCTTTATGCTCACATTAAGTATTTCAGAAATAGGTTTTAAGAGTTCAATACTCGGATATGACTCACCATTTTCCCACTTTGACACAGCACGGTTAGATACATTAAGTTTGACACCTAATTCACTCTGTGTTATACCTGATGCTTCACGATATTTTTTAATTTTTTCACCAATGTTTAATTTTTCCATAATTTTGTCCTTTGCTAATAACGGTTGATAGTAATTATTTTATCAACTTTTAGTTGATATGTCAACAAAAAAATCAGCCGACTTAACGCCGACTGATTTTTTAGCAATAATTATTTGTTTTTAGCAAGTTTTCTCTGAACAGCCTTGATAATTTCGACAATGGGAATTACAAGGAATGCAAGACCGATTGAAATTGCATATGCCGTGATATCAAGATGTGTGAATTCAAACATATCTGCAAGGAAAGGAATTTCAATAATTGCAGTAGTGAGAAGGAGTGAAGCAACCATCGCACCATAAAGAACAAGGTTGTGTGACTTCTGTTTGAATACCATCGAGATTACTGAACCACGCTGTGAACGCATATTAAATGAGTGGAAGATTTCACACATTGACATTGTAAGGAATGCCATTGTCATACCAACGCCTGATTCAGGAACATCATAGAATACCCAGTGACCTGTTTCAAGGAATTCACCGGTGAAGAATGCAGCAAGTGTAAGGATAGTAACAAGTGCACCCTGATAGAATACGTCAATACCCATACCACCGGCAAAAATACCTTCATTTGATTTTCTGGGTTTACGCTGCATAATATCGTGTTCGGGTTTTTCAAGGCCAAGAGCAAGAGCAGGAATACTATCTGTTACAAGGTTGATGAAAAGAAGATGAACGGGTTTGAGAATTGTAAATTTTAGAACTGTAGCTGTGAAGATTGAAAGAACTTCTGAAAGGTTTGAGCCAAGAAGGAACTGAATTGCTTTACGGATGTTATCGTAAATTCTTCTGCCTTCTGAAACTGCAGAAACTATTGTTGCAAAGTTATCGTCTGCAAGAACCATATCAGCAACGTTCTTTGTAACGTCAGTACCCGTAATACCCATACCGACACCGATGTCAGCACTCTTGATTGAGGGAGCATCGTTAACACCGTCACCTGTCATTGCGGTAATCATGCCTTTTGCACGCCATGCATTAACAATTCTTGTTTTGTGTTCAGGCTGAACACGTGCATAAACTCTGAATTCTGTAACTCTTTCAGCAAATTCTTCATCGCTGATTTCATCAAGCTGTGCACCTGTGATAGCAGCAGAATCATCTTCGATAATACCAAGCTGAATAGCAATAGCAACAGCTGTATCTTTATGGTCACCTGTAATCATAATAGGTGTAATACCTGCTGAACGGCATTCTGCAATAGCATCTTTAACCTCAGGGCGAGCAGGGTCAATCATACCTGTAAGACCGATAAATACAAGGTCTTCTTCAAGTGCTTCGGGTTCATATGAAGCGGGTGCCGAGTCGTATTTTCTGTATGAGCAAGCAAGAACACGAAGTGCTTTATCAGCCATACGTTTATTATCTTTAAGTGCTTTTTCTTTAAGTTCAGCTGTGAATTCAACAACTTTACCATTAACTTCAGCATATTTACATTTGCCGAGAATAACATCAGGAGCACCTTTAGTGTACTGAACAATTTTACCGTCGATATTGTGAACAGTAGACATCATCTTTCTGCCTGAATCAAAGGGAGCTTCACCGATTCTGGGAGCAGCTTTTACAAGGTCATTTTTATTATAACCAAGGCTGTTTGCATAGTTTACGAGTGCTGCTTCTGTAGGCTCACCGACAACTTCGCCGTTTTCATCGATTTCAGCATCACAGCAAAGAGCCATCGCATTTGAAAGGAGTTTTTCATTGTCACCATAATGGTCAACAACTGTCATTTTGTTCTGTGTAAGTGTACCTGTTTTGTCTGAACAGATAATCTGTGCACAACCAAGAGTTTCAACAGCAGTGAGCTTTCTGATAATAGCGTTTTTCTTCGACATATTTGTAACGCCGATAGAAAGAACGATTGTTACAACTGCTGCAAGACCTTCAGGGATAGCAGCAACAGCAAGAGAAACTGCAACCATAAAGCTGTCAAGAACTACATGGAACGGGAATCCGTTTGCAAAAGCACCGCCGAAGTATTCTGTTACCATTGTGAAAGCGAAAAGGAATACACAGATACCGAGAACAAGTTTTGTAAGGATACCTGAAAGCTGAGAAAGTTTAATCTGCAGAGGAGTCTGACCTTCTTCAGCCTGTGCAATAGCATCAGCAATTTTACCCATTTCTGTTTCCATGCCTGTAGCAACAACAACTGCTTTACCGCGTCCGTAAACAACAGTTGAGCCCATATAAGCCATGTTCTTTCTGTCGCCGAGAGGAACTTCGCCTTTTTCGCCACCGATAAGTGTATCAATAAGTTTACCAACAGGAACAGATTCACCTGTAAGCGCTGCTTCTTCGATTTTCATGCTTGCGCATTCGAAAATACGACAGTCAGCGGGAACTGCGTCACCTGCTTCAAGAAGAACAACGTCACCAACAACAAGGTCTTCACTTCTGACGGAAACAATTTTACCGTCACGAAGAACTTTTGAAGTTGCAGCAGACATTTCCTGCAGAGCCTCAATAGCTGCTTCAGCTTTACTTTCCTGAATAACACCGAGAACAGTATTGATAACAACAACAACAAGAATAATAACAGTATCTGTTGGGAAAACAAAGTGGAAAGAACCTGATTCAAACCATTCAGTAACCGCAGAAACAACAGCAGCCACGATAAGAATAATAATCATCGGGTCAGAAAGCTGTTCAATAATTCTCTGGAAAATTGTTTTCTTTTTGCCTTCTTTAAGTTTGTTTTTACCATTCTGTTCAAGTCTTTTCTCAGCTTCCTGAGATGAAAGACCATTTTCGCTTGATGTAATGTTTTTGAACACATCAGCGATTTCCTGAAGATAATACTTCATATTTTTCCTTCCTTTCAGAAATTATAATCTGATTTATTATAACCAAATTATGTCAGGGTATTAAAAAAGACCTTTAACAGAGTTAGTGCTCTGTTAAAGGTCTTGCTTCCTTAAAAGGTTCAACTGCCAGTCATAAAGACGATTGTTGACAGCGAATTTTCAAAGCTACTCCCCTATAACAATTAATATTTTAACAAAATTTCCTGAATAAGTCAATAATTTTAAAAAAAATTTACAAATACTTTAGGCACCGGGTATCAGCAACATCATTTTTTCTTTGATCATATTTTCGTTAAGCTCATTTTCCAGTTTTATTGCTTCAACTGTTGTGTTATATTTTCTTGCAATGTTCCAGACTAATTCACCGTCATCGCAAAAATATATTGTAAGCGCAGAATATTTTTTTGTTTTTGGTTTTGATTCATCACAAACAATATCAGTCAATAATTCAGTGGTGTTCCTTCTGATTAACGAGACTCTGAGACAGATTTCAACCCGAAGGTCAATTTTATTATCATCCGTCACCACAAAACCAACTGCGCTTACATTTGCATCTGAATTGCAGATCAAATCTTTGCAACCATTTTTAATATTTTTTATTTTTTCAAATGTAACTGTTCTTTCCGCATAAAAAGGTTGCCCTGCATCATCTTTACCCAGTATTGAAACAACTGTGCTGCCAAGAATTTTCAATTCATCTCCTGTGCAAACATATGTGGTTACAACATCATCACACCAAACATTTATAATTTTGCCGATTGTTGTATTGGTAAATTCCTCACCTTTTTTAATCATAATCATTTCTTCAAAACTGTCAATGATTTTTTCAAAGGATACTAATTTTCTGTCACTTTTTAAATTACACAGTGTTGAATAACAATCACTCGGAAAACTGTTTTCTACCTCTTTCTGCGCTTTTATGATTGCAGTTAGATTTACAGAAACGTCAAGTAGTTTTTTCTCGCCTGATGAATTTGCTTTAGTTACAATATTAAAGGATGATAGCGAAAGTTTTGACATATGCTTCGACTTATCATCAATTCCTTCAAGGTCAATAATCTGGTTGACAGGCATTGTATTTTCAAAAATTTCATAACCTCCATCAGAGGTATCAGCACAATACAGTATGCAGATATTTACTTCGCCTTTAACAAGGAGTTTGTTGGTAATAACTTTGATTTCCGAAAGATTCGGAGTTACTTTTTGCCTGATTATCTGCCTTATCGGTGGTTTTGATTTGCCTATTTCCATCACTTCATTCAAGGTGAAAGTTTTAACTGTCTGACCAATAAAATCAGATGCATCTTTAAAATTTTTAAGCAACTGAATTCCGCATTCGCTGGCGTCAGAAACAAACTGAACATCTTTTTTGCCAAGTATGCTGACACAAATTGCAATTGACGCATGAATATCAATTCGTCTTTGAGAAACAGCACGTGTGTTTGCATAAGCAGTTTTCATTTTAATTTCAGCAGACGAATTGTCAATCTGCTTACCGAATTCTACAATTTTTGAAAAAGGAAAAGTTTTTTCATAGCAGAATATTTCATTATTTTCATCTACATAAATCACTTGTACAAGTGCATTTGCGTCAATTGTTACCCTATCACCTGTGCACTGTTCTGACGCAAGGCACGGACTTACCATACATTTTAATATTCTTTTGATATCAGGGCAATAATCAGGAAGAGTTATATCTCCATCAACAGATTGTTCGGAAGTATTTTCAAACATAAGTTCTGAAATATGTAACAGTTCTTTCTTAACATTAAGCTCCATACATACATCTCCTTTTAAAAATTCTTTGTAATGCATATGCTGATTTATTCAAATATATGACAAAAAACATTGTTCGCAAAAAGGTGGACATATTACGGATAATGTCCGCTAAAAAGCGAAATTTGTCCACCAGAGATAGAGAAAGAGAAGATATAGAGTTAGATATAGAGGTATAAAAAAACCGCTTTTTCTTTTCGAGATGAAAAAGCGGTTTTTATGCAGAAAATGAATTTTAAATTATTAGAATAATCAGATAGAAATTTCGTGTGCAATATTGTAATATTCGTCGTTAAGAGATTTATTCATCTGGAGTGCTTCAAAGATATCGTAATCAACGATTTTGTCATCCTTAACAGCAACAACACGGTTACCTGTACCTTCCATAAGAAGTTTAACTGCTTTGTTACCCATAACACTCGCCATAACTCTGTCACGCACTGTGGGTGAACCGCCACGCTGAATGTGACCAAGAATTGATGAACGGCATTCAACGCCTGTTTCTTCTTCAATTCTCTTTGCAAGGTTTGCAACACCGCCGATACCTTCAGCAACAACAATAACGAAATGTCTCTTGTCTGTTTTAAGAGTTTTCTTCATTCTGTTGATAACATCTGTAAGGTCATAGGGCTTTTCAGGAACAATGATATATGTTGCACCAACTGCAATACCACCTTCAAGAGCAAGATAACCTGCACTTCTGCCCATAACCTCAACAACAGTGCATCTGTCATGTGATTCTGAAGTGTCGCGGATTCTGTCAACAGCACCCATAATTGTGTTGAGACATGTGTCAAAACCGATTGTGTAGTCTGTACAAGCGATATCGTTATCGATTGTGCCGGGAACGCCAACACACGGAATACCTCTGAGAGATAAGTCTCTTGCACCTCTGAATGAACCGTCACCACCGATTACAACAATGCCTTCAATTCCTCTTTCTTTGCAAGTATCAATTGCGGCCTGCATACCTTCTTCAGTTTTGAAGTTAAGGCTTCTTGCAGAACGAAGCATTGTACCGCCACGGTCAATAATATCAGATACGCTTCTGATATCCATTTCTTTCATGTCATTTTCCATAAGACCATTGTAGCCACGGTTAATACCGTAAACTTTCATACCTTTTTCGCACGCTGTTCTTACAACTGCACGAATACAAGCGTTCATACCCGGTGCGTCACCGCCGCTTGTCAATACGCCGATAGTTTTCATTATATATGTCCCCTTGATAAAAAATATTGTTACTATGATAAACTAATATTTAACAAAGTTCAAGTCTTTTTTACAAATTTTTCTAAAAATTAGTAATTATTATAGTTTACATACCTTGTTTTATTTTATGCCGATGTTTTCTTCGCCGATAATCCTTTTTAATTCGCGAAGCATAGAATCATTCACATCACACATTCTTGAATGATGACGGACAAGTTTGTTTTCATCAGTGAAATAATAATACACAGGCATATTGCCGTCAAACACATCAAGCACATGCTGAATTTTCTGATATTCGGCACAATTATTGTTTTTAACTCTGAAATATATGCCTTTGTTTTCTTTTTTCTTAGGTGCAGAAATTGCGACTTTTTCAGGTGCTGCAGAAATGCTTTCGCACACTATTTTACATTCTTCATCTTCACGTATCGAAAGTCTGCCACTGATAAGAAGCACATTGCCAACAGAAATAAGATTGGCATAATCAAGATAATTTTTGGCAAAAACAATAACTTCTATGCTTGCCTGAGTATCTTCAACAGTAATAAAAGCCATTGTATCGTTATTTTTTGTAACTTTCTTCTTGACTGATGTTACGATTGCAAGAATACTGACTCTTGAATTATCGCGATATCTGCTCATTGACATATCTTCTTCATCAGAAGTTTCATTGATGATATCGACTATATTATCTGCTTTCAACGCATTTTTTACTGCATCATAATGTGCAAGCGGATGACCTGAAATATAAATGCCTGTAAATTCTTTTTCAAATGCAAGTTTTTCAGAAATTTCAAATTCAGGCAAATCAGGAGCTTTTATATCAAACATTTCGTCTTCGTTGCCAAAAAGTCCCATCTGGCCACCTGAAATAATCCTGCCGCTTGTTTCAGCCTGAGCCATAACTTCAGGAAGAATTGTAATCATTTGTCTGCGGTTTAAATCAAGCGAATCAAGCGCTCCGCTGTAAATAAGCGCCTCAATCGCCCTTTTATTAAGGTCTTTGCCATACATTCTGTAGCAGAAAGAAGAGAATGATTCAAACTTACCGCCGTCTTCACGCTCTCTTATAATAGCTTTGATAGCATTTCTGCCAAGATTTTTAATAGCAAGCATACCAAAAAGAATATCATTGTCCTGAACTGTAAAATCATCAAAACCAACGTTTACATCAGGTGGAACAATTCTGATGCCATGACGTGTGCATTCAGCAATATATGCTGCTACTTTTTTTGTATCTTCAAGCACACTGCTGATAAGTGCAGCGAAATATTCATTAGGATAGTGAGCTTTGAGATAAGCTGTTCTGTAAGCAACAAAAGCATAAGCTGCAGCGTGGGATTTGTTGAAAGCATACTGTGAGAAATCAGACATAGTGTCAAAAATTTCATTTGCAGTTTTTTCATTAACACCATTTTTGACTGCACCCACACATTCAACTGTACCATCTTCGTTTGTAAGACCGTAAATGAAGTTTTTACGCTCTTTTTCCATAACATCGTGTTTTTTCTTACTCATTGCACGTCTTACGATGTCAGCTCTGCCGAATGAATACCCTGCCAGAGTCCTGAAAATCTGCATAACCTGTTCCTGATAAACGATACAACCGTAAGTAACATCAAGAATATCTTTGAGAAGCAGTGTAGAATATCTGATTTTTTCAGGATTATGTCTGTTTTCAATATATGTGGGAATAGACTTCATCGGTCCCGGACGATAAAGCGAAATAACGGCAATAATATCTTCAATTGAATCAGGTTTAAGTTGAGTAAGAACACTTTTCATACCGCCTGATTCAAGCTGGAATATGCCGTCTGTAAGACCTTTTGAAAACAATTCATAAGTTTTTTTATCTTTTAAATCTATTTTTTCAATGTCAAAACCGGGATGTTTCTTTCTGACAGCTTTTTCAGTATTATCAATAACAGTAAGATACCGAAGTCCGAGGAAATCAATTTTAAGAAGCCCCAATTCTTCAAGTGTAGTCATTGTAAACTGCGTTACAACAGCGTTATCATTAAGTGCCAACGGCACATAAGAATCTACTGCATCGCGGGTAATTACAACACCTGCTGCATGAGTAGATGCGTGCCTTGGCATACCTTCAACGCTTTTAGCTGTATCAATAAGATTTTTGACTTCTGCATCTGAATTATATATTTCAACAAGTTCAGGCGACATATCAAGTGCAGAGTCAATAGTAATATTCAATTCTCTGGGAATGAGTTTAGCAACTCTGTCTACTGTTGCATAAGACATACCTAAAGCACGACCCACATCGCGTATTGCAGCACGTGCCGCCATTGTACCGAATGTAACAATCTGTGCTACATGGTCATAGCCATATTTATTTATAACATAATCAATAACTTGTCCGCGTTTTACGTAACAGAAATCCACGTCGAAGTCAGGCATTGTTACTCTTTCGGGATTGAGAAAACGCTCAAAAATAAGGCTGTATTTCATCGGATCAATTCCGGTAATTCCGATGCAGTAAGCAGCAAGGGAGCCTGCTCCGGAGCCTCTGCCGGGTCCTACAGGAATATCGTGGTTTTTTGCATAAGCAATGAAATCATGTACAATAAGATAATAGTCTGTATACCCCATCTTATTTATTGTTTCAAGTTCATACAGAAGCCTTTCTTCATATTCTTTCGGATGATTTTCACCATATCTTTTAACAAGACCTTCAAAACACTGCTTTTTGAAATATTCAAAGTGGTCTTGATTGTCAGGTACTTCAAAATGCGGAAGTTTTGTGTTACCGAATTCAAATTCAAGATTGCATTTATCTGCAATTTCTTGCGTGCGTTCAATTGCATCAATGTCATCAGGAAAAGCCTGACACATTTCTTCGTAAGTTTTCAGATAAAATTCATCTGTTTCAAAGCTCATACCTGTAGGAGTGCCAACAGTGTTATTTGTCTGAATGCAGAGCAGAACTTCCTGAATTTTTGCATCTTCTTTTCTGACATAGTGAGTATCATTAGTTACAACAAGAGGAATTCCTGTTTTCTGTGAAACAGTTCTCATTCCGCTGATAACACGTAATTCATCACGCAGAGAGTGATTCTGCATTTCAAGATAAAAATCATCACCGAATATTGTTTTATACCACATTGCTTTTTCAACTGCAGTATCAATATCATTAGCAAGAATTGCACGTGGAATTTCGCCTGCAAGGCAGGCAGACAAAGCAATAAGTCCCTCATGATGTTTTTCAAGGAGAGACTTATCAATTCTCGGTTTACCGTAAAAGCCACGTGTCCAGCTTTCGGAAACCATTTTTATAAGGTTTTTATACCCTGTTTCGTTTTTACAAAGCAAAACAAGGTGATATCTTTCAGCATCAAATGCTTTATCTTTTTTATCCAGACTTCTGGGTGCTACATAAACTTCGCATCCGATAATAGGTTTGATTCCTGCAGACTTGGCTTTTTTATAAAAGTCAATTGCACCATACATAACTCCATGGTCGGTAATCGCAAGAGATAAATGACCAGACCTGACGGCGTAATCTATAACTTCGTTAATTTTACACGCACCGTCAAGCAAACTGTATTCAGTATGAAGATGTAAATGAGTGAATCCCATTTAATGCCTCCTAGTCAAGCTCGTCTGCAATTTTTATAAGTTTATTAAGTCTGTGATTAACACCTGAACGGGAAATTTCACCGCCAAGTTCATTTTTAATTTCATCAAGTGACATATCGGGGTTTTCTTTTCTGATAATTGCAATTTCTTTCAACTGGTCGGAAAGCCAAGAAAGTCCCTTGACTTTTTCAATTTTTTCAATAGCAGCAATCTGTGCCATTGAAGCATTGACTGTTCTTGAAATATTAGCAGTTTCAAAATTGATTTTTCTGTTGATTTTATTTCTTACATCTTTCATCATCTTAACGCCCATAAGTTCAAGTGAACTTGACGCAGCACCGATAAGAGTAAGAAAATCTTCGATATTTTCGCTGTCTTTGAAATAAACAACGTATGAATTGCCACGTTCAACCATTTTAGGTGACAATCCCATATCGCCGAGAAGTGTTAAAAAATCATTTGTAAGTTTTAAAAAAGGAATAACAAATTCAAGGTGATAGTTTTTCATCGGGTCTGCAATTGTGCCGCACGAAAGAAAAACTCCTCTTAAAAACGCAGCGTAACAGCAATCATCTTCAAAATTTGCTCTGTTTATACGTAATGTAACATTCTGCCTGCTCTGACCAAAATAACGCATAATTTTAATAATATCACTCTGCAACGAAACTGATAACGAATAATTGCCAGCTTTTGTCTTTAACATCCTTGGTTTTACACCGCAGACTTCTTTACAGAACAATGAATATGCGCTTGCAACATTTTTGTTTTCAGTAAGAAAACCGATTCTTGACTGTGAGTAATATTTGCCGAAAAGCAACATTCCGTAAGCCTGAGCTTTCATGCAACAGTCAGACAAATCAGTAAGTAAGGCTAATTCACTTTTTACATCCTGTGAAAAAGACATAAAAATCCCCCAAATTTATTTAAAACAATCTCTGTGATGAACTGTTGTTCTGTATCCCAACGAATCAATAAAATCATTGAAAATTTCAGCAAAAGTAACTGAACGGTGATGGCCACCTGTACAACCGAAACCGATCACAAGCTGACTTTTACCTTCATTTTTTGATAACGGAAGAATAAACAATATAAATTCTTCAAGCATTCTTCTTAATTTCTGACTGTTTTCATCACGCATTACAAATTCACGGACGTCTTTATCAAGACCTGTTTTATCGCGTAATTCAGGCACATAATAAGGATTTACAAGACCACGCATATCAAAAACATAGTCGCAATCACGGGGAATGCCATGCTTATAACCGAATGAAATGAAATTCACCACAAATGAGTCTTCCGGTCGTGATAAGAAAGCATCTTTAACTCTGCTTCTCAGCTGAATAACAGAAAGATTTGTGCTGTCAATTACAATATCTGAAATATTTTTAACAGGCTGCAAATATTGCCTTTCCATAGTAACCGCATCGGTAACAGAAAGAGTTGAATCCTTATTTATAAGCGGATGAAGACGGCGTGTTTCTTTAAAACGCCTGATTAAAACATCATCGTCAGCATCAATAAACAGTATTCTGAATTTATAATTACTGCTTCTTGCTTTGTCAAGCACAGTAATAAGATTTGCAAAAGAAAGACCGGCACGCATATCAATTACAACAGCAACTTTATCTGCTTCATCACATTCTTTTACCTCTTTCAGAAAAGCAGGGAGAAGCGTCGGAGGTATATTATCAGCACAAAAATAACCGATATCCTCTAACGCATTTACCGCGTTTGATTTTCCTGCACCTGACATTCCGGTTACAATTAAAACATCCATTTGCCACACCCGAATTATATAAACTTAACTTCTGTTTCTAAAAAAATACCTTTTTGTTCTAAAACTTCATCACGTACAAAATCAATCAGGTCCATAATATCAGACGATGTTGCGTTGTTTTTGTTGATAATAAAGCCGCAATGTTTTTCGCTGACCTGAGCACCACCGATTGATTTGCCTCTGAGACCGCACTCTTCGATAAGCTGACCTGCAAAATGCCCTTCAGGTCTTTTAAAAGTACTGCCTGCACTTGGAAATTCGAGAGGTTGCTTTTCCTTTCTTTTTCCCATCAATTCGTTCATTTTGCCTTCAATTTCAGTCCTACTTCCCTTTTTCAGTTTAAAAATTGCTGACACAATAATTTTGTCACTGTCAACAAAAACACTGTTTCTGTAGGTAAGTTCCATTTCTTCATTAGATAAAGTGCCTTTTTCACCGTCGAAAGTAATATAATCGCAGCTTACGGCAACATCTTTCATTTCACCGCCGTATGCGCCTGCATTCATATACATAGCGCCACCTACAGTGCCGGGAATACCATATGCAAATTCAAGTCCTGAAAGAGAATTCTCAAGGGCAAAACGGCAAAGTTTCATAAGGCTGCAACCTGACTGACAAAAAATAGTTGTGTCGTCAATAAGCCTGATATCATCAAATCCTTTGCCGATATGGATAACTACATTATCAATGCCTTTATCGCTTACAAGAATATTACTTCCGTTGCCAAGAATAAAAGGACGGACAGAAAATTCTTTACATTTTTTTACAGCTTCAAAAAGTGATTTTTCATCTTTAGGGCAAAGCATAATTTTTGCATTGCCCCCTGTTCTGAAACTGGAATACATCTTCATCGGGACATCCTTAATGATTTCACAGTTGATATTTTCGCCGAAATCAAACATGTTTTCAGAATATTCCATGAAAACCTCCAAAATTAATTTAAATTATCTTTCAAGAAGTGCAGCACCGATAATACCTGCATCGTTTTTAAGCTCAGCAACGCAGATTTTTGTGCTTCGTTCAAACTGTTTATTGTAAATTTCAGCGTGTACTTTTTCAGTAAGAGGAACGATAAGGTTATCTTTTTCGTTACTGATACCGCCACCAACACAAAGAACTTCGGGCTGAAGTGCGTTTATAATATTAGCAACACCGATTGCAACATACCAGATGTATTTATCAACGACTTCTGCACCTGCTTTGTCGCCTTTTCTCATAGCATCCCATGCAGTTCTGCCGCTTGCTTTGTTGATATCTCCGCCTGTGAGTTCCCACATAATGCTGTCTTTATTTTCAAGCATTTTTTCTTTTGTCTGTCTGATAAGTGCAGTTGCAGAAGCATATGCTTCCCAACAGCCTTTTCTGCCACAGTTACACTGAATGCCGTCAGCAAAAATTACCGTATGACCGCATTCACCGGCTGCATCACCAATACCTGTTACGAGCTTACCATCTATAATAATACCGCTGCCTACGCCTGTGCCGAGAGTAACTGCTACAAGGTTTTTGCATCCGTTACCTGCACCTGCATATGCTTCACCGAGAGCCGCACAGTTAGCATCGTTATCGATATGTACGGGCTTTCCTGAAAGTCTTTCACTCAACATATCTCTTGCGGGCACCATATGGAAATCAAGGTTATTTGAAAATTCAATTTTACCTGTTGTTTTGTTGATTGAACCGGGAATACCAACGCCGATTGATTCAACATCATCAAGTGTGATTTTTGCATCATCAAGTGCAAGGTCAACAGCCCTTTTGATATCATCAAAAATTTCTTCAGCAGGTCTGGGAGCATTTGTTTTTACAGTTCCTCTGCCGATGATATTAAATTTTTCATCAATAACACCTACTGCAATGTTTGTTCCGCCAAGGTCTACACCAATTTTATACATTTTAATTACCTCCGTAATTTTGTTAATAAATTTATTTTATGATTTCTGCCATGATTCAAGTTCTTTTTCGTCAGGCATTATGTCATCAGTCATGCCAAGACTGTGAAGAAGTTCACGTGCAGCATTATATCCCATTTTTTTCTGCCTGTTATTCATTGCGGCAGCCTCAATAATAATTGACAAGTTTCTGCCGGGTTTTACAGGAACTGTAGTAACAGGAACATCTACACCGAGAATGTTCATTTTTTCGTCTTCAAGACCTAAACGATCGTAGATTTTTTTGTTATCCCACAGTTCAAGCTGAACTACCATATCAATTTTTTCAGTAAGCTTTACGGCACCCATACCGAAGATTCTTCGGGCATTGATAATACCTACGCCACGCAGTTCTATGTAATGTCTGATATTATCAGGCGCAGAGCCGACAAGTGTTTTTTCCGAAACACGTCTTATTTCTACAGCGTCATCTGCAATAAGTCTGTGACCACGTTTGATAAGTTCAAGAGCAGTTTCACTTTTACCTACACCGCTGTCACCGAGAATCAGCACACCTTCGCCACTGACTTCAAGCAAAACGCCATGACGTGTAATACGAGGTGCAAGTTCTACATTCAGATACGCGATAATTGTAGACATACAACGTGAAGTCTGATCAAGAGTGAGCAACAACGGCACTTCGTGTTTCTGTGCAAGTGCAATGTATTTTTCCGGTAATTCAAGACCTCTTGTAATAATTATACAAACGGGCTGTTTTTCAAGAAGTCTTTCGAAAGTCTTTTCGCCTTCATCTTCAGGAAGACTCTTCATATATTCAAGTTCAGTAAGACCTATAAACTGAACACGGTCTGAGTCAAAATATTCCTCATAGCCACACAAAAACATTCCTGGACGGTTAACGTCAGCAGTTGAAACGTAAATGTCAGATGCAGCTTTCGGCATATACAGCACTTCAAATTTATGGTCCTTGATTATTTTTTCAAGGGACACAGTATATTTTTGCATCATATTTTCACATCCTATGCACATTATCCATATTATTATAAACTATTTTTCAGAAACTTCCAACACTTTTTTCTAAATTTAATAAAATAATTTTATAAAAATTTCTTGCAATTTAATTTTAGATATGATATTATATTGTGCGTTAAGTGTGTGCTGCTATGGCTCAGGAGGCAGAGCACATCCTTGGTAAGGATGAGGTCACCGGTTCGAATCCGGTTAGCAGCTCCAAAAATCGACAATCTTCATCAGAAGGTTGTCGATTTTTACTTATTACTTCTTCTCTATTCACTCTTCACTAAACTTCGGGTCGATTTTCGGGAAGTAATAAGTGAGAAGTAATAGTGAAGAAGTTTGATTGTAATTTTGGTTTAAGTGTGATATAATTAAAAAATATCAAGGTTTGAAAAGGACTAACAAACTTATGAAACACTGCGGAACACAAAAGTTAGAAACAGACAGATTGATTTTAAGAAGATATGTGAGTGAAGATGCGGCTGCAATGTATAAGAATTGGGCATCCGATTCAGAAGTCACTAAATACTTAATGTGGCAGACTCATTCAAGTCAAGAGGTAAGCCAAAACATAGTTGATGACTGGACAAAGCAATATTTTAACAATAATTATTACCATTGGGCCATTGTCTTAAAGAGCAACGGAGATGAACCGATTGGTGACATTGCCGTGGTACATATGAATGAAGAAGTTTCTATGATGCATATTGGATATTGCATAGGAAGAGCTTGGTGGCATCAGGAAATTACATCAGAAGCACTCAAAGCAGTTATGGATTTTCTGTTTGATGTAGTGGATGTGAGTCGCATTGAATCAAGACACGACCCGAGAAATCCAAACTCCGGCAAAGTAATGCAAAAATGCGGAATGAAATATGAAGGGACTTTGCGTAGTTCTGATCGGAATAATCAAGGCATTTGCGATGCTTGCTATTACGCACTATTAAAATCAGAACGCTAACTTTTAATCTTATCAGGAGGCTTTATATGAAAGCTGCTTTTTACACACTCGGATGCAAAGTTAATCAGTATGAATCTGAAGCTATGGCTGAACAGCTTATTAAAAACGGTTACAAAATCGTAAGCCATACAGAAAAAGCAGATGTTTTCATTGTGAACTCCTGCACTGTTACAGCCTCAGGTGACCAAAAAACCCGTCAAGCTGTAAGAAGATTCAAGAAAAATAATCCTGATGCTTGTGTTGTGCTTACAGGTTGTATGCCTCAGGCCTACCCTGAAAATTCAGAAAAACTCATTGAAGCAGATATTGTTATCGGCAATAAAAACAACGATACACTTGTAAAGGCATTAAATGAATTTTTTGATAAAAAAGAGCGTCTTATCAATATTGAACTTCACGAAAACGGTGATTCATTCAGAGGTACGCTGATTTCTGATTTTCAGAACAGAACACGCGCATTTCTTAAAATTCAGGACGGATGCAACAGATTCTGCACTTATTGTATTATCCCCACTTCACGCGGTCGCTCTCGTTCAAAACCCCTTGAAGATATTCAGAAAGAACTTGATTCCATTGCTGAAAAAGGCTACAAGGAAGTTGTTCTTGTTGGTATTAACCTTTCTTCATACGGCAAAGATATAGGCGAAAAGTTTACAGACGCAGTAAAGCTTGCATGTGAAACAAAGGGAATCGAACGTGTCAGACTTGGTTCGCTTGAGCCTGATCATATCACTGATGAAGTTATTGATGAACTTGCTGAATTTGACAATTTCTGCCCGCAGTTTCATATCTCACTGCAGAGTGGTTGTGATAATACTCTGAAAAGAATGAACAGACATTACACTGCAGAAGAATATTATAATCTCTGCAAAAAACTACGTTCAACTTTTGTCGATGCTACTATCACAACTGATATTATGGTAGGCTTTTCGCTTGAAAGCGATGAGGATTTTGAAGAAAGCCTTGATTTTGCAAAGAAAATCGGTTTCGAAAAAGTCCACGTCTTCCCCTATTCTGTCAGAAAAGGCACAAGAGCAGAAAAACTTCCTCAACTTGAAAAGAGAGTCAAAGAAGAAAGAGCAAAAAAAATGACTGCTGTTTGTGAAGAAATTAGACAGAAATATCTTAAAAGTCAGGTTGGTAAAACCCTTGAAGTGCTTGTTGAAACGACAAACAAAGACGGCTTTTACGAAGGTTATACAAAAAATTATACCCCTGTGCTTGTTAAATGCACAGAGGATATGTGTTCAGAAATTATTAAAGTTAAAATCACCGCAGTTGACGGCGACTATTGCATAGGAGAGTTTTAAGCAACTCTCCTATTTTTTTATAATCACAATATTTTCAGTTTTTTCCAGACCACAAGGAAGATTTTTTTCGCCTGTCAGTACAAAAATATCAGTAGCAAATGACTCAATATCAAAGATTCTTTTTGCGTTATCATCAAGTTCTTTTATATCAGAATATTTCATAACAATGGGTAATGTTGCTTTTTCGCGTGCGGTTTTCAATATTTCTCTGCCTTTATCATTGAAACCGATGACCCTGACATAAGGAACTTCTCTTTCAACATCTTCTTTCTCAATTCCGAGCAAAGCACAAAGACAGATTCGCCTGATTCGTGAAAGAGTGTATCTTTTTGTTTTGACTAATTCAAAAAATTCACTTAAACTACAGGCTTTTTGTGCAGCAGAATAAAGTCTGTTTTCCATTCCTTCTGACACATCAGGGAGATTTTTAAAATCATCCTCTGTAAAGTTTCTCAACTTTACAAGTATAGCCGCTTCAAGTCTTGTAAAGTCTTTAACTTTACAATTGTTTCTGTAACTCTCGAATATTTCATCATCAGATTTTTCGTTATTTCTGATAATTTCACGCAAAAGTGATGCTGAATAAAATCCGTTATTTTCATTAGTACTATCGTGGTCAACGCTTTCACGCCTAATTGTGTAAAAATCAACATCAAGTCCTGCTTTTTTGCATTCAGATATATATTCACAAGCAAGGATATTATTAGGTGAAGAAAGTATATTGCCGAAATTATCGCCAAATTGCTCTCTGATTGCCATTTCGCGTGCTTTAGGATACGACAAACCATCATTGAGAAACTTTAGTGTAACAGCAAAGAATTCATCTTTTTCAATTATTTCCGAAACCTTAACAAGTTCATCAATATTACCGCTCTCACTGCCAAATGAAAGTTCATTCACGCAGCCTAAACCTTTGATTACACCAACACCGCCAAAAGCAAAACGCTGAGCTGATGCTGTTGCAAACACAAGCGGGTTTTCTACAACAAGGTCAACACCATTTTCGAGGCAAGCTCTTGCTCTTTCCCATTTGGAAAATACGGCTGATTCCCCTCTTTGTACAAAATTACCGCTCATTACTGCAACAATGTGGGTTGCACCATTTTCACGCATTTTATCAATTATAAACTTATGACCTTTGTGAAAAGGGTTAAATTCTGAAATTACAGCAGATATTTTCATTTTACGACTTTCCTTTCGTAAAAACATCTTGAAAAATTATATCTTTTAGTATATAATAATACGGTAATTTATTTTTTTCAAGTAAAAGTTAATTTTGGAGGTAAGAAAATGAAAGTTCTTGTTATCAACGCAGGTAGTTCATCTCTCAAATATCAGCTTATTGATATGGAAACAGAGCAGATGATTGCAAAAGGTATTTGCGAAAAGGTTGGTTTTGCAGGTCAGATTGACGGCAAAACAGCAGACGGCAGAAAGTTTTTCTATGAAGTTCCCCTTAAGAACCATACAGAAGCTTTTGTTGAAGTTAAAAAAGTTCTCACTGAAGGCGATTGTAAAGTTATCGACGACCTTTCAGAAATCGCAGCAGTTGGCCATCGTGTTGTTCAGGGTGGTGCACTCTTCCAGAAGAGCGTGCTTATTGACGAAAAAGTTATAGAAGGTATCGAAAGCCTTTGCGACCTTGCCCCCCTTCACAACCCTGCTCACATTCAGGGTATCAGAGCTTGTTTTGAAGTCTTCGGACCTGATGTTCCTGAAATCGCAGTATTTGACAATGCCTTCCACAGCACAATGCCTGAAGAAGCATATACATTCCCCATTCCTTATGAATACACAGAAAAATATCAGATCCGTCGCTATGGCTTCCACGGCACATCACACCGCTTTGTAAGCGCTCGTTGTGCAGAAGTTATGGGCAAAGATATCAAAGACCTTAAAATTGTTACTTGTCACCTTGGTAACGGCTCATCAATCACAGCAGTTAAAGGCGGCAAAGTTATCGACACAAGTATGGGTCTTACTCCCCTTGATGGTTTTGAAATGGGCACACGTTGCGGTGCTGTTGACCCTTCTGCAATTCTCTTCCTTATGGAAAAAGAAGGCTGGGATGCTAAAACAACAAGCGATGTTCTCAACAAAAAATCGGGTTACCTTGGCGTTTCAGGCGTTTCAAGTGATGACCGTGACCTTCTTAAAGCAATTGATGAAGGCAACGAAAGAGCTGCTCTTGCAAGAAAAATCCTTAAATATCAGGTACGTAAAGTTATCGGCAGCTACATCGCAGCAATGGACGGCGTAGATGCTATCGTATTCACAGGCGGTATCGGCGAAAACACAACAGACCTCCGCGAAGATGTTTGTTCAAACCTCACATACCTTGGCGTTAAAATTGATAAAGAAATCAACGATTCACTTATCCGTGGTAAAGAAGGCGAAATCAGCACAGCTGATTCAGCAGTTAAAGTGTTTGTTCTTCCCACAAACGAAGAACTTGCAATCGCTCGCGATACAAAAGAAATTGCAGAAAGCCTTTGATTTTCAGCTTCTAATTACAGTTTAACAAAACAATCAATAACAGCCAACCCGTAAAAGGTTGGCTGTATTTTTATATCTGTTACACTTAACAATCATTCATCATAATTGCAACTGATGAATATTTTTCGGCAGTTTCATAATCAACTTCAATATATTCCATTAAATAATAACCTTCACAATTATCATCGGAATCATAAAATTTATATTTGGTTTCTTTACCTGCCGAATTGTATTCAATAGTATAATAACCATTATAATTTCCATTTACATAGCTTGAAACTTTAATTTTTCTGCCATTGTTATCATATTCATATATTGTACGATTTGACGGAGCATATGTATTATACTCAGTTTCTTCTATTAAATTACCATTAGAATCATATTCATAATTTTTACAATATGTGTGGTCATCATCGTAGCAATAAGTTAATTCTTCTTTCACCACATTACCCATTGAGTCATATGTATATTCGTAAATGCTATATACAAAATCATCAGAGTCACTATATGTAATACTGATATTATTACCTCTGCTGTCATATTCATAAATAATTTTCTCGAATAAATCATAATCTTCATAAAGTTTACTTTCTTCAATCAAATTGCCGTTTGAATCATATTCGTACATAACATAAGTATAAGTAGCATAATCAGGACGATTGATAGTACGTTTAACTATTTTGCCACTACTGTCATATTCACATTCACTGCCTTCCTTAAATGTACCATCAGGTCTGTAAGTTGACTCTTCAACAATATTGCCATTATCATCAACAACACATTTATTACGGTAATAATCTCCATCTACGTTTACAAAACATTTGATTTCATTGCTATCAAAATTATATTCATAAGTTGCACAGTCAACAATAATATCTTCATCAAAATAATATGTCGCTTTACTTGGCAAATAACCAACGCGTGATTCTTCCGATTTTGGTGTATCATTGTTATTTGCATTCGTGTTTTCTTCTGAATTTATCTCGACTTCTTCATTATTTTCGTTATAACCAATTATTTTATTGCCTTTCTGATGAACGTTTGAATATTTACCTGAATTTTTTGATTCAACAGGGTTTTCACCTTTAGCTGTGTAAATGAATGATTTACCTTTATTTGTGTTATTGTCATATACTTCAATTGAAATATATTTGATTTTTTCAAGTTCAATAAGACCGTTTGTCTTACCACTTACGTTTTCTTTGACAGGCTGTGCTTTCTTCTGATTTACAAAGTAAATATCAGCATCGTAGAATTCAGGATGCTCTTCATCTTTTTCATCAGTTTCACCAACAATTGCATATGCTTCATATGTACCATTTGAATCGTAGTCTTCAACTACCATTTCAACGATCGGCTTTGTTGTGCTTTCCTTAAGAATTTCTTCCAGATGAGCTGCAGCTTCGTTTATTTCTTCCTGATGTTCTTTGTTACTTCTCCATTTAATAAAGAAAATTCCGCCTATAACTATAGCAATAACAAGTAAAAGGGCAATTGCAGCAATAATAATTTTTTTAGTTGGTTTATTGTTATTATTTTTTACAACACTCTGTTTCTGAACAGGTGTATTGTTAACTAACTGCCTGCTTTCTACACTACGAAACTCTATATTGTTTTTTTGGTTGTGTATGTGTGCCTGGTTGGTCATATTGCGGACCGGCATCTGATTCTGCACATTAGAAACACGTCGCTGCGTTAATGGTGTGCCGCAGAATTTGCAGAATTTATTGTTTTCGGGTAATTCTCTTTGACATTTTGGACAACGGATCATAAAAACAACTCCTAAACGTTTTCTTTATGTGACCATTATAGCTTGAGTTTTTTTGAAATAAATAGTTTTGTAATAAATAGGAAAGCAAATGTAATTTTCAGTCAAAACGCAAAATTTTCGTAAAAAAACCGCCTTTCGTCAGTGAAAAGCGGTTTAATATTTTATTCAAATTTTTCAAGAAAAGAGTGAAATTCATCGTTTAATTTATATTCCACCAAAGTGTCAACATTTGCATTATGTATTGAACGGAAAATGTTGATTTCAATGTTGGGATTCACTTTCTTCATTTGTTTTATCAGGTCTTTGATTTCCTGACGCTTTGAAAGACCTTCTTTATTATCGTTAGTCTTATAATCTTCTGTAAATCTGCAAGCACATCTGATAAACTCAAGATTATTATATTTTGACCAGGCAATGATTGCATCTTCTTTGATACAGTACATAGGTCTTATCAGTTCCATACCCTCATAATTTGTGCTCTTAAGACGCGGGAGCATTGCCTGAATCTGCGAGCCGTAAAACATACCCATAACTGTTGTTTCAATAACATCACTCATATGGTGACCAAGTGCAATTTTGTTGCAACCAAGCTCTTTTGCACGCGAATAAAGGTATCCTCTTCTCATTCTTGCGCAAAGATAACACGGGTTCTGTTCAATTTTAACAACCACATTAAAAATATCAGAATTGAAAATATCAATAGGAATATTGAGAATTTTTGCATTATCAATAATACGCTGTCTGTTTTCTTCGTTATATCCTGGGTCCATAACAATGTATTCAAGTTCAAAAGGCACTTCACTATAACGTTGAAGCATTCTCATCAGAACTGACAGAATCATTGAATCTTTACCGCCAGAAATACAAACGGCAATTTTATCGCCTGACTGTATCATCTGATATTTTTTTACAGCTTCAACAAAAGGATTCCAGATTGTTTTTCTGTATGTTTTTGAAATAGAACGCTCCGCAATCTGCCACGCTTCAAGCTCTCTCTTCATCTTAACCACCAAAACCGATTAAATCTTTCACTACTTCCCCTGCCATTATAAGTCCCATAACTGATGGCACAAACGAAAGGCTTCCGGGAATTGACCTTTTATTTGATGTTTCATCAATAAGTTCTTCTTTTCTGATAGGTGATTCCTCAGAATAAACCACTTTCAATTTTTTCACATTGTTTTCTTTACAAAGTTTTCGCATTGCTTTTGCAAGCGGACAACCGGAAGTTTTGTAAATATCAGCAACCTTAAATTGTGTAGGGTCAGTTTTATTGCCGGCACCCATAGCTGAAATTATCGGAACATTTAATTTGTCTGCAATTACAGCAAGTGCAAGTTTTCCGCTCACCGTGTCGATTGCATCAACTATGTAATCAAACTTTTCAAACTCAAATTCTCTTTCATTTTCTTTGAGAAAGAAGCAATTATGTTCATTAACTACTATTTCAGGGTTGATATCAAGAAGTCTTTCTTTCATAACATCAACTTTGTTTTTACCTATTGTGCTATGAAGTGCAATAATCTGGCGATTGATGTTAGAAACAGAAACTGTATCATTATCAACTATATCAAGCATGCCTACACCACTTCTTGCAAGTGATTCGCAGATATAACCGCCTACACCGCCTACACCAAAAACTGCAACTCGCGAATTTTTGAGTATATCCAATGTTTCAGTACCGAAAACTATGTTTTGTCTTGAAAAAATTTCATTCATCAGATATCAACTTCTTCTCTTTCTTCTATGCAGATAGTTTCTGTGAAAAATTCTTTGGGATTATTCTCATCAATTTCAATCAATCTGCCACCACGACGCCATCCGTAAGTCATAAAACCGCCACAGATAGTCTGACAGAGTTTTATTCCATCTTTTTCAACGATAAAATCGTTTACATGGTCATGTCCACAAAAAAGTGCAACCACGTCACCTTGAGATTTGAACGCGTCAAATTCGCCATCATAACGGACCATAGGCGGACTGGGGCTTTCATTAAGCTCACCTGTCGCATTTTCAGGAAGAATATGGTATTTACCGTCATCACATTTCATTGCACCTGGTGTTTTTTCATCAACTTCAAGGAAAGCATCGTGCACTTCCGGCACGCAGATATGTTGAAAAGCAAAAGAATAAACAGGCTTTCCACCATTTTCTGCTTTCAATTTATCTGATTTTCTTTTATACCAATCAAGCTGACTTTTATGCACACAATCATAAGGCATACCTTTGATTCCGTCAAGGTAATCGTTTGAATCAAACATCCAGAGATTGAATGCAGTTTTCTTACCATCAGAAGAAAGAATGGGCAAACTGTAATTTCCGCAACCATACATTTCTTCTTCATTATATACACCGCGGAAATTTTCATATTCCATAAAAATTCTCATCTGAAATTCTTTATGTGTGTTTCGCTCTCCGTCATGGTTGCCGAAAGTGATTGCAAGCGGAAGATTATATTTGCCGATAGTGTTGTAAATTCTTCTGATAGTTTTAGCCGCATAATCATATGTAATAAGTTCATAATTACTGCTTACATTATCGCCAGTAAACACAACCAGGTCGGGTTTCGTGCGTTTGATACATTCTTCAAAAAGATTAAGTGTATCTGCAACCTGTTGCTTTGTAATTTCAATTGGTTGTTCTTCTTCCATAAGTTCATGCACAAGATGAACATCTGTTAAGTGCAAAATTCTGAATTTGCCGTCTTTATTGAATTTTAATGGTGCCTGCTCTTTCTTTTTTGTATAAAGAAAAGGACCGCCCACAGCACATAAAAACGGAAATGTAAGCATTTTCAATATATTAGATAATATTTTACTTTTCATATGTAACCTCCTGTAAAAAAACGGAGCCACTATTATGTAGCTCCGCTAAGTCCAAAGCTCACGCTCAATGCTTTATCGATTCTGTCCATATCCACATCATCGAGGTTGCCCATTCGCTCTTTAAGCCTGCGTTTATCAAGAGTTCTTACTTGTTCAAGCAGAACAATTGAATCTTTTGCAAGTCCACAGCCATCGGCATTAACACGTATATGAGTAGGCAGACTGTTTTTGTATTTCTGACTTGTGATTGCAGCAGCAATCACTGTTGGGCTGTATTTATTGCCAACATCATTCTGGACAATCAAAACAGGTCTTATTCCGCCTTGTTCAGAGCCGACAACAGGGCTCAGGTCAGCGTAATATATGTCTCCCCTTTTTATTAACATTCAGATCACTCTCCATAAATATCATTGACAATAATATCTTTGCCAAAAATTTTTTAAAATAAACATCAGTTCAGAATTTCGGGGAGAAAATTATGAACTTGTCCTCGGGATATTATATGCCCGAACATTCAAAAAAGACAATGTTTATGGAGAAATCACTCAGAATCAATACCAGAGCCAGCCGAAAAGGAAGATGATAATAAACCACTGAAGGAGTGAATATTTAACTGTAACTTCAGCATTATAATATGTTTTACCGTCTTCTGAAACGCCCGCAACATAAGTTTTGCCTGTTTTTAAAGCATTCAATGTTGTTTTTCTTGCTTCAACAATGCTGTTGTCAGCTGAAAGCCAATCAAGTTTTTTTGATGAGCCAACAACATCTGTTGCTTCAACTGCACTCTTATAATTCATTTCAATTGTATAGTCAGGAGCCATTTTTTCAACTTCTGTACCAAAAACAACAGCTTGTGAAAAATCAAATTTCTGGCCATAAGATGCAATCACGTCATCGCCCAATGTTGCACCGCCGTGAGCAGCATAAATACCGCTTCTCATACTGTCATTTTCATTTTTGAGATATACAGGGTCAACACCAAGGAATCCATTGCCGTCAGTGGGAGCACTTTTCTTCATTTTAAAATTGACAGTATAAAGATTTGTAAATTCAGTAAGAGTTGTTGTAGGAGTTGCTGTACCCTGAGATGAAAGTGAGGGAAGCCATGTGATTCCGGCAAAAACAAGCTTATACTGCTGGGTCATTGCCTTAGAATAACTCTGATGATACATAGCAAGCGGTGAAGCAGTTGTCTGATTCAAAGAAACAGGCATATTTGTCGCTTTTTTAACAGTTGCACCGCTTGAAGTGTCAAGCTCATAATAACGCGCATCATAAACAATAATTGTGTTTACGTTTATTACGGGATAATCAGTTTTTGCACTTATTGTAACTGTAAACTTATCACCGGGTTTGGGATTTGTTTTGCTTGAAGTCAACTTAATATAGGCATTGCAGTCTTTTTCAGCAGCAAACGTAAATGCTGAAAAAGAGGAAAGAGCAAACATAATAGCCATAACTACAGCAAGAACTTTAGTTGATTTTCTGATAATATTTTTCATAATGATACCTCCTGTTATGCTTTGGTATAGAATACATCAAGAATCACCTGATATAACGCTTCTTTATCTAATCTGTACTCAGGGAAAGAATCTGTGCTTACATATTCACCTGGCAGTGAATACACATTTTTAATTTCAAAGGATGAATTGAGTAACTTATTAGCATAAAAAACAGCATCTGACAATTCAATGTCAGTTACAGAATATTGCTTTGCAGTTTCATACAAAGTAGTAATAACACTGAAATCAGTCTTTGCAATATCTATTGTTTTATCTGCAAATGCTCTGATATACTGAAGTTGACGCTCACGTCTTAATGAGTCAGAGTCAATTTTTGATCTGTCACGTCTTGTGATATACATTCGTGCATCAGTTCCCTGAAGATGAACTCTTTCGCCTTTTGTGAAATTACCTATTGTTTCAATTGAAGTAAGTTCCACACCGCCGACTGCAGCGTTGAGTGCATCAACACCTCTTACTCGCAATGAAAAATATGAATCAATCGGCACGCCCATAAGCATACGTTCAAGGGAATTGATTACATTTTCACAGCTTGCTACACCGCCGTCACCATAGGCAAACGAAAGGCAAATCTGCATTTTTTCTGTGCGGGCAAAATTACCGCCTGCAGAGTAAATATCAACATCCACGATTGTGTCTCGTGGTACTGTAATCATCGAAACTTCACCAGTCGACATATCATAGGCAAACAACAGGATAGTGTCCGCCTGACCGGCTTCACCATATTCGTCAGAAATATTAACACTTACACTCTTATCATCAATTCCCATAAAAGCAAATGTAATAATATTTTCGTTATAGATATATTTCTGCCCTTTATATTCAATTGTCTTACCGCTGTCATCGTAGGCAATAGCACCATCAATTGTCTGTATAACAACATTTTCCTTACTTTTCCTGATTTCGTCCATACCTTTCTTATTGAGAATAAGCACGGCGCCTGTGGCAAGAATTGCAATAAAGAAAAGAATTGCAACAATAATTATAAGAATTCTGAAAATAAGAGGAATCTTTCTTTTTTTCTTTTTTTCATTAGTTAGTTTCTTTTCAGATTCTGAAGGAATTATTTCTTCATCTGTGATTTTATTGTCATTTGTTTTGATTGTCTTTTCGTCATTATGATGATGTTCATGATGGTGATGATGATGATGGTGATGATGAGAATGATGATCGGAGCCTGACTTATATCCTTTCATAAACTCATTGACAACCTCATCAGCACTTAAATCAAAATCATTATTGCGTTTTTTGATCACTTACCATCACCCCGCAAACAAGATATCTTGATCTCCTGTCACCGATACAAGTGCTCAATACAAGAATCTTTGAAAAATCATTAAGTTCAGTGTCAGGCCTTGTGTTTTTCATCAGACTGTCAGGATTAAGCACCATCTGATGAAATTCACGGCGCTGTTCAAAGTCGTTGAAATCATATGAATTCATTATATGACGGTTATCTGCTTTGTAAGCAGAAATAATTTTATAGGTCATAATATACTTTTCTGTGTATACATAAAAGTATTCATTTTCATTAAAGAATTTTTCGTCCTGAAAATTATGCAAAGAAGCAAACATCGTGCCGTTGTTCATATTGTGGCCGTACAGCACTGTAACAGGGTCATAAAAGTCAAGATTGTTACAGGACTGAGAATATATCATACCGGCAAAAAGGTATGTTTTGTCTATTGACTTATTAAGATAATAATTGTCATCAACCCTGCTCTGCACAACGGGATAGTTCACGTCAGTATTCGGCACATAAATCCACGCATAAACCTCATCATTTCTTTCTTTCAGAGATTTAAAATCAATAGGATTCACAGGTAGTTCCTCGGTTTCACCAAACTGCGGAACAAGCTGATCCTCCGACTGAATGTATTGCAGCATTTCGTCAGAATTACGGTCCGCAAGATAACTGCTGTAAAGGTGAAAAATATAATATCCCAATCCACCAATCAGGCACAACAAAAGAAGAATCATAAAAATTGTTATTGCAATTTTATTAACTTTTTTTCGTTCTTGTTCTCTGGTGCTCATAAAATACCTTCCATAAACTAAAGGTCTTGGATTCTAACGAAAACAAGACCTTCAGAAATTAATCAATTAAATTATTTTGTTTTCTCTGTGCGTTTTTTATAAATAAATGCAACTGCCATGAGACCAACAATTACCAAAGCAATAACTATAGTTGCCTGTGAATCAAACAAGCCTGTCTGCGGAGCTGTGGGGCCATCGTCAGGTTTTGCGGTCTGCTGTTCACCGGTTGTTACTTCGCCACCAATAGGTTTGAAATGAGCTTCACCCATAACGTCAGCAAGGTCACCAAGGTCACCATGTGTCTTATTATCAGCATCAGGAACAAGTTCAACCTTTATAACAGGATCGTAAATTGTTCCGTCAACAATTTCAAATTTACCATCAAGTCGCCAGTGGTCAAAAACATAACCTTCTGCTGCAACTGCAGTAAATACGATAATTTCGCCTGCTTTTACAGTTGTAGGAACAGCTGTTGCAGTACCAGAGCCGACAACGGCAACGTCGGCAAGAACTGTGTAATACTTGTCAGGAGTGGGACTATTTTCAGCAAAAGCTGAAACGCTGCATGCAAAACAAATTAATACTGCAAGCAAAACTGATAAAACTTTTTTCATCATTTACACCTCAAATATTATTATAAAAATACGCCAAAATGATACAGATATATTTTATCACACTGTTTACAAAAAGTCAATAATTTAATAAATTTTAATTACTTGTTATATTCAATAATTTCAGCACTTTCAATAACAATTGGCTCAACTGGAATTGAATAGTCATTATCTGAAGCAGAAAAATCTCTTTCAACTTCAAGGAAGCCATCAACAACTTCCATACCCTCTATTACTTTGCCGAATGCAGCATAATTACCATCAAGTGATACTTTATAGTTTCCGCTGTAGCAGATGAAGAACTGACAACTTGCAGAATTCGGATCACCTGTTCTTGCCATTGAAACAACACCTCTGTCGTGAGAAAGTGTGTTCTGTGTAAAACCGTTTGTTGCAAATTCACCTTTGATTTTCTTTTCACTGCCACCGGTGCTATCACCTGACGGGGAACCTCCCTGTGCCATAAAATCTTCGATAATTCTGTGGAAAGTCAACCCGTTATAAAAGCCTGAATCAACAAGACTGATAAAGTTCTCAACTGTTTCAGGTGCATATTCAGGATAAAGTTCAACAATGAAACTTCCGCCGTTTTTCATTGTGAATTTTGCAAATGAATGTTCAGAACTTACAGATTCGTCTGTTGTTAATTCTTCTGAAGTAGTTTCATTTTTATTCTCATTTATTTCAGAAACAATTTTTTCGTTATTTTTTGAAACTTCACCTTTAGTGTAATTTATAATTTCTGCTTTTTTCATTACAATCAGCTCGCTTGGTCTTGAGAAAGCATTATCTGAAGCAGACCAATCTCTTTCAACTTCAAGGAAAGCATCCACCACTTCCATACCTTCAACTACTCTACCGAATGCAGCATATTTACCATCGAGAGATGCCTTGTGATTACCGCTGTAGCAAATAAAAAACTGGCTACTTGCTGAATTGGGGTCATTTGACCTTGCCATTGAAACAACGCCTCTGTCATGAGAAAGAGTGTTATCTGTAAATCCGTTTTCTCTGAATTCACCTTTGATATTGTGGTCACTGCCACCGGTGCCGTCGCCTGACGGGTCGCCGCCCTGTGCCATAAAATCTTCAATGATTCTGTGGAAAGTAAGTCCGTCATAGAAGCCTGATTTAACAAGTGAAAGGAAATTTTCTACTGTTTCAGGTGCATATTCAGGATAAAGTTCAATAACAAAAGCTGCACCGCTTTCCATTGTTATTTTAACAAACGAGTGTTCCGCTGTCTCTTTTTTGCATGATGCGAAGGTGAACACCATTACAGCAACAAGACAAATTGAAATTAATTTTAAGAATTTTGATATTTTCATTATTTTACTCCCAATATTTCTTTAATATTACTTACGCCTGTAAGCAAGTTGAATTTAAGTGTTTTTGCTCCTGTGCCGTCATCAAACACAACTTCTATATCATCGCCAAGGTTAACTCTTTCAGCAGAAATGATTTTAGCATCATTTTCTCCAAAGAACATTTTAAGAAGTTCGATTTCTTTGTCAGAGTAATCACCTGCATTATCAGAAACGAAAAGAACATTACCCATAAGGTGGTTAATAAATGCAAGAAGAAGTTTCTGCTCAAAGTTGAATTTAAGGTTATTGCTGCGAAGGAAGAATACGTCAGGGTCATTACAGAATACTCTGCCATCAAGATGACGTCTGAAGATTGTGTTGTTGATTGCATTCTGAGCTGAAGGCAATTCATTAGAAATGTTAAGAACATTCTCGATTTTCGGTCTGTATGAAAGACTTACGTCACAGCTGATACGACAAGCATCAACAACACCAAACGAGGGAAGAAGCGGCACACCGCAACCAAGGAAAAGCTTGTCACCAACGCATTCGCGAAGAAAGTCCATAGCTTCACACATAATCTGACCTCTTGTTTTGCCATTTCTGGGAATTGCACACTGGCTGTAAAGGAAGTCAAGTTTAACCATATCATATCCCCAGTCATTGAGAATAACGTTAAAATAGTTTTTGATATAATTTCTTGCTTCTTCATTATAAATATCAAGAGTATATGAACCATGCCATGCAAAAGTACCAATATGACGTTTGTCTGTACCGGGAACTTTAATAAACCAATCCGGATGTTCATTTGCTACAACTGAATCTGTCTGACAGCTGAAAGGAGCAATCCAGATACCTGCAAGATAGCCTTTTTCATGGATCTTTTCAGCAATGTATTTCATTCCCTTGGGGAATTTCTTGTTAGGAAGGAGCCAGTCACCCACTTTAGGCTCATAACCATCGTCAATCTGATAGATTGAAACATTTTCTTTCGCTCTGTCAAGACCTTCAAGGTCACGAATGATAATATTCTCGTCAATTTTCTGGAAATAGTTATACCATGATGTGTAACCTGCAAGATGTTTAAGTCTGGGAGCAGGCACCTTCATAGCAGCAAAGTATTTATCAAACACTTCGTCATATCCGCCTTTGAAAGAAACAACATCAACAAGGCTGTATTCTGAATCAATAACAAGGCCTTCAACGTCTTTCACGATTGAGAAATCTGATGTGTTCATATCATACTTGAAGAGTGTATAACCACTTCTTTCTGAAAGTGAACCAAAAAATTCAACCTTTTCACCATTTCTGATGTATGTATAACCATTACTGTGGAAATAGCCTTTCTGTTTTTTGTAGCCTGCGAATGTATAGTCGCCGCCTACTTCAGCAGCATTTTTTGACCAGTTAGAAATGTTAACAATAGGGTTAGTAGTTTTAAGTGTTGATTCTTTCTGAACTTCCAGTGATGTTGACCACGACTGATAACCGTTAGAAAAGAATAAATCACCTTTATTATATGGAATTTTTGTATCGAGTTTAAACTCAATAAGTTCAATTTTCTGAGTAGGAATTAAAGAAGCAGTAATTTTTTCTTCTTCAACTGAAGTTAGGATTTTTACGTGTCTACTGTCTTTTTCATAGCTTGAGTAAATCTTACCGTCTGCTTTGTACTTGATAAAAGTAGAGAAATTATACATTGTTCCAGCTCCTCGAGTTTATATTTATATAATTTTACCACATTGAGAAAAACTTATCAATAAGAAAGTAAAAAAATTTATATAATTTCACGTATAAAAAACATCTTGAAAATAACGGAAACATATAGTATAATATTTGGGTAAAATGAGCTATTTTTGTGAAGGACGATGTGAAAATGAAAAAAACTGGTTTTGACAACGACAAATACCTCTCTTTGCAATCAGAGAACATCAAAAACAGAATAAACGATTTTGGCGGAAAACTTTATCTTGAATTCGGTGGCAAACTGTTTGATGACTTCCATGCATCACGTGTTCTCCCCGGCTTTGAACCCGACAGCAAAATCAGAATGCTCCAGACTCTTAAGGATGACGTTGAAATTGTAGTTGTTATCAATGCAAACGACATCGAAAAGAAAAAGACACGCGGTGACCTCGGAATTACATACGACGAAGATGTTTTAAGGCTCATCGATATTTTCAGAGAACTTGAACTTTTCGTCGGAAGTGTTGTTGTTACATGCTACACAGGTCAACCTTCTGCGGAAGCATTTCTTAACAGACTCACTTCACTCGGCATTAAGAATTACAGACATTTTCCCATTGAAGGTTATCCTTCTGATATCAATAAAATTGTGAGTGACGACGGTTACGGCAAAAACGAACACATTAAAACTGAACGCTCACTTGTTGTTATTACTGCACCCGGACCCGGTAGCGGAAAAATGGCAACGTGCCTTTCACAGATTTATCACGACCATAAGAACGGCATAAAATCAGGCTATGCAAAATACGAAACATTCCCTGTGTGGAATCTTCCCCTGAAACATCCTGTTAACCTTGCTTATGAAGCTGCAACAGCAGACCTTAACGACGTTAATATGATTGACCCATTCCACCTTGAAGAATACGGCATAACAAGCGTAAACTACAACAGAGACGTTGAGATTTTCCCTGTTCTTTCAGAAATGTTCACAAGAATTCAGGGTGTTTCACCTTACAAATCACCAACTGATATGGGTGTAAACATGGCAGGTTTCTGTATTGTTGACGATAAAGTTGTGTGCAATGCCTGTTTTATGGAAATTCTCAGAAGATATTACACTGCTCAAGCTGATTTTGCAAAAGGCAAAGGCAGCGCTGATACAGTAAGAAAAATCGAACTTGTTATGAACAGCGAGGGTATCACCTCTGATATGTGCCCTGCAATAAAAGCTTCTGTCGACAAAGCTGAACTCACCGGTGCACCTGCAGGCGGTATGGTTTTACAGAACGGCAAAATTATTACAGGCAAAACTTCTGATCTTCTCGGTGCATCTTCTGCATTATTGCTCAATGCATTAAAGAGCCTCGCAGGTATTGATGAAGACATCGATATTATCAGCCCTGAAGTTATTGAGCCTATATGCAATCTTAAAACAACTAATCTGCACCACAGAAATCCGCGACTTCATTCTGACGAAGTTTTGCTTGCACTTTGTGTTAGTGCAGTTACAAACCCGGATGCTCAGTCAGCTCTTGACCAGCTTGAAAAATTAAGAGGCTGTGATGCTCACTTCTCTGTGATAATCTCTGATGTTGACGAAAAAATCTACAGACGTCTCGGTATAAACATCACTTGCGAGCCTCATTATGAAAAAAGAAATCCTAAAAATAAATAACATTCAAAACCGAAGTTTCATACTTCGGTTTTTTTGTTAAAGGTCTTGTATTTTATATGACGATATAGTATAATTATATCACTGATTCACGGACATTTAGCTCAGCTGGTAGAGCATTCGCTTGACGTGCGAAGGGTCAGCGGTTCAAGTCCGTTAATGTCCACCACAAAACCGCAATCAAAAACTGATTGCGGCTTTTTTTCAAATGAAAGGATTTGAGAATTATGAAACTTACTGACACAAAATTTCCTGCAGTACCGCTTATTACCTGTGACCCATATTTCAACGTGTGGTCAATGACTGAAAATCTTAATGATGATTTTCCCCGTCATTGGACAGGTATGCAGAATCCTCTTACAGGTATTATCACAATAGACGGCAAAGAAAAATTGTTTATGGGCAAAAAAAGACATAATCCCTTTTATAATAAATTCTTCGGCACACCTGATAAAATTCAACAGACAAATCTGTCTATAACTCCACTGAAAACAATTTACACATTCGCTGATGAAAAAGTTGAGCTTGAAATTATTTTTTCAACTCCCCTTCTTCCTGATGATTTGAAACTTCTTTCAAGACCTGTTTCTTATATGTCATACAGTGTAAAATCTATTGACGGCAATAAACATGATATTTCTGTTTATATTGATGTTTCAGGTATGCTCTGCACAAACACACCAGATGAAAAAGTATTTTTCGGCAAAAGTGATAATTATGTATTTTTATCGAGCGGCACTGAAAATATGCTTAAAGTAAGCGGTGATGACCAGAGAATTAACTGGGGCAAAGTTTGCATTTCATCACCTAAAGGCAAAATGGGCTTTACTGATGACCACAGCAAATGTGATGAAACAGAAAAATACAGAGAAGCTCCGGTTATGGAAAATTTTCCTGCAATTTTTGCTATTGATGAATATAACGCAGTTGAAACAGCAGATGGCTTCTTCTGTATTGGTTACGACGATGTGCTTTCACTTGAATATTTCGGTCAGAGAGTAAGAGGTTACTGGACTAAAGACAGAGAAAACTTCGATAAAATTATGACACTTGCTATAGACGACTATGACAGCATCATGGCAAGAGTTGACGAATTTGATTCAAAAATGCTTGCTGACGCAACAAAAATCAGCGAAGACTACGCAAAAGTTGTTTCAATTGCTTATCGTCAGGCAGTTGCCGCTCATAAACTTGCATGGGATGGTAAAACCGGTCTTTTCGTGTCAAAAGAATGCTATTCAAACGGTTGTGCTGCAACTGTTGACGTTACATATCCTTCAATTCCCCTCTTCATTATTTACAACCCCGACCTTGTTGAATATATGCTTAATCCTATTTTCAAATTTGCTGCTACAGACAAATGGGAATATGAATTTGCCCCTCATGATGCAGGTCAGTATCCTATTGTTAACGGCCAGGTATACGGCGACCAAGGAATTTATGGCGGCCATCTCAGACTCGAAAGTCAGATGCCTGTTGAGGAATGCGGAAATATGCTCCTTTGCGTTGCTGCACTCTGTAAGAAAAAAGGCACTACTGATTACGCAGAAAAACATTTTGACACACTTAACCAGTGGGCTGAATACCTTGCAAAATACGGTTATAACCCCGATAATCAGCTTTGCACAGACGACTTTGCAGGTCACCTTGCTCACAACTGCAACCTTTCAGTAAAAGCAATAATGGGTATGGCAGCATGGGGTATGCTTCTTAAAATGATGGGCAAAGAGGATAAATTCACTGCAATTGCAAAAGAATATGCGAAGCAGTGGAAAGCAGATGCTTTTGATAAAGACCATTATAAACTTGCATTTGACAAAGAAGACACATGGAGCATCAAATACAACCTCGTATGGGATAAGCTTTTCAACCTTGATATTTTTGATAAAGACATTTTTGAAACTGAGGTTAACTACTATAAAACAAAAGTAAATGAATACGGTTTGCCGCTTGATTGCCGCAGCCTTTACACAAAGAGCGACTGGCAGATGTGGTCAACAATTCTCAACGATGACAAAGAATACACTGATATGATTGTCAGTGCAATGCTTAAAATGCTATCTGACACAGTCGATAAAGCACCTTTTACTGACTGGTATTACACACACGATGCACGTCAGGTAGGATTCCAGAACAGAACCGTTCAGGGCGGATTGTTCATCAATATGCTAAGTTTCTGATAAAAATCAACACCAATCATTCAAACGGATGATTGGTGTTTTTATGATTAAAAATCAATTTTATCAACAAAAGCTTTAAGAACTTCAATATATTCATCGTGGCAGACGTAATAGCTTTCTGCGTGTGCTGCACCATCAAAAACATGGAGCTCTTTTATTTCTGAAGCACAGGCACTATGAACTTCATAAACCATTTCTGTTGGCACAAAGTCATCATCGCCGCCATGAATGAACAAGAACGGAACTTTTGCTTTTGTCACTTGTTTTACAGGACTGTTCTCGTTAAAATTATATTTATTGAAGATTATATTGATAACATTTGCAACGTACAAAACAGGGAAAGAAGGCAAATGGAAATTGCGTTTAAGTACGTGACGGAATTCTTTCCATGCAGTGCTGTATCCGCAGTCAGAAACAATAGCTTTAACCTGCTCAGGTAAATCACTTTCGCCTGAAGCATTCATGACCGTTGCCGATCCCATCGAAATACCATGAAGCATCACAGATGAATCTTCGCCGAATTTATTAAGAGCATATTTTACCCAACCGATACAGTCACGTCTGTCGTGCCATGCAAAACCGATTAGTGTGCCTTCACTTTCACCATGCGCTCTGTCATCAGGCACAAGAACATTAAATCCCATTTCGTGATACATTCTGATATAAGTGCAATATTCGTTTATGCCGCAATTTTTATATCCGTGAATTGCAACAACTGTTTTCTTTGACGGCTCAGGAGCATAAACAAGAATACCTTTAAGTTTAAGACCGTCAAAAGATGTTGTTTCAATTTTTTCATAGCCTTTTGCAAACAACCAATCTTTTTCGGCTTTTATAAAATCATAAAAAGGAAGCATATGTCCTTTGCAGTTTTCCATTGTCATTGGATTCGGTCTTATTTTAGGTCTTTTAAGTGCAAAACAAAACATTCCGATACCGCTACCAATAGAAGCAACCAATAATAATGCTAAAATAACAGCAAACACAATAATTAAAACATCCATTTTATCACCTCGTCTGTTTATACTTTAAGTCTACAACAAACATCAGATAAAATCAACTTTTTTCTTGAATTTGTTTAAAAGTTGTTGTATACTCTACTGGGTGATTAATATGCTTTTAACAATAGGACAAATTATCGGTTTTATTGCAATGGCGATAATTGTTATTTCTTATCAACAAAAATCTCACAAACACATTCTCACTTTTCAGATGGTATCAGGGTTGCTGTTTACCGTGCATTACATATTGTTAGGTGCATACACAGGTGCAATAATGAATCTGCTTGGTGCTTTCAGGTCGCTTGTTTATGCAAACAGAGGCAAAAAGTGGGCTTCAGGTGTTGTGTGGCCGATTGTGTTTTCAATAGGATTTTTAATTTCAGGCATTTTCACCTGGAATGGTATTTTTTCAATTTTCCCGATGATTGCAATGCTGATGTCTTCAGTAGTGCTGTGGATTGAACAGCCGAAAATCAACAGAATGTTTTCACTTCCCACTTCAACCTGCTGGTTAATTTATAACATTAAAGAAATGTCAATTGCAGGAATTGTAACAGAAGTATTTGTTCTAACATCAATAATCATCGGCATTTTAAGGCTGGATATAAAACGAAAAGAAAAGAAATAGTAATCAAAATAAAACAGACTCAATCTTTTATGATCGAGTCTGTTTTTCTTTTACCAATTTACATCCCATCTTGAAGATGCTTTGCCTGTTTTGATAGAATCATCTTTGACAATTTTATTTTTCGGCTTTGAATTTTTTATCTTTTCATCAAGATATTTTTTATGTTTTTTTGAATCCAACGGCAATTCCACAGGAGCGTTTGTCCAATCTGAAAGATGAATTGCATTCGAAATTGACAAACCTTTTATTCCGTCATAACCCGGAGCTATCAATTCTTCGCCAAAAAGAATGTTATTTACAAAATTCTGAAGTATCTGATTATGTGCAGATTTTTCGTCTTTATCGGGGATAAACTCTGAATATTCACAACTGACATTTTTATATTCAGCAGAAGTAAATTTCCTGTATTCCGTTTCAGGTATATCGTATTTCCACAAGCAAAGTTTACCGTTTTCAATAACAATTTTTGCTTTGTCGCAGGAAATTTCAAGCCTGTTTGTGCCGGGATTTTCACCTGTTGATGTGAAAAATGCACCTGTACCACCATCAGGAAATTCAAAAAACGCTGAAACATCATCTTCAACTTCAATGTCATGGTATTTTCCGTAGTAGCAGCTTGCAGTAACTTTCTGTGGCATACCAACAAGCCATTGCAGAATGTCAATATTGTGGGGGCTCTGATTAATAAGCACTCCGCCACCTTCATCTCGCCATGTAGCACGCCACGAGCCTGAATCATAATATTCCTGTCTGCGATACCAGTTTGTGATAATCCAGATTACTCTTTTCAGATTGCCTGCTTCACCTGAAAGCAGAATTTCACGTGCTTTTCTGAAAATCGGATTTGTTCTTTGGTTATACATAATGCCGAAAGTCTTTCCGCTACTCAACGCAGCAGAATTCATTTCCTCAACTTTTTCAATATAAACACCTGCAGGTTTTTCAGTTAACACATTAAGTTTATGTTCAAATGCTTCAATAGCGATAACAGGATGCAGATAATGCGGAGTTGCAATAATAACCGCATCAACTAAACCGCTTGTCAGCAAATCTCTGTAGTTATTGAACAAAGAAACTCCTGAAAGATTTTCATTTGCCCAATCTAACTTCTGGGGATTTACATCGCAAACAGCAGATAAAACAGCATTATCTATCATTCCGTCAAATAAATTCTTCGCATGTGAAGAACCCATATTTCCGATTCCTACAACTCCAAACCTGACTTTATTCATATAATCGCCTTCTTTTATTACATCCTTGCGGCTTTAATATTTTCAATAAATGCCTTCGCATTTGCAGTGATGTCACCTTTTGTAAGGCAGCTGCCTGCACCTACTGCAACAGCACCTGCTTTAATCCATTCACCAACATTATCAGCATCAACACCGCCTGTTGGCATAATCTGCACCCAGGGAAGCGGACCTTTAATATCTTTGATAAATCTGGGGCCGCTTAAATCACCGGGGAAAAGTTTAAGAACATCAACGCCTGCTTCCATTGCAGTTACTGCTTCTGTGATAGTGAGCACCCCCGCCATTGATGCAGTTCTGTATCTGTTGCAAAGCTTTGTAACTTCAGGGTTAAAATGAGGTGAAACAATATACTGTGCACCTGAAAGCAACGCAATTCTTGCAGTTTCACTGTCGAGAACTGTGCCTGCACCAAGAACAATTTCATCACCATATTTTTTTGAAAGGTCTTCAATTACATGATGTGCATAAGGCACTGAAAATGTAAGTTCAATTGCATCAATACCGCCTGCAATGCATTTTTCTACAATGTCAAATGCTTTTACAGAATTTTCAGCACGTACTACAGCAACTATGCCTTTATCCTTAATTCTTTCAATAACTCTTTCTTTTGTCATCAAAAAAACACCTCCGAATTACACACCTGAATAAGCAGAAAATCCGCCGTCAATTGGAATAACAACGCCAGTGATGAAGCTTGAAACGCTGTCATCAAGCAAAAACCTTACTGTACCCATAAGTTCATCCGCTTCACCGAAACGTCCCATAGGAGTTGCGTTGAGAATCTTATTAGTTCTTGCAGTCGGTGTGCCGTCATCGTTGAAAAGAAGTCCTCTGTTCTGATTAGTAACAAAGAAACCAGGAGCAATTGCATTAACTCTTACACCTGAATTTGCAAAATGAACTGCAAGCCACTGTGTAAGGTTAGAAACAGCTGCTTTTGCTCCACTGTATGCAGGAATTTTTGTAAGCGGAGTGTAAGCATTCATTGAAGAAATATTAAGAATGCAACCCTTTTCACCCATTACAAAGTCTTTAGCAAAAACCTGTGTTGGAAGAAGCACACCAAGGAAGTTAAGGTCAAACACAAAGCTTACGCCATCAGGCTGAAGGTCAAAGAATGAAACAACATCTTCTTTATCAATATCTTCAGGGTTAAAATATTCATTTGTAGTTGTGCCTCTGGGGTTATTTCCGCCTGCTCCGTTAATGAGCACCTGACATTTACCAAAAGTATTGAGCACCTCATTATGAGCGTTTTCAAGGCTTTCTTTTTCAAGTACATTAGTTTTTATCGCAATTGCTTCCCCACCATTTTCACGGATTTCAGCAGCAAGCTTTTCTGCTGCGTCAATATTAATATCAAGAAGCGCAACCCTATGTCCGTCCTTTGCAAGTTCTTTTGCAAAATTGCCGCAAAGAACACCACCTGCACCTGTTATAACAATTACTTTTGAATCCATATTCATAACTCCTTATTTTGAAGATTTTTCAACTGCTTCAATAAGACCTGTAAGATAAGTTGCACCGAGTGCTCTGTCAAACAGACCGTAGCCATATCTGCCTTTTTCGCCCCAGATCATTCTGCCGTGGTCAGGACGTACATATCCGTCAAACTTACTGTCATGAAGTGCTTTTACAATTTCATACATATCCAATGAACCGCAGTCGCTGGGATGACCTGTTTCCATAAACTGGCGAGGACCTGTATGTCTGATGTTTCTGAGATGTGCAAAATGGATTCTGCCTTCATATTTTCTTATCATTTTTACAAGATCATTCTTCGGGTCAGCACCTAATGAACCTGTGCAGAAAGTAAGACCGTTTGCAGGAGAATCTACAAGTTTAAGGAATCTGTCGAGGTTTTCTTCATTTGTGATAATTCTCGGCAGACCAAAAATTCCCCATGGCGGATCGTCGGGATGAATAGCCATTTTAACACCGGCTTCTTCTGCAACAGGAATTACAGCTTCAAGGAATGTTTTCACGTTTTCCCAGAGTTTTTCTTCGCCAAGTTCTTCATATTGTTTGAGCAAGTCTTTGAGCTGTTCTTTAGTGTAGCTTTCATCCCAACCGGGAAGTGAAAGTTCACTCGTAAGAGGGTTCATTGCAAGAACAGTTTCTTCATCATATGCAAGACCATTTGAACCGTCAGTATGAGCATGTTCAAGTTCACTTCTGAGCCAGTCAAAAACAGGCATAAAGTTATAACAGATACATTTAACCCCTGCTTCACCAAGTCTTCTTACATTTTCGCAATAATTTTCAATAAGCTGAGGTGCTTTTTCGTTACCGAGTTTAATATCTTCGGGAACGGGTACGCTTTCAACAACTTCAAACTCAAGACCTTTATCGTTTGCTTTCTTTTTAAGTTCAGCAATGCTTTCTCTTGACCACACACCGCCTGCAGGAACATTATAAATTGCAGAAACAATACCTGTCATTTCGGGAATCTGCCTGATGTGATCAAGTGTTACGGGGTCATTATCGCCGTACCATCTGAACGTCATTTTCATATTTTACACATCCTTTACTCTGAGAGTTTGTTTTTAATATTATTATAAGCAACATTTTTAGCGATTTTAACTGCACTTTCAAAAGGTGCAAACTCACCATTTTCAACTGCATTGCCCAAAAAATCAGCAAGTATTCTTCTGAAATAATCATGACGGGCATATGAAAGAAAGCTTCTGCTGTCTGTAAGCATACCGTAAAAAGTGCCGATTGCAGATGTTTCACTGTACACTTCAAGCTGCTTTTTGATACCGCTTAAATTATCGCAGAACCACCAGGCAGCACCAAGTGAAACATTTCTGAAAGAACGTATACCTGTTGCAATTTCATAATAAATTGTAGGATTGAGAGTATACACAATAGTTGTGGGCAACTTGTCTTCAATTTCCATTTTATCAAGAAGTGCTGTAATAGCAGAAACTTTTATCGGATTACCTACACAGTCACCGCCCACATCTCTGCCGAGTTTTTCAAAAAGTTTTGTAGATGCGTTTCTCTTAACAGCAAGATGCAGCTGCATAATGAGATTGTGTTTTTTATAAAGTCCGCCGAGGAAAAGATACACGTTTGAAATAAAAGAATCGTATTCTTTTTCACTGAGAATTTCACCCAACAATGCTTTTTTGAAAGCCTTGTCTGCTTCTTCATCACTGCCGATATACTCAGGGAATCTTTCAATGCCTACGTCTGTCATTTTGCAACCCATTGAAACAAAGAATTCAACTCTCTTTTCAAGTGCTTCTTTAAGTGAACTCAGATTCTTTACATCAACACCTGAGCAAACAGAAAGTTTCTCAATATATTCATTATAACCTTCTGCTGTATAAAGGAAAAGATTGTCTGTTCTGAAAGAAGGTGCAACCTTTGCCTTAAAACTTTTATCTTCAGCAATAAGTTTGTGATATTCAAGAGTGTCAATAATATCATCTGTTGTTGCGATATATTCAACATCCGAATCTGCAATCAATTTTCTGGGTGACATTTTTGTTTCTTTGATTACAGCATTAGCTTTATCCCATATTTCTTCAGCATTTTCTGATGTCAACGGTTCATTTATACCAAAAAACTGCTTCAACTCCATATGTGACCAATGATAAAGCGGATTACCAAGTGCTAATTCAAGAGCAGCGGCATAATTAATAAACTTTTCTTTCCAGGTGGAATCACCTGTGATATATTTCTCATCTATGCCTGCTCCACGCATCAATCTCCATTTATAATGGTCGCCACCGAGCCATATTTCACCAATATTATCAAAGGGTTTATCCTCATAGATTTCTTTTGGTTGCAAATGGCAGTGATAGTCAATAATAGGCATATCTTTAATTTGATTATAAATAGCAAGTGAAGAATCTTTGCCTAAAAACACATTGTCACCATAGAAATTTTTCACCATATAACTCACCTATCCTCGAATTAATATTTTCTACTGAGCATTTCATCTGCTTCAACACGTTCAATTTTGCCTGCATTGCAATCAGCCATAATCTGAACGTCTTTATCGTTAAGTTTGTAGAATTTCCAGACAACAAGACCAAGAGCACAACCGATAGCCGGCACCATAACATATACAAACCAGAGCACGTCAAGTGCATGTACAGACTGTGTAACACCTGAAGTAGACAATTCCTGGAAGTTTTCAACTTCAACAGAAATCCAACCTGTATATTTAAGACCAAGCAAGAACATACCAAGTGCACCTGAAATAGCAGCTGTAAGTTTAACCATAAAGGTCTGAATTGCGAATGTAATACCATTAGCTTCAATGCCTGATTTGTACTTGCCATATTCTGCACAGTCAGGAGTAAACATAAACATAAGTACGCCATAAATTCCCATAGGCACTGCACGTAATGTAGAAAGAACAATGTATAAGTAAATATTCTGCCTACCTACAAGCCATATAATAACACTCAAAACACAGTTAGCGATATTGCAAAGTATCATTAATTTTGTTTTATCAAACTTCTTAAGCATCTTAGGAATAAGAAGTGAAAAAATAAGCTGCGGAACAACACCGATCGCACCAACAACAAGAGCAAACAATTCGTTGTTAAAAATGTAATACGAAACAAACAAATTGAAAGCTGCACTTACATTCAATGCTGAATAGAAGAAGAATCCGATATAATAAATAAGGAGATATTTATTGGAGAAAAGATAACGGAACATCTTTCTGATTGTAAAAGATTCTTCATCCTGCGAATTGAATCTCTCTTTTATATTAAACAAAACAGGTGTCATTGTTGCAATAGCAAGCACACAGGTTATAACAGCAACAACAGAATAATTCGAGTTTACTTTTTCACTAACAAGAACAGAAGCTATAAGAGTTGTTACAGCAGTGCCTACACCGCCCCAGATGCTCTTATATGAAAGCATACTGTTTCTTTCATCCATATTCTTTGTCATTGAAGTGATAACACCGTAAATCGGCACATCACAGAGAGTGTACGCAGTGTCCCAACAAATGTAAGCCACAGCAAACCATGCAAGCTTCAACACTTCACCACTGCTCTTCGGAATAAAGAACAGAAGTAAGGTTGAAAGCGGAATGAGCACTGTTGAAATTTTAAGCCAAGGCAAATATTTTTTACCACTTTTGAATTTAACAGAGTCAAAAATAACACCGAAAATCGCATCGTTTACAGCATCCCATACCTTGACTGCAAGCATAATTGTGCCTGCTTTTGCAAGATTAACGCCCTGAAACATCAGGTAAGTTACAAGAAATTGTGAAACAAGAGTGTATATCATATTCTGACCTGCAAAATAGATATAATAGCTTTTTCTCTCTCTGGAGTCGGTCTCCCAACCCGCAGGTGTCAATTTAAGTTTTTTAAACACTTACGCCACCTCCGCTGTTTTATGTGGAATATTTTTATTAATCATATTTAACAATTCATCGAGAGTTACCAATACGATATCATCATCGAGATTTTCAACAAAATACTCAAGATTTCCAATACTGATTGACCAAGGATGAATATTTATGACACTATAACCGTTTATCGAATAAATATCAGGCTGATAATTATTTACGATTTCGATTTGCTCATCAAGCCATTCTTTATTGACTTTTGCAGGATCATTTGACGGATGCCACAAAGAATATTTTGCAGTGATAAACGGTTTATCATTAACAAAATATATTTTGCCGTTACCGCCAAAATATCTGTCAGGGTCAAGATAAAGCATGCCACCCTTTATGTTGTCATATCTTGCAAAATATTCAAGGCTGTTTGTCAATCTGAATTCATCATACAAACTGTCAGGTGTTGAATCAAGAATTGAAACATATTCAAGATCACTTTCAAACATAGCGGAAGCTGTAAGGTCAGTAAAGGCTGATAAAGCATTACGCGGATATTCAGTCGGATGTGCATATCCAACACCCGAAACTCCCGCAATAAGATAGTTATTTTCGGTAGATAATTCATAAACACGCTGTGCAGTCAGTGGTGAAAATTCATTCAGAAGCGGTGGCACAGTCCATGTCATTGGGAAATCATATTCAGAAGAAAGTTTTCTGTAATACTCAGAAAATCCATTCTGAATCCACTGAACATTATCACCATCACTGAAAACAATCGCACAATAATGCTTTGTGGGATCAGTATAGTCTTTCGTTTCGGTATGTTTTTGTTTAAGTTCCGAAGACGGAACATTAATCAAAATACTGTTATTATAACAGTGGTCTGCAGGAATAACAAAATTACCTGATTCTGATGCAGAAGTCACATATGCAATCTCGTAATTAGCCCAACCAATCAACGGAACATTGTCACCTGCATAACTCATAACTGTTTTTCTCAATATGTCGATAAAAGCATCATCATCAAAAAAAGTGAATAATTTCTGTTGAATTGCAAGGTCACGTAGACCATACATTATATATTTTTCGTGCACCAGAGCATTATAATTAAATTCATCTTTATGCTTCATAAAAAAATTCAATTGAAATATTGTATTATATTCGTCATCAGAAAAATCTTCTTTAAGTATAAGACCTGCATCGATTGCAATGTTCTCAAGCGAATCAGGCACTGCAAGCCAACCATAAAGCGATGACAAGTTAGTCGCCATATTAAGACCTTCACCATTTTCACTTTTACGGTAAAGAACATAGCCTGAATCACCAATATAATCTTTAAATTCCTTAAGAAGAAGTTCAAGAGTCCATTCGTTACCGTTATCATCGGTATAGGAAATTTCATTTACGTGTGATTTAAGTTTCTCAAGATAATAAGCATCCATACCACTTCTTTTAAGATAAATGCTCGGCTTTACTTTTGCAACAATGCCTTGCAGACAAACAAGCATATGAATCTTTTCTTCAGAATCAAGCTTATTTGTGTCAATAACATAAATTTTATCAGACAATTCATATTTTTCGAAAAAAGAAGAAAGATTTTTAAGTTCACTTTCTGTTTTAGCAACCGGGATTGAAGGTGTAAAAAAATTAAGAAAAGCCAGAATAAATGCATTAAACAATGCGAGAATTGATTTCATGAGAAAACTCCCCCTAATATAAAAATATTATAATATATTCAACTGATTAAATCAATAAAAATTAAAAATAATACAGAAAAAAGCACCACAATTGCGATGCTTAATCCAGGCATATTTCACAAATCCCGCAAGGGATTTATTTCATTGAAAAAACCACTTCCGAAGAAGTGGTTTTTTCTGGCTGGGATGGCTGGATTCGAACCAGCGGATAACGGAGTCAAAGTCCGGTGCCTTACCGCTTGGCGACACCCCAATATCAAATTTTGATAAAAATAGGCAAAAAAATGGGGTGGATGATCGGGGTCGAACCGACGACCTCCAGGGCCACAACCTGGCACTCTAACCAACTGAGCTACATCCACCAAATAAACCATATTTTCTGGAATACCTGCCGAACAAGTCGAAAAATTCGTGGCAATACAAATATTCCGTAAACAACGTACATAATTATAACAGAGATATTCTTTTCTGTCAATAGGAACTTGATAATTTTTCTTTGAAATTTTTAAAACTTTTTTCACACGTTTTTATATTTTTTGTGCAAACTAATATAAATTATTTTTTATGGCTAAAAAGCAAATATATCAGTTGACATTTAATTTTTTCCAATATAAAATGAGCCTATATTTAATAATTTGAAAATGGTGGTTTTTATGGGTGTATTAGATCTATTAATATTTTTAGGCGGTGTTGGACTTTTCCTCTATGGTATTAAAATCATGGGGCAAGGTCTTGAAATGGCTGCCGGAAGTAAACTAAAAACTATGCTGGATAAAGTTACTTCAAACAAATTTATGGCAGTACTTATGGGCGTGTTGGTTACCGCTTTAATCCAGAGTTCTTCAGCAACAACAGTCATGGTTGTCGGTTTTGTTAACGCGGGACTTATGAACCTTGTTCAGGCAGCGGGTGTCATAATGGGTGCAAACATCGGTACAACCGTTACAAGCGTTCTTATTGCTTTGAATTTATCAGATCTGGCACCTTTGTTTATTTTTTGCGGTGCTATTCTGCTTGTTTTTGCAAAGAAAAAATTTCTTACACATATTGGTGAAATAATTGCCGGTTTCGGTTTGCTTTTCATGGGTATGGATATAATGTCGGGAGCTATGGAACCTTTAAGAGATTCTCCTGTGTTTATCAATCTCATGGTGAACGCTAAAAACAACCCGCTGATAGGTGTTTTAGTTGGTCTTGTTTTTACCGCAATCATTCAGAGTTCATCTGCAAGTATCGGTATTTTGCAGACACTTGCACTCAAAGGGCTTGTGCCGATTGAATTTGCTGTATTTGTTCTTTTCGGTCAGAACATCGGTACAGTTGTTACAGCACTTCTTTCGTCTGTAGGAAGTAAAACAAATTCTAAACGCGCCGCTGTTATTCACCTTTTATTTAATGTAATCGGCACAGTAATATTTGTTCTCATAACTTTGTTCACTCCGTATATTGATTTACTCAAGATGATAAGTGACGATACAGTAGTTCAGATTTCAGCTGCACACATCATCTTCAATGTTGTCAGCACACTTCTTCTTTTCCCCTTCTCAAACAAACTCGTAGCTCTTTCACGTCGGCTTATCCCCGACAAAGAGGACAAGCTTTCCCATACACCACAGCTTTCTTATCTTGACGAACGTATTCTTTCAACACCGCCTCTCGCAGTACAGCAGGCAGGTAATGAAGTTATCAGAATGGCTGAACTTGCAAAAGAAAACTTTATGAAAGCCGCAAAAGCTTTTATTGATATTGATACAACAAATCTTGAGGAAATTGAAAGCACTGAAGAAGTCATTAATTTCCTCAACCACAGCATTACGCCCTATCTTGTTAAAATCAACAATCTTGACATCAGTGAACAAGACTCTGAATATATCAGCAGCCTGTTCCACGCAGTGACGGATATCGAGCGTATAGGCGACCACGCAACAAACCTGGCTGAAGCTACTCTTTACAGAATGGAAAACAAACCCGTTTTGTCTGAAGATGCAATAAATGAATTAACAGTCATGGTTGAGAATATTGAAAAACTTCTTGACATGTCAATCAGCATTTTCAGAAATCAGTCAGCTTCACTTGAGGAAGCAAAAGAAGCAGTTGAAATCGAAGAATACATTGATGACCTGCACGATAAAGCAAACAGCAACCATATCAAGCGCATGAATAAAGGCACATGTGATACAAAAGCCGGTATGTTATTCATTAATACAATTACTGATTTTGAAAGAGTTGCTGACCACGCAATCAACATTGCTTTCTATGTTCCGAATCCGCCTCAGGTAGCCGAAGAATCACCAACCACGCCCGAAAGGACGTGGTTTGAATAATAACCCTATAAGGGTAAACAATACCAGCGGCGCCTGAAGGCGCATCTAAGCAACATCAACCGCAAATTGGTGTTGCTTTTATTTTAAGT
>SVOW01000010.1 GCA_015066175.1 Oscillospiraceae bacterium
GCACCTTCTGCACCTGTAACATTAAGTGTTACATCGATTACTTCGCCTGCTTTGACTTCTGTTTTGTCGAATTCAAAATCAAACACGAAGTCTGTGCCTGCAGATGCTTCGTCTGCTGCCATTGCTGCGAACGGAATAATACCAAGAAGCATTATTACACTCAAAGCAATTGCTAAGATTTTTTTCTTCATAATATTTTCCTCCTATTAAAACCCACGCCGTCCAAAAGGCGAAACACCTTTTGGACGAACAAGGTTATTTATAAAATCATTATTCGGAGATAATTACCAGATAAGTGCTATCTTCTTAACGTGTCTGAGAACAGCTGAATAGTCAGTAACCATAATTCTGCCATTACCGTCGACATCAGCACATACAAAAGCATAATCTTCGAGAGTTGCTACCTTCTTAACGTGTCTGAGGATTGCTGAATAGTCAGTAACCATAAGTCTGCCGTTACCGTCGATATCACCTTTAAGATGAATCTTGAGTTCTTCTTCGATATCTTCATCTGCAACAACTACATCTGTGTATTCACGTGTTGCATGGTCTTTCTTAGAAACTCTAACTGTGTATGTGCCAGCTTCTACACCTTCGATAAGGAAGTTCTGTGTGCCAACACCAGCAACTGTTGTTGAATATTTAACTTCGCCATCAGCGATAAGTTCGATTGTTGTAAGTTCGTCGCCATTATCTGTGCTTGTAGCAAATGACTGAACTGTACCTGTGTAGTTAACGCCTTCCATTGCAATTGTTTCAACATTGTAGTTCATACCTGTTGTAACGTATGTGAGAGGTTTAGTGTTAACTTCTGTATCTGAATAACCCATTGTGAATGTACCAGCTTTAACTTCAGCTGTCTTTGTCCAATCAGGGCTGATAAAGATAACTTCTGTTGTGTCTTCTACATCACCGAGTGCTTTAACCTGGAATGTAACAAATACTTCATCCTTAGGCATTGCAAGTGTGTTGGGGTTAGATGTGTTTGTGTTATTGTTGAATGCTGCTGTAATCCAAGCATAGTCATACTGTGCTTTAGCTTCATCTGTGTTCCATTTACCTGCATTTGATGTGTATTTGAAGCCGTTTGTAATACCTGAGTTACCGTTAAGGTCGTAACGTCCGTTTACAAAGCTGCTGTTTGCATCAAATGTAAGGTAAGACATACCGCCTTCGTTACCAACGAGTTCAAAGAGTGTCTTATCATAGAGGATGGGAAGCTGAACGCCTGTTACATAGTAGTTAGTTGTAAGTTTAACTGTTACTGTGATAACATCGTCTTTTACAGCTGATGCTTTATTGAGAACGATCTGAACATTTGCATTTGCTTTTGATACGTCACGTGTAAGGCCTGCAAGTGCTGCTTCGAGTTCGTCTGCCCAACCGTCAACAATTGACTGCTGAGGAAGTTTCATATCGTCTGTGATTTTTGCAAGAACTGCATCGAGAGCTGCAAGTGATTCATCAGAGTAAGCTGAACGGTCAATAGCTGCAGCTTCTTCTCTGAGAGCATTGAGTTCTGTGTAATCAGCAGGACCTGAACCAAGTGAAGGAATAACGAATGATTCTCTTGAGAGTTCTTCGCCACATACTGAACAGTAAACTACCATATCGTATGAACCGTTTTCATCCATTGTTGCTTCAACTCTGTTTTCTTCAACTGCTTCTGCAGGAGTATGACCGAGAGCTTCAATAACTGTTGTTTCTCTTGAGAGTTCTTCGCCGCATACTGTACAGTAAACTACCATATCGTATGAGCCTGCGTTTACGCAGTCTGCTTCTGTTCTGTTTTCTTCAACTGCTTCTGCTTCTGTGTGACCAAGAGCTTCAACTTCATCAGCTACGTAGCTGTCGCCACAAACTGAACATGTGTATGTTGTGTAACCACCGTTTACACAATCAGGAGCTGTTACTACAGCTTCATAATCATGACCGAGAGCATCGATAACGACTGTTTCTCTTGAAAGTTCAACTGCAGGAGTACAGCATGTACAATAAACAACTTTATCATATGAACCATCTTCTGTACATGTTGCTTCTACTCTGTTTTCTTCTACGGGTTCACCTGAATAGTGACCAAGAGCTTCGATAACGAATGATTCTCTTGAAACTTCTGCGCCACATACTGTACAGTAAACTACCATTTCGTATGAACCGTTTTCTGTGGGAGTTGCAGGAATTCTGTTTTCTTCAACTGCTTCGCCTTCTGTATGGCCGAGAGCAGGAACTGTAACTGTTTCTCTTGAAAGTTCAACTTTGGGTTCACAGCATGTGCAATAAACCACTTTATCGTATGAACCTGCGTTTACACAGTCTGCTGCTACTTCATTTTCGATTACTTCGTCGCCGGCTGTATGACCAAGAGCTTCGATAACGAATGATTCACGGGACACTTCAGCGCCACATACTGTACAGTAAACTACCATATCGTATGAACCGTTTTCTGTTGCAGTTGCTTCAATTCTGTTTTCTTCAACTGCTTCTGCAGGAGTGTGACCGAGAGCTTCAACTGTTGTTGTTTCTCTTGAAAGTTCTTCGTTACAAAGAGTACAATATGTTACCATATCGTATGAGCCTGCTGTTACGCAGTCTGCTGCTACATCGTTTTCTTTAACTGCTTCACCTGCAACGTGAACGCAACCTGCGAATTTAGCACCGTCAACATTGATGGGAAGGCCATAAAGTTTGCCCTGTGTTGCTGATGCTGAGATTGTTGTTGCGCCTTTACCAACGTATGTAGCTGATCTTGTATCGAAAGCAGGTGTATCAACGCCTTCTTCAACAACGAATACGGGATCAACCATAATTACGCCTTTACCATCTGTGGGAGCGTCTGCTTTAACCTTAAGTTTGAAAGAAGCAAGGTCTGTTGCATTTGTGAATACGGGTGTTGCTGTTTCACCTGCATCTGATGCAAGGCTTGCAAGCCATACATAACCGATTCTTACAAGACCGAACTGTGCTTTCTGTGCGTCTGAATAAAGACCTGCATACATAGCTTCCTGTGCTGCTGCATCGAGGTGAGCCTGTGCTACACCTGTGAATTTAGCACCGTCTGAAACGAGGAGATTTGTGAATGCATTGTCTGCTGTGCCAACAACTTCATAATAGTTCTTGTCGTATGCCACCATAATCTGAAGGGCATGAACATTATAGTTGTTCTGGAGTGCTACTGTAACAGTAACTTCATCTCCGGGCATGGGTTTTGTGTCATCTGTTTTGAGTGTGATAACAGCATCTTCTGTTGTCCACACTGTTGCAGATACTGCGACTGCAAATACGTTAACAATCATAAGTAACGCAAGTGCAATACTGAGAACTTTTTTTGCCATTTTGTTTACCTCCTAAAATGGTAAATTTGGTATTAATATAATGCTTTATATTTTAATTCTCTTTCCGAGAAAAACACCACTGAATTATAAACTGACTACAGTGCCTGTTGCCTGATCAATTTCATACTCGAAATTGAGATAAGCGTCGAGGGCGATTTTATCGTTTGCATCAACTTTTCCGTCACCGTTAAGGTCGGCTGCAACTTTCTGAACGCCACTGAATGAAACACCGTATGCTTCATACCAGTCAAGAAGCATAAGGTCCATATAGTCCACATATGCATCACCGTTAATATCACCGGCAATAATAAGTGTATATGTTTCGTATGTAATACCGTTGTGTGCAAGGCTGACTTTTGAACCGGTACCCATTCTGTTTTCTTTTACAGTAACAATTACAATTTCTCCTACAGAAGGATATACATAAGAATCGAGGTTATCAACTGTGCCGATTGCAATGCCTTTGATATATTTCTTTGTCTTATCAAGAACCACCCCTGAATCTTCTACCGGAAGAATTTCGGGTGTCACACATTCAACTGTTGCACCTGCGAAAGTGTGAACAAGAGTTTCACACTTTACAACCTTATCAGGTGAGAAAGGCTCTTCCATATCAGTCAATATGTAATTATAGAAACGGGGATAGTCTTCGGGAATTACGATGACACCTGCATCTCCGACATTAATATCCTCTTTAACCTTAAGCTGGAAAGTAAAACAATCCATACCATCTTCCTGATTGTACGGTGTAACACCTGTTGCAGAAACAGCCGCTGTCCACTGAACAAGAACACCTGTGTAATCAGTTGAAGAATATGTTGTTGTATAAACTGTGTTATCAGGTTTTTCGTTACATATTGCTGAACCGCCAAGAGCATTCAATTCATCTGTTGCCTTAACGGAACCTTCCACTAACTCAAAAAATGCATTAGAAAAAAGCACCGGCCAACGCATTGCTGTAGCGTAATAATTGTTTGCAACATTTACTGTTACTTCGATTATATCTCCGGCAACCACCGTGTCGACATTTGTTTTTATTGTGACATTTGCTACTTCTCCTTCTGCAGAAACTGCAATAGCAAACATGCCGAAAGCAATCACAACAGCAAGAAGAATAGACAAGAGTCTGACTGACTTTTTCATTATATTTCAGACCTCGCTCCCATAAAAATGCAGATAATTACACTTTTATCTTATTCTACAATGGGATTTTACCACAAAGAACCGCAGATGTAAATAGGTTTTGATGAATTTTATATTAATTTTTATTAATTTTGGTGAAATTGTGAAGTGTTTTATGTGGAATTTATCAAAACATCACAAATCGTTACAAATAATTTTTGTAAAATACTATTGCAATATTCAGCGAATTAATATATACTTATATTATTATGCGGTGTCGTTTCTACGAAAACGCAAAGTATTGGAGGTAAATTCTCTTATGAAAAAGTTCAAAAAGTTTATTTCTGTTATTATGGCAGCATTCATCGTTCTTACTCTGGCATCATGTAATCTTATTCAGGATGCTGAAATTGTCGCTGTGATTCCCAATGAAGCTGACGCTAAAGATTTCCACGGCGTTGAACCGGGAGATATCCGTATCGGTATTCTTTACTCAAGCGACTACGAGAGAGAAGGCACACCTGCTTTCATCCAGAATGAAGCAATCAACACAATGTGCGGTACATATGGAATCGCAGGCACTATTCCTAAGAACAAGCTTCCCCTTGATAACCCCTCAAAAATTGAAAACGCTATTATTTCATGCGTAAAAGAAAGCGGATGTAACGTTGTTCTTTCTACTGACCCTGCTTTCACTGACATTGTTTACAAATTCGCAAACAATGAAGATTACAAAAACATTGCTTTCGTTTGCCTTGACGGTGCAAAGAAATATGACAGCACTAAAAACTTCATTTGCTTCTATCCCACATACGAAGAAGCTTATTGCCTTGCAGGTATCGCTGCTGCAACAAACGGTGGTGCTAACATAAAGTTTACAATGGATGAAAACGCACCTGCTACAGCTCTTGATTCATTCAAGCTCGGTGTTAACGCTGTTAATCCCAATGCAAAAGTTATCGATGGTTCTGCAATCGATGTATACGGCACTATCCAGACAAACTGGCACATTTTCTATCTTACACTCATCGAGAACATTTGTCTCGGTAAATTCCAGGAAATGGATAACTACTATCAGGGTGTTGCAACAGGCTTCTGCGATTTCATCCCTTCAGAAGAATATACAACAGCAGATGTTGACGCAAAACTTACAGAAGCAAAAGCTAATCTCTGCGATGGCAAATGGGATATAACAAAAACAGACACTATTGCATTCTGAGAAAACAATTTTAAGCTGCTGTAAAACAGCAGCTTATTTTTTTGCGTTTCAGACAAACGTTATAAAGGAGCTTCACTATGAAACACATCGATATAAGAGATATCGTAACAGATAAAAATCATCTTGAAAAAGCGGTCGTTGTATGCGGTTGGATCAGAACTGCCAGAGATTCAAAAAACATGGCCTTTCTCGAAATCAACGACGGCACTACTCTGAAGCATCTCCAGATTGTTATTGACAAATCTGCGCTTACAGACATCGACCCTGAAGCAATGAAACTGGGGGCCTCTGTAAAAGTGTGCGGTAAAGCAGTTGTGTCCCGTCAGGGAGGCGTTGAAATTGAAGCTGACGAAATTTCATTGCTGGGAAAATGTCCCGCTGACTATCCTTTGCAGAAAAAACGCCATACTCTTGAATATCTGCGTACAATGCCTCACATAAGAACACGCACAAACACATTCAACGCTATTTTCAGAGTCCGCTCTGTTATGGCAGACGCAATTCACAGATATTTTCAGGAAAGAGGCTATGTCTATATCCACACTCCTTTGATTACAGGAAGTGACTGTGAAGGTGCAGGTGAAATGTTTAAAGTTACCACAATAGGTCACAGCAGTGAATACAAAAACGCTGATGAATATTACAGCAATGATTTTTTCGGAAAGCGTGCAGGATTAAGCGTTTCAGGTCAACTTGAAGGCGAAGTTGCTGCTATGGCTCTGGGTAAAATTTACACTTTCGGCCCGTCATTCAGAGCAGAAAAAAGCAATACTCCACGCCATGTGGCTGAATTCTGGCATGTAGAGCCTGAGGTCGCTTTTGCTGAACTTGATGATATCATTGAAATTGCAGAAGAAATGATAAAATACATCGTTTCTGATGTGGTTGAAAAATGTTCTGCGGAACTTAACTTTTTCAATCAGCATTTTGAAAACGGATTAATCGAAAAACTCGAAAGATTAATCAAACAGGATTTTGCTGTTGTTGAATATACCAAAGCAATAGAATTATTGAAAGAATCCGGCAAGAAATTTCAATATCCAATTGAGTGGGGCTGCGATTTACAAACAGAACACGAACGATATATTACCGAAGAAGTATTCAACAAACCTGTATTCATTACAAATTATCCGAAAGATATCAAATCTTTTTACATGAAACAGAACAATGACGGCAAAACTGTTGCCGCAACAGACCTTCTCGTGCCCGGTGTCGGAGAAATCATCGGATGCAGTGAACGAGAAGCTGATTACGATAAACTTGTGCAGGCTATGAAAGACAGAAATATGAACCTTGATGATTACTCTGATTATCTTGACCTGAGAAAATACGGAAGTGTTCCTCACAGCGGATTCGGTCTCGGGTTTGAGAGAATCATAATGTATGTTACAGGTGTTCAGAACATACGTGATGTAATTCTTTACCCTCGCACAGTAGGCTCAATCAGATAAAAGCATAAAAAAACTCGTAAAGCGTTGACTTTACGAGTTTTTTTGTTTTTATTTGAAAAGTTCAATTGAAGAAACGATGGGTGCTTCAACTGATTTACCGCTGTTTGTTTTGAAGAAACAAATAACAGAAACGATGAACAATGCTGCTGCTGCAAGCCAACCTAAAACCGGAATCAAAGTGCAAAGAGTAGTTGCTGCTGCAAGTTTTGCTCCCTGCTTTGCATGGAATGCAAGATATTCAGAATTTTCTTTCTGTCCGATGAGCAAAGCAATAACAACACCAACTGCACCAAGAAGATATGCGAGAGAAGCATAGAATTTATTTTTCGCAACTTCATCTGCATCAAATTCTGCTGTATGGTCTTTAGGGTCATATGCAGGCTGCTGCATTGCGGTCTGCTGGTACATAGGCGGCTGCTGCATTGCAGGCTGCTGATACATCGGGGGCTGCTGAGGAGCAGCATTATTAATGCTGAATCCGCAATTTCTGCAAAAAGCTCCGCCCTCTTCAATAGGACTTCCACACTTAGGACAAACGTTCATTTCATTATCTCCTTTTAAATTTAATTATTTACAGGCATCTGCCTTTGTTAACTTATAATAAATATTTTTGAATAATATGACGGTTACTTTTTCTTTATGATACCGATAGGATTTTCCCAAAAGATAGTTCATTCATATACATAAAGATATCTGCTTTACAAACCGTTTTATTATTCTACTCTCTGGCCGCAGCCAACGCAGAAAATACTGTCAGGATCAAGCTTTGAACCACAATTTGTGCAGAACAATGCCTTTTCTTCATCTGCTGCTTTGGGAGCAAACATTGTTATTACGGGTGATTCATTTGTTGCTGTGGGCCATTTATAACCACAAGATGTGCAGAAGCGCATATCCTCATTGCAACTTGCACCGCATCTGGGACATTTTTTTCTCGGGTTTTCTTCTGTAGGAATAATCACCTGAGTTGCACCTATATCCTGCGGTTTTGGAAGGTCAGGAATATTGTTTACGGGAGCAACAGGAGGCTCAACCGGTGCGTTTTGTTTTTCCAAACGCTTGATACTGTCGCTGATTTTTACACAGAATTCAAGTGATGAAAACATAAGACCGTTAAAAAATTCTTCTGCAGGACGGCTTTCGTCTCTGTTCTGCATTTCTGTAAAAACTTTTTCGCCAAACTGTCTGTAAAGATTGTCAAGAACTTCCTGTTCATTAACAGCCTGAGAATTTTCGATGTTTTTTTTCATTTATATCTGCTCCTTTTAACTATACTTTTTTATAAGTTCAAAAATATTATAAGAAAAATGGTTACCGGTGTCAATCAGGAAAATTTATGTTTTTCAAAACATTTTATTCCTGTGGCTGTGGCACAGGCTCATCTGCACAGCTGACAACGATTTCAATTACCGTGCCATGCTGTATTTTTTTACCTTCTTCTATCGACTGACTTATTACATAATTCTTTGCAACAGTTGAACTCTGCTGATAAATAATCTTTGGTGTCAGACCTTTTACCATAAGCAACGACTGCGCATCATCATAATGCATATTTACAACATCAGGCACCTTTGATTCTTTGCCTTTGCATACAAAAATTGTTACTTCTTCTCCTGCAAGGACTTCCTCTCCGGCCTCTATCGACTGGCTGATTACCGTGCCCGCTTCGTAATCTTTATTTTCTGTATATTCAACTTTTACCACAAGACCTTTTGCCTTTAATTTATTAATTGCAGATTCTCCTGATCTGTGTATAACGTTGGGCATATTTGTTTTATGAAGTCCGAGACTGACGGTGACACCGATTACATCTCCTGAATTAACTACTGTACCTGTTGAAACAGATTGGTAAAAAATTTCACCTTCTGGATAATCCTGACTGTAAACAACCTCATCGATTATCAGATACACACCATCTCTTATAAGCAATCTTCTTGCTTCTTCAAAAGTTTTTCCTTCAATATACGGCATTTCAAGTGACGTGTCTGCAAAAGGAGTCTGTTTTCCTTTGCTGATTACCAAAGTGATTTCTTCTCCTGTTTCAAGTTCAGTACCACCTTTTACAGACTGACTTATAACAGAACCGGGAGCAACAGTGTCGTCATATTCTTCTTTATAACGAACTTTAAATCCGAGCCCTTCAAGTTTTGTCTTTGCAAGGTCTTTTGAGAAATTTCTTACATCTATCACAAAGTCCGTGCCTCTGCCTGCACTGATTGTTACGTATACTATTGTTCCTTCATCAACAATGCTTCCGGCTTCCGGCGTCTGGATAAGAATCATATTTTCATCAACAGTATCACTTTCCATTCTGTTTATAACCCTTATTTCAAGGTTACTGTCCAGTATTGTCTGGCCTGCCGTTAAGAAATCCTGTGCCACAATATCGGGCACCCTTGTCTGCCCTTTCGGAATATTATCACTGAAAGCCTTATTCGCTCTCGGTCCTATTATACCGAAGCCGAGCAGAACACTCAGAGCAATTACAGTAACAAGCAACACTGGCGCTCCGATCTTCACCCACAAAGGCCATTTGAATTTTTCTGTTTGCTTGAGCGTGCCTTTTCTTCTTTTCACCTTGGTTTCAGACAGCAACTCCCTTGCGAACTGCTCAATAGTGCTTGTTCTGTCTTCAAGGCGGATATTCATGGCATTATATATTGCCGTTTCTATATTCGGATTTATGTCTTTGACATATTTTGTTATGGGAGACAAAATATCTTTTTTATCTCTTTCATAATATGCTCGTCTTTCAAGAGCATCGGGAGGATTTACTCCCGTTATCATCTTATAAAGTGTTGCACCTAAAGAATATACATCTGTATGAGGACCCTGGTCCCCTTTACTTCTGTACTGTTCTTCTGCAGAAAATCCCGGTTTTATAATAACCGTAAGGCTTCTGCTTTTGCTTGTGGTAGCAAAACGTGCTGCACCGAAGTCAATAAGCTTTATTTCTCCTTCTTTAGTGAGAAAAATATTATCAGGAGCAATATCTCTGTGAAGAATACCCTGAGCATGAACACGCTGCAAAGACTGCATAACAGGCATAAGCATTTCAATAGCTTTTTCTGCAGGCACAGTTTTTTCCCTTGCAATAAATTGGGCAAGTGTTTCACCATCAAGATGCTCCATAACTATGTAAGCAGTGTTGTTTTCTTCAAAACTGTCATAAATTTTTACGATACCGCTTTCATTATGGACTTTCGCTAATTTTTTTGCTTCCTCAACAAATCTTTCAAGACCGTCTGAAAACTGTTTTGTTTTATCACCGCTGAAAACAGTTACTTTACTTTGACCTGCCGCGCGTGTTGAAAATTCACTTGGCAGATATTCTTTTATTGCTCTTTCTTTTTGTAAAACATAGTCCCACGCAAGGTAGGTTGTTCCGAAACCACCATAACCAAGCACTTTGCCGACAAGATATCGCCCTTGCAGAATTGTTCCCGGATAAAGGTGCATCAGATTTTCAACTTCAGGGTGAGCAGAATACCCGCAATAAGGGCAGTATTCAAGCTGTGAATTATACTGCCTCATGCAACCCATGCAACGCTGTTGCCCTGCCTGGACATATCTGCCATGATTCATTTCGGAATATTTCGCACCACTGTTATTAACTGAGCTTGATTGCATGTCTCTGTCTCCTACAAAAAACTAAAAATCAAAAGAAAAACGTTTTTCTTTCTCTGTCAAAAAACTGAAATCACCATATGTTCCTGTGAAAGCTGCCATGGAATCTTTATTGATGGGCAATGCTTTGCCATGGTCTTTAAGGTAAATTTCATTCTGTGCTGTTTCTGTAAGCATAAACGACAAAAATTCTTCTGCCGCCTCATTTTCATCTTCCGATGAGCTGTCATAAACACTCCAGAAACTATCATATAAAATAATTTCTTCTTCCAACGGTAAAATCAGCGGAATCCCCATATTTTTTGCGGTCATCTTTTTTGTTTCAAAATATTCTGACGTATCTGAAAAATAAATTGCCGCTTCACCGTTTAAAAATTTTTCTTTATCTGACAGCACAATCCGTCCTGAAATATCTTTGTTGAAAACATCGTCAAACTCTTCTTCCAATTCGGGATTTACTGCTATAATATCTTCTTCGCCGATAAGTTTTGTAATATCTTTTAATGATCCCACTTTTTCAGGCAACTCTGCACCCGGAAGCAATTTGCTTTCATTTATATAAATTACCGGAACATTAAAGCCGACAGGAACACGTTTACCGTCTGAAATATCGTCGTAATTTTCAAGATACATACAATCTGTGCGGCTGCGATCAACAAAAAATTTTGAAATAAGAGAATTTTCAAATTCTCTCTCCGGATATATAACATCTGTTATATCGTACACATCGTCAAGTTCTTTATCTGAAAAACCGTTGCTGACAAAAACATTAGGAGCTTCGCCTTCATCCATTGCTTCGCGAAGCTTTTCTTCGTATTGATCTTCAGGTATTCCAACAAGCTCAACATCAACATTGTTGTATTCATTGCAGAAATCTGAAACAATGTTTTCATAAATTTCCTTTTGTCTTTCATCGCCGTTATCAATATACCATACAACAATATCTGCAGGCTTAAGTTGTGAGGCACGATTTCTGATTATCATATCAGCACCGAAAAGTATTACAACTGCCACTATAACAGCAAAAACTGATGCCAGACCTATAAATCGTTTGTTTTTCTTTCTTCTTCTTTCTTTTTTCACGGGAACAACTTTGCTTTCACGTCTTAACGCTTTTGCAAAATCTTCTGCTGAAGAAAAACGAAGGTCACTTTCTATTGCCATTGCTTTCATAACGGCATCAGAAATATATAAGGGAATCTGAGGATTGATTCTCACAGGGTCAGGCAGTGTATCGCCTACTTTTCTGTTGGTTGATTCATCAGGCTTTCTGCCTGTCAACATATAATAAAGCGTTGCTCCAAGAGCATAAATATCAGTCCACGGACCTTGTTTGCTGACCTGTTCATATTGTTCAGGCGGAGCAAAACCAGGTTTCAGAATTATCGTATAATTGCTTGCCTGCTCAACTGAAAACTTTGCAGCACCAAAATCGATAAGTTTAATGTTACCGTTTTTGCACAGATAAATATTATCAGGGCTGATATCACGGTGAATAATATTTTTACTATGTATTACTTTCAACGCAGATGCAACGTTCAGAATAATATCTATGCTTTTATCAAACGGAAGCACACCACCATTTTCCTGCATATAATCGCTCAGAGGTTGTCCGTTGAGAAACTCCATAATAATATATGCCGTATTGTTTTCCTCGAAATATTCAAAAACATTCACAATGTTTTTATTTGAGTTGAACTGCGCCATATTTCTTGCTTCTTCAATAATTCTTACAAGGCCGAAATCAAACTCACGTCTGCTTTTGCTTGACAGAACAACAACTTTCTGCGAACCCGGTTGCCTGTTTACAACTCCGCTGGGGAAATATTCTTTTACTGCAACCACAGATTCCAGTTTTCTGTCCCATGCCTTGTACGTAATACCGAATCCGCCAAAGCCTAAAACATTGCCGATGATGTATCTTCCCGCAAGCAAAGACCCCGGAGCTAAATGATACGGCTCTTTTGCGGGTGCTGACGGAGCATGACCGCAATACGGACATAAATTGAACGCGTTGTCATATACTTCAAAACAACCGCTGCATCTTACTTTCATAACTTTATCACCTTAAAGTCAGTTCTTTATATATTCATCCCAATTGAATTTTTCGCCGCAAAGGGGCACAAAAACAAATGAGCTGTCACCAAGAGTGATTTTATCTCCCGCTTTTAATTCACCGAATGCCATCAGAAGGTCGTCATTAAGATATGTAAGACCACTGCTGTCACCGGGCTGCAGGAAGAACTGCATTTTGTTTGGTTCATAAAGAATTGTTGCATGTTTCTCTCTTGAAACGCTTCTCTCTTTAGCAAGAGCCACATCCATTGTAAGAGAACGACCGATATGGTTTTTGCCTGATTTAAGATTAAAGCTTTCACCGATATATTCGCCTTTTACGCAAACTATCCAACCTACTACGGGTTCGTTTTCATTAGGCAGAGCATAAAAAGCTACCGTTTTCTGCATAGAATCTGAACTCTGGATTGCTTTGCGGAGATTGTCTGTTTCCTGAATCTTTTCTTCCGGCTGAGGGAAATTCTGTGTAACAAACTGTGTCTGTTCATCAGATACAGTTGGAGCAGCAGGTATGTCAGCTGCGAAAGCACCGTTCTGAGGTTCTGCCATAGGCGGAATGTTCATCATATCAGGTGCAGGCATATTGTTTGCCTGAGTTGTTTTTTTCTTTTTGCCGAAACTGAATTTAGATTCTTTTGCCGGTTTCACAGGAGGCTGCTGAGGCATCATCTGAGGTGCCTGCTGTGCCATCTGCTGCTGAGAAAACACAGGTTCATTCATTGCAGGCTGTGCCGCAGGTATATCTGCCTGACAATGAGGGCAGTTTGAAAATTCATCTGCGTCATAAAAAAGTTTACAGTTGTTGCATCTTACCGGTTTCATAAAATTTCCTCCATATTAATTAATATAAATGTAATATTGTCTTTATTCTCAACAGGTTGATCCAATGCCTCTGCAAGTAACGCTTCAGCTGCAGAAGAAGCCTGCCGGTTTTTTGTTATAATTTCCCTGATTTTTTCATCGGAAAGAAGTCTGTATAATCCGTCAGATGTCAGCAGAATTTTATCCCCGCATTGAAGCGAAAAAGCTTCACGGCTTATATCCATCAGTTCTATTCCGCCCATACCGATAAAACTCAGCAAAGCTTCTGCATTTACTTCATCTGCTTTATCAGCTTCGGTAAAAGTTCCGTTTTTCCTTTTTTCTTCAAGCACCATATTATAATTATGGTCTCTCGTAGCGGATAACATCACATCTCCTCTTATAATATAAAGCCTGCTGTCACCCACTGAAAGCCAGTGGAGTTTCCCGTCTGCAATATGAGCTGACACGAGGGTAGTGCCCGTCATTGAATTATCCTGCGCTTTTCGTGAAATTCTGTAAACACTTTCATCAAGAATATCCACTGCATCGAGATACATATTATATATATCGCTCTTATCATCTTCATGATAAAAATCAACAAGAGTTTTTACTGCCGTCTGACTTGCAAGGGCACCATTTTCAAGTCCTCCCATGCCATCGCAGACAACCGCCAGAACTGCACCATCTGTTTTTTCGACAGCAAAATAATCCTGCTGTTCTTCACGATTGCCGATGTGTGTCCGATATGAAACATCGCAATATAAAGATTTATTCATAAACTTCTCCTCAGATTTTAACGGTAATTGCAGAATAATTATCTGAATCCTTACCTTTTGAGTTTGTTTCAACTTCGTCTTTCATTTTTTGCAACCAGTCTTCTGCTGTAAGACTTTTTTTGCAATATTTTTTCATCTCTTTTTCATTTATAAATTCCCAGAAACCATCTGTGCAAAGAAGAAAAGAATCACCTTTTTTAACCTTGATTTTTTCTGAAACAACGTATGAATTTCCTTCCCATTCTGAACCCATTACTTTCAGTAACACGTTCCTTTCCGGATGAAAACGGATTTCTTTTTCTTTAATATCTCCGGCGATTGCAAGCATCTGCACAAGGCTGTGGTCGGTAGTTCTTTCTTTTATTTTTGCTTTGCTGAAAAAATATAATCTCGAATCGCCTATGTGGCACCATTGAGCATAGCCATCTGTTATCGTAAGAACAACTGCAGTTGTTTTCATCTGGGATGTGTCTGCAATTTCTTTTTGTTTTTCAAGCAGATTTTCCTGCGCTTTTTTAAATGCTGTATCAAAAAAATCAGATGCTTTACTGTCGCTTTCAAAGCATTCTGAAATTTTTTCAGTTGTTTCGGCAGAGGCAATCTCACCTTTTCCGTGTCCTCCAAGGCCGTCGCAGACAATAAAACAGAAATTGCCGTCAACCTCCGTTACTTTTACGGCATCTTCGTTAATTTCTCTTCCGCCTTTTTCAGACAAGTTGCTGTATGAAACAATCATCTCTTTTTTTATATGTTTAACATCTGTCATATCAATACCATAATTTCTCATTTTAAAATTATACAATTACGATTATTATACACAATTACTCCGAAAAAGTCTATATTTACACCAAAAATAACCCTGCAAATGTAATATACTGAAATGATTTTAAAAAAGGGGTGGAAAAATTGCAAAAGAAAGATTATAATATAAGCATAATAACAATTTCAGGAGAGTAAAAATGGGATTATTCAAAAAAACTTTCTGCGCATTCTGCGATACAAAAATAGGTAGTTTCAATAAAGGAAAAAAATTCCGCGATGGTGAGCTTTGCTGTGAATGCAGTGAAATGCTGAGCATCAACTGGCACGATACAATAAAATATGATCTTTCTGACGCTGCAAATCATATTGACGAAAGAAAAAAGAACATCGATATTCTCAAAAACAATTTCAACCCCACTGCATATTACGGATTCAGGCCTACTTTATTTGTAGATGAAAACAGAAAACTTTTCTGCATAACACTTGGTGGTGCAAGGGAAAGTTACGGTGATGAGCCCCGATATATTAACGAAAACTGTGATTTGTTTTCTTTTTCTCAGATTGAAGACACTATGATTTCTTCAAGCGAAAACGGTGTTCATACATTAACAGTAACAATAAAAAACCATCCCTGGGCCACAAAGCTTATTTTTAAAGACCGAATCGCTTCTAATTATGAAGATCTTCTCGTTGTTGATGCACAGTTAAGAAGAATTTTTTACGCCGAAAAATAGTTAAACGATATTCGTTTTTTTCACACATAATCATATTTTATTTCTCCTTTCAGGTTATGAATTTATTTTAACTCCTTTTCATTATAATTGTTTTTATGTGTAAAAAACGATTGGAAATTTGTAATTTTTGATATAAAAAAGCTTCAGTAAACTTATAAGTCTGCTGAAGCTTTTTGTTTTCATTTTATTCGTTTAGTTAAAACGAAACTCCTTCAAGCATAACAATACCGGAAGCTATCAGAATTCCACCGACAACCCCAAGCAGTATTCCGATCAGATACCACACAAGAATTGCTCTGAAGAAATTTGCCCTGTTTTTATAAGAACCCATTACCGCAAAAACTATAGTAAGGATAAATCCTACCAACGGAAGAACAGAAAGGAGTGACCAACCCATATACTGGCCTATTGTTGTTACAGGCTCTCTGTTGTCGTTTACAGTGGTGTTTACCATATACGGCTGCTGCGGCTGAAATTGCTGTGGCGGCATCTGCTGAGGCATCGGTTGCTGATATACCTGTTGTGCAGGCGTAAGCGGTGCTCCGCATGCTTTGCAGAATTTTGTTGTATCGCTGCATGACGTGCCACAATTTCTACATATCATAATATTTTCCCCCTGAAAATAAATTTCGACTTTATTTTACATAATAAAATATTAAATGTCAATAAAAATGTATCTTGAAAAATTAATGGGGCTGTATCAGCATTGATACAGCCCTCGCTCTTTTAAATTTGCTCCTCTGAAATAAACTTGTTAATTATATCAACAACTTCTTCTGATGAATCATACTCAAGAACAAAGCTTATAAATTCTGCACCTGTTACAATTTCATTAATATTTTCATTATACCAATCTGAAAGCATTTTAATAAAGGCTTTTTCGCCCATTGCAAGTTCAAGTGCTCTTAAGAATTCTGCTCCGTCTGAATAGACATAATTGTAGTCATCACCTTCATAGGCATTGAACGGGAAATTTATATAGAAATCTGACATAGCTACATCATTGAAAGAACTCATATCCGACAGCTCGTCTGTACCGCCATATTTCATATTAAATTTCTCACCTTTTTTTATGCTTTCTTTTGCATTAACACAAAAATATGTTTCAATATAGCTTGTAAAGCTTTCATCGAGCCACGGCTCTCTGCCTTCATTATTACCTACTGCACAATAAAACCATTGATGACCTACTTCGTGACACGTTGATACTATTCCGTCGTCACAACAATCAATCCCTTCGTCACTCTCTCCACTTAAACCAACCATCGATACCTGAACAAGTCCCGGATATTCCATTCCTCCTACACCATCTCCATAAAATACCGGCACAATGTCAAGCTCATCATAGATATATTCACCAAAGGCTTCAGTATAAATTTCAACAGATTCAATTGCAGTTGTCATTAAAACTTCCGCGTAATCTTTTATCCATTCTGCCTTATATCCTTCATATTCAGGCATCATCAGGTTATATGTAATTCCCTCAGATTCTTCAGTGATAATTTCTGCGAAGTTACATACTGCCATTGCAATTTCACGAACATTTTCCGCTTCAATTACAAAGCCGTCATCTTCAGAAACTATTTTACCAGTTGTAATAAGTTCATATTTTTCAGGTGTCTTGAATGTGATAAACCAATCAGACATTTCACTGTAGCGCACTTCGCCTAAACCTTCACCATATTCTTCTTCAATCCATTCGCCGTTTTCCATAAATGCAATCTGGGGGAAACAGAAAGAAAGGTTATAAAGCTTGCCGTTTTCATCCTGATAATAACCGAATCTGTCGTTAATTTCAGGAATCATAGTAGTGAATTTAAGATTCACCGAAAGCTTGCCGCCTTTTTCAATGCCGTCTTTTCCTAAATTCACATAAAACGTTGATGTTGAATTTCCGGCTTCTACGCTGTACTTCGATTTTGTTTCACTGTTTTCTGCTGCTGATATTTTTGAATCCGATGAAATCGATGCACAAAAAAGATTGAAGCAAAGTTTATCAAGCTTATTGCCTGTGTTATTTACGATATCAACACGCACTGTACCGCTGATTTTGTTTTTTGCATCATCAAGAGTAATGTCCATAGTATATTTTTCAGCAGAACAACCTGATTTAATGTCATCGGGAATTTTCTCCATTGACTGCACCATTTCCACGGCGTTGTTTCCTAATTTACGTCTGTAAGACTCTCCACATCCGCTGAAAGAAAACAGCATTACCACTAAAAGCAAAATTGCTACAATTTTTTTCATATCTTTTCTCATCCTTTCTTTTTCACTAAAGTGCATCAAATGCCTTTCAACCCACATTGTAGGACATATTGTCCTATAAGTCAATAGGACTGTTTGTCCTATTGTGTAATTTTTTGAAAAAAACTCCCCTTGAAAACACAAGGGGAGTTGTCTTTTTCGCAAGAAAATGACAGAAGAGATTTTTCATTGAAAATTATAATTTGTCCGTATATAGAAATTCTCCCCTTTTTTAAGGAGAGAATTTTTCGTTTAATTTATTTTACAACAATATTTACAAGTCTGCCTTTTACGTAAAGTTCTTTTACGATTGTTTTGCCGTCAATTGCTGCTTTGATTGTTTCATCTTCTTTTGCCATAGCAATTGCGTCTTCGTTTGAGATTTCAGCAGGAATGTTCATCTTTGCTCTTACTTTACCGTTAATCTGAACAACGATTTCGATTGTTGCATCAACACATTTTGCTTCATCGTATGTGGGCCAGGGGCTTACTGCCAGCATTTCGCCGCCCATAATCTCGTTGATTTCTTCTGTAACGTGAGGTGCAAAGGGATTAAGAAGTGAAACAAAAGTTGAAAGTTCTTTCTTTGTAACCTTACCTGCATCGTAAATTTCGTTAAGAAGAGTCATAAGTGCTGCAATAGCTGTGTTGTATTTAAGATTTTCAATATCACTTGAAACTTTCTTGATTGTTTTATTAAAAGAAACTTCAAGTTTTTCTGAGAAGTCATCTCCGTCAACAAGGATTGTCTGAAGATTCCATACTCTGTCGATGAATCTCTTACAACCTCTTACGCTGTCTTCTGACCAGGGTGCTGCTTTTTCATAGTCACCCATGAAAAGCACATATGTACGAAGCACGTCTGCACCGAATGCATCAACAACATCGTTGGGGTCAATAACATTACCTCTTGATTTTGACATTTTAACTCCGTCAGGACCGAGGATAAGACCCTGTGCAGTTCTTTTTGCATATGGTTCTGCTGTGGGTACTGCACCGATGTCATAAAGGAATTTATGCCAGAAACGAGAATAGATAAGGTGACGTGTTACGTGTTCCATACCGCCGTTGTACCAGTCAACCTGTCCCCAGTATTTAAGTTTTTCCATATCTGCAAAGCACTCTGTGTTGTGGGGGTCGATGTATCTTAAGAAATACCATGATGAACCTGCCCACTGAGGCATTGTGTCTGTTTCTCTCTTTGCAGGTTTGCCACATTTGGGGCAAGTGCAGTTTACGAAAGAATCAATTTTTGCAAGGGGGCTTTCGCCGTCTGAACCGGGCTCAAAGTTTTCAACTTTAGGAAGCAGAAGAGGAAGCTCTTCATAAGGAACAGCAACCATTCCGCAATCGGGGCAATGCACAATCGGAATAGGTTCGCCCCAGTATCTCTGACGGTTGAATGCCCAGTCTTTCATTTTATACTGAACACCTTTTTCGCCGATACCCTGTTTTTCAAGCTCTTCAAGAACACGTGCGATAGATGATTTTTTATCTGTGTAACCGTTGAGGTAATCAGAGTTTACCATTTCGCCGTCGCCTGTGTAAGCTTCTTTCTCAATATCGCCACCTTTGATAACTTCGATGATATCGATGCCGAATTTCTTTGCAAAGTCGTAGTCTCTCTGGTCATGTGCAGGAACAGCCATAATTGCGCCTGTACCGTAGCCCATCATAACATAGTCGGAAATGAAAATAGGAATTTCTTTGCCGTTTACGGGGTTGATGCCAACGAAACCTGAAAGACGTACACCAGTTTTATCTTTTACAAGCTGTGTTCTTTCAAACTCTGTTTTCTTTGCACATTCTGCTCTGTAAGCTTCTACGTCTGCAAAATTTTCAATCTTATCCTTATACTCATCAAGCATAGGATGTTCAGGTGCCATAACCATAAATGTTACGCCGAAAAGTGTATCGGGACGTGTTGTGTAAATTCTTAAAGTTTCATCTGTATCTTTAACCTTGAAGTTTACGAATGCACCTGTTGATTTACCAATCCAGTTTTCCTGCTGAAGCTTTACGTTGGGAAGATAATCAACGCTGTCAAGACCTTCAAGAAGTTTGTCTGCATATTCTGTAATTCTTAAGTACCAAACGTCTTTTGATTTCTGCACGATATCATTGTGGCAGATATCGCATTTACCACCCTGTGAATCTTCGTTTGAAAGAACAACTTTACAAGAGGGGCAGTAGTTTACAAGAGTTTTATCTCTGAAAGCAAGACCATTTTCGAACATTTTAAGGAAAATCCACTGTGTCCATTTATAGTAGCCTTCTTCAGTTGTGTCAACAACTCTGTCCCAGTCAAAAGAGAAACCTACTCTTTTAAGCTGTGAAGTGAATTTTGCAATATTATCGTCAGTAACCTGTCTTGGATGGATACCTGTTTTGATAGCGTAGTTTTCAGTAGGAAGACCGTAAGCGTCAAAACCAATGGGGAAAAGAACATTGTAGCCTTCTTTTCTGCGTTTACGGGATACAACTTCAAGGCCTGAATAAGCCTTGATGTGACCAACGTGCATACCTGCACCGCTGGGATAAGGGAATTCAACAAGAGCGTAGAACTTTTCTTTTTCAGAATTGTCTATTGCGTGGAAAACACCTGATTCTTCCCATTTGTCCTGCCACTTCTTTTCAGCGGCTTTAAAATCATAGTTCATTTTATTTCAACTCCTAAATTAAATCTTAATTAACCAAGAATATCTTCTGCAGTTTTGATATTTGCATCCTGCCAGAGTCTTTCAATATTATAATACTCGCGGCTCTGTCTATCAAAAATGTGAACAACAACTGTGCCGTAGTCAACAAGAATCCAACCTGTTGCTCTGCCTTCAATGTGTTCAGGCTCTGTTCCGAGCTGAGAAATTGCATATTCAACTTCATCTGCCAATGCTTTTACATGTGTGCTTGATGTACCGCTTGCCACAATGAAAGAATCAGCAACAATTGTAAGCTCTGCAGTTTCGATAATTTTAATATCTTCTGCCTTTTTTTCATCAAGTGCTTTTACAATATTTTTTATAAGTTCCTCATATTTCATATATTTTAAACCTCCTGCCCTGAAATTACTATTTCGTTATATGCATCCACGCTATCGGGATGAAGAATCTGCTTTCTTTCCACAATTTCGTGAATGCAGAATTCAAGACCAATCATCATTGCCTTTTCAAGGCTTATTTCTGCAGCTTCTCTTACTTCATCAACTCCGGGATAATTCCTGTCGTCAGAAATAAAATCCGCAACATATATTACCTTTTCAAGTGTTGACATATTTTCCCTTGCTGTTGTGTGATATCTTACAGCATTTATTATGTCTTCATTTTCTACATTCAATTCTTTTTTTATAAAAGCTGTGCCTGCTATTGCATGCCACAGTTTCTTATTCGCTTTTTCACAGGCAGTCAATTCCATACCTGCTTTTTCAATTATACTTAACTGCTCAGAATCACCTGCGTTTTTCATCACGTCATGAAGAAGCCCTGCTGTGTATGCCTTTTCTTCATCGCAACCATATTTTTTGGCAAGTTTCTTTGCGCAGGCTGCCACATTCATCGAATGTACAAACCTGCTTTCCTGCAGTTTTTCTTTTATAAGATTTACGAATTCTTCGTTTCTTTCTGTATCAAGCATTATATAAACCTTTTTCTTTAATATAATTCAGAACCTTTTCGGGGATAAGGCGTAAAACATCTTCTTTTCTTTCAAGCTTTTCTCTGACTTGAGTTGAACTTACAACAGTTTTTTCAAAATCACAGAAAATAATTTTTTCAAAAAAGTCAGGGTCTGATTCTCTGCAGCTTTCTTCGTTATTTCTGTCTGTGGCACACAATGTGCACATTGATAAAATATCTTCCCACCTGTACCATCTTTTAAAACTGAGAAGCATATCTGAACCTACAAGAAAATAAAACTCGTCATCAGGATATTTTTTCTTCAATTCTTCAAGGGTTTCAACAGTATAACTTTTTCCGCCACGTACCATTTCAATATCGCTGATTTCAGCCAAGTCACCAAAAGCCAATCTGCACATATTTATTCTGTCTTCACTTGACGCAAGTGCTTTTGCTTCTTTGTGGGGAGGCTGTGCTGTAGGAATGACAAGGATTTTATCGAGGCCTAACTTTTCTTTGAAGTTTTTTACAAGATTTAAATGACCTGTATGAACAGGGTTGAACGTGCCACCGAAAAGACCGATTTTCATCTTCTTTTTCCTTTAATGTCTGAAAGTTTTTTCGCTGCAGGTTTTTTCTTCTTTTCATCCTTGTGAAGTTCAGGATTGTATTTATAGAAAATCATACAACCACCGATAACCTGAACAACTTCTGACTCTGTTTTTGCAGCAATTTCTTCTGCTGCTTCTCTGGGAGATACGGGCGAAGATTCAAGAAGAACTTTAAGTTTGATAAGTTCTCTCTTTTTGAGCGCTGCTTTAGTCTGCTCAATAAATGCGTCATTGATTCCGCCTTTACCAATCTGATACAAAACTTCAAGGGAGTTTGCCTGCCCTCTTAAATTTGCTCTTTCCTTACTTGTCATATAAATTCTCCGATTCTAATTTTTCTTTAAGTTCCCTGAGGGCAATTCCTCTGTGGCTCATTTCGTCTTTTTCTGCAGGTGACAGCTCACCAAAACATCCTTTTTCCGTAATAAACAACGGATCGTAGCCGAAACCGCCTGTGCCCTGTCTTTCAAAGCCTATATATCCGTAACATTTTCCTTCTGCCGTAATTTCTCTGCCGTCAGGAAAACAGCATGAAATACTGCAGGCATAATGTGCTGTTCTTTTTTCTTTTTCCACACCTTCAAGCTCCATAAGAAGCTTATCGTTATTATCTTCATCGTCACCGCCTGAATATCTTGCAGAATAAATTCCCGGTCCACCGCCCAGATGGTCAACACAGATACCTGAATCATCTGCAATACAGGGAAGTCCGCTTTCTTTGCAACCCGAAAGCGCTTTTATCCTTGCGTTTTCATGGAAAGTTGTTCCGTTTTCTTCAACTTCACTGAGTTCAATACCAAGTTCTGCGGCAGTTTTTACATTTATTCCCAGAGGCTCCAGAACTCTCTGCATCTCTGCCTGTTTCTTTTTGTTATGAGTGGCAATTAAAAAATCCATTGATTATTCCTCAGTTTCTTCTTCGTCATCATCGTCATCATCGTCATGAGTTACTTCTGCATCAAAAAGTCCTTCTGCGAATGCCATAGGATTGAAGGGCTGCAAATCGTCAATCTGCTCACCAACACCTACAAATTTAACGGGCACACGCAAATCATTTTTGATTGCAAGAACAACGCCGCCACGTGCAGTACCGTCAAGCTTTGTAAGAACGATACCTGTGATTTCTGCAACATTTTTGAATTCTCTTGCCTGATTAACTGCATTCTGACCTGTTGTTGCATCAAGCACAAGAAGACTTTCGCGGTCAGAATAAGGAAGCTCTTTATCAATAACTCTGTAAATTTTTGCAAGTTCATCCATAAGATTTTTCTTATTATGAAGTCTGCCGGCAGTATCACAGATAATAATATCTGCGTTTCTTGAAATACCTGCCTGAATTGTGTCGAAAACAACTGCAGCAGGGTCTGCACCCTCTTTATGTTTTACAATATCAACGCCTGCTCTGTCTGCCCATACCTCAAGCTGTTCAATAGCAGCAGCTCGGAAAGTGTCAGCCGCGCCAAGAATAACTTTTTTTCCCTGCGCTTTATACATAGCTGCCATTTTACCGATAGTTGTGGTTTTGCCAACGCCGTTTACGCCGATTACAAGAATTACAGACGGCATTGTAATAAGGCTCATTTCTTCTTCGCCTTTGAGCATTTCTGCAACAATCTCTTTAATCTGTTCTTTAACTCTTGCAGGAGTACCGATATTTTTTTCTTTGACTCTTTCGCGGAGTTTTTCTACAATTTCTGATGCTGTTACAACACCTACATCACCCATTACAAGAATTTCTTCAAGGTCTTCATAAAGCTCCTCATCAATATCCTTGTAGCTATGAAGCATATTTTCAATGGCTTCTGACATGCTTTCTCTTGTTTTTTTCAGTCCTAAACTGAATTTTTTAAAAATGCCCATTAAAATTCTCCTTACTGTATTAAATCCTCATTCCGGATATCAGTTGTTTCTTCGTCAGGTGATTCAACCTCGTTTTCATTTTCTTGTTCATCTTCCGGGTCGCTTTCTTTGTCTTCTTTGAAATAGTACGCAAAGATATCTCGTGCTACAGGAGCAACAGATGCACCTGAGCTTGCACCTTCAAGAGCAATACAAACTGCAATTTCAGGGTTATCGTAAGGTGCATAAGCAATAAGGAAACCGTTGTTGCAGATTTTTCTTGAACCGTTGATATCTTTCTCGACCTGAGAAGTACCTGTTTTGGCTGCCGCCTGAATCGGCAGGTCCTGAAAAGCTTCTTTACAGAAACCTATTGTTCCTACCCTGAGCATACCTTCGCGCACCAGATTTAGCGAATTAAGAGAAACGCCTGTATGCGCTGCCACAACAGGTGTATTTTCAAAAATTGTGGTTGAATAATCGTATGATTTTATTGATTTTATAAGAGTACATTTATATCTCGTGCCGCCGTTTGCAATAGTAGCACAGTAATTTGCAAGCTGAATAGGTGTTGCTGTGTCACCTGCGTTACCGATTGCAGACTGCAGAGTAAAGCCGGGATACCATTCCTGACCTAAAGTCTGACGATATGCAGGACTGTCAAGTGTGCCTGTTGCTTCTTCAACTTCGATGCCTGTTTTCTGACCAAAGCCCAGTGTTTTTCTGTAATCGTTCATTGTGGAAATACCGAGTTTTTCACCAAGCTGATAGAAGAAAATATTGCATGAATGGTGAATTGCCGACACAACGTTTGTGAAACCATGAGCACTTGTGCAACCGAGAGTAATATCTTTGTACGTATAAGTACTGTTGCAGAAAGTGCCGTCGTCAGGACCAATCAATCCTTCTTCAAGACCTGCAATTGAAATCGCAGGTTTCATTGTAGAACCGGGGGTATATGTGCTGAGAAAAGCTCTGTTCCACAATGGTGCTGCCGCATTCTGGACAAGTTTTTTATAATCTTCATTGTAATTTTCTACATCATAGCTGGGATATGTGGCTGCTGCAAGAACTTCACCTGTATCAACCTTGATTACAACTGCACTTCCTGCTGGCGGTGAGCCGTCGCCTTCCAATTCATAAAGGCAATTTCTGACTGCATCCTGAGTGATTTTCTGCAAAGGATAGTCAATTGTCAGAATAATATTATTACCCTGCTCCGGATTGAGAGTATATTCAACTCGTGTTGCACCTGAAGCATCGTTGTAATATGTTTTCAGTCCATTTTTACCTTTAAGATAAGACTCCATTGAAAGTTCAATACCATTTTTACCAATGATATCTGTCATACCGTATGTGTCTTTATTTGCCTCGTATTCTTCAGCACTTATAACACCTGTCATACCAATGATGTGGGGTGCAATAGTACCGTCAGTATATTCACGATATGTTGTGATTTCAATATCAACACCGGGTAAATCAGCGCTGTTTTCTTTTATAATAGACACAAGTTTATCTGATACATCATCAGCGAAGGTGTACGGATTTGCCTCGTTAAAAGTTTTAAGAAGCATCTCATAACAAACTGATGCGATTTTGCATGCGTCCTGTTTTGAATAATCCTGCAGACTGTATCTCTCAATAAGTGCATCAAGACAGTTTTCTGCAGTAGCATAACTGTTGAGATTCAGCTTATCTCTGCTTTTCATCAATTCAATGTCTTCTTCTCTGTCTTCTTCAAAGGTAACATTGCCCGCTTCATCTACTTCAATGGGAAGGTTATCTATCCATTCTTCGTCAGAAGCTTCAAAAAGGTTGATGAGTTTGAGTATAATTCTGTTTCGCTCTGTCTGTTTTTCATAAGTAGGGAATTTATTTGAAGCATCAAAAATAACAGCATTACCCTGTCTGTTTGTTACGAGAGGATAGCCGTTTCTGTCAAGAATTTCGCCTCTTGTTGATTTAACGGCAACAGAGTGTGATGAAACGTTTTTACCTGCGTTGACATAATCTTCTGCATGGATAATCTGAAAATATCCGAAACGCATAACAAAAACGAAGAAAATCAAAAGAAATATTCCGATAACTGTGTAATCTCTGCTATTGAGTTTTCGCACTCTGAGGCACCTCCCTTTCTGAAAAATAAATCAACAAAATCCCGGATAATATTATACTTTGAACACTCTTTCTATAGGTCTGATAATGAAATAAATCACAATCCCCACAAGCATCGTATAAATGCATGATAACAGATAAAATCTGAAATATGACACAACAGCGCCTTCCGGATTTGGAATAAGCACATATAAAATCCAGTACAGCGTGTTATGAACAAACACGGTTGTGAAAGTGAAAATCATTGAGCTGAACAAAGTATTGCGAATTCTTCTTCTGACAAGAACAGAAATAAAGAAAGCAAAAATACAAAAAATTATTGCGTGAAAATAGTGACCCCTTACACTTACAAAATCCCACAACATACCTGCACCAAGTCCGAAAAACATACTTACAAGTTCGCTTTCAAACATTGCGATGCAGACAACCACAGGAATAAGAAGCATTGCATTTGCCGAAGACATTTTCGGAAATGCGCCGGGAGTATTCTGAAGAAGTGCAGCAAGAACAATGATAAATCCAAGAACAAATCTCTTGATATAAATAGGTAAATTTTCTTTTATCATTATTCTTCACCACCTTTGAAAACAAAATTAATTAATCAGTTGTCGTAACTCCCTGTCCGTCAAAGTCTTTTATTACAAAAACTTCCTGCAAATCGGCAATTTTAACGCCGGGTTTTATAACTGCGTAAACAGACACTGTCTGTGTGTCATTAAGAACTTCATCAACTGTGCCGATGATTAAATCTTTAGGATAAATGCCGCCGATACCTGATGTGCAGATAACAGAACCGCTTGTGATTGAAGTTGTGTTTTTAAGTCCGGGCATCATGCATTTTTCTTCTGCTGATAAAGTATTGTTTGTTGTAACATATCCGTACTCACGGCTCTGGATATCATACGCACCTGCGTTGAGTTCAGGGTCGAGAATTGTTTTGACAACAGCTGTGTTTGCTTTGACGCTTGAAACAACACCGACTAAATGTTTACCGTAAATTACGGGGTCATTGACTTCTATGCCTGAATTTGAACCTTTTGAAATAACAAAAGAATAATACATGTCAGCCGAATCACGTGCAATGATTGAAGCATCTTCAAGCTCGTAGTCAGGATTTTCTTCTTTTACATCAAGGAACTCTTCATAAACGGCAATTTTCTGTTTTGCCTGCTCAAATTCAACCAGCTGCACCTGATATTTTTCAACTTCCGATTCAAGCTCTTTGATTCTTTCTGAATACGTGGCAGATGAACGGAAATTAATTGCGAATGAATTAGTTATTTCTGCTACATATGAAGAAAACTTCTCTATAGGAGAGAAAGCTGCACTTAAAACAGATGCAATCGGAGAAGTTCCGTTATGGGAAAGTGAAGCAAAAACAGTGCCGAGCATGAGTGCTGCTACCACACAAGCCAAAATTTTAAATTTTTTACCTTTAAAAATTTCTCCCATTTTCAGGATTCCTTTCGGATTTATTTAAGTGTATTTGACTCAAGACTGATACCTGTGCCGTTTACAACACAGTCAAGGGGATTGTCTGCAATGTGAACAGGCATTTTTGTTTCGATTGCAATAAGCTTATCAAGTCCGCGAAGAAGCGCTCCGCCACCTGTGAGCATAATTCCGCTGTCGATAATGTCTGAAGCAAGTTCAGGAGGAGTTTTTTCAAGAGTTGAACGTATTGCTTCAACAATAAGGCTTACTGAATCTGCAAGAGCTTCACGGATTTCGTCTGCTGAAACTTCAATAAGTTTGGGAAGACCATCTATCTGGCTTCTACCTTTTACTGTCATTGTGCCTTCATTTTCAAAGGGATATGCAGAACCGATATTGATTTTTATTTCTTCAGCAGTTCTTTCACCGATGAGAACATTATATTTTTTTCTGATGTGAGCAATAATTGCTTCGTCAAGTTTATCACCTGCACATCTTGCTGAACGTGATGTCACAATATCACCCAGTGAAATAACAGCAACTTCTGCAGTACCGCCGCCGATATCAACAATAAGGCTGCCTCTTGCTTCTCTTACGGGAAGACCTGCACCGATCGCCGCTGCCATAGGCTCTTCAATAAGGCTTACATATTTTGCACCTGCACTTCTGGCAGCATCGTGAACAGCACGTCTTTCAACGCTTGTAACGCCTGAGGGAATGCAGATTCTTACTTTAGCACGTGAGAAAGGAGAACCGCTGATTGCACGGCGGATAAATTCCTTAAGCATGTCTGAAGTGATATCAAAGTCTGCAATAACACCATCTTTAAGAGGACGCACCGCAACAATTGAACCGGGAGTTCTGCCTATCATTTCTTTTGCTTCAGTTCCTACGGCAACAACTTTAGGCGGGTTTGAACGTTCGTCTACTGCAACAACAGACGGCTCTCTTATTACAATACCCTTCCCTTTCACAAAAACAAGTGTGTTCGCTGTGCCGAGATCTATACCTACTTCTTGTGTAAATAACATTTTTATTCTCCTTTTCTGGGATATCATAAATTACATAATTATCTGAAAAATCTTTACCTTAAATCTGTTTTAAATCAGATACGGGTACTCATCAAAATATTATATCACACCTTGCAGAAATTTTAAAGTGTTTATATTACAAAATTTCTGTTATTTTTGCGAATTATATGTAATAGTCACTAATATTAATATAATAATGCCATTATTCCGTGCACTTTTATTCATTGACAAAATCAACTCGTATGGTATAATTAATAAGTAATTTTTTTACTTGTTTTCAAGGTGAAAGGAGAACCCGTTTATGGGAAACACAAAAGAGGATATACTCCGCATAGCAGAAGAAAAAAAGGTTGAGTTTGTCCGCCTGCAATTCACTGACGTTTTCGGCACTCCGAAAAACGTTGCAATAACAGTCAAACAGCTCGGAAAAGCACTCGATGGAGAATGTATGTTTGACGGCTCATCAATTGAAGGCTTCGTGCGAATTGATGAATCTGACATGTACCTGAAACCGGACCTTGATTCATTTGCTGTTTTCCCGTGGCGTCCTGAAACTGCACGTATGATGTGCGATGTTTATTCAACAGACGGCACACCTTTTATGGGTGACCCGAGAAATATTCTCAAAAAAGTAATCAGAGAAGCAGAAGAAATGGGATATAGTTTCAACGTGGGTCCCGAATGTGAATTTTTCCTTTTTAAACGCGATGAAAACGGAAACCCCACAACTCAGACTGCTGACAAAGCAGGTTACTTTGACCTTGGTACAATTGACCTTGGTGAAAACTGCAGACGTGATATGTGCATTGCACTTGAAAAAATCGGTTTTGAAATTGAAGCTTCTCACCACGAATGTGCTGATGGTCAGCATGAGATCGGCTTCCGCTTCGGCGAAGTGCTTCATGTGGCAGACGACGTTGTAACATTCAAATATGTTGTTAAAACAATTGCTGAACGCCACGGACTTCACGCTACATTTATGCCCAAACCTGTTTTTGGCATCTGCGGAAGCGGTATGCATACAAATATGTCACTTTTCAAAAACGGTCAGAACGCTTTCTACGACCCCGAAGATGAATTAGGTTTAAGTCAGGATGCATATTCTTTCATTGCAGGCGTTATGGAACATATCAAGGGTATAACATCTTTTGCAAACCCCCTTGTAAACTCATACAAACGTCTTGTACCCGGCTATGAAGCTCCTGTTTATATCTCATGGAGCGTTAGTAACAGAAGTAGTCTTTTGCGTATTCCCTCTGCAAGAGGCAAGGCAACACGTGTTGAACTGAGAAGTCCTGACCCTTCCTGCAACCCATATCTTGAAATGGCTCTCTGCCTTGCAGCAGGTCTTGACGGAATCAAAAGAGGTCTTAAACCTGTTGCTCCCACATACGCTAACCTTTATGATATGACAGAAGAAGAATTGAAGGCAAACAACATTGAAATGCTTCCCAAATCACTTGAAGAAGCAATTGAAGAAAGCATTAAAGACCCATTCATCAAAGAAACTGTAGGCGGCCATATATTTGAAAAATATATCGAAGGTAAAAAAGCAGAATGGCACGCATACAGCACAGCGGTTTCTCAGTGGGAAATTGACAGATATCTCATAAAATATTAAAAACCACGGGCAGCTTTTTCGGCTGCCCTTTGCTTACAATAAGAGGTGAAAAAATGAAAAATTCAATGAAAAATATTTTAATGGTACTTTGCTTTGTTATTGCCATATGTGCTGTGGCTTTTGCATCAATGAGTTTTATTGAGCAAAGAGCAGACCTTGCCGAAATCGAGACTCAGGCCGGTGATGCAGACACTCCGCTTACTGAAAATCAGAAGCCTCAGAGTGACAATACTGTCACACCTGAACCCGAATATACTTTTGAACCTTATTGCACAGAGTCAACAGATCCTGAAAAATTTGGTCTGAAAACAGAAATATATTCAGGTACTGTTAAAATTGACCACTATCTGCAGAATCAGTTTGACTTGGGCTTTACCAATGCTTATTCATCTGCGGAGGGAATTGTAACTTTCAAGGGAAATAACTTCCGTGATGGTGCAGTTTACGGCACAACATCACTTGAACAGAAAAGTTTTTCTCACGATTATTGGCGTGTTCAGACCGGTTCGATGGCAAGCGGTTCAGGCTATGCTCCCTGGACAGGCAGCGGTTGGACAGGCCAGCCCCTTATTGTAAAATGGGATGAAACAACAAAAAACAACATGAACATCTATCCCGAAAAGAAAGAGAAAGCTGACCTGACTGAAGTAATCTACGCTACAATGGGCGGCACAATATATTTCCTTGACCTTGAAGACGGCTCTTACACACGTGACCCCATGGACCTCGGTTTTGTTTTCAAAGGTGCAGGTGCACTTGACCCCAGAGGTTACCCGATTATGTATGTAGGCGGCGGTGACTACACTCCCGGCGGTACTCCTCCCAAAATGTTCATTATAAGCCTTATAGATTGCACAATTCTTAAAGAATACAGCGGTAGTGAATCCATTGCTCACAGAACGTGGTGTGCTTTTGACTCATCTGCCCTTGTGTGTGCTGCAACAGATACTCTTATTTATCCATGTGAAAACGGACTTATATATACAATTCATCTCAATTCCTCTTACGATGCTGCAAACGGAACTGTTTCCGTCAACCCTGATGAACCGATAAAACTCAAAGTCACAACAGACAGAAGCAACTCTGTAAACTACTGGTATGGTTTTGAAACCAGCCCCGTTATTTACGGACAGTATATGTATATTGCAGACAACGGCGGTTATTTATACTGCATTGATATGACAAATCTGAGTGTTATTTGGATGCAGGATGTGGTTGACGACACAAACTGCTCACCTGTTCTCGACATTGAAAACGGCAAACCGTATATTTATATTTCAACTTCTCTTCACTGGACAACTTCTGCAGGCAGAGGCGATATTCCTGTTTTCAAAATCGACGCAGAAACAGGTGAGATAGTATGGCAGAAAGAATATAACTGCACAACCGTTGAAGGTACATCAGGGGGCGTGCAGGGAACAATTGCACTTGGCAAAAATGATTGTTCACACCTTATTTTCGTTCCCCTTGCTCACTATCCTAACGTAAACCAGGGCGGTATTGCAGCCATTGACAAAACAACAGGTGAAGAAGTGTGGTATTACACAGGCAATATGTATACCTGGTCTTCACCATGTGTTGTGACCGGAAAAGACGGCAACAGCGTTATCATAAACGGTGACACAGCAGGAGACATTGTGATGCTTGATGCAAAAACAGGCGAACTTCTCGACAAAATCTGCCCCGGCGGACTTATAGAAGCTTCACCTGTAGTTTATAATGACAAACTTGTTTTTGGTCTGCGAAGCAGCAGCATTGTAGGAATAGATTTGTTATGATAAAAAAAGGGATTTATATTCACATACCTTTCTGTGCTACAAAATGCCCTTACTGTGATTTTTTTTCTATGAGGGGTAACGAAGAAAAAAAGGATTCATACCTTGATGCTCTCAACAAAGAAATCGAAACTGCAGAAAACATTGTTGCTGATACAATTTATTTGGGTGGCGGAACGCCATCCGTTTTTGGCAAAGAAAGGTTGAAAAAGCTTATCATAAAAGCTAAAGAAAAATTTCATTTCACTGACGGAGAAATAACTGTTGAAGTCAATCCGTCAAGCTGTGATGAAGATTTGATAAAAGTTCTCACTTCTGTGGGTGTAAACAGAATTTCAATGGGACTACAATCTGCAGTTGATGATGAAAGAAAATTTTTAGGCAGACATTCTTCATGCGAAAAAATCAGAAGTGATATTAAACTCTGCAAAAAATACGGCATTGAAAACATTTCACTTGATGTTATGTTAGGTGTTCCGCAACAAACTTATGAAAGCCTTGAAAAAACCCTTTCATTCGTTGTCGACTGCGATGTTAAGCACGTAAGCACATACATCCTGAAAATAGAAGAAAACACTCTGTTTCACAGACGTCAGAATGAGTTACCCTTACCTGATGAAGACACTGTGTGTGATATGTATGAAGCAGTAGGAAATTATCTTGAAAAATCAGGTTTTCACCAATACGAAATTTCCAATTTTTCAAAGCCCGGTTACGAAAGCAAACACAACTTAAAATACTGGAATTGCGAAGAATATTTAGGGCTCGGCCCTGCTGCACATTCTTTTTTAAACGGCAAAAGATTTTATCACACAAGAAACTTTGATGATTATCTGAAAAAACCTTCCTCATACATTTCTGACGGAGACGGCGGAAATTTTGAAGAATTTGCAATGCTGAAATTAAGGCTTACAGAAGGTATATCACGAAAAGAAGTTTCCGAAAAATTCTACGAAGAGAACTTTGAAAATCTCCTGAAAAAATCTCAGAAATTTGTTGATATAAAACTGATGAAATCTGACGAAAATTCTTTACATTTCACAAAAAAGGGATTTCTCCTTTCCAACACAATTTTATCTGAAATAATCTAATTAAAAAGTCACCATCAAATATGGTGATTTTTTATTTGACTTTATAGCTTTGTTGTATTAAAATATCTTCATAAAACAGAAAGAGGTGTTTTTATGGACGCTATAATAAAAGTCCTTTCGACTTTTCTCGCTTTTCTTCAGTTTATTTTCTGCGGAATAAGCTACGGCGACTTCGGAGAAATTGTTAAGACAGAAAAAGATGAAACAGAAATTATCAACAACATTGATTCACACACAAATATGGCTGACACAATAAAATTCGCACATGAAATTAAAAATCAGGCTCAGGCAAGATATACAACCCCCGAGAGAACTGCTTATGAATTTAAAAACAGCAACATGATTCTGACTCATTCTCTCACAAAGAACAATTCTGCAACGCTCACAGACCTTGAGGGCAACGTTTATATTGCAGATTCTTTCGATACATATTTTACCACAAATAACGGTAAAACTTATTATTCCTCCTCTTCATCAGAAATGGGTAGAGTGAATATAATAAGACTTGGTGTTTATTATTATGATTGCCATGTCAGAGATTTTGATGGAAAATCAAAAGATTTCAAAGTTGACAAAACTTACCATCTTTATGGTGACAGGCTCTATAATCAGTCAACACTTTTTGCTTGCGAAGAAACAACTGACCTTAAAGAATTCGGCAGTATTATAAAAATTCCTGCAGATTCAGTTGCATCTTTCCAGGCTAAAGATGCAAACGGCACTTATCCCGACACAACAGGCGAAACACCCACTTTGGAATATGTTGCTTTTGACATTAAAAATGTTGGTGTTGTAGGCTTTATTGCACCTTGTGACGGCTCTGTAAAATCAACTTCACTTACTCTTGAAGATGGTTACTACGTGCTTAAATTTGTTGCAAACTACACTGCAGGCACAGGCATTAACAAGCACGACGAAACAGGCTCTTACTCTCTCAACAATGTTACTTTCGGCACAAGAATTTACACAGACAAAACTCATTCATTTGACGGCATTGAGAAAGAAGCTTATCTTGAAAGAAATCCCCTTGCAGGAATTACTGTTGACGCTTCCGATGCAGGCGCACGTTTCATCGGCTACGATTCATTGAGAGGTGCTTACACTTTTACAATGAATGGTACAGATTTCACAACTGCTTACAATAATCCTGAAAGACAATATAAAGCACCTATCACAATCACTTCTGACGAAAAAGACAGAACTTTCTATATCAGAATGTTCGGCACAAACGGTTGCCTTGAAGCAGGAGCAATTCTTGACGACGCCAATACACTTGTTCCTATTGATGTTGAAGTATGCAAAAACTTCCAGGGAGATGGCGGCGAACCTTTCTACAGTGTAAAAGACTATCAGTACGGTGACAGCTTCTTCCCTGTTTCAATCAAAGCAGATGAAACTCTTTCATTTACACTTGTAAACATTTTCCAGAACTGGGGTAACTTCCCTCTCAAGCAGTTATCATCAATTGAGTTTCACGTTTCATATTATCACCTTTCAACAGGCGCAACTGAAACAAACTGCATCGCACCTTACTTTGTAGGCAATAAAGATGGCTGGCTTCTCCCTGACTTCAGAACAAGAAGCGGTATTATCTGGCCTGAACAACCGCAATTCAACTCTGTAGGTGTTCTCAATTTTGTAAACTATACTCCTAAAGCTCTCGGAATTATCAACAAGGAAACTGTTCTGAGTGAATATGTTGATGCAGACATAAAATCTGTAGGACAGACTTATTCTGATATTTATAGTAACTACATTTCGGATTGCGGTTCTTACGAATACACACTTCGTCACGTAGAATTCCCACAGACTGACGAAAACAGAACATATTATGAAGTTGAAATCAACTTCCTGCGCGGTGTGAATTTTGCAGATTTCAGAAGAGATTTCGATTTATTCTACTTTGACGGAAGATCTGTAAAATACGATAAAACAGGATACCTTGATGCAAACAACACCCCTGTAATAACTGATGTTGATACTTCACTTTTAACAAAATATTACACACTTGGCAGCGAATCCCCTTATTTCAGTTTCTTCGATGTAACAGATGATACTCTTGATGAGGTTGAAAACCGTTTCGGTTGCAGTTTTGCTTTGATTGTACGTGATAGCGAGATAATCGTCGGTGGTGAAAAAACTGATATTCCCCTTGCTTACAGAGAACAATCAACAAGCAATGCTTCATCAGGTGTGCTTACACTTGATGCACAGAATGTTTCTTTCAAAGCAGGCGACTCAATCAAATTGACACTCGTTCTTCTTCCCTGGGGTCAGGGCACGGAGCAGACAGATGCTCAGGTGCTTGCAGTACGCGAAGACAGTGCTCTGAAACCTGCAACAGTTACAGCTTCAAAAGGCACTGTAAAAGAAGATAAATTTATTCCTATTGTTGTTGCTGAAAACAATGAAGCTGAATTCACAATCAAAGGTGGCAGAAACAATATTGCAGTAAGAGTTGACGGTTTCACAAACATTGAATGTCCTGAAATTTATATGAACGGCGAAAAAATCGATCTTGCTTCTTCAAACGGATATGACGGATATTCCGTTTATTACAATGATGACGGAACATACGGTTTCAGTTTTGTATATGAAGCAAAAGACCCCGACACTGAATATTCATTCACAGTAAAACAGTAAAATGAAATTTCTCATAATTTATCTGATTCTTATCAACATTATCACCTTTATCGTTTTCGGTGCAGATAAACTAAAAGCTGTAAAAAACAAATGGCGTGTTCCTGAAAGCGTTTTATTAGGTCTGTCATTAGCAGGCGGTTCTGTTGGCGGAATTTTCGGAATGTATATATTCCGCCACAAAACAAGAAAAATCGCTTTTAAACTTTTAATTCCCCTTTTTTGTATCGTTCATATTATATTGGTTTATCTCCTTATCAGATAATTAAAGCCTCGCAAGAAATTAAATCTTGCGAGGCTTGATTTTTTATAAAATATTCAGTTTACGTCAATTAAACGTACCAGATCCATCCGAAAAGAACGATAATAATTATCCACTGAATAATTGAATAACTTACCTTAACGTCAAAAGTTTTTGTAAACTTGCCGTCTGTAGATTTAACTGTAACTGTTGTTTCACCGGGTGCTACGCCATAGATATTACCATCTTCATCAACTGTTACAATTGATTCATCTTCTGAAGTCCATTTAAGATTATAGTCTTTGAGAATTGTTTCATTAAGTTCATCTTCAAGGCATTTTGTTGCTTTGAAATTGATTGCGATTACGCCGTCTTCAACTTTACCGTCATCAGTATTGTTGTTTCCGTCCATATTAGGAACTTTTCCTGTAAAAGTTATAGTCTGACCTACTGCAACAATATTTTTAGCATCAAATTTTTCAGTCTTACTTCTTCCGCAAGACCATCTGCCGCCTGCAAAAGATTCTGTTTTAAGGAAATCTTTATGAATAAAAATAAGACCGGCAATGTTGCTGATATCTTTCTGTGCCTTAAGAGTAAAAGAAATTATTGTTTCTTCATTTGAAAGTTTTACCAATTTGCCACCATTAAGTGTTGAATCTGAAGACCACGATGCAAAGGCAATTTTATACCTATCCATTATAGCTTTCTGTGACCAGAATTCTGTATTTGAGTTACGGGTTGTATAGAATTCTGCGGGTGACTTCCAGTTGCCGTTTGTTCTGTAAGCAGATGCCATTCTACCTTCAAAGGTAAGGAAAGATTTAAGGCTTGTGGGGCTTGTGTTCTGAACTTTGAAAGCGTCACCGTCATAGATTACAGGAAGCTCCATTGCACAAATATAATAGTTTGTTTTAAGCTTTACGCTTACTTTGACTTCTTCTCCTGCTTTAACAGAAGTTTTATCTGTTACAATGCTGAATGTTGCTTTGTAATCAGCTTCTGAAGAAGCTGAAGATACAATAGAAACAATGCCTGTTGAGAGAAGCATCGTTATCAGCATAAGAACTGATATCATTTTAGTGAAGGTTTTCTTCATTAAAAATCACTCCTTTAATTTTTTGTTTGTGAAATTTCAGTTTCACCATTTACAACAGAGTTTATAATTGCAAGGTCATAAACATCGATTGCTGTGTCGCCATTTAAATCTGCAGCAAAGGCAATTGGTGAATCTTCTTGGGCTTCCATATCGCCGTTTACAATTGCTGCAAGAATTGATGCATCGTAAATGTCAATAACACCGTCGCAGTTAAGGTCACCGAAAATTACAATTGTGTATGTTTTCCATACTTCTCCGCCACGGTATACAATCAGAACTGAACCTGTGCCGATTGAATCAGAAGTTACATATGATACGCCTGATGAATATTCTACATAACCTTCAAGGTCTTCGAGGCCGATATCAAGACCGTAAATGTAACCGGATTCTTCGTCAATAACTGTAGTTGAGCCTTCTGCTGTTCTGAAATATCCTTCAAGCTGCGGAATTTCAACTGTATTTCGGGAAAGTTCTTCGCCACATACTGTACAGTAAACTACCAAATCGTATGAACCTGCTGCTTCGTATGTTGCTTCAACTCTGTTTTCTTCCACTGCATCTGCATGGATGTGCCCTGTTGCCTCGATTACTTCAGTTGAAAGAATCTCGTCGCAGACTGCACATATAACAGTAAGAGAACCATTTTCCGTGCAGGTTGCAGAAACAGTTTCTGTTTCTTCTGTATGGCCGAGAGCATCAATAATTTCCTGTGCAACAAAAACTTCACCGCAGACTCCGCAATGTTTGCCTTCTGTCAGACCGGTGTTTGTGCAATCAGGAGCTATATATGCGTCAACTATTTCTGTATGACCAAGAGCAGCTATATAATCTGCAACAAAAGAATCGTTACAATTTGAGCAGGTATATGTTGTATAGCCCTGCTCTGTACAGGTAGGTACAGTTTCTTCTGCTACATACTTATGACCTGTTCTATAGAGCACTTCTTCGGCAAGCTTATTGCCGCACACAGTACATTTTTTGACTCTCAGACCATTTGTCAGACAAGTCGCAGGCGTTATTACTTCCCATTCACCTGAAACATGTTCGTGTGATGTAGGGTCAACACCATTATAAATTATTGTCTGCCCATACTGAGTTACTTTGCTTATATCAACGCCGCTTGTTTCTGAACGTCCAACAAACAGATAACCCTGCGGAGATGTTGAAGTTTTAAGGAAATCTTTACTTATAAAAATAAGTTCAGAAAAATCATCAATGTCTTCATTTGCTTTAACTGTAAAACTGAGAATTTTTTCTTCCGTTTCAAGCATCAGAAGTTCAGAGATAGATGAATCCCCTGCCCATGAAGCACATACTGCTTTGTACTTACTCATTGTTTCTTCATTTGACCAGAATTCTTTATTTGAGTTTCTGTTTGTGAAAACCTGATTTGTAGCTTGCCAGTTACCGTTTGTATTGTACGCCTCTGCCATAGAACCTTCAAACGTAAGGAATGAAGAATTGCTGCTTTCACTTGTATTCTGCAAAGTAAGTTTCTGACAATCATAAATAACAACGAGTGACGCCGCAAAGATATAGTAGTTTGTTTTTAAATAAACACTCACTTTAATATCTTCGTCTGCCTGGGCTGAAGTTTTGTCAGTTTCTATTCTGAATTCGGCTATATAGTCCGATTCGTCTGCCGCATAGACAGACGAACCGAAGACACCGAAGATCAGAACGATAGTCATTGTCAGGCTTAAGAGCCTGAAAGCAATTTTGCTTTTTTTCATAATAACCACGTCTTAATTATAAATTTTTATGCAGCCGCTTTTATTTCTGCTGCGATTTCACTGAGAGCACCAACAACTGAAGATGCTGTTTTGTTGCCGAGAGAAATAAGTTCATGGTAGCTGATAAGTGAGTAATCGTTATCGGGAACAATATAACCGAGAGCATCGTTGCAAAGGCCGAAAGCTGTGAGCTGATTGTCGCCGAAGATTTCCTGTATTGATTTATACTGGAAGTCCTGACAAGTGAATGAGCCTTCTGCTGTGATTGAACCGCCACCGTAAACGATATCTGTTACCATTTCGCCGGGAACCATAACTGCTTTCATTTTCTGACCGATTTCTACATAACCTGTTTCTGTTACAACTTCGTAGCTACCGTCAGCTTTTCTGAGAATGTTGTAGTTAACAAGGTTAAGTCTGCCTGCAAGCTTGATGAAGTTATTAGTTACAGGAACTCTGATTTCCTTGATAATTACGTTAAGGAGAGGTTCGAGTTCAACTTCTTCAACAGGAGTCCAACCTTCATACCAGATTGTGTAGCTGTCCTGAAGACCGTGCTTTTCGATTTCCTCTTTGATGATTGACTCACCTGAAATCTTATCGTTTGCAAGAATTTCTTCTTCAGTCATATTGAGAGCAAGAAGAATTCTGCCGATTTCTGTGCCGTAACGGATTGATTCTTCGTAACGATGCACTGTGGGAACACTGTCACCTGTAAGACCTCTTGCCATATAGATGCCTGCGATAGCACCGTTGATGAAGTAGAAGTTATAGCCCTCGCCGCCTTCGTTGATTGCAAGAGTTTCGTCTTTAAATTCGTTGAGGTATTTTTCAATATAGTAAATGTATTCACCGCAGAGTTCACGGCCTGTTCCCTTACCGTCATCTGTAGGAAGACCTGCAACTTCGGGATGACCTGCCATATTTGCGATAATTGTGGGGGTTGCTGTAACATCGTCAGGAGTAAATACAAGACGTGTTACTGTGTTATCTTTTGATGTAGCTGAAGGACGATTCTTGTTGTTGAAGTAACCGTCACCGATATCTTTCTTTGAGTATGTAAGAGTACCTGTTTTCATATCATCGATAGCTCTACCCATTGCTTCAGATGATTTTGCAACAACAAAAGCCATGTAATCTTCGTCTACGCCTTTTTCAAGTTCACCTAAACCGATCCAACCTTTAGCAAGGTTTCCGAAAAGTTTCGGGAAAAGATTTGTCCAGAGACCCTGTGTATCAATACCGCTGTGTGAGTGAGTTGCAGCAACGTTTATGCTTGCAATTTTAACGCCTTTTTCTGCTGCAATCTGAGCTGCCTGTGCACGGATTTCTCTGATATGTTTATTTGAAACACCGATTGAGTCGATTGTTGCGAAGATTGAAATGCCTCTGCCTGAACCGTCATCAAGAGCAACAATTCTGATTTTCATATCGTCAACGATTGATTCAACATTGTTTGAGAAGCCATTGTTGATATCGATGAAACCGCCGAGATAATAATCTTTTGTTTCCCAGTCTTCAGGAACAAGGCTTGCATTTGCATACCCGAGAGACCATTTTGCATTAGCTGAAGGTGCTTTCTGATAGCCCGTGCCTGCATAGAAGTTTTCGCTCTTATATTCAGCTTCCGGCTTGAAAGATGCGGGATCAGGAATAGTATTTGCAAGAGCATTGAGAATGCCTGAAGCGAGAACTTCAAGATACTGCATAAAAACATATTTAAGTTCATTTACATCACCGATATTAAGAATTGCTTCTTTTGCACCGGGAAGTGAAAGAATATCAATCTGTTTTCCGTTGAGTGTGATTAACCACTGATTTTCAGGCTGTGCATGACGTTCATTATATCCTTTTACATAGTCAGCAATCAGCTTTTCAATGCTTGAAAGAGTTGCTTCATCTGTGTTAATAATGTCTGAAACTGCTTTGCCTGCGTTTGTTTCTGTTGCATCTGCTGCGTATGCAAAAGTGAATGTTGAAATGAGCATCATCAATGCAACTACCACAGAAACGACTTTTAAAAATTTCTTGTTCATAGCCAAATCTCCTTTATATTTTTTAGGTCATACGCTATATTGGAATGATATCACAAAAATATATTTTTTTCAATAGATTAATTGTGAAAAATTATGAAATTCAACATCTTTTACGTCTGCCTTTTTTCTTCCTGATATAAATTGACAATGCCACATATCCTGCCACGAAAACAAAGATTGTTATAAACACAATTTTACCTATGGTATTTTCCCATGCAGCAGCAAGAAGACCTCCGGCTGCAAGGATAATGCTTCTGTTTACATTCTTTGATGCAACAAGGTCAACTGTAGCAATTTCTTTGCCTGCATAGTAAACCGTTGCCGTACCTATTTTATCACCTTGTTTTATCGGTGCTTTGACGGATTCGGGTGTATCTGTATTCGGTTTGATGTAGACACTTGATGAATCAAGGTTTGCAGGAACGAGAGCTGAAACATCTGCTGAAGGCACAAGTTCAAGAGTATCCGTTGCCCATGAATATTCCACATCCACCACTGTTATTATATCTTTTTCATGTGCTACAACTTTGTATTTTATGTTAGAAAAAGTCCACTCCACCATATTTTTACATTCAATAAAAGCTATGTTCTCCGCGATTTCTCCCGGCTTTGCATCTTTCGGGTCTGCACCCATAACAATTGCGATATAATTATATCCATTCTTGCTTGCTTTTGTTATAATACAGCGTCCTGCATCATCAGTTGTACCTGTTTTGATACCGGTTACATATGACAGGTAGCAATCCCTGTAGTTTGAATTTATCATAAGATTTGTTGCCGGAAGAATTCTTTCTTCATTTTTATTTGTTTTCGGCATTGTATAGCTTGTCTGCCCTACAATTTTTTCAAAAACAGGGTTTTTCATTGCCTCTTTACATATTAGATAAAGGTCGTGTGCTGTTGTGTAATGACCTTCCTCATCAAGACCATGGACATTTACGTAATGTGTGTCTGCACAACCTAATTCTTTTGCCTTTGTGTTCATCATTTTAACAAAGTTTTCAACGGTGCCGCCAACATATTCAGCAATAACAATGGCAGCTTCGTTGGCACTTTTTACCATCAGACAGTTAAGCAGGTCATACATAGTTACTTCTTCCCCGGGAACAAGTCCTGCTGTGGAGGAATCTGTACCTGCAAGTGAATCAATTGCACTCTGGGATACAACAATTTTGACATTCAGGTCTTCACACTCTTCGAGAGCCACAAGAGCTGTCATAATTTTTGTAAGACTTGCAGGTGCTGTCCTTTTGTTATAGTTTTTGTTGAAAACAGCCTCGTCATTGTCAAGACATATCATACACGCAATATCTGCGCGAAGCTCAATTGAGTCGTTATATTCCGCAAAACAGGTCGTCGGAGTTAATATAGACAGAAAAATTATTGAAGTTAATAAAAAAATTACTACTTTTTTCATAGACATTTCACCCATATTGTTGTATAATACATTATTATGTGTTAATTATATATCAATTTTTTGCGTATATCAAGATGTTTTGAATTATTTTACATTTGTAAAGGAGGTTTAATGCTTGCTTTATGTAACAGGAGATACTCACGGTAACATCAACCGTTTTTCCGCAAAAGAATTAAGGAAGTTAAAAAAGGGAGACACCCTTTTTATCTGCGGTGATTTCGGATTTGTGTGGGATAACAGCCCTCAGGAAAAAAGAAATCTCAAAAAATTATCTTCAAAAAAATATAATATCTGCTTTATAGACGGCACTCACGAAAATTTCGATATGCTGAAAAATTATAAATTGGGCACCTACAAAGGCGGCCTTGCAAGAAAAATAAGCAAAAACATATATTACCTTCAGCGAGGTCAGATTTACGAATTTGAAGGCAAAAGCATTTTTGTTATGGGTGGCGGTGAAAGTCCTGATATTGATTTAAGATATGAAAAAGATACGTGGTCAAGCGAAGAAACACCCATAAGACAGGAACTTATTGATGGTGCAAAAAGGCTTCAGGAAAGAGATTTCTGCGTAGATTTCATTCTTTCACACGAGCCTCCCGCAAAAATCAAAGGCCTTCTTCTTCTTCAGGATACAGATTCTGCCCGCGTGACAGGTCTTAACACTTACCTTGAAGAATTAAGTCAGTCATGTGAATTCAGTTGCTGGTATTTCGGCAGTATGCACATTGACAAATATATTTCTTCCACCCACATAGGCGTTTATCAGAAAATTTTAAATATGACAACAAAAGCGTCATTAACTAACGATATTATTCAATCAGTATAAAGGAGTCAGTAAAATGAAAAACACAGAAAAAACAATGGAAAAAGTTGTTGCTCTCTGCAAAGGCAGAGGTTTCATCTTCCCCGGCAGTGAAATTTACGGCGGACTTGCAAACACATGGGACTACGGCCCCCTTGGTGCAAGACTTAAAAACAATGTAAAAGACACATGGAGAAAAAGATTTATCCAGGAAAGAAAAAACAGCTACGAAGTTGACGCTGACATCCTTATGCACCCCAGAGTATGGGAAGCAAGCGGTCACGTTGCAAGTTTCTCTGACCCGCTTCTTGACTGTAAGGAATGCAAAATGCGTCACAGAGCTGATAACCTTATCGACGATTTCGATGAAAATGCTCATGCAGACGGCATGACTAAAGAAGAAATGTTTGAGTATATCAAAGCTCATTCAATTCCCTGCCCTAACTGTGGTAAACACAATTTTACAGATATCCGCGAATTCAACCTTATGTTCCAGACTTTCCGCGGTGTTACTAATGATTCAAAGAGCGTTATTTATCTCCGTCCCGAAAATGCACAGGGTGAGTATGTAAACTTCCTCAACGTACAGCGTACAATGAGAGCAAAGCTTCCCTTCAGCATCGGTCAGATCGGTAAAGCTTTCAGAAATGAAATCACTCCCGGTAACTTCACATTCAGAACAATTGAATTTGAACAGATGGAATTCCAGACATTCTGTAAAGAAGGCACAGATAACGAACTTTACGATTACTTCAAGGAATACGGTATGCAGTACTATAAAGACCTTGGTATCAAAGAAGAAAATCTCCGCTATCACGACCACGAAAAACTTGCTCACTACGCAAAAGCAGCTTGTGACATCGAATTTCTCTTCCCCTTCGGTTGGGGCGAAATCAACGGCACACATAACAGAACAGACTTCGACCTTACAAGACATCAGGAATACAGCGGTCAGAGAATTGATTATCTTGACCCTGAAACAAACGAAAGATATATCCCCTATATCATCGAATCAACATATGGTCTTGACAGAACTGTTCTTGCACTTCTCTGCGAAGCATATGACGAAGAAGTTCTTGATGCAGAAAAGAACGACACACGCGTTGTTCTTCACCTTAATCCTGCAGTTGCTCCTTACAAAGCAGCGGTTCTTCCCCTTTCAAAGAAACTTTCAGAAGATGCTCTTAAAGTTTACGAAAAACTCAACAAGCACTTTATGACAGACTTTGACGAAACAGGCTCAATCGGTAAAAGATACCGCCGTGAAGACGAAATCGGTACACCCTACTGCATTACATTCGACTTCGATTCACTTGAAGATAACTGCGTAACAGTAAGAGAAAGAGATTCAATGGAACAGGTAAGACTTCCCATCGACGAAGTTGCAGCTTACATTGAAGAAAAAATCAAATTTTAAACTATAAAAAATGAGAGTTTTTAAACTCTCATTTTTTATGGGTTTCTTAAAAATTTCAGATAAACCATATAAAAAAGGCACAGTCAACAGACTGCGCCTTTTTGTTTTTAATATCCGTATTTGTTTTTGTTTGTAAGAAAGAAAACAACCGAAACTATCAATGCCACAACTTCTGCCGCAACAATTGAAAGCCATATTCCGTCAAGGCCGAAAACGAGGGGTAATAAAAGCACTGCTGCAGCCTGAAAAAGCAATGTGCGCAAAAATGAAATAAGTGCGGAAACAAGACCGTTGTTGAGTGCAGTGAAAAACGATGAGGCATAAATGTTAATTCCCATTACAATAAAGGAAAGACTGTAAAGGGAAAAACCCCTTTTTGTCATACTGAAAAGTTCTTCATCGTAGCCCACGAAAAGTTTTGCGAGTACACCTGACAAAAGAATTGCTGCGGCACACATAAGAATACCTGAAACAATATTGAAAATAATGCTTTTATTTAAAACATTTTTCATTTCTTTTTTGTTTGCAGCACCGTAATTATATCCGACTATAGGTGCTGTGCCGATTGAATAGCCGATATATACGGAGATGAAAATAAAGTTTACATACATTATAACACCATAAGCCGCAACACCGTTTTCACCTGCATATTTCATAAGTTGGATATTATAAAGCATATTCACAAGTGACAACGAAAGATTTGTCATCATTTCTGATGAACCGTTTGCACATGTTTTCCACAAAGCCTTCAAATCAATTTTTGATTTTACAAATTTCAGTTCACTGTCGTTTTCTTTCAGAAAATAAACCACAGGAATAATTGCACCCACAAACTGGCTGATTCCTGTTGCAAGTGCCGCACCTGTAACACCCAATTTCAAAATGCCTATCATTAAAAAATCGAGAACGATGTTTGTAAGACCTGCAATGACAGTTATAACAAGACCGAATTTCGGTTTTTCTGCCGTTACAAGAAAGCTCTGAAAGGTATTCTGAAGCATAAACGGAGTAAGTGCAATAAGAAGAACACGTCCGTAAGTTACGCAGGGTTCAATCAGATTCTCCGTTGCACCTAAAAGAATGGCAATTTCCCTTGTGAAAATAATTCCGAAAATGCTGAATACGACACCTGTAACAGTTAAAACTTTTATGAGCATTGAAAAAATTTCGTTTGCTTCTTCTTTTCTGCCCTGACCCAGTTTCATAGATACAAGAGCACTGCCCCCTGTGCCTACCATAAAGCCGACTGCACTTAAAAGCATGGGGAAAGGTATAATAAGATTTACTGCGGCAAACTCTGTTTTACCAACAAAGTTTGATACGAAAAAACCATCTACAACTCCGTAAATTGAAGTGAAAATCATCATAATTATTGACGGGAAAACAAACCTGAAAAGCCGTCTGTAATTAAAATGGTCTGAAAGTTTAATTTCCATATAAATTCTCCTGATAATAAAAAATGCCGGATAAGAAACAGGTATTTCAACCTGAGCCTTATCCGGCACAACATTTCTTACGAATGCTTTGCCCTCCGAGCCAGCAGAAGGATTATATCACAAACAAATTATAAATGCAATATATTCAGGCAACAAAAAGACGGTCATTGACCGTCTTTTTCGCTTAAATATCCATTTGCATCTTGCTGAATTTCTGTCCCCAGGCATTTGCCCAGCTTTCACAATAAACTTTATAGTAAGAAACATTATTTTTCTTTCTGTAATTTGCAAATAAATTACACCATATCATTGAGGGAAGTGCAATTACAATATAATAAAGCGGGCCTAAAAGCAAGCACTGCCACGTGTGCCCGTATTCATGAATACGTGTGTTATAAGTCCACTTTTTATTTTTCGGGACATCTTTCATAAAAATGAAAAGACCTAAAGATAATCCGCCTGATTTCCAGGGAAGATAAACAATGTAAGAATATCCGAAACGCTGCCAACGACGTTTTTTAATTTTTGTGCAGATTAAAAATGCTATACCGCCGACTAAATTAACGGGAAGACCCCACGTCCATTGAATGAGATAGAAAAGTGCTTCAAGAAATTCGTTCTTTGCAGTTTTTTCTTTTTTATCGGGAGCTTTTTTTGTAATATCAATCATTGTTCAGTTTCTCCTTTTCCGTTTTTAGTTCAAGAAGAATAAGATATTCACCTTTTTCGTTTTTCTCAAGAAAATGTTCTTCCGTATTATTATGACCGAGCCATGTGTTTTCAAGCTTCTGACCTGAAATAATTTCACACCGTTTTTTCTCTTCTTCCGTAAGAGATACGCTACCGTATTTTTTCTTTGTTGCAACGGCTGCACGTATCATTGTGTGGTCATCTTTTGTCATCTTGAAATTTTTGAGAAGAATAAGCGCAATTATTGCCGCAATAATAGGAATAACAGCAACACATATTCTCACGCCCCACACTGCACTGTCGGTCTGTGTGAAAAGCAAACCTGTTGTTTTTTCATAAGTTGAAACTTTATCACCTGTCACAAGACCAAAACCCTGGAGAGTAAAACCTACAAGTGCTGCCATAACACCGCTTATACTTTTCTTTATAAGTGTGCTGAAAGTGGAAATAACGCCTTCACGTCTTCTGCCTGTAATAAGCTCATCAACGTCTGTAAGGTCGGGGAAAATATTTGTTGAAACAAAACCGAGACCTGACATACCGAAGGGGTAAAGAATCATACTCACCATCATCAGCGCAATCCATAAAAATGAACCGCCCGGCTGCATAATAAGACCGATTGCCAAACCTGCCACCATCAAAGGTGTTACAATGTTTCCGCATTTTTTCTTACCGTGTTTCATTGTAAGGGCGTAGTTAAGCGGGAAAGCACCTGCTTCTGCCACACCTGCAACTGCATTGAAAATAGCATAAGTGCTGTACTGATTTGCAAGATATTTTATGTAGTATACTTTTGAATTCGCATAGAAGCCTGTTGAAAACTGATAAGCAAGGCTCATAAAGAAATACTGTCTGAAAGATTTGTTTTTGAAAACAAGAACATATTCTCTGATAATATACGGTATATCAAGTTTTTCATTTTTATTATCGAGAGAACTTTTTTCTCTTGTTTTTGAATATGTAAGAAACACTGCGACTGAAAAGAATATTGCAAGCACAATTCCTATTACGAGGAATGGTTTCTTTGATTCTGATGTAAGGTTATCGTTTGAGCCGAAAATCGCTAAAATTACAACAACTATTCCGAAAGCGGGTACCATACCTGCAGAATTAAAGAGATAACCTACGGAATTATACTGTGTTCTTAAATTATATTCAGGTGCAAGCTCAGGAAGCATTGCTGTATGAGGCACACCGATTATTGTGTATGCCGTTTTATAAAGCATATAAACGAGAATGAAATATACCATTGTTTTTGTGGGATTTTCAGCGCCATTAAGTCCGAAAGAATTCCACAGAAGTATGTAAGACACTGCCATTACGGGAATACCCCACAGAAGATAGCGTCTGTGTTTACCTGTTTTTGCACGTGTACGGTCGGTGATTATTCCCATAATGGGGTCAGTTATTGCATCCCATATAGTTGCAAGCATTACAACTATACCTGCCTGATTAAGAGAAAGGTTTACAACATCTGTAAGGAATACGGTGAAATACATTCCGATGATGTAACCTGCACCGCCCATATACATATTAGCATAGCTATAGTTTATCATCGGCAGAATCGTAGTTCTGAAATCGCCTTCAACACCTACAAGTTTTTTGAATTTTTCCCCCATTCGATCACCTCATCAATATAGGAAAACCGTTTTCATCCCACAAAACTTTTCTTTTTCTCGCACTTCTGCAAGGGTCATAAAGCGGGTCTTCGTGAGAATATCCGCACTCACCGCTGAAGCATTTTTCATTCCTTGAATGGTAAACAAAAATCCACTCACCCTTTTCATCTTTCACAAAGGAATTATGTCCCGGTCCGTATTCGCCCTCAAGGTCCTCGGAAGTAAGAAGAGGTTTTTCAAGCTTTGTCCAGCTGTCTTTATTCATTAAATCTGCTTTTTCATCTGCATACATTAGACCAATGCAGTATTCAGGCCCTGTAGCAGAAGCAGAAAAAGCAAGAAAAATTTTACCGCCGTGTATCATAACAGCCGGCCCTTCGTTAACGGGAATGTTCACTTTTTCCCAATCGTATTCAGGCTTTGTCAGCAACATATGTTTACACGTTGTTTCCCACGGCTTTTCAGGGTCAACAGTTGCAAGATACACATTTGAATTTCCGCCATTCTGTGCCCATGAAACATAGTGTTTTGAATTGCATTCAAAATAAGTCATATCAAGTGAAAATCCCGTAAAAGGAAAATCGTCACTCTCGCATGCGGAAAATTTTCCTTTATCCTGCCAGGCATCATTATACGGGTCTTTTCCTTCACACATTATTACGTGGCAATTAATATCCCATACATTGTTTTCACTGCCGCTTGCGGCAAAAAGCACATACCATTTTCCGTTTATTTCGTGAATTTCAGGTGCCCATATAAAGCGGAAAGACGTGTCTGAATTTTTCTCATCCCATATAACTTTTTCTTCTGCGTTTTTAAGTTCGTCAATGGTTTCTGCACGACGCAGAATTATTCTGTCATATCCCTCTTTGTCATCTTTTCCGTACATGGGGTACGACGCTGTGAAATAGTACCAACCGTCGCTGCCTTTTGTCACAAAAGGGTCTGCGCGGTCCTGTATAAAAATTTCAGTTTTTCTGCTCATTTCATAATTACCCTTTTTATAACTGCTTTTATTTTTCCTATCATCAATTTTTTCTTTGACGGTCTCGGGAACATTTTGTCTGCAGTTTTCTGCACACCAATTTCTTCAAAATTCTTTCTGAATTCTTCGGCCTTTTTATAAGTGGGTGCTTTTGAAGCAAACAGAATATTGTTTCTGCTCTGTATCATTTTATCAATATCTGCGTCAACAAAATTAATTCTGTCCTTTATATTTTCAAGTGCTTTTTTACCTTTTTCACTTGCAACAAAAACACATGATGCACCGGAAGAATTATATTTATCAACAGGATAATATTTTCCGCCAAGGTCGCCTACGTAAATATCAGAAAAAGGAGGAAGACTCTTGAATTTACAGTTAAGACAAGAATTTCTCATGGCACATCCGCTCATGAAAATTCTTGCAAGATGTGACGGTGCATATTCTTCAAGTTTTTCGTTTCCGTTTTCAAAATCTGCTTTGAGATAAAGAGGAAGATGCTTACCGTCTTTTTTATATCTTGTTGTGAAGAATGTAACTTTACTTGAGTTTTCTTCTTCAATTTCTTCAATATATTTTTTAAGAACTTCAGGCGCAGACGGACCATGACAAATGTAACTCATAGTTGTAAGTTTTTCATATTCCTTACCAAGGAAAGTTCTTATTGCGGCACATTCACAGGGTGAACCTGAGAAGAAGACTTTTTCATTTTTATCGAGAAGATTTTTAACTTCTGCAAAAACATTTCCCTTGTCACTCTGGAAATATTTTGAGCCGCGCATTTTTTTAACTTCTTCAATATCGTTTGTAACGATTGTTTTTACACCCTTGAAATCATCAGTATAAACTGCACCTGCAACATATGAATTTTCTTCAATTGCCTTTTCTGCAAGAGCATAAAACATACCGCCTGAAGAACTCTTTACAATTTTTTCTTCATCCTTCATCCACGCAATAAAACAATCAGTTTCGAAGTCATCACAACGTGATACATTCTCTTTGATAACTTCACATTTTTTAAGGCACAGACCGCAGTTTATACACTTGCTTTCATCAACTTCAGCGTGCAAATATCCCAGAAAATCTTTCTTCATTTCTATTGCATTTTTCGGGCAGGCATTGGCGCAGGCACTGCATCCGTAACAACTGTTTTCAGGCAGAGCTGAGATGTTTTTCTTTTCGTTTTCTTCACTTTTTTCCAGAACTTTTTTAAGTGCATTTTCAAAATAATCTGATGAAGATTTTATCCATTTCTGTAAAACTTTTTCGCTGTCTTCATAGTTTATTTCTGAAAAATTAAAAGACTCTATATTTTCATCTGTTACAATTCTGTCTGCAAGGTTAATTTTCGCAAGAAAATCATTCACTCTTGTATGTTTGCCTGCATCTGTATCTGCTCTTTTTACAACGGCAAAACTTTTTCTGAAATTAACAGAAAAAGCCATGCCGTGAAAAGAGTCTGTAAGAACAAAATCTGCATCTCTTACGAGAGTTAAAAATTCTTTGATATCTGCATAAATTTTTTCGCCCGTTTTAAGGCTGTTTATTTCATAATCAAAAGGAGAAAGAATAATTTTTTTGCCTAAATCCTTCTCAATTTTTTTCAGAGTTTTTTTGTGGATTTCTGTTCCGCCTAAAAAATAGCAGAACACATAAGGCTCTTTTTCAACTCTTTCAGAATATGCAAATTCATTCCAGAAATCCATATCATAAAGCAAAGTAGGGTCTACCGTGTTTTCGCATTTTCTGCCTGTGATTTTTTCAACAAGTTCTGCACCTGAAGATTCTCTTACGGAGATTGAGGAGAATGAAGAAATATAATTTTTGAAATCTTCAAGATATTTTTCAGGAATTTCTTCACACGCTACGCTGGGTGCATAGGCAATTCTTTTTTCCGCAGGCACAAATTGCAGGAAATAATAGGGGTTGCAATCTGTATGAACAGGGTTCCATATCTGATCACTTCCGCATATGCAGGCATCATATTTTTTACCGATTTCTTCAGCATCTGCCATATCATTGCAGAGCCTTGTCAAACGGAAATTACCTGACGCAAATTTTGAAAAAGCAAAACTTCTGCGTGTAAAATTTTCACCTGATTTCATAATTTTATTGTTGATTATCTTTTTCGTTTGGATGGGGTGCAGAAGAAGTCGCTTGATTTTTGAAGATTTTGATGAGGATGATGCACTTTCTGTTCTTTTGACATAGTGAATTATCTCCGCATCGTAACCTGAATCTTCAACCTTTCTCTGCATGGCATAAGCCTGAAGGTAAACGCCGTAGTTAATGGCTGTGTGAAGTGTTGCTATTCCTACTTTTTTCTTCAAAGTGCCCACTCTCCTTTTTACCTCTTAATAATACAATTTTATCGCAAAATAGTCAACTAAACTTTAAAAATAGGATTTATTTTCCGTTTGCGAAATAAAGTGATAAAAATTTGTCAATATATCCAAAAAATATATCGATTTATGCTTGAATTTCTTATTTACTTTTTTGTAGAAAAGTGTTATAATTGCGTTTGGTATATTATATATGTATATCTTTATAGTTATTAATTTTCCATTTTAATAAGGAGGAAATTCATAATGGCAAGAAAAACCAAGACAATGGACGGTAATAATGCTGCTGCTTATGTGTCATATGCTTTCACAGAAGTTGCCGGTATTTACCCCATCACTCCCTCAAGCCCCATGGCTGACTACGTTGACCAGTGGTCTGCACAGGGACAGAAAAACATCTTCGGCACAACAGTAAAGGTTGCAGAAATGCAGTCTGAAGCAGGTGCTGCAGGTACAGTTCACGGTTCACTTAACGCAGGTGCACTCACAACAACTTATACTGCTTCACAGGGTCTTCTTCTCATGATCCCCAACATGTATAAGATTGCTGGTGAACTTCTCCCCTCAGTTTTCCATGTTTCAGCTCGTTGCGTAGCTTCTCACGCACTTAACATTTTCGGTGACCATTCAGACGTATATGCTTGCCGTCAGACAGGTTTCGCAATGCTTGCAGAAACCAACACACAGGAAGTTATGGACCTCGGTGCTGTTGCTCACCTTGCAACAATCAAGAGCCGCGTTCCCTTCATCAACTTCTTTGACGGTTTCCGTACATCTCATGAACTCCAGAAGATTTCTATCTGGGACTATGAAGATCTTAAAGAAATGTGCGATATGGATGCTGTTAACGCATTCCGTAAACGTGCTCTTAACCCCGAACACCCCGTAATGCGTGGTTCTCACGAAAATGGTGACATCTTCTTCCAGCATCGTGAAGCATGTAACGAATACTATGAAGCTGTTCCCGGCATCGTAGAAGATTACATGAACAAAGTTAACGCAAAACTCGGTACAGATTACAAACTCTTCAACTACTACGGTGCTCCCGATGCAGAAAACATCATCGTTGCTATGGGTTCAATCTGTGACGTTGCTGAAGAAGTTATCGACTACCTTACAGCTAAAGGCGAAAAAGTTGGTCTTGTTAAAGTTCGTCTTTACAGACCTTTCTCAGCTGAAAAACTTGTTGAAGCTATCCCCTCAACAGTTAAGAAGATTGCAGTTCTTGACAGAACAAAGGAACCCGGCTCACTCGGTGAACCTCTCTTCCTTGATGTTGTTGCTGCTCTTGCTGCTCAGGGTCGTCAGGCTCAGGTAATCGGCGGCCGTTACGGTCTCGGTTCAAAAGACACACCTCCCTCAAGCATCTTCGCTGTATATGATGAACTTGCTAAGGCAGATTCAAAGAAACAGTTCACAATCGGTATCAACGACGACGTTACACACCTTTCTCTCGAAGAAAAAGAAGCTCCCAACACAGCTGCTGAAGGTACAATCGAATGCAAGTTCTGGGGTCTCGGCGGTGACGGTACTGTTGGTGCTAACAAGAACTCAATCAAAATCATCGGTGACCATACAGACAAGTATGTTCAAGCTTACTTCCAGTATGACTCAAAGAAAACAGGCGGTATCACAGTTTCTCACCTTCGTTTCGGTGACAAACCCATCAAGAGCCCCTATTATATCAACAAAGCTGACTTCGTTGCTTGCCACAACCCCTCATACGTAATCAAGGGTTACAAGATGGTTAACGACGTTAAACCCGGCGGTGTATTCCTCATCAACTGCCAGTGGTCAGCAGAAGAACTCGACAAACACATGCCTGCAGAAGCAAAACGTTACATTGCAAAGAACAACATTCAGCTTTACACTGTTAACGCTATTGACCTTGCTGCAAAAATCGGTATGGGTAAACGTACAAACACAATTCTTCAGGCTGCATTCTTTGCTCTTGCAAAAGTTATGCCCATCGAAGAAGCTGTTCAGTATATGAAAGACGCTGCAACAAGATCTTACCTCAAAAAAGGTCAGGACGTTGTTGACATGAACCACAATGCTATCGATGCAGGTGTTTCAGCATTCGCAAAAATTGATGTTCCCGCTGCATGGGCAGACGCAACAGATGACGCAGCAGTTGCTGCTTCAGAAGGCGAAGCTAAACTCGTTAAGATGGTTGACGGTATCATGAAACCCGTTGCTCTCATGGACGGTGATTCACTTCCCGTTTCAGCATTCATGGATCACGCTGACGGTACATTCGAACACGGTGCAGCTGCTTACGAAAAACGTGGCGTTGCTGTTCTCGTTCCTGAATGGGATCCCGAAAAATGTGCAAAATGTAATAAATGTGCTTATGTTTGTCCTCATGCTACAATCCGTCCCTTCGCTCTCAGTGAAGAAGAAGTAGCAGCTGCTCCCGCAAACATGAAGAAAGCTCCCAAGCCCGTAGTTAAAACAAGCTACACATACACACTTGCTGTTTCTCCCATGGATTGTATGGGTTGCGGCGTATGTATCGGTGTATGTCCCACATCTTCACTTAAGATGGTTGCTCGCGAAAGCCAGGAAGACCAGCAGCAGGTATTTGATTACTGCGTAGCTAACGTTACAGAAAAAGCAGAAACAACTGCTAACATGAACGTTGTAGCAAGCCAGTACAAGAAACCTCTCCTCGAGTTCTCAGGCTCATGTGCAGGTTGTGCAGAAACAGCTTATGCTCGTCTCGTAACACAGCTCTTCGGCGACAGAATGTATATTTCTAACGCAACAGGTTGTTCATCAATCTGGGGTGGTCCCGCAGCAACATCTCCCTACACAACAAATGCTAAGGGTCAGGGTCCTGCATGGGCTAACTCACTCTTCGAAGATAACGCAGAACACGGCTATGGTATGTTCCTCGGCCAGAAAGCAATCCGTGACAGCCTCATCGCTAAAGTTGAAGAAGTTGCTGCATCAGATAAAGCATCAGCAGAACTCAAAGCAGCTGCAGAAGCTTACCTTGCAACAGCAAACGATGGCGAAAAGAATGGTGCTGCAACAGACGCTCTCGTAGCAGAACTTGAAAAAGTTGAAGGTTGCGATCTCTGCGCATCAATCCTTGAAAACAAAGACTTCCTTTCTAAGAAATCTGTATGGATCTTCGGTGGTGACGGTTGGGCATACGACATCGGCTTCGGCGGTGTTGACCATGTTCTTGCTGCTCACGAAGACGTAAACATCATGGTATTCGATACAGAAGTTTACTCAAATACAGGCGGTCAGGCTTCTAAAGCTTCTAACATCGGTCAGGTTGCACAGTTTGCAGCTTCAGGTAAAGCAGTTGCTAAGAAGAGCCTTTCTGAAATCGCTATGAGCTACGGCTACGTTTACGTTGCACAGATCGCTATGGGTGCTGACAACAACCAGACTCTCAAAGCTATCAAAGAAGCTGAAGCTTACAACGGTCCTTCAATCATCATCTGCTACGCTCCTTGCGAAATGCATGGTATCAAAGGCGGCGGCATGATGAACTGCCAGTCAGAAATGAAGAAAGCTGTTGACTGCGGTTACTGGAACCTCTTCAGATACAACCCCGCACTCAAAGAAGAAGGCAAGAATCCCTTCATCCTTGACAGCAAAGAACCCACACCGGGTTATCAGGATTTCATTAAGAGTGAAAGCCGTTATGCTTCTCTTCTTAATGCATTCCCGGATAGAGCTGCTAAACTCTTCTCACTTGCAGAAGAAACAGCAATGAAGAGATACGATCACCTCGTTCGTCTTCAGGCTCTCTATGCTCCCGATGCTGAATAATTTTAAACAGAATTAAATAGCATAAATAAAATGACACCTTGCAGAGAAATCTGCAAGGTGTTTTTTCAGCTATCACTAATATCGATTTTATAAATCTTTTTCCATTATTGCGTTGCCTTCAATTTCTTCTATAATTTTATAACCGTCTTTAAGGTACATAGGGTATGATATCTTATTATGCAAGAAAACATTAAGCCCCATCTTTTTATAGCCTTTCTCTCTTGCATCTTCAGCAACTTTCTTCAATGCACTTTTGCCGTAGCCTTTGTTTCTATGCTCCTCTTTTATCACAAATTCTGTAATAAACGCAACATCTTTTTTCTCATAATGAGTCTGATAAAAAATTTTGCCCACATCTTCTTTTTCACTGTTCTGAATTACATAAAAGTAATTTTCAGGCGTATTGTAGCCTTGTGGGAAAGTTTCCTCGTATTCTTTTCGCGATGCTTTCAGAGCCGTGATTTTCAGTTTTCTGTAACCGGATTTTATAAGTTCTTCTGCATAACTTCTGATTTCTTCTTCTGAAAAATCATTGAATTCTTTTTCCGTCATATCGCGGAAATATACATTTACAAATTCGCTCATTTTACCCTCCTCAAATTATCAGTAAAATTCAAATTACGGCGTGACCGCAACTGAAAAACAACAAAAAAATAATTCACGCCGGCGCTTAAAATCATTCCCAATTATTCCATACATCGGGCTGATAGCCTATTGTTGCCTGCTTTCCGTTTCTTACAATAGGTGTTTTGAAAATTGCCTGATTTTCAAAAATCTTTTCTTCTTTATCGCTTTCATTTGCAAGATATTTTATGAAAAGAGATTCATAAAGTTTTGACTTTTCATCTATCATTTCATCAAGGCTCATTTTAAGGGCATTTTTAATATTTCTGAATTCACCCTGACTCATAGGATACTTTGAAATATCAATCATCTGCACTTTGATTCTGCGCTCTTTAAAATATCTTTCTGCTTTCTTTGTATCAAAGCATTTGGGCTTGCCGTAAATCTGTATATTCATTTGCGTCACCTCTTAAAATATTTTCCTTGATAATTATACTATCAAGTGGTAAAATTGTAAAGAGAAAACATTACGGAGGAAAGTTATGTCTGTTAAAATTCAGATTCCTGAATATGCAAAAACTGCGATGAAAGTTCTTAACGATAACGGTTTTGAAGCTTTCGTTGTGGGCGGTTGCGTCCGCGACAGCATTATGGGGAAAACGGCCAACGATTGGGACATGACAACTTCCGCCACACCTGAAGAAACTCTGGAAGCTTTCAAAGATTTCCGCACAATTCCAACAGGGATAAAACACGGCACAATTACTGTTTTAATCGACAAACAACCACTTGAAATCACAACTTTTCGCATTGACGGAGAATATACCGACAACCGCCGACCTGACAGCGTGAATTTCACACGTGATATTGAAAACGATTTAGCACGTCGTGATTTTACCGTCAACGCTATGGCTTACAATGAAAAAGATGGAATTGTTGACCTTTTCGGCGGAATGGAAGATATAGAAAATAAAAATATCCGCTGTGTTGGCGACCCTGATAAAAGATTCAACGAAGATGCTTTGCGGATTATGAGAGCTATAAGATTTTCTTCTACTCTCGGTTTTAAAATTGAAGAAAAAACTGCTGATAGCATAAGAAGAAACAAACATCTTCTTAAAAATATCGCCGCAGAAAGAATACGTGTTGAGCTTGAAAAACTTCTTCTCGGCAAAGATGCGGAAAGAATTCTCCTTGAATTTTCAGATGTAATTTTTGAAATTATTCCCGAGTTTAAAAAAACTTCAGGAGTAAAACAAAACTGCCCTTACCATATTTATGACGTATGGGGACACATTATAAAAAGTGTTGGAGTTTCAGAAGAAAACAAATATGTCAGGCTCTGTATGCTTCTGCATGATATCGGCAAACCGCAGATGAAAACTACTGACGAAAAAGGTCAGGACCATTTCAAAGGGCACGCGAAAATAAGTGCCGATATGGCTTTTGAAATTTTGAAAAGACTTCGTTATGATAACAAAACAATTTCTGTTGTTACAAAACTTATTTTCCACCACGATGACAGAATGTATAACGCTCCTCAGAATGTGAAAAAACACGCAGCAAAATACGGATTTGATTTTCTTTATCTTCTTGATAAAGTTTCACGTGCAGATATTCTTGCACAGACGCCTGAAATGTCAGATAGAATTTCTCTGTGCGATAATTATATTGAAAAACTCAAAGAACTTGAAAACGAAAACCCCTGCCTTGAAATTTCAGATTTAAAAGTCAACGGAAACGATTTAATTTCTCTGGGATTCAAGGGAAAAGAAATTGGCAAAACTTTAGAAAAACTTCTCGATAAAGTTATTAAGAATGAGATAAAAAATTCAAAAGAAGATTTGCTCAACTTTCTGAACAAAGGAGATTAAAAAATGAAGTATAAAATTACATCTTTTTTCAAAAAAGCTATGGCAGCAATTCTCACTTTCTTTATGTCTTTCTGTGCAACTCAGACACCGCAGGAGCCTGAAAGACCCCAAGAAAATACTGTAACAAAATACGATACTGTTACTGCAGACTATACTCTGGATATTGACGCAAGTGAAAAAACAAGGGAAATCAGCGATCTGCTTTTCGGCATTTTCTTTGAAGACATAAACTTTGCTGCAGACGGCGGACTTTATGCAGAAAAAGTTGTAAATCGTTCTTTTGAATACACCGAAATTGCAGAAAACGACCAGCTTTATGGTTGGAATAAAGTAGGCAATCCTGAAATTGAGGTTAAAGTCGGCGACAAGGAAAACGGACTCAACATAAATAACACAAACTACTTAATTATGAAATCTTCTTCTCCCGCAGGCATTGAAAACAGAGGTTTCCTTGACGGAATGAGCGTTGCAAAAGATGAAAAATACAACCTTTCTCTTTATGCAAAAGGTAAAGGTGAAATCACAGTAAATCTCTGCGTAAACAGCACAATTATTTCAAGCGGAAAAATCGAAAATATCACTGACGAATGGGAAAAATATGAACTCCGACTTTCATCAGATGTTGATGCTTTTTCAGGCGTTACACTTCAGGTGCTTGTTGAGGGTGAAGCTTCCCTTGATATGATTTCTCTTTTCCCTGAAAACACTTTCAAAAACCGTGAAAACGGAATGAGAAATGATCTGGGCAAAATGCTGGAAGAACTTGAACCTAAATTTTTACGTTTCCCCGGCGGTTGTGTAATCGAAGGTTACGATGAAGAAACTTCATATAACTGGAAAGATTCAATCGGTGTTGATGAAAACGGCGACCCTATTTTGTTCGATGGAACTTACGGCAATGTTGCTGCAAGAAAACAAGGAATAAATCTCTGGACAAATATTTCTGCAACCGAAGACCCGCTTCCTTGCTTTATGAGTTACGGTCTTGGTTTCTACGAATATTTCCAGCTTGCAGAAGATATCGGCGCACTTCCTGTGCCTGTTATCAACTGCGGAATTTATTGTCAGATGCGTGGTCAGACAGGTATTGATATGGAATCTGACCTTTTCAAACAATATATTCAGGACATGCATGACCTTGTTGAATTCTGCAGAGGTGACGAAAACACAAAATGGGGAAAAGTAAGAATTTCTCTCGGACACGAAGAACCTTTTGAGTTAAAATATATCTGCATCGGTAACGAAAATGAAGGTCAGGTTTATTTTGAAAGATATGAGGCTTTCCTTGATTCATTCAACGAAGCAAAAGCAGAAAACCCTGAACTTTACAAGGACCTTGAACTGATTTATTCTTCAGGCGCTTTTGATGCAACAGGCGGTGCAAATTATCTCCCATCTTACGAATATGCAAAGGAATGGCTTGAGAAAAATCCTGATAAAACAATAGATGATTTTGCCGGTGCAACAGACCAGCATTACTACAAAGAGCCTGAATGGTTTTTAAGAAACACAGATTATTATGACGAAGAAAATTACAAACGTTCTTCCGATGAAATGACCGACACAATTTACGGCGGTGCAATTCCGGTTTTTCTCGGCGAATACGCAGCAAGGTCAAACACATTGCGTGCAGCATTGGCAGAAGCCGCATATATGACAGGTCTTGAAAGAAACGGCGACATTGTAAGAATGGCAGCGTACGCTCCGCTTTTCGGAAATCTTACAGCAACACATTGGTCACCTGATTTAATATGGTTTAATAACCATCAGGTTACAGGCTCAATTAACTACTATATGCAGAAAATATTTTCTGTAAATCAGGGCGAATATCTTTATTCTTCCACTCTCACCGGTGCAGAAATTGAACAGAAAAATTTGTCAGGCAGAGTAGGTGTGGGCACATGGTACACATCTGCAGAGTTTGATAACGTAAAAATTCTCAATAACGAAACCGGCGAAATTCTCGGCGAAGACGATTTTTCAACTCCAAATTTCTGGTGGAATTGGGAAGATGTAAACGACAGTGATTTCAGAATCAAAAACGGCAAACTTGTTCATCCCACAACCGATATGAAATATTCTGACACAGGAAACGCAGCATATTTCGGCGAAGATGAATGGACAAACTACACTTACACCGTTGAAGCCACAAAACTTGATGGTGCTGAAGGATTTATAATTCCCTTTGCTGTTCAGGATAAAAACAACAATTATTTCTGGAATTTAGGCGGATGGGGTAACACTGTTTCATGCCTGCAACAGATTGAAAACGGAATAAAAACAGGTCAGATTATCGGCACTGTAAAACCTTTCACTGCAGAAATCGGAAAAACATACGAACTTAAAGTTGTTGTAAACGGCAGAAACGTTAAATGTTATATCGACAATGAACTTTATGTTGACTACACAACAGGCTCTGATTCTGAAGCAGAAGCATACCAGGTTGTAAGCACAGATGAAACAGGGGATATTATTATCAAACTCGTTAACGTAACAGACACAGATAAAACCTTTGCTTGTAATATCAGCGGTGCAGAGAATATAAAAAGCACTGCAAAAATTTATCAAGTTAAAGGTGACAGCCTTGGCAACGACAACATTTTAGGTGCTGAAGAAGATTGCATTATGGAAGAATTTACTGCTGACGGATTCAGCAATAAATTCAACTTCACCGCACCGCAATATTCCGTAACAGTTATCAGACTTCATACTAAATAAAAAGTCAAAACCTCCGGCTGAGCCGGAGGTTTTGACTTATGACTTCACTGCATTTAAAAATTCTCTTATATTTTCAAATTCATAAGTGGGTTTGAATTCAGTATCTTTTAAATCTTCTTTTTTTGCTTCGCCGGTGAAAACAACTGCAGTTTCAACTCCTGCATTTATTCCGCAAGCAATGTCTGTATAAAGTCTGTCACCGACAACTATTGTTTCGTCAATGCTGAAACCTGTCATCTCACGGCAGATATCAACAATTTCACGATTAGGTTTGCCCACATAATAAGGCTGTTTTTTTACTGCACATTCAAGAAGATTGCATATTGCACCGCAGTCAGGAATACTTCCGAAAGCTGTAGGACAACATAAATCGGGATTTGTTGCAAGGTAAGTTACATCTTTTGTGAGCAATATTTCACAGGTAAGAGCACCTTTCTGATAAGTAAACTCATTATCAAATCCCACGATAACACATTTAATGTCGTCTTCATTTTCTTCCGTTACATTAAGTCCGTAATCACGTAATTCTTTCACAAAAGATTTTGTTCCGCACACAAAAATTTTATCTTCCATATGGTTTTCTTTTAAATATTTGCAAGCTGCAAATGAAGCGGTAATAAAATTACTTTCGTCTGTTTCTATATTCCATTTTTTGAATTTTTCAATATAGTCCTGACGACTTTTTGTTGAATTGTTTGTAATATAAACTGCTTTCCCACCAATTGAATTTATGTGTTCAATAAGTTCGAAAGTGCCGTCATAAATTGTGTTATCAACAGCAATTGTGCCGTCTATATCAAATAAAAATAATTTCTTTTTGTTTAACATTTTCCTGCTCCTATTTTTTAATTAATTTCCTTATAAGTCCTACAATTAAACCTATAACTGCACCGCCTACCAGACCTATTGCACATGCCCACAACATATTTAAATCATAAATGTTTGCAATAGTAACAGCAATAAGAAGTCCTGCAAGAAAACCTGTTCTGATTGATTTTATCAACTGATTATCCAAAAAATCCCTGCTTTCAGTTTATGTTACTCTGTAATTGTAACATATAAGCAGGGATTTTTCAATCGGTTTTTAAAGTCCAAAACCTTTTATTACTATCACAGCGGCAACTGCACCAAATAATGCCCAGATAAGCGGTGAAAAAACTGAATAAACTCTTTTTCTTCCTTTTCTGCTTCTGGGCGGGCTCCCTGTGTTTATTGCAATGCTGTTGGCCTTTTCATTAATTTTCTTTTCACTCAGAGATGCATATTCAGGTTTTACAAAAAACAATACTTTCTCGAAATATTCGCAACCCGGACGATTTACTTCCACTACCTGATGGTTAACTCCTTTTATCATAAAAACACTCACTTTCTCCAATAATTAAAATTATTTTTTGCGAAAATTTTTAAAATATTCTGCACAGAAAAAAGTGTGGAAAAGTGTGTGGAAAATGTTAAAAACTCTGTTGAAAATTTTTCCAAAAGCCTGATTCTATTAGGGTTATAGGTGACGAAAAGTGATTGTTTAAAACTTTTTTTGACAAAAATTTACCCCCTTGACAAATCCGAACAAATGTTCTATTATATAAGAACAAATGTTCGTTTGGTGGTGAATTTTTTGTCTGAAAGAATAATTTTGCATTGCGATCTGAACAATTTTTTTGCATCTGTTGAATGTTTCCTTGACCCATCTCTGAAAGATAAAAATGTTGCTGTATGCGGAAGTGTTGAAGAACGTCACGGAATTGTACTTGCAAAAAACGAGAGTGCAAAAAAATATGGTGTAAAGACAGGTGAGGCAATCTGGGAAGCAAAACTGAAATGCCCTGACCTTGTATGTGTAAATCCGCATTATGATAAATATATCGAATTTTCAAAAAAGGTGCGAAGTATATACGATGAATACACAGATATGGTTGAGCCCTTCGGCATTGATGAATGTTGGCTTGATATAACAGGAAGCACTTCTCTTTTTGGAGACAAAATGAAAATCGCAGATGAATTGCGTAAGCGTGTAAAAAAAGAAGTGGGCATTACAATTTCCGTAGGAGTCAGCTTCAATAAAATCTTTGCAAAACTTGCAAGTGATATAAAAAAGCCTGATGCCGTTACGTTAATTGAAAAAGAAGATATTCAGTCAAAAATCTGGAAAATGCCTTGCGGTGACCTTTTCGGAGTCGGCAGACAGACACAAAAGCAATTCAAAGCTCTTGGTATAAAAACAATCGGTGATATTGCAAATGTACCTGAAAATGTTATGAAACGTGTTTTCGGAAAAAGCGGTGTAACATTGAGAAACTATGCAAACGGAATAGATTTTTCACCTGTATTACGCGAAAGTGAAGTGCCTCCCGTTAAAAGTGTAAGCCGCGGAATTACCTGCAAAAGAGACCTGCATTCCTATGAAGAAATATCGCCTGTGGTGATATCTCTGTGCGAAAAAATTTCACATTCTTTACGTAAACATGGTTTTTATGCCACGACTGTACGAGTGGCACTTAAAGACAATCAACTTGCAGTACGCGAATTCCAACAAAAAATAATAACGCCTGCAAGAGCTGCAGACGTTATTTACGAAAACGCTATGTATTTAATTAAAAACAATTATTTTTTCCCGCTTCCTGTAAGAGCAGTTACTGTGTTTGCATGCAATCTGGTGGGAGATAAAATATCTTACCAGCTTTCCTTTGATGTTGATTATAACCGCTTGGAAAAACTTGAAAAATTAGATGCAAACGTGGATATGATACGGGAAAAATTCGGGTCTGACATTATTGTAAGAGCTTCTTCTCTTGACCTTTGCGAAAGCAAAAGAATAAGAGATAACTGCCCTTCTTTTAAGCCATTAAACTCCTGATAACCTTTTCGCAGTCTTCAGGTGACATAATTTTCGGCACAGGATAAAGAGGATTGCCTTCTTTAAGTGCACGTTCAACAATTGTGGGGATATCTTCTTCTTTGATCTGCTCGAATTTTTCAGGAATATCCATTCTTCTTTCCATCGCTTTAATTTCGGCAATGAAGGCTTCGGCTTTTTCCTTATCTGTTTTTAAGTTTTCACCTACACCTGCAAATGACGCAAGACGAGCAAGAGATTTGTGAGCTTTTTCGCCATAATATTCAAGCACATAGGGAAGAATCACTGCGTTTGCAAGGCCATGAGGCACACCGTAAAGTCCACCAAGCTGATGAGCAATACAATGCACATAACCAACATAAGCTCTTGTAAATGCAACGCCTGCACAGAAAGAACCGAGAAGCATATTATTTCTTGCCTCAAGATTTTTTCCGTCGTTATATGCTGTTTCAAGGTTTTCAAAAATAAGCTTTACTGCTTTTTCTGCGTTTCTTCTTGTGCCGGGAGTATTGCTTCCGCCTATGTAGGCTTCAACAGCGTGTGTAAGGGCATCAAGACCTGTTGTAGATGTAATTTTCTGCGGAAGACCTGTTGTAAGCACAGGATCGAGAGCAGCATAAAGTGGACGGATTTTAGTTGAATTCATTGCAGATTTTTCGTGAGTTTCTGAATCTGTAATAACTGCAGCAATAGTAGTTTCAGAACCTGTGCCTGCCGTTGTGGGAACAGCAATAAGTAACGGAAGACGTTTTCTCACATGGAAAAGACCTCTCATTGAATTTATTGACCTTGTGGGGTTTGAAATTCTCGCACCTGCACCTTTGGCACAGTCCATAGGTGAACCGCCACCAAATGCAATAATTGCTTCACACTTATTTTCAAAATAAAAATCTTTTGCGTTTTCAACATTTTCAATTGTAGGATTAGGCTGAACATCGCTGAAAACTGCCACTTTAATTTTATCTTCTTCAAGTTTTTTTACAAGACCATCAATGAGACCAAGATTTTTAAGTCCGTTATCTGTCACAAGCAGCACACTTTTTATATTTTTGCTTTTAAGCACGTCTGAAATTTTAAGAACACTGTTTTCACCTTTAAGAAGTTCAGGTTCAGACCAATCAAGGAACAAACTTCCTATTCTCAGACAAAACTGAAAAACTCTGCAATACATTTTATTATTTCTGAACAAAATAAACACCTCCGAAAATATGAATATATTATGACACAAATAGGAAAATTTTTCAAGAAAATATATTAAAAAATATTAATTGAATATTTTTATTCTCTGTATTATAATACATATAAGGCGGTGATTGAATGTCTAAAAAAATTAAGTTTTCACCAAAAGGGTTTTTAGATTTTTTCGGCAAAGCGATTTTCGATATTGCCAATAACCAGAACCATACCCTCGACCTGAACGGATATGTATACAAATCTGAAAAAATCCCTGAGGAATTTGTAGGATTCAGAATTGTTCATCTTTCTGATATGCATAACTGTGTTTACGGCAACGAAGCGGATGAATTAATCAGAATTGTAAAAAGAAATAAACCCAATATTATTGTAATTACAGGAGACTCTTTTGATTCAAGAAGGAGACAATATTTTGATTCCCTTGATATAATAAAAAAACTTGTTCTTATTGCACCTGTTTATTATGTCACGGGAAACCACGAAGAACTTTCTCCTGATCTGAAAGAGATATTCATTTCCGAAATTGAAAAGAACGGCGTTCATATTCTTGATAGCACCAGCGTGGAAATAAAACGGCGTAACGTCTCAATATATATAAACGGAATTGCCGATTTTACTTCTTTCACCATAGGATACGGTCTTCTTGAAAAAGCACTTGATAAAAACCTTGACTGCGATGAACTGAATCTTTTGAAAGACAGTTTCAAAGAAAAACTCAGAATTTTTTCTGAAACTAAAAAAGATGGTTTCAACATTCTTCTTTCACACCGTCCTGAAATGTTTGACGTTTATGCTGAAAACGGATATGACCTTGTTTTCTGCGGTCACGCTCACGGCGGTCAGTTCAGAATTCCGCCAATCGGTGCAATTTATTCTCCCGGACAAGGTTTTCTTCCAAAATACAGCGAAGGACCTCACACTAAAGAAAACACAACTATGATTGTAAGCCGCGGACTTGGCAACAGCTCTTTCCCTTTAAGAATCAATAACCGTCCGCAGATACTTGTAACTGTGCTTAAAAAGTAATATAAAACCTCTGTCATGAATAAAAATATGACGGAGGTTTTTTTATGAGAAAATTTTTTGCATTTTTTCTTTTAATTTCAATCTTTTTTCTTTCAGGTTGTGTTCAGAAAGATTTGATTGATATTTATGTTTTTGCTGACAGATTTTCCCGCTACAGTAAAAATTTTGAAATAGACACTGAAAAATTCATGGCGGAAGAAGAAACGGACAGCCTTTCTTTCCCAATTGTTTTTGACGATAAATTCCTGATTACGGTGCGTGTAAGTAAAGAAACATCATTGATTCAATCCGTTTCTGTCATTTACGCATATAGAAAAGAAAGAAAAATAAGTGATGAAGATTTTTCTTCATTGAAGGAAATCATCAAATGCTCTGTCAGGTCGTTTACAAATTTTGAAAATACAGATGATATTTTTGAAAACCTTTCCTTTGGTAAAAAGGGCTCTGTTTATGAAAACCATCACGAACATTTTAAAAAAGAGTTTTATGAATTTTCTCTTGTAACAAACGATATCGGAATTTATTTTTCCGCCAAAACTGAAAGACGATAAAAAAGTCGGTTGAGTTTCCTCAACCGACTTTAGTTGTTTTATTTAAGTTTATCTTACCAACCGAAAGCTGTATATTTAACTGTTGTTGTTGCGCTGAGAGTTGCAGATGAACCATAAACCTTTGAAATATCAGCACTTGCATCCCAAGAAATAACAAGTTCCTGAATCTGGAATGTTGTTGCATCAATTTTTGCTACAATCTTACCGTTTGTTGATTTTTCATACATTGTAAGTGAGGGAGCGATATCATCAAGAGCATCATATGTAATGAGAGCTGTTTTGTGGTCGAAACCGCTTCTGTCTGTATCGCCTGCGCAGATACCTGATTTATCGATAGGAGATGCGTTTTTAGCGTTGTTGCCGCCTTCTGTCTGGCTTTCACCATCTTTGACGTCGATTGTAACTGTGATTATGTTGCCTGATTTTACAGCTTTAGCAGATGTGACATCAGCTGCTGCAAGTGAACTCTGTCTGAGGTAATCACCGCAACTGTCATCTGTTGTGTTTGTGCCTTTAGTAACTACTGCTTCAAATTTGTTTTCATCGCCGATACCGAGGAATTTGAAAACTTCGCCTTTGAAAGCTTCAAGCACTGGACCTGCGTCATAACCGCCGAGCACAGCTGATCTTGTTTTTGTATAACCGGGTTTTACGTTTACAACTTCTGCTGTTGCAATTCTGTAGAATTCAAGAACTTTATCCTGTGACCATGTTGAGGGATCAATTTCCTGTTTCTTTGTAGTTGTGTTGGGGTTGGGTTTTTCAGTAACTGTTTCTGTAACTGCTTCACCGTCTTCATTAGTAACAGCTTCGCCATCAGCATTTGTAACTTCTACAACCTGAGTTACAGGTTCTTCTGTTTCAGGGTCTGCAAAGAAATCATTTTTTGCATCTTCAAGTTCCTGCTCATCCATTACTGCCTGTGTTGTTGTAGTTGTTGTGGGGCCTTCTTCTTTCTTCTTGCCACATGCAACTAATGTGCATATTGTTGCAAGAGCCATAAGTAAAGCTATAATTTTTTTCATAATCAATGTCTCCTTCTGGAAATTATTTCAGATAAAAATACATTTACCCGCGTACCTATAATTTACTACAATTAATCATTTTTGTCAATACAAATCAAATGTTTTCTTCTCTGAAATCAACAATTAATTCGTCTCTTGTGCTTTCAAGTTTGTGATACTTAACACCTGAAGCATCGAGCATTCTTCTTGATGCCCTTGTACCTACTGTATCGTGATATTTATCAGAAATATAAATAACTTCCTTTATACCACTCTGGATAATTGCCTTTGCACATTCGTTACAAGGAAAAAGCGGCACATAAACCTTGCATCCTTCAAGGCTTGAACCTCTGTGGTTGAGAATTGCATTAAGCTCTGCATGGCACACATAAGGATATTTGGTGTTATACTCATCGCCCTCTCTGTCCCAGGGAAAATCATCATCACAACAACCTATAGGGAAACCATTATAGCCTACAGATACGATTTTGTTGTTTTTGTCAACAATACATGCACCCACCTGAGTGTTAGGGTCTTTGCTTCGCTGTGATGCAAGCATCGCAACGCCCATGAAATATTCGTCCCATGATATATAGCCTTTGCGTTTATCCATTCTGTTTCCTCCTTTATAATAATATATATTCACTTCTTTTGTATTGTATCATTTTGTAAAGGTTTTTGCAACATAAATAAAATAGCAAAATCAATTGACAAGTTTTCAACTTTAATGTATAATATACAAGCAATTGAAATTCGGGGTGTAGCGCAGTTGGTAGCGCGCCTGCTTTGGGAGCAGGATGTCGGGAGTTCGAGCCTCTTCACTCCGACCATATGGGAGCATAGCTCAGCTGGGAGAGCATCTGCCTTACAAGCAGAGGGTCACAGGTTCGAGCCCTGTTGTTCCCACCAAAGACAAGTGACGTACTTTTGTACTTTACTTGTCTTTTTTTGTTGTCTGAAACTTAAACACAGGGCGAGAACCTGCATCGGCGAAGCCGATTACAATCGTTGCCGCGACGGCAAAGCGAAGCGTGCGCCGTCGAGCCCTGTTGTTCTCACCAGTCGAGAGCCTCGACACGCAAGTCGCGTTGTTAAGGCTCTTATTTTTTATAGTTTTATTTCTCGCGTTCAGAATTTTGTGAAACCGCTAAACAAGTATTGTACTTTTGTACTTTACTTGTCTTTTTTTGTTGTCTGAAACTTAAACACAGGGCGAGAACCTGCATCGGCGAAGCCGATTTCAATCGTTGCCGCGACGGCAAAGCGTAAGCGAGCGCCGTCGAGCCCTGTTGTTCCCACCAGTCGAGAGCCTCGACACGCAAGTCGCGTTGTTAAGGCTCTTTTTTTTGTAGTTTTTTTCTCGCGTTCCGACTTTCATAAAAATTTGGCCATAATTAAACTGAAGCTTTTGGGCTTTTTTGCACATAAAAACAAAACTGACTCCGTCAGAAAACGGAATCAGTTTTTCTTTTTTATCTGAGTTCAAAAATTATTTCCCCGCCGCTTGTAATTTCCTCATAAGTCAGGAAACATTCCGTTACTTCTTTTCCGTTCAGCTTAACGGATTTTATGTACGGAAAATCCAACGGATTTTTATCGCATTTTATTGTTAATGTATCTGCAACTTTACAGGAATGGAAATTTTTATCTAATTTAATTTCGATATCCTTGAAAAGCGGTGTATTTAAATAGTATTTCGGATCAGCAGGACAAACCTGCGCAAAACCTAATGCAGAAAGCACATACCATGCAGAAAGCTGCCCTACATCTTCGTTTCCGCAGAAACCGTATGCACCTGTGCGATATGCTTCTTTCTGAACACGTCTTGTCCAATACTGTGTTCTTTCGGGAAGTCCGAGAATACTGAAATAATGTGTTATGTTATGGCAAGGTTCATTTGAATGATTATAATCATCATTCCAGAGACTTTTCAGATCTGCTCTTTCAAAGAATTCTTCAAGAAGGTCAATTGTTCTTTTTTCGCCGAAAAGTCTGCTCAGACCTTTAACATCATAAGGCACAAACCAGGACTGCTGGAAAATATTGCTTTCCACAGTTCCGTCGTCATCATAACGGTCTTCTTCAAAAACAAATTCGCCATCTTCTTTACGCGGTGCCATAAACTGCAACGATTCATTGTAATTTTCGCTATATCGGTTTGCCCTGTTCATAAATAACTCAGCGTCTTCTGTTTTTCCTGTAATTTCAGCAAACTTTGCCATAGTATAATCTGCAAGCAGATATTCGAGCGTATCACTTAATTTTTCAGGCACATAGCAATCATCAAGATACTCCTTACAGTCGGGTCTTATGGATTTAAATGCTTTTCCGTCAAGCTCTTTTTCACAAAGACTTGAGGCTTTTGACACTCTATACGCTTTTTCTATATCATAAGGATTAAGTCCTTTGGTAACGGCATCTGCCAGAACAATAAGTCCCGGATCTCCGACCATGCAACCTGCATTTATGCCAAGCAGTTCCCACCTCGGAAATGAAGAATTATTGATTTCTGCAATTTTAAGCAGCGAGTTGATATCATCACGGACCATATCGGGACGGATAATGCTCAAAAGAGGAAATTCACTTCTGTAAACATCCCAGCCACTGAACACAGTTCTTTGTTTATAATCAGAATCTCTGAAAATCTCATAGTTAATTTTATATCTGCCGTCAACGTCTGCCATTGTACGCGGATCTAAAAGCACGTGATACAAACAGGTATAAAAAAGTTTAAGGTCAATTTCATCTGTACCTGAAACTTTTATGCAGGAAAATACTTCTTCCCATTTTTCAAGAGCATTTTCTGCCATAGTGTCAAAGTCAATATTTTCACATTCTGCAGCGAAATTTTTTCTTGCTCCGTCAATATCAACATAGGAAATAGCACATTTCAATGTTATCGGATCGGTGATTTCCTTTGAAAAATCAAGGAAAAGACCTAAATCTTCACCTTGACAAGCATCTGTGAATTCTTCGTTTTCAAAAAATCTTTTATTGATAAACGGATGCGAAAACTCCATAACAAAATAAACATCATAGAAAATTCCGCCATGACCATGACCGAAACCACCACCTGCAGGAGTGCATTTAATGTGGCCTTCGATTTTTTTATTACTTAAAATCTCAACTTCCTGAAAATCTGCTTTACCGCCGATTCTTCTGCTTAAGTTGATAATGATTTTCTTTTCTGCATCCTGCGGATATGTAAATCTTAAAAATCCTGCATGTTCGGAAGTAGTGCTTTCGGCAAAAATTTTATATCTGTCAAGCATAACAGAATAATATCCTGCACGTGTTTTTTCATTATCGTGAGAAAATTCAGATTTCCAGCCGACCGTACCTTTTCTGAAAGGTATTTCTTCATTACTTCCGCTGCGAAGGTCAGTATCTTCTGTTACGGGCATAACCTGAAGATTTCCCAGATCTCCGTACCAACCGATACCGCTCATATGGTTAAAGCTGAATCCTTCAATAGTATTATGGCAATAATTATAACCGCTTCCGTTATCTCCGCCACTTACGGTATCAGGCGAAAGCTGAACCATTCCTCCGGGGACACAAGCGCCCGGATAAGTTTTTCCGCCACCGTGAGATTTTTCAATCTGTCCGTCTCCTACGGTGCCGATCATTGTATCTACATACAAAGCTCTTTTCATAAAATAATCACCCTTAGTTTTGTGCTTTTCGTTTTCAGTGAAAAATAATTACATCATTTTCTTGCCGTCAGAAAAAGCATTGCCTACTTTTTCGCCCAGTTTTATATAAGTATGATGGATAGGGTCAAATGTGATGGCTTCTAATTTTTCAGGTGCAATTTCTCCGTCTTCACCTAAAACTTTTTCATCTGCACTTACATTCACTATCTCGCCTATGCAGATTCCGTCTTCGTTGAATTTAATCAGTTTACATTCAACTGCCATGGGAAACTCATTGATAACGGGAGCATTTACAAATTCTGATTTAACAGTTGTAAAACCTGCTTTCTCCATTTTATTTTCAAGTTTATTGCCTGAAACCATTCCCACAAAATCCGCTTCAATTACGTGAGAAGCATCTGCAATATTAATTGTGAACGCTTTTGTTTCTTTTATGTTTTTGGTTGTTTTGTGCCCTTCATCAAGGCATACCATTACCTGATTGGTTTCATAAATTCCGCCCCATGCGGCGTTCATGCAATTTGCTTTTCCATCTTTATCGTAAGATGCCACAATAAAAACAGGCATAGGATAAACTGCTGTTTTCTTTCCTAAATTTTTACGCATAATATAACCTCCTTTACTTAAAGGATTATAACATAAATGAATTATTCTGTCACCATATAAATAAAAAATAAAATATGTAGATTTGATTTGAAAAATGTAATAATATGTGATACAATCAAAATTGTAGGAATATTTTCTTATAAAATTTTTACGGAGGTCATCTTATGGAAAAGAAACTGGTTTATGGCATCAGCGACAGACCCGATTTCGGCAAACTTATAATTTTTGCTATTCAACAGCTGCTGGCAATTATGGCAGCAACAATTGCTGTGCCCGCTATTGTCGGTAACGGAATGTCTGCTTCGGCAGCCCTTTTCGGTGCAGGTGTAGGTACACTTGTTTATCAACTTTTCACAAAATTCCGCAGCCCTGTTTTTCTCGGCTCATCGTTTGCATTCATTGGTTCAATGAGTGCTGCTTTTGCAGGTGCTGTATCAACAAGCCTCGGATATCTCGGACTTCTCATTGGTGCAGTTTGCGCCGGACTCGTTTATGTTGTAATTGCTATCGTTATTAAATTTGTTGGTGTTGGCTGGATTAATAAACTTATGCCGCCTGCAGTTATCGGACCAACAGTTGCGATAATCGGTCTTTCACTTGCAGGTGCTGCTATAAAAGATGTTTTCTCTTATGGCCCTCAGAACGGCGACGGTGCTTTTATTATGTCAAGTAGTGCATGGGTTTCATTTATCTGCGCTATAGTAACGCTCCTTGTTGTTGTTTTGTGCTCAACTTACGGTAAAAAAATGGCAAAACTTGTTCCGTTTGTTATCGGCGTTATGGCAGGCTATGCTGTTGCACTTATTTTTACAGGTATCGGCTATTCTTTAAATAATGATTCACTTAAAATTATTGATTTTTCTATTTTCACAGCACTTGTTGATGGCGGTGTAGGCCTTAAAACTTTCCTTGCAGTGCCTGAATTCACATTCATTGAAGCATTTAAAGGTGTTAAGAATTTTGAATTAAGTTACATTGCAACTGTTGCAGTAGCTTATATCCCCGTTGCATTTGTTGTTTTTGCAGAACACATTGCTGACCATAAAAACCTTTCAAGCATTATCGACGAAGACCTTCTTGAAAAACCCGGTCTTCACAGAACACTTTTAGGTGACGGTGTGGGCTCAATAGCAGGTGCAATTTTCGGCGGTTGCCCCAATACAACTTATGGCGAATCAGTAGGCTGTGTTGCTATCACTCGTAACGCATCTGTTATAACAATCACAACAACTGCAATTATGGCAATTTTTATTGCTTTTGTTTCTCCCTTTGTTGCATTCCTTGATTCAATTCCCGGATGTGTAATGGGCGGTGTGTGCATTACTCTTTATGGCTTTATTGCTGTTTCAGGTCTTAAAATGATTCAGAAAGTTAATCTTGAAGAACACTCAAATCTCTTTACTGTTTCTGTAATTCTCATTGCAGGCATCGGCGGTATGACAATGTCTATCGGCAAAGTTACAATCACATCAATTGCTTGTGCATTGATTCTCGGCATTATTGTGAATATTCTTCTTAATGCATTCAAGAAAAAAGAAAATGTTACCAAGGAGGATAAAAAATAATGAAAAACTATGATAACGTAACAATTTTCAATCATCCGCTTATCAACCACAAAATTGCAATTCTCCGTGATGAAAAAACAAGCATGAAAGAATTCCGCGAGCTTGTTGAAGAAATTACAACACTTATGACTTTTGAATGCCTTAGAGAAGGTGTACCCACAACTGAAAAAGAAGTCAAAACTCCCCTGGAAACCTGCACACAATATGTTGTAAAAGACGATTCAATTGTAATTGTTCCCATTCTCCGTGCAGGACTTGGTATGGTAAACGGAATCCATGTGCTTTTCCCATCAGCAAAAGTAGGTCACATCGGTCTTTACAGAGATGAAGAAACCCTTCAGCCAATGGAATATTATTGTAAGCTTCCTAAAGATATTGAAGAAAAACTTGTTCTTGTAATTGACCCTATGCTTGCAACAGGCGGCAGTGCTTGCGATGCTATTGATAAACTCAAACAGCGTGGTTGCAAACATATCAAATTTATGGCTGTTATTGGCGCACCGGAAGGTGTTTCACGTGTGGCAGAAGCTCATCCTGATGTTCACGTTTTTGTATCAACTCTTGACAGATGCTTAAATGAACACGGATACATTCTTCCCGGTCTGGGCGACGCAGGTGACCGTCTTTTCGGAACAAAATAATTTAAGATAAAAATCCCCACCGCCAAAATCAAAGATTTTGCTACCTCCCCTTGCATTTTCAAGAGGAGGTAATTTTATTAAATTACCTCAAGAATTTTTCAAAAAATAATGGCGGAGTAAACTCCGCCATACAATGATAAATTTGTTGAATTATAATCTCTTATTCATTTTCTTACTTGCTGCCTTTACTGAAACAACAACTATTCCCCAAATAACAAAATATACCGCAATGAAAATTCCCGTAAAAATCACTATCACTTCTTTTTTAAAGGGAATCCATGTGTTCAGCAGATAGCAGGAAATGTATGCACAATAAAGTGTTGAAAAATGACACAAAAGTGATTTCGGCAAAGGCCAATGCTCAATCTGATTGAAAACCGTTGCACCTGCCTGCAGAAATGCAAGCAGATAAATTGAAATAATTGCAATAAAAACTTCCATTGCATTCAGAGAAAAATTATCTTCAAATTTTGAAATTATCACATAAATAATTCCCAGAATTATCGGTCCGAATCCGCCAAAAATCAGACCGCGGTGAAAAAATTCCTTGACATATTTATTCATTTTAAATACCCAACCTTTCTTTGATTTTTCTGACGTTTCTTCTTGAAACATAGTCAATATAATTATTTTTGAAAGTTACTGTCAGTGTGCCTGATATTGATGCATCAAACTTTTTTATTTTTCTGATATTTGCAATGCAGGATTGATTTATTTTCACAAAATTTTCAGGAAGACTTTCTTCAAGCTTGTAAAGCCTTGTTTTAACAAGAAATTTTTCTTTTTCACACAAAGCGTAGATTTTATTGCTTTCAACTATGAAACAATAAATCTCGTTCAGATTAAGCTTCACTCCTTCTTTATCTAAAAAACCGATAATATCAAAATTATTTTCACAGACAAGGTTTTCAATTTCTTTTATTAAATCTGATTTTTCGTGAGCATAAATTATAACTTCTTCCTCGTGATTTTTATCGATAAAAAGTTTGAATTTCACTTTTGTTCCCTCCTTGCAATATAATATTACAACTGTAGAAAAAATTTTTCAAGCATCTTGATGTCTTCGGTTGTTTTCGATATTTATTCGGAAAAAAAGCCATCGGAAAACCCGATGGCTTTTTTATCAGAACAACTGTCCGATAACCTCAATTAATTTTTCGAAGATTGCAGAAATATAAAGAGGAATATCACTTAACATCGCAAGAATTGCTAACATATTTTTTCTCCTTTCGTTTTCGGAATTTTGGTAAATGTGAGAAGTTTTCTCCTCACAAATATTTTACAATTATATTGCGCCTCTGTCAACAAAACAAGACTATATTTAATTATTATTTATTTTTGATTAATACTAATTAATAAAAAATATATTTCAAATAATTTATTCCAGAATCCATTTCTGCTGGAAAATTTCACAGTGGCTGTCTTCTGCTGCAGGTGCATAAAAAACGGTGAGCATCGTTCCGTCAGAAAGTTCAATTGTTGACGGATAACCTAAATCATCTTCGTCATACTTGCTCTCATAAATTCTTAAATCTTTTTTCCATGTTTTGCCGTTGTCTGTGCTTATCATTGCCATGATTCCGTAAGGATATTTTCTTCTGCCGTAAGTGCAGATAAGTGTTCCTGATGAATGTAAGAAAAGATGTGGCGGTGCACCATCAGTTTCACCGAGAAGCCTTTCAGGCTTTGTCCATGTCCTGCCTCCATCGGAAGAAAAACACTGATAAATTGTAAACACATTATCGTTCTCTGCTCTTGTGTGACAAATAAGTCTTCCGTCAGGAAGTTCAAGTATATTTGGTTCATTGATGAAAATATTTTCATCATCAATTGTAATTTTTCCGATGTATTCTGCTTCGCCGGTTTCCGGATTAAGTTTCACAACTTCAAGTCCCGCTTCAACATCGAAGAAATTGTTTCCGACCCACAAAACAGTGCCGTCACGAAGTTCTTTCGGACCATGAGGAGAAGTAACGGGCGAATGCATAAGCTTTCCGAAAGTAATACCGTTATCAAAACTTACACGGAAAGTTGCACCTAAATATTTTTCTTCGTCATCTTTTGTAATTGTGTTTATGTAATTCTGTACATACTCGTTTTCTTTGTTATATTCTCTCTGCATATCGGCAGTGTTATTGAATGAAGTGAAAATAACTCCGTTATCGCCGAAAGGACATAATCCGGCATCTCTGTCATCAAGAGGTGTATCAATAACAGGTGCGGGCTTTGTGTAAGTTTCGCCGTTATCATAACTATATGAAATTACTGCCTTTCCGAAAGGACAAACGTGCTCAAGGCGGAAGCCTGACGCACCAACAGCAATTTTACCGTCTTTGAGTTTTGCCACAGTAGGCCAGCCGAAATAGTTATGTTTACTGTCAGGATTTGACATAATAATTTTCGGTTTACCGATAAGTTTAATTGACATAAAAATTCCTCGCTATTTCATTATAATAAAGACTGTTAATACGGATTTGCTAATTTTAAAATTTTCCGCAGTACCATCCAACTACACCATCTTTTTTTGCAATACAACCCTTTGAGTTCCTTGAAATAATTGACAACCTGTCTCCCTTTTTTACAGGAAGAACATAATCTGTATAGTCAAAGCACTCCGTTTCATTTCTGATATAAGAGTTTGGAATCTGTAATTTACGTCCGCTCTTTAAATGCTCAACATGCGAAAACTCTTCACCCTTGTTCAATATTCTGATTTCTTTGTTAAGCCAGGATATGTATACTGATTCAGTGCTTGGACTTTGACTCTCAAGAGCACATACGGTAGGAATCTCATCATAACTTATATGAGAAAATTCGTCAACAGAACAATTTATATCGGGAATTATCAGCAGGTTTATCTGTCCGTCTTTTTTTACTCCGCACCCACCATCTATAGAAATAATTTTCTTATCACGGTTAATAATCGGATTCATTTGTGGTATGTTGGAACCATACAAAACAACAGGCCAATGACCTACAATTACGTATTTATCAAAGATGTATGGAGTATTCTCAGCAAATGCATCATATTTAGTTAATTCCAAAACAGTTCTACCTGAATTATCTGACACTTTCCTTTCTCTTAATCCCCCATGAACAAAAACATATTTTTGCGTTTCCACAATCGTCGGCAAATCGGCAAGAAAATTGAATTCGTTTTCAAAATGATTAATAACATCTTTCTTTGACCGAAGAATATCTTCAGGATTATTTATCGTATAACCGCATTCTGTTGCGAGTTCTTCATAAAATGAAGTGCCTGTCCACTGTCTTAAATTTAAAACATAGTTGTAAAAACTGTTCACATTTTCTTCTGAAAGTCCATATATCAATTTCAATCTGTATGCATCAACATTACCGATAAGAGGTATAACATTTCTGTTTTCAGAAAGTTCCATGACATAACGCAAAGTATCTAGATTTTCAGGACCTTTTTCAATCATATCTCCAACGATAAATAAGATGTCGTCATCGCCAAAAGAAGCTTTTTTCAAAACTTTTTTAAAATAAGATAGATGACCATGAATATCACTGGTAACGAGAATCCTTTTTCCGGACTCTATAAATATCTGTTCAATTTTGGTTGTTAAATCTAACATAAATAGGTCATCCCTTTGATCTGTTTTTTCTGTGTTCAATGTTGAAACAAAACTTCTCTTAATCTCCAAACAATCATTAAGTAAAGAGTTTTGTACTGCTCTGTTATATGTACAGATAATAGATAAGAGATAATAAAGAATAGATAATAATACAAACAGCGCCCGTTTTCGTTCACTATTATCTATTATTTATTCAATATTATCTCTTATTTTAGCCTATCGAGAGGCAATGTCTGGCCCGCCCGAGAGGATTCGAACCCCCGACCTTCAGAATCGGAATCTGCTGCACTATCCTGCTGTGCTACGGGCGGAAATATTTTATTTATTTTATCACACTTTTGTCCTTTTTACAACTTGTGCGAATAAGATTTTTTTAAAAGTATATACTATATCAGAGGTGATTTTATGACAATCAGGCTGAAACCTTTACTTATCAACCTTTTTATCCCCCTTGCTGTAGGCGGACTTTCTGCACTTTTTACAATGAACAGCATGGAGAATTTTGAAAGACTCAATCAACCGCCCCTTTCTCCGCCGGGCTGGCTTTTCCCCGTTGTGTGGACAATTCTTTATACTCTTATGGGGATTGCCGCTTACCTTGTTGTAACAAGTAATGCAACGCAAAAAGATAAAAGAACTGCCCTGACCATTTACGGTGTACAGCTTTTCTTTAATTTTCTGTGGTCAATAATTTTCTTTAACAGAGAAGATTTTCTCTTTGCGTTCATCTGGCTGGTTGCTCTCTGGGCATTGATAATCGCAAATATCATTCTTTTCTACAGAATTTCAAAACCTGCAGGAATTATGCTTATTCCGTATCTTTTGTGGGTAACTTTTGCAGGATATTTAAACTTTGCTATTTACCTTTTAAACTGAATTTTAAACGAAAAATCCCCTCTGTCCTTCGGACATCTCCCCTTGCATTTTCAAGGGGCGACAATTACTTCAGATACACAAAAAATTATAAAAAGTGTCTCACTTAAAGGTTAATCTTCCTTAAGTGAGACACTTGATTTTTTATTTTGTTGCTTTTAAATATTTTTCAAAATTTTCTGACCATAAATCAGCATCCTGGGGAACATATGTAACAACATTTTCGCTTGATGCGATAATTTCTCTTGCTTCCTTGATATCCTTGATTTCACCGTGTGAAATAAGCTGAACTGCAAGGTTGCCGAGAACTGTTGCTTCGATAGGACCTGCTTTTACTTCGCAGCCGCATGAATTTGCAGTAAGCTGACAAAGTAAAGTATCTTTTGTTCCGCCGCCGATAACGTGAATTACAGGATAATCTTTACCTGTACATTCTTTGATTTTTTCAAAAGTTTCTCTATACTTCATTGCAAGGCTTTCATAAATGCAACGCATAATTTCGCCTACAGTTTCGGGAACATACTGGTTTGTTTTTCTGCAGTATTCACGGACTCTTTCGGGAAGATTTCCGTGAGGAACAAATTCAGGTGCATCAGGGTCAATAAAGCATTTGAAGGGTTCAGATGCAAGAGCTAATTTTTCAAGGTCAGCATAAGAATAGTTTTCGCCTTCTCTTGCCCACTGACGGCGGCTTTCCTGAATAAGCCACAAGCCGATGATATTTTTAAGGAAACCTGTTGAGAAATCATATCCGCCTTCGTTTGTAACGTTGATTTCATAAGTTGTATCGTTTACAACAGGTTTTTCAAGCTCAGTACCGAAAAGTGACCACGTGCCGCTGCTGATGAATGCAAATTCGCCTTCCGGACAAGGTACTGCACTGATTGCTGACTGTGTGTCGTGTTCACACACAGCAATTACAGGCACACTTTCCACACCGCATTCTTCGCAGATTTCTTTGCTCAGAAAACCTACTTTTGTTCCGCTTTTTACAATGGGAGCAAAAATATCTTTTCTGATTCCCAGTTTATCAAGAAGTTCACCTGACCAGGAATTTGTTTTTAAATCAATCATCTGTGAAGTTGTGGCAATTGAATATTCTGTATTTTTTTCGCCTGTAAGCATATATGCAAAAAGGTCAGGCATAAAGAGCATTTTATCTGTTCTCTCTAACATATGAGGACGCTCTTTTTTAAGGGCAAGAAGCTGGAAAATTGTATTAAGCTCCATAAACTGAATACCTGTGATATCATACATTTCTCTTTTTGAAATGTATTTTTCTGCTTCTTCAATCATACCAACAGTTCTTGTGTCGCGGTAATGAATGGGATTTTCAAGAAGACATCCGAATTCGTCAAGAAGACCGAAGTCAACGCCCCAGGTGTCGATACCGATACTGTCAAAACCGCCTGCCTGCTTTGCTTTGATAATACCCTGTTTTATTTCATAGAAAAGTCTGAGAACATCCCAATAAGTTGTACCGCCCACACTTACCGGGTCGTTTGAAAAACGGTGAACTTCGCTGAGTTCAATTTTTCCGTTTTCAAATTTGCCTATAATCGCTCTGCCGCTTGATGCGCCGAAGTCAAAAGCAAGAACTCTTTTCACTCAAATCACTCCTCAATAACTACGCCTTTTTTGATAATAACGTTTGCATAAATTGCTGTTTCGCCTGTTGAAACAATAGCGTATGCTTTTTTAGCTCTGTCATAAAAATCAAAACGTTCTACAAGCTCAAATTCTTTATCGCCTTCGTTTTTCTTAACGATATCTTTGTATTCAGCCCAGATAGGAGGTCTGTTTTCTGAGTCTCCGTTATCCATAAGCGCAACGGGAGCATCAACATAAGTATCGAGAGGGAAAAGTTTTAAAATTGCATCAAGAATTGCGGGAACTGAATGTCCGTCACAACGCACAAGTCTCTGTGCACAAGCTGCTGCAGGAAAATTGCCATCACCGATAACAAGTTCATCACCATGACCCATTTCCATGAGAATTTTAAGAAGTTCAGGTGTAAGGATTGAGGGAATGTTTTTAAGCATAGTAATTAGTCCTTTCGTATTTTGATTTTCAAAAATTATTTTATTAATTCAACAGCATTTGTTTCTCCGTACATACTGTACATTTTGCTGTAAATTCCGCCTGCCTGCAGAAGCTCTTTATGTGAGCCTTGTTCTTCTATTCCGTTTTCTGTAAGAACAATAATTTCATCTGCATTTTTAATAGTTGTAAGTCTGTGTGCGATGGTAAGTGTTGTTCTTCCCTTTGCAAGGCGTTCAAGAGATTCTTGAACAAGTCTTTCGCTTTCATTATCAAGGGCAGAAGTTGCCTCGTCAAGAAGAAGAATGGGAGGATTTTTCAGGAAAACTCTGGCAATAGAAATTCTCTGTTTCTGTCCGCCTGAAAGTTTAACGCCTCTTTCACCGATGTATGTATCAAAACCATTTGGAAGTCCGCAGATAAAATCATATGCGCCTGCCTGCTTTGTAGCTTCAATAATTTCTTCTTCAGTTGCATCATGCTTACCGTAAATTAAATTGTCTCTGATTGTTCCGCTGAAAAGATAAACATCCTGTGCAACAACACCGATATTTTTTCTCAAAGAATGAAGCGTGATATCTTTTATATTTTTACCATCTACAAAGATGTCGCCGCTTTCAATTTCATAAAAACGTGGAATAAGATTACAAAGCGTTGTTTTACCGCCGCCGCTTGGTCCTACAAGAGCTAAATTCTCACCTTTTTTAAGATGAAGATTAAGGTTGTGAAGAATTTGTTTTTCACCTTTCACATAGCTGAAAGATACATTTTTAAATTCAATTTCGCCTTCAACATTTTCAATGTCAACTGCATCAGGTGCATCTTCAATTTCAGGAATTTCATCCATAATTTCAGTAAATCTTTCAACACCTGTTACACCGCGGCTGAACTGCTCACTGAAATCAACAATACTTCTTACGGAATTGAGAAGTGTTGAAACAAGAAGTAAGCTTGCTGCAAAATCACCCGCTTCAATCTTGCCTGTTTTCATAAGCCATGCACCCATTGCAATAACAGCAATATACATTGTGCCGTTGATAAGACCAACTGTTGCATGGAAAGAAGCCATATATTTATAGCCTCTGATTTTAACTTTTATGTACTCATCGCAGCCTGCAAGAAATTTTTGTTTTTCTGTTGCTTCATTTGTAAATGAACGCACAACTTTTACACCTAAAAGACTGTCTTCAAGACGTGCGTTTATTTCGCCTATCTGATGGCGGTTTTCTTTAAAAGTGTCACGCATTTTTGTTCTTGTTTTTTTCGTAAGCAAAACCATAAATGGGAAAAGAACAAAAACTGCAATTGCGAAGCGGATATCCATTGTTGTGAAAATATAAAAGCTTGCAACAAATTTTACAACTGTCATCAATATCATTTCAGGGAAATGATGTGCCCATTCCGCAACATCGAAAAGGTCTGAAGTCATTCTTGACATAAGCTGACCCACTTTTGTATTGTCAAAATATGAGAAGGAAAGCTTCTGCAGATGGTCAAACATATCTTCACGCATTGCATTTTCAATTTTTGTACCCATTTTGTGTCCGAAAAATGCCTGACAATAACTTGCAACACTTTCTATTGCTTTCATACCAACATATGCAAGGCAGATAGCGATTAAAAATCTGTATGTAATCTGAGCACCTCTGTCAGTAATTTCTCTGACAATAAGGGGCAGAATAATTTCACTGACTGCAGCAGTTATTGCACACAGTAAAACGCAGATTTCTGTTTTGATATGTTTTTTAAGATAAGGAAAAAACCTTTTGATAAGTGAAAAATTTTCCACAAGACTTTTTTCTTTCTTTTCTTCTTTTTCCATTAGGATATCCCTCCTTTGTAAAAGTAATAAAATTTATCAAAAATTTTATTTGATTTTTTCAATAAGTTTTTTTGCCTGATTTTTCACATTTTCAGGACAAGGTGAGCCGAGAGGTGTACGCATTGAAACGCATCTTTCAAGGGAAATTGCTTCGTAAACACCTTCATCAAACAAATCACATACACTTTTATAATCTTCAATAGGAAGCACGTCAAGAGTTGTGCCTTTTTCGATACAGAGTGCAACAAGTTCACCTGTTGCTTTATAAGCATCCCTGAAAGGAAGACCTTTTGAAACAAGGAAGTCAGCACAGTCTGTAGCATTGATAAATCCGCCGAGAGCTGCTTTTTTCATGTTTTTCGGAAGAACAGTCATTGTTTCAATCATAGGAATAAATGCAGTAAGGCAAAGTTTTACCGTATCAACTGCATCGAAAATTGCGTCTTTATCTTCCTGCATATCTTTGTTATATGCAAGGGGAAGACCTTTCATAAATGCAAGAAGTGTCATCAGGTCGCCGTAAACTCTACCGGCTTTACCACGTACAAGCTCTGCAATGTCAGGATTTTTCTTTTGTGGCATAATGCTTGAACCTGTTGAAAAAGCGTCGTCAAGTTCAATAAATTTGAATTCCCATGAACACCACATTATAATTTCTTCACTGAAACGTGAAAGGTGCATCATAAGAATTGAAATTGCACTTGCAAGCTCAATGCAGAAATCTCTGTCAGAAACGCCGTCAAGTGAATTCTGTGTAGCACCTGAAAAACCTAACAGTTCTGCTGTTCTTTCGCGATTGAGAGGATAAGTTGTGCCGGCTAATGCGCCGCTGCCGAGAGGACAGAAATCCATTCTCTTGTATGCATCTTCAAGTCTGCCGATATCTCTTAAAAACATTTCTCCGTAAGCAAGAAGATGATGGCCGAAAGTAATAGGCTGTGCTCTCTGAAGATGAGTATAACCGGGCATTACAACCTCAGCATATTTTTCTGCCTGCTGAGCAAGAACTTTTTCAAGTTCTTTTACCTGAGCAATAAGTGCAACACATTCTTTTTTAAGGTAAAGTCTTATATCAAGAGCAACCTGGTCATTACGGCTTCTTGCAGTGTGCAGTCTTTTGCCTGCCTGACCGATTCTTCTTGTAAGTTCACCTTCGATAAATGTATGAATATCTTCAGCATCGGGATCAATAGGAAGCTCTCCGCTGATGATTTCTTCTTTTATTTTTTTAAGTTCCGTAACGATTGATTCTTTATCTTCAACTGAAATAATTCCCTGCTCTGAAAGCATTGTAGCATGTGCAATGCTGCCATCAATATCTTCTTTGAACATTCTTGAGTCAAATGAAATTGAAGAGTTGAAATCGTTTGTTTTTTTGTCTGCTTCTTTTGAAAAGCGACCCGCCCAGAGTTTCATATATTTCAAAATCCTTTCTCTGAAAAAAATTAAAGGGTGAAAAATACTTCACCCTTAATTTTATAAGTTTTCATTATAATTGTCAAGCAATTACAATGTTTTGTTTTTATTTATTTGCTTCTCTTTCCTGGTCAAGAATAGCCTTAACTTTGATGGGAAGACCAAAGAGATTGATAAATCCTGCTGAATCATTCTGGTCATAAACTTCATCTTCATCAAATGTTGCGAAAGCTTCGCTGTAAAGTGAATAGGGAGAAGTTGTACCTGCGTTGATAATGTTGCCTTTGTAGAGTTTAAGTTTAACTTCGCCTGTAACAGTTTCCTGTGTTTTATCAACAAAAGCTGAAAGAGCTTCACGAAGAGGTGTGAACCATTTGCCGAAGTAAACTAAATCTGCAAACTGCTGTGCAACAAGTGCTTTATAGTGATGTGTATCTCTGTCAAGACAGAGTGTTTCAAGTACCTGATGAGCTCTGTAAAGGATTGTACCACCGGGAGTTTCATAAACGCCTCTTGATTTCATACCAACAAGACGGTTTTCAACCATATCCATAAGACCGATACCGTTTCTGCCACCGATTTCATTAAGTTTTGTTACAAGTTCAACAGGAGCAAGCTTTTCGCCGTTAACAGCAACTGCTTCACCTTTTTCAAAGCTGATTGTAACATATTCAGCTTTATCAGGAGCCTGTTCGGGAGAAACGCCGAGTTCAAGGAAACCGGGTTTATCATACTGAGGTTCGTTTGCAGGGTCCTCAAGGTCAAGACCTTCGTGTGAAAGATGCCAGAGATTTTTATCTTTTGAATAGTTTGTTTCTCTGTTTATTTTAAGGGGAATACCCATTTTTTCTGCATATTCGATTTCATCTTCACGAGATTTGAATTCCCATGTTCTCCAGGGAGCAATGATTTCCATTTCAGGAGCAAAAGCTTTGATTGCAAGTTCAAAACGAACCTGGTCATTACCTTTACCTGTGCAACCATGGCAGATAGCGTCTGCGCCTTCTGCTTTTGCAATTTCAACAATTCTTTTTGCAATGATAGGACGTGCAAAAGCTGTGCCGAGAAGGTATTCACCCTCGTAAATTGCACCTGCTTTGATTGTGGGATAAATATAATCTTTAACAAAAACTTCTTTCAGATCTTCAATATAAAGCTTTGAAGCACCTGTTTTAAGAGCTTTTTCTTCAAGACCGTCAAGTTCTGTGCCCTGACCAACGTCACCTGATACAGCAATAACTTCGCAGTTATTATAATTTTCTTTGAGCCAAGGAATAATAATTGATGTATCAAGGCCACCTGAATAAGCGAGAACAACTTTTTTAATTTCTTTTTTCATCACAAATTACCTCCAACTTATATTTAAAACAGTTTTTTCATTCAATATACACTATTATACACATTTTATGCATAAAATCAAGCGTTTTTTTATAATTATGCAATTTTTATACATATTTGACATTTGAATGAAAAAATAATAAAATAATTGTACACTATTACAACATTTTTTGCAAGGGGGATAGGCCGATGAACAAAAATAAAAATTTAAGACCGCTTCTTTTCTGGACACTTGTCGGCATTACTCTTGTAAGTGCTATACTCTTTGCAATTGCAAAAATTTCATCGAACAGACCTGTTCCTGTGCCCATTACGGAAGATACACCTATTTCGAAACTCGAATATTGGGATGATGAAAACGGCACAGTTGCAAAAGACATTGTATACGAAAAGGACCAGAGCATTTATACAAGCTCTTTCATTGGTGAATATAAGAATTTTTCAATTAATCCGAAAGTTGCAAAAATAAGTAAAAACGGATGGAACCTGATTCTTCTGAATAAAAACAACATCCTTCCTGATAATTATGAAATAACTCTTGCAGAAATTGCAGGCGGTCAGATTAAAATGGATGCAGATGCCGCAACTTTTTTCAATAAAATGTATATTGACGCATCACGTGAAGGAATAATTCTTACTCCTTTTTCCGGTTACAGAACAATTTCTTTTCAGAGAAAGCTTTTTGAAAACAAAATTTCCGAAATTATGAAAGCTGACGGTCTTGAAGAAAAAGATGCAGCACTTGTTGCAGTTAAATCAATTAATGTGCCTGCAACAAGTGAACACAATGCAGGCCTTGCTGTTGATATTATAAGCAGAGATGTGTCTTTTGCAGAAACTGAAGAATACCAATGGTTGTGTGCAAATGCTCACAAATACGGCTTTATTCTGCGTTATCCCGAAGATAAGAAAAATATAACGGGTGTTGAATTTAAGCCTTATCACTGGCGTTTTGTGGGCATAAACGCTGCAAATGAAATGAAAAACAGCGGTCAGTGTCTTGAAGAATATGTTAAATAAAATTTAGAGGGTATTATATATGCAATATTTCGCAAAACATTATGATGTTGCAGTTATCGGAGCAGGCCATGCAGGTATTGAAGCAGGGCTTGCTTCTGCGCGTCTCGGATGTCAGACGTGTGTTTTTACAATAAATCTTGATTGGGTAGGTAATCTCCCGTGTAATCCTTCAATCGGCGGCACTTCAAAAGGTCACCTTGTGCGTGAAATTGATGCTCTCGGCGGCGAAATGGGCATTGCAGCTGATTTACATACAATTCAGAACAGAATGCTTAATGTAGGTAAAGGACCGGCTGTGCATAGTTTACGTGCACAGATTGACAGACGCCTTTATTCACAATATATGAAACACACCCTTGAAAAACAGGAAAATCTTGAACTCAGACAGGCTGAAATTGTTGATTTGAAGAAAAACGATGAAGGTCTGTGGGAAATGAAAACAAACCTTGAAGCAATTTATACTGCAGAATGTGTAATTCTTGCAACCGGCACTTTCCTTGGCGGTAAAATATATGTAGGTGATGTGTCTTTTTCAAGTGGTCCTGACGGTATGTTTCCTGCAAATATGCTTTCAGAAGCTCTTTTACGCCTGGGCATTGAAACAAGAAGATTCAAGACAGGTACTCCGTCTAGAGTAAACAGAAGAAGCGTTAACACTGAAATTCTTGAAATTCAGGAAGGAGACGAGGAAACTACACCTTTCTCCTTTAATTATAATTCTAAAATAGAAAATACTGAACCTTGTTATGTTACATATACAAATGAGAAAACTAAAAAAATAATCCTTGATAATCTGCACCGTTCTCCTCTTTACGGAGGTAAGATTGATGGTGTTGGTCCGAGATACTGTCCCAGTATTGAAGATAAGATTGTAAGATTTGCAGAAAAAGAAAGACATCAGATTTTTATTGAACCTTGCGGCAGCAGTGAAAATACTGAAGAAATGTATCTTCAGGGACTTTCATCTTCGTTGCCTGAAGATGTTCAACTTGCATTTATAAAAACTATTCCCGGACTTGAAAATGTTCAGGTTATGAGAACAGCTTATGCTATTGAATATGATTGCGTTGATCCCCTTACACTTAAAGCAACACTTGAATTTGAAGATTTTGAAGGTCTTTACGGTGCAGGTCAGTTTAATGGCTCAAGTGGTTATGAAGAAGCTGCAGCACAGGGACTTGTGGCAGGTATAAATGCAGCAAGAAAAATTAAAGGTAAGGATGAATTCATTCTTGACAGAGCAAGTTCATATATAGGCACTCTTATTGATGACCTTGTTACAAAAGGTTGCTCTGACCCTTACAGAATGATGACTTCACGTTCAGAATATCGCCTTATTTTAAGGCAGGATAATGCAGATTTGCGTCTTACAGAAAAAGGTTATGAAATCGGTCTTATCAGTGAAGAAAGATATAATAAGTTTTTACATAAAAAAGAACTTATAAAACAAGAAGATGAACGAATAAAAAAAGTGGTAATATCGCCGTCTGATAAGCTTAATGAGATACTTGTTTCACGTGGAACAGCACCAATAAAAACAGGTGTAAGACTTTCTGAACTTATTAAAAGACCTCAGCTTGATTACAAAATTCTGTCAGAATTTGACACAGAGCGACCTGATTTACCAAAAGAAATATTTGAACAGGTTGAAATTGAAATCAAATATGAAGGTTATATAAAGCGTCAGCTTTCACAGATAAATGAAATGAGACGTCTTGAAAACAAAAAAATTGATTTTATCAAAGATTTCAGAGAAATAGTCGGTTTACGTCTTGAAGCACAAGAAAAACTGAACAAAGTAAAACCTGCGAATATCGGTCAGGCTTCACGTATTTCAGGCGTAAGTCCTGCAGATATTTCAGTATTACTTATTTACTTATCTACTCTTGGAAAGGAAAATAATTGATGTTTATATCAAAAGAATTATTCGTTGATTCACTCAAACCTTACAATATAACTCTTTCTGATGAAAAAATTGAAATGTTTGATAAATACGCGTCTCTTCTTGTAGAATGGAATGCTAAATTCAATCTTACAGCAATAAAAGACCCTGACGGCATTGTTGTCAAACATTTTGTTGACAGTCTTGCTGTGCTTTCAGAAAATCAGATTGAAGGCACACTTATTGATGTTGGCACAGGAGCCGGTTTTCCAGGACTTCCCCTTTTAATTGCAAATGATAACCTTGATGTTACTTTTCTTGACAGTACAGGTAAAAAGATAAAATTTATAGAAACTGTACTTGACGAATTGGGTTTATTTGCTGACACTGTAAATGCACGGGCAGAAGAAGCAGCAAGAGATGAATTTCTGCGTGAAAGCTTTGATTTTGCTACGGCAAGAGCAGTTTCTAATTTACGTGATTTGTCAGAATATTGCTTACCTTTTGTAAAAGTAGGCGGAAAATTTATTTCTATGAAAAGTGCTAAAACAGAAGAAGAAATAACCGATGCAAAAGAAGCAATAAAGGTTCTCGGCGGTGAAATTGAGAAAATCAATTCATTTGAACTTGCTGATTGCGGAGAAAGAACACTTATTTTCATAAAAAAAGTTCGTCCTACTCCGACAAAATATCCGAGAAATTATTCGCAGATTATAAAAAATCCCATTGTTTCACGTGGAACAAAATAAAATAATGTAGATTTCTGGCTGATTTTTATGCTGGACAAACTTCCCCTGAAGATGTATTCTTGATTCATCGAGAACACATTCTTTGGGGGCTTTTTAATGCATGATGAAAATGCAGGACAGATAATATATATTGAGTGCAATAAAATCATCAGTGAAAGCGATAAAAGGACGCATAGTGATATTGTTCCTTTATCTGAAAATATAAAAAAATATGGTATTATTCAGCCAATTCATGTGCGTCCCGTAAAATATGGCTTATATGAAATTGTAAACGGCAAAAGAAGATTTGCAGCTGCAAAACTTTCAGGACTCAGCAGCGTTCCTTGCATAATAATGAACATTGATCATAAAACATCAGTAGCTTATAATTATATAGAAAATTCTTTCAGAAAAAACATTGATTATTTTGAAGAAGCTGAAATTATAAAAAATCTTATTATTGACCAGCAATATACAATTGAAGAAATATCTTACTTGCTCTGTACAGATATTTTTGATGTTATAAATAAACTCAAAATTTTACATTTTTCAGCTGAAAATAAAATTAAAATCAAACAGGTAAAATTGTCTTTTAATCAATGCATTATGCTTCTAAAGCTTGAAAATACTGAATTTTTTGAAAAAGCTATTGAAGCAGTAACAACAAATTTTTTGAATGAAAATCAGACAAAAGAGTTGGTAAATAAACTTTTATCAGATAAACGTAATACAATTATTTTCAAAGATATCAGAATATTTTCAAATACTATTCTGCATGCTGTTCAAAAAATGAATTCAGCAGGTATAAAAACAGATTACAGCGAAACGGAAACAGATGAAAATATAAAATATTCAATTATTGTTTCAAAGCATAATAAATGCGGTATGAAGTCACATAATGTGTGATTTTATATACAAGGGCGAAAGCCCACCCATATCTTTCTCTTTCACACCCCACATCCACAAACAAGCGAGGGAGCAGTCCTTTTTCAGGGCTGCTCCTTTGCTTGTTTCACGTGAAACATTTTATTTTTTGTGTTCTCATTTGTGTTCTTATATTATATTTATATATAATTAATATAAAATTTATTTATTTTCATCTAAATAATGAATCTAAATTTCTTGCAATTTTATTATATCTATGATATAATAAGACAATTATTGTGGAGAATTTCCGTTTTTACAGATAGGAGAACTTCAGATATGGGAAAAACCATTGCTATTGTTAACCAAAAAGGCGGTGTAGGTAAAACAACAACCGCAGTTAATCTTGTTGCTTCATTAGGCAGCAAAGGATATAAAACTTTACTTGTAGATATCGACCCTCAGGGAAATACAACAAGCGGTCTCGGTGTAAATAAAAGAAATGTTTCAAAATCTTCTTATGATCTTCTTACAGGTAATGCAAGAGTAAGCGATGTGATAATCAACACTGAATTCAAAAACGTAAGTATTATTCCGTCAAGCATAAATCTTGCAGGTGCAGAGATAGAACTTGTGGATGTAAAGAACAGAGAATCAAAACTCAAAAATGCACTTGCTCTTATTAAAAATGATTTTAATTTTATTTTTCTCGATTGTCCCCCTTCTCTCGGTCTTATCACACTTAATGCACTTTGTTGTACAGATACTTTCTTTGTGCCCATACAATGCGAATATTACGCTTTGGAAGGCCTTTCACAGCTTATGTCAACAGTAAGACAAGTAAAGAAGCTTTATAACGAATATATCGACCTTGAAGGCATTTTACTTACAATGTATGACGGAAGACTCAATCTTACTCAGCAGGTTGTTGAAGAAGTTAAAAAGTTCTTCCCTAAAAAAGTTTATTCAACAGTTATTCCGAGAAATGTAAGACTTTCAGAAGCTCCCAGTTTCGGACAACCTGTATTTTACTATGATAAACATTCAAAAGGTGCAGAGGCTTATATGAACCTTGCAGATGAATTTTTACAGATGAACAGGAAGTGAATATATGGCATCTAAAAAAGGCCTTGGAAGAGGCATAGAATCTCTTTTTAATGAAAATTCTTTAGAAGAAATTAACACTTCTTCTGCAGAAAAAATTAAATTAGTTGATATAGTTCCTAATAAAGACCAGCCCAGAAAAAAATTCAATGAAGTTGCTTTAAAAGAACTTGCAGACAGCATCTCTCAGCATGGTGTTATTCAGCCGTTGCTTGTACGTCCCCTTTCAGGCGGTACATACCAGCTTATAGCCGGCGAAAGAAGATGGCGTGCTTCAAGAATGGCAGGCATAAAAGAAGTTCCTGTAGTTATTAAAGAACTTACTGATGAAGAAGCTTCAGTTCTTTCAATGATTGAAAATCTTCAGCGTGAAGACCTGAATGCAATTGAAGAAGCAGCGGGAATAAAATATCTTATGACAAAATACGGTCTTACGCAGGAAGAAGTAAGCGAAAAAGTCGGAAAATCACGTTCTGCAATAGCAAACTCATTAAGACTTTTAAAACTTCCTACAAGTATTTCAGAATATGTTTCAGACGGAATTATTTCTGCAGGCCATGCAAAAGCACTTCTTCCTCTTGAGGATGAAGAAAAAATGATTTATCTTTGCAACATCATAATAAAAGATAATTTATCTGTAAGAGATGTTGAAAAAGCCGTTAAAAATATGATGGCTGAAAAGAAAACAAAAAAGAAAAAATCAAGAGATAAATTTTTTGATGAAGTTGAATTATCACTTAATGATACCTTAAAAAGAAAAATAAAAATCAGTTCAACTGCAAAAAATAAAGGTACTATCACAATCGAATTTTTCGATAAAGATGACCTTAAAAACTTTGTAAAATATTTTGATGAAAATAAATAACAGGAGACGGTAAAAATGTTAGACATTAAAGTAATCAGAGAAAATCCCGAAAAAGTTAAAGCAGCAATGAAAACAAGAAATAAGGATATGGACAGTCTTGTTGATGAAGTGCTTTCAATTGACGTTGAGCGCCGTGCTCTTATGACCGAAACAGACGCTTATAAAAAAGAACAGAATGAAGCAAGTAAAAAAATTCCCCAGATAAAAAAAGAAGGCGGAGATATCTCTGAAATTATGCAGAGAATGAATGAAATTAAAGAACTCGTTAAGAAAAACGATGCTTTACTTTCAGAGCTTGAAGAAAAACAGAAAAAAATTATGTATGAATTCCCAAACATTCCCAGCGAAACAACACCTATCGGTAAAGATGATTCAGAGAATGTTGAAATAAGAAAATGGGGCGAACCCAGAAACTTTGACTTTGAAGCAAAAGCACATTGGGATATCGGCGCAAATCTCGGAATTTTAGACCCTGAAACAGCAGCTAAAGTTACAGGTGCAAGATTCCATTTTTATAAAGGTCTCGGTGCAAAACTTGAAAGAGCAATTATAAACTTCTTCCTTAACACTCACATTGAAAACGGTTACACAGAAGTTATGCCTCCTTACCTTGTAAACAGAGCTTCAATGACAGGCACAGGTCAGCTTCCTAAATTTGAAGAAGATGCTTTCAAAACAACTGATGATTATTTCCTTATTCCCACAGCAGAAGTTCCTGTTACAAATATGCACCGTGATGAAATTCTTGACGGAGCAAAGCTTCCCATCAGCTATTGTGCATATTCAGCATGCTTCAGAGCAGAAGCAGGTTCAGCAGGCAGAGACACAAGAGGTCTTATCAGACAGCATCAGTTCAATAAAGTTGAACTTGTTAAATTTGCAGATCCCGAAACATCTTATGATGAACTTGAAAAACTCACAAACGATGCAGAAAGAGTTCTTCAACTTCTTGGTCTTCCTTACAGAGTTGTTGCTCTTTCATCAGGTGATATCGGCTTCTCATCAGCAAAAACTTATGATATAGAAGTATGGATGCCTTCTTACGGCAGATATGTTGAAATTTCTTCATGCTCAAACTTTGAAGATTTCCAGGCAAGAAGAGCTTCAATCAGATTCAAAAAAGATCCTAAAGCAAAAGCACAGCTTGTTCACACACTTAACGGCTCAGGTGTTGCAATCGGCAGAACAACTGCTGCAATTCTTGAAAACTTCCAGAACGAAGACGGTTCAGTTACAATTCCCGAAGTTCTTATTCCTTATATGGGTACAGATATTATTAAATAATCTGAAAAAGTTTTCCACAATTTTTTACATTTTCCACACTGAGTTTTTAAAGATTTCAATACAACTTTTTATTATGTGTGAAAATATAAAAATTATTCAGATTTTTTCCATAATTTATTTTTTGATTATTTCAAGTAAAATAAAGGAATTTTTAAGTTTTCAACATTTTACACAGCCCCTAATACTAATACTAAAATAATTATTATATTTTATTTTCTTTTAACACGGAGGTTTTTCAGATGAGAGTAATTTGCGATACACAAAAATTATCTGAAGTTTGTCAGATAATGCAAAAAGTTGTTTCTACTAAATCTACTATTCCCGCAATAGAAGGTATTTTACTTAAAGCACTTGGAAATGAGCTTATTTTAAGTGCTTATGACCTTGAAGTTGGTATAAACACTTCTATAACGGCAAAAATTGAAGAACCGGGCAGCATTGTTCTCAATGCAAAAACTCTTTGTGATATTCTTCGTCATCTTCCCGGTGAAACAGTTTCAATTTCTTCTGAAGATGACAGACTTAAATACAAAATCAAAAGCGGAGAAGCAGAATTTTCATTAATGGGTATTTCTGCAACTGATTTCCCTGAAATTCCCAATGTTGATTCAGGATTTCCTATTGTGGTAGACAGCAAAATTCTCAAAGAAATGGTAAGCCAGACTATTTTTGCAGTTGCTACAAATGATTCTAAAGTTATACATACAGGTATTAAATTTGAAATTTCTGAAAAGAAAATAAAGCTCGTTGCTCTTGATGGTTTCAGACTTGCAATCAGAACAGAAAATATTGATTATTCAGGAAAAGATGTTTCATTTGTTGTTCCTGCAAAATCTATTGATGAAGTCGTTAAAACAGCAAGCGACCCTGACAGTGTGATTGCTATTAACGTAGGAAAAAGACATATCAGCTTTGAAGTTGAAAATTATACAATTGTTTCAAGACTTCTTGAAGGTGAATTTTTGAATTATACAACTGCTATTCCACTTTCAGGCACAACAATAGCACGTGTTGATACAAAAACTTTTATCAAAAGTATTGAAAGAACTTCACTTATCATCACAGATAAATTCAAGAGCCCATTAAGATGCATTTTTGATACAGATTCAATCAAAATTTCAAGCGTTACTTCTGTTGGTACTGCAAATGATAAAATTCCTGCAAAAATTGACGGCGGAAGAGTTGAAATCGGTTTCAATAACAGATACATTTTCGATGCACTTAAAAACTGTAACGTGGATGAAGTAAGAATTGAACTTAACGGACCTACTTCACCTATAGTTATTCTTCCTCCTGAAAATGATAATTTCCTTTATCTTGTTCTTCCAATGAGGTTAAAAGCATAATGAAAATAAAAGTAAAAATAAAAGAAAAAGAAACTAAAAAGGTATCTATAGATACTGAGTTTATAAGACTTGATGCTTTTCTTAAAATCTGCGATGCAGTTCAGAGCGGCGGTCATGCGAAGATTGTGATTCAGGAAGGCGAAGTCAAAGTAAACGGAGAAGTCTGTACTCAGAGAGGTAAAAAAATGCGTACAGGTGACAAAGCTGAATTTGAAAGAAAAATTTACGAGATTGTATAATGAAAATTACAAGATTGAATTTATCAGATTTCCGTAATTTGCAAGACGTTGAATTTATTCCTGATGAAGGTATAAATGTTATTTATGGTGAAAACGGACAGGGAAAAACAAATATAATTGAAGCTATATGGCTTTTTACGGGTTTTAAAAGTTTCAGAACAAGAAAAAATTCTGAAATGATTCCTTATGAAAAAGAAAAATATGAAATTGAAATGGATTATTTTTCAGAAAACAGGGAACAGAATATAAAATTTATAAGTGACATTTCAAAACAGGAAACTTATAAAAACGGAATAAAAATGGTTTCACCCAGGAGTATTATAGGAGAATTTTTTTCAGTTGTTTTTTCCCCTGCTCATCTTAACCTTATCAAAGGCGGACCTGATGAAAAAAGAAGATTTTTAGATATTGCAATAAGTCAGTTGAAGCCGTCTTATGCAAGAATGCTTTCAGATTATGTGAGAAGTTTGAAACAGAGAAATGCGCTTCTTAAAAATTTTAATGACACTTCTTATGAATATGATATGCTTGATTGCTGGGATGAAACGATTTCCACACTCGGTGGAAAAATAACTGCAGAAAGAATTAAATATACAGATGCTTTAACTGAATCTGCAATAGAAATTTACGACGGAATTTCTAACGGCAGAGAAATATTGAATATAAAATATAATCAGGTTGGCAGAGAAGATAAATTTGAAGAAAAAGATATAATTTTTTCTTTGAGTGATGCTTTGAAAAAATCAAGAGAAAACGATATAAAAAATAAATTTACATCAAAAGGTCCTCACAGAGATGATTTTGACGTAATTCTTAATTCAAAAAATATAAAAAATTTCGGCTCACAAGGTCAGCAGAGGTCTGCAGCTTTATCATTGAAACTTGCAGAAGCTTCTCTTATAAAAAAAATAAATGATGAACAGCCTGTGGCTTTACTTGATGACGTTATGAGTGAACTTGACACTTCAAGGCAGGATTATATTTTAAATAAATTGAAAGATTGGCAGGTTTTTATTTCCTGCTGTGAACCTACTCAGGTTTTGAGAATGCAGAGCGGTAAAAGTTTTCATGTTGAAAACGGTAAAATAATTTTTTAAAGGTGATAAAATGTACCTTCATTTAGGTCAGGAAACAGTGGTTATACAAGATGATATTGTAGGAATTTTTGACCTTGATAATACAACTGTTTCTAAAGCAACAAGAGATTATCTTACTCTCGCTGAAAAAGAAAAAAGAGTAACTAATGTAAGTTTTGAACTTCCTAAAACTTTTATACTTACAAATAATAAAAAAGAAGGAAGCAGAATTTATATATCACAGATTTCTTCATCAACGCTCCTTAAAAGAGCTGAAAATATATATGAAATCAATAAATAAAACCGACAGAAATTTATTCGTTTATGGAGGGTATAACATTGGATAATTTTGAAAACATCGAAAATGAAAATCAGGAAGAAATTATGGAAGAAAAACTGATTAAATTTGACGATGAAACTGAAATGGATACAGCGGTTAACGAAGAATACGGCGCTGATCAGATTCAGGTTCTTGAAGGACTTGAAGCTGTAAGAAAGCGTCCCGGTATGTATATCGGTTCAACCGGTCCTAAAGGTCTTCATCATCTTGTTTATGAAATTGTTGACAACTCAGTTGACGAAACTCTTGCAGGTTTCTGTACTCACATTGAGGTTGAAATTCATCCTGACAATGTTATATCTGTAAGAGATAACGGACGTGGTATTCCTGTTGAAATCAATGAAAAAACAGGCTTGCCGTCTGTAACTGTTGTTCTGACAGTGCTTCATGCCGGCGGTAAATTCGGCGGAAGCGGTTACAAAGTTTCAGGTGGTCTTCACGGTGTTGGTTCTTCAGTAGTTAATGCACTTTCAGAGTGGCTTGAAGTTGAAGTTTCACGTGACGGACATATTCACCGCCAGAGATTTACAAGAGGTAATATTGATACAGAGCTTGAAATTGTCGGCGATACAAATGAAACAGGTACACTTGTAAAATTCAAGGCTGACCCTGAAGTTTTCACAGAAACAACAGAATATGAATTTGAAACATTACAGAGAAGACTCAGAGAAACTGCTTTCCTTAATGCAGGTCTTAAACTTACATTGACAGACAGCCGTGACCCGGAAAATATTGTTGAAGAAGTTTATTGTTACGAAGGCGGTATCGGTAGTTTTGTTGAATATATAAATGAGTCAAGAGGACTTACTCCTCTTCATGACAGTGCAATTCATTTTTCATCAGTAAGTGGTGACAGAAGTGCAGAAATTGCTCTTATGTATAATGACGGATATAATGAAACAATTCTTTCATTTGCAAACAATGTGCGTACTGTTGATGGTGGTACTCACGAAGCCGGTTTTAAAACTGCACTTACACGAGTTTTCAATGATTACGGTAAAAAATATAATATTTTAAAAGATGGCGATAAAAAACTTTCAGGTGACGATGTAAGAGAAGGTCTTACAGCAGTTATCAGCGTTAAACTTACTGAGGCTGAATTTGAAGGTCAGACTAAAGGAAAATTAGGTAACACTGATATTACACCTCTTGTATCAAAAACAGTTTATGAAAAACTGACAACTTATTTTGAAGAAAATCCTGCAGTTATCAAAGCAATTTTCAATAAAGCACTTGAGGCGGCTCGTGCAAGAGAAGCAGCACGAAAAGCGAGAGACTTAGCAAGAAGAAAATCTGCTCTTGAATCAAACTCACTTCCCGGTAAACTTGCAGACTGTACTTCAAAAGATTCAACTCTCACTGAGCTTTATATCGTCGAAGGTGACTCTGCAGGCGGTTCTGCAAAGAACGGACGTGACAGAGAATATCAGGCAATTCTTCCTCTCTGGGGTAAAATGCTCAACGTTGAAAAAGCAAGACTTGATAAGGTTATCGGTAACGATAAACTCACTCCTGTAGTTCTTGCTCTCGGCACAGGTATCGGAGAAGATTTTGACATTAGCAAATTAAGATACGGCAAAATTGTTATTATGGCCGATGCTGACGTCGACGGTGCACATATCAGAACACTTCTTCTTACTTTCTTCTTCAGATATATGAAACCTCTTATTGAAGAAGGACATATTTATATTGCACAGCCCCCTCTTTTTAAAATTTCAAAGGGTAAAAAAGTAAAATATGCTTTTTCTGATGAAGAAAGAGATGAAACAATTGAAGAATTCGGCGGAAGTTGCGACATTCAGCGTTATAAAGGTCTTGGTGAAATGGATGCACAGCAGCTTTGGGAAACAACAATGGACCCTGCTTACAGAACAATGCTTAGAGTTAATATTGAGGATGCCATGAAAGCAGACGAAACTTTTTCAATCCTTATGGGTGATAAAGTTGAACCCAGACGTGAATTCATTGAAAAGAATGCTAAATACGTTAAGAACCTTGACGTCTGATTTTGTTTTTGTAAAAAAATAAGGAACGGTGAATATAATGAGCGAAGAACATAAAATTCAATCATTTGAAGATTCAAAGATTATAAATGTAGATATTGACAGGGAAATGAGAAACTCTTTCCTTGACTATTCAATGTCAGTTATCGTTTCCCGTGCACTTCCCGATGTTCGTGACGGTCTTAAACCTGTTCACAGAAGAATTCTTTATACAATGCACGAAAACGGACTTACTCCCGATAAAGCACACAGAAAATGTGCTGATACAGTTGGTTCTGTTCTTGGTAGATATCATCCACATGGTGACTCTTCTGTTTATGATGCTATGGTACGTCTTGCACAGGATTTCTCAATGAGATATATGCTTGTTGACGGTCACGGTAACTTTGGTTCAGTTGACGGTGACCCGCCTGCTGCTTACAGATATACAGAATCAAGAATGAGCAAAATTGCTCTTGAAATGTTGACTGATATTGATAAGGATACAGTTGACTTTGCAATGAACTATGACGACCGTCTTAAAGAACCTACAGTTCTTCCGTCAAGATTTCCAAATATTCTTGTAAACGGTTCAATGGGTATTGCTGTTGGTATGGCAACAAATATGCCTCCTCACAACTTAAAAGAAGTTATTGAAGGTATGTGCTGCGTTATCGATAATCCTGATGCATCACTTGATGACATTATGGAACATATCAAAGGACCTGACTTCCCCACTCATGGTATTATTATGGGTAAAGCAGGTATACGTGCAGCTTATGCCACAGGTAAAGGTAAAGTTATTGTACGTGCACGTGCAGAAATTGTAGAAAATAAAAACGGAAGATTTTCTATTAACGTTACTGAAATTCCTTATGGTGTTAACAAGGCAAGACTTATTGAAAGTATGGCTGACCTTGTTAAGGATAAGAGAATTGAAGGTATTGCTGATATCAATGACTATTCTTCACGAGAAGGTATGCATATTCAGATTGACCTTAAAAGGGATGCAAACCCGCAGGTTGTTCTCAATCAGCTTTATACTTATACACAGCTTCAGACAACTTTCGGCGTAATAAACCTTGTAATTGTTGACGGTGTGCCGAAAATTCTCACACTTAAAGAAATTCTTCAGTACTATATAAAATATCAGTGCGAAGTTATTACAAGAAGAACTCGTTTTAATCTTAAAAAAGCACAGGAAAGAGCACACATTTTAGAAGCTCTTAATAAAGCACTTGATTTTATTGATGAAGTTATTGCAATTCTCAGAAATTCAAAGAGTATCCCTGAAGGTAAAGAAGCTTTGATGGCTCGCTTTGATTTTGATGATGTACAAGCTCAGGCAATTGTTCAGATGCGTCTTGGACAGTTAACAGGTCTTGAGAAAGAAAAAATTGAAGAAGAACTTCTTGCACTTCAGGAAAAAATTGCAGATTATCTTGATATTCTCGCAAATGAATCAAGAGTTCTTGCTATTGTTAAAGAAGAAGCAAAAGCAATCGGTGAAAAATTCGGAGATGACAGAAGAACAGAAATTGCTAATGTCAGCGGTGAAGTTGATATTGAAGACCTTATCCCCGAAGAAGAATGTGTTTATACAATGACAACGCTCGGCTATATCAAACGTCAGCCTACTGAAACTTATCAGATTCAGAGAAGAGGCGGACGCGGCGTCAAAGGTCTTACACGCCGTGAAGAAGATATTGTTGAAACAATGTTTACATGTTCAACTCACGATTATGTTGTATTCTTTACAAATTCCGGTAAAACATACCGTCTTAAAGGTTATGAAATTCCCGAAGGTAGCCGTACAAGCAAAGGTATGAATATTGTAAACCTCCTTCCCATTACTCAGGAAGAAAAAGTAACTGCTATGATTCGTGTAAAACCTGAAGAAGACGATGATAAATATGTATGTATGGTAACCAGAAATGGTATCATCAAGAGAACATTGGCTTCTGAATACAGAAATGTACGTAAGGGCGGTATTATTGCAGTTAACCTTGATGAAGGCGACGAACTTGCATGGGTTAAACTCACTACAGGTAACGATGACCTGCTTGTTGCAACAAAGAAAGGTATGTGTATCCGTTTCAACGAAAGTGATGCACGTCCTCTTGGCAGAACAGCAAGAGGTGTTAAGGCTATTGAACTGAAAGAAGGCGACGAAGTTATCGGATTTGACGTGCTTCATGAAGGTTCAACAGTTCTTACTGTAAATGAAAGAGGTTACGGCAGAAGAAGCAGCTCTGACGATTACCACATTCAGTCAAGAGGCGGTAAGGGCGTTAAGAACTACCGTGTTGATCAGTTTGGTGACGTAAGTGCTATCAGAGTTGTTGAAGAAAATGATGACGTAATTCTTATTTCATCTGACGGTATTATTATCAGAATTCCTGCAAATGAAATCAGCACATTTGCAAGACCTTCAAAAGGTGTGCGTGTAATGAAAGTTACAGAGGGCGAACGCCTTGCTACTATGACTACTACTGAACACATCGACGCTGAGGAAGAAACAGAATCCGAAGGTGAAGAAGTTAAAACAGATGAAACAGCAGTAGCAGAAGAAAATCAGTAATATAATATGAAATGTCCGGATAGAAAAATGTAGGGGTCATTCACGAATGACCCGCGGGCGATTCGTGAATCGCCCCTACGGAAAGATTTTATCAGGACATTTCTTTCCGAAAGGATAGTTTTTATGCAGTTAAACATTAAAGCAATCAAAGGTACACAGGATGTTCTGCCTAATGAAAGTTATAAGAATCAGTTTATTGAAAAAACTGCTCTTGAAATTGCAGAAACTTTCGGTTTCAAAGAAATCAGAACTCCTGTTTTTGAACAGACTGAACTTTTCCAGCGTTCAGTTGGCGACACAACAGACGTTGTGCAGAAAGAAATGTATACTTTTACAGATAAAGGCGACCGTTCAATAACACTTCGCCCTGAAGGCACTGCAGGTGCAGTAAGAGCATTTCTTGAACATGGACTTTTTAATGATGCACTTCCTCAGAAGATGTGCTATGTAACTTCATGTTACAGATATGAAAAACCTCAGGCAGGCAGACTCAGAGAATTCCATCAGTTTGGCGTTGAATGTCTCGGCACAGCTTCGCCTGCTGCAGATGCAGAAGTAATTTCACTTGCAAATGAAATTTTTGGTTTTCTCGGTATAAGAAATCTTGAACTTCAGATAAACTCAATCGGTTGTCCGAAATGTCGTGCAGAATATCACAAAGCACTTAAAGCATATTTTGAAAGCTACAAAGAAGAACTTTGTGAAACCTGTCTTGACAGACTTGACAGAAATCCCATGAGAATTCTTGACTGTAAGAGTCCTGTTTGTTCAGGTATTGCAGAAAAAGCACCGGTTGTGCTTGATTTCCTTTGTGATGAATGTAAAGACCATTTTGATATGGTTAAAAAATATCTTGAAAGTATGAAAATTGAATATAAAATCAATCCTCAGATTGTAAGAGGTCTTGATTATTATACAAAAACAGTTTTTGAATTCGTATCAACTGAAATCGGTGCTCAGGGTACTGTATGCGGTGGCGGAAGATATGACGGACTTGTTGAAGAAATGGGCGGTGCACATACTCCTTCACTTGGATTCGGAATGGGTCTTGAAAGACTTCTTCTTCTTATCGATGCACAGGGTATAGAACTTCCTGAAGCAAGAAGATGTGATGTCTATATCGCATCAATCGGAGAGAAAGCTTCTCTTGCAGCGTCAGAAATCGTAACAGATTTAAGAAGCGGCGGCATCAGCGCACAGTTTGATGTTGTGGGCAGGTCAGTTAAAGCACAGATGAAATTTGCAAGCAAAATAAATGCGCAGTATTCAATGGTTTTAGGTGACAGCGAAATCGAAAACAACAAAGCTATGCTTAAAAATATGGATACCGGTGATATGGCTGAAGTTGAGCTTGATACTTTTGCAGATGATTTTATGAACATTATGGTTCAGAATGCTGCGCGTGGCCTCGGCGAATTTATAGGTGGAGAAGACCTTGATTTAAGTTCAATTTTAGGTTCACTTCCTCAGGAATAATATTTAGAAAGGAAGAAAAATTATGGATACAATGGCAGGTAAAAAAAGAACAGATTACTGCGGTACTTTTACTGCAAAAGATATCGGCAGAAAAGTAACTGTTGCAGGTTGGGTACAGCGTCAGCGTGACCTTGGTGCTCTTATTTTCATTGATTTGAGAGACAGAACAGGTATTGTTCAGCTGGCATTTGATGATACAACAGAAAAGGAAATTTTTGAAAAAGCTTTCCAGGCCAGAAGTGAATTTGTGCTTATGGCAAGCGGTGAAGTGAGAGAGCGTTCTTCAAAAAATATGGAAATTCCCACAGGTGAAATCGAAATTTTTGTTGACGACCTTAAAGTTCTTGCAAAGAGCGAAACAACACCTTTTGAAATTGTTGAAAACTGTGCAACAAGTGAACTTACACGTCTTAAATACAGATATCTTGACTTAAGAAGACCTGATTTGCAGAAGAATATTCTTATGCGTCACAAAATCACAAAAATCACACGTGACTATTTTGATGAAAACGGATTCATTGAAATCGAAACTCCTATGCTTATCAAATCAACTCCCGAAGGCGCACGTGACTTCCTTGTGCCCAGCAGAATTCATAAAGGAACTTTCTATGCACTTCCCCAGTCACCTCAGCTTTACAAACAGCTTTCAATGGTTGCAGGTTTTGACAGATATATGCAGATTGCACGTTGCTTCCGCGACGAAGATTTACGTGCTGACAGACAGCCTGAATTTACACAGATTGACTTTGAAATGTCATTTGTAGATATGGAAGATGTGCTTTCAATCGGTGAAGGTTACATCAAGAGAGTTTTCAAAGAAGCAATTGATGTTGATATTGAAGCTCCTATTCCTCGTCTTACTTATAAAGAAGCAATGGAACGTTACGGCAGCGACAAGCCTGACACACGTTTTGAAATGGAACTTGTTGACCTGAGCGAAACTGTAAAGGACTGCGGCTTCGGTGTGTTTACATCTGCACTTCAGGGTGGCGGTTCAGTAAGAGCAATTACTGCAAAGAATGCATTCAATGTTCTTACAAGAAAAGAAGTTGATAAACTTACAGAATTTGTACGCGGTATCGGTGCTAAAGGTCTTGCATGGGCAAGAATTGCAGAAGACGGCACAGTTGCATCTTCATTTGCAAAGTTTATGACAGAAGATGAAATGTCTGCAATCAAAGAAAAATGCGGCGCTGAAAATGGTGACGTAATTCTTATTGTTGGCGACACTAAAAATTCAATAGTTCTTTCTGTTCTCGGTGCATTAAGATGCGAAGTTGCAAAGAAACTTGATATCATTGATAAATCAAAATTCAATCTTCTTTGGATTATCGAATTCCCCTTCTTCGATTGGGACGAAGATTCACAGACATGGGTTGCAATGCACCATCCTTTCACATCACCTATGGATGAATGCCTTGAATATCTTGAAACAGACAAAGCAAATGTAAGAGCAAAGGCTTATGACCTTGTTCTCAACGGTATTGAACTTTCAAGTGGTTCAATCAGAATTACTGACCCTGATTTACAGAACAGAATGTTCAGACTTCTTGGTTTAAGTGAAGAAGAATCACACGCAAAATTCGGATATCTTACAGATGCTTTCAAATACGGTGCACCACCCCACGGCGGTATGGGTATCGGTCTTGACAGACTTGTTATGCAGATGCTCCGCACAGAAACTCTCCGCGATGTTATCGCATATCCGAAAGTTCAGAATGCGAGTGAGCCTATGACAGACTGTCCTTCAGTTATCGACACAGAACAGCTTGATGAACTTGCAATCAAAGTAAATCTTCCGACAGAAGAATAAAAATGAAATCCCCTTGATTCAGGGGGATTTTTTTGTATATAATCATACATATCAGCACACATATAAATAATAATTTATCGGGATGTTCAATTTAGTATTGTAGGGCTCGGCGTCCCCGACGAGCCTTGTAAAAATAATATATAAAACCAACGGCAACAACGTAGGGGAGCCGTTTCGGCTCCCGCGAAATTTCATCATAGTTCATGGCGGGACGGGAGACCCGTCCCCTACGATACAACCGCAAATATACGACAAATTATAATTTTCAGCTATCACTGATGTTGGTTTTATAATGATTTGGCAAGCACGATGCCCATGTCTGGCTTTTCAAATTATAATTTACCGCGGTATTAAAATCAGCATCGTAGGGGCGGATGCCCACATCCGCCCGAATAAATTCACACAAAATCTGACGGGTCGATGTAGGCATCGACCCCTACAATGTAAAATCGAATATACATATAAATTATAATTTATATGTTGAAAACTAGTTATGGGCACTGCACTGCGGATTATTATAAAAACTAAAATCAGTGATAGATGAAAAATAATAATTTTTAATTTGACCTGAGTGACAAAAATTGCTAATATATTGATATAAGGTGTTTTTAAAAATCAGGGGGTAACTGAAATGAAAAAAGTTATAAGCATTCTTTTAAGTGTTGTTATGATTTTTACAATGTTCAGCACAGTCGCATTTGCAGAAGACGGAAAAAATATCGTTGAATATAACGGCAAAAAATATGATCTTACAAATAAACATCCCTGGATTTTTGTTCACGGCATGGGCGGCTGGGATAAATATGGCGAAGAAGCTTACTGGGGCGGTTGGGCATCATCTGAAGGTGATGTGATTGACCTTTTCAATTCTAACGGAATTGAAGCTTATGCCGCAGTAGTTGGTCCTTTCAATAGTGCATGGGACAGAGCTTGCGAACTTTATGCGCAGCTTACAGGAACAATTGTTGACTATGGTGAAGCACATTCAAAAGAACATAATCACGACCGTTACGGTTACGACTACACAGGCAAACCCCTTATGGGTGAAGCATGGGATATGAAAGAAAAAATCAATCTTGTAGGACACTCTTTCGGCGGACATACAGTAAGACTTTTCGCATCATTGGTTGCTTACGGTGACGAAGCGGAAATTGCAGCAACAGGAGAAGATACATCACCGCTTTTTAAAGGCGGCCACGAAAACTCAATTTATTCTGTTGTAACTTTTTCAGGTGTTCACAATGGCTCACCTATTGCAAACCTTATTCATGATTCATTCTTTATGACAGGAATTATCGCACTTCTCAACTTTGCAGGTGCAACTTTCGGAAGTGAAGTTCTTATGTGGGATTTACCTATGGGACATATGGGACTTACTCCGAAACAGGGTGAAGAAAGAGCGAAGTTCAGTTTTTCAACAATCAGAACAGCAGTTGAAGCACAGGATAACTGCGGATATGACCTTACACTCAGGGGTTCAAGAGAACTTAACGAGAAAATCAAAACAGTTGACAGTGCATACTATTATTCATATTCATGCAACTCAACAAACAAGACAGCCTTTAATACTTATGTGCCTATTGCATCAAACTTTGCAATGTTCTATCTTACATCACTTTATATAGGTGCTGTTGAAGGAAAAACCATTGACGGAATTTATATGGACGAATCGTGGGCGAAAAATGATGGCATTGTACCATATGCAAGCGCACTTTATCCTGCAACTGAAAAAGACAACGCAAAAAGCTATGAAGAAGCAGTAAATGCAGGAGAAAAAATTGAACCGGGAGTGTGGTATTATATGCCCACAATGGAGGGCTTTGACCACTTTGATTTCTGCGGAACAATAGATTATCCCACAAGCTTTGAAGATTTTTATTACACACTTGTTGAAACAATAAATAAACCATAAAGAACAACACCACCGTGTCATCCTCGAGCGTAAGCGAAGGATCCCGGTGGTGTTTTTAAGTGCGGAAATTTTATAAAGTAAATAATTACATTCTTACTTCGTGTCTGAAATATTTTTCCTGAAAATTCACTTGTTCAGATATTTCATCTTTTGTAAAAGAAGTATTATCAGGTGCGACAACCCATTTTTCTTCAACATCATCATATCTATGAATAATTGCAATTACTATACCTGTGAATTCTTTAACAGGTATATCTACACCTATAATATAAGCATCCTGTTCTTCTCCGTCCGGAGCAATAATTCCTTCCACATAACCATAGTTTATCGGGTAAAGAATATTTTTATATTTCGGGTGATAACTTCCCAATGGTCTGTCAACTATCACCTTTACGGTTTTTCCGATCATAATAAACTCCTGCAAATAAATCTACTCTCCCGGCTGTTACCGGGAGATATCTTTTTTCGTTCTTAAGTTATAAAATATTAATTGTTTTATTTTAAAACCATAAAGAAATAATCAGTTATTTCTTCGGGACTTTCTTTCATACCGTTACTAATCCACCATTTTACGGTTTCGACAAATGTTGATATTATGTGATTCTTCAAATAAGAAAAAGGAACATCTTTATACTTTTCAGATTGAAAAATGTTGATGTGATTTTCAACAAGAAACTCAAGATTACTTTTAAAATATCTTAAAAACAAATCGTTATTCTGCGATGATAACAATGCCAGAATATTATTGTCATTTTTCTTAAGATGTTTAAATAAATGCAGAAAAACAGAATCAGAGCTATTGCAGTCAAAAATATGTCTGTGATTGTTATCTGAATGATTTTCAGCATCAAATAGATGACAAAAAAGTTCTTCACAAAAATCTTTCAGCAAAAAATCTTTTGTTTCAAAGTGAGAATAGAAAGTAGCTCTTCCCACATCTGCCTTTTCAATGATTTCACCTACAGTTATCTGATTGAAATCTTTTTTTGAAAGCAACTCTGTAAATGCACCAAAAATTGCTTCACGTGTTTTTCTCTGACGCCTGTCCATATAAGTCACCATACATTTTTTATTTTTTGTTCAGTAACGAATAACTGATTAATATCGTATATTGAAAGTGGGATTCTGTTTGAATACAATATTATTGAACATAGTGTTCGATACCGAATCCATTATATCATAAAAAATCAAAGAGGGGTTATTATGAAAACAGAGAGAAATATTTTGATTACATTCATTCTGAATTTAGCGTTTTCAGTTTTTGAATTCATCGGAGGAATTGTAACGGGAAGTGTTGCAATCGTTTCCGATGCCATACACGATGTATGCGATGCTGCAAGTATCGGCTTTTCATATTTTTTTGAAAAGAAAAGCAAAAAACAACCTGACGAAGTTTATACTTACGGATATGCAAGGTATTCTGTAATCGGTGGTTTTGTAACAACGCTTATACTTGTAATAAGCTCGGTTGTAATTATATTCAATTCGATTAACAGAATAATTAATCCTACAGAAATTAATTATAACGGAATGATTATTTTTGCAGTTGTGGGTGTATGCGTGAATTTTTGTGCTGCTTTATTTACACGCGGAAAAGGGTCTCTTAACCAGAAAGCAGTTAACCTGCATATGATAGAAGATGTTCTTGGCTGGATTGTTGTGCTTATCGGTGCTGTTGTAATGAAATTTACAGATTTAATTGTGATTGATGCAATTATGTCTGCTGGTGTTTCAGTTTTCATTCTTATCAATGCAATACGCCATCTGAAAAAGATTTTTGTTCTGTTTCTCGATAAAATTCCTGAAGATATTGATGTTGAAGAAGTTAAAAAATGTTTATACGAAATTGACGGAGTGATTGATGTTCACCATATACATATACGCAGTGTTGACGGTGTGTCAATTTCAGCTTCGCTTCATGTTGTTACAGATGAAGAATCATGTGTGATTAAAGAAAAAATCCGCGAAGTGTTGCGTGAAAAAGAAATAGAGCATGTGACTATTGAAATTGAAACAAGTTCAGAGCATTGTGATGAAAAAGATTGTCAGTTGATTCACAATTCATGCAGCGGTCACTGCCATCATCATTGAAAAAACTTCCCTTAATGTTGTCATTAAGGGAAGTTTACTTGTTTTATTTATTTTTTTCAAGCTCTGCTCTGCCTTCGGGAGTATCACGATAGTAGAAAGTTTTTGTATCTCTGTGAGGAAATTCGTTCCAGAGTTTTTCTGCTTCATCTTTCCATGCAGCTGCAAATTTATCGCAACGTGAGCAAAGTGTGTCAACATCTTCCGGTGCAATCAGGTCTGTTGACTTTGCGCCTGTTTCTTTGATGATTTTTCTCAGACAATCAGGATTTTCAAGCAACGGACAAGGTCTTAAATGGTTATCGTTGAAAGGCTGTCCTTTATAATATGCCTGGAAAAGCGGATTTTTAAGAGCTTCGATAATTGTATGAGTTCTGATATTTGAATCTGAATAATGAACAAATACACAAGGCTCAATATCGCCTGCAGAGTTTATATGGAAATAGTTTCTGCCGCCTGCAATACATCCGCCTACATATTCGCCATCATCCTGGAAGTCAAAAACAAATATTGGTTTGCCTGTTTCTGAGTTTCTCATTTTTCTCAACCAGTAATACATATGTTTTCTCTGGTCAGGGTTGGGAATAAGTTCAGGCACAGCGTCCCTGCCCACAGGCATATAGTTGAAATACATACCAATCTTAACGCCGAGTTCAATCATTTTGTCAATGAATTCGTCACTTGTTACAAATTCAACATTTTTGCTTGTGTAGCAAACAGACATACCAAAGAAAATTCCGTATTTCTTAAGAAGTTTCATAGCTTCTATAGTTGTCTGATAACTGCCTTCGCCTCGCCTGTCATCGTTGCTTTCTTCAGTACCTTCAATACTTGCAACAGGAACAAAGTTGCCGGCTTCTTTGATAGCTTTACAGAATTCATCATCGATAAGTGTTGCGTTTGTAAATGCAAGGAAAACACAATCAGGATGAGTTGTGCAGAGCTTTAAAATTTCTTTCTTTTTAATGAGCGGCTCGCCGCCGGTAAACATGAACAGATGAGTACCAAGCTCTTTTGCCTGACTTACGATATTATCCATATCGTCAAAAGACAGGTTAAGATTATGGCCGTATTCTGCTGACCAACAGCCTTTGCAGTTTTTATTACACGCAGAGGTGGGGTCCATAAGAATAATCCAGGGTATGTTGCAGCCTAATTTTTCTCTGTTTTCTCTTACTTTCTTTGTGCCATGCACACCTGCACCGAGACCGAAAGCAAGAAGCATTTTTCTGATAATATCCTTATCAGTGTCGTTTACAACAGATTTTGTGAGTTTAACCCATATATTGTCAGGATTTTGTGCGCCTTTACGCATAGCTTCAAAATTTTTGCTTGGGAAAATAGAGCCTACATACTTTTCAGCAAAATCAACAAGTTTTACTATATTGGCATCGGGGTCCTTTTTAACATATGAAATAAGCATATCGATAGCTTTACCCACAGCTGCACGTTCACTTTTTTCACGAAAAGTCATAATCCTACCTCCCTTTTTAGCATATACTTATGCATTATATCACAGTTTTCGAAAAATGTCTATAAATAATCTTGAAAATATTTTGTAAATAATATATACTTCTATAGTATCATCTTTATGGGGGACAATATGAAAGAAAAAAACAAAGAAATATTATCTGTTATAATGCGTGTAACTGTAGCTCTGGCTATTTTTGCAGTGGTTATTCTTAATTACGATACACTTAAAAATCTGGATTTGCGTGCTATGGTAAGTTCAATCGGTGTTATATGGTATGCCTATCTTGCTGTTATTGGTGTTTATGCACTCAAAAGTGTTGTGTTTGTTGTGCCTGCAATGATGATTTATGTTTCTGTAGGCATTTCCTTTGACACACCCACAGCACTTATACTTAATTTAATAGGTTTGTCAGTTGAAGTTACCACAACATTTTTTCTCGGCAGATTTCTCGGCGGAGAATATGTTACAAAGCTGCTTCAGAAAAACAAAGGCGGCAGAAAACTTCTTAATACAAAAGCAAAAACAAAAAACTCATTTTTGTTTGCAGCACGTTTTACAGGTGTACCTATAGACTTCACAAGCCTTTTCCTCGGTTCATCTGATTATAAGTTTTTGCCGTATTTTCTGGTTTCAATTCTTGGCATTTATCCTCGCGTGCTTCTTTTCACAATAATCGGCGACAGTATTTATAAGTATATACCGAAAGAGCTCATATTAAAACTGATAATTGTTGCTATTCCCGCGGCTGTGATCGGTTTTGTGATTTATTGGATTATCAAAAAACGAAGAAAATAAGTATTATAAATAATAATAACGGAAATATTAATACCGACGGCACTTTTCTGTGTTGGAGGTATTAATTTTATGTATGATAAAAAAAGAGAAAAGAAAAACAGAGATATAATTGAAAGTATGATAAATGTGTGGGCAATCAACTCCACACAAAACCCGACAGATGTTCTCGGAAGTTATCGCGGCACACCATATAGTGGCGGTGATCAGGTTCCGGAACAAGATGCTGATGATTTATAAAAATATAAAAAAATATCGCAAAAATGCTTGACTTTACTTGCTTTTTGTGATATCATACTTGTACCTCTGAAAGAGGGTTATTTTTTTGTGCCCTTTTTTGAGGGAGGCTAATTCTTATATCCGGTAAAATGGAGGTGCCGTCATGAGAGTAAAAATCACACTTGCTTGCACTGAATGTAAACAGCGCAACTACAACACAATGAAAAACAAGAAGAATACCCCGGACAGGTTGGAGATGAACAAGTATTGCAGATTCTGCAAGAAACACACACTCCACCGCGAAACAAAATAAGCGGGAGGTAGAAAAGATGTCAAAGCGCGAAAAGACTGAAGCTACTGAAAAAGTTGAAAAAGCTAAGAAGGTTAAAGAAAAATCTTCAAAAGCTAAAAAAGGCAACATCTTTGTTCGTATAGGCAAAGCAATCAAAGGCTTCATCAAAGACTTCAGAGGCGAAACAAAGAAAATTGTTTGGCCCGGCGCTAAAGAGGTTTTAAAAAGCACAGGTGTAGTTCTTGTGGCCGTTCTTATAATCGGCGCAGGTATCTGGCTTGTTGACTGGCTTCTTTCTCTTGGCGTGGACGGAGTTATGGATCTTGCGGATAAGTACGGTAAAACTGCAGCACACAACCACGCTGCAAACATAATCAGTTCTCTTTGATTGGAGGAGAATAAATGTCCGCTAATTCAAAATGGTATGTTGTTCATACCTACTCAGGTTACGAAAATAAGGTAGCAACTAATATCGAAAAAGTTGTTGAAAACCGTAAGATGCATGATCAGATTTTCGAAGTGAAAATCCCCACAGAAATCGTTACGGAAATCAAGGACGATAAGAAAAGAGAAGTTGAACGCAAAATTTTCCCGGGATACGTTCTCGTAAAAGTTGCTGTTACTTATGATGACGACGATCAGCCCTCAATGTCTGACGAAGCATGGTATGTTATCCGTCACACAAGAGGCGTTACAGGTTTCGTCGGCCCTGACAGTAAACCTACACCTCTCTCAAACGATGAGGTTCTTAAACTCGGTGTTGAAAAACACACTGTTGAGGTAAACTATCAGGTGGGCGACCTTGTTAATATCATCGATGGTATTTTCGATGGTTTCTCAGGTGTCGTTGAAGAAATTGATACTGAAAACAATGTTGTTAAGGTAACAGTTTCTGCATTGTTCGGTAAAGAAACATTGGTTGAGATGGAACTCGATCAGGTAGAAGTTGCCGAAGACTGATTTTGATAATTTACGGGTTTCCCGTTAAATTATGCACAGGATACTTTGACTGTATCCGACGTGGGAGGAGCGAAAATTTATCTCATCGCCCCGCAATACCACATAATTTTGGAGGTGCAAAATATGGCTCAGAAGGTAGTAGGCTTTATTAAGCTTCAGATTCCTGCTGGAAAAGCAACACCGGCTCCGCCGGTAGGCCCCGCTCTTGGTCAGCATGGTGTTAACATCATGGCTTTCACAAAAGAGTTCAATGAAAGAACAAAGAATGATATGGGCCTTATCATTCCTGTTGTAATCACAGTTTACGCAGACCGTACATTCTCATTCGTTACAAAAACTCCCCCTGCAGCAGTTCTTATTAAAAAGGCTTGCGGCATCGAAAGCGGTTCAGGTGTACCGAATAAGACAAAGGTTGCAACAATCACAAAAGAACAGATCACAAAGATCGCAGAGCAGAAAATGCCCGACTTGAACGCATCAAGTGTTGAATCAGCTGCAAGCATGATCGCAGGTACAGCTCGTTCAATGGGCGTAACAGTCGTAGATTAATGCTCCCCTGTGGGAGGAAAAATCCGATTTAACCACTATTGGGAGGTAAATTATGAAACACGGAAAAAAATACGTTGATAGTGCAAAACTTATCGACAGAACAAAACTTTATGAAATAGAAGAAGCACTTGACATTGCTGTTAAGACTGCTACTGCTAAATTCGATGAAACTGTTGAAGTACACGTTCGTCTTGGTGTTGACTCACGTCATGCTGACCAGCAGGTTAGAGGCGCTGTTGTTCTCCCCAACGGTACAGGTAAAACAGTTCGTGTAGCTGTTTTCGCTAAAGGCGATGACGCTGCAGCTGCTGAAGCAGCAGGCGCTGAAGTAGTTGGCGCTGAAGACCTTGTAGCAAAAATCCAGGGCGAAGGCTTTATGGATTTCGACGTTGCTATCGCAACACCCAACATGATGGGTCTTGTTGGTCGTCTCGGTAAAGTTCTTGGTCCTCGTGGTCTTATGCCCAGCCCCAAGGCAGGTACAGTTACTCCTGACGTAGCTAAAGCTGTAAACGAAGCTAAAGCAGGTAAAATTGAATACCGTCTTGACAAAACAAACATCATCCACTGCCCCATCGGTAAAGCATCATTCGGCGTTGCAAAACTCCAGGAAAACTTTGAAGTTCTCCTTGGTGCTATCGTTAAGGCAAAACCCGAAGCAGCAAAAGGTCAGTACATCCGTTCATGTGCTGTTGCTTCAACAATGGGCCCCGGCGTAAAAATTAACCCTGCTAAAATTGGTTAATTTCTGACCGGACTATTGACAAACGCATAAGTTTGTTGTAAAATTCAATATGTCATCTGAGCCGAAGACAGCAGGTTCCCTTTCAGGGTATAATGTGTGAACGCCTGCCCAGGTAAGGAACAACTCTATTTTGAGTATTTATGTCCCTTTCCCGTCTTCTTTCGGGAAAGGGTTTATTTTTACCATAAATCCTTGGCTCTCAGATATAAATAATCTTTCAGGAGGTGAATCTCAGATGCCAAGTGTTGCTGTATTAGAACAGAAGAAGCAGCTTGTTGCTGATTTGACAAAAGAAATTGCTGAATCATGCACAGGCGTTATCGTTGACTACAAAGGTATTAATGTTGCTGACGATACACAGCTTCGTAAAGAACTCAGAGAAGCAGGTGTTAAATACACAGTTGTAAAGAACACACTTCTCAAACTCGCTATCCAGGGCACAAGTCTTGAATCAATGTCAGATTGTCTCGAAGGCACAACTGCTATTGCTACATGTAAAGACGACTATGTTGCTGCTGCAAGAATCCTCAGCAAATATGCTGCAAAGGATAAGCAGAAATTCAACATCAAATCAGGTTACCTTGATGGTGAAGTAATCAGCCTTGAAAAAATTGACGACCTTGCAAAACTTCCCTCAAGAGAAGTATTGCTTGCAACAGTTTGCAACGTTTTCAATGCTCCCATCGCTTCTTTCGCTCGTGCTGTTCAGGCTATTGTTGACAAACAGGGTGAAGGCGAAGCTCCCGCAGCAGAAGCTGCTGAATAATTAAACTCTTAAAAGAGTGAAAACAAAATTTATTTTATTACTATAATTTATTAATTGGAGGAAAATTAAAATGGCATCAGATAAAATCAATGCAATTATTGAAGAACTCAAAGTTCTTACAGTTCTTGAACTCTCAGAACTCGTTAAAGCAGTAGAAGAAGAATTCGGCGTATCAGCAGCAGCTGCAGTAGCAGTAGCAGCTCCCACAGCAGCAGCAGAAGCAGTTGAAGAAAAAACAGAATTCGACGTTGTTCTCGCTGAAGTTGGCGCAGAAAAAATCAAGGTTATCAAAGCTGTTCGTGAAATCACAGGTCTTGGCCTTGCAGAAGCTAAAGCTCTCGTTGACGGCGCTCCCAAAACACTTAAAGAAGCAGTATCTAAAGAAGATGCTGAAGCTGCAAAAGCTAAACTTGAAGAAGTTGGCGCAAAAGTTGAACTCAAATAAGTTTTACTTATTAACAGAAAGTCCCGTATCAACTGATACGGGATTTTTTATTTCTCGTTTTCCTCTTGCAAATTTTCTAAAGCTACACGTACCGCTTCAATTACAAAAGCTGTAAATGTACAATTTGTTCCTTTTATAGATTCTTCTACTTGTTCAATAACATCATTCGGAAAGCGAATACATTTATTAGTGGTTGGCGGAACAGAAGGTATTTTAAATTTTCGCATATAATCACCTCATATAATATTTTATATGCAAAAATAATTGCAGTATGCATAACAAATGTATTGCAAAATAAATTTATATGTGTTATACTTTAGAAAAAATAGGAGTGATTTATTATGGTATGTCCAAAATGTGGTAGTGAAAATGTTGTTGTTACTGTTGAACAAACGTCAGCAAAAACAAAAGGTAAAGGAATGGGTTGTCTGTGGAGTATGTGCAGAATGTTTTTGATTATTTGCACATGTGGTTTATGGTTACTTGTAGGGAAAAGGAAAAGTAAAGAAAAAACTAAATTTAAAAATCAGACAGTTGGAATTTGCCAAAGCTGCGGAAATAAATTTGAAATTAAGCAGTAAAATAACGCCCTTACAAATTAATGTAGGGGCGTTGTTTTATATACCATATAATTATTTAATAAGTATAATTGTAATCACAGAAATCAATGCTTGAATCATATTGAATCTGAAAATCACCTGAGTGTTTGACCAACCTTTGTTTTTTCTGAAGTGGTCATGTAAAGGTGTGCGGATATTTTTAAGTGCATTTATTTTCAGGAATCTGATAAGAATAATTTTCACTATGCCGATGAGTCCGTCAAGGAGAATCATAAAGCAGATAGGAAGTGCAAGAATCATATTGCCTGTTTTGAGAATTGATAAGCCGATAAACAAACCGATTGCACGTGAACCTGCATCGCCCATAAGCATTGTGCTGGGCTCTGCATTGTACCAGAGATAAGCAACAATAACAAAAATCATAGAAACAATTGACATTGTGTGGGTGCTGTTCATTCCTGAAATTGCACCGATTGTTATAATAAAAATAAGTGAATTAATTGAAAGTGAACCGCAGAAACCATCTATACCGTCTGTACAGTTTGTTGCGTTTATCATTAACCAGAAGAAGATTGTTGCAATGGCAATAAAAATCCATTTATTAACTGCGAAGCTTATAAAGAAAAGGTTAATGTTAAGAAGCTCTGCATTGAAATTTGCAAAAGTAAGGGCAAGCAGAAAAGAAATTGCTAAATCAATAATACCTTTTTTATATTCACCCCAGGGTTTTTCTGCTCTGTCATCAAGATATCCGGAAAGCATACCTGCAAATATAAGTGCATAATATGCAATGTATTCAGGTGAAATTGAAATAAACAAAGCAGATGCAATGATGTAGCATATGATAAAAATGAGACCTGCACCTCTTGCTTTGCCTCGTGAAAGTTTTCCGTTAAAAGCAAAATCTCTGCCTAAATCTGCGGGGAGTTTGTTTTTAAACGCTTTGAGTAATGCAATTACACTGGCAAATGAAAAAACGATAAGCAATGCATAAACCAATTTTTCATTCGCACCCAAAGAACCTAATTTGTAAATCATTTTCTTTTTCCTTCTTTCACTTTATAAGATTATTTCACGGTGATTTTAATTTCATCACATTCGTAAAAATAGTTTTTTGTTGTTTTATTTCCTTCTATCGAAAAGGAAGCATATGCCTTCAGAATATACTCACCTTTTTCAGTTGGTTTGAATTCGTGAAATGCTTCAATTTGTCCGTGTGGTGCTATACCTGATTCTGAAACAGCAGCATCTGATAAAGCTATATGAGCTTCAGGGTCCATATAATTTTCAGGCTTTACAACATAAATATGTATAATATCTGATGCGTGTTCTAATGTATAAGCTTCATGTTCGGCGTTTTTTAGAATTGCCCTGTATGTGATTTTATCGCCCACTTCCAAAGTAACAGGGGTATAGTCCATCACAAGTGAAAAGGCTTTTTCATCAGGTGGCTCAGGTTTGAACCCGCAGGAGGAAAAGCTAAACATCATTAAAATAATTGCAAGAAGCAATGAAGTTGATTTAAAAACTTTTTTATTTTTCATTGTTGTCTCCCTTTTATTGGTATAGAAATATAATATCACAAAATGTTGTCAATGTCTACCTCTTGACAAAGAAATAAAATGGTGATATACTATATTTAACATTTAACCTAATTGTTAAATGATGGATGATGTAATAATCCGTAAACAATAAAGTGATGGTGATTTGTTTGAGTTTGCAGAATACATTGAAAGCACTTGCAGACCCTATAAGAAGAGAAATTCTAAACATGCTGAAAAGCGGAAATTTGACTGCAGGTGAAATCTCAGAAAAATTTGACGTGTCAATGCCGGCTGTTTCACGTCATCTGTCAGTTTTGAAAGATGCAGATTTAATAAGAGACAAACGTGAAGGTAAATTTATTATTTATGAAATTAACACGTCTGTTTTAGAAGATGTAATGTTATGGATATCTGAATTGAAAGGAGAAAAAGAAGATGGTTAAAAAGAATAAAATTCAGCTTATTATTACGTCAGCTGCTACACTTCTGCCCATAGTAATCGGTCTTATTCTGTGGAAAGATTTGCCTGCCGAAATAGCGACACATTGGGGTGCAAACGGTGAAGCTGACGGATTCAGTTCAAAAGCATTTGCGGTTTTTGGTCTGCCTCTTATATTGCTTGCTTTTCATTGGCTTTGTGTTATCGGCACAACAAAGCTTGATCCCAAAGCAAAAGATATAAGCAAAAAAATGATGTCACTTGTTTTGTGGATCATACCGGCTGTTTCAATTGTTATGAGCACAATAACTTATCTTGTTGCGTTGGGTAAAGAAATCAGGGTTGCTTTTATTGTTACTGTATTTATGGGTATAATGTTTATTGTAATCGGAAACTATCTTCCCAAATGTAGACAGAGTTACACAATGGGAATAAAACTTCCATGGACATTGAATGACGAAGAAAACTGGAACAAAACTCATCGCATGGCAGGCATTTTGTGGGTAATCGGCGGAATTGTTATACTTGCAACTGCAATTTTTGAATCGTTTATCATTTTCTTTTCTATAGTTGCGTTGATGGTAATTGTGCCCACAGTTTATTCTTACGTTTATTACAAAAAACACAAATGAAGATAAAAACCTCTCCGTGAATAACGGAGAGGTTTTGTGCATTAAGGAGTCTGTTTTTATTCAGATAAAAGGCAGATGGTTTCAACTGTCAAATCGTTGTCCCAACGCAAACCTATGACATCTTTATTATCATGGAAGACGGGGAATCTAAAATGGATTTTTCTTATTGAAATTGCCATAATTTCGTGTTATACTATGAGTGCGACACAACTGAATAATGGCAATTGATACGGGTCTGTATTTTTATCTATTGGTAAAAATGCATGCTCTTATTTCGCATTCTCGTATGAATTGCCGAAGTTGTGTCGCAGCAAAAGGAGTTATGTATTTTTCATGCGTAGCTTCGGCTGCGCATTTTTTATTTATTAAATATTTGTTAAAACCACCGACTTTGTCGGTGGATGTAGGCAAGTGGTCGCAGTTTGCATAAAACATTCGGGTTTCTATTGTTAACAATATATGAGGAAATTTCCCCATATCGTTTTTGACTTTTTGACAAACTATTCTGCATATATTGAAAATCCCACATATTTATGGTATAATCTATTTGATAAATAAGAATTTATTGAACTGATAATCTGCCGAAAGGCTTGATTATAAATATTTTAAAGGAGATTGCTTTTTGAAGAAAACAATCAAAACACTGGAGATTGTATTCTAACTGGGAGGTTAGTGCAAATACAATC
>SVOW01000011.1 GCA_015066175.1 Oscillospiraceae bacterium
AACACGGTAGTTAAGCTCATCAACGCCGAAGATACTTGGCTGGAAGCGGCCCGGGAAAATAGGACGACGCCAATACAAAGTGCCGGTTTGAATAACATCAAACCGGCTTTCTTTAAAGAAAAATGTCGAAAAAAGAATATGCCCTAATAGCTCAGTCGGTAGAGCACGCGGCTGTTAACCGCGGTGTCACAGGTTCGAGTCCTGTTTGGGGCGCCAAAAAATTCCAAGTCAAAAGACTTGGAATTTTTTTATCCAAGCCGACAGGCTTGGTATATCATCACGCGATAGCGTGTATATCATCGCCATAGGCGTATATCATCACACGAAGTGTGCATTTCTGTCGGCTTGATGATATACAAAACTTGCGTTTTGATGATATGCAATTTCTGCGAAATTGATGATATTCAAATCCTACGGATTTGATGATGTTTAAATAGTTTGATTTTCGTTACTTAAACACAAAACAGAAACCACCCAAAAGGGTGGTTTTTGTTTTGCCATTTCAGATAGATTTCAAGTCTGAGACATCGTAATTCGGCAGACGCGTCGGCTGTTAACTGCTTCTCGGCTTGCGCTTCCTGCGGAAGATACAGCAAGCCGAGAAGAGGAAGAAATAGGGAGTATCACGAAGTGCTCCAAACGAGTGAGACGACCATATTTCTGACCGCAAAGGTTGTCTCTGCCGGTGGCAGATGAAGACAACCTTTCTTATTTGAAGAAACACAGAGCATTGCGACCGCTCCAAGGGAAGCAAGGTGCCTAATTACGAGCGATGCGAGTAACAAGGTTCTGGGGTACCCACAGAAATCTTTGATTTCGTTGTGGGTCAGGTTCTTATGTTTCTGACCGATGGTGTCACAGAAAAGATTACAGTTTTATAAAAGATGGTTTGATTTATTATTGTATGTTATAATAAAAAAATGCTTAAATTTTCAAGACCAACGCACAAAAAAAACGTACTTAATAGATGAAAGCGCTTTCATAACAATGGTTGGGAGGTGAACAACATGGATGACTCAAAAATTATAGAGCTCTATTTTGAGAGAGACGACAGAGCAATCAAAGAAACACAAATCAAATATGGTAAACTGTGTCATAGAATCGCGTACAACATCTTGACGAATTATGAAGATGCAGAGGAATGCGTTAATGATACATACGTAGGAGTCTGGAACGCTATTCCACCCACGAGACCAAATAACTTTATGTCTTTTGTCTGCAAAATCACAAGAAATCTTTCTCTGAAACGGTTGGAGTTTTTGAAAAGAGAAAAGAGGTCTGCAGATGTACTTGTCTCATTACAAGAACTTGAAGGTATATTACCTGATGAAAAGCATGCACCTGATATAAGTGACGAAGACATAGGAAAACTGATAAGTAAATTTCTTTACACGCAAAAAGAGGATGTCAGAAATGTATTTATTCGCAGATACTATTTTTTCGATTCCATAAAAGAAATTGCAGTTGAATTTTCTTTTTCTGAAAGCAAAGTGAAAAATATGTTGTTCTATACCCGAAACAAACTAAAAGATTATCTTATTAAGGAGGGCGTTGAAATATGAAAACACCAAGAATTGTAAACGCTATCGGTCATATTGATGATGACCTTATTAACAGTGCAACAAAAAGTAAAAAAGTATCCAAAAAGAATATTTGGATAAAGTGGACATCCCTTGCAGCTTCTTTTGCACTAATTATATTTGTTTCCGCAGTTGTTGTTCCGACACTGTTCGGTGACGGAAATGTATCTCTTCCTATTGGTGTCGGAGAGACAACTGTTAATGATGAAATTACAAATTCAATCATTGATAATAATAGCCCTGTCACTTCTCCGACGGAGAACAAATATACTCAGCACATTGATAATGAAAAACCAACAGATGTTGTGAATGACAACACTACTACGGCTGCCAACAACGATAGTACTACTAAACCTGTTACCGGTCATGAAGCAGTTTGGTCAGAGGCATATTTCTATAATGTATCAGACGGCGTATTTTCAACCTATATATTATGCGGAAAAGTTATATCAGAAGATAAGATTGGCAGTAAAATTGATGATGTTTCAGTATCAGCAGGTTGGAAAAATAACGCTAATGAATGGCTTACTACCGAAACCCTTCGTGCTGAGGTATATTTGATAAATGACATATCAAAAGATGTTGCAGTTGCTTTGAAATTCATTGATAAAGGCGATGCATTAACTACGACACACTATTATGTCATTATGAATCCTGATGCGGACTTAACTCCTGTTAAAGATTATCTTATAAGACCTCTTGAGCCGAGCAATACCGGCGATGAAATTGCTGGTAATGAGATTTCAGAAGAATATGTTGTTGAATATACAACACAGTTTGTAAATGAATAAAGCAATAATAAACCTCGTTTTGCGTATTTTGCGCTAACGAGGTTTTTCCCTTTTTAAGAGTTTTAATCGTGTATTTATAGGGGATCAAAAAAGGGGCGAATCCCACAGGCAACGAATCCGAACTTTTCATTCTTTGGTGAAAAGTTCGGGTTTGTTTTTATTTTTATGATGTGATATAATTGATTTACAAATAAAAACCTGAATATATTATCTGAAAATATTATATTGATATTATCACTTAAAGGGGTGGAAAGTTTATGGTATTTGACATCAATAAATTTGCTACAAAAATAATCTGTGAAAACGAGGTTTCTGATGCGGTTGTTGAAATTGTTTCGAGAGAAAATGAGCTGGATGTTTTTCTCTGCGCCAAAGAGGACAGACCTGAATTCGTTGAGCTTCATTGGAATACTGCAGAAGATGGCGATGTGTTTGTTCTGGGCGATGCGTGGGAAAGAAGCTACGGTGACCTTGAATTCAGAAAAATTTCTGAAAATGACAGGTTTATGCCATGGTACTTTATTGCAACGGACAAAAGGGAATGTTTTTGCTTTGGTGTGAAAACTCAGGCGAATTCATACGTATGTTTCAGATATGATGAAAACGGAATTACCGCACTGCTTGACGTGAGAAACGGCGGAAACGGAGTGTATCTTGACGGTAGAAAGCTTTGCATTGCCACTTTCGTTTATTCACATTACAATAACGGAAATGTTTACGAAAACCTCTGTGATTACTGCAGAAAACTGTGCGACAATCCCATTTTGCCGAAAGAAAGAGTATATGGGGGCAATAACTGGTATTATGCTTATGGTGACAGTAGTTTCGAACAGATAATTTCTGATGCGAAACTTCAGGTTGAACTTTCTTGCGGGAATGAAAATAAACCCTTTGAAGTTGTTGATGACTGTTGGCAGATTCATTCTTGTGCAGGTCCGTGGCTTCCTAATGAGAAATTCGGCGATATGAAAAAACTTGCTGATGAAATTAAGAAAATCGGTGCAAGGCCGGGAATCTGGGTGAGACTTCTTCATAATAAAGATGCTTCAATTACTGACGAAATGAAAATTCAGAAGCCCGGTAAAGAGAAATATCTTGACCCCACACGTGAAGATGTGCAGGATTTTATCAAGGCTGACCTTGAGAGGATAAAAGGCTGGGGTTATGAACTTATCAAACACGATTTTTCTACTTTTGACCTTTTCGGCAGTTGGGGAAAAGACCTTACTTCAGGAATAACTGATATGGGGAATTGGCATTTTTACGACAAAACAAAAACTAATGCAGAAATCACGGTTGATTTTTATAAGCTTATAAAAGATACTGTGGGCGATATGATAATTATCGGCTGTAATACTGTTTCACATCTTTCTGCAGGGCTTGTTCATCTTTCAAGGACAGGTGACGACACAAGCGGAAAAGAATGGGAAAGAACAAAGAAAATGGGTGTGAATACCCTTGCTTTCCGACTTGCACAGAATGAAGCGTTCTATATGTGCGATGCCGATTGTGTAGGTATTCTGGATGATTACATACCCTGGGAGAAAAACAGACAGTGGCTGCATCTTCTGTCTTATTCAAATACACCTCTTTTCATTTCATGTACAGATAAAATAGATGATGAAATCAAAGATGATATAAAAGAAGCTTACAAAACTTATAATATTAAACACACAATAAAACCCATAGATATCTTCGAAACAAAAACTCCGTCGCAATGGGAAATTGATGGTGAAAAAGTTTTGTATGAGTGGTAAAATATTTTAAAATTTCCTGAATATAAACAAAAGAAATTGTGAGGTGATATTTAATGGATAATGCAAAAATCAAAAATATTTTAATACTCGTAATTGGTGGTACAGGTAATGAACCTGAAGCACTAAGGCAATCACTGGAATATTTTGGGTACTTTGTAGCTATAAAATACATAGGCAGACCAAACGATTTAACTTCTGTTTTGAAAGGTGATTTGCCGTTCGATGCTGATTGTATCATTCTCTCCTGTCATGGTGAAGATGGTGAAATTATAATGCCTGTTCTTGGCGAAGAGGTGTATGAACCAGATGAGCCGAAAGGTAATATAACTGCTTCAGATATTGATAAATATCTGAAACTGAAGGACAAATTAATTCTAAATCTTGGTTGTACAACAGGAGAAAAGGATTTAGCAAAAGCTTTTTCTAAGAAAAATACATATATTGCATCCGATGACTATATTGAAGGAAGTGCAGCTTTGTATTTTGCTGTATCATTATTTTACGAAATGTCTAAAGGTACAGATTTGGACAAAGCATATAAAACCTCAAAAGAAACTGACAGCGAAACAAAATTATTTAAAATTTTCAGATGAATAGTTTTATTGTAAACCGACTTCACTTAACACAGAATGTCGGGAACTTTTAAAAACCTTCTGTTAGAATTAATACAGACAAGGAGGGATAACAATGGATTGGATCGTCGGAATACAACGGGCAATAGATTATATTGAAGCGAATCTATCTGAAACGATTGACTATGAAGAAGTTGCAAAAAGGTGCTATTCATCAAGCTATCATTTTCAGCGTGTGTTCAGTATTCTTTGCGACTTTACATTAGGTGAATATATCCGCAACCGCAGACTTACTCTTGCCGGCAGAGAGCTTGCAACAACCAATGCGAAAGTAATTGATGTTGCAATAAAATACGGTTATGAAAGTCCTGACAGTTTCGCAAAAGCTTTTCAGAAATTTCACGGTATATTGCCGTCACAAGCCCGAAATAACGGCAGTAATCTCAAATCCTTTTCCCGCCTTGTACTGAAATTTTCTTTGGAAGGCGGTACAACTATGAATTATCGTATTGAAACAAAACCTGCACTGACACTTATTGGTTACAAAAGACGATTCAGTGGAACTCCTTATGATGCACTAAGGCAACAGCAAGAGGGAGATTTTTTTACGACAACAAGAGCACACCAATGGTTACTTAAGGGAATGAGCAATGACAAAATGTCAGATTACTGTGTTCTTTCTAATTTTGATGATGACGGATATGATTTTTACATTTCAGTCACAACGGATGCTTATGAACACGATAATCTGTACAACAGCGAAGTTACGGGAATTGACTTTATGGATAAATTCAATTTTGAAGAAATTGTTATACCTGAAAGAACATATCTTGTTTTTGAAACTGAAAAAGCAAAAACGCCTATTCCTGAATACTTTGATATCCGCAAGCAGATTGCAGCAGAATGGCTGTCAAATGACGAGTATCAGATAGTCAATGCCCCCGAACTTGCTGTTTACCATTGGGGAATCGTTGGCGGCTATACAGGAAGAACAATTGAAATATGGATACCTATAGAAAAGAAGTAACACTTCTGCCCTCACTTGTGGGGGCATTTTCTTTTTAAACCGTTTATGCTATGCTTTGCATAAACATAAAGTTAATTTGTTTATTGAATTTTCTATATTTCAATGCTATAATTGTTTTATCGGAATCCAAGGAGGTATCGTAATGAAAAAGATTTTATCTGTAATTCTTGCTGTTATAATCACCCTGAGCGTAATGCCTTTAGTATTTGCTGCAGGAACGACTTACTATATCGATAGCGTATCAGGTGATGATTCGAACAACGGTTTGTCCGAAGCTGATGCATGGAAAACTGTTAATAACATATCTTCTTTATCACTTGAAGCAGGTGACAAAATTCTCTTTAGGGCAGGGGGAAAATATGACTGTGCGATTACGCTTACCTGCTCGGGAACTGAAGAAAATCCCATTGTTATTTCATCTTATGGTGAGGGCGAAAAGCCACATCTCAATACTGATGCAAGAGATGCGGTTATGAAGCTTTTTGACTGCTCCTATGTAACCGTTTCGGGCTTTGAGATTACGGCACACAACGGCGGCGGCATCTGGGTTGATGGTGTTACAAAAGAATCAAAGGGTGTCAGAATAGAAAACTGCGAATTTCACGATATGCAGAACTACACCGTAACCTGCCGTGATAATTATACCGAAGGTCCGATTTCAGGCAGAGCAGCAATCGTTATCAAACGCTACGGTGGCTCACCTTATCCGGTTAACGATTTTCAGGCTGTAAACTGCAAAATATACGACGTCGGTAACGGCATATTTTTTACAGGCTCTCAGGACCTGAACAAGAATGCACTTGTAAAGAACTGTGAATTTTATAATATGGATGGCGAAGCGGTTGTTCTTGAAGGTTGCGACGGTGCTCTTGTAACCCATTGCCGTGCGATTGATATCTGTCAGGGCGTCGGCCTTGATGAAAACGGAGAAATTCTGTATTTTATTGCAGCTATGTGGACTCATTATTCATCAAACTGCACTTTCAGCTACTGCGAAATAGCAGGACAGAAAAACTACGGTGACGGAATGACAGTGGATTTTGACCACGGCTCATATAACTGTACATACGAATACATTTATTCCCACGATAATATGCGCTTTATGTGCAACAATCCTTCTGCAGGCGGTAACAGAGGCAATACTGTAAGATACTGTCTGTCCGTCAACGACAATCAGGGCAGAAACAAAATCGGCGTGTCTGACGGTGAATGGGATTTCAGTTTTTATAACAATACGATAATCAATTGTCCTGAATTTCAGATGACACAGATTTATGATTCATTGTTTGCAAACAATATTATAGTTTTTAAAGACGGACATAAGTTTTATTATGTGAACAGCGAAATAAAGAATTCAAATAATGTGTTTAAAAACAACTGCTATTACAATACTTTCAATCCCGCATTTGACAAGGATGCGTTGAACACTCTTCCGGGCTTTGTAGGCGGTGATGACCCGATAAAAGCATATCAGCTTGCAGAGGGTTCACCGTTAATCGGTGCGGGTTTTAAGGTTGAAGATGGCTGTATGACAGATTTCTTCGGCAACGAAATAACAAGTAACAATATCGGCTGTTATTCAGGTGACGGAGAGGATGCTGAGCTTGAAACAGAAAATTTCCTTGAAAAAATTGTAAGAGTTATCCGACAGATATTTAATATTGCAATTGAGGAAATCCGCAAGCTGATTGTTGACATTTTTGAATGATGAGTTTATAATTATCAGAAAAATTAAATTGGAGGAAACAAATATGTTCTTTATCTCTATCCGACGCAGACGAAGATAGCTTGTATCTTAAACAGGTACAGGCTTATAGTGCTATGTGCCTGACAGAGTGATAGAGAAAAGTTTACCTTTCATATTACTGTTAACGGCACAAAGCTGTTAACAGTGTTTTTTTATTTGGAGGTTATTAAAAATGAACAATTTTAAATATAAGACGTTATTCAAATCAATTTCTGAACAAATTGATTTACCTGATAATGCGGTGATTGCAGATTTAGGCTGTAAAGATGCAACGTTTCTTTTAGCCTTTCAGGAAGCTTTTCCCGGCAAAATCAAGTCTGCTGTGGGAGTAGACATAACAGATAAGTGGTTTAAGGATGTTAAATATAAAAAGCCGATTAAGCTTGAGGTTATGAATTGCTCAAAGAAACTTAAATTTGATGATAACACTTTTGATTTGGTTTTCACAAAGGATATGTTTGAATGTGTAACGGACAAAGATTTTTTGGTCAGTGAAATTCACAGGATATTAAAACCGGGTGGTGTTGTAATTTGCGTTAACTGTGATTGGGACAGTGTTGTATATAATGGCGAAAACAAAGAACTGATTTCAAAAGCGATACACGCATATGCCGTAACAAAACAACCCTGGATGGAAGATCTTGACAGTTGGGTTGGCAGAAGAATGTACGGATTTTTCAACAAGAGTAAATTATTTGAAAGTTCTGTCAGCGTTCACAATGTTGTTGAAACTGAATATATTGAAGGCACTTTCGGTTATGATTTAAGTAAGGATATTGCATGGCTACACAAAGAGAATACAGGTGCACTCAGCAAAGAAGAATATGATGAGTTTATTATCGATCTTCAAACTGCTCAGAAAACCGGTAAATATATTTTCTCAAAACCGTATTATATTTATAAAGGAATTAAGATATAATAATTTTTTCACATTTCCTTGATTGTTTTGATTTGCAGATATGAAAATTGAGGAAATCTTGAAAACAGAAAAATCTTATGCTAAAATTTTAATCAGGATGTAGTATTACTTGCAAAACTGAGTGTAATGGAGAATTAGCAATGAAAATTCTTGATAACAGCGACAAACATTTATTGCCTATTTTACCTGATATTATTTCCGAAAAACTTAATAAAAAAGTCGATAAAATCAAATTCATCGGTGGCGGCAGTTACGGCAGAGTTTATAAAGTGTTGCTTTCTGACGGAGAAATCATTGCTGTAAAAGCTTACAGAGTACAGGGTTCACAATATGCGGAAGCAGAGCAACTTAACATTTTATCTGAAAATACAAGTGTAAAGATGCCTGAGATTATTTTTACTTATGGTGATAAAGACACGGCAATTTTAGCTATGAGCTTTTGCTTCGGACAGAACGTATTAAATCCGATGTTCTTGTTTAAAAACAAAGAGCAGAAACGAAAATTTGCTGATGATGTTGTTTCTGGTATGCTTGAATGGCACAGTGTAACAAATGACAAGTTCGGTTCCTTGGAAAATCCTGCTTATGATAGTTGGTATGAATACTACAAGAAAGAAAAACAGGAGCCGTGGCTTGATGGCCTGAAAGTGTTAACACAGAAAGGAAAGTTCAGTAAGAAAAAATTAAAACTTCTCTGCGAAGCAACTGAGATTTTTAATAATCTTTTCGATGAAAAATCAACCCCTGTACTTATTCACAGCGACCTTAATATAATGAACATTATGGCTAATCCGAAAAATTTAAAGCTTACTGCATTTATTGACCCTTGTGACTGTATGTGGGCAGACAGAGAATATGATTTGTTTCAGCTTCGCAATATGTGGGGCGATGCCTACAGACTTTATGAAACATATAAACAGAAAAGCGACTTATCTGAATACGCGGATTTCAGAGTTGCGTATTACGGTGCAATGAATGAGGCACATTGTCGTCTTGGCGGAGGACTTATTATGCCTCTATGGGAATTTCTCTGCAACAGGCGTCTGAAAAAAGAGATGAAAAAGTTAGGGTAGCGCAAATAATCTGAACCCGTTTTTTATAGGTTGATTTCCGCTGACCCTTTGTTAAAATACTCGCAAATCCGTCAGGATTTGCTGTGTTTTTGCCGCGGTTCATCAAAAATCACCTCTATAAAAAATCTTTGACCAAAAAGTTGAAGATTTTTATTGGATTTTTGGTGGATGAGCGTGAAGAAAGGCTGACGCCTTTCGAGTGCGAAACACCGAAAAGACTTGAAAAAATTAACTTTTTGGCGTGTTCGGATTGTTTGCACTACCCTAAAGAAAAGATGTGATCTGATGAACATAGGTGAACTTGTAACGGTTAAGACAATTGATAACAAAAATGTTTTTAACGAAAAACACACGCCTTACAGTGCTGAAATACGTCTGCTTTCCTGTGTTCAGCAAGGTGATATTGAATCGCTTATTGCACAGCTTGAAAATCTGAATTCTATTATTGTAATGGGGCGGATGTCTGATGATGAGCTTATGCAGAATAAGTATATGGCTGTTAGTGTAATTACTCTTGCAACACGATATGCTATTCAGGGCGGACTTAATGAAACAAAAGCCTATGAATTTTCAGACAGGGTAATAAAAACTATTGATAAACTTACAGATAAAAATGAAATATTTATGTGTATCGGAAATGAAATTGTAAAGTTGACAGAGGATGTGAAAAAGAACAAAAAACAGCCTGAATTTTCTCCACACATAAGAAATTGCATAAAATATATAAACGAAAATATTTCACGGAAAATCAGTGTTTCAGAAATTGCAGAGTATTGCAGAATTTCTGCTGATTATTTATCGCAGATATTCAAAAAGGAAATAGGAGAAAATCTCAGTTCATATATTCTGAGGCAGAAGCTTGAAAAAGCCAAAAGTTTACTTCTTGACGGAATGTCGTCAAAGGAAATCATCACCGAAGTCGGCTTTTCTTCGCAGACATATTTTATAACTGCATTTAAAAGGTTTTATAAAATGACGCCTTCAGAATTTGTAAAAATAATCAAAGAGTAATATATAAAAATATCAGGGGATGTAAACGCCAAGCTCCCATAAGGAATTTTGTTCGAGAAACAAAAACTGCCTTGTGGGAACTCGGCGTAAAACAGCCTCTTTTTTGTTATGAAGGCAAAAATATGTTTAAAAGAATATGACATAAAATAATAAATATATTGTATTTTATTTCGTTTTATGGTAAATTTATTATATATTGCATAAATGAAGGTGAAACTATGAACGGAATGACAAGACGTGAAAGAGAAGTTACAGATATAAACAAAATTCTTGAAATTCTTGATAAAGCGAAAGTTGTACGTATAGGTCTTGTTGATGGGGACGAAGCTTATGTTGTGCCTATGAATTACGGCTATACTTATGAAAACGAAAAACTGACTCTTTATCTGCATGGTGCAAGACGAGGCAGAAAACTTGATTTGATGAGAGCAAATCCGAAAGTGTTTTTTGAAATGGATTGCGATATTGTGCCTTTTGAAGGTGAAGTTGCCTGCAAATATGGCATCACATATTCTTCGATTATGGGCAGGGGTCTTGCAACAATTGTGGAAGACCCTGAAGAAAAAATGAAAGCACTGTCAATTCTTATGAAAACACAGACAGGTAAGGATTTTGAATTTAACGAAAAACTTGTAAGTGTTGTTGCTGTAATCAGAATTGATGCTGTTGAATTTACTGCAAAGCACAGACCCGCTCCTGTGAAATAAAGGAAAGAAAAGGAGATTGAAATGAAAAAAGTATTGTGTTTTATTCTTGCACTTATTATTGCTGTGGCTATTCCCCTTTCAGTAGGCGCAGACAACAGCGAAAAATGCTCTTGCTCAACTGCTCCTGTAGTTTACGTAAGAGGTTTCGGCGGTGGAATATACAAGGTCGAAGAAGACGGAAGCCTTACAAATGCTTTTGCATTTGATGCGAGCAAAATGACTCCTCTGATTGATGATATTTTTGTGGCTGTTTTTTCTCTTGTTTTCGGAAATGCAGATTCTTTTGCGAAAAGTGCAGGAAATATTCTTGACGGAATAATGGGCGACCTTGCATGCACTTATGGCGGAGATTCACTTTATAATATTATCCCTGAAGAATCTGACTCTACAGCTATTGATAAACATAAGAACTTCTCCATGGATGTGCCTGCAGAAGACAGAGAAGATGCTATGTATGATTTTGAATATGACTGGAGACTTGACCCTATGGTGATTGCTGATGACCTTAACACATACATTGAAGAAGTCAAAGCAGTAACAGGTCACGATAAAGTTGTTATTAAGTGCCACAGCGAGGGCAACTGTGTTGCTGCAGCATATCTCTACAAATACGGCACTGCTTCAGTTGAAAAATTCTGCTTTACTGCGGCTGCTTTCAACGGAATCAATCTTGTAGGTCAGCTTTTCACAAAAGATATTTCACTTAAAGATAAGGGAACTGAAATTGCACAATTTGTTTCTTCACTTGTTGATGGTACAGAATCAGGGGAAGTAGTTGCAGCTCTTATGGAAGTGCTTGATGATATCGGACTTCTTGATTCAGTGGGGAATCTTCTTCAGAGTGCTCTTATAGAAAATATGCTTGACACTCTTTACGAAGAAGTTTTAGTTGATTCTTTTGCAACATGGCCTGCATTGTGGACATTTGTGCCTGATTCTCAGTATGAAAACGCTAAAAAAGCAATGTTTGGTGACGATGCAAAATATGCGGCGCTTATAAAGAGAATTGATGATTATCACAATAATGTGCAGAAGAATCTTAAAACTCTTCTGACTGATGCAAAGGCAAACGGAGTTGATATTGTTTTCTTCGCACAGTACAATTTTGCACCAATCCCTGTGTATGACAATGGTCTTGCAATGGGGGATATGCTTGTTGAAACAAAGTATTCAAGTTTTGGTGCAACCACTGCAGCATATGGTGAAAAACTTGACCTTGATTTCTCATCACCAAACGCAAAGTATTATTCAAAAGACAGACTTATTGATGCTTCAACATGCCTTTTCCCTGAATATACATGGTTTATCCGCGGAATTAATCATGCAGTTACTGCAGCATATCTTGACCTGACAGACTGGGCAATACTTTATGACGGTCAGCCGACTGTGTTTACTGACTCTGACCATCCTCAGTTTGTATACTATGTAAGCGACAATAACTTTGCTCCTGTAACGGAAGAAATACCGCAGGATAATACAAACAGCTTTGTTAAACTTATAAAAGCTATTGCCGATGCATAAAAATACATCAGAATTTGCAAAATACTATTGAAATTTGCAAAAAACTGTATTATAATGAATTAGTGACGTACTCTTCACGGCAAAACAATTGAAAGGAGTATACTGAATGAACATTGCTCTTATCGCACATGACGCAAAAAAAGAACTTATGACTCAATTCTGCATAGCTTATTGCGGAATACTCAGCAAACATAATATCTGTGCTACAGGTATTACAGGCAAACTTGTTGCAGAAGCAACAGGCCTTAAGGTTGTGCGCTTCTTAAGTGGTTCACAGGGAGGCGACCAGCAGATTGCTGCAAGAATCGGATATAACGAGATTGACCTTCTTCTCATGTTCCGTGATCCCCTTAATCGTAAACCATCAGAACCTAACGAGGAAAATCTTTTAAGACTCTGCGATGTTCACAACATTCCCGTTGCAACAAATATTGCAACTGCAGAAGCTCTTATTCACAGCCTTGAAAGAGGCGACCTTGACTGGCGTGATATTGTTAATCCGAAAGCTTGAATAAAAAATCACAGGTGTCTGGACTTTTGTACAGACACCTGATTTTTGTTTATTCAGATTTTAAAAGTATGTTTTAATAACTCTGAATCTGCCCGTTAATGCGCCGATAATTCTTGCAAAAACAGAAACAAATGCATCAATAACACGTTGACAAAACGTATATTGTATATCTGTTTCAACACCATCACCCTCATAACAGCCGATATTATGAACTGTTTCTGCTGTTATTTTATTGCCAAAGAAATCCTGCTCGCCCATATTATCTTCAACTCTGACTCCTGCACCGATGCACGGCGATGACGATGAAAGGGCAAAACTGTTTTTATCGGAAAAGTCATTTCCAACAAACTGAGGGTTAGCATAAATGCTATCCTTTGATTCTTTATTTACAGATGTGTTGTAGAAGCAGTTGTTTGACATTGTGCCTGTGAATTCGCTTATATGATAACCGTTAATGTTGTATTCTTCATTACCGCTGTGATCATCTGCACCTACGTAAGAAGAAAGATAAACATAACTTCCTGGTGAAAAAGCGAAAATATTATTCTGGATGGTGCTGTTACGTAAGGTCCAGAAACGGAAATTAGAAGCGTTAATGATTGTGTTGTTGTAAAATTTGAAATTATACATACCTGTGGGTAAATCTTCTTCAGGCCAGCCGTTTTCCCAGGCTGTTGTTCCCGACTTTAACATTCCGATATTGTTTTCAAGTTCATTGTCGTTGACGGAAAGGCAGTATCTTACCGTGCAGTTCTGATTTTTGGTGGTATTGTCGTAAACGCAGTTTTGCATAAATCGCACATTATCGTGAGAATAAATATACTGATAAGTGCTGTCTGAAGTCCAGCCATCAAAATCTATAGCCATTCCGTCTTTTGCATTTTCGCTTCCTGCGATTTCGCAGTTTTCAACGGTAACATATTTTGCGTGATGCATCCAGAGTGGTGCTGTGTACCAGTTTTCAAGCAATGATGTTCTCAAAAGAGAACAGTTTCTGATCGTCATATTATAGCTTGAGCAAATTGCCATTCCATCATAGAGAATGTCAGTCATAGTGATATTTTCAAAAAGAATGTTTCTGTGGTATGATTCTTCCGGCGAAACAAAATCATCAGGTGAAAATTCAATTGTATTTCCACCCATGTGTATGCCGTAACCGCAACGGGTCATATCAAGGTCTGAAAGTGTGAGATTTTCAATAAGTGAACCTTTGCCTGCGGAATGTATAAATATGGGTGCAAAACCGCAATTACCTACGGGCACATCTTTATAATATATTTCATAGAAAGAGCAGTTTCTGACAGTTATATTCTGCATAGTTTTGCCGTGAGTGGCATTGATAAGAATACCGCCACCATCAGGAGAAGAAAAGGTGAGATTTTCAACAGTCCAGCAATCTACATTTTCGATTATAAAAACGCGGTCTTCGGCAGATGTTCTCAATATCGGGTTATCTGCATTTTCATCACCGTAAGATGATACAACAATGGGATTGCTTTGTGTTCCTTTGCCGCGAGCAATAAATCTGCCATCGAAAACGTCACCTTTTTTAAAGAGAATTCGGTCACCGGCATTGAAAGTCTGTTCGGAAAGCTTTGCGAGAGTTTTCCACGGTGCATCTTCGCTTGTACCGCTGTTTTCATCAGAGCCGGAGATGCTTACATAATAAATTGTTCCCTCGCTTCGGGCAAAAACAGTTGTGGGAAGAATTGTCAGAATGATAACAATCGAAAGAAAAAATGCGGTTATTTTTTTCATAAATTACTCCTTTATTTCAGGCTGCGATATGTTTGTATCATCGCATAACATAAGTGTTGATAAAATTTCACAGTCAAAAACATCACAGACACCGTCTTTATTTAAGTCGGATGCCATAAACTCAGGGGATGTTTCATCGTAAGTTAATTCGAAATTTGTCAGTGCAGTGCTGTAAGTCAGGTCATAGGCATCTATGTATAAATCGCCGTTAATATCTCCGTCAATTACAACATAATATGTATCAATAACGGTATTTCCGAGAACAAGATTAACCTTTGTTCCTGTGCCGTAACCATTATCTGTGCCGACTATTTCTACATTTGCAAAACCATCAACATCAAACATTTCTGTGGTGATTTTTTCTCCGTTTTTGAGACCGATAATTCTGTTATGTTCGTCAGCAACAAGTTTTTCATTTTTGATAATTATTGAAGATTCAGTTTTTACTGCATAATTAAGCACACACCAGCAGACATTTCCGTTGACTTCAATTCTGCCCCAGGTATAACTGCTGTCTGACACTTTTGCTGTGACATGAATTCTTGTGCCGTAGGGGATATAGTCTGTTCTTTTATAAACTACTCCGGGGCCGTTTCTGATGTTAACGCCGTTATCGGAAGTGATTATCCATTCTTCATCAACATATTCAACTGATGCAGAATATCCGTTAAAACCACCTGTACGCATAAGAGAAAAGTAATCTATGTAAGACACATCAAGGTCAACGTTTCCGCTTATACCGCTTACTTTACCTTTGTCTGTATATTGCCACAACCCGTATTGTCCTCTGTAATCTCTTGTGGGCTCGCCTGAATTCATCCAGGAGGCAAGCCATAATTCGCCTGCCTGACCAAGGGCTTCTTCATCGAGGTAGTTGTTGTACCAGTTTGCATTTGCATAAGTTCCTGCATACCAGCCGTTTTCTTCCAATACTCTGATAAAAGCAAGGCACATTTCAGTTCTCAGTTGAGTAGTCATTCCGCTTGCAAGCTGGACTTCGTTTTCCATATCGTAAAAAACAGGATACTCAAACTGCTTGCCTTCAAGCCAGGAAAGGAGAAGATATGCATCTTTTTCTGCTTCTTCAACGGTTGTTGCATAAGTGTAAAAATAGCATCCTAACTGAATTTCATTGCTTTTTGCATTTTTATAGTTTTCCTCAAAATACGTATCTTTGCCCCTTGTTGTGCCGGCACGCACAATCGCAAAGGTTTTGCCGTCGTTTTTTACTTTTGACCAATCAATTTTACCTTGCCATGATGAAACGTCGATTCCGTAGGCAAGAAAGGGTTCACTTGCCTTTTCGCCATCTGCCATTGCTGTAGTCACGCCGAAAATAAAAACCGACAACGACAAAATCAGCAGTACTGACAATATTTTCTTTATATATGTATTTTTCATTTTGTTCCGTCCTATAATGTTTATTATTAACATTATACTTGTATAATGTCTTAATGTCAACGCAGCGTAAGGTGTTATTTTCTGGAAAAGTTTATTACATATTTGTAAACATTTAAAAATTCCCTTGATTTTTTCCAAAAATAGTCTACAATATATTTTAGCACTCGAAGTTTGAGAGTGCTAAAAATAAAATTTAACATTGTTAATTATAGGAGGTAATTACTATGACACTTAAACCCCTTGCAGACAAGGTTGTTGTGAAACTTGTGGAAATTGAGGAAACAACAAACAGCGGAATCATTCTTGCTTCTGCTTCACAGGAAAAACCCCAGGTTGCTGAAGTTGTGGCTGTAGGCCCCGGCGGAATTGTTGACGGTAACGAAGTTGTTATGACAGTTAAAGTCGGCGACAAAGTTATCACAAGCAAATATGCAGGCACAGAGGTTAAACTTGACAAACAGGAATACACAATTGTACGTCAGGCTGACATTCTTGCTATTGTAGAATAATTGGAGGTACTTGAATAATGGCAAAACAGATTATTTACGGCGAAGAGGCCAGAAAAGCATTACAGAATGGTATTGACAAATTAAGCAATACTGTAAAAATCACACTCGGTCCTAAAGGCAGAAACGTAGTTCTTGATAAAAAATACGGTGCACCCCTCATCACAAACGACGGCGTTACAATCGCTAAAGAAGTTGAACTTGAAGACGCATTTGAAAATATGGGTGCACAGCTCGTTAAGGAAGTTGCAACAAAAACAAACGACGTTGCAGGTGACGGCACAACAACTGCTACACTTCTTGCACAGGCTCTTGTGCGCGAAGGCATGAAAAACGTTGCAGCAGGTGCAAACCCCATGGTTGTAAGAAAAGGTATGAAGAAAGCTGTTGAAACTGCTATCGAAGCAATCAAAGCAAATTCAAAGCCTGTTTCAAGCACAAACGATATTGCAAGAATCGCAACTATTTCTTCTGCTGATGAAGAAATGGGCACAATCATTGCAGAAGCAATGGAAAAAGTTACTGCAGACGGTGTTATCACAGTTGAAGAATCAAAGGTTGCAGTTACAGACAGCGATGTTGTTGAAGGTATGCAGTTTGACAGAGGCTATATCTCTCCCTACATGGTAACAGATACAGATAAGATGGAAGCAGTTATCGACGACGCTTACGTGCTTATCACAGACAAGAAAATTTCTTCAATTCAGGAAATTCTTCCTCTCCTTGAACAGATTCTTCAGGCAGGTAAAAAGCTTGTTATCGTTGCTGAAGATGTTGAAGGCGAAGCACTTTCAACAATTCTTGTTAACAAACTCCGTGGTACATTTACTTGCGTTGCAGTAAAAGCTCCCGGATTCGGTGACAGAAGAAAAGAAATGCTTCAGGATATCGCAATCCTTACAGGTGGTGAAGTTATCACTTCAGACCTCGGTCTTGAACTTAAAGATACACAGATTCCTTCACTCGGACGTGCAAGACAGATTAAAATCACAAAAGAAAACACAATCATTGTTGACGGTGCAGGCGATAAAGACGCTATCAAGTCAAGAATCGGTCAGATCAAAGCACAGATTGAAACAACAACATCTGACTTTGACAGAGAAAAACTTCAGGAAAGACTTGCAAAACTTGCAGGCGGTGTTGCAGTTATCCGCGTAGGTGCAGCAACAGAAACTGAAATGAAAGAAAAGAAACTCCGTATTGAAGATGCTCTTGCAGCAACAAAAGCAGCAGTTGAAGAAGGTTGCGTAGCAGGCGGCGGTGTTGCACTTATCAACGCAATTCCCGCAGTTGAAGCACTCCTTGAAACAATTACAGATGCAGACGAAAAAACAGGTGTAAGCATAGTTCTCAAAGCTATTGAAGAACCTGTACGTCAGATTGCAGCAAACGCAGGTCTTGAAGGTTCAGTTATTGTAAACGAAATCAAATCTTCAGGCAAAGTGGCTTATGGTTATGACTTCTCAACAGATTCATACGTTGATATGTTCGAAGCAGGTATTCTTGATCCCACAAAGGTTACACGTTCAGCACTCCAGAATGCTTCTTCAGTTGCATCAATGGTTCTCACAACAGAATCACTTGTTGCTGACAAACCCGACCCGGCAGCAGATGCAGCAGCGGCTGCAGCAATGGCTTCACAGGGCGGCGGAATGTATTAATTTAAACGAAAAAACTCCTCTTGAAAAAGAGGAGTTTTTTAATACAGAAGTCAAAATGCAAAGTGCGTAATTTATTGTCTGCGATCCAATTAATATTGCATTGTTTGAATATTGTATTGCTCAACCGTATCTTCATATGTTTCTCTGTCTGCTCGTGAAATACGACTCGCAACGGCTATGCCGGAATTATACCAAATTATATAAACTAATATCCCGATAACCAATATTACTGCAGAAATAATAAATGCAATTTTATATTTCCGAATAAATTTGCGTAGTGCCTTTGATTCTCTGTCTGCATTGCCTTTGATTTTATCGGCAGAGGATATTTTTTTGCCGCAATGTATACAGACTTTTGTGGTGTCTGAAATTTGCTTTCCACATTCAGGACAAGTTATCAATGCCATTTTTCTTGCCACCTTTTATTTTTCTTATAATAAGATAAGTAAAACTTGCAACCATATCAAAACCGAGCACTGCAAAAATTCCAAGTGCCCAGAACACATATCGGTTATATTCGTAAGCAGATGAAAAATCCAACTTAAAAATACATCTGAAAGCACGTGTCATACCGCACAGCACACACCCGTTACAACCGATTTTTACAAAATAAGTTATAATAACAAGGAAAACAAAGAAAAAAAGAATTATCAACGCATTTATAAAAATTGCAGAATTTAAATCTTTTTTACTCTTCATCTTTAACAAACAAAGAAATAAATTTAAGAAGCTGTGCTATAAAATATGCCGCCATTAAAATAACAAGAAGACAACCATTCGAATCAATAAATATCGCAATAATAGCTATAAGGTCAATTACAACTGTAAGTAAAACCAGTGATTTCTTTCTAAGTCCTGGTTTTACAACAAGTAAAACAGTAAGGGCGGTCGAAATGATTCTTACTATGTAATAAATGATATAAAAAATATCATGGTCAAAATTTGTTTCAAAAAGAATTTTAATTTCATCTTCCACAAAATAAGTCATATAAAAGTGCATTACCCAGAAAACAATCTGTGTTGCGAAAGAAAGAATCAGACCGACATCACGCATTTTTTTCGATGTAGATTTATGGTTTACTACAGCAACCTGCTGTGGGTTAGTTGCAGGGGTAAAAGAGAAGCCGCAACCATTGCAGACTTTTGAATCTTCTTTATTTTCTTTACCGCATTCAGGGCAGGTGATCATTTTTACTTTAAGCACACAACCGCAGTGAATACAACTTGGTGCTGAATCTGAAACTTCTTTTCCGCAATCCGGACAATTAATCAATGCCATAACAAACACCTCGTGAATAGTTTTTCACAATTATAGCATATTAAATAAAAATAGTCAACCTATTGGTACACTACCAATAGGTTAATTATATTATAGGTGAATGAGTGTTACAATTTCATTGGTGATGAGTTATGATAAAAATGAACGTTCAGAATCTGCTTAACGAAAAGAAAAAGACACGATACTGGCTTGTTAAAGAAATGCAGACCACTTACAAAACTGTAAATAAAATATGCGATAACACCTTAACCGGTCTTCAGCTTGAGACAATAGAAAAATTGTGTGAAATTCTCGACTGTACACCTAATGACCTTTTTATGATCGATAAATAAAAATAACATCTGACTGTGCCTGAACTTGCCATTTTTGGTTATCTTCAAGTGTAAGCGAAAGATCTCAAAATGGCAACAAATGAAACTGTAAAAATATAAAACCAACCGAAATTTTTTGCTTGTGTTCAAAAATAACCGGTTGGTTTTATGTTTTTGTTCGATTTGTTTTAAAACTCATATTCTTCTTGCTTTTATTTGAATAAGCAAGGTGAGATGTCTGCGTTAGCAGGCAGAGGGGATTTTTCGTTTAAAATATCATTGAAAAGAGTGTTCTTATAAGTGCGATGAGAATAGTGAAAATGTTTGCTTCTGAATCGGAAACATTATCTTCAACCTCGAAGCTGTCAACAACTTCATCTGTATCAGTTCTGTATGTGGAAACGCTGATTGTTTCTTCCCCGAAAGTAAGTGCAGTGTATGTGGGTACACGCGTGTCAAATGAAGATACAATAAAAGAAGCTGTTTCTTCGGGCAGGGGGTCGTAGTTGCTGCCTGAGGCAGAAGATGTCTGAAGATAAACTGTTCCCTCGTCAGAAGCTTTACCGCCGTACATTACCTTTGTGCGTGAATAGAGATGGTCGTGTCCGCTGAGAACAAGGTCAATATCATAACAATCATAAAGAGATGAGAAAAGAAGTCTTATATCTGAAAAATCTTCATCAGAAAGTGATGCCGAATACGGATTTCTGTGCATTGTCACAACACGCCATTTTTTATCAGGATGTGCTTTGACTGCATTGCTGATAACTCTTTTGGTATCAGTAAGAGATGTGTTTTCTGAATTTATTGTAATGAAAAGTACATCTCCGTAAGTGTAGAAATAACCTGTGCCGGCTTCTGATTTGAAAAGTTCAAAAACTTCGTTGGGGTTATTGAAAATGTCACCGTAAAGAGTTGAATCGTCGTCGTGGTTACCGATTGTGTTTGCAACAGGCAAAGAACGGAGTTCTTCAGGGGAGAGATATGCTTTCATCTGTACAAGGCTGTCGGGAGATTGAAACTGGTCTCCGCCTGAAATCAAAAATGCTGCATCAGGGTATTTTTTCATCATTTTGTCAACAGTAAAATTCCAGCCGCAGGTGTCGCGTACAAGCACTTCTTCTTTTGCTTCATCGCCTGAACGTCCTATCTGTGCGTCGGAAATGTAAAGCACTGTGAAGTTTTCGTCATTCTGAACTGTAAAAGATTCAGGAGATGACATAACTCCGTTTTCAGTATATGTGTAATAATATGTTTTGCCTTCTTCAAGATTTGTGGCGGAAACGTTGTTTGAAATTAATCCGTCAATGGCATCGAGCTGTATAACTTCAAGTTTTTTTGCTTCTGACATAGTGCTGTTTTCTGAAATTCTGAATTCTTCATTTTCTGTTTCTGAAAGCCAGCAGAAATTAATTTCTCCCTGATTCTTTCCGGGCGTCAGAGAAATCACAGTATTGTCAGCCTGAATCGATTGCCATTTCGGATAAAATAAGTTCAGATCTTCGTCTGTGTGAGCATAACCTGATTCTGCAAAAACGCTTATACTCATAAGCATTATCACAGCAAGGATAAAAGAAATAATTTTAATTGATTTTTTCATAAAAAAACCTCCATCATTTTACATTCATAATTTAACATCAAAAAATATTTGTTGTCAAGATAAAATTGTATCCTGAGCGGTCCGAAAGTATGTTTTTAAATCGAAATTTACAAAAAACACATCAAAAATTACAAATAAAACAAAAAAGTTTTAATGTGTAGTATGATACAGATGTCGACAGGGAAAACAACCCTTACAAAAGAAAAAAACAAAAAGGAGGGAAACAAAATGGCAGCATCAATTCTTTTTGCAAGTGCATGTGTAACATTCGGTTGCTCAGTAATCAAAATGTTTCTTTAATTAAAAAATTAACTTATAAATAAAATTGTGAAAGGAGTAGGTATTATGTTTTCAACAATATATTGGTGTGCTTGGGCAGCAAGCATGATTGCTACAGTTGCTCAGCCTCTTTTCTGGTAATGCAAGTATAAACGGCTGTCTTAGTGAGACAGTATAAAGACAGAAGAAATCCGAGATTCGCATAAAGGCAGATCTCGGATTTTTGTGTTTTTTCTTTATTTGTTTAATGCTTTATGGTATGCATCAATCTGTTCCTTTGTGGGAGTGTAACCAGTTACTGTGCAACAGGGGATATTGGGTTCAGAACCATCTGAACCATAGAAAGGCGTGAGTCGGTCATTTTCGTATTGTTTACGGCATTCTTCGTTGTGGAAATCAGGAATATCATAAGGTATACCACCATTTAAAATTGAACGGTGAGCAAGAATTCCCACAGAAGCCATATTTACGGCAGAATAAATATCATAAGGAAGTTCAGGCTGTTTGTTTTCTCTGATGCAATCAAAGAACATTCTTGCAACGATATAATCGCCACCGCCATGACCGCTGTTTTCTATTAATTCTTCATCAGGGTCATTCCATAAAGGCTCATAAAGATTTACTTCTTTTTTACCTTCGGGGATGGCCCATCCGCTGTAACGGAGCATTACCTGACGGTCCATGCCACGGAGGTTTTCAAATTGTCCGTTTTCACCGCAGACACGGTATGCGTTATGATGAGCGCCAAATCCTGCACAGCCTGTTACTCTGAAAACAGAGCCATCATCATTGAAGGTTGTTATTATTGCCACACGCTCGCCAACCATTCTTGCTGTTGCAACTTCGGGCGGTGGAGAGAAAACTGTCTGTGCGCTGACTCTTTTCGGAGTTGCACCTGTTGCCCACATAATAGGAGCAAGTGAATGAGTAATATAATATGAACGGGGCAGGTAATTACGCCAGTGTTTTTCAAAATAAATATAATCTTTCTGGAAATTTGTGTCATCAGGGCTTATAGGGTGATTGTATTCGCCTTCTGCATAGAGGATTTTACCTAAAGTGCCTTCGTCACAGATTTTTTTCATTTCTCTGTTAAAAATCATTTGCGGATAGTTTTCGGCAAGCATAAAAATTGAATTGCTTTTTTCATATGCACGCAGAAGCTCAACACCTTCTGCCATTGTGCCGTTCGAAATACATTCGCAAAAAACATGAATATTTTTCTCAAAACATTTTATTGCGTAAGGTGTATGCTCATGGAAAAAGTTTGCAATTACAACTGCATCAAGGTCATTTTCAAGAAATTTGTCAAAATCAGCATATACAGGGATATCTGTCTGAAGTCTCTGAAGAAATTTTGCTGCTCTCTCTTCAATGTTTTCACAAAGAGCAACGATTTCGCAATCGAGCAACTTCATATTTTCAGCGATGTCGGCACCACGTCCTGCACCGAAAATACCTATTCTTAATTTTTTCACAATCAAAGCCTCCTGTAGGTGTTTTGGTATATTCAGTTTAGCAGATTTTTTTGTGATAAACAATAGTAAAAGCAGATTTTATAAAGAAACAAGTCTATTGTAAAAAGAGAATTTATATGGTATGATAAAAAAAATAAGCGGAAGGGTGTTTTATATGTCAGAAAGTGAAAGAGAAACTCCTATGGAAAAACCTAAAGTAAGAGGAAAACTCAGACAGAAAGCAGGAATGCTTTATTATGGTACGCAGAGAAAACTTCTCTGGATAAAGCAGAAAAAGCAGTTTGCAAAAGAGTATAATGAAACACCATTGCCTTATAAATATGCTTCACATAGCACGATACTTCTGCGAAAACTGAAAGATGTGGATATGTATCTGCAGGAAAATAAAATCATAAATCTGAAAATTGCAGTGAAGAAAATCAATGGTATTACTATTAAACCGGGCGAAGTTTTCAGCTATTGGTATCTTATAGGTAAACCATCTGCAAGAAAAGGTTATGTTGACGGAATGGTCCTCAATAACGGCGGATTTGAAGCTGCAACAGGTGGTGGACTTTGTCAGCTTTCAAACCTGATTTTCTGGATGACAATTCACACACCGCTTACAGTTATTGAACGTCACAGGCACGGTTATGATGTTTTCCCTGATTCTAACCGCACACAGCCTTTCGGAAGCGGGGCAACTTGTTTTTATCCTCACGGAGACCTTATGATTCTTAATAACACACAAGACACTTATCAGATTATGGTAAAAGTCGGCAAGAAAAACCTTGAGGGCGAAATACGTGTGTCGGCAGAGCCTGAATATAAGTTTGAAATAAAAGAAGAAAACCACAGAATGGTTTGTGAATTCTGGGGTGGTTACACCCGACACAATGAAATATATCAGTTGGTTTACGATATGGATGATAATTTTATTGAAAAAAATCTTATTGTAAAAAATTCAGCAGTTATGATGTATTCTCCGTTTCTCAGCGAAACTGCAACACGCATAGATGAAAGTGATGATAATAATCTTATATAAACAATAGTTACGGCAGGTGATAAAATGAAAAATAAAGATGTTCTCGAAATTATTTTTATCCGTCACGCAGAAACGGAATATACCGACATCGGTGACAGAGACAACTGCGACGGAAACTTAAATAAAAACGGCGAAAAACAGTGTGAGATAATAGGCGAAAAACTCAAAAGTGTTGAAATTGATGCACTTATTTCAAGTTCACTTCTTCGCGCGTTCAAAACTGCAACAGGTGTTGCAAAAGCAAAAGGAAGCAAGGATACAATTGAAATCTGCCCTGAGCTTATTGAATGCGGTTGCACAGAAGGATATTTCGGTTGCAGTGAAGAATATCTTAAGAAGTATTATGAAAATGCAAAAATGTGCGAAAATCTTTTCGGCACAGAAACATATTCTTTCGGTTGTGAAGCAAAGGCAGACAATGATTTACGTGCAAAGATAGTTATTGATTATCTGAAAAACAGATTTGATTTTGGTGACAGGGTTGCAGTTTTCAGCCATCATGGTTTCCTTGAATATCTTATTCCTACAGCGTTAGGTGTTGAACCTCACATTTTCAGATTTTCACTTAATAACATTTCGATGAACGTTGTGCAGTTCTGTCGTGACGGAAATGTGATTCTGAAAGATATAAACAAATAACTTAAATCAGGGGTGAGAAAGCAATGCCGAAAATTTTATGACGAGTTAAAAGAGTTCTTGACAAAACCATTCCCGACAGAAAAGAGCTGGTGCATCCTGAGCACCCGAAACTTGACTATCTGATGCTTTTAGGACGCAATTTTCTTGTAGGTGTGGCGGCAGTTATGTTTATTTTGTCGTTCTTTTTCGATGATATATATCATATTTTCAAAGGTGTAGGATATTTCTGCGGTACAGGAGCTTATGTTTTTGAATTTCTGCTTCTTACGGATTGCTTCAAAACAAAGGTCCCTCACGAGGAAATGTTTATGGTATATTGTCTCGGACCACTTTATCTGATAATGGATCTGGGATATATTCTGAAATAAAACAAAAATATGTTTTGTTTTGGTTAAAGATACGAATCTTGACATTGTTTGTGCAGTATGTTAGAATTTTTTACATACAAAAGGAGATGAAAATATGTTTTGCGAAAAATGTGGAAAAGAAATGCAAGAAAATAAGTGCCCTGAATGCGGATATGTCAAAGAGGTTAAAACAAAAATAAATCCTGCAAAATTTTGGTGGTTTTGGGCATTGATACTTGTTGTGGTTATTAGTGTTGGCTCTAGTATCTGGGTAGTTGTTGATAATTTTAACAATTCCGGAAATGCTGTTGTTTCCTCTGAAAAAACTCGAGATAAAAGCTCAAAAAAGCAAAAAGACGAAAAAGATACAGAAACTGATCCTGATATCGAAGATACATCTGATGATAGAGACAATGATGCAGATGAAGATAAAGATAATCAAGAATTTGAAGAAATTACAAATATATCACCAAATGACTACAGTACATCTGAATTAGAAGCATTGATAGAAAAACAAGAGGTTAGGGTTATAGACACAATGTATACTGTTCAGCATGATGAATACAAGTCATTATATCCGGATATGCTTCAGGCTATTATTCAGAATGATTCATCAGTTGACATCAGAGATGCTGTTATTGCTTTTGTTGCATGGGATGAAAACAACCTTCCCGTGAAAATAGCAGGGACTTATGATTATAATGGCGGAACTTATATAAAAAGGGTAAACTATGACGCTATAAATCTTACTGCGGGAGGAACTTTCGGACATAATAGTGGACTCGAAATTGACGAAAACAATAATATTAAAACTGTTAAGGCTATTGTAGTATCATATACAACGTTTGAAAATGAAACATGGGAAAATCCATATTATGAAACTTGGTGTGAACTCAACGAAGCCAAAAAACTGGAAGGATAATTTACCAATTCAACCCGGAAGTTCTATGTAACTTCCGGGTTTCTTTTGTAAAGAAAAGTATTGTATTGTTTTGGTCTTGGTAGTATAATTAACTTACTATTATTCAAGGGAGGTATATTGTGAATAAATCAGCAAAAAATGCAGGTGCAGACGAGTTTACACCATCAGTACCTCAATATTTTTCATGGATTAACAACACAAATGAAGGTTCAACAGAGGAACACACTCTTATAAATCTTGATTTTTTCAAATATCTTCAGGACACATATGGCATGCAGATTAAAATTTATGCCTGGGATGCAGGTAACTTTGACGGTGCAAGTGAGGGTTACGGAAATCTCAAAGGCGAAAAATTCCGCAGTCAGTATCCTGAGGAATACACAAATGTTGTAAAAAAAGCAAAAGAATTAGGCATCCGTATGGGTTTGTGGGGAAGTCCTGACGGATATGGTGACACAGAAGAAAGTCAGAAAGAGCGTTTTGACTTTTTTGTACACCTTTGCCGTGACCATGAGTTTGCACTTTTTAAGCTTGACGGTGTGTGCGGACATCTTCGCCCTGAAAAAGCAGGCGTTTTTGCAGAGATGCTTCGTGAATGTAGAAAGTATTCACCTGATTTGATTGTGCTTAACCACCGCCTTGAATTCTATGAAGCAGAAAAACATATCACAACTTACCTCTGGGGCGGAGTTGAAACATATGTTGATGTTCTTTCCTGTAATCAGAATACTGCAATGCACAACAGAGCATTTATGTTCACAAGAGGTCATACAGATAATCTTGAAAGACTTGCTGAAGACCACGGCGTTTGTATTTCATCTTCAATAGATTATTTTGAAGATGAACTTATTTATCAGGCTTTTAACAGGTCACTTATTCTGGCTCCCGAAATTTACGGCAATCCATGGCTTATGCGTGATGATGAATTGCCGAAACTTGCAAGGGTATACAATCTGCACGCAAGAAATGCAAAAATTTTAGTAAACGGAAAAATTCTGCCTGAAAGCTACGGTGAAAATGCAGTATCTCGAGGAAGCAGTACAAAGCGTTTTATTTCAACAGGAAACAATTCGTGGGAAACAAAGAAAATTGAAATTATTATCGGCAAAGAAACGGGAATTGAAACTGATGAAAAAGTGGCGGTGAATATCCACCATCCATATGAAAAACATCTTGGATTTTTCAATGTGGGCGACACGGTGGAAATTGAACTTATGCCATTCCGTGCAACCCTTGTTGAAATTGCAACAGCAGAAGAAGCAGAAATTATGCTTACAAACTGCGAATACGAAATTTTAAAAGAAGCGAAAGACGGCACACCTGCGAAAGTGAAATATCTTTCTTCTTCAGGCGGAAAAACAAATCTTCTTTCAAAAGGGGAAGAAACTTTTTTTGCAGAAATTGAAAAAACAGATATAAAAGAAAAAGCACCCTTGTATCTGGGAAAACTTGAAAACGAAAACATAAGACCCGAAAACGGCGAATTCCTTTACGAATCTGCAATGTATGCAATTACAAACGATGCTCTGGAAAAGAGAAGTGTTCTCCGCTCAGGGGAAACAAAAATTCCTGAAGTGCAAAAAGCGAGAGATGCTTTCTTCAATCAGAAACATTATAAACTCCGCGGATGCGAAATGAATGCAATGTTTGACGGGAAAGATGATACCTTTTTTGATTCACAGTCAAAAACTTATATTGATGAAAACAGAAGAACCTGCGGCGGTTGTTTAAGAGTTGATTTCAAAGAAGAAATTGATGCAGATAAAGTGGAAATTGAATTTTTTTCAGGTGACTATGCAACAAGAGAAGTTGAAACGCAGAAAGTACCACTTCTTGCAGAATATTCATCAGACCTTACTGAATGGAAAAGTTCAGACCTTGTAAATCTTTCTGTGTCAGATGATGATTACACATCGGAAGTTATCAGATTTACTGCACACACACTTTATAATCTTCACGGCAAAAAGGTTGTGGCAAGTTATAATCTTAAAGATAAAATCCGTTATCTGCGTATAGAAAAACCTGTAGACAGGATTTATAATATCAGGCTTATAAAAGACGGAAAAGTAATTGAAACAAAAGATGCATTTGCCAATAATATGCAGGCACATTACAGACATAAAAATGTATACTGTGAAAAATGGCAGGAATTTATTCTTCCTGAATATAAAAACGAGTCAAGCATTGCTGTTGCAGTTGAGGGTGAACACGGTGAAGAATGCGTTTACTGTGTAGCAGAAGTTGACGGAAAACTTCTGGGTTTCCCAAGAAGAGCACCTGACTACAAGGCGAATCAATGGGAACACGCAGTTTGCGGTACAGATAAAAACAATACATTTTTCTTCCCTCTTCCCGATAATCTGCAGGGCAGAAAAATAAAAATACACGCAATGTTTTCAGACAGACGCAAGCACAACGCAGAATGTAACGTGCATATCTGCGAAAAACATTAACTAAAAGAAAGACGGCGAAAATTATGGCAGGATTCAAACAGAATAATGAAATTACATATGACGATAAAGAACTGATGGAAGAAAATTCTTTTATCGGTGCAGAAATGGAAAAAACACCTCTTCCTGTTTTTGAAGAAGTGAAAGATAAACTCCCCGTGCCTGTGTGGGAAAATCATAACAGCAGCATTGATTGTTACTGGAAAGCATGGGAAATTGCGTTTTCAAACCTTCGTCAGCCCAAAGAGGGCACAGGCTTTGTAACTAATTTTATCGACGCTGCTTTCAACGATTGCATTTTTATGTGGGATTCGGCTTTTATGCTGATGTTCGGAAAATATGCAGACAGAATTTTCAAATTCCAGAAAACCTTTGATAACTTCTATTCTCATCAGCACGATGACGGATTTATCTGCCGTCAGATTGAAGAGGAAACAGGCGACGACGTTTTCACAAGACACGACCCGTCATCAACAGGTCCTGAAGTTATGACCTGGTGTGAGTGGGACTATTTCCTCAATTTCGGCGATAAAGAAAGACTTGCAAAAGTTTTCCCTTGCCTTGTGGCATATCATCAGTGGATGCAGGAGCATTTCACATGGCGTGACGGCACATATTTTTCTTCAGGATATGGTTGCGGAATGGATAACTGCCCAAGACTTGATGAGAAATATCACGTTTGCTACAGCCACGGACATATGATATGGGTTGATGCCTGTATGCAGGAGCTTAATGCCTGCAATATTCTGCTTAAAATGTCAGATGTGCTTGGCAGAGATGAATTCAAAGCTGAACTTACAGAAGAACGTGACAGACTTTATAAAGTTATCAACGAAAAATTGTGGGATGACGAAACAAAATTCTATTATGATAAACGCAATGACGATACTTTCAACGGGGTAAAGCATATCGGTGCTTTCTGGTCGCTTCTTGCAAAATGTGTGCCTGAAGACAGAAAAGAAGATTTTATTGCACACCTTAATAATGAAAACGAATTTAAAACGGCTCACCGTGTGCCTACACTTTCAAAAGACCATCCTGAATATCATCCCGAGGGACGTTATTGGTGCGGTTCTGTGTGGGCGCCTACAAACTATATGGTTTTAAAAGGTCTTGATGAATACGGCAAGTATGATATGGCATATGAAATTGCCTGTAATCACCTTGATTGGGTTACAAAAGTGTTTGAAGAAACAGGAACAGTTTTTGAAAATTATGCTCCCGAGCTTCAGGACGGAAAAGAAGCAGAAGGTAACTGGTCAAAAGCTGATTTCGTTGGCTGGACAGGACTTGTGCCGATTTCTGTTATGTTTGAGTATGTTTTCGGAATAAGACCTGATGCAGAGAAAAACAAAATCACATGGCACATCAACCTTACAGACAGACACGGTGTTGAAAAATATCCTTTCGGCAAAGACGGTGAACTGACACTTATCTGCGAAAAGCGAAATTCAGAAGAAGAAAAACCTGTTGTGAGCATTAAATCAAATGTGCCTGTAACAGTTGAAATTATCTGGAACAATGAAAAATTAAAAGAGATAATTGATGTTAAGTAATAACGGTATTAAGAAAAACGCACCATCTGCTGATGGTGCGTTACTTGTTTACCAGTCGAGTGTGGTCTGAAACGGAGGGTTTTCTTTGGAAAGAAAATAACGTTTTGTTGAAATATATCTCACTTTATTTTGATTATCGTTATATGCAAAGATCAAGTATTCAAGATTTTGTTCTTCTTCCCATTCATCCATATTTTCATCGTAAGCTCCGAAATACAGACACACCCAATCACCTTTATTTATGGTTTCATATCCTGTAAATTTATATGCGTCTTCTTTTGCTTCTTCATATTCGTAGTCGTTTAAAACCCATTCGGCAAAGATATCATAATTAGGTGATGACAGTAGCTCGTAATTATAATAATATTTTGTTGTTTCTTTAAGCTCATATGTTTCTTCATCATAAGCAGATGGCGGAATTCCCACAGGGAAAAGGTCGAGAGTGGTAACAGTCTGTATTGTAAGGTCTTCTTCTGCTTCTTTGCCTGTCTGATAATATTTTGTCCAGTACTGCTCGAATTCAAGTTCACTTTCTACCAAGGAGTCGAACTCCATATAATTTTCAGGACTTGTTGTTTCGGATTCGGCAACGCTGAAAGCAACTCCGAATACGGATAATACGAATGCAGGTAAAAGAATCGGAAGTATGATTACTGTAATCCATGAACAACATGTTTCACGTGCTTTTGATAAAAAAGGAACTCTGCAGACGCACAAAAGAAATATTGAAAGTCCCAGAATTATGAGAATGCCTGATTGCATTATTAAAAACCAGGTGATATATTTTGTCGTTATTTTCATATATGAAAATGTTTGAAAATCATTAATAACTGCAAAAAGTAACCATCCCAGGGTGGAAACGATTCCCGTAACAGAAAAAATTCTAAAAAATATTTTCATGAATTTCTGTTTCTTGGTTACGGTGGTATCTTCCTGTGGTAAATCATTTTTCTCTGCCGTTTCGGAAAGTTTTCTGCAAAGTGTTTCAACAGTTATTTCTTCGTCAGCGGAAAAGCTTTTCAGTTTTTCAATAACTTCAGATTTTGCCTTGATTTCTTCACTTGTTGTTTCAACAAATCTTGAAATAACTTCTTTTATATTTCCGATGTCCGAAATTATCTCTTTAATATCAGAAATTGAAAAACCGGCTTTTCTCAGAAGTGCAATCTGCGAAAGTCTTTCAATATCATTTTCTGAAAACTCAATGTTTTTTCTTCCGCTGTAATTTTCTTCGATTCCGGGCGAAACAAGTCCGTTGTCAATATAAAACCTGATTGCTCGGTCAGTCAGCTTTGTCTTTTCAATTACTTCTTTTATTTTCATATAACTGACCTCCTTTCAGGTTGATTTTAATATTTAACGTAAGGTAAATGTCAAGAGTTTCAGAAAATTAAATTTTAATTATTTCAAAATCTTTTGATTTTAAAATTTTCACAAGGTCTTTTTCGTTTCTGATTCTTTCGTCTGTTTCGATTCCGCCGACGCAGGCATTTTTACCCGAATGGGAATCAGCTCCGGAGGTGAGAATAAGATGGGGATGCTTTTCAGCATACTTTACGGCTTCCTCGTTATCCTCGGGCTTGTTGCCAGAATTATAAATCTCAATTCCGTCAATAAGATTATGAGGAAAAACTTTTCTTACAGGAATAGATGGTTTGTTTCTGTAAGGATGGGCCTGAATAATAACTGCATTCCATTCTTCACGCAGTTTTGACCAGTTTTCAAGGTTGTATGCTTTCAGCTCAGGATGGTTGTATAAATTTTCGGGAGTAACTCCGTAAATAAGAATTTCAAGCCCTTCTTCAACCTCTTCTTCAACTGCGAAGATAATGTCAAGACCATATTTTTCTGCACTTTTCTTACAGGCAATATAGTCTTCCTCATAAGCTTTTACAAATTCTTCCCAGGGCAAGTTGGTGTCAATTCCTGTGTTGCCCCAATAAAAATGGTTTGTAAGAACACAGCCCTGATATCCTCCGTCATGAAGTGCCAGGGTAAGCTCGTCAGGCATCATATGTGAGCAGTGGCTGCAAGGGTGAGTGTGGGTATGCATCTGATATTTATATTTTTTCATTGTTATCACTCCCATATTATTTATACCTCAATTATATATTATCAAAGGTATTTATTCAATAAAAATGTTGAATTTAATTTTTGTGTATGATAGAATGTTTGTGAGGTGATATGGATGAAAAAAATATCAATTGTTTTGTTAACTCTCTTATGTTTTATGCTTGTTGGATGCAATAGTCAGAATGAGGTTGACTTTACTGTTACAACCACATTGTTCACAGTTACTCAGTATACTTCGGATAACCCTGCACCGCCAATGAAAGAGGTGCTGGAAAAACTTGCTTTGGGCGAAGAAAATGTTCTTGATGGTTTTACATTGCAGGACATACAGACCTCATGGGGTGGTGCTCATGAAATGCCTGATGAAAACACATACAAGTGGTTTACAAAAAACGGCAGTGATCACGTGCTTGTTTTTTTCGATGAAAACGGCAGTGTGACAGATATACAGTGCAGATATGTTTTTAAAGCGGAAGTTTTATCTGACGATGGCACTTTGCTTGTAAAACCATGTGAGGGCGAAGATGAACTTAATTCAGCTGACCAGATTTCAGTATCAATGAAAGACGGAGCTGAAAGGCAGACGTTTGAAGCGGGTAAAATAATTAATATTGAATATGATGGTATGATTGCAGAAAGTTATCCGGCACAGATATCAGCATATGATATAAGATGATTTTTTAAATATCGCAAACCCACCAATGATTGTTCGTTGGTGGGCTGTTTTTTGCCTCAAAGCACCTTTTTATATCGAAATTTACAAAAAACACATCAAAAATTACAAATAAAACAAAAAAGTTTTAATGTGTAGTATGATACAGATGTCGACAGGGAAAACAACCCTTACAAAAGGAAAAACAAAAAGGAGGAAAACGAAATGGCAGCATCAATTCTTTTTGCAAGCGCATGTGTAACATTCGGTTGTTCAGTAATCAAAATGTTTCTTTAATTAAAAAATTAACTTATAAATAAAAAAAAAAAGGAGGGAAGAAAAATGTCAATTGCAGCTCTTGGTAGTTGGATGCTTTTCGGTTCAGGTTTAACCTTGCTCGGATCAGTAGGAAAACTTTTTCTTTAATTTGAATTACAAATAACTTTATATATATTACCGTAAGAAGTGTGGCGGGAATTGTTTGAGTATCATGAATTTACAAATTGGTATTGAATAAGACAGTTTTTTCTGCTATACTTCTTACGGTGATTTTTTGATGAAAACAAATACTCTTAAACACAATTTAATAGGCGATAAAAAATTCTATCGCCATGTGCTTGCCATTGTGTTTCCACTTATTGTGCAGAATACAATAACAAACGTTGTAAGCTTGCTTGATAATGTTATGGTGGGCAGCGTGGGCACATTGCAGATGTCTGCTGTGGCCATTGTGAATCAGTTGATTTTCGTTTTCAACCTTTGTATTTTCGGTGGACTTGCAGGTGCAGGGATTTTTTCAACACAATATGCAGGTGCAAAAGATGACGATGGCGTGCGTTATTGTTTCAGAATGAAAGTTTATATCGGCACGGTAATGTTTGCAATTGCAACTGTTATTTTTACGGCATTTGCAACGCCCCTTGTATCGTCTTATCTTGCAGAGGATACAACTGCTGCAGATGCTGCGGCAACACTTTCTTACGGTCTTGATTATCTTAAGATAATGGTTATAGGACTTCTGCCCTTTACTGTTTCGCAGATTTATGCAAGCACTTTGCGTGAATTGGGAGAAACAAAGTTGCCGATGATTGCAAGTATTGCAGCGATTTTTGTCAATCTTGTTTTCAACTATATTCTTATTTTCGGTAAGTTCGGTTTTCCGTGCCTTGGAGTTTCAGGTGCGGCAATTGCAACTGTGATGTCACGTTTTGTGGAAGCTATTATAATTATCGTGGCAGTTACTGTGAAAAGAAAAAAGTTTACTTTTATCAAAGGTGCATTCAGAAGGTTTTATATTCCCGGAAAACTTTGCAAAGATATTTTCACAAAGGGAATGCCGCTGCTTGTGAATGAGTTTTTGTGGTCGGCAGGCATGGCTGTTTTGCTGCAGTGTTATTCAGTAAGAGGTCTTGATGTTGTTGCTGCGGTAAACATTTCAAACACAATCAACAATCTTTTCAACGTAGTATTCCTTTCAATGGGTGTTGCGCTGGGTGTTGTGGTAGGGCAGTATCTTGGTGCTGAAGAAGAAGAAAAAGCCAAAACAGCAGTGTGGAGACTTATTGCTCTTTCTATTGTGTTGTGCTTGATTATCGGCGGAATTATGGCACTTCTTGCACCTGTTATTCCCGATATTTACAACACTGAAAACCACGTAAAAGAAATGGCAACAAAATTCCTTTTTATTGTAGCAGGCCTTATGCCAATATTCTCATTTTCACATTGCTGTTATTTTACTTTGCGCTCAGGTGGCAGAACAATTCTCACCTTTGTTTTTGACAGTGTATTTACATGGGGTGTTGTGGTGCCTTTCGCATATTGTCTTGCAAGGTTTACATCTATTGCAATTGTGCCTCTTTTCTTTGCGGTGCAATCGCTCGAATTCTTAAAATGTATTGTAGGATTCATTCTTGTGAAAAAAGGTTTATGGATAAGAAATATTATCAGTGAATAAAAAGTAATCACCGATGTTCTTTTTTATAAGAGCATCGGTGATTTTTTATTTGATATAAAGTGTATCGTTTTCTTCTTTCAGGTCAAAAAGGACAGGCCTTTCAAGAGGGTTTTCGTTAGGAGAATGAAGAATCAGTTTGAGTTCATTTTCTTTTGTCTTGAAAATCATTCCGTGTCCGCCGTTTTTCTCAAACAGAAGACGTGTGTCGTGAATCCAGTTTCCGTCAATGTGTCCGTTATCAGAATAAATCATAGCCTGACAATATTCGTGATTGAAAAAACTTGACCATATGAGCATAAGTCTGCCGTTTTCTGTTCTGTGTGCAAAAGGTCCGTCTGTTACAAACTTGTCAGCTTTTTTATCAGCCCACACAGGCTCAGATGCTTTGAAAAGATATATGGGTTCACCTTTGGCACTTTTAAGGTCGTCGGTCAGTTCAATTGCCCACACTTCACCATCTGTTACCTGCACCCATTCGTGGCAGAAAACCATATATGGCTTTCCGCTGTCAACAAGAAAAGTTCCGTCAAGACATTGCCAGTTTTCAGGAGTAACAGGGCCGTCACTGTGAACAAGAAAAGGTCCCTCAGGTTTTTCGGCTTTAAGAATCTGTGTGCCGCGGAGTCTGTTTTCTCCGATAAAACTTACGAACATATAATAATTGCCTTTGTAAAAATGAACCTCGGGTGCCCAGAAATTTTTGTGTGCCCAGAAATTTTCAGGAGGAGTAAAAACTTCTTTCGCTTCGCTCCAGTTTTCCAAATCGTCGCTTATATAAACGTCAAGTCCTGTGCTTTTATCTGTCCAGGCTTCACTTCCTCTTGTGCCGTACATATAATATTTTCCGTCAGCAAGAAGAACAAACGGGTCGCGGATATTGATATCCTGAAATTTCATTTTTATCACCCCATGAAAATTTATTTAGTTTACTTTTACAAATTTTACACTGCACGGATTCATTCTGTTCTGGCCCAGAGAAATATTCTCTCCTGTGAATAAGTCTGTGCCTGAGCCTGCTTTTGCATCGAAGAAAGCGGTGTATTCATTTTCATCTGCATTTATCATAACGAGAATTCTTTCACCGTCACATTCTCTTTCGAAAATCAGCTGTCTGTTGGTCATATGAAGAATGTTGAAAGAGCCGTAACACAAAGCTTTGCTTTCTTTCCTTATTTTTGAAGCGATTGAAATGAATTCTGTTATTTCATTTTCTTTTATTTCAGTGATTTCAGGTCTCAAAGCAATGTCGCCGTCTTCTTTTCTGCCTTCAATTCCCCATTCACTGCCGTAATAAATGCAGGGCATTCCCGGCATACCGAATAAAATTCCGTAAGCGGGAATAATGTGTTTTTTGTTTGTAAGAATTGAAGCGATTCTTGAAACATCGTGGTTATCAACAAAGCCTATAAGTTTAAGGTCTTTATACATACACCAATCTTCTTTGCCGAAACGATTGCGCAGAGAATGACCTATTTCAAACATATTCATGCTGTTGAAGGAAGAATAAATGCCCTTGTAGCATTCGTAATTTGTTGCACTTGCAAGAAGATTTTCGTTGATTATATCTTTATAATTTCCGTGAATCATTTCGCCTGCAAGGAAGAAATCGTTTTTCTTTTCTCTGCAGAAATGTGAAAGCTCAGCCATAAAATTCCTGTTGAGCATATATGCAACATCAAGACGAAGTCCGTCAATTTCAAACTCGTCAATCCATCTGTTTACATTTTCAAGAAGATAATTTTTCACATCGGGATTGTCGAGATTCAATTTCACAAGTTCAAAATGACCTTCCCAGCCTTCATACCAGAAACCATCGTTGTATTGGCTGTTGCCGTCAAAACTAATATAAAACCAATTTTTATAAGGTGAATCCCATTTCTTTTCCTGCACGTCTTTAAATGCGAAAAAGTCACGTCCCACATGATTGAATACGCCATCAAGAATTACTTTTATTCCTTTTTCGTGTAAAGCTTTGCACACGCTTTTAAAATCTTCATTACTGCCCAGACGTACATCAATCTTTGAAAAATCTGATGTGTCATAGCCATGGGAAGTGCTCTGAAAAACAGGGCAGAAATAAACAGCTGTTATATTAAGTTTTTCAAGATGGGGGATTATTTCTTTGATTTTCAGAATTCGGGAAACTTGTGTGCCATCGTTATATTGAGGTGCACCGCAATATCCCAAAGGATAAATCTGATAAATTATACTTTCGTAATACCACATAATTTTCTCCTGGATTAAAATTTTAAAGGTTATAAAAATATAACCTTTAAAAACGCAAAAAGTTATTCAGTTGAGTCTGAAAGAATTATCTTTGTTTCCGATATAGATTGTTGAGCCGCGTGCAACAGAAACAGTTACACCACGCGGTAGTTTTTCATCGTTTACAAATGTACCGTTTGTTGAAAAATCAGTAACGGTGTAGTAAGCAGAATGGGCATTTCCTTTTATTGTGCAGTGCTTTCTGCTGACAAGGTCGCAACATTCATCAATAACAATCTGTGAAGTTTTCGGGTCGCGTCCGATTGTGATTTCTTCGTCAGGGTCTATCCTGAAAATTGCACCTGCATAATCACCTGTAACGCCGATTATTGCACCTGCAAACATATTGTCAGATTTTCTAAATATTTTCATACAGTCACTCCGTTATCTTTTGTAAGTCTTGCTCACCAGTTAAAATCAGGTGTGCAGAAAGGTACGAATACAAGCTGTGTTGCGCCGAGAGTTATGCGGTCGCGTGCGTTGAGCTGTGCCGGGAGCAAAAGAGGTTGATTGTTCAGATAACAACGTTTTGATGAATCGCCGGGCTGAATGATGAATGTGTTGCTTTTTGGGTCGTATGTGAGGATTGCATGTTTATCACGTGAAACAGTTTTGTCAGCACTGAGGCTTATATCCATTGTTCCTGAACGTCCGATGAAATTGCGTCCTGCGATAATTTTAAAATCTTCGCCGCGGTGAACGCCCTCTGTGCACACAAGCCAGCCTGCTACAGGGTCAGCACCGATTGATTTCTGAAAATAATGCACGGTGTGTTCATTATTTTCAGGCGTTTTCATTTCTGTGTGAGGAGTGAAAACAGGAGGGTTAATTTCTTTTTCATCTTCTACGGATTTATTTATAAAAACAGTGACATCAGGAATTTTTGTGTTGTTACAGTGAGGGCAGATGTTATGCTTTGCACTGTCGTAAAAATGTCCTTTTTCACATCTTACAAGTCTTTTTATTTCATTCATAGTTTTTCTCCTATTCCGTTATATCAAGATATTTCATAAATTTATTTTTTACTTCTGTGTATCTTCGCTGGCTTATGGGTACGAAAAGTCCGTTCGTCAATGTAAGGCCGTCTTTCGTAAGCCCTTTTATATAACGGATGTTCACGATATAGCTCTGGTGGACGCGAATGAATTTTTCGTCGTCAAGTTGTGATTCAACTTCGTCAAGCTTGGCGTAAAATTCGCAGTCACTTCTTTTGTTGATGATAATGCATTTTCTTGAACTGCTTGTGAAATAAAAAATATTGTCAAGAGGGATTTTTTCAACTGCACCTGCGATTTTATATGAAAAATAGTTGTCTGTATCTTTTTCGAAGTAGCAGAAATATCTGTTTAATGTTTCGGCTATCGTTTTGATTGCAACGGGTTTGATAAGATAGTCGAAAACTTTCAGCTTGTATCCGAAAAGAGCAAAAGAATCGTCATCTGAAAAGAAAACTATTTCAGTTTTTATGTTTCCTGATTCTCGGATTCTTCTGGCAATTTCTATGCCGGGAAATTTCTGCGAATTTATTTCAACAAAAGCGATATCGAAATCAAAATTGTTTTTGAAATCCGTTGACAGTGCTGATTTCGGGTCGGTATATTCTTCATAACCGAATTCGCATTTGTCAAAGAGGATATTCACCAGAACATTTTCAAGTTTCTGTGCGCTTTGTTCACGGTCAAAAACAGCTATTTTAAGCAAATTGTAACACCTCGGTTAACTTTATAATATTGTAAGAATATATACAATTTATATTCTTAATTATATATTTCGTTTTTTGTTTTGTCAATGAAAAAACAATATTGCCCGCAAATAAAGAATCTGCTATAATGTAGAGGCAATCACTAAAATAAAAGAGGGTAATATTTTGCGTTCAGGTGAAATTGTAATCGGAATACTTGCACATGTTGATGCAGGTAAAACAACGCTGACGGAAGCGATGCTCTACAGAACAGGAGCAATACGTCGGCTTGGTCGTGTTGACAAAAAGGACTCACATTTTGATTCTCACATAATTGAGAGAAACAGAGGTATTACAATTTTTTCAAAACAGAATCCTTTTACCATCAGAGAAAAGCATTTTACTCTTATAGACACTCCCGGACATGTGGATTTTTCTGCAGAGATGGAAAGGACTCTGGGTGTGCTTGATTATGCAGTGCTCGTAATTGACGGCACAAGCGGAATACAAAGCCATACTGAAACAATATGGCAGCTGCTTTGTGAATATGAAATTCCCGTTTTTATTTTTGTGAATAAGACTGACCGCGATGGTTTCGTGAAATCAGAAATGATGAATGAAATCAAAAAATGTTTCGGAAATGAATGTATAGATTTCACTGAAGAAAAAGAAATTTTTGACGAAGAAATTTCAATGATAAGTGAAGAAATGCTGGAGGCTTTTCTTGAAGGAAACTGTGATGAATTTTTTGCAGAAAAAGAGATATCAAAAGCAATTTCCGAAAGAAAGCTTTTTCCCTGCTTTTTCGGCTCTGCTTTGCAGGATACAGGTGTGGATATCTTCCTTGACGGAATGGAAAAATATACATACACAAAAGAATACCCTGATTTATTCTCTGCAAGAGTTTATAAAATACTCCACGATAATCAGGGCAACAGATTGAGCTTTATGAAAATAACAGGCGGAAAACTTTCTGTAAAAATGCCGGTAGGTAACGAAAAGATTGATTCGATAAGAATATATTCAGGTGATAAATCTGAAAGTGTGAAAGAAGTTTTGGCAGGAAGTGTCTGTGCAGTAACAGGGCTTTCTTCTGTAAAAGCAGGGGAAATTATCAATGAGAAAGGGGCAGAATCATCTTCCGCTTTCAGACTCAATCCTTTGCTTTCGGCAGAGGTTATAATTTCTGATTCTGATGATATTCACACTGCGTATAAAAAGCTTTCCGTAGTTGGTGAAGAACAACCTGAACTTTCTTTTAAAATTTCAGGACAAAAAGGCGAAGAGCAGATACAGATTCGTGTTATGGGAAGAATCCAACTTGAAATTCTGCAGTCTGTTGTGAAAGACCGGTTTGATATGGATATTGATTTTGGTCCGTGCAGAATTTTATATAAAGAAACAATAAAATCTTCCGTTATGGGATACGGGCATTTTGAACCTCTGCGTCATTATGCTGAAGCGCACGTGCGTATTGACCCTGCGGAAAGAAACAGCGGAATAACAATAGGAAATGAATGCAGCCTTGAGGTGCTTGATTCAAATTTTCAGAATCTTATCCTTACTCATATAGGTGAGAAAGAACATATAGGAATTTTAACAGGTTCACCGTTGACTGACGTGAAAATCACACTTATGGCAGGCAGAAGCCACCTGAAGCATACAGAAGGCGGCGATTTCAGAGAAGCAACTTACAGAGCAATACGTCAGGCTCTTGAAAAAGCAGACAAAGTATTGCTTGAGCCTTATTATGCTTTCACTCTCAGGGTGCCTGTGAATTCAATGGGTAGGGCGATTTCTGATATTCAACGTCTGTGTGGTGAATTTGAAACACCAGAAATGACAGAGACGGAAGTTATAATCAAGGGCGCAGGACCTGTGTCGGAATTTATGAGTTACCCCGAAGAAGTGGTTGCTTACACATCAGGCAAAGGTGTTATTTCTATGCGTGAAAACGGCTACAGAGTATGCCATAACAGCGAAGACGTTATTGGAAAAATCGGATATGAAAAAGAAAGAGACCTGGAAAACCCCTCGTCTTCAGTTTTCTGCTCACATGGTGCAGGCTTTGAAGTGAAATGGTTTGATGTGGATGATATGAGACATATCAAATAGAATTTTACATTGGGGTATTAGTTCAGTTGGAAGAATGCTTGCTTCGCAAGCAAGAGGTCAGCGGTTCGACTCCGCTATACTCCACCAAAAAAGCCACATTTGTCTGAAGACAAATGTGGCTTTAAGTTTGCTGATTTTATTTGAGAAGGCTTGCTGCTGCTTCGTCAACGAAGAATGTAACATTTTCGTGTGTCTGGAGAATTGAAGCGGGGCACTGGGGAGTTACTTCACCGTTTACTGCTGCTGCAATTGCTTTTGCTTTTGCTTCGCCTGTTGCGATAAGTACGATTTCTTCTGAACGCATGATGCTGCCGATACCCATTGTCATAGCGTATCTGGGCATTGCCTGTTCACCAAAATATTTCTGGTTGCTGTCGATTGTGCTCTGAGTAAGAGTAACTTTGAAAGCTTCATCTGTAAATGCATCTGCAGGTTCGTTGAAACCGATGTGGCCGTTTGTGCCGATGCCGAGAATCTGAACTTTGATTCCGCCTGCAGCTTTGATTGCTTCTGCATATCTTGCGCTTTCAGCATCATAATCTTCAGCGTTACCATCAAGGAAGTTGATGTTTTCAGCTTTAACATCGATTTTGTCGAAAAGATTTTCGTGCATAAATGTGTGATAGCTGTTTTTGTCTTCAACAGGAAGATCGCAATATTCGTCAAGGTTGAATGTTTTCATATCCTTGAAAGAAATGTTGCCCTTGTCAAATTCTTTAACTATGTATTCATAAGTGGGAACAGGTGATGCACCTGTTGCAAAGCCGATTGCACAAGAAGGCTCGTCAGCCACTCTCTTGATGATAATTCTGCCTACTGCTTCTGCGATTTCTTCAGCAGTTTTGTAAACCATTACTTTCATTTTTCAAAACCTCCGCTTTATTTTTTAAGTACACACAAATTATATCATATCATTCATAATTTTTCCATACATTGTAAAAAGTTATAAAAAATTTTTTAAAAAGTCACAGCAGAGTCCTATTATTGGTACTCTAAAACAAACAAAATCGAACATTTGTGTTGACAAATGGATTTTTTATGCTATAATAGTCTTGTAAATAAGAACGAATGTTCGGAAACGTTCTGAAGAAAGGATGTAATTTTATGTCACTCGGTTTAACACTTTCAATCATTTTCGCAATAGTTTTTTCAGTAGCACTCTTTTTCGGATTTGTGTATGAAAAAGAACTTAAAGAGTTTGAAACAATCGTTTTCAAATACGTGAAACTTGTTTTAAAAGCAAAAAAAGCAGGCGTGAGCGTGGAAGAATATGTAAGAATGAAAAAATCAGGAAAAACAATCAAAACAGAGCAACCGTCAAACATTATTTATTTTGAAGATTGGGCTGCATAAGGTGATAGATATGATAAAGAAAATGCCTACCCATTGCGGTGATGATACATGTTCGTCCTGTGTCGTTGCTGGCGATTATATATTTTTAGCACACCATGCGGGAGGACAGGATGTTTATGATATCGTACATCAGACACATGCTGTTCTTGAAAATATGGCTGAAACTCTTGCTACAGTCGGAGCAACGCTTGACGATTTGGTGCAGATAAATTTTTACATTAAAAATGCAGATGATTTTCGCAAAGGTGCTGATGTGTTCAGAGAATATTTTAAAAACGGTGCACCTGCGAGAATGACAGTTGTTACTGAATTTGTTAACGATAGATGCCTTTGTCAGATGGATGGTATCGCCTATAAACCGATAATATAAAATAGTTTTGAACGGGCAGTGAAGAACTGCCCGTTTTTTATACGCAAATCCGATTACCGTTTTTGTTGAATTATTCCCGTATGAGATATAAAAATAACCTCGGCGGAAGCTGAGGTTATTTTTATATCATTTTAACTGACGGTATTAAATTTTTAAAGTTTAAAATCATCAAAAGTATATTCGGGCAGGGAGGGCATCATTTTTGGTTGACGGCGCAGGGGATCGTATTTGAATTTACGGCATTTGTAATCAGGCTGTAAAATCCCCTTTTTGCTGCAGAGAATCATATCGCTGTCGGCAGCTTTCTGCCCATGGGCGCAGATTGCACAGCAAAAATCTTCTTTAGTTACTGTCATCTGTTTTTTATCCATACGTGCTCACTCCTTTTACACTATTCTATCACACTTTTTTGCTTGTATCAAGATCCAGAATGAAAATTGCACACATCAGTATAAGTCCTGCAGCTGCAGGTGCACTGACAGCGAAGATTTTTGTAATCGTTTCTGTTCCTGAAGAAAAAACGGAAACTGCGCACGGAAATATTTTTAAAAGGAGATGGCAAATGACTGAAGACAGCATTGCGTGGAGGATTCTTGAACAGAAAAAATATTTTGCTTTGAGTCCTATTCTGAGTATATAGGGAAAAACCTGACAGTGAACACAAAGTCCGCTCCAACCGAGAATGGCGGCAAGCACAACGGGACTTTCCTTGTTTGCAAGCTCTGCACAGCCTGTGGAAACTTCAAAAAAAGCTTTTAGCGAGAGAATAAATTTTTCGTTGCCGCCGCTGTAAGAAATGATGTTTATCAGGCAGGAAAAAAGAATAATCCAGGCGCATATTGAAAACATTGATTTTGAGGCATTGTAAACGGAAGAAACAAGTGATTGTGAGATGCTGACACTGCGGGTGCTTTTTTTAGTTACAGGCATATTTTCTGCCAGAATAAAGCGTGACAGAAATGCGATTATTAACGAAGACAGTGAAAGTGAAACAAAAAGGATAACACCGGCACGAAAAGATGAAAGCATCATTGTGCCTACTGCACCTATAACAAAAGCAGGACCTGCATTTACTGAACTCAGAGCGATTCTTCTGGCCTCGCTCTGAGTGATTTTATTTTTTGAATATAATTCTGATGCCATACTGCAGCCTACAGGAAAGCCTGCAAAAAGCGAAAAGAAAATTGTACACCCACAGATGCCTGAGCATCTGAAAATTTTTCTGAATATTCTGTCTGTTTTTTCTCCTGCAAAATCTGTAATACCGCTTGATAAAATAAACGATGAAAGCACAAGAAAAGGGAAAAGAGACGGCACCATTGTTTCTGCACAAAGCCTTAATCCGCGACGGACGCCGTCAGCACAATTCTGCGGAAAAACAAGCAGCAAACCTGACGCGATTATACACAGACTTATGCAGAAAATAATTTTTGTGTTCTCGTTTATCTTATATCTTTTCAATTCAATCACCCTTATAAATATATGATGTGTATGTAATTTTTAATGATAGAAAAACATAATATTATCAGGAAAGGGATTGATGATTTATGGGTGGAAAGTCTTACGGAAGAATGAATTTAACGGAGAAAATAAGCGAAGAATTGGGAATACCTAAAACAGTAGTTTCCGGGTTTAATCGCATTGAGCTTTCAGGAAACAAAGAAGCTGTGATTAACGATTGTGCAGGAATTCTTGAATACAGCGGTGAAAGAATAAAAATAAATATGGGAAAAAACACAATTCTTTTTTCAGGCTGCGATTTGTGCATGAAAGAATACGGCTCCTGTCAGGCACGAATCACAGGTACGATTGCATATATAGAATTCGGGTGAGGGGAATATGATTTTTCAACGTTTTCAGGATTATATAAAGGGGTTTGTTGAATTCAGCGCAAGGGGAGGTTTCCCTGAAAGATTCATAAATCTATGCTCATCAAACAATATTGAAATTAAAAATGTCAGAATGTATAAGGAAACAATAAGTGCAACATGCAACATAAAAGCATACAGAAAAATAAGACATACGGCAAAAAAGGCAGGCATGAGAGTAAGGCTTATAAAAAAGCATGGGCTACCGTTTCTGATTTATAAAAAACGAAAAAGAATCGGAGTTATTCCGGGACTTGCGTTTTTGGTGGCAATGACATATTTTCTCTCTGGTTATATCTGGACAATTAAAGTAAACGGTAACGAGAATATTCCTGATGAAGAGATTATTCCTATCTTTGAATCACTTGGTGTGAAAACAGGAATCAGAAAAGGAGATATAAACACAAAAGACATTGCTCGCAAAGCTCTTACAGAAACTGATAAACTTATGTGGGCGGCAGTGAATGCGGACGCCTGCAAAATTACGATTGAGGTTAAAGAAAGAGTTGCCGGTGAAACTGAAACAGAAGATAAAACTCCTTCTAATATTATTGCCGCAGAATCAGGACAAATTATACTTATTGAAAATTTTCTCGGCACTCCTCTTGCAGAAGTGGGAAGTGCAGTTGAGAAAGGCGATATAATTGTAAGCGGTGCAGTGATAAACAAAGATGAATCTGTAAATTTCTATAATGCACAGGCAAATGTTTATGCGAGGACTAAAAAAATTCATACAACTTTTATTCCTGCAACGTGCAAAATGAGAGTGTATGAAAAGTTGAGAAAAAAATATTTCATCAGTTTTTTCGGCGTTACATTCTGTATAAGTCTGCCTGTTAAAAGTGATGGAGAATATACTTTTTCTTCAGGTGAAGATTTTCTGAAATCGGGCAAAGATAAATTACCTGCAGGCATTATAACAGAGAGATATGCCTTTTATGAATTGAAGAATGTAAAGCCTGATGAAAATTGTGCACGGCTTTTATGTGCCGAAAAACATTTCAGGGAAACAGATAGAATGCTTGATGAAGCAGAGATTGAAAAATCAACAACAAAAATGCAGAAAGATAAAACAGGTTATACTATAGAATCTGTTTTTGAATGTGTTGAAAATATAGGGGAAAATAAAAAAATGGATATTATTCTGGAAAACAACGAAAACGGAGCATATTAAATAAAAGAATTGAAAATTTTTAGAAAAAATTCACAGAAAATAGTGACACGGAAAAAAGTAAATGATATAATAAATATAATTATAACTATAAATATGCTTTCGGGCATTGGAGGTAAAATTTTTGTACGAGCAGATCATTAATGTTGACAGAATGGAGCAGGCAGTAAGTCTGTTCGGAAGTTTTGATGAAAATATTAAAATGATTGAAAAGGAGTTTTCTGTTTCTGTTATAAGCAGAGGAAGTGAACTGAAAGTAACCGGTGAGGCTGAAAATGTTTCACGTGCTTCAAAAGCAATTCAGGGTTTGCTTACTCTTATCAACAAAGGAGAAACATTATCAGAACAGAATGTGAGATATGTTATTTCCCTCGTTGGTGAGGGCGCAGAGGACAAGCTTGAAAGCATGTCTTCAGATTGCATATGCATTTCTGCAAAAGGTAAACCTATAAAACCGAAAACTCTCGGGCAGAAAAGATATACTCAGGCAATAAGGGATAATACGATCGTTTTCGGTGTTGGTCCTGCCGGTACAGGTAAAACTTATCTCGCAGTTGCAATGGCTGTTACTGCTTTCAGACAAAAGCAGATAAACAGAATTATTTTAACGCGTCCTGCAGTTGAAGCGGGCGAAAAATTAGGTTTTCTGCCCGGTGACCTGCAGCAGAAAGTTGACCCTTATTTAAGACCTTTGTATGACGCACTTTTTGATATGTTAGGTGCAGAAAGTTTTCAGAAATATCAGGAAAGAGGCAGCATTGAAGTTGCACCTCTTGCATATATGCGAGGCAGAACACTTGACGACAGCTTTATTATCCTTGACGAAGCACAGAACACAACACGTGAGCAGATGAAAATGTTTCTGACACGTCTCGGCTTCAATTCAAAAATGGTAATCACAGGCGACGTAACACAAGTGGATTTGCCTGACGGTAAAAAATCAGGTCTTGTGGAAGTAATTAAAATTCTTAAAAATATCGACGATATAGATACAGTAAGATTCAGTGAAAAAGACGTTGTAAGACATCGCCTTGTTCAGGATATTGTCAAGGCTTATGAAAAAAATGAACAGAGAAATAATCAGGAAGGATGGAAAAAATGAAAGAGAGAGGAAAAGTAAAAGTTATCATCAGCAATGACCAGAAGGTGCATAAATTTCCCACGGGAATTCATCTGCTTGTAAGACAGTGCTGTATTGCTGTGCTTACAATGGAAAATATGCTCTCTCCTGCTGAGGTGAGCGTGAGATTTGTTGATAATGAAGAAATTCACAGACTCAACAAACAATACCGCGACGTTGACCGTCCCACAGACGTGCTTTCTTTCCCGTTAGGAATTGACGGCGTGTATGATATAAATAACGACACAGGTGCACAGATGCTTGGCGATATTGTGATTTCCCTTGAAAAAGCAATGGAGCAGGCAGAAGCATACGGACATTCTCTGAGAAGGGAAGTTGCTTTCCTTACAGTCCATTCAATGCTCCACCTTTTAGGATATGACCATGAAAACGGCGGAATTGAAGCTGTACATATGAGAGAAAAGGAAGAAACAGTTTTAACTCAGCTTGGTCTTAAGAGAAACGGCAGTTATTACATGGGTGATGAGTAAGAAAGATGAAAGGTTTGCTTAAAAGTTTTGTTTACGCAGGTAATGGTATTTTGTGGTGCCTGAAAAACGAGAGAAATATGAGGGCTCATTTTTCTCTCTGCGTTTACATGTACGCTTATCTGTTGTGCTACGATTTCTTTGTCGTTTCAAAAACTCAATGGGCAATAATTTTACTTGTGAATGCCCTTGTGTTCAGCCTTGAAATTGTAAACACCGCAGTTGAAAAAGCAGTTGATATGGTAACGGTCGAAAAACATCCTCTTGCAAAAATTTCAAAAGATGCTGCTGCAGGAGCAGTGCTTGTTAGTGCAATTTTTGCAGTTGTTATCGGCATAGTTATTCTTTATCAGCCACAGGCTTTCAGCGCAATGTTTCAGTACTATAAAGAAAATATTTATATGCTGTTTATTCTGGCAGCAAGCCTTGTTGTGACTTTTGCATTCGTTTTAAAAGGTATACCAGCTAAAAAATAAAATTCAGCCGTATTCAATACGGCTTTTTTCGAGGTAAAATGTATGAACACAAAAACAGCTTTTATTGCTATAGTAGGATGTCCGAATGTTGGCAAATCTTCAATTCTTAACAAAATGTTGGGGCAGAAAATTGCCATTGTTTCCAATAAACCACAGACCACAAGAACAAAAATTGTGGGTGTGTTGACACAGAATGAAACTCAACTTGTGTTTACTGATACACCCGGTTTTCACAGACCTCACAATAAATTAGGTGAAAAAATGGTAAAAGCAGTAAGCGACAGCATTTCCGGCGTCGATGCCTGCCTTTTTGTTGTTGAACCTAAAGGTGAAATGCGTCCTGCAGAACTTGAACTTATTGAAAAATTCAAGAAAGAAAAAATGCCAGTAATTCTTGCGATAAATAAAGTTGATACACTTGCTGACAAAACTGAACTTATGTCAAGAATTATGGAATTGTCACAGCTTTATAACTTTGAATCAGTTGTGCCCGTTTCTGCACAGAACGGAGCAAATATAAAAGAACTTATTGATGAATTAAAAGGTCTCGCTTTTGAATCGATTCACTTTTTCCCCGATGACACTCTTACAGACCAGCCTGAAAGAGTTATTGCTGCAGAAATTATCAGAGAAAAAATTCTCCGCAGAATGAATAAAGAAGTGCCCCACGGCATTGCAGTCAGCGTTGAAAAAATGCGTGAAAGACCGAATTCTGATCTGCTCGATATTGAAGCCATAATTTATTGCGAAAAAGAATCACACAAAGGTATGGTTATCGGCAAAAAAGGCGAAACTCTTAAAACAATTTCAACAAGAGCAAGAGAAGATATGGAAAAATTCTTTGATTGCAGAATCAATCTTCAGTGCTGGGTTAAAGTTAAAGAGGACTGGAGAAACAGGGAAGGACTTATACACAACTTCGGCTTAGATAATGAATAAAATTAACGTATAGCAGCGGAATATGTCATTAATTTTTTGCCGTAAAATTTTATGATAGACTCAAACTGCACAGCATTGAAAAAATTTCCGTGAATTTTTTTCTTTTTACTGCAAACCTTATTTTCAGGAGGCGGTAGAATGAAAAAAGCAGATTTGCTCTGGGACAAGTTTATGTTAAGCGGAAAAGTTGAAGACTACATTAATTTCTGTAATGCACAGAAGGGAAAGGAAAAAACTGATGAATCTGAACACAGAAGGTCTGATAATCAGAGAAAAGAGTACAGGTGAACAGAATAAATCAGTGACCGTTCTTACGCGTGATTACGGCATTATAAGAGCTTACGTTTACGGCGCAAAAAAAATAGGTTCACGCACAGGCGCGGCAACTCAGCTTTTTGCTTTTTCCGAATTGGGGATTGCTGAGCGTAAAGGCTCTTACATAATTGAAGCGGCAAAACCGAAAGAGGTTTTTTTTGAACTGAGATACGACGTTAAAAAAATTGCACTTGCCCAATATTTTGCTGAACTTTCCGAGCATCTTGCTCCCGTTGGTGAAAATGCAGAGGAATACCTCAGGCTTATTCTTAATTCGCTTATGTTTCTTATGCAATCAAAACGTGATGAGAAGCTTATCAAATCTGTTTTTGAACTTGCAATACTTTCAATGAGTGGTTATATGCCGAATATTGTGGCCTGTGAAGAATGTGCGAAATACGAAGATGAATTTATGTCTTTTGATATTCACAGCGGAAATATTTATTGCAGTTCGTGCAGTAAAGTGGGGTTTAAGGTGCCTATGAGTGTGATTTCAGCTATAAGACATATAGTTTTATCTGACAGACAGAAGATTTTTAATTTTACACTTAATGAATCAAGCCTTGATGCTCTTGCAGAGCTTTCTGAAAGATATACCTTAGCTATTCTTCAGCGAAAATTCAGGACACTTGATTTTTACCATATGATATGAAATTACGAAAGGTAGGGAGTGATATAAATGAATTCCCGAAAAAGAGATTATAAAGCACTTGAACTTGAAAAAGTTCTTGAAATGCTGGCCATGCATACTGTGTGCCCTGATGCTAAAGATATAGCCTTGTCCCTTAAACCTGAAAGTTCTCTTGAAATGGCGCAGTCGCTTCTTAATCAGACTCAGTCTGCTCATATGATGCTTGCACGTTTCGGTGGCCCTGCTTTCGGTGGACTTAAAAATGTAAATAATGCTTTAAGCCGCGCAGATGCAGGCAGCACGCTTAATATGAAAGAACTTCTTGATATAGCAAGCGTACTCCACGTTATACGTTCTATTGTTACATGGAGAAGCACAAATTCAGGCGTTGAAACTGTGCTTGATGTTTATTTTGATGCTTTAAGCCCTAATAAATTTCTTGAAGATGCAATTACAAGCGCGATTATTTCAGAAGATGAAATGAGCGATAATGCATCGCCTTTATTGCAGACAATAAGAAGAAAAATCAGAAATCAGGAATCAAACATAAGAGAAAAACTTGATAAACTTATCCGTTCATCAGGCAATCAGAAATTCCTGCAGGAAAACATTATCACAATGCGCAACGGCAGATTTGTTGTGCCGGTTAAAAATGAACACAGAAGTGAAATTCCCGGTCTTGTACACGATACATCTTCTTCAGGTGCAACTGTGTTTATTGAGCCTGCAGCAGTTGTTGAAGCGAACAATGAAATAAAAGTGTTGCAGTCGCAGGAAAGAGATGAGATTGACAGAATTCTTTCTGAACTTTCTGCACAGTGCGGTGATTTTGCAAATTCAATTAAAAACAGTTACGAGTGTGCTGTTGAATTGAACGTTATTTTTGCAAAAGCACAGCTTGCATACAGAATGAATGCGTCCGTACCGATTTTAAATGATGAGGGAATTATTGACCTAAAAAATGCCCGTCATCCGCTTATTTCAAAAGATAAAGTTGTGCCTGTCAATATCAGGCTCGGGGATGATTTTGACACACTTGTTATAACAGGTCCTAATACAGGCGGTAAAACTGTTTCAATCAAAACACTGGGTCTTATGTCAATGATGGCAATGTGCGGACTTATGCTTCCCGTATCTGATGAAAGCCGTGTGTCTGTTTTTGAAAATGTTCTTGCAGATATCGGTGATGAGCAGAGCATTGAACAGTCACTTTCAACTTTCAGTGCACATATGACCAATATTATTGAAATACTTAAAATTGCAGGTGAAAAAAGTCTTGTTTTAATCGACGAATTAGGTGCAGGCACAGACCCCGTTGAAGGTGCGGCTCTGGCTACTGCAATACTTGAAAGACTTCATATAAACGGTGCGAAAGTCGGTGCAACAACACACTATGCAGAGCTGAAATCCTATGCGGTTGAAACTGCAAGAGTTGAAAACGGCTCCTGCGAATTTGATGTTGCAACTCTGCGACCTACTTATAAGCTTTTAATCGGTGTTCCCGGAAAATCAAATGCTTTTGCAATTTCTGAAAGATTGGGAATGGGCAAGGATATTGTTGAAAGAGCAAAAGAACTTGTGGACACTGAAAGCACACGCTTTGAGGCTGTTTATGATAAGCTTGAAACAACACGCAAGGCGATGGAAGAAGAAAAACAGAAAGCTGAAACTGCTCTTAAGGAAGCGGAAAGGCTGAAAGCAGAAGCGATTAAACAGAAAGAAGATATTTCTTCTATCCGTGAAAAAGAAATTGAAAAAGCCCGTAACGAAGCTGTGAAAATTGTTGACGGTGCAAGACGTGAATCTTATGCACTGCTTGCAGAAATTGACGCTCTGAAAAAAGAACAGAAGAAAACAAAAGATGCGGCTGACCTTGCAAGAAGGGCACGTTCGGCAGTTAAAAAGGGAATGGAAGCCCTTGACAGTGCGGCAGACCCTGTTATGAACCTTGCAGAAGATGATGATTATGTTCTGCCGAGAGAGCTTAAAATTGGCGACAACGTTATTATTGCAAGCCTTGCAAAGCAGGCAGAAGTAACATCGCTTCCTGACAAAAAAGGCGAAGTGGGCGTGGTTGCAGGTGCAATAAAAACACGTGTGCATATTTCTGATTTAAGGCTTGTTGAAAAACAGGTGCAGAAAAAACAGACACCGAAACGCACAGGCTCGTCAAACTTTGAAGCACGAAGCACGGCAAAGGCCGAAACTAAAGTTGACCTGCGCGGTATGAATGCAGATGAGGCAATTATGACACTTGACAGATATATTGATACGGCTTATAGACTTTCTATTACAGAGTTTACCGTTGTTCACGGAAAAGGAACGGGAGTTTTAAGAAGTGTCGTTCAGCAATATTTGAAAGGAAATAATTTTATTAAAAGCTATCGTCTCGGTGTTTACGGCGAAGGTGAAAACGGTGTAACTATTGTTACGTTGAAATAACGGGATAAAGTTGACGAAATCTGTTTTTGCTGATATAATAACAGGTATCGTATAAAAATATTCGGAGGTTGAAAATATGGAAAAAAAGAGAAGCAGCTTTACCGGCAAGATAGGCTTTGTTCTTGCTGCTGCAGGTTCTGCAGTAGGACTTGGTAACATCTGGCGTTTCCCCTATCTTGCAGCACAGTACGGCGGAGGAATTTTTCTTCTCGTTTATCTTATTCTTGCAGTTACTTTCGGTTTCGCACTTATGTGCGCAGAAATTGCAATAGGCAGGAAAACAGGTCAGAGTGCAATCAATGCTTACGGTCAGCTTAATAAAAAGTTTTCTTTTATCGGTTGGCTCGGTGCACTTGTTCCCGTAATTATTCTTCCTTATTACTCTGTTATAGGCGGTTGGGTTACAAAGTATCTTACTGTTTATATCAAAGGTGAGGTTGCCGCTGCAGCAGGCGACGCATATTTCGGCGGATTTGTTTCAAATGCCGGCCCTTCCATCGGATATTTCCTGATTTTCCTCGGTGCTACTGCACTTGTTGTTCTTCTGGGCGTTGAAAAGGGTATTGAAAAAGTAAGCAAAATTATGATGCCCATACTTATTGCACTTACAATTTTCATTGCAATTTATTCAATGACATTGCCCGGAGCAATGGAGGGCGTCAAGTATTATCTCATTCCCAATTTTGACGGCTTTACAGTCGGCAAGTTAGGTAAAACATTGCTTGCGGCTATGGGTCAGCTTTTCTACTCAATGTCACTTGCTATGGGTATTATGATAACTTACGGCTCTTATATGAAGAAAGATGTAAGCATCGAAAAATCTGTAAGACAGATTGAACTTTTTGATACAGGCATTGCTTTCCTTGCAGGTCTTATGGTTGTTCCTGCTGTGTTTGCTTTCTCAGGCGGAGAGGCAGATGTAGGAAAAGGTCCCAGCCTTATGTTTGTTTCACTTCCCAAAGTTTTTGAATTTATGGGTCCTGTAGCAGGCAGAGTTGTGGGCTTGCTCTTCTTCCTTCTTGTTCTTTTTGCAGCACTTACATCTTCAATTTCTCTTATGGAAACAGTTGTTTCTATCGTAAGAGATAAATTAGGTTGGGGTAGAAAAGTTACCTGCCTTGTTGTTTTTGCAGGATGTATTGCTCTTGGTCTTCCTTCAGCACTTGGCTTTGGCGTGCTCAGCCATATCAAGCCTCTCGGACTCGATGATATTCTCACTTTCTTTGACTTTATCAGTAACAGCGTGATTATGCCTATAGTTGCTCTGCTTACCTGCATTTTCATCGGTTATGTGTTTAAACCCAAAGCACTTATTGAAGAAATTGAAATCGGAGGAAAATTCAAAGCAAAAACTTTGTTTACTGTGGTAATCAAATATATTGCTCCCGTTTTCATTACTCTGATTCTCGTTTCTTCAGTTCTTGATGCTTTCGGTATTATGAAAATATAAAAGTTTTTCAGGGCAGAAGTTTTTCTGTCCTGATTTTTTTTGTGCATTTTTCTGAATAATTCGAGTTAGTTTAGCCTAACCGAAATACAAAGTGACGAAATTAAATTTTTCATTCAAAAAATATTGACATTCTGAATAGAATTTATTATCATATATGCGAGGTTAGTTTCAACTAACCACGAGGAGGATGTACAATGAAAACATTGAGACAGGCAAAAATCGGTGAAACGGTCAAGGTTGTAAAGCTGCATGGCGAAGGTGCAATAAAACGCCGTATTATGGATATGGGTATAACAAAAGGTGTTGAGATTTATGTGCGTAAGGTAGCACCTCTTGGCGACCCGATAGAAGTAATGGTACGCGGATATGAGCTGTCTTTGAGAAAAGCTGATGCAGAAATGATAGAAACTGAATGAAAAATAAAGGTGTACTGACGCCTTTTATTTCGGATTTAAAGTTAGTTGCAACTAACCAAGAGAGGAAAATGTGAAAATGAGTTTGAAAATTGCACTTGCAGGTAACCCCAACTGCGGAAAAACAACGCTTTTTAATCTGCTTACAGGTTCAAACCAGTATGTGGGAAACTGGCCGGGAGTTACCGTTGAACATAAAGAAGGTAAACTGAAAAAACATGAAGATGTAGTTATAACGGACCTGCCCGGTATTTATTCTTTGTCACCGTACACGCTTGAAGAGGTTGTTGCAAGAAATTATCTTGTAAATGAAAGACCTGATGCAATTCTTAACATTGTTGACGGCACAAACCTTGAGAGAAACCTTTATCTGACAACACAGCTTATGGAGCTTGGTATTCCCGTTGTTATTGCAATAAATATGATGGATATTGTGAGAAAAAACGGTGACAGAATTGATATTGAAAAATTAGGTCTAAAGCTGGGCTGCAAAATTGTGGAAGTTTCCGCCCTTAAAGGTGAGGGAGCAATTGAAGCTGCTCAGGCTGCAATTGAGGCTGCAAAAGCACATAAAGCTGTTCATTCACATATTTTTTCAGGAGAAGTTGAGCATGCATTGGCTCACATCGAAGAAGCTACTGTACATAATCTGCCCGAAACACAGCAGAGATGGTATTCAATTAAAATTTTTGAACGTGACCAAAAAGTTATTGAACAATTAAAGCTTGATAAAGATATTCTCGCTCACATTGAAAAGGATATCTGCCACGTTGAAAAAGAATACGATGACGATGCAGAAAGTATCATCACAAACGACCGTTATATTTATGTGGGCAGGATGCTGGAAGGCTGCTACAAAAAGAAAAACGCAGGCAAACTTACAACATCTGACAAAATCGATAAGGTGCTTACAAACAGAATTCTTGCACTTCCGATTTTTGTTATTATTATGCTTGTGGTATACACTCTTTCAATCGGCACAATCGGCGATTGGACAGTTGTGTTTATGAACGACGGCTTGTTCGGTTCATTCAAAGAATGTGCTCTTGCAGGCGATCTTCCCATGTTTATGCAGAATTGGTTGAGTGTTCCCGAATTACTTGATAAGGTTCTGCTTTCAGGTGAAGGCACACCTGTTATTGCACCATGGCTTTACAGCCTTGTTCAGGACGGTATTGTAGGCGGCGTTGGTGCAGTGCTGGGATTTGTGCCGCAGATGATAGTTCTTTTCCTTCTTCTTTCGCTTCTTGAAGATTGCGGATATATGTCACGTGTGGCATTTATTATGGACCGTCTGTTCAGAAAATTCGGTCTTTCGGGTAAGAGCTTTATTCCCATGCTTGTAGGTTCAGGCTGTAGTGTTCCCGGTATCATGGCTTCACGTACAATTGATCAGGACCGTGACCGAAAAATGACAATTATGACAACTGCATTTATTCCCTGCGGTGCAAAAATGCCCATTGTAGGTATGATAGCAGGTGCTCTTTTCGGCGGAAACTCACTTATAGCAACTTCGGCATATTTTGTTGGCGTTGCGGCAGTAATTATTTCAGGTCTTATTCTGAAAAAGACAAAAGCTTTCGCAGGCGAAGCGTCACCATTTGTTATGGAGCTTCCCGCTTACCATATGCCTGTAGCATCAAATGTTTTAAGAACAACATGGGAACGTGGCTGGTCATTTATAAAACGTGCAGGCACAGTTATTCTTGCAGCAAGCATTATTATCTGGACTCTTAACAACCTTTCTTTTGAAGGCGGATTCCATTTTATTACAGGGGAAGAAAATTCAATACTCAATGTTGTGGGCAGTGCACTTGCAGTAGTTTTCAAGCCTTTGGGCTTTGGTAAATGGCAGGCTGCTGTAGCAACAATTCTCGGCCTTGTTGCAAAAGAAGAGGTTGTTGGTGTGTTTGGTGCACTTTCAACTGCAGGAGAAGACTATCTCTCAATGGGTATGGAATTCTTTGGCGGCAGCAAACTTGCAGGATATTCATTTATGATATTCAACCTTCTTTGTGCTCCTTGCTTTGCTGCAATGGGTGCAATCAAAAGAGAAATGAACAACGCAAAATGGACTGCAGCAGCAATCTCATATATGTGTGTGTTTGCATATGCAACATCACTTGTTGTTTATCAGTTGGGAACTTTCTTTACAACGGGCGCGTTCACTGTATGGACAGCTGCGGCAGTAGTTGTTCTCGCAGGAGTTTTATATCTTCTTTTCAGGAAGAATAAATATGAAACAAAATCTTTGAAAAAATAAGGTGATAATATGACTTGGCAGACTATTGTGGTGCTGGCAGTTGTTGCAATAATTTTTGCAGCAATTATCATAAAAGGCATAAAAAATAAAAAGGAAGGCAAATCTTCATGCTCCTGCGGTTGCAGCGGATGTGCAAATAAAGACTATTGCCATAGCGGAAAATAAATAACTGAAAGAGAAAAAGGAAGTCACTGATTTATAATGACTTCCTTTTTATTGTTGCTTTTTATGCTGAAATATGGTTTAATATACAGAAGAAGGGAGTGCTTGATATGATTAAAATTTTATCGGCGATTTTTGCTCTTATTATGGCTCTTCTGCCTTCTTCGGAAACAGAAGAAAGAAGATGCGACCCTGTTTATAACGGCACTTTTCTTCAGTCTTGGATGAGTTCTTACTGGGATGATGAAAGATGGTTGGAAGAAGTTGAAAATATGCAGAATGCAGGCATCAAATATCTGATTCTGCAGGATACGGCAAATATGTCTTCTGACGGTACGTGGACAGTTTACTATCCGTCTGAGCTGGAAGTTTTCAGCGAAACGGAGTGTTATTCAGATGTGATTGCATCAGCTCTTGAAGCTTGCGAAGGCAGCGATATAAAAGTTTTTGTCGGCCTTGCAATGTTTGATGATTGGTGGGTTGAAGCTGCACTTACAAAAAAATACAGCGAAGTGTGTGATGTAGCTGCAGATATGGTAAAGGAAATTTCTGAAAAATACAGTGGTGTTTACGGGTTTTATTTCACCCCGGAAATAAATAATATGCCCACTATGAAATTGTCCTCAGGAAATATTATCAAAGGAATAAATGCGATTCTTGAAAATGTTCCTGCTGATAAACCTTTTATTTTAAGTCCGTATTTTACAGAATATCTTTCAGTGCCTTCTGTAATCAGTGCAACGCCTATGTGGGTTGAAATTATAAACAAAGTCAATTTCCGCGATGGTGACATTATAGCACCCCAGGATGCTGTAGGTGCAGGCTGGATTCAGGAAAATGATCTTGAGAAAATCTGGAAAATGTACAGAACAGCGGTTGACACTGCAGAAAAAGATATAAAATTGTGGGCAAACTGTGAAAACTTTACTCTTGCAAGAGGTAAAAGCATAATCAGCGGAATATTTGTGCCGCCTGCTACGCTTAATGTAAATTCTGTGCCATGCACAATTGACCGTTTTGCAAAGCAACTCGATATTGCTTCAAAATATTGTGATAACATAATAACTTTTTCATACAACCATTATCATAGCCCGTCATATGTGAATCCTGTTTTTGAAAAAACATATCTTGATTATATCGAAAACGGTTTTGCTGTAGAAAACGAAAAGCCTTCTGTACCGCAGAATCTGACAAGTGCAGACGGTGTTCTTTCGTGGGACGGTTCAGAAGATAATATCGGCATATCGCATTATATAATTTATAAAGATAATAAGGCTGTAGCCTTTGTTGAAGAAACAAGTGCACATGAATTCAATTTTACGCAGGACGGTAATTATTCAATAGAAGCAGTTGACGGTGCAGGAAATATATCGGAAAGAGGTTACTTTTAATGAAAGAAAATTTTAAAAAAGCACTCAAATTATTTCTTGTGTTTTTCAAAATAGGTGCTTTTACTTTCGGTGGCGGTTATGCAATGGTGCCGATAATTCAGTCAGAGGTTGCCGAAAAAAGAGGCTGGATAAAAAATGAGGATATTCTTGATATTCTTGCAATTTCGGAATCAACTCCAGGTCCCATCGCGATTAACTCTGCAACCTTTGTAGGTTATCAGGTGGCAGGTGTTTTCGGCTCTGTCATGGCAACTTTAGGTGTTGTGCTTCCGTCACTTATAATTATTTCCGTTGTGGCTTATTTCTTCAAACAATTCCTTGCATTCAAGGTTGTAAAATATGCTTTTATGGGAATCAGGGCAGGTGTGCTTGCACTTATTGTAAAAGCGGCTAAAAATATGATGAAAGCTTGTCCGAAAAATGCTGTGGCATATACAATCGTTTCACTTGCATTTATACTGACAGTGGTGTTTGATATCAACGTGTTTGCGGTCATTATCGGTAGTGCAGTAATGGGTCTTGTTTATTCCCTTCTTACTAATAAAAGAAAGGGGGAAGAAAAATGATTTTTCTCCAGCTTTTTCTCACTTTCTTTAAAATAGGTGCATTTACTTTCGGCGGCGGATATGCAATGCTTCCCCTCATTCAGTCAGAGGCTATTAACAATGGTTGGCTGACTATGGAGCAGATTATTGATTTCATTGCAGTAAGCGAATCAACTCCGGGCCCCTTTGCAATCAATATGGCAACATTTGTAGGCACGCAGATGGGCAGAGCGTCTTTCGGTATTTTGGGTGGAATTTTAGGTGCAATATGTGCAACGTTGGGCGTTGTAATGCCCTCGTTTATTGTAATACTCTTTGTTGCAAAATTTTATCAGAAATTCAAAGAAAACAAAATTGTTGCAGGTTGTCTTGGCGGCTTGAAGCCTGCTGCAATCGGACTTATCTGTGCTGCAGTAATATCAATCGGCAAAACTGTTTTCTTCCCCGATTCTGTGGCACTTTCAGTAGTAACAAGTTATGTATTTGTTTTTTCTGCACTTCTTTTTGCGGTAACACTTTTCCTGGCACTGAAGAAAAAAATGAACCCGATTCTGATTATTGTGATTTCTGCAGTAACGGGAATAGGTGCAGGATATTTAGGTGAATATTTAGGTTGGCTATAAAATATATTGTCAGTAAGGAGAAAAGATTATGATATTCTGGATAGTTTTTGCTTTATGTATAGCGGTTACTGTGTTTTTCACAATAAGAAGAACAACAAACGTAAGATATTCTGACCTTGCAGTTAAGGTTGTAACAAGTTCACTTTTTGTGGCAACGGCTATTGCTGCAATAATTTCAAACCCTGAGATAAACCTTACTTTTGCTCTGATGGTTGTTATGGGCGGGGTTTTCGGTGTGCTTGGTGATGTCTTTATTGAACTGAAATGGCTTCAGAAAGAAGGTAACGATACATTTTTTAACCTCGGTTTCGTTACTTTTATGATTCAGCACGTTATACTTGTGGCGGCTGTTTTCATTCATTATCCAATGACAATTCTCAATGCCCTTATCTGTTTCACAGCACCTGTGGTTGTCCTTATTGCTTCCGTGGGACTTACTAAGGTTTTTAAAATGGAAATGGGCAAATTCAAGGCTATTGCAAATGCTTACGGTGCGCTTGCATCAATGACTTTTTCTGTGGCTTTTATGACAATGAATAATTACGGTATGGAAACATCACAGATTCTTTTCTTTGCAGGTGGCGTATCATTTTTTGCATCCGACCTTATTCTCAGCCAGATTTTCTTTGTAAAAGGCAAATGCACAAGATTGCGTGTAATACTTAATCACATTACATATTACGGTGCACAGATTCTCATTGCAACTTCACTTTTCTTTATGAAATGATTTTAAATGAAAAATCCCCTTGTATTCAAGGGGATCTTTTAAATATAGCGGTAAACTATAATTTATGGTGCAATTAATTTTAACATTGTAGGGTTTTGCGCTTGACGACAAACCGTTAATTCACGTGCATATTTGTGGAACGTCGGAAACCGCCGTTCCCTACGATATTAATTTTAAACAACCATATAAATTATAATTTGTTGTCACAAATTATAATTAGTGATATTTTGCTGCGCAAAGTGATATTGCATTGCAGTGATATATCGCTTACGCGATGTGATATATTTCCTGACGGAAATGTTTCGGGTCTGCGACGCAATCATATAACGATAAATTATAATTTATAGTTCAATTAAAACTAACATCGTAGGGGCGTCGTTTTGGCGCCCGCGAAAATTTCAGCAGATTTATGACGGGACGGGAGACCCATCCCCTACGATACAGCCGTAAATATACGGTAAATTATAATTTATCGGTATATTTCAGTAAAAAAAGAGGTTGTAATTCATACAACCTCTTTCTTTCTTTATTTAAAATGTGCTGCTACGTCACGGTCGTAGTGACCTGTGTCAACATATGTGTTCTGAGTCTGGATTTTTTCGCCCCATTTACGTGCGATTTCTTCATATGAATCTGTTTTGATTTTTGCTCTTTCGAAACCATCTGCGGCACCTTTCATGCACCAGTCTGATTCCCACATTCCGTGGTTAGCGGCTTTATATGTCCACAAGAACCAACTGTATTCATATTTTTTGAGTGATTTGAAACAGCCTTCCCATGTTGTTTTCTGATGAGGATAAAATTCGCCCATCATCAGCGGTACTGTGGGATGCAAAAATCTTGTGAGAAGCAGGAAGAAAGCAAAGATAAAGTCAGAGTTGTTATAGAAGTGAACCTGATAAACAACGTTTTTCCATCCTCTTGCCCAAGCCCAGGGAAGTGCAAAACCTGTCCAGATTGCTTCCATTGTGATGATGTGGTCTGCGTCTGCTGCACGTACTGTATCATAAAGGCGGAGATAAATTGATTCGTTGTTAACTCGTCTTGTAAGTTCACCGCAAGGAACATCGCACATAGGCTCATTCAGAAGGTCATACATTGCAACTGCAGGGTTGCCTTTGAAACGTAAAGCGATTTCTGTCCAGAGTTCATCAGTAAGTGTGCGGTAGAATTCGCCTTCTTCAGTTTTGTCATAAAGCTGACAGCTGTGACCTTTGCCGCTGTGGGGAGCATCACTCTGGAATCCGGGAGCACCGTGCATATCAAGCACAACGTAAAGTCTTCTTTCAGAGCATTCTTCAACTACCCATTCAAGCTTTGATAAATCCCATTTCCCGTTTTCATCAAGGATTTTTGTGCCTTTATCGTCTGAATAGAAATTTCTGTACCAGAAAGGTACACGCACTGCATTGAAGCCCATTTCTTTTATAACATCGAGGTCATATTCTGTAATGAAATTGTCTTCGTAAGTGTTCATCAGTTCATATGCTTTTTCTGTGCCGAAACGGTCGATAAGAGTTTCAAGCATTTCGTGATGGTCTGCAACTTCTTCGTAGGGGCAGAGCCAGTCTTCCTGAATAAGCCATCCGCCAAGATTCACACCTTTGAGAATAACTTTTTCACCTTTCTGATTTACAATATCTGTACCTTTGGTAACGAGAAAATCTTCCTGCGTAAATCCGCCTGTTACTTCTGCAGGTTTATCCGCTTCAGTTGCAAAGCAAACGGTTGACATCTGAAAAATAAAAATCAGACTCAAAAAGATTGATAAAAATTTTTTCATAACATTTTCCTCCTCTGTATTACTTTAATTTAATAATAAATGTTTTTGGATTCAAAGTCAAGAAAAATCCCACACTACTTGCAGTGTGGGATTAATTATGTTTTAAATAAGGACGGGTTACTCATTCATCAAGAATTTCTTTGAGAATATCTTCAGCGATATCAGACTGATAGAATTTAATAGGTCCGTTCTGATATTGTCCGTCTTTTTCAAAAAAGAAAACACCTTCATAGTCGCCGTCGAGTACAATGAAAACTTTTTCAAAATAATATGCGTGAGGTTCAATGCAATCACAGTTTTCGTGGAGTACCTGTTGCGAATTATACTGAAGTTCAACGCAGTAATTATTTGCTTTTAATTTTTCAATATCTTCGTTTCTGACTGCGAGTTTTAATTGACTGAAATAGTTTTCTGTTATTTCTTCATTGATTTCTTCAATGACATCCAGGCTCATTTCTGCAGTGAGAGTTTGTTGATTTCCGTCTGAATAAAACATTGCGTTTGCGGGAGCCTTCAATGAAGTTACCTGCATATTCTGTTCGTTTGCTCTTGTAGGGTCTGAAACAGCAATTTCTGTCGGGTCATGTGTTTCGCAGTTTTCTATCCACACTGTAGGGTCTGAAACAGGGTCCGTGAGCGTTACGGTTTCAGTTTCCGGATTTGTCAATGAAGTGCTGTTTGATACTGCAGAATTTAATGAAGAAAGACCGTTTTGAGAGTTTCCGTTGGACTCGTTTTCAATCTGTTTTTTACACGCAGTTAAAACTAACGATAATGAAAGCAGAGAAAGAGCAATAGCTAAAAGCTTTTTTGACATAAAACCACTCCTTAACTAAGTGTTTCTGCAATAGCTGTTGCCTCCTCAAGAGTTGAATTCAATACAATTCTGTACTCACAATCTCCGCTTTCATAAAGAATTGTGCTTACGGAGTTTTTGTTTGTTATAACAACGGAAATTCCTTTTACGGATAAGGTTTCGGAAGACGTATTTTCTTCTGTTACTTCAGGCTCAACAGTATTGCTTTTTGTGATTGTGATTGTGAGAGATTTTGAGTGAGACTGAGCAGTAAAACATGCAGAATTGCCGTCGATTGTAACCGTGATATTTTCTTCTGATTTTAATACAGCAAGGGGAAGAACAACATCAGTAAAACCATTTTCTTCAAGGTGACTTACAAGATCAAAGGGAAGAGAATCAGATTCAGGAGCTTTAAACGTAGGGCTTGCCTGTTCCGAAGAATCTGAATTATCAGGCTGACTTGCAGTTTCGGAAACGTCCTGTGTTATCAGCTGAGTCGGCACCGTTGTGTTGACAACAGGCGGAGAATTCTTGCCGACTTTTGAAAAAGCAAGAACATTGACAATAATCAGAGCAGCGGCTGCAGCTGCAAAGAAAATGAGTTTTTTGAAAGAGCGTACAGGTTTTGAAACTTCAGCCGGCTTTTTCAATTCTTCCAAAGCATCAAGGCAGCACTCGAGCAATTCAGTATCTGTTTCGCTTTCGTCTTTTTCAAGTTCGGTTTCTATTATCTTTTCAAGCTCTTCAGCAGTAAAATCAACACTTTTGTCTTTCAAAAGTCTGATTAAATCTGAACTTTTAATCACTCTTATCATCCCTCACTTATATAGTCTGAAAAAATCTGAAATGTTACATCGTAATTGTAAACAAAAATCAAGGCTGTTTTTTGTGCGTTTAATCCAAAAGGTTACGGATTATGCCGGTAACTTTTCTTTTAAGTCTGAAAATTTGCTGACGCACATTGTTTTCTGTAATACCGAGTTTTTCGGCGATTTCTTTCTGCGAAATATTTTCCGAATAAAAATCTTCAAGCAGTTTCTTTTCTTTTTCATCCAGCTTTTCAAGAATGGCGTCAAGATGTTTTTCAAGGTCTTCTTCGCAGAGACTGTCTTCAAAAGAATAGGATTTGCCTACATATTCTTCGTTATAAGGCACCTGACGTTCGTTTTTGATTTTTTCTGCCTCATAAATATCTTTGATTTTATTTGAAGCAACTTTTGTCAGCCAGGCTTTGGGATATTGAATTTCGCCACTATCACCGAGTTTGTTCAGTAACGCAAGAAATACATCCTGCAGGCAGTCATCTATCAGATCAGGGTGACTGCTTAATTTGTAACTGCAGAACTTTCTGATGTATTTTTCGTGTTCCTGCCATATTTTTTCGGCAAATTCAATTTCTTTCAAGATGTTTCCACTCCTAAAAGTTGATTATACACTTTTACAATAATGTTTTTTTCGTCATTTGTCAACATGATTTTGTAAATTTTTTTGTCAATATTTTTTGATTTATAAGTCCATAAAGTTACTCTTTACTGCTGTTTCTAATTGAAAAACCACTGTTTCTGCTCTACACTGAATGTTGCAAACGAACATTTGTTCGGTTATAAATGAGAAAGGAGAAATAAAAATTTGACGAAAAAACCTCAATATTCAACGCAGTTTTTATCAGAGGAGATGCTATTGGCGAAAGATGAATTTGATTTTCTTTATGATGAAAAAATTGAACTTCCCCGAGAGTATCTTGAGAGAAAGAGAAAACGTGATATGAGAAAACTGGTGTTGCACATAGTTGAAAATGAACTTGATGAGGCAAAGAGGGATATTTTCATACGTGTGTTTTCAGACGGAGAAAAAATTCAGGATGTGGCTCTTTCAATGGGAATCAGCCAGTCTGCCGTTTATAAAAATTACGATAAGGCACTTAAAACAATTGAGCAATGTCTTAAATATGTTGTGTATTATCAGAATTGCTGCAGAAATGATAAACTGATGCCTTTGGAAGTAATGAAAAAATATGCTGATGCATCACGAAGAAAAGCGGATTTATCTTCAATCTCTATGAGACTTTCAAGATTGATGCAGAAAAATAGCATATCGGTAAAACAACTTTGTTTGTGCACCGGCATAAACAAAAAGCATTTTGAACAGGTTTTTCAAGGGGTTTCTCATCTTACAGATGAGGAAATTGCTTTGTTATCGGGGTTTTTCGGTGTTACTACCGATTATATTTTAAAGGGGGATTCGGATTGGATAAAACATTGAAACAGCTTGGGGAAGAATATCTCAGAGAGGTTGACCTTGTAAATGAAAAAATTGAAAAATGTCGCAAACGACTTATTAAGGCAACAAGAGAACATAATTGTGATGAAATATTTATCGTCCGCAAGCTCCTGAAACTTTTTTATAATCAGAAAAATGAAATGATGGACAATGCAAAAACACTGATTACTTACTATTCCTGAGGCAGAAAGGAATTTGAATGAAAGATATACTCATTAATATGGATTCTGCAGGCTCTTTCACCTTTAATGATGATGCGGGAAGAATTGAAGAATACTGTGCAAAAAGGTTGAAAATAAAACTTAATTCGGACTTTTTGTCTCAGGCAATTTCTTATTACACGTTGAGCTTTGAGCCTTATTCTCTTTCGCGAAAAATTATAACTGAGAATATTTATGTTGACTCCGATTCTACAGAAGGAATTTATTTTTCCGGTGGTTACATTTATTGCCCTGTTTACGACTACGTTGCCGTATCTCCTCAGGTTATGGTGCAGATTGATGCATATGAAACTGATGAATCAGGAAATGTAACAACGATTATCAAATCGGGTATTTTTACACTTGAGTTTGCAGAATCTCTCACGGGCGAAGGTGTTATGCTTGAAACAACAAGACCTGATGTGAAATTTAATGAAAAAGTAAATGAGGCAGTTGCAAAAGCGATGGAAACACAGGTGCTTGACGGTGCAAAACTGAAAAAGTTTTCTGTTGCTGCAAATAAACTGCAGATAATGTCAATTACAGATGTACAATTGGCCAATTCCAGCGTTACAGCAACAAAAATTGCATCAGGGGCAATAGAGGAAGACCATCTTGGTGAGCAGTGTGTTACAGGTGATAAAATCAGAGATTCATCTGTTTCCGGGGATAAGCTTACCGAAAATTCTGTTACAGGTGAAAAGCTTGCAGATAAAAGTGTAACTCAGACAAAAATTGCTGATGGTGCTGTTTCAAACACAAAAATCGGCACCTATTGTATAAGTGAAGATAAAATCCGTCCCAGAGCTGTCAACACGGCAAAACTTGCTGATAAATGTGTCACTCCTGCAAAACTTGACAGAAGTTATCTTACGCACCATCAGAGTCTTGTGGGATACGCCACAGAAGATTGGGTAAAAAAACAGGAATACATAAATGCGGATGATATTGAATTGAAAGCGGATAAAACTGATTTGCCTGAAAAATTAAGTCAGCTGCAGAATGATATTGCTGTTTCATATGTAAAACAGAAATTAAGTCAGCAGCAAAAAGATATTGCTCTGGGTAACATCGGAGCAGTGAAAGCAGAAGAAGGAAAAGTTCTTTCATCCAATGATTTCACAGACGCAGATAAAGAAAAATTATCTCAGGCATTGACTGAACATCAGGATATTTCGATGAAAGCCGATAAATCAGAATTGCCCCATAAATTAAGTGAACTCGAAAATGATATTGCACTGACATTTACTGAGCAAGCATTGACAGATAGCCAGAAAACGGTGGTGCTTGGTAATATCGGAGCAGTCAAAGCAGAAGAAGGAAAAGTTCTTTCGTCCAACGATTTTACAGATGCAGAGAAAGAAAAATTATCTAAGGCACTGACAGAGCATCAGGATATTTCAATGAAGGCAGATAAAAGTGAAATGGCTGATGTTGCTTTTTCAGGTTCTTATAACGACTTGAAAAATCTGCCTGATTTTGAAGAGTTGAAATGTGGTTTTAACAATGAACTGAAAGAGAATTATGACAAAGCATATGACCATTCTCTTGAAGAACATGCCACAATCAGAGCACAGGAAAATGTTATTGAAGAGATTATTATAAACGGATCTCAGGCACAGGTGAATGAGAAAAAAGTTTCTTTTTCTATGATCGGTTTTGTATCTGAAGAGCCAGTATTTGTGGAGGTGTAAAAATGCTTAAATATATTTTAAATTCGCAAGGTGATGGTTATGATGTTTATGGAGTCACAGATAAAAATGCGGAAAAAATTGTTATTCCGGATATGTACGAAGGTCTTCCGGTTAAAAGTGTAAGTGTTTCTTTTGAAAGCTGTTCAAAACTAAAAGAAATTATTATAGGCAATAATGTTGAAAAAACTCATGTTGGTGTTTTTGACTGTGAGTCTCTTGAAAAAATTTATTTCGGCAAATCAATCAGCACAATTTCAGGCCCTTTCACTCTGTGCAAAAATCTTACTGATATTTATTTTGCTTTTGAAGAAGAAAGATTGGAAGATTTCAACTTTGTTGCTGTTGATGAAAGCTTCGCATATTTCCAGAATGCAAAACACCATTTTGGTGTACTTGGCAGAAGTGGTTTGCTTACTCTGGAGGATGAAACTCTTTTTCCGTATACACACTGGGATTGTGTGAAAGGCAAACCTGAAAAAATTGATTCAACAAAAGTTGCTTACGACAACTCTGTAAGCGGTATGAAATCTGACAACATAAAAGATGCTATAGATGAACTCAATGCAAGAGATTTTGATGTATCTTCTATTGAAACATGGAGTGAACTTAAGTACCTTGTCCGTTCAGGTCGTGCGGCAGATTTTATAAACATAGGCGACCGTTTTGTGTGCTCAAAAAACAATCAGGAGTTAATATGGGATGTAATAGGGATCGACAAAGATATTCCGTCAGATGAAAATTTTACCCACTCACTCACATTGCAGTTGAGCGAATGTTATGTGAATATGCCTTTTTCAGTGCCGGAAGCAAGCTGTTATCTGTTATATTCTTTAAAGCCCGGACAGTATTATGCGGAACTTAAAAATTATGCGTCACCAAGTATTTATTGCTCTTTTAGGGTTAATGAAGAAATAGATGCAGACACTTTTATACGTATTTCAGAAGGAAAAGTTTATTTTTATAAAAAAGATAGTATTGCACAGCCTTATCTTACTGAAGATGTTGAAATATCCTCGGAAAACGAAAATGATATGTCAGGAACAAAAATATCAGAAAAAAATTATAAAATCAATTCTGAAATGGGTACAGTGAATTACGAAGTATCTTGTGTCAGACAATGGCTTAACTCAGCAGACACCAATTGGTGGAAAGCTTCATATATAAAAGCAATGCCTCCTGTCGATTACCTTTCAGTACCCGGTTTTATGAATGGGATTGATGAAGATTTTCTTGACGCAGTGAATCCGGTAAAAAAGACAACGAGTCTTCCTGACGGCACAATAGTTGAAACAAACGATAAATTTTTCCTGCTTAGTTCTGAAGAGGTTTATGGTGGCGGAGAAAATTATTATCTCTACTACAGTGAAAATTCTTCGCTTCCTGTTCCCGGAATAGCAGCAGACCAGATAAGAATTAAAAACTTTTCAGGTGTTGCACGCCATTGGTGGTTAAGAAATCCGGCAGAAGGTGACAATGGTTATATGAGAGTGCTTACAGACGGTGGCGTTGGTCCGGTAAGAGCTGCGAAAGTGTTGGCGTACGGGGTAATACCCGTGTGCTGTATATGTTAAGGAGTGAGATGTATGTTTAAAGTGAGAACAGTTCTCCAGCAGCTTATTGATGAAAGAAAGAAAAACACTGTTCTTTCAGCTGCTATTGAAAAACTTTTATCAGATATCGATTATCTGGCAATGATGTGTGATGTGGCTCTTGAGGAGGAAGAATATGAACAGATTTGAAAAAGTCAAAAAATATTTTGAAAATGGCTTGTGGAATGTTCAGCGTGTTGCAAATGCTGTTATAAAAGGATGGATAACAGTTGATGAATTCAGAGAAATTACAGGTGTAGTTTATGATGTATAACCTATTGAATATTTTTTCGATGTACGCGGCTGTATTTTTCTTTTTTCTTTGCGGGGTTCTGACATGAGTCAGTGGCAGACAAGCATTTTCTGCACGGTGATAAGCATATTTATTTCACTGTTTTTTTCTGTTCTTACTCACAGACGCAATATGAAAAAAGACAGCGAAACAGCAGGCGAGGGCAGAGGTGTTCTGCAATCTGACATTGGTTACATAAAAGCAGGTGTTGACGACCTGAAACGTGAAAACAGAGCAGTAAACCAGAAACTTGAAACGATTGCAGAACGTGTAACACGTGTTGAAGAAAGCTGCAAACAAGCACATAAAAGAATAGACGAAATAAAAGAAACGGAGCATATATATAATGGAAATAATTAAATTCATTGAATCACATTGGAGCGATATTCTGCTTATTGTTTCAATAATTACAATAATCATCCGTTCAGTTTTTACGAACAGGCTTGAGTATCTTAAAAGTGATATATTTTCTCTTGTGACAGATGCGGAAAATATTTACGGCGCTGAAACAGGACAGTTGAAAATGGCTTATGTTGTGAAAAAGATTTATTCAAAAATGCCATTGGTTCTTAAAACTTTTCTGACAGAAAAGAAACTTGAAAAAATTATAGAAAATGTTCTTATCAAAGCAAAAGAAAGTTGGAAAGTTTAAGTTGAACAGGAGGAAAATTTTTGGCAGTAAAAAAATATTCACTGAAAAATGACGGCAATAAAAATCTTTCGGAAAATTTTAAAGTAAGAGAATTCAGAAGCCGTGACGGCGCAGATGAAATTCTCATTGATGAAAAGCTTGTTGTTCTGCTCCAGAAAATGAGAGACAAATTCGGAGTGATTAATATTTCTTCTGCCTACAGAACAAAAAGCTATAACAAAAAAGTAGGTGGTGTGGTAAATTCCCAACACATTTATGGCCTTGCAGCTGATATTACAATTTCTGACAATGCAAAACTTGAAGAAGCTGCAAAATATGCAGAGAAAATCGGATTTGCGGGTATCGGACTTGATAATAATTATCAGATGTTTCTTCACCTTGATACAAGAAAAAATAAATCATATTTCCGCTATAGAGCAAACGGCTCTACATATAGTGTGAATTCTTTTTTCAAAACATTGAAAAAAGGCAGCAAAGGTGATGAAGTGAAATTATTGCAGAAAAATCTGAAAAAAGCGGGATATAAAAATTCCCGTTCTGCAGAATTATCTGTAGATGGTATTTTCGGCAAAGATACCGAATTTGCACTTAAAAAATTCCAGAAAGACAAAGGTCTTGTTTCTGACGGAATTGCAGGGCCGAAAACGTGGACAGCATTTTAATTGAACACAGAAAACCGAAGGCAGCGAAAGCTGTCTTCGGTTTTTTATTTGTAAAAAGTATTGCAATTTATTATAAGAATCTGTTACAATAAATTTATAGAAATGAGGTGCTTTTATTATGAAAAAGTTTATTTCAATTATCATGAGTGTGGTAATTATTCTATCGTGTCTGTCGGTGTTTGCGTTTGCAGAAGCACCTGCTCCCACATACTACATTGACAGCGTCAATGGTGACGATTCAAATACGGGCAGAAGCGAAAACAGTGCATGGAAAACAATCAATCACGGTGATTGGGAATTTGTTCCCGGCACAAAGGTGCTTTTCAAACGTGGCGGAGTTTATGAAATGGAAGTAGTTCTTACAGTGTCAGGTACAAAAGAAAACCCCATTGTAATCTCATCTTACGGTGATGAAGCTGAAGAAAAACCCATTTTAAGAACATCAAACCATAATGAAGTTTTCGAGTTTATTGATTGCGATTACGTTACTGTATCCGATGTTGCAATTACTGCACCTAACGGTGGCGGTATCTGGATCAGAGGCGCCGGCAAGCAGTCAAATGGTATGGTTATTGAAAACGTTGATTTCTTCGATATGCCAAACTATGACCGTCACGCAAGAGACCCATTCGGCACAGGTGCTGCTGATGCACGTGCTGCAATTATCACCAACGGTCTGTGGGGTCCTGATGGACTTTATAACTACACAGTAAACGACCTTACAATCAGAAACTGTACAGTTGAAAACTGTGCAAACGGATTTATGATCTGGGGCATTGTAAGAGGTAACCCTGCAGAATCTCATGCAGGTGTTGAAAGAACATACAACAAAAATGTTCTTATTGACGGATGTTATTTCAACAATATGTACGCAGAAGCTGTTATTTTAGGCGTTTGTGACGGTGCAAAAGTTACCAACTGTGTTTCTTTGAATACTTGCCTTGGCGGTGCAGAACCATTGCCCGATGGCAGTATTGAATATTTCACTGCTTCAATGTGGTTCTGGGGTTCAAAAAACAGTGTTATTGAACGCACAGAAATAGCAGGTCAGAAAAACTTCGGCGATGCCATGACAGTTGACTTCGATGCTGACTCAAACTACTGCACATATCAGTACGTTTATTCCCACGATAATATAAGATTTATGTGTAATAACGCGATGGGCGGAAGACCGCAGGCAGGTAATACAGTCCGCTATTGTCTTTCTGTCAACGATAATGTGGGCAGAAACAGTATGGCAAGCGGCTCAGGCGAAGTTGAGTTCAGCTTTTACAACAACACGATTATAAACGGACCTGAAATGCATGTTGTAAATGTAGACAGCGGTATTGTAGCAAATAATATTTTCGCTTTTAAACCCGGATATTACGTTTATTATAACGACCGTAACCTTAATTCAAAAACAGATTTCACAAACAACTGCTACTATATGGCACCGAACCCGCCTTTTGATCTGCTTTCAATGAACACAAGACCTGATTTTGCAGGCGATGATATGACAGACCCTGAAAGTTTCCGTCTTGTTAAAGGCTCAAAACTTATCGGAGCAGGTATTGAGAGAGATGATATAGAAAAAATGGAATACGATTTCTTCGGTGAAAAAGTTACTTCAACAAATATCGGCTGTTACGGCGGTGACGGTGTTGAAGGAGAACTTGACACATATGGCATTCTTGAAATAATGATTGACGTATTCAGATTCTTTGGCGGCTTATACCAAAGATTGATTGACGGTAATTTATTTGGTTGAGGGGAGTTTTAAGTATGGAAAGAACTTATAAAAGTTTCTGGGAATGGGAAGAAAAATCAAAACAGAGAGAGTATACTGAAAAAACAACTCTTTTAGGTGCTGATGGTACCCTTATCGCAAAAGGTTGGGCAAGAAGAAATGTTTTTGAATATGACAGAAACAGATCTACTCCCAACAACAGAAAAAAAGAATGGGATTTTTATCAGATTTCTGACGGCAAGTTTATGGTTCAGATAAGCTTTGCTAACATTTCTATCGGCGGATATGTGTCTGCAAAGCTTGTTGATCTGAAAAACAAGAAGGTTATTGTTGATGCGATGGCTCCTTTCCTTGGCGGTAAAAAATATGTACCTAACCCGAAAGGTGATGTGCCCAATAATTTCAAAGCAAAAATCGGTGCTGCAGAATTTGAGTTTGACACAAAAGAAACAGAAAGAACTCTTTATTTCAAGATGAATCTTAAAGGCAAAGATGTTATCTGCAATTTCCATATGGATATTGCTCCGGGACTTGAAAATATTACAACAGTTCTTCCTTTTGATAACTACCCGACAAAATATTTCATGACCACAAAGCAGATGTGTATGCCTTGCTCAGGTACATTTGAATACGGTGATGAGATTTATGAATTTTCAAAAGAAAAAACTTTTGCATCTCTTGACTGGGGCAGAGTAAATACTCCCTATCAGATGGTATGGTATTGGGGCAGTGGCTCAACATACCTTACAGATAAAGAGGGCAAAAAACATCTCTTCGGTTTTGAAATCACATGGGGTATCGGCAACGAATCAAACGCAACTGAAACCTGCCTTTTCTACGACGGTAAGGCACATAAATTCGGTGCAATTGATGTTGAAACTTTTCCAAAACCTGATAAATATATGCAACCTTGGAAGTTTATTTCAGAAGATGGCAGATTCAATCTTACTATGGAGCCTTTCTATGACCATCATTCCGACCTTAACGTGGCAAATCTTGCAAGAATGCATTCACATCAGGTCCATGGTTTGTGGAGTGGTGATGTAACACTTGATGACGGCACAAAACTTGAAATCAAGGATATGTATGCTTTCTGCGAATATGTAGAAAACAAGTGGTAAAATTTCACAGTATAACAAAACGGCAGATGCACAATGCGTCTGCCGTTTTAATTTGCTTGTGTTTAAGCGTTGAAATATGATATAATAAATTTAATCTATCATATTGATTGAGGTGAAAATATGAACAATAACGAATTGAAGCGTACATATATTCCTTTCAAAGATTGGAAAGAAAAGTCAAAGCAGATTGAGTACACAGAAAAAACGCAACTTCTTGCTCCTGACGGCACTCTGCTTGTAAAAGGCTGGGCAAGAAAAAATGTTTTTGAGTATAACAGAGATTATGTGAAAAAGGGAATCACCAGCCGAAAGGAATGGGATTTTTACACCATATTCGATGATGAAATGCAGATACTTGTGAGCTTTGCCAACATCAATATAGGCGGTTATGTTGCAGCAAAACTTACCAACCTGAAAACAGGTGAGATAATTTGTGATTCAATTCAGTATTTTGCTGGTGCAAACAAACACGTGTCCCATTCGATTCCTGATGCACCCGGCAGATTCAAAGATAAAATCGGAAAAACTGAATTTGATTTTCATACAAAAGAAACTGAAAGAACACTCTGGTATAAAGGAAAGTTCAAGGGTCAGAATGTTGAAGTTACTGCAGAGATGGATATACCTGAAAATCTTGAAAGTATTACTACTGTTTTTCCATTTGATGAAGACAAAACAAAATATTTTATGACTACTAAACAACTTTGTATGCCCTGTGGCGGAAAGTTTGTTTTCGGAGATTTTGAATATGAATTTCTGAAAGAAAATTCTTTCTGTTCTCTTGATTGGGGCAGGGTTAACACAATACATAAAATGGTGTGGTATTGGGGCAGTGGTGCTCAATACATAACAGACGAAAAAGGCGAAAAGCATCTTTTCGGCTTTGAGATAACGTGGGCAATCGGAAATGAGTCAAATGCTACGGAAACATGCCTTTTCTACGATGGTAAAATACACAAATTCGGTGCAGTTGATGTTGAAAAATTTCCGAAAGACAGGTTTATGGAGCAGTGGAAATTTATTTCGGAAGACGGCAGATTCAATATGACAATGGTGCCCACGTTCGATAACCATTCTGACGTTGATTTTAAAGTGGGCAGAATGAATTGCCATCAGGTTTACGGCATATGGAATGGCGATGTGACACTTGATGACGGCACAAAGCTTGAAATAAAAGATCTTTTCACTTTCTGCGAATATGTAGAAAACAGATGGTGAAAAAATCCCGAAGAATTTTAAATTTTCTTCGGGATTTCTTGTTTTAATATACAGTTATATTTTTCGGATCGAATGGTTGGTAGGTGCCCATAAGGATCTGATCGTTATAAAGTTCACTCTTATATTTGAGTTCTTCATTTGCATATTCAAAGCCTGCCATACCGTTTCCGCTACGTTCAAACAATGTTTTCTCTCCTGAGAAAAGGTTTGTGCCGAGAGCGAGTCTGTTTCCGTCAATCTTAACACCGATACTTGCAAGAATTGTGGGGAACATATCAAAGTTTGCCCAGTATCTGTTTTGTGTTATTGTTTTATCAACTGTGCCCACGCTCTCTGCAGGGTTGATAATCAGGTTGAATGTTGTGCGGACATAATTTTCGTCCCAACCCTTGAAATATTTGGGATCCATGCTGATATGGTCGCCTATAATAACAATTGTTGTGTTTTCATAGAAAGGCTGTTCCTGAATCCAGCGGACAAATTCTACTGTCTGAGATGCGCTGTAAGCAATTGCGTTTGAATACTGATTATCTCTGGGAGTGGGAGTGTTTTTGCCGATATAGCCGGGGAAGTGAGTGTCTGCAGTTTCCATAACAAAGTTGAAAGGTTTGCCTGTTTCGTTAAGTCTTACAATTTCTCTCTTTGCAAATTCGTACAACTTATCATCCTCAAAGCCCCAGAATTCTTTGTAGCCTTTGGGAATCCAACCGAGTCTTCTTGCGGCACGTGAGTCGAGAATATTGAAATTACCGTGCATTGAATAGAAGAAATCAAGTCCGCCGAATCTTGCAGATGCACCGAACATAAGGCTTTGTTCATATCCCTGAGAAGAAAGAATGTCGCCGATTGTAACTGCACCCGGAAGGAAAGTTTCTTCAGTGCCGTAGTTGCTGCTGCTTACGGGGGGTTTCATTGTAAGACCTGTTGACATATTCACCATTGAAGCAACTGACCATACACAACCTGTTGTTGACATAGGACCGCCTAAACTTTCTGTATGAGAGAAACTTACACCTTCAACTGACAAATCAGTAAGAGGTTTTATAAGGTTTTCGTCAAGGTATCCGCCTAAATCTTCTGAAGCATATGAGTTTTCAACCGATTCGAGATAAATGTGAATAAGATTTCTTTTTTTCTCGGGGAATTGCATTTTAACTTCCCTGGGATCTACATAGTTTTCTTCGATAAAAGTTGATTCTTTGATATACATTTTGTAAAGGTCAACAAGGCTGAAGGCATAGCAACCATAAACAAGACCGCTTACAAGGGCAACAACAGAAACAACAAAGCTTGTTACACGTCTGCCTTTCACTGAAACGAGGCATTTTTCTTTTTCGCTTCTCTTGAAGTACAGAGATCTGTTTGAAAGAGCAAATGCAATAAAGAAAAACACGCAAGTTGCTGTTTTAAGAACAGGACCGGGCCAGATTGTGTTCATTACAGTTTCGCTTGTTGCTTCTTTTGGTGATACCATATTTACGAGCAACTGGTCGGCTGCAACAGCACTGAAAGTGCTGACACCCCAATAAGTGCCGAAAATTGCTGCCATACCCAATGCAAAAAGAACAAAAGAAACAGCAGTCATTATTTTCTGCTTCTTTTCCATTTTCAATTCTTCTTTTGCAAAGCGGAATTTGCCGTGAATCAATCCCATCAGGAAAATCCAGATAAAACCAAACACAAGCACAAAGCCTGCGTGAACATAAGGCGTTGCCACCCATTCATTTTTCAGCGTGAAAATGCCTTTGCCGTAGTAGTACGTAACAAGCTCGGTAAAATAAATTGAAAGAATGTTAGTGCCGAGTAAATCGCTTATTATAATGAGAATTGCGCTTTTGACATCTTTGGCTCTTTTTGCACCAAAGGCATCAACAATGCCTACTATCAGACCTGACAAAATCGCCAGAATAAGAAATAACATTTTTATCCTCCCTTTCTTTCTGTATATTTTACAACATTATTTTCCTTTTTACAAGTAATATTCCGATAAAAAATAAAAGGCAGTTTCGGATCTACTGAAACTGCCGATATTTTTATTCGAAAATATATGGTGTGCCTGCTTTATATTCAAAGGGCTTGAATCCGGCTTTGAGTGCAGGTGAATTTTCTGCAAGAGTGAAATCTCTGTTTTCAGGGTCTTTGAAAAGCGGGTTTTCATAAACTGCGTTGTTATAATACCCTTTGCTTACCATGCCGACAATGCACTCTCTGTTAAAAGGGTCTGTTGAATAGCCTGAATAAACTGATTTATTGCCATAGTCCCAGTAGAGATTACTGTTGTCTTCAAACCAATCCTCATCAGTTGTGTGCCAATACATAACTTTGTCGTCAGTTACGAGAATGTTGTTTTCAAGGAAAAGAGAATTATGCTCTTCGTTTCTTGTGATTCTGAAAGCACCTTCACCGCCGAAAGCAAAGATATTATTTTTTATCATATTATCTCTGCCGTAGTGCTGATGGAACGGCTGTGATGAGCAATCATAAACAAGGTTATTTTCAACAAGAATTTCACTTGAGCCTTCGTCGAGGTAGATACCCCAACCGCCATAACCTTTTTCTCCGCCGTAGCAACCGACGTTGTAGATTATGTTACCGCTGAGCACGGTGTTAGGCTGAATGCCGAGAGTATAAATACCGCCCATATCTGAAAGCCAGCCGTTGCCGATGTTGTAAATAAGATTGTTTTTTATCTGAATGTTATCAGTGGGGTTTTCCGCATAACCCCATACCCAACCGACAGAAATTGCCGTATACCAGCCATCGTGGATTTCGTTGTTTTCAATCACGCAGTCTGATGCGTGGCAGATAAGAACGCCGATTGAATGGTTATAAATTCTGCCGTATTCATTGATTTCACAGTTTGTGATTGAAATATTATTTGTAACTGTGGGAATAGCGTAAGGTGCATTGACAAACACTGCATTGCCGCCGATTTCATCAAAGTAACAAGCGTCAACAGAAGAATTTTTTGCATTTTCCTTAAACATAACTGCTGTGTTTGAAATACTGCGGAAAACACAGTTTGTGAAATTGATTTTTTCTGCATTTCTCACTGTAATAACAGCAGGCACTTCGTATGAAGCCTGGGGATGAGTACCTTCATAATCCATTTTGTCCAGAAGCGGATTAGTTCTGTCAATAGGCCAGATATTAAGTGTACCGTTTACAAAATCCCAGTCCGTATTAATAAATTTAATACCGCTGAATGATACATTATTACAGCCGTTTATTTCAATAAATGAATCTGTAACAGGTGCAGAAAGAACAAGATTTTCTGCAGTTTCACCTTCGCAGGGAATGTAGAAAAGTTTCTTTTCTGCTCTGTCAAGATACCATTCGCCGGGTTCACTTAATGCTTCGCGTACATTTTCGTAAACATAGTTATCGTCAACTTCAATTGTCATTGCAGCAGGCTTTCTCACTTCAATTCTGCCTGTTTTCACATCAACCGAACGCAAAGGAAGAATGTCATCACACCATTTATGCATAATGCGTACATTCACATCTTTCACATTTGCAAAATCCATAATTTCATTTTCGTGAGCATAGAAAGCAGTGTGAAGTTTGAAATATGTTGTGGTGTCTTCGGGGTAAAGAGCATCTTCAATAAGAGCATCTTTTGCTGTGAAGCAGCCTTCCTTCGGCCATACACTTATAGACAGCCTTTTTTCACCTTTGAAAAGCGAACGGAAATAAACTTCATCTGTGTCAACATCAGCCACAAGTGCTTTTTTGCCGTTGATTTCTCCTTCAGTCCAATCTGAAATTTCCATTGAGCCTGTAAAAGTAACATTTTCTCCGGGAATACTTCTGTATGTAACATTTTCTTTGTCAGATGAATTAAAATTGATTTCTTCATCAATAATATATGTGCCTTCCTTGAACCATACAGTCACAGCTTCATCTGTATTACTGTTTTTAAGTTTTTCTTTTGCACCTTCAAGTGTTTTAAGGGGCATTTCTTCCGTGCCGGGGTTTTCATCATTTCCGTCGGGAGAAACAACAAGGTCGTTTTCTTTCAATTCAAACTCACCTTCATTAAAAATAATTTTTGTGAAAGTTTCCTGCTCTTTAAAAACCCCTTCTTCAGGTTTCGCAGGGCAGAACCACATACCTAAAAGAGTTATAAGTGCTGTGAAAAAAGCAGTGATTTTTTCCATTATCATATATTTGCCTCCTCGGTGAAAATTGTTGAAACAATTATACAATTATTTTTTTGTAAATTCAAGATATTTATTGAGCACTGTAAATTCACGCAGATAAAGACTTGCAATATCGCGTCTGTACATTTCATATTCTCCGAAAATTGCAATTGCATTGTTCATGTCAACCCATTCGGGAGAAACACCGTGTTCTATTTCAGTTTCAGTAAGTTTCTGTTCGCATTCTCCCAGCTTTTCGCAGATGAAATAATTGCTTACATATAAACACTCAGGACAGTATTCGTTTATTCTGAGAAATTGTCTGATTGGTTTTGCTTCTATTCCCGATTCTTCTCTGATTTCTCTTATGCAGCATTCTTCAAGTGTTTCGTTTTCTTCGAGACCGCCGCCTGGAGACATAAAAACACCTGTGTTCAGCTCGTGAGTAAGAAGGATTTTATTGTCTTCAACAATAATTCCTCTTGCAGCGATACGCACCTTTTCAGGCGGGTCTTTATAATCTCCGCTGTATTGACTCAATGTTTCAAAATTTTCCGGCATCAAAATCACCTCTCAGATAACTTTATCATAATGAAATATTTTGTCAACATTCTTCTTGTAAAAAACTTATCAATAGTGTACAATGATTTTGCAGCAAAAATTTTATGAGGTAAATAAAAATGCTTAAAATTATTTCGTTTTTCATGGCGATAATTCAATTCTGTTTTATGTGGTGCATAGGACTTACCGGAAAACATCAGATTCTGATTGACAGAACAAAAACTTATCAGACTTTTGAAGATTTCGGCACAAGTTCTTGCTGGTGGGCACAGACAATTGATGATGAACATTTGGCAGATGAAATTGCCAAAAGACTTTATAGCGAAGAAGGTTTAGGACTTAAGATTTTCCGTTATAATATCGGTGGCGGTGAAGCAGATAATCCTGACACAAGAATATGGGATACTTCACGCAGGACAGAAAGTTTCTATGTTTTAAACGAAGAAACAGGGGAATATGAATACGATTTCACCCGCGATGAAAATGCACGCAGAATGCTTGACCTTGCAGTGGAATACGGTGCAGAAAAAGTTATTCTTTTCTGTAACAGTCCTCATTTTTCAATGACCAAAAGTGGCCACGCATCAGGCGGACTTGAACAGTATTCTTCAAACCTTCCAAAAGAAAACTATCAGGCTTTTGTTGACTATGTGCTTACAATTGCCGACTGGTTTGTTGCACAAGGGTATCCTGTGTATGCCATTTCTCCCATAAATGAACCCCAATGGTCATGGGGTGGTGAATGGGTAGGTCAGGAAGGCTGCCATTATGAAATTGATGAAGCAATTGAACTTCTTGAACTTTTTGCAACAGAAATGCAGAAGAGAAATTCACCATATAAATTAAGTGGTCCTGAAAGCGGAGAGATGACATGGGGACATTATCAGTATGTTGAAAGATTTTTTGCAAGTGAAATTTTAAACAGTTACTGTGATTCTTTTGCAGGACATTCCTATTGGATGGATACTAAGTCTGAAGAAAAAGGACAAGTCGGGGATAAAATCAGAGAAGATTATCCTGATAAAAAATATGAAATGAGCGAATGGTGTGAGCTTCCGCTTACAATCGACAGCACTACTATCGACAGCGGACTTCATATGGCTCAGATTATTGTTGACGACCTGACAAAAATGAACGCCGTTTCCTGGCAGAGCTGGACGGCAGTAAACGGCGACGGACTTCTTGACAGAATTGATGGTGAGCTTGTTACATATAACAGATACTATGCTTTCAAACATTTCACTTCTTTCATAGAACCGGGTATGCAGAGAGTAAGAATTTTCGATAACTTCGGTGATGATTCCTCAATTAAAACAGTTGCATTTATTGATGAAAATACAACAGTTGTGGTGCTTGTTAATCCGCAGGAAAATGCAGAAAATATCACTCTTGGCGGAATGATGGGCAATACGCAGATTTATCTTACAGATGAAACACATAACTGTGAGAAAATTTATGAGGGAAAATATAATCCGGAAATTGATATTCCGGCTAAAAGTATTATGACGATAAAAGTTGAAATGTAAAAATTAAAACCTCACGATTTTTTCGTGAGGTTTTTGCTTGTGAAAATTACAATGCTTTTCAGATGTTAATTTACTGATAAATGCTGTCTTGTTGTAAATTCAATTCTGTTGGTTGAACCTGGTGTTTTTCTTGTTGTTTCATCAGAAACAGGCGTTCTGTTTGTTGTGTTTTCAATATCGTCTGAATTCGGATTAGTGCGATCTTCTCTTGTTACGTCTTCTGCTCTTGTGGTGCTTTCTTCAGGGGCAGGTGACTGAGAAGTTGTTGATTCTTCAGAAGGATTTGTTGTTTGTGAAGAAGTTGGCTTTCCTGAAAGGTCAATTTCAACTTCATTTCCTGATGCGTCTTTACCGTAAATTTTATCATCTTTCTGGTAAACTTCAGAATATTTGCCTGATTGTTCATGTTTAACTGATTTACCATCGTCTGCTGTGTAAAGATATGAATATCCGCTTTCTTTGCCTTCTTCATAAATTTCAATTGAAACATAAGTTATATCATCAACTTCAATTTCACCATTGACTTTACCGCTGATTTTTTCTTCTATTTTTTCAGCTTCTTCCTGAGTGACAAAATAGATTTCTGCCTCGCTGAAAGTGGGATGCTTGTCGTCTTTGTTTTCAGTTTTACCTACAACTGCGTATGCCTCGTAGGTTTCGTCAGCATCGAAATCTTCATATATAAATTCGATTATATCTTTTGAGGTTTCTTCTTCAAGAATTGCAGTGAGCTTTTCTTCAGTGTCAAGATCTTCTTTTTTGTTAAGCAGGTCAGGCAGGAAGATTATGCTGAGCACAATTGCAGCAACAAGAATCACAGCACCGACTGCAATAAGAATATATTTCAGAGGACTTTTCTTTTTCGGCTCAGGCATATATGGCTCATCAGGTCCGTTCTGAGTTGTAAGAGAATCTTTGATTGTATAAAAATCATAATCAGCTGCCTGTGCAGGTTGTGCTGCAGGTTCATCTGACGGCTCAATAACAGCAGCAGGTGTTGGCTGGTTTCCGGGGTCTGATATGTATTCGGTTGTAGTTTCAATTACAGGTGTAGATTCAGTTTCAGCTGCAGGGTTTGCATCGTTTTCTCCGGTTAATAAAAAGCCGCAGTATTTACAGAAATTCGCACCGTCTGTAAGTTCTTTTCCGCATTCGGGACAAAAAGCCATTTTGATTTCCTCCTTGGTTTGTTATTACAAAAACATTATACACCTTTTTTTTATTTGTGCAAGTATTTGTAAAAATGAAATTTAAAAAATAACAACAAAAACTTATAATCAGATTACAAAATATCCTTTTCTTATTGCTTTTTTATAATTTGTGGAGTAAAATAAAATATATTCTTTAACGAAGGGACGACCGTACTTGGCATTTAAAAACATTCTTGATATGCATGTGCATACAGACAATTCATTCGACGGCAACCACTCAGCAATGTTTATGTGTGAAGCTGCAGAAAAAGCGGGGTTGCGTTCGGTTACTTTTACTGACCATTGCGAAGTTGATTTTTATAAAGAAAGACATTTTGATCAGTCAGATTTTCATTCATATTTTGAAGTTTCAAAAGCAAGGTCTGCTTTTACAGGCAAACTTCTCGTAAATGTGGGAATTGAGCTCGGTCAGCCCACTTATGATAAACCTACTGCAGAGTATATTATGAAAAGATTCAACTATGATCAGGTTATAGGTTCAATTCATAACCTTCGTGATATGCCCGACTTCTGCGAACTTCAGTATGATGATTACGATATCTATAAATTGCTTGATGAATATTTTGATGAAGAACTTGAACTTGCGCAGTGGGGCAAGTTTGACACACTTGCACATCTTACATATCCTTTGAGATATATGGTAGGTGACCAGGGATATGAGGTTGACCTGAATAAATATAGTGACAAAATTGACGCAATCCTCAAGGCGGTAATAGAAAATGGTAAAGCACTTGAAATCAACACTTCAGGTTATCGTCAGAAAATCGGCAGAACAATGCCCGATGTTGATATAATAAAAAGATATAGGGATTTAGGCGGTGAACTTATCACGCTGGGATCTGATTCACATTTTGCAGAACATGTTGGTGCAGGCATCGACAGAGGCATGCAGCTGGCAGTTGATTGCGGATTTGATTCAATTGCACTTTTCCAGCAGAGAGAGCCTGTGCTTATCCCCATTGAATAAGGTGATTTTATGAAAATCAAAGCGTATGCAAAAATTAATTTAATGCTTGATATTTTAGGCACACTCCCCAACGGATACCACAATCTGTGGATGATTATGCAATCTGTTTCTCTGCATGATACAGTGACAGTTGAAAAAAACGATTCGGGTGAAATTACTCTCAGCTGTTCCGTAGAAGGAATCCCGCTTGATGGAAAAAACATTGCTCACAAAGCAGCAGCAGCTTTCTTTGAATGTACGGGAATTGAAAACTGCGGAATTCACATTCACATTGAAAAAGAAATTCCGTCAGAAGCAGGTCTTGCAGGGGGAAGTGCTGATGGTGCAGCAGTAATAAAAGCATTGAATGAAATTTTTTCTGCAGGTTTAAACGACAGACAGATGTGCCGTATCGGAAAGAAAATAGGTGCAGACGTGCCTTTCTGTATTATGGGCGGCACATGCCTTGCGCAGAATATCGGCGATGTGTTGTCTCCGCTTGAAGATATTCCTCAGTGTTATTTTGTGCTTGCAAAACCCAAAATGGGTGTATCAACAAAAGAAGCTTTTCAGAGCGTTGACAATGCAGGTTATATCAAAAGACCAAACAAAGAAGAAATGCTTATTTCTGCAGCAGCGGGAGATTTTGACAAAATGTGCAAGCTCTCGGCAAATGTTTTTGAGCAGGTAATTGAAGTGCCTGAAAGAGTGGAAATAAAAAAAGTTATGAGAGAATGCGGCGCAAAGCTTTCTCTTATGAGCGGAAGCGGACCTACTGTTTACGGAGTTTTTGAAGAAGAAAAGAATGCAGAAATGTGTGCTGAAAAGCTTAAAGATTTTATTAAAGATGTTTTCGTTGCAAAGCCTGTGAAACAAGGTCTTGAAATAATTGAATAAAAGCAAAAAACACCGTCCATAATCATTTTGAAAGGACGGTGCTTTTTATGAAAAAAATTAAACTTATTGAAATTTCACTTTTTGCAGGATTACTTATAGCAATTGTTTTCAGCGTGACAGGTTTTGCATCAACCTGCGAAGAAATCAGAGGCGATGTGTTGAGGCTTCACGTGATTGCAAATTCAGATTCTCAAGCAGACCAGCAGTTGAAATTAAAAGTACGTGATGCAGTGCTGAAAGCGGGTAAAAATATTTTTGACGGCTCTGTTACAAGAGAAAATGCTGAAGAAAAAATCAAGGCTGAAGAAGAAACTCTTGAGGCGGTTGCAAAAAAAGTTATTGAAGAAAACGGATTTGATTACGATGTCGATATTACTGTTACTGAAGAATATTTTAACACGAGAACATATGAAAATGTAACTCTGCCTGCAGGTAAATATATGGCGGTGCGTGTGCTTATCGGAGAAAGTATCGGCAAAAACTGGTGGTGTGTGATGTTTCCGCCACTTTGTATTCCCGCATCGCAGACAGATATAAACATGTATCTTGACGAAAAAGAAGTGAAGCTTGTTGAAACAAATCCTAAATATGAGCCGCGCTTTAAAATAGTTGAGATTTATGAATCAATAAAAAATTATTTCAACTAAAAATTAATACATTGATAAATAATCACCTCTGTGTTATAATGATTGCAGTTTGTTGAACCGCCGAAAAGTGTTTTAACAAGCCACTTTTCAAGTGACAGAGGTGATTATTATGTCAGACAAAAAGTGTCCCGTTTATAAAAAATGTAACGGCTGTCAATTGATGAATATGTCTTATGACGAACAGCTTCGTTTCAAAGAAATCAAGTGTGTACGTTCTTTGGGTAAATACGGCAGGGTTGAAAAAATTGTGCCGATGGAAAATCCGTATTTCTACAGAAATAAAGTGCAGACTCTTTTCAGAAAAGACAGACACGGCAATTTGTTTTCAGGAGTTTATCAATCTTCCACAGGCGGTATTGTGGGTGTGGAAAAATGCCTTCTTGAAAATGAAAAGGCAACTGAAATAATTTCTGACATCAAAAAGCTAATTAAAAAATATCGTATCTTAGTATATAATCCTGCAAACGAAACAGGCTTTCTTAACCATGTGCTTATCCGTTCAGGTTTCAGAAGCGGAGAGATTATGGTAGTGCTTGCAACACGCGATTCGAAATTTGAGCAGAAAAATAATTTTGTAAAAGATTTGGTTGCACTTCATCCGCAGATTACATCTGTTGTGCAGACTGTGGGTAAAAGCGAAAAATTAGTTCTCGGCAAAACACAGAAAGTTCTTTTCGGAAAGCCTTACATAGAAGATATTCTTTGCGGATTAAGATTTAAAATTTCTGCAAATTCTTTTTATCAGGTTAATCCGGTGCAGACTGAAAAGCTTTACACAAAAGCAATTGAACTGGCTTCTCTCAAAGGGAACGAAACTGTGATTGATGCTTACTGCGGAATAGGAACAATTGGACTTATTGCAAGCAAAAAAGCAAAAGAAGTTATTGCAGTTGAAAACGTGAAAGATGCTGTGATGAATGCAAAAGAAAACGCAAAATTAAACGGCATAGAAAATGTTTCTTTTTACTGTGCAGATGCTTCCGATTTTCTTAAAGCTTATGCAGAAGAAAACAAGGCAGACGTTGTTTTTCTTGACCCTCCCAGAATGGGAAGCACACCTAAATTTTTATATTCGGTTTTAAAACTGAATCCGAAAAAAATCGTATATATTTCCTGCAATCCGGAAACACAGGGACGTGATTTATACACATTGGTAAAAGGCGGATACAAAGTGAAAAAAATCTGCCCCTTTGATATGTTCCCCCAGACAAATCATGTTGAAACGGTTGTTTCTTTAGTCAAACTTCCGCCTGATGATGTTATCAACATTGAGCTTGACCTGACAAAGCTTGATATATCAATAAATGACGGCAAACCTACCTATGACCAGATTAAGGCTTATGTACTGAAAAAGTATGGTCTAAAAGTCTCAAGTCTCTATATTTCTCAGATAAAACGCAAACACGGTCTCGAAGTCGGCGAATCTTACAACAAGTCTAAAAAAGACAACCAGCATATTCCTCAATGCCCCAAGGATAAAGAAGATGCCATAACAGATGCGTTGAAATATTTTAAGATGATTTAAGATATCGCTTTATTGCCTGAATCAGAGCTTTTAAGGGGCGCTGAACGCGTTATCGTTATATTTAAAGTGGATTTGTTGTCAAAACAGAAAACGCGTTTCGATGCCGTTATACGCGATGTAAACAGTTAACCCGTGGAATTACTCCACGGGTTTTTGCATTGCTGTTAAGTTTAATCATCAGTTGGCACACCAATAAAATTCACGATACTATCTACCTTATCTGCAGGGATGGAGAACCAAGCGAAATTTTTGTTAAGGAAGCCGAAAATCATATCATCTTTGTGTTGCTTTGCGATGGTGAGAAATGGTTGAAAGTCACCGATTTGTACACAGATGATGCCTTTTCTTGGTTTTCTTCTTGTATCAATACGGATTTTGCTGCCTGCCATTACATCCACTTCTTCAAAACTTGAATCGTGAATATAAATCTCTCTAAAACGAGCGTTTTCATCGTATTCAGGATTTTCAAGGTGTGGGAAATATTTTTCGTTTCCCATAAATGAACGGATAACTTTGTCGTCATAGTCTTTGCCTGCACTCTTGCAGAAAAGTTCAAGAATCGGGAACGGCATAGGTGAATCTTCGGGCGACAAAATTTCAATGATTTCTAAAATCTCTGATGCGTCAGTGTTCATAACTAATCTCCTTTCAATGATTACGCTTCAAGCACGGGTACACCGATGAATTTAACCGTTCTGTCAAGGTTTTCTTTTAAGCAGGTGAAGCAATTGAAGAAAGGATTTGGGAAAGTGAAAAGCATTGTGTCTGCCGATTCCCTTGCGAAAGCGAGAAGCGGATAATCGCCGATCTGAATACAAACAAGACCTGTTTTTCTTTGAACAGATGTGTCAATGACAACCTTGTCTCCAAATCCGATTCCTTTGTTTACGAAGCTGTCGTCACGCTGATAAATCTCTCTGAAACGGAATCCGTCAATATGTTCGGGGTTGTCTTTGTGTAAATCGCGACAATAACCAATTGACCCAATCGGACACAAATCTTCAACGGAATTTTTGCCCATAAATTTTCTGCGAACTTCTGAAAGGGCGAAAACATCAACTGTGTTACCTGTTGAAAAAGTGATCAGGTTGCTTATGATTTCCATTGCTTCAAGGTCGTGGATTTCTGCTGTTGAACTTCTTTTTTCGTCGTTCATAATTTTTTCTCCTTTGTTTTGAAATATTAAGGAGAGAAAGTTTGCTTGTTCACTTAAAATTGTTATTCTATTGTATCGTGTAGGAACAAAAGTATATCTCGTATTGTGGACTTTTCTCCTTGTCTTAAGCATACATCAACCGAACACTTAAGTCAACGCGTAATAGCGCACGAAATTTTCGGGCCTTTTTTCAAACATGAACGTGCAATGCGCACAAAAAATTTTATGAGATGGGAATATTATCAATGACAAATCCAGCTCTAAAACAAAGGTTAAAAATATCTTGTATGGAACGATGATAATAAATCTGCTCCTCCGGTTGCCCTTCAATCGCTATACCATAGTAACTGTGCGGTGTCATATATTTTTCAGTCAACGTGATAAAACAAGGGTGTTGCGTTGCAAAGACAAAAATTCCGCTTTCCTCCAACAGTTCATAAACAGCCATAAGAAGTGGTTCAATATCCGTAATATCCATAATTGCCATATTAGAAACTGCTTTCGTAAAGGCTCGATTTCTTTTTAATTCTAATATACTTTCTCTATTGGTCGCATCCGCTACACAAAATTCAATTTGTTTTGCATATTGTGATTGCCGTCTTTTAGCCAATTCTATCATTTTTTTGCTGTAATCAAAAGCGACAATCGAAGCGCCTCTTTGTGCAAGATACGAAGAATAATTTCCATTGCCACACGCAATATCCAAAATGTAATCCGCAGGATTAGGAGATAGAAGTTCCGTTACTTTGGGACGCACTACCTCTCTGTGAAATTCATTAGATTTGTCACCCATTGCATTATCCCAAAATTGTGCGTTTTTCTCCCAGATTTTTTTACTTTCCTCTGTTCCCATGTTCTCTCCCACTCCCAAAATTTGCCTTTTTGCTTCCATTAAATCTTCCTTACTATATTCCATTGTTACCCTCCATAACTTCTGATTGTTGCCGTCTTGACTATTATGTATCTTTTCTTTCCAAAATGGTATAGGCTTTTATTTTTATAATGCTGCAAAACTTTTCTTCTGTAAGGTATTCAAAGGATATTTCCCTTTGCCGCCGCTATTGGAAAGCCAAAAGCAGCGGCTTTTTTACGCGATATGACCGAAAAGTCTGGAAAACAGGATATGTCATCATTTGTCATTTCTTCTCAATGTAATAACTGCATGGCATATCAAGCCAAATACAAGAGAAAAACAGCCACCGCCAAATAGTGATGCTCCCCACCCTGCACCCGACATTGTCATAAAACCGCCAACAAAGAAAATACCAATGCCAAGAAATATCCCGACACCATAAAAAAGTCCAATTGCCATATCATACTTATTAAATTGTCATTTCTCTTTTTTTTCACATGTTTCCATTTTTGTTATTACCTCCTTCGCAAAATCGTCCATGTGGACTCCAAAAAGAAAACAAATTTTTTTCAACGTATTTAAATCGGGTTCATTAACATCTCTCTCCCAATTCGATAGCGCCTGCCGGGTAACATTCAATTCCCCAGCCAGTTCTTCCTGTGTCATTCCCGATTGTGTTCGCAGATGACGTATTTGCTTTCCTGTTGTAATATCCGTCTGTTTCTGGTTCAAAATGGTTCCTCCTCTCTGATGCTGATTTTATCAATGATATTTCGCAATAGCCAGCAATGAACGCTTGCATTGCGCAAGACGTTACATTATCTTCTGAAACATATGCCGGATCTTGTCTAAACGGCTGTTCGGGCGGCGTGGCTGAAATACAGGCTCGCCGGAAGTTTCCTGATACCCTTTTAATTCTGTAATGCAGACACTTCTTCCATTTGTATAAAAATTCAGATCATTCCTATATTCACCGATACAACGGGCAGGGATTTCACCCTTAAAAATAACTTCATCTTTTTCAAGTCTGGTTGATTCAATGATTGCGCAATACTTTGGTGCATCATTATAAGCCCGTGAAAGATATTCCTGCGGTGCAAAAAGGGTAAAGGAAAGGTATGGTTCCAACAGTTGTGTCCCTGCTTTTTTCAATGCCTGCTCCAACACGACAGGCGCAAGAAAACGAAAATCAGCGGGGGTGCTGACCGGGCTGTAATAAACTCCATAATCAAAACAAATTTGGCAGTCTGTCACTCCCCAGCCATATAAGCCCTGCTCCATTCCATAACGCACACCCTCCATGACGGCATTTTGAAAACTTTGGTTTAAATAGCCGAGAGATACCTCGCTTTTATATTGTGTTCCGCTTCCAACAGGAAGCGGTGTTACAGTCAAACCAATAGATGCCCAAAACGGATTCGGCGGCACTTCAATATGAATCGTGCAGCTCGCTTTTTTTTGCGGTCTTTCCAGATAAATAACCGAAGGCTCTTTCATAGCCACGCCCACATGATATTTTTCTTCTAATAGCGAACAAATAACTTCTAACTGTACTTTTCCCAAAAAAGATAACATAATCTCATGGGTAACAGTATCAATGTCAAAATGCAAAAGAGGGTCTGTATCAGCAATCTCTGCGAGGGCATTTAACAGGGCTTCCCTTTGCTCCGGCTTTTGCGGCTCTACCGTTGTCCGAAGTAATGGCATGGGATTATCAATCCGTGTTTTGTGAGGCAGGAGTTTTTCATTTCCCAGAATGTCGTTCAGTTTCAAAGTATCATCAGCTAAAATAACAATTTCTCCCGGACAGGCATGGTCAACCGGGACGATTTCACCATTTGACGGAATACACATTTCTGTAATCTTTATTTTTTCCTTTTTTGACAGCAGCAGGGTATCCCGTAAATGGAGCGTCCCATGATACAGGCGTAAATAAGAAAGCCGTTTTTTCCGCTCTGTATACTCAACCTTAAAAACATATCCACATAATTCAGACTGAATATCGTCCGTTTCTGTAATGAAAGTTTCTATAATCGCTTCAATCAGTTTTTCTGTTCCTAAATTGTCTTTTGCACTCCCATGATAAACAGGAAACAAAGAGCAGCATCTGGTTCTTTTGCACTTTTCATATTGTAATTCCTGTATATCCAAAGAATCCTCTGCAACATATCGTTCTAATAGTTCATCGCTTCCGGAAATAATCATATCCCATTTGTCTAAATCAGAAATATCGGTCATGGTTATCTTTGGCGACAGGGAAACCTCCTGCATGACAATCATATCACTGGTAAGTTTATCTTTAATGCTTTGGTAAACACACTGCAGGTCGATCCCATTTTGGTCTATCTTATTTATAAAGATAATTGTCGGAATGTCCATTTTCTGAAGCGCATGGAATAATATACGGGTTTGTGCCTGTACGCCGTCTTTTGCTGAAATGACTAAAACAGCTCCGTCAAGGACAGATAAAGAGCGGTATGCTTCGGTTAAAAAATCCATATGACCGGGAGTGTCCACGATATTGATTTTATAATCATTCCAATAAAAAGAAGTAACCGCTGTCTGAATGGTAATTCCCCGCTGCCGTTCCAAAATCATAGTGTCTGTTCTTGTGGTCCCTTTATCCACGTTTCCCTGTTCCGCAATCGCTCCACTGGTGTATAGCAGACTTTCTGTCAATGTAGTTTTTCCTGCGTCTACATGGGCCAGAATGCCGATATTGATTATTTTCATGTGATTGTCCTCCCTTTACAGCCCCAAAGGGCATAAAAATCCCCAGCAGTAAAATACTTTTACCACTGGGGATTCTAATTTGCGGACATACACATATACAGCATACACCTATTTGTGATTGCTGTTTTTTGAATATGTCAAAATTGATAAGGCAAAAGTATTCTTAAATTGGGTACAAAAAACCAAGCCCCCACAAAAGGAGCTATCATAATTCTTTGTTCCCACTATTTGATTATAGTTTTATTTAAGAATACCTTGCCGCATATTTTTTACTCCTTTTCTGGAATGAAGCTATTATATCACATCAGTTTTAGGAAAACAAGTATCTAAAAGAAATTTTTCTTCCCCTTATATGTAACAATCATACCGGCTTCCTAACGTTCAGAATGGTTTCTACTGTCTGCTGCGGTGTTTGGTTGGAATTGTCCAGCCAAAAGCCGATCCGTGGTGTTGTCTGCATTTTACTAAATACAAATTCAATGTATACAGAAAGAAATATATAAGGAGTGGGAGGGATTCCGCCGTAGTCGGCATTGTAGGAAAATCCAAAAGTTTAGATTTTCTCAAAATGCTTATCTTTTGGTCTTTGGTTCGGAATAGTGTAGTGCTGCTTGTATTGTTGATGGTGTGTGCTTTTTCTGTTTAGCTACACTTATATTCGGGTTTTCCAAAGAAATAATAGATTTTTCGTCCACAAATATGTACCTTCCTCTGTTGAGATATATTTCATTATACCATAAATCGACAAAATATACAATTAAGAAAAACGCTTTAAAACAGTTTACATAATGCATATAAAAAGTCACCTTTTACAGGTGGCTTTTTCTTTTTGCCTGTTTGAAAATGAAGCCCGAAATATCACCTTAATTTTTTTGATCAACTTAATCTTGCATATTTTACCAAAGAGATAAAATTTCATCAGGCAGAAAAGAGGTGAAAAAAAGCCTGTTTATCCTTACTCTGCGGGTCAGGCGAAAGCATTGAAAGGAACACTGTTTAAACAAACCCGTGCAACAAACAGTGTTTCTTTTAAGCCCCCCGCAGGGGCCCGTCCATTTTTTCAAAAAAAATGGTATAACGGGCTACACCATTTTTGGTGGATAAAAAACGTACTACGAAAACTCGAAAGGAATGATTCTTTATGAATGTAGAAAAATTTCCCAAACAAGCCGCACCCAATATTTTTGATCATTGCGGTAGAAGTGAGTCAACCAGAAAATGTGATAGGTCGAATCAAGAAATACATCCGGAACGCTCACACTTAAACTACAACTTAGCTGCGGCGATTCAACCAAAGAACCCAATTGAATATCTGAATCAAAGATTAAGTGAAATTTATGTCCACGGAAATGCAAGTGTAGCATTTGCATCATGGACTATTACAGCACCTAAAACTCTAAAAAGCGAGGAAGAGGCCGAATTCTTTAAACACGCCTACGATCGCCTTGTTCAGATTTACGGTAAGAAAAATGTTATTTCGTCGTTCGTGCATCTTGACGAAAGATCTCCACACATGCACTTCTGTTTTGTTCCAATAACAGAAGGTAAACACGGAGAAAAACTCTGCGCCAAAATCGTCATAGATAGAAAATCTCTCAATAAAATGCACCCTGATATGGAAAAATATGTTTCTGAAAAATTAGGACATCATGTCGATATTCTGACTGGTGCAACAAGAGAAGGTAATCTTGCCATGAAAGATTACAAAAGAAAAAAGGCACTTGAGGATATACAAAAAGCCGAAGAAAAAGCCGCTGAGATTATTCAAGAGGCAGAAGCATATAAGGAATCCGCAAAAAAAGAAGCTGAAAAAATTGTTTCAGAAGCAATCGAAGTCGCAGAAGAAAAAGTTAAAGATTATGAAATGGTTTCAGCAGCTTACGAAAGCAAAAAGGAATTTATTGAGAAGTTTGAGAATTCAATCGAACAAGATGAGGAAATCTACGGTGTAGAGGAGCATGAGCCTACTCCTGATGACCCTGAACATTATTTTAAAGTCCCTGCAGACATATGGTATCGTCAGAAAGTCAGCAAAGATATGGTTGAAATTTACAGAGAGTCTCAGAATGAAGCGATACAATATGCAGACAAACTTGTTGAGTACGAACAAAGAAACAGAAAACTTATCAGTGAAAACATTACTCTCAGCGAGAAACTTGAACAAGCAAAAACAGAAAAAGAGAATCACGAAAAATGGATAATCAAATTCAAAACAGCACTCAGAAAACTTGCAGAGAGAATACCGAATTTTAAAAAGATTTTTAAAGAAGTTGCCGAAGAAGTAGACGCCGAAGAAAAGGCAGCAAAAGAACATAATCGCTATGTTGGCGAACGTGATTTTCGTACAGACCCCGAGCATTAATGCTCACCCAAACCAGAGGATAGACGGGAAAGGTTTGATCCACCCGTAAAAATTTTATTATAAACGAAGCTTTGCTTCAAGGATGAACACGAAGATAATCCCGAAAGGGTTTATAGAGTCCTCGAAAAATATATTTTGTGAGGATATACATAATGTTTATTCCCGAAAGTTTCAGCCCTGAAGAAAAGGCTGATTTCACCGTGTTTATAAATTTCATGCTTGAAAAACTGGAAAAATACAGTGATAAAATACAAGAGGATAACAAGAATCCTGATAATCAGGCCTTGACACCCTGATAAAATTACGTTATATTTTAAATAGTTTGACCGATAATTACCGTTAGTAGTATGGAGGTTCTTTATGAAACAGATAAAATGTTATATGTATACCCGTGTGTCAACTGCCGTACAGGTTGAAGGTTTCAGCCTTGATGCACAAAGGGACAGAATAATGCGTTATGCCGACGGCAATGATTTCAAAATTGTAGGTGAATACTGTGATGCGGGAAAATCGGGCAAAAACATGGCAGGTCGTCCGCAATTCAAACAGATGCTTGACGATATTGAAAGCGGCAAGGATGAAGTTGAGTTTGTTCTTGTGTTCAAACTTTCCCGTTTCGGAAGAAATGCCGCAGATGTTCTTACATCCCTTCAGTTTATGCAAACCTATGGTGTAAATCTGATTTGCGTTGACGACTCCATTGACAGTTCAAAAGATAGCGGAAAGCTTATTATTTCAGTGCTTTCCGCTGTTGCGGAAATAGAAAGAGAAAACATTCTCGTTCAGACTATGGAGGGCCGTCGCAGAAAAGCCGAAGAAGGCAAATGGAACGGCGGTTTTGCTCCATACGGGTATGAGCTTATCAAAGGTGAACTTCATATTGTCGAAGACGAAGCTGAGTTAATCCGTCTCATTTTCAAACAGTTCATAACAACAAATATGGGCATTAACGGTGTGGCAAAATGGCTTAACGATCAGGGTTATAAGAAAAAACTCCGTCAGAACAATAAACTGGAAGGATTTACAACGCATTTCGTTAAAGGTGTTCTTGATAACCCGGTGTACTACGGAATGATTGCTTTCGGAAGACGGAAAACCGAGAAAATAAAAGGAACAGTAAATGAAACCCATGTTGTTAAAAGTGATGATTATATCTTGCAAAAAGGCATACATGAGGCTATAATAACAGAGGAAGAATGGAAAGTTGCTCGTGCCAAGAGAGAACGCACAGGCGGTAGAAATGAAAAGAAATTTTCTCTGGATCATGCTCATATTTTATCAGGACTGATAAAATGTCCTGTATGTGGAGCAGGTCTGACAGCTAACTTTTCAAGGAAGCACAGCAAGGATAAATATGAACGCTTTTATTATCATTGTAAGCATTCACGTTTTCTTCCAAATGGTCAGAAATGCAACTATAAGAAAAACTGGGTGCAAGAGGATGTAAATGCTGCAGTAGAAAGAGTGATTTACTCGCTTGTTACTAACCCGGATTTTGAAAAAGCGATGAAATCAGAAATCGGAGAAAGTCTTGACATAACTAATCTTGAAAACGAGATAAAAAATCTCCGAACACAGCTTCGCCGAAAAGAATCAAATAAAAATTCTCTCATGCTACAGATTGATAGTCTTAACCCTGATGATGCTCATTATCGTAAAAAATATGAAGATATGAATATCAGACTTGATTCATTTTATGAAGATATTGAATCTCTGGAATATCAGATTGACGAAGCCGAAACAAGGCTTGAAAATATACAACAACAAAAAATCAATGGCGAAACGGTTTACAATTACTTGATTTTCTTTGAAAAATATTACTCTCAATTCAGCGAAGAAGAAAAGAAAGAGTTTATGAATGTACTGATTGAGAAAATCGAAATTTTTGAAGAAAAGCAAGAGAACGGACTGTTTCTCAAAAGCATCAAATTCAGATTTCCCATATATTTCAACAGTGGATATGTCAGGGAGTTGTGTTTGACCGAAAAAAGTACAGTTGAATGTATAGTTCTTCTTGAAAGGTGATAGTTATGAAAAAATTTATTGCACTGACACTTTCTTTTATAATGATGTTTTCGATTTTCTGTATGCCTGTAAATGCTGCGGCTGAAAACAAGCAGGTGCCTGCTTTTGTCGATTTTTTTGAAAAAACTTTTGGTGATATTATCAGCGTGTGCACAAGATATTTCAATTCAGTTTTTGACACAGATGCTGAAACTGTACCTGCTCCTGTAATCCGTGAAGAAAACTATGAAGTTTATGATGGTGAAATTGACTTTGCACCTGAAATGATTCTTGAAGCAGAAACCTGGGTTTGCAATGAAATCACTTTTGAAAGTGAAAAAACTTATGCTGACCCTTTCAATGATGTTGATGTTGATTTAATTCTTTACGGCAACGGAAAAAAATATACAATTCCCGGTTTCTGGTATGGAGAAAATGTGTGGAAAATCCGTTTTGTCTGCCCTGAAGCAGGTGAGTGGTATTTTGAAACTGTGTGTACAGATGAAAGTAACTCATCACTTCATAATAAAACAGGCAAAGTAAATTGTAAAAAATATTCAGGCGACCTTGATATTTATAAACATGGTTTTATTACAACACGTTACGGCGAAAAATATTTTACATACGATGACGGCACACCTTTCTTTTACCTTGGAGACACTCACTGGAGTTTAGGTGAAGAAACTGTTGATATGGTAAAAACAATCTGTGAAAAAAGAGTTTCTCAGGGCTTTACAGTGATTCAGAGCGAGCCTATCGGTGCTGCGTTTGATTTCGGAGACGGTATTGCAGCAAACGATATTCAGGGACTTGCAGTCTACGATGAAAAATTCAGTATTATTGCTGAAAATGGTCTTGTGCATGCGAATGCAGAGTTTTTCTTCCCATATTCTATGGAGTTGATTATCCGTAACTTCGGCGGAGTTGAAGATGACGGCGAAATGACAGAAGGTGTAAAAACTTATCTTGAAAAAATTTCCCGTTATTGGGTTGCACGTTACTCCGCTTATCCCGTTTTGTGGACTCTGGGTCAGGAAGTTGACAACGATTTTTACTGGAGTGAAACAAATCACGTCGAGTGGAGTTATATAAATAATCCCTACAAACTTGTGGCAGATTATATTGCAAAATATGACCCATACACCCATCCGCTGACTGCTCATCAGGAAAACACAGGTGAAACAGCTGCTTACGGCAACGGAGAAGGTGCACCTGATGATTGTAAAGTTTATCACAAAGGTGCAATGCCGTCTTGTTTCAGAGATGTGGCTTCTCACGATTTCTATGCAGCACAGTGGACACCATCAAAGACAGGTCAGATTGACTTTAATATTGTGAAAGATTTCTGGTATAATTCTCAGGGTAAACCTGTTGTGAATTACGAAGGGCAGTATTGTTATCTGTGGACAAAAAATTTCGGTGCAAGAATGCAGGGCTGGACAGCTTATCTTAACGGAATGTATGGTTACGGATGGGGCGGCCATGACACATGGAGTTATCTTAACATTTACGATGAAGAAAATGATTCTTCTGACGGCGTAGACACAATTACTTCAGAAGAAAAGAAAAATGCAACATGGCAGGATTCTCTGGAATATGCAAGTTCATATCAGTCAGGATATATGAAAACATTCCTTGAAACTACAGAGTGGTACAATCTTATTCCAAGGTTTGGTAACAAAGCTTATTTCAACCCTTGTCTTGGTGTTTACTATTCTTGTGCAAGCAACGAAGATAACACAGAAATCGTGATTTATTTCTACTCTTTCACAGATGAAAATGTGGCAGAAAAAGATAATACAATATCTTACGGCGGATTTAAAACCGGTACTGTGGGAAATCTTATTCCCGATGAAAAATATACTCTGCAGTGGTTTGACCCGATAAACGGTGAATTTCTTTATGAAGAAGAATTTACTGCTTCGAGTTTTGGTACATACTATATCGGCGAAAGGCCTGATGATACAGATATGGCTCTTGTAATCAGAAAAGGTTAAATAATATTCAGAGATATAAAAAAGCTTTAATTTAATTTTATATTTAATCTATTGACAAAAACAGAGCCCAAAGTATAAAATACTCTTATATTCACTATTTTAAAAAAAGGTGCTGAAAAAATGTCTGTAAAACATTCTTTGGTTATCCCGTGCTTTAACGAGGAAGGAAATGTAGAAATTTTCCTTAATTGTGCAAAAGAAGCAATGAAGGGATATACTGACAGTTACGAACTTATCTTTGTTAATGATGGTAGCCGCGATAAAACAGGCGAAGTTCTGAAAAGATTATTCAATGAAAACAAAGATGTTAAAATAAAAATAATAAATTTTTCAAGAAACTTCGGCAAAGAAGCTGCAATGTATGCAGGCCTTAATGCATCCTGCGGAGAATACACCACAATTATCGATGCCGATATGCAGCAGAGGCCTGAAGTTGCCGTGCAGATGGGCAGAATACTTGATGAAAATCCGGATTATGATATGGTTGCTGCCTTTCAGGAAAAAAGAAAAGACGGAAAACTTCTCAGTAAAATCAAAACCTCTTTCTATTCTGTGATAAACAAAGTCAGCGAGGTTCATTTTATTGAAGATGCAAGCGATTTCAGAACCATGAGAAAAAATGTTGTGAAATCAATTATTGAACTTACTGAATACCATCGTTTTTCAAAAGGTATTTTTTCATGGATAGGTTATAATGTTTGCTCTATTCCTTATGAAGTTATGGAACGTGAAAGCGGAGAAACAAAATGGTCTGTAAAAAAACTTATAAAATATGCTCTTGACGGAATTATGGCATATACAGACCTTCCGTTGAAATTACCTTTATATTTCGGAATCGGTACGATGGTGCTTGATGTGCTTTTGTTTGTTGCACTTATGATTGCACAATTCGGCTTTGATGCAAACTGCACTGCAGGGTTCCTTGCCTGCCTTATGGTTTTCCTTTTTTCGATAATTTCAGTTTTTATCGGCATTGCAGGAACATACATCGGCAAAATTCATACTCAGGTCAAGAACAGACCTGTATATATAGCGAAAGAGATTTTAACTTATGAAGAAAATTTGTGATTTGATTATTAAATACAAAGAACTTATTCTTTATGTATTTTTCGGTGCACTCACAACACTTGTAAACTTTGCGGCGTTCAAATTTTTTAATGTTGTTCTGGGAGAAGAACGCTACCTTGTTTCAAACGTAATTGCATGGTTTGTTTCTGTTGTGTTTGCATACATTACAAACAAGTTGTTTGTTTTTGAAAGCCGTACATGGCAGCCGAAAGAAATCGGCAAAGAGATTTTTTCTTTTTTCACAGCAAGAGTGTTTTCTTTTGTAATCGAAGAAATCGGTTTGTATGTGCTTGTTGATTTGCTGACATTTGACAGATATAGAATTGACATCTTTGGTTTTGTGCTTGGCGGGAAAATGGTTTCAAAAATCATTCTTGCAGTTATAGTTGTCATTCTCAACTATTTCTTTTCAAAACTTGTTGTGTTCAGAAAGAAAAACAAAGAAACTGAAGAATAAAAATTTTACCCTTGCAGAGATTTTCTGCAAGGGTATTTTTATGGAAAGTTCAATTGACTTTTTATTCAGACTTATAGAATATGGCAATGGAGTTCGAATCTCCTCGAAGTATAAGACAAAAAGAAAAACGGCAACCGCAAAAGCGATTACCGTTTTCTTGGTGATCCATCGGAGATTCGAACTCCGGACACCTTGATTAAAAGTCAAGTGCTCTGCCGGCTGAGCTAATGGATCACGTGTTTGTGCTGAACACCTTGATATTATATAGTGTTTTTTTGAATCTGTCAAGAGATTTTTTTAAAAAAAATTTGTTTTGCTCATTTTTTATCTTTTTAACATATTTTATGCTGTTTGAGAGAAACTATTTATGAGTTTTTTAGGAGGTTTGGGTATGGTAACAGTACTTATCAGAACTTTTATTATTTATTTTGTAGTTGTAGCAGCCGTCAGACTGATGGGCAAAAGGCAGGTAGGACAGCTTCAGCCTACTGAACTTGTGGTAACAATGATTCTTTCTGAAATAGCATCATCTTCTGTGGACGATACTTCAAAATCTCTTGTCAATTCAATTACAGGTGTGGCGATGCTTGTTTTATTGGAAATGTTTTTTGCCTTTGTTTCACTCAAAAGCGGAAAATTCCGACGAGCAGTTGAGGGTAATGCAATTTACGTTATAAAAGAAGGCAAACTTGATATAAATGCACTGAAGAAAATCCGTTTTTCCATAGATGACCTTATGGAATCTTTAAGACAGAAAGATGTTTTTGATGTTTCTGATGTTGAGTACGCAGTTGTGGAAACAAACGGCTCCTTGAGTATAATGCTCAAGGCAGATAAAATTCCGCTGACACTGAATACTTTCGGCAGAAAAGCAGAAGAAAAAGGTGTGCCTGTTGTTGTTGTGGCAGACGGCAGATATATTTATTCAAACTTTGATGTTTGTAAAACATCGAAATCACAAATCAACAAAATTCTCGGGCAAGAAAAAACTGATGTTGCCGATGTTATGCTTATGACGCTTGATAAAAGCGGAAATAAGTTTATTATTCCACGAAAGCAATAAACATTTAATTTTTTTCTTAAAAAGACATTTTTCAGATTATATGGTTGAATCTCTGAGTGAGAAAATAATGATGTATGCTTGGAATTTTTTGTGAAAAATTATGGTTAATCAACCGATTTGACGGTTTATCAGTACTTTTAAAATCCTATAAAGAAGTTTAGCACGATTTTCGGCAGATATATATTTTTTATAATTATTTTACAATAAATATTAAGTTGATTTTTGCAAGAATTTGTGATAGAATAGATAAGGCGTATTATGTTTAACTGAAAGGAAGATATATTAATGACCGGAAAAAGACTTATAACATCTTTGATACAGCTTCTGCCGTTGATTCTGGTGGTGACTGTAATTTTTGGTGCAGTTGGTGGTTACATCAACTATTTTGTTCTTGAACATGAGTATACTGCAACTACAACCTTCTATGTTATGGAACCTGTTCAGGAAAACGATGGCGATAATAACTCTATAATTACATATTATGAGAAACTGGCACTGGACTACAGTGAAATTGCGATGAGCAGAAGGGTTACAATGACTACGGCTAAAAACCTCGGTCTTGACGGACTTTCAGAATATGAAATAAAAGTAGCACCTGTTGATGAAACACGTGTTATGGAGCTTACAGTTACCGGTCATGACATCGAAATGGTAAAAGAAATTGCCGATGAAATGGTAGATGTTTTTACTGATGTTGTTAAGGAAACAATCAGAGCAGAAAACGTAAATGTTATTGACTATGCGTATGTTACAAGGACAGGCCCTATGAGAATGCAGAACACAATCCTTATTGCTCTTGCAGGTGCTGTGCTTGTGGTTGGTCTTATCGTCCTTAAAGAATTTACAGATACAACTCTTCGCACTGCAGAAGAAGTCGAAACAGTTTTTGATTTGCCTGTTCTTGCTCAGGTTAACAGAATCAAGAGCACACAGTCTTCAAAATCAAAAAATCTAAATAAGAAAGGAGTCTGAAACCATGGGGAAATTTAAAAATAAAGTTAAATACGGGTATGAATACGGCACAGGCTACGGTTATGGCTACGGATATGGCTATGGTTCTTACTCCGGAGGAAGCACAAACGGAAAAGTTCACGAAGCAATCAAAACCCTGAGAAGTAATATTAAATTCTCAGGCATCGATAATCCTATAAAGACAATTGTTATTACAAGTAGTATTCCCGGCGAAGGTAAAAGTACAATTTCTCATTTCCTTGCGATTGAAATGGCGAAAGCCGGCAACAAAACGCTTATTGTTGAATGCGACCTGCGCCGCCCTACTCAGGGTAACCTTTTTAAAGTAAGACCCAAAAAAGGCCTTACAAAATATCTTTCAGGCGATTGTACTCTTGAAGAAGCAGCAGCAGTTACAAATACTGAAAACCTTTATTTTCTTGACGTTGATTCAAAAGTTGTCAACCCTGTTGAAATGTTGGGCTCAGAACGTTTCAAAAAAGCAATGGAAGAAATGAGAGAAAAGTTTGATATCGTTATTTTCGATACACTTCCTCTTACAAGTTTCATTGAAGGTGCTCTTGTTGCAGCAAACGCTGACGCAACAATTATGGTTATCAGAGCCGGTTACACTCCTCAGAGAGCAATTATGGGAAGCCTTGACCAGCTTGAAAAAGCAAATGCAAACATTATCGGCACTGTACTTAACGGCATTGAAGAAAGTGCGTCAGGTCAGTATTACGGATATTATAAATACAGAAGAAAATCAAGATACGGCAAGTATAACTATGACAGCTACGACAGTTATTATGCCGAAATTGAAAAGCAGGAACAGCAACAGCAAGAACCTGTTCAGCCTGATTCTCCTGCAGATGATTTCAGCGATTTACTTTTATAAGTAAGGCGGTGAAAAAAGTGATTGACATACACAGTCACATCCTTTTCGGCGTTGATGACGGAGCAAAAGATTATGAAGAATCAGTAAAAATGCTCAAAGAGGCAAGAAAAGCGGGGATCAGAAAAATTATCGCAACGCCTCATGTCAGAAGACCTCACTTTGATAAAAGCAAAGCGAAAGAGAGTCTTGAAAAATTGCGTCCTGCTGCAGAAAGTCTGGGAATTGAACTTATTCAGGGTTATGAATATAACATTTCAGCTCTTGCAGATGATACAATTGAAGGTGCGATGAAATTCTGCACAGAAGGTACAAAAACAATCCTTCTTGAAATGAACGGCACACAGCTTGTGTCAAACTGGGAAAGAATTGTGATTCATTTTCAAAGGGAAGGTGCTGATATTATCATCGCTCACCCTGAAAGATATCCCATACTTTTTTCAAAGCCCGAAATAGTTTCGCGTATGCTTGAAATAGGCTGCAAGTTTCAGGTTGATATTGCGGTGATGCTTGAAAAAGGATTGTTCAATAAAGAGCGTAATTTTGTAAAGAAATTACTTAAAAACAATTGTGTGCGTTGGGTTGCATCTGATGCACACAATGCAGAAGATTATAAATATTTTGCTGAAGCATTCAGAAAATATGCAGATAAATCAATGTGTACAGCAAGCGGAAATTCATATAAAGAGTTAATAAATAATTTTTAAATATGGGGGAAGTCAACATGAAAAATCTTTACGAAAAAATTGTAAACAGAGAAGAAAAAATTTCTCTGGTAGGTCTTGGCTATGTAGGTATGCCCATTGCAGTTGCTTTTGCAAAAAAAGTTGATGTAATCGGTTTTGACCTTAACGAAAAGAAAATTGAACTTTACAAATCAGGCATTGACCCTACAAATGAAGTAGGTGACGAAGTAATTTCAAAAACAACTGTAGATTTTACTTGCGACGAAACAAAACTCAAAGAAGCAAAATTCCACATCGTTGCAGTTCCTACACCTGTTAATAACGACCACACACCTGACCTTACACCTGTTGAAGGTGCAAGCCGAATTGTAGGCCGTAACCTCGTAAAAGGTTCAATAGTTGTTTACGAAAGCACAGTTTACCCCGGTGTTACAGAAGACGTATGTATTCCGATTCTTGAAGAAGAATCAGGACTTAAATGCGGTGTTGATTTTAAAGTTGGTTATTCTCCTGAAAGAATCAACCCCGGCGATAAAGAACACAGACTTGAAACAATCGTTAAAATCGTTTCAGGTATGGACGAAGAAACTCTCGATATTGTAGCAAATGTTTATTCACTTGTTATTGAAGCGGGTGTTTATCGTGCAGAAGGAATCAAAGTTGCAGAAGCAGCAAAGGTTATCGAAAACAGCCAGCGCGATATCAACATCGCTTTCATGAATGAACTTTCAATAATCTTTAATAAGATGGGTATTGACACTGCTGCCGTGCTTAAAGCTGCAGGCACAAAATGGAACTTCCTTAAATTCTTCCCCGGTCTTGTTGGCGGACATTGCATCGGTGTTGACCCCTACTATCTTACATATAAAGCAGAGCAGATAGGTTACCATTCACAGATTATTCTTGCAGGCAGAAGAATCAACGATGATATGGGCAAATACATCGCTGAAAACACAGTTAAAAAACTTATTGCTGCAGGCAAATCAGTTAAAGACAGCCGCGTTGCAGTGCTTGGTCTTACTTTCAAAGAAAATTGCCCTGACACAAGAAATACAAAAATTGTTGATATTATCAACGAGCTTAAAGAATACGGTGTTCAGTCTTATGTGACAGACGCTTATGCAGAAGATGAAGATGCAAAGAAAGAATACGGTATTGACCTTATTCCTCTCAAGGACCTTAAAAATATGGACGCTGTTATTATCGGCGTTGCACACGATAAATATTTTGAACTTACAAAAGAAGATATCGACGGTATTTTTGCACCTTGCGATAATTCAGAAAAAGTTCTTATTGACGTTAAGGGCATCCTTGATAGAAAACAGTACGAAGCAGACGGCTATTGCTACTGGAGATTATAATAAACAGAGGAGCATTTAAAAATGGGATACAGCGAACTTGTTTTTGAAAAAGACAGCGTTTTCCTTGTAACCGGTGGTGCAGGTTTTATTGGTTCAAATATCTGTGAAGCACTTCTGAGAATGGGTTACAAGGTAAGATGTCTTGATAACTTTTCAACAGGTAAAAGAGAAAACATTGAAGCTTTTCTTCAGAATGAAAACTTTACTCTCATCGAGGGTGATATCAGAGATTATGAAACATGTGACAAAGCTTGTAAAGGCGTAAACTATGTTTCACATCAGGCAGCATGGGGCAGCGTTCCCAGAAGCATTGAAATGCCTGTGCTTTATGAAGAAATCAACATCAAAGGCACAGTAAATATGCTCGAAGCTGCAAGACAGAATGGCGTTAAAAGATTTGTTTATGCATCAAGTTCATCAGTTTACGGTGATGAACCTAACCTTCCTAAAAGAGAAGGCAGAGAAGGCAACCTTCTTTCACCCTATGCTCTTACAAAAGGTGTTTGCGAAATGTATGCAAAACTTTATACAGATATTTATGGGCTTGAAACAGTCGGCTTCCGTTATTTCAATGTTTTTGGCAGACGTCAGGATCCATACGGATTCTATGCAGCAGTTATTCCGAAATTTGTAAGACTTCTTCTTGCAGGCGAAGCACCTACAATCAACGGTGACGGTAAACAGTCAAGAGACTTTACTTACATTGAAAACGTAATTGAAGCAAACTTAAAAGCTATGCTTGCTCCCAAAGAAGCAGCAGGTCAGGCTTACAACATTGCTTATGGCGATCAGATTTATCTTATCGACCTTTATAATGAACTTTGCAAACTTCTCGGCACAGATATTGAGCCGATTTACGGCCCTGACCGTGCAGGCGACATCAAACATTCAAAAGCTGATATCTCAAAAGCAAAAGAACTTCTCGGCTATGACCCTGACTGGTCTTTCGAAAGAGGCTTTGCAGACGCAGTTGAATGGTATAAAGAAAATATAAAATAATTAATTAAAAAATTTTCGTGAAAGGTGGCGGAAGGTTTATGCAGCGTGCTTTGAAAAAACAGACAACTGAAAAGAAAAAATCTATCCGCTATCTTGACGGATTGAATCTGTGGATATTGGCAGCCGTTTTCGTTGCCAATATTTTCTTTCAGTTGTCAGAAGTAAGTGCTGAATTTTTTATGTATGTGGGAACACTCATTATGATTGTGCCCTTGTTCTTTCTTGACAAGGATGACTACATTTATGTTTTTGTTTCGCTGATAAGTGTTATCAGATTTTCCACAATCTTTGATATTTCTGTTATCAATATTATTACAATTGTTTATTTCGTGCGAGCGTACGTTTTTGACAACGAGTATAAAACCGAAAAAGATAAACGGCGAATGCCGAGAAGCACCGTTGCGGCATGTGTTGTTTTTATTCTTTATTCTCTGCAATATATTCTCAATGGTAATCAGGCCATGAGAATGAGTTTTATTGCAATCAAGCTTATGCTTTTCCTTCTGTATATGGTGGATGTTTTCAGAAGCTGTAAAGACGAAAAGACCGGCTCAAAAAGATTTATGAACATTCAGGTTTATTATGTGCTGGGTGTTTTGATTGCTGTTTTCACTTCTATACTTATCAACCCTGCATATTCACTTGATGCAACAAGAATGTCTCTGGCTGAAGGTGCAGGCACAAACCAGCTTGGTATTACACTTGCTTTCTGCCTTGTGTTTGTAACAATGGGCATGACAAAGGTTACAAATTACAAAGAATGGATATGTCTTGCAGGTGTTGCACTTCCGCTTCTTTATTATTGTTTCGCAACTCAGTCAAGAACATCACTTATCGGTATGATAATAACATTTGCTGCTGTTCTTACAATGGGCTACGCACAACCGAGAGCACGTAAATGGATAACGTTTATGGGAATTGGTTCAGTTGCTGTGCTTGGCGGACTTATTTTGTTTACGGAAGGGTCTCAGCTTCATGAAAATATTATGCGCACCATTGAACGATTCACAGACCCGCGAGGTAATGATATTTCAAATGGACGCTTTGATTTGTGGGTTCACTATTTGGAAGTTTTCACCAAAGATGCGAAACTCTTCTTCCTCGGAGGGCCTCTTGACAGTTATGGTGGTATTCAGGCGCATAATATGTTTCTTGAAATTTTTGCACTGTATGGCGTAATTGGTGCAGGCATAGTTGCGTGGATGTATACAGCGGTGTTTATTGATATTAAAAATGCTATTGTTTCACTGAGAAAAGGTAAATTCAGATTGCTTGGTTTATTACCGATGGTTGTTTTGTTTGTAACAGGTATTGCATCACATACATTGCTTAATACAGAACCATCTTTCTTTTTCTGTATGGGCGTTGCAATGCTTTATTTCTATGGGGAGAATGATTCAGATGAAAATACTTTGGCTGACAATGATGACTCAGGTTCTGAGTCTCTCGCAGAGCGAAAAGGATATAAAAACTTCAGGCGGTTGGGTAACAGCAACAGCAAAAAATTTGGAAGAGTATGACGAAATTGAAAAACTTATTATCGTCAGCGTTAACCGCGATACAAAAGAGGAAAAGAAAGTTATTGATGGAAAGAAAGTAGTTTATTTTATCAGAGCAAATCAGATTGCTATGGGCAGAGATAAAGTGCTTGAAGAAAAACTTTCGAAGATTATAGCAGAAGAAAACCCTGACCTGATTGACGTTCAGGGCGTGGAATTTTCTTTCGGTAAATCTGTTATAAATGTGAATCCGCCTTGTCCCGTGGCAGTAACTCTGCAGGGAATGACAGGTGGAATTGCTGATATTTATCTGAAGGGTATTCCGTTTAAAGAACTTATTTTCGGCAGATCAAAGAGCGATAACAAACGTCTTTCAGGTATGATTGAAAGAAAAGTTATGATGAAAATTCGCGCAAGCAAATCAGATGAAATAATTAAAAAAGCAAAATATTGCATCGGCAGAACCCACTATGATAAAGCTGAAGCTTTAAGAATAAATCCGCAGATAAAATATTATTCCTGTAACAGAATTTTAAGAAATGATTTTTATTCTGTTGAGTGGAATATCGAAAATGCAAATCCTCACAAACTTTTCGGAATCAGAAGTGAAACTCCTGCAAAAGGTCTTCACTATGCAATTAAAGTTATTGCAAAATTAAAAGAAAAATATCCTGATGTTCTTCTTGAAGTTCCCGGTGGTTTCAGAATAGGCGAAGACGATAACCACATTGCAAGTTATCCTAAATATATAAAGAAACTTCTTGAAGAATATGATGTGAAAGAAAACGTAGTTTTTCTTCCATCACTTAATCCTGCTGAAATAAGTGATCATATGCTTTCTTCAAGAGCCTTCTGGCAGTATTCTGTTATGGAAAATTCACCTAACTCTCTTGCAGAAGCACAGGTTATGGGTGTGCCTACAGTTGCAAGTGATGTAGGCGGTACATCTTCTTATTCAGAAGACGGCGTTTCAGGTCTTCTCTATAAGCTTGAAAACACTGACGAGTGTGCAGAAAAAATCAGCAGAATTTTTGAAGATGATGAGCTTTGTCTTGCTCTTTCTGTAAAAGGTAAAGAGACGGCAACTGCACGTCATGATGTTAAGAAAAATACAGACACTCTTGTGTCTGTCTACAGAGATATTATTTACGGAGCGTGAAAAAATGGCAGGAGCAAATAAAGTTGCAAAAAATTCTTTTTTGTATACGGTTGCGAATATGGTAACAAAAGCTTCAACTTTTTTGCTTTTGTTTATTTACACTAATCCTGCTTTTCTTTCAACGGAAGATTACGGCAGAGTTAATCTTTTGACATCTTTTACAAATATTGCAGTTTTGCTTGTCAATCTTTCTTTACCTTATGCACTTATAAGGTTTTATGCAGAATATAAACTTGACAAAGAAAAATGCAGAAAATTTTTCGGCACCATAATGACTTTTATGGCTGTCTTCGGCACAGCAGTTGTGGCTGTAATGCTTTTATTGAGAGAGCCTGTGGGCAATCTTCTTTTTAAAGGCATTGCGGTTTATCCTGCTGTTATTTTTACGCTGCTTACGCTTGTGTTCAACGCAATGTATCAGATGTATCAATCTATTCTTCAGGCACAGCAGCAGGGCGGAAAATTTGCGAAAAACTCACTTCTGTTTTTCTTTTTCCATGTATCACTCAACATTATTCTGCTCATATTCGGTCGTGGTGTTTACATTTTCGGCTTTGAACTTGGCGGAGTAAACGGCATGATGCTGTCTTTATTCCTTTCAAACTTTGTCTTTACGATTTACGGCATAATTGATATGTTAAGGCATGGCCTGATGAGTTTTGTTATTGATAAAGAGATGCTTAAGATTTCGCTTAAGTATTCAATTCCGCTTTTGCCTCATAATATTGCCAACAATATGGCATCTTACATATCAAAACATTTCCTCAATGCAGCAGGTAAAGCTTTTGAAAACGGAATTTACAGCGTTTCCATGCAGTTCAGTTCAATTATCGAAATTGTCCAGTCTTCAATTCATCTCGCTTTCAGACCGTGGTTTAATGATAAAATGAAACTTGGGGACGAGGGTAAAAAAGAAATTGTTGATTTAGCATCTGTTGCTTTCAGAATTTCTGCAATAGTTTGTCTTGGCGTTGCACTTTTTTCTCAGGAAGTTGTAATGCTTCTCAACAAAAACTATTACGATGCATGGAAATATGTTCCCATAATAGCAGTGGCCCATGCAATTAAATTTGTTTATTTCACTCACACTTTCGGTATTATGTACGACGTAAAACAGAGTAAAAAAATGTTCTTCTGTTCAGGCTCTGCAATAGTTGTTAATTTTACTGCAAGTTATATTCTTACTCACTTTGGTCTTTATAATATGCTTGCAGCTGCCCTTTGCTTTGTAGTGTCGCGTGCGACTGCAGCGATTGTTTCAGTTGTAATCTGCCGAAAACACGATATTATCAAATATAATATCGGCGAAATGGGATTTATAATTCTTCTTGTTACTGTTTTCAGTGCAGTCGGAATTATTCCTGTAAATATGCTTTATGTCGGTTGGCATAATGAGATAGCACTTTTCTCAGGAACTTTCTTTATAAATGTAATATTCAAACTTGTTGTTTTTGCTTTTGGTGCAATCTGCATTGTCGGCAAAAAGAAGAAAGATATTTTATCGCTTGTAAAAGGCATTATCAAAAAGAAATTATAATGGGGGAAACAAAATGAAAATTCTTGTAACAGGTGCAGAAGGTTTTGTAGGAAAAAACCTTTGCGCAAATCTTGAAATGAATGAAAAATATGAACTGCTTAAATTTGATCTGGACACAGACAAATCTTTGCTTGCAGATTTTTGCAAAGAATGTGAATTTGTTGTTCATCTTGCAGGCGTGAACAGACCGCAGAATGAAGAAGAATTCGCGTCAGGAAATTCAGGATTTACTGATGAACTTCTTTCACTTCTCAAAGAAAACAAAAATCGTTCTCCCGTGCTTATAACTTCGTCAATTCAGGCTCAGCTTGATAATCCCTACGGCAAGTCAAAAAAACAGGCTGAAGATTTTATCTTTGCTTACGGCAAAGAGACAGGCGCAGAAGTTTTTGTTTACAGAATGCCAAATGTTTTTGGCAAATGGTGCAGGCCAAATTATAACAGTGCAGTTGCAACTTTCTGCAACAATATCGCAAACGATTTGCCCATTACCGTAAACGACAGAAATTATATGATGAATCTGGTTTACATTGACGACGTTGTAAACGAAATCAGAAATGCAATTGAAGGCAATGCAAACAAAGGCGAAATTTTCTGCGAAATAAAACCTGTTCATCAGAGAACTCTTGGTGAAATTGTCGACCTGATTTATTCTTTCAAAGCTTCACGTGATGAAAGAAAAATTCCTGATATGTCAGATGAATTCATTAAAGACCTTTACGCAACATATTTAAGTTATCTCCCCGAAGATAAATTTTCTTATCCCCTTAAAATGAACGTTGATGAACGCGGTTCATTTACAGAAATTATCAGAACTTTTGACAGAGGTCAGATGTCTGTTAATATTTCAAAACCGGGTATTACAAAAGGTAACCACTGGCACAACACGAAAAACGAAAAATTCGTTATCGTTTCAGGCAAGGGTGTTGTCCGTTTCAGAAAATACGGCGAAGATAAAGTTATCGAGTATTATGCAAGCGGTGACAAAATTGAAGTTATCGATATTCCTACGGGTTATACTCATAATATAGAAAACTTAGGAGATACAGACCTTGTAACTCTTATGTGGTGCAATGAACCATTCGACCCCGAAAAACCCGATACAGTTTTCCTGAAAGTGTGAGGTAAAAGAAATGACAAAACTTAAATTAATGACAATCATCGGCACCCGTCCTGAAATTATCAGGCTTTCTGCCGTTATGAAATGTGCAGACAAATATTTTGACCACATTATTGTTCACACAGGTCAGAATTATGACTATACACTCAATCAGGTTTTCTTCGAAGACCTTGATTTACGCGCACCTGATTATTACCTTGAAAGTGTAGGCAGCGATCTTGGCGAAACAATGGGTAATATCATTGCGAAATCTTATCAGGTAATGGTAAAAGAAAAACCTGATGCTGTTTTACTTTTAGGTGATACAAACTCTGCACTTTCTGCAATCAGTGCAAAACGTCTTAAAATTCCGATTTTCCATATGGAAGCCGGTAACCGTTGCTGGGACTGGAATGTAAGTGAAATGATTAACAGAAAGATTGTTGACCATATTTCAGATATCAACCTTCCTTACACAGAACACAGCAGAAGATATCTTATTTCTGAAGGTATTGACGGTAAAACAGTTTTTGTTACAGGTTCTCCCATGAGGGAAGTGCTTGAAGAATACAAAGATAAAATCGATTCAAGCGATGTTCTTTCGCGTCTCGGTCTTGAAGAAGGCAAATTCTTCCTCGTTTCTGCTCACAGAGAAGAAAATATTGATAACGAAGAAAACTTTATGTCTCTTATGACTGCAATAAATGATATTGCCGAAAAATATCAGATGCCCGTTATCTATTCAACACATCCCCGTTCAATGAAATTCATTGAAAAGAGAAACTTCAAATTCCATCCTCTTGTTCAGAATCTCAAGCCTTTCGGATTTATGGATTATAATAAGCTTCAGAAAACAAGTTACTGCGTTCTTTCAGATAGCGGAACTCTTTCAGAGGAATCTGCAATGCTCGGTTTCTCAGGCGTTCTTCTCAGAACATCAACTGAACGTCCCGAAGTTCTTGATAAGGGAAGCGTTGTAATCGGCGGTATCAAAACTCTCGATGTTGAACGTGCCATTGAACTTGCAGTTTCCATGAGAGAAAATAACGAACCTTACGTTATGGCAGAAGATTATGCCGATATGAATGTGTCTGTTAAGGTTGTAAAACTTGTACAGAGCTACACACATATCGTAAACAAGACAGTCTGGCTTAAACCCTGACAAGTTTTTGTGACTTTAACTAAAAAAATAAATGGTAATTTGTGCATAATTTAAATATTTCAGCGGTCTGAAGTTTTATTTTATGCATTACTGTTGACACTCTCCCTCTCTTTGTGGTATTATTACTATGAAGAATAGTAGGGGGAGTGTACCCTTTTACGCTCAAAAACGCCCTATTTACTTAGCATTTTATCTTTTGAAGGAGGCAAATGTTATGTCCAAAACGAAGAAGCTTCTCAGCATTCTTCTGTCTTTGCTGATGATTGCGAACATGTTTGCAATATCCGTTTCAGCAGCAGACGCAGAAAAAGCAGAAGCAGACTACGTAGCTCAGTATGGTATTACTACCAGTGAGAGCGTAGTGCACCCCGGAGATGTCATCGATGTTTATGTAACATTGAAAACAGACTATCTGGTTTATGCGGCTCAGGCAGCGGTGCTCTATGATGCATCTCTCTTTGAAATTGTAATACCTGAAGGTAAGAAACCTTCGACACCGGATTACATTGATAATGCAGGTGAGCTTGAGAATTATAAAGTTCTCGGTAACGCATCATCTTCATCAGCAATGTATAAGAGAAATTCAAACCCCACTTACTGGCAGTCAGTAGCAAGCGAGGTTAAGATTGCTTACATCGGTTTCTCAGGTGACTCAAGTAAAGGTAATCCCGTAATTGCTGACGGTCAGATTGCGAAGTTCTCACTCAAAGTGCGTGAGGATGCAGCTTTTGGTGCAACCGGCTCAGTTTATATGAATGAAGATTGGATTAAAGATGCAGGCTGCCTCGGCGGTCTTACATTCGTATCCCGTTCAGTAACTGATACATTCGGCACAACATCATCAAGTTATGTTGCACACGGTCAGACAATTGATTTGTCAAAAGCCTCTGCAACAGTAACAGTAGGCCATGATGACGGCGAGTGGTCAAGATTTAAAGACCCTGATTGTACAAACACAGGTCTTGATGAACTCAGATGTACAATCTGTGATGCACTTCTTGACACAAGAGATGTAGATGCACTTGGTCACACACCTGCAGAAGCAGTAAAAGAAAACGAAGTTAAGCCTACATGTACAGAAAAAGGTCACTATGATAATGTAGTATATTGTACAGTATGTGATGCAGAAATTTCACGCACAGAAATCGAAGTTCCTGCATACGGACACGAATACGAAGTATCAGTAGCACCTGCAACATGTACAGAGCAGGGCTATACAAAACACGAATGTATGGTATGTGGTGACGTGTATTATGATTCATACGTTCCTGCACTCGGACATACAGAAGTAATTGACGAGGCAGTAGCACCTGATTGTACAAACACAGGTCTCACAGAAGGTAAACACTGTAGTTTCTGTGGTGAAGTGCTTGTTGCACAGGAAGTAGTACCTGCACTTGGACATACAGAAGTAATCGACGAAGCAGTTTCCCCTGATTGCACAAATACAGGTCTCACAGAAGGTAAGCATTGTTCAGTTTGTGGCGAAATTCTTGTAGCACAGGAAGTAGTAGATGCACTTGGTCATACAGAAGTAATTGATGAAGCAGTAGCACCTACATGTACAGAAACAGGTTTGACAGAAGGTAAACACTGCTCAGTTTGTGGCGAAATTCTTGTAGCACAGGAAGTAGTAGATGCGCTTGGTCACGATTATAAAGGTGAAGTAACAGCACCTACATGTACAGATAAAGGCTTCACAACATACACATGTTCAGTATGTGGCGACAAATATGTAGCAGATTATGTGGATGAACTTGGCCATACAGAAGTAATTGACGAAGCAGTAGCTCCTGATTGCACAAACACAGGTCTTACAGAAGGTAAACACTGCTCAGTTTGTGGTGAAGTTCTTGTAGCACAGGAAGTAGTTCCTGCACTCGGACACACAGAAGTAATCGATGCAGCAGTAGCAGCAACATGTACAGAAACAGGTCTTACAGAAGGTAAACACTGCTCAGTTTGTGGCGAAGTTCTTGTAGCACAGGAAGTAGTTCCTGCACTTGGTCACACAGAAGTAATCGACGCAGCAGTAGCACCTGATTGTGTAAACACAGGTCTCACAGAAGGTAAACACTGTTCAGTATGTAACGAAGTTCTTGTTAAACAGGAAGTAGTTCCTGCACTCGGTCACACAGAAGTAGTCGACGCAGCAGTAGCTCCTGATTGCACAAACACAGGTCTCACAGAAGGTAAACACTGTTCAGTTTGTAACGAAGTTCTTGTTAAACAGGAAGTTGTTCCTGCACTTGGCCATAAAGAAGCAGAAGCAGTTATCGAAAATAACGTAAATCCTGATTGTGAAAACGAAGGTTCATATGATACAGTAGTATACTGTTCAGTATGTAAAGAAGAACTTTCAAGAGTAACAACAACAGTTGACGCTCTTGGCCATACAGAAGGTGAAGTAGTTGTAGAAAACAACGTAGCACCTGATTGTGTAAATGACGGTTCATACGATAACGTAGTATATTGTACAGTATGTGATAAAGAACTTTCTCGTGAAACAATCACAGTAGATGCACTCGGACATACAGAAGTAATCGATGCAGCAGTAGCTCCCGATTGTACAAACACAGGTCTTACAGAAGGTAAACACTGCTCAGTTTGTGGCGAAGTTCTTGTAGCACAGGAAGTAGTGCCTGCAACAGGTCATAAATATGATGCAGTAGTAACAGCACCTACATGTACAGAAAAAGGCTTCACAACACACACATGTTCAGTATGTGGTGACGAATATGTTGATTCATACGTAGACGCACTCGGTCATACAGAAGTAATCGACGCAGCAGTAGCAGCAACATGTACAGAAACAGGTCTTACAGAAGGTAAACACTGCTCAGTTTGTGGCGAAGTTCTTGTAGCACAGGAAGTAGTTCCTGCACTCGGTCATACAGAAGCAGAAGCAGTTATCGAAAATAACGTAAATCCTGATTGTGAAAACGCAGGTTCATATGATACAGTAGTATACTGTTCAGTATGTAAAGAAGAACTTTCAAGAGTAACAACAACAGTTGACGCTCTTGGCCATACAGAAGGTGAAGTAGTTGTAGAAAACAACGTAGCACCTGATTGTGTAAATGACGGTTCATACGATAACGTAGTATATTGTACAGTATGTGATAAAGAACTTTCTCGTGAAACAATCACAGTAGACGCACTCGGTCACACAGAAGTAATCGATGCAGCAGTAGCTCCCGATTGTACAAACACAGGTCTTACAGAAGGTAAACACTGTTCAGTTTGTGGCGAAGTTCTTGTAGCACAGGAAGTAGTTCCTGCACTTGGTCACACAGAAGTAATCGACGAAGCAGTAGCACCTGATTGCACAAACACAGGTCTTACAGAAGGTAAACACTGCTCAGTTTGTGGTGAAGTTCTCGTAGCACAGGAAGTAGTTCCTGCACTCGGTCATACAGAAGCAGAAGCAGTTGTAGAAAACAACGTAGATCCTGATTGTGAAAACGAAGGCTCATACGATACAGTAGTTTACTGTACAGTATGTGGCGAAGAACTCTCAAGAGAAACAATCACAGTTGATGCTCTTGGTCATGAATATGATGCAGTAGTAACAGCACCTACATGTACAGAAAAAGGTTTCACAACACACACATGTTCAGTATGTGGTGACGAATATGTTGATTCATATGTAGATGCACTCGGTCACGCAGAAGTAATCGA